>NZ_JAIUJY010000001.1 GCF_020166105.1 Blastococcus sp. LR1
TTGGCACTGACTTTCGGCACGCTGTTGAGTTCTCAAGGAGCGGACGCGCAGAAACTCGACCCTCACGGGCTCCGTCACTGGCTGGATGTCCAACTCTACGCCGGTTTCCGGTCGACCCGCTAGACGCGGGGCCCGGTCCGGCGGCCCTTCCGGGCCGCGCGGCGCAGAGAGAAAGTTACACGGCCATGTCGGCGGGGTCAAACCCGGGGGTCGGTGACGCCCGCCACCCCATGATCACGAGGCCGTCGGAGCGTCAGGCACCCCTGCGGACGCCGGCGATCGAGCGCCGTCCGCGCCGCAGGACGAGCCAGCCGCCGGGCAGCCAGGCGTCTTCCCCCGGGACCAGATCGCCGTCCGTGACCCGCTCGTTGTTCACGTAGGCGCCGCCCTCCTTCACGGTGCGCCTCGCCTCGGACAGCGAGCTCACGAGACCGGTCTGCTGTAGCAGCTGGGCGACGGTCGGCAGCTCTCCGTCCACGGTGATGCTCCCGGCCTCCTGCAGCGCGGCGGTCA
Source organism: Blastococcus sp. LR1 (assembly GCF_020166105.1). Lineage (GTDB taxonomy): Bacteria > Actinomycetota > Actinomycetes > Mycobacteriales > Geodermatophilaceae > Blastococcus. The sequence goes on from NZ_JAIUJY010000001.1 coordinate 514, forward strand.
AGGTGCCCGCGTCGAGCGACGCCAGGTCCTCGCGCCCGAACAGGGCACGGCCGGCGGCCTCCGCCTGACGGAGCTGCTCCGGGCCGTGCACCAAGAGGGTCAGCTCCTCTGCCAGCGCCCGCTGGGCAGCTCGAGCAGCCGGCCGCTCCACGCTCTCCGCGATCAGCGCCGCGACCTCCTCGGCGGGCCGCTCCGAGTACAGGGGCAGCCAGGCCCGGGCGTCGGCGTCGTCGGCGTTGAGCCAGAACTGGAAGAAGGCGTAGGGCGATGTCAGCGACGGGTCGAGCCAGACGGCGCCGCCCTCGGTCTTGCCGAACTTGGTGCCGTCGGACTTGGTCACCAGCGGGGTGGACAGGGCATGCACCTTCGCTCCCCCGGTGCGGCGGACCAGGTCGATGCCCGCGGTGAGGTTGCCCCACTGGTCCGAGCCGCCGGTCTGGAGCGTGACCCCGTGCCGCTGGTGCAGCTCGCGGAAGTCGTTGGCCTGCAGGATCTGGTAGCTGAACTCGGTGTAGCTGATGCCGGCCTCGGAGTTCAGCCGGGCCGACACGGCCTCCTTCGCCAGCATCTGACTCACCCGGAAGTGCTTGCCGACGTCACGCAGGAAGTCGATCGCCGACAGCTGCCCGGTCCAGTCGAGGTTGTCGACGTAGATCGGTCCCTTCAGCCCGTCGGTCTCCGCGGGGAGCTCCAGGAGCGGCGCCACCTGCGACCGGATGCTCGCCACCCAGCCGGCGACGACCTCCGGGTCGTTGAGCTGACGCTCGGCGGTCGGCCGCGGATCGCCGATCAGACCGGTGGCACCACCGACCAGCACCACCGGCTGATGGCCGGCCCGCTGCAGTGCCCGCATCACCATGTACTGGACGAGGTGGCCGACGTGCAGGCTCGGCGCCGTCGGGTCGACCCCGCAGTAGAAGGCGACCGATCCCTCGGCGAGGTGCTCCCGGAGGGCGGCCTCGTCGGTGCTCTGGGCGATCAGCCCACGGCGGTGCAGTTCGTCGATCACGTCGGTCACGGCTGCGATCCTGCCTGATCAGTCTGCGGCGGTGGTGCGGCGCCGCGGCTTGCCACCCGCGCGGAACGCGCTCACCGAGGGCGCGCCGGTCTCCCAGAAGCGCCACGGGAGATCGGTCGCGACGCTGATCCCGACGCGCGGTCCGGCCGAGACCGCCACCGGCGGCGGCCCCCTGTGCAGCCGTACCGGGGAGGCCGGAGCCAGCAGGTCCGTGTCCAGGTCGTCGCGTCCGATGGCGAGAGCCTGGGTCAGCCGGGCCGGACCTCCGGCGAGGTCCCGCGGCGAACGGGCGGCCGGACGGCGGGAGCGGGCGAGCTCCTCCCCCACCACGACCTCACCGGCGCGCAGCAGCACCGCCTCGCCGTCGCCCTCCGGGCCGACGACGACGTTGGCGCACCAGTGCACGCCGTAGGAGAAGTACACGTAGAGCCGCCCGGGCGGGCCGAACATGATCGCCGCGCGCGGCGTGGGCCCCCGGTGCGAGTGCGCGGCCGGGTCGACCCCCGAGCCGGAGTACGCCTCGACCTCGGTCAGCCGCAGCGCCACGGCACCCTCCGGCCGCTCGGTCACCACCCAGCAGCCGAGCAGTGACCGTGCCACGACGTCGATCGGCCCGAGCAGGTCCTGCTCGCGGACGAGGGGACCCGGCTCGGGCCGGGACTGGTCGGACACGCTCAGAGGGCCGGCGCCACCGGCGAGGACAGCGCCCAGTCGGCGTGCTGAGTGGCCAGCGCCTTCAGCGCGGTCATCTGCTCGGCCACCCGCACCGGTGCGGTGCCCCCGCGGGTGCTGCGGGCGGCGAGCGCTCCGCTCACCGACAGCACCGACCGGACGTCCGGCGTCAGGCGCTCGTCGATGCCGGCGAGCTGGTCGTCGTCGAGCTGGTCGAGCTCGAGGCCGGCCTCCTCGCAGAAGGCGACCATCGACCCGCTGATCTCGTGCGCCGAGCGGAACGGCACGCCCTGGCGGACCAGCCACTCGGCGACGTCGGTGGCCAGCGCGAAGCCCTGCGGGGCGGCGGCCTCGAGCACCTCCGGGCGCAGCGTCAGCGTCGCCATCATCCCGGTGACCGCGGGCAGCAGGAGGAGCAGCTGCTCCATGGAGTCGAAGACCGGCTCCTTGTCCTCCTGCAGGTCGCGGTCGTAGGCCAGCGGCAGGCCCTTGAGCATCGTGAGCAGGCCGGTCAGGTTGCCGACGAAGCGGCCCGACTTCCCGCGGGCCAGCTCGGCGATGTCGGGGTTCTTCTTCTGCGGCATGATCGACGACCCGGTCGCCCAGGCGTCGTCGAGGCGGGCCCAGCCGAACTCGGTCGACGTCCAGAGCACGACCTCCTCCCCCAGCCGGGAGAGGTGGACGCCGAGCAGCGCGGCGACGAAGCAGAACTCCGCCGCGAAGTCGCGGTCGCTGACGCCGTCGATCGAGTTCTCCGACGCCCGGTCGAACCCGAGCTCGGCGGCGACGGCGTCGGGGTCCAGCGGCAGCGAGGAACCGGCCAGGGCACCCGAGCCGTAGGGGCTCACGGCGGCGCGCTTGTCCCAGTCCCGCAGCCGGTCGACGTCGCGGGCGATGGAGTGCGCGTGCGCCAGCAGCTGGTGGGCGATCAGCACCGGCTGGGCGTGCTGCAGGTGCGTCATGCCGGGTGCGGCGACGTCGGAGTAGCGCTCGGCCAGCCCGAGCAGCGCGAACTCCAGCGAGGACAGCTCCCCCACCAGCGTGCGCACGTGGTGGCGCAGGTAGAGCCGCAGATCGGTGGCGATCTGGTCGTTGCGGCTGCGGCCGGCGCGAAGCTTGCCGCCGAGCTCACCGAGCTTCTCGGTCAGGCCACGCTCGAGGGCCTCGTGCACGTCCTCGTCGGAGTCGATCGCGGTGAAGGTGCCGTCGGCGACCTCGGTGGAGAGCTCGCGGAGGGCGCCGAGCATCTGCTCGAGCTCGTCGTCGGCGAGCAGGCCGGCGCGGTGCAGCACGCGGGCGTGAGCACGCGATCCGGCAAGGTCGAAGGGCGCGAGCTGCCAGTCGAAGTGGGTGGACTTGCTCAGCGCCGCCATCGCCGGCGACGGGCCGCCGCCGAAGCGACCGCCCCAGAGCCGGGTCTGCGATCCAGGTGCGGAGCTGCTCACGTGCCGGGTTCCTCTTCCAGGTCTGCGCTCAGTTCGGGATAGACGGCCGGCGTGCGCTGCGCGAGCGCGCGGAGCCGGTCGGCCAGGGCGGGCCCGCCGTCGGGGGCCCGGGAGACGACCAGCAGAGTGTCGTCCCCCGCGATGGTGCCCAGCACGTCGGGGAGGCCCACCTTGTCCAGTGCGGAGGCCAGGAACTGGGCCGCGCCGGGCGGGGTGCGGAGCACCGCGAGGTTGGCGCTGCCCTCGGCGCTGGTGAGCAGGTCGGCCAGGAGCCGGGTCAGCCGGGCCGGCGCCGTCTGGGCCGGTCTCAGCGGAGCGTTCTCCGGCGGGACGACGTAGGACGCCGGGGCGCCGTCGGAGCCGCGCAGCTTGACCGCCCCGAGCTCCTCCAGGTCACGCGACAGCGTGGCCTGGGTGACCTCGATGCCCGACTGGGCCAGCAGCGCCGCGAGCTGGGTCTGCGAGTTGACCGGCTGGGCCTCGATCAGCCCGCGGATCCGGGCCTGGCGCGCGGAGCGGCCGACGGCGGAGGTCATGCGTGCTCCCGGTGTCTCGTCACGAACGCTCCAGGAGCCAGGTCAGAACGGCCTTCTGGGCGTGCAGCCGGTTCTCCGCCTCGTCCCAGACCGCGCTCTGCGGGCCGTCGATGACGTCTGCGGCGATCTCCTTGCCGCGGTAGGCCGGCAGGCAGTGCAGGACGACGGCGTCGTCCGCGGCCCGGGCGAGCGCCGCCTCGTCCACGGCGTAGGGCAGGAACGGCGCGATCCGGGTGTCGTACTCGCCCTCCTGCCCCATCGAGACCCAGGTGTCGGTGACCAGGACGTCGGCGCCGTCCGCCGCGGCCGCGGCGTCCGCGGTCCAGCCGACCGAGCCGCCGGTCTCCGCGGCGATCTCGGCAGCCCGCTCGAGCACCGCGGGGTCGGGCTGGAAGGAATCCGGCGAGCCGATCCGCACGTGCATGCCGGCGGTCGCGCCGCCGAGCAGGTAGGAGTGCGCCATGTTGTTGGCGCCGTCGCCCAGGTAGGTCATCGAGCGGCCAGCCAGCGGGCCCTTGTGCTCGATCACGGTCTGCAGGTCGGCCAGGATCTGGCACGGGTGGTACTCGTCGGTGAGTGCGTTGACCACCGGCACCCGGCTCATCGACGCCATGGCCTCGATGCGGTCCTGACCGAAGGTGCGCCACACGATGGCGGCGACCTGCCGGTCCAGCACGCGGGCGGTGTCCTCCACCGACTCGCCGCGGCCGAGCTGGCTGCTGCCGGCGTCGATCACCAGCGGGAAGCCGCCGAGCTCGGTGACGCCCACGGAGAACGACACCCGGGTGCGCGTCGAGGGCTTGTCGAAGAGCACGGCGACCGGGCGCGGGGTGCCGTTGGCGGCGCGCAGCGGAGTGGGCGCCTCGGCCGTGCCCCGGCCGGCCTTGAGGGAGGCGGCGAGCGCCAGGACCTCGGCCTGCTCGGCCGGGCTGAGGTCGTCGTCCTTGAGGAAGTGCCGGGTCACTGCTGGGTCTCCAGTGCGGGATCGAGGGCCGCAGGGAGCGCCGCGACGAACGCGTCGACCTGGGCGTCGGTGAGGACGAGGGGCGGGGCGAGCCGGACGACGCCCGGGGCCACGGCGTTGACGAGGAAGCCGGCGTCGCGCAGGTTCGCCTCCACCTGCGCGGCGACGTCGGCGGTCAGCACGATGCCGAGCAGCGCGCCCCTCCCCCGGACGCCGCTGATGCCGGCGTGGCCGAGCGCCTCGATGCCGGTGGTGAACCGGTGCTCGATCTCCTTGGCACGCTCGAGCAGGCCCTCGTCGCGGATCGTGTCGATCACGGCGAGCGCGGCCGCGGCGGCGATCGGGTTGCCGCCGAAGGTGGAGCCGTGCGAGCCCGCCGTCAGCAGGTCCGCGGCCTCGCCGAAGGCGAGCATCGCGCCGATCGGCAGGCCGCCGCCGAGCGCCTTGGCCAGCGTGATGACGTCGGGGTGCAGGCCATCCGCCTGGGAGGCGAACCACTGCCCGGTGCGGCCGATGCCGGTCTGCACCTCGTCGAGGGCGAAGAGCGCGCCAGCGTCCTTCGCCGCCGCCTCGGCAGCCGCCAGGTAGCCGGCGGGGGCGGGCAGGACACCGCCCTCCCCCAGCATCGGCTCGAGCAGCACCATCGCGGTCTGATCCGACACAGCGCCGGCCAGCGCGTCGGCGTCCCCGTAGGGCACGTAGGAGACGCCGCCGGGCAGCGGCGCGAAAGCGGCCGCCTTGGAGGGCTGGCCGGTGAGGGCCAGCGCGCCCATGGTGCGGCCGTGGAACGCCCCCTCGGCGGTGATCACCTGCGGGCGGCCGGTGAGCCGGCTGAGCTTGAAGGCCGCCTCGTTGGCCTCGGCGCCCGAGTTGCAGAAGAAGACGCGGCCGGGGCGGCCGGCGAGCTCGAGCAGCCGCTCGGCGAGCAGGACGCCCGGCTCGTGCATGGCCAGGTTGGAGACGTGCCCGAGCTTCCCGGCCTGGGTGGTGATGGCCTCGACGACCTTGGGGTGCGCGTGGCCGAGGATCGTCGTCGCGATACCGCCCAGCAGGTCGGTGTACTCGCGGCCGTCGACGTCGGTAACGGTGGCCCCGGCGCCGGAGGCGAGCGCGACCGGCGGCACCTTGTAGTTGCTCATCATCACCGCTGACCAGCGGCGGGCCAGCTCCTCCGTGTGCGTCGTCATGCTGACCCCTCCTTCTGGTTCTTCGCCGGAACGACCATCGTCCCGGTGCCTTCGGTGGTGAACGTCTCGAGCAGCAGTGCGTGCGGGGTCCGGCCGTCGACGACGGTCGCCCGCTTCACGCCGCCCTCGACCGCCCGCAGGCAGGCGGCCATCTTCGGGATCATCCCGGCGTCCAGCGTGGGCAGGATCGTGGCCAGCTCGGTGGCGTCGATCTGCTGGACGAGCGAGTCGCGGTCGGGCCAGTTGGCGTAGAGCCCCTCGACGTCGGTGAGGACGACCATCTTCACCGCGCCGAGCGCCGAGGCGAGCGCTGCCGCCGCGGTGTCGGCGTTGACGTTGTGCACCACGCCGTCGGCATCGGGGGCGACGCTGGCGACCACCGGGATGTGCCCGGCCTCGAGCAGCGCGGTGACAGGGGTGGTGTCGACCGAGACGACGTCGCCGACCAGGCCGATGTCGACCCGCTCGCCGTCGACGACCGCCTGCGTGCGGGCGGCGGTGAACAGCCCGCCGTCCTCGCCGGAGAGGTGCACGGCCATCGGCCCGTGCTGGTTGATCAGGCCGACGATGTCGGGGCCGACCTGGCCGGTGAGCACCATCCGGACGACGTCGATCGTCTCGGGGGTGGTGACCCGCAGGCCGCCGCGGAATTCGCTGGCGATACCGAGCTTCCCGAGCATCGCGCTGATCTGCGGGCCGCCGCCGTGCACGACGACCGGCAGGATGCCGCAGGTCCGCAGGAAGACCATGTCCTCGGCGAAGGCGCGGCGGCACTCGTCGTCGACCATGGCGTGGCCGCCGTACTTGATGACGACGACCTTGCCGTGGAACTCCTTGAGCCAGGGCAGCGCCCCGGTGAGGACGGCGACCTTGGCGGCGTCACCCTCGGGGTCGTGGGTGCGCATGACCCGGTGCGTGCCGACGGTGCGGGGCAGCTTCGGCGGCGGTGCGTGCTCGTCGACCCGCACGTTCGGCGGGGTCGGATCCTGGGGTGCGGCGTCCTGGGTCACGTCGAGTACGCCGAGTTCTCGTGCACGTAGGCGATGGACAGGTCGTTGGTCCAGACCGTGGCCTGCTCGCTGCCGGCCTTGAGGTCGACGTCGATGGTGATCGCCCGGTCGGAGAGGTCGACGCCCTCGCGCGGGTCGCCGATGGAGCCGCCCCGGCAGACGGTGACGCCGTTGATGGTGACGTCGACCTGGTCGGCCTCGAAGGCGGCGTCGGTGGTGCCGATGGCGGCGAGCACCCGGCCCCAGTTGGGGTCGTTGCCGAAGAGCGCCGTCTTGAGCAGGTTGTTCCGGGCGCAGGCCCGGCCGGCGGTGAGCGCGTCGTCGACGGTGGCCGCGTTCCGGACGGTGATCGCGATGTCCTTGGTGGAGCCCTCGGCGTCGGCGAGCAGCTGCATGGCGAGGTCTGTGCACGCGGCGGTGAGCGCCTCGGTCAGCTCCTCCTCGGACGGCGTGACCCCGGCTGCGCCGTTGGCCATCACGAGCACCGTGTCGTTGGTCGAGAGGCAGCCGTCGGAGTCGACCCGCTCGAAGCTGACGGCGGTGGCCGCCTTGAGCGCCCGCTGCAGCACGTCCGGGTCGGCGGTCGCGTCGGTGGTGACGACGACGAGCATCGTGGCCAGGCTCGGGGCGAGCATGCCCGCGCCCTTGGCCATGCCGCCGACGGTCCAGCCGTCCCGCTGCTGGGTCGTCGTCTTCGGCACGCTGTCGGTGGTCATGATCGCGCGGGCGGCGTCGGCGCCGCCGTCCTCGCTGAGCTTGGCGACGGCGTCGGAGACCCCGGCGGTGAGCTTGTCCATCGGCAGCCGCATGCCGATGAGCCCCGTGCTGGCGACGGCGACGTCGATCGCGCCGATGTCGAGGGCGTCCGCGGCGTGCTCGGCGGTGGCGTGGGTGTCCTGGAAGCCCTCGGGCCCGGTGCAGGCGTTGGCGCCACCGGAGTTGAGGACGACGGCGCGCGCCCGCTGGCCGGCGAGCACCTGGCGGCTCCACTGCACGGGCGCGGCCGGGAACCGGTTGGTGGTGAAGACGGCGGCTGCGGCGTCGTCCGGGCCGGTGTTGAGGACGACGGCGACGTCGAGGTCACCGCTCGACTTCAGGCCCGCGGCGACGCCGGCGGCTGAGAAGCCCTTCGGGGCTGTGGTGCTCACGGTGCGACTCCTACGAGCGGGAGGCCGGTGGTCTCGGGCAGGCCCAGGGCGAGGTTGGCGCACTGGATCGCCGCTCCCCCGGTGCCCTTGGTGAGGTTGTCGACGGCGGCGACGACGACCAGGCGGTTCGCGTCGGCGTCGACGGCGATCTGCACGGCGACGGTGTTGGCGCCAAGGACCTGCGCCGTGGTGGGCCACTGGCCCTCGGGCAGCAGGTGGACGAACGGCTCGTCCGCGTAGGCCTGTGCGTAGGCGGCGCGGGCGACCTCGGCGTCGACACCGGGCTTCAGCTTCGCCGAGCAGGTGGCGAGGATGCCCCGGCTCATCGGCACCAGCGTCGGCGTGAAGCTGACGCTGACGTCGGAGCCGGCGACCTGCGACAGTCCCTGGATCATCTCGGGGGTGTGCCGGTGCACTCCCCCGACGCCGTAGGCGCTGGCCGCGCCCATGACCTCGCTGCCGAGCAGGTGCGCCTTGGGCGACTTGCCGGCGCCCGAGGTGCCGCTGGCCGCGACGACGACGACGTCGGGCTCGACGATCCCGGCGGCCAGCGCCGGGGCCATCGCGAGGGTGACCGAGGTCGGGTAGCAGCCGGGGACGGCGACCCGGGTGGCGCCGGCCAGCTTCTCCCGCTGGCCGGGGAGCTCCGGGAGGCCGTAGGGCCAGGTGCCGGCGTGCACGCCGCCGTACCAGCGGGCCCAGGCGGCGGGGTCGTTCAGCCGGTGGTCGGCGCCGCAGTCGATGACCAGCGTCTCGGCGGGCAGCTGGTCGGCGATCACCGCGGACTCGCCGTGCGGCAGCGCCAGGACGACGACGTCGTAGCCGGTGAGGCTCGCCGCGTCGCTGGGCTGCACCTCCATGTCCGCGAAGGGCAGCAGGTGCGGCTGCAGCTCACCGAGGCGTCGGCCGGCGCTCGAGTTGGCATGCACCCCGGCCAGCGTGAGGTTCGGATGCCCGGCCAGCAGCCGGCACACCTCTCCCCCCGCGTACCCGGTGGCGCCGGTGACCCCGACCGTCCACGTCTGCGCGTCCACGATGAATGACCATACACGGTCATGCATGAACGTTCATGCCGGGTTTCCCAGCCGGTTCCCAGTTACCGAACGCCAAACTGTCAGTACCCACAGGCACTGTCAGCTCCTGTCCGGCGAAGCACGCCGGACGAGAGGAGCCCGCTGTGCAGATCATCGAGCCGTTCGGCGCCATCGACCTCGTCGACGAGGAGGCGGGTCCCGTGCTGCGCCTGCGCGGCGAGGTCGACTCCACGGTGGTCGCCCTCTGGGACGCCTCCGAGCACCGCCACGGTGACGCGGTCGCCGTCGACGCGTCCGCGGCCACCTTCCTCGACTGCCGCGGTCTGCGACTCGTGGTCCGGGAGACCGAGGCGGCCCGCCGGGCCGGCCGGATCCCCGAACTGCGCCGGCCGTCGAACCCTGTGCGCCGGCTGGTCGACATCGCCGGCGCGACCCCGCTGTTCGCGACCGTCGCCTGACTCAGCCCGTCGGTGGCCGCCACGGGCCCAGCGGGGCGTCCGCGCGCACGTACAGCGGATGCCGCGGCTCCCCGCTGGCGGTCGTGCCCAGACACAGCGGGTCGTCGAGCAGGGACCCCACTTCGGCCGATCGACCTCGCCACGAACCGTGACTCCCCCACGCCGCGACGGTCGCCTGGCCCGCGGCGGTGAAGACCCGGAGGGCGTCGTCCCCGGCCGGGCCGACCGGATCGTCGACGGACCGGATCATCTTCGGATCGGTGTGGCGGACCGCGAACAGGTTCACGATCAGCAGCCCGCTCGCGCCCATCTCCCGGGACCGGCCGATGCACCGGTCCAGCGTCGGACGGCGGCGCTTCTCGGTGTCGCCGGTCGCGGGATTGAGCAGGACCCAGACCACGGTGGACGCGAGGTCCGCCTCGCCCCACCAGCGCCCGAACGCGTAGCGGAACACCATGTCCGGCGAGTACAGGTACCGCTCGGGCAGGCCGTCGGGCGACGTGCCCGGGCGGTCCTCCAGCCCGTGCTCGCCCGCGAGCGATGCGAACGGATCGGTCATCGGCCCATCCTCACCGACGCGCTCTCGATGCCTCGTGGACGTGTCGGGCAAGGACGACGGCCAGCAACCGGTGGTCGACTGCGCCCTGCCGGCGTCCGTAGAGGACGAGATCCGCCTCCGTCCCCTCGAACGAGCTCTGGTCCTCGAGGAGCTCCCGCTCCGCCGTGACGATGCGGTGGAACCGCTCCTCGGTGAGCTCGCAGCACACGTCGAAGCTGAGCAGGAACCGGCGCATGCCACGTGCCGAGAAACCCAGAGCCTGGTCGACCGTCACCCCGCGGCTCGGGTACCGCGGTACCCCGTCGACCTCCAGCGGCCGCACCGGCAGGCCGATGCCCACCTGGGCGCGGAGGCCCGGGGCGTCGACGAGCGCGTCGAACAGCCCCTCACGCTCGGCCCGCCCCGTGGCCGGCGGCACGGACTCCTCGGTCATGGGCCGTGATCCTGCACGATCGGCGCCGGCCCTCGCGCGCATCCGACGATGACTTCCGGGGCAGCCAGAGGTCGAAACGATCTATGACCGCTTCTCCGGCCACGGCCACCACCCTGACCCAGCTCGCCACCGCCATGTTTTACCGTGCAGGACCAGGACGCTGCGCGCGCCGCCGCGGGTCTCAGCGTCTTCCTCACGGTCCCCGCGCGGTCGGGATCTGAACGCTGGCGGACTCCGTCGCCTCCACCTGAACCCCGCGATCCGGTTCAGACATCTGCCGCACGAGCAGGTCTGCATCGTCGACCCGAACGGTCAGCGCATCTGATGAGGTCTGCCGGTGGCCGTGGGTCCGACCCGGTCCACGACTACCGGGACCATCAGCCTCCGAGGGCCGCCGCCGCGCCTGTCGGTGGACCCTCCGCCGGCCACGCAGCGGTCTCGCTTCTGTCGGACCCGCGTGTCACCATCCGTGCCGCGTCGCCGTCCATGAGGGTCCGGCGCTCCCGGGGGTCCTCTCATGCGCTCGCACATGCCCGCTCTTGCGGTGCTCGCCGTCGGCCTGCTCGCAGGCTGTAGCTCCGCGGCCGATCCTGCCCCGTCGACTGCGGCCCCTTCATCGACCGTCGCGTGGTCCGGCCCCTCTGGCCTTGAGATTGAGTCTGAGCAGGCCGCTCGGGCAGCACTCGAGGCACAGCGGGTTGAAGCGGAGCGGGTCGAGGCTGAGCGGCTCGCCGTCGAAGCCGCTGCACGAGCCGCGGTCGAGGCAGCCACGGCGCAACGCGCTGCCGAGGAAGCTGCTCGGGCTGTCATCGACGCCGAGGGCGGTTGCCCGCCCGGGTGGTACTTCGACGACTCACTGGGATGCACCAAGGAGGACGCGGCCAGCGGCTCGGGCGACGGCTACGTCTCCTCCGACCTCGAGGTCCCCTGCTCGGACGGCACGGCGACGGTCGAGGAGTGCTTCGGGCCAGGTTCGGATCTCAACGGCAACGGCGTCGCCGACGTCAACGAGTGACCGGAATCGTCGCGGTATGGCCGATCTTCGCGACCTCGGGCGACGGGTGGCGGGACGCGGCCCGACACGGGCACTACGTGAACCCAGCTAACGCCCCCGGACTGTCTCGGTCGTCGCCTACGCTCCCGGGCAACTAGGGATCGGCTCCGGAGTCGGCGCTTGACGCCGGCCAGGACGCGGAGCCGCAGCCGGGGACTTGTCGGAGGTACTCCATGGCACGCAGGCGCGGCTTCTTCGCCGAGCTGGCACATCAGGCAGCGGTTGCTGAGAAGAACCGGCAGCGCGCCCTCGCCGCCGCCAGCAAGGAGCAGGTGCGCCGTCAACGCGAGGCCGAGCGCCTCCAGCAGCAGCTCGAGCGAGTGCAGAAGCGCGAGTTGATCATGCTGGAGAAGGAGCAGAAGCAGCTCCACATCGCCGCCCGCGAGGCTGAGGTCGAGCGCCTCAACGGTGAGCTGGCGCTGCAGCTGGCCGACATCGACAACGTGTTGTCCGCGACCCTCGACGTGGACGACTACGTCGACCTCGAGCGGCTTCGGACGAAGGTTCAACACCCACGGTTCGAGTCGCGGTACAGCGACCCGGTCCCTGCTCCGGCACCGATCGAGACGCCGCCGGAGCCGGTGTACGTCGAGCCCGAACCGCCGCGGGGCATGGGCGCGGTGTTCGGCGGCAAGAAGAAGCAGGCCGAGGCCGTGGCCGCTGCCCAGGCTGCCTTCGCGCAGGCGCACCAGCAGTGGCAGCAGGCCGCGGCCGCGATCCCGATGCAGCAGCTCACCCAGCTCTCCGAGCACAAGAACGCCGAGGACGCCCGGCAGTCGAAGTTGGCCTTCGACCGGTCACGCTACGACTCGGAGTGCGCGCAGCGCCAGCGCGAGGCCGACGAGGCCAACGCCTCCCTCGATGAGCTGATCCGCGACCTCGAACGCGGCACTCCGGACGCGGTCGAGGAGTACCTCGGCATCGTCTTCGGCAACTCCGTGTATCCCGCCGAATGGCCGTGGCCGCCGTCGTACAGCTACGACCCGGACACCAAGGAGCTCTCGATCCAGCTGAAGTTCCCTGCTCCGGGCGACCTGCCGACCGTGCGCCAGTACAAGTACGTGCGAACGAGCGACGAGATCACCACCGCTGCCCAGACGCAGAAGGAGCAGAAGGAGCGGTACGCGGCGCTGATCAACAACATGACGCTGCGGACCCTGCACGAGGTGTGGGAGTCCGACCGCGGCGGGAAGGTCGACAGCATCTCGCTGGTGGGCTCGGTCTCCCATGTCGATCCGGCCACGGGCAAGGACACGGCGACGCCGCTGGTCGCCGCCGCCGTCGACCGGCGCACGTTCGAGGACGTCGACCTGAGCCGCGTGGCGCCGGCCGAGACCATGCGCCACCTGGGCGCGGTGGTGTCGAAGAACCCACACGCCCTCACACCCATCACGTTGGCGCCCGGCGTCCGCGCCCACTGACCGACCCGCAGAGCAAGGCGACTCAGATGCACGGCTTTCGCTTCAACAGCCCTCCCGGCTGGCCCACCCCACCTCCTGGGTGGGTACCCCCGGACGGCTGGGTACCCGAGCCGGGCTGGCCGCCAGCGCCGCCGGGATGGGCGTTCTGGGTGCCGGACGCGGCCCCTGCCCCGGGGCCAGCGAACGAGGTTGGCTCGCTGGCTCCGGCGCCTGCGGCGTTGACGCCGCCGGCCGCGGAGCGCACCGACAACGCTCGTCCGCGGCTCGCCGGCCACCCGGCTCCCGAGCGATCGACCCGCACCGTCTCCACGGCTGCACCAGCCCCACCGGCGTTGGTCAGAGACGCGCGCGTCACGGAGCTTGAGGCCGAGGTGGAACGGCTGAACAGACTCCTGTTCCAGGCCACCCTGCGGGCGCGCGAGCAGCGCGCCACCGAAGATCAACGGGTCGCCGAAGCGCAGCGGGCGGCCAAAGCGCAACGCCCGGCCGGTGACGACGACTTCGTCGAGCTCGACGACGCGCGCCTGCTCCAGCAGGTGGGCATCTACAATTACCACCACCCGCTGGAGAACGCCGAGTCCTACCGGGAGCGCCTGGCCGAGTTGCGCGAGCAGGTCAAGGAGACGGTCAGGGACGGCAAGGCGATCGAGGCATCCGACCGGTTCTCCTTCAACAACTCCCTGGCGGCCGGCCGACGGATGACGGCGGACTTCAGCAAGCTGATGCTGCGGGCGTACAACGCCGAGGCCGACAACTGCGTCCGCGCGCTGCGCGCCGGCGCACTGGTCGCCGCGACCAAGCGCCTGGAGACGGCCGCGAGCACCATCGCCCGGCTGGGCAAGATGATGGAGATGCGCGTCTCCCCCGAGTACCACGCGCTGCGCATCACCGAGCTGGAGCTCACCGCCGACTACCTGTTCAAGCAGCAGGAGGAGCGCGAGGCGGCCCGCGAGGAGCGAGAGCGGCTGCGGGAGGAGCGCAAGGCCGAGCAGGAGCTCGCAGCGCAGCGGGAGAGGCTGGACAAGGAGCGGGCGCACTACGCCAACACCCTCGCCGCACTGCGCGCCCAGGGCGCCGACGCCGAGGTCGCTGACGTCGAGGCGCGGCTGGCTGAGATCGACGCCGCGATCGAGGTGAACGACTTCCGCGCGGCCAACATCCGCGCCGGGTACGTGTACATCATCAGCAACGTCGGTGCCTTCGGCGACCGCGTCGTGAAGATCGGCATGACCCGCCGGCTGGAGCCGACGGACCGCATCCGCGAGCTGGGGGACGCCTCGGTGCCGTTCCCCTTCGATGTGCACGCCCTGTACTTCTCCGACGACGCCGTCACGTTGGAGAACGAGCTGCACAAGGCTTTTGCTGCCCGCCGCCTGAACCGCGTCAACGAGCGTCGCGAGTTCTTCTTCGCCACTCCCGAGGAGGTACGTGAGGTCCTCGCTCAGAAGGTTGGAAAACTTCTTGAATACGCGGCGAAGCCCGAGGCGGATCAGTACTACCAAAGCCTGTCCAGTTGGCCGGCCAACGCCCGGGCAGGCACTGAGGCGTAGGGACTCGCCACCGCTGAGCGGCGCCAGGGACGGCTGAGCCGGTCGGGCAACGGGCTGTTGCCCGACCGGCGGTTGGCTATGACCCTGTTTCGTCGGTGCGCCGGATGACACCCTTGGCCACAGGCTGGAGTGGACGCCAGTCCACGCCGCTACCTCGCCAGAAGCGGCCGCAATCGGCTTCGATCTCGGCCTTGAGCTCGTCAAGATGGGCGTAGAACGCCTGCTCAGCCTGGCTGAGGCCTTCGCCCTTCATCTGCTCCCTCAACTCATTGAGCCTCTTCTGGATTTGCCGCAGCGCGATGCCAGCGGCCGCACTGAACCCGCGCGCGAAACGTGCGTCACCATGGTCGGTCATCGCCCCTTGAACTGAGTCGCGGGCGGCGTCCATGACGGACTGGCCTAATCCGCGGAACCGCTCTGCACGCGCGTCCAGGCAGTCGAACCCGATCCGGCTCAGTACGCGTTGCGCCTCCATGGTTGTGAACGTTGTGCGGTCCCAGCCAGTGACGTGCCCGAGGACCTGCTTAGGCGGGAACATCCGCCCATTGACCACGACCGTGTGCTTCTGAATCGGTTCAGGGTCCGCATCGATCATGCGGGCCTCGACCTCCTGCATCGTGAGGTCGAAGTTCCGGCCACCTACCTTCATCTCTACCCTCTCGAGTGCTCACTATGACTTACTGTAAGGGGCAATAAGTTTTACCACACGGCTTGACAAGCATGAGGGCGTTGGGGGCCGGCTCCAGATGGTGGCCGCCGATCGGCCGCGTGAGGCAGTCGTCAAGCAGTCGGGGCGCCAAGCGCTCGGCATGAGCGGACTTCGCGGCCCCAGCGATGGGGACGCACTCAGTGACAGCGCCCCACGCCGGAGCCTCGTGGACACGGGGCGGTCGCAGCCCAACCGCGAGGTGGTGCTGCACCTCGCCGAGCAGCTCGAGGTGCCGCTGCGAGCACGCGACGAGCTGCTCGTCGCGGCCGGCTACGCCCCGGTCCACGGGCGACGGGGACTCACCGCCTCGGACATGGACGCCGTCCGGCGCGCCATCGACACCGTGCTGGCCGCCTACGAGCCGTTCCCCGCCGTGGTGGTCGGCCGCGGCTGGAACCTGGTCGCCGGCAACCGGGGCCTCCCGCTCCTCACCGACGGCGTGCACCCGCGACTGCTGGAGCCGCCGGTCAACATCCTGCGGTTGCCCCTGCACCCCGATGGCATGGCGCCCCGGATCCGCAACCTCGCCCAGTGGCGCACGCACGTGCTCCAGCGGCTCGGGCGCGAGGTCCGGCCCTCCGGCGATCCCGGACTGGCCGCCCTGCATCGCGAGCTGTCCCTGCTGCCCGGCGGCGCGGATCCGTGTCCGCGGGACGGCATCGCCGTCCCGTTGCGGATCCGGGCCGGGGACGCCGAGCTGTCGTTCCTCTCGACCGTGACGACCTTCGGCACGGCGGTGGACCTGACCGCGGCCGAGGTCAGCGTCGAGGCGTTCCTCCCCCGCCGACGAGCAGACCGCCGAGGCGGTCCGGGCTCAGGCCAGCGGGTCGGCGTCGCCGTAGGGGCGCAGGCGGAGCTGCCGGGCGGCGTCCTCGGGCGTGGTGGAGCGCAGCACGTCGAGGTCGTCCTTGCCGGCCCGCACGAAGCGGCCCGACCAGTGGTCGAGCTCGCCGGCGGCGATCGCCGCGACGATCTCGACCACCGCCTCCGGCGGCGTCCAGTCGGTGAAGCCCTGCCACATGTGCATCGACCGCGTCATGGGGGTGTTGACGACGCCGGGCGCCACGTCGAAGGCCCGGACGTCCGACCCCTCCAGCGCGGTGGCCAGCGACTCGGTCAGCCGCATGAGGCCCGTCTTCGCCACCGAGTACGCCGAGTACTCAGGGACGGCCCGCGTGCTCATGCCGCTGGCGATGTTGACGACCCGGCCGCGGTTGCGCAGCACCATCCACGGCACGACGTTCCGGATGGTCAGCTGCGCGCCCCGGATGTGGCTGGAGACGACGTCCCACCACTGGTCGGCGTCGGCCTCCCAGACGGGCACCTCGAACTCGTCGATCAGCCCGGCGTTGTTGACCAGCAGATCCACCTGACCGAGCTTCTCGACGACCTCGGCGACGGCGACCTCCACCGACGCGCGGTCGGTGACGTCGGCGGCGACGGCCAGGGTGCGGGCCCCGGTGGCCGCGGCGACCTCGTCCATCGCCGTCTGCAGCCGGTCGGCGGTCCGGGCGAGGCCGGCCACCGCCATCCCGCGCGCCGCCAGCCCCTCGACCAGGTGCCGGCCGATCCCCGTGGACGCGCCGGTGACCAGCGCGACCCCATTGAGGTCAGCCACGGAGCTCGGCTCCCTGCTCGCGCGCGGCCGCGATGACGCGCTCGCGCACCTCGGCGGCCTCCTCGCCGCTGAGCGTCCGGTCGGGCGCGCGCAGGGTGACCGCGTAGGCGAGCGACTTCGAGTGCTCTGGCAGTGAGGGCCCGGTGTAGACGTCGAACAGGCGCAGCGACTCGAGGAGCTCCCCGGCGGCCTCCCGCACGGTCGCCTCGAACTCGGCGGCCGACTGGTCGCCGGCGACCACGAACGCGAGGTCGAACAGCACCGGCGGGAAGGTGGAGATCGGCGGCGCCTGCGGCACGGTCGGCACCGGGAAGGCGTCGCCGTCGAGCTCCATCACCGACGTGCGCGGCGGCAGGCCGAGGCTCTCGCAGACCTTGGGGTGCAGCTCGCCGGCGTACCCGACGACCCGGTCGCCGACCAGCAGCTCGGCGCAGCGGCCCGGGTGCCACGGCGCCCGCTCCCCTGCCCGCACGGTCAGCTCGGCACCGGCGGCCTCGGCCACCACGCGGGCGGCCTGGATCGCGTCGGCCCACTCCGCCGGCCGACCCGGCCCCCACCAGCCGCGCGGCTCGCGCTGGCCGGTGAGCGCCACGGCCACGTGCCACGGCTGAGCCGGGACTGCGCCCAGCAGTGCGGCGAGGGTGGTGTCGTCGGGGCGGCGGTCGACGCCGGGCAGGGGCGCCGTCGTCCGCTCGCCCCCGGGGAAGACGCTGCCGTGCTCGAACAGCGCCACGTCGCGCTGACCGCGGGCGAGATTGCGGGCCAGCGAGGCGAGCAGGCCGGGCAGGAGCGTCGTCCGCAGCGCCGGGGCCTCCTCCGACAGCGGGTTGCGCACGGTGTTGACCCGGCGGCGGTCGTCGTCCTCGGGCAGCCCGAGCGCGTCGAGCTGCGGCGTCCCGATGAAGGGGAACGCCGGGGCCTCGACGTACCCGGCATCGGCCAGCGCGCGGCCGATGCTGCGCCGGCGACGCTGCCGCTCGGTGAGCCCGCCACCGGGAGGCGCGGTCGGCAGGATCGAGGGGATCTCGTCGAAGCCGCGGAAGCGCACGACCTCCTCGACGAGGTCGGCCGGCTCCAGCAGGTCGCCGCGCCAGGACGGCGGGGTGACGCGCACGGTGTCGCCGTCACCGTCGACGGTCGCACCAATGGCCTCCAGCGCCTCGACGACCTGCGCACGGGCATAGGGCACGCCGGCGATGCGAGCAGGCAGCGACACGTCCAGCGCGATGCCGTAGCCGGACTCGCGGGTGTCGACGTCGACCGGCGCACCGACGACGCGGGCGCCGCCGTGCTCGACCAGCAGGCCGGCCGCGCGGGCGAGCGCGACCACGGTCACCTCGGGGTCGGTGCCGCGCTCGAAGCGCTTGCCGGCCTCGCTGGGCAGCCGGTGGCGGCGCACCCCGCGGGAGATGCCGGCCGGCTCCCAGTGCGCGGCCTCGAGCAGCACGGCGGTGGTGGCCCTGCCGTCCGAGGTGCTGCCGATCTCGGTCGACGCGCCACCCATGACACCGGCCATGCCGATCGGGCCGGACTCGTCGGTGATGAGCAGGTCGTCGTCGGTCAGCGCGCGGTCGACGCCGTCCAGGGTGGTGAGCCGCTCCCCGGCCGTCGCGGTGCGCACGGTGATCGGCCCGCGCACGGTGTCGCGGTCGAAGGCGTGCATCGGCTGCCCGAGCTCGAGCATCACGTAGTTGGTGACGTCGACGGCCAGCGAGATGCTGCGCACGCCGCACTGGGCGAGCCGCTGCCGCAGCGCCCACGGGCTGGGCGCGGCCGGGTCGAGACCTTCCAGCGCGAGGAGGGAGAAACGGTCGCAGCGCTCGGGGTCGGCGACGGCGACCTCCCACGCCGGGGCGCCGGACCAGTCCGGCAGCGGCAGGTCGGCCGGGTCACGCCAGGAGACGCCGAGGACGCCGGCCAGGTCGCGGGCGATGCCGCGCATCGACATGGCGTAGCCACGGTCCGGGGTGACGTCGAGGTCGAAGACGACGTCGTCGAGACCCAGGACGTCGGCGGCGGGGGCGCCAGGCTCGAAGCCCTCCTGCCCCAGCACCAGGATGCCGGCGTGGTCCTCGCCGATGCCGAGCTCGCGGACCGAGCAGATCATCCCGTCGGAGACGTGGTCGTAGGTCGTCCGCGCGGCGATGGCGAAGTCGCCCGGCAGGACGGCGCCGGGCAGCGCGGCCACCACGAGGTCGCCGACGGCGAAGTTGCGGGCGCCGCAGACGATGCCGCGCGGCGCTGATTCACCGACCTCGACCTGGCAGTAGCGGATCGGCTTCTTGAAGCCGGTCAGCTCCTCGATCTCCAGGACCTTGCCGACGACGAGCGGGCCGGTGGTGGCCGGCGGGCGGACGATCTCCTCGACCTCGAAGCCGAGCCGCACGAAGGCGGTGTCGAGCTCCTCGACCGTGATGCCGGCCGGGAGGTCGACCAGCTCGGCGAGCCAGCTGACGGGGACCTTCACTGCTCAACTCCGAAAGCCTTGGTGAAGCGGATGTCCGCCTCCGCGATGTCGTGCATGTCGGACACGGCCGAGCGGAACTGCAGGGCCCGCTCGATGCCCATGCCGAAGGCGAAGCCCGAGTACTGGTCGGCGTCGATGCCACAGGCGCGCAGGACCCGCGGGTTGACCATCCCGCAGCCGCCCCACTCCACCCACTGCGGGCCGTCGCGGTGCTCGGGGAACCAGACGTCGAACTCGGCCGACGGCTCGGTGAACGGGAAGAAGTGCGGCCGCCAGCGGGTGCGGGCGTCCGGACCGAACAGCTGACGGGCCAGGTGGTCCAAGGTGCCGCGCAGGTGGGCCATCGTCAGGCCCTTGTCGATCGCCAGGCCCTCGACCTGGTGGAAGACCGGCAGGTGCGTCGCGTCGAGCTCGTCGGTCCGGTAGACGCGCCCCGGGGCGACGACGTAGATCGGTGGCTGCCGGTCGAGCATGGTGCGCGCCTGGACCGGGCTGGTGTGCGTGCGCAAGACCAGGCCGGAATCCTCGGGGGCGACGAAGAAGGTGTCCATCATCGAGCGCGACGGGTGGTCGGGGCCGATGTTGAGCGCGTCGAAGTTCAGCCACTCCGCCTCGAGCTCCGGGCCGTCGGCGACCTCGTAGCCCATGCCCACGAAGATGTCGGCGATGCGGTCGGTGAGCGTGGTCAGCGGGTGCCGGGCGCCGCGGGGCGTCCGGTCCCAGGGCAGGGTGACGTCGACCCGCTCCTCGGCCAGGACCCGGGCGTCGCGCTCGGCCTCCAGTTGGGTCAGCCGCTCGGCGTAGGCCCGCTTGAGGTCGCCGAGCACGCTGTTGAGGCGCTTGCCGGCGTCGGACCGCGCCGCCGGGGGCAGCGCACCCAGCTCGCGGCGGGCCAGCAGCAGCGGCGCACGGTCACCGAGGTGATCGGGCCGGACGGCGGCGAGCTGCTCCAGGTCGGCGGCGTTCGAGAAGGCCGCGACGCCGAGGGTGAGCGCTCCCTCCAGGGACTCCTGGGAGAGCGCGGCGACCTGCTTCGGGTCGTACGGATCGTTGGCGCCAGACACGGGAGGCCATTCTGCCCGTCGACCCGCCCGGCCCGCGCCTGGGTTCCGCTGCGAGGATGCCGCGGGTCGCAGATCCGGCGTCCTACCTCACCGCTCGGGGTCCTGGCTCACGGTCGACGGTGAGGTGGGACCCGTGATGATCAGGTGAGCTGATCATTCGCAACGTCATCAGTGGAGGTGCGCGTGGCGGTCGTGCTGGCGCTGTCGTCGGCGGTCGTCTACGGGGCGTCGGACTTCCTGGGCGGCCTGGCCAGCCGGAAGGCCTCGGTCTTCGCCGTCGTCGCCCTCTCCCAGCTGGCCGGGCTGATCGCCCTGGTGGCGCTGCTCCCCTGGCTCGGCGGCCCGGTGACGACCGCCGACGTCGCCTGGGGCGCGGCCGCCGGCCTCGCGGGCTCCACCGGCCTGCTGGTCTTCTTCCGCGCCCTGGCAACCGGCGTCATGAGCGTCATCGCCCCCGTCACCGCTGTCACCGCCGCCGCGGTGCCGGTGTTCGTGGGTCTGCTGGGCGGTGACCGGATCGGGCCGTGGGCGGCCGTCGGCATCGTCCTGGCCCTGGTCGCCGTCGTCCTCGTGTCCGCCGAGGGCGGGGTCCGGGCGCTCCGGGCCGCCCGGCCCGGCAGCCTGCTGCCCGCGTTGGGTGCCGGCCTCGCGTTCGGACTCTTCTTCGTGCTCCTGGACCGGACGGCGGAGGACGCCGGCCTCACGCCCCTGGTCGCCGCCCGGACCGCCTCGATCACGCTCGTGCTGCTCGTCGCGCTCTCCGGACG
This sequence comes from Blastococcus sp. LR1, assembly GCF_020166105.1. Lineage (GTDB taxonomy): Bacteria > Actinomycetota > Actinomycetes > Mycobacteriales > Geodermatophilaceae > Blastococcus. The sequence continues at coordinate 21,628 of NZ_JAIUJY010000001.1, forward strand.
CCGGTCGGTGCGCCCGACCCGCGCGGCGCTGCCGCTCATCGTCGTCTCCGGCGTCGGCGACATGGCGGCGAACGCACTGTTCCTGCTGGCGACCCAGACCGGCGGGCCGCTCGCCATCACCGGCGTCCTGTCCTCGCTCTATCCCGTCAGCACCGTGCTGCTCGCCCAGCTGGTCCTGCGCGAGCGCCTCGTCCCCGCCCAGCTGGCCGGGTTGATGACGGCGGCCGCCGCGGTCGTGCTCATCACGCTGCCCGGCTGACCTCCCCCTTCGGGGGGTGCCGGCCCGGGTCGGCTTCGGTCCGCCCGCCCGGCGGCCGATGGGCGATTCGTGGACCCTGTGCGCCCGAACCCTGACGCTGCCCTCGCCGCGGCCCTCGACGAGGCCCTGCGCCCCGGCGGTGTGCGCAGCGTGTTCCAGCCCATCGTCGAGCTCGACACCGGCTTCGTGGTCGCGCACGAGGCGCTCGCCCGCGGACCGGAGGGGCCGCTGCAGCGCCCCGACCACCTCTTCGCTGCCGCCCGCGCCGCCGGCCGGCTGGCCGAGCTGGACAGCGCCTGCCGCGTCGCCGCCTTCGAGGGCGCCACCCGGCACGGCATCGCCGCACCGCTGGCGCTGTTCGTCAACGTCGAGCCCGAGGTGCTCGACACCGCGCCGCTCGAGGAGCTGCTGGCCATCGCCGAGGCAGCCCCGGGCAGGCTGCGCGTGGTCATGGAGATCACCGAGCGGGCCATCGCGGCCCGTCCGGCCGAGCTGCTGCGCACGGTCGCCCGCGTCCGCGAGCTCGGCTGGGGCATCGCGCTGGACGACGTCGGCGCAGATCCGATGTCGCTGGCGTTCATGCCGCTGCTGCGCCCCGACGTGGTGAAGCTCGACCTGCGGCTGGTGCAGGAGCGCCCCGGCCCCGCCATCGCCCAGATCATGAACGCGGTCAACGCCTACGCGCAGGCCACCGGCGCCGCCGTGCTCGCCGAGGGCATCGAGGACGACCGGCACCTGGCGATGGCGCACGCCCTCGGCGCCACGCTCGGCCAGGGCTGGCTGTTCGGCCGCCCGTCGGACGTGCCGTCCACCGACCGCCCGGCGGGGGCCCTGCCCCTGCCGGTGCATCGTGACGCCGGCGGCCCCGCGGGCTCGCCGTTCTCCTGCCTGCCCGAGGGGACGACGCTGCGCCGGGCGCCCAAGAGCCTGCTGATCGAGCTGAGCAAGCAGCTGGAACGGGAGGCCATGCGGCTCGGCGAGACATGCGTCGTGGCGGCCACCTTCCAGGAGGCCCGGCACTTCACCCCCTCGACCACCCAGCGCTACCGCGACCTCGTCGAGCGCACCGGCTTCGTGTGCGCGCTGGGCGAAGGGCTGCCGGTCGAGCCGCTGCCGGGGCTGCGCGGAGCCGACCTCGCCCCCGGCGATCCGGTGCGCGGTGAGTGGGACGTCGTGGTCCTCGCCCCGCACTTCAGCGTGGCGCTGCTGGCCCGCGACCTCGGCACGACCGGTCCGGACCTCGAGCGCCAGTTCGAGTACGCCCTCACCTACGACCGCGACGTCTCCGTCCGGGCCGCGCGCAGCCTGCTGGACCGGGTCGCCCCCGGGGCACCGAGCACGCCGCACGTCCCGGTCGCCCGCCCGGCGACCGCGACTGCGCCCGTGGACCCCTACGTGGCCGAGCTGCTCGGGGACAACGTGCTCGTCCGCCGCGCGCTGGACGCCACGCCGTCGGGCGTGTGCCTCGTCGACGTCCGCCTCCCCGACCAGCCGCTGGTCTACGTCAACGCCGCCTTCGAGCGGCTCGCGGGACTGCCCCGCGAGGAGCTGCTCGGCCGCAACTGCCGGTTCATGCAGGGCGCCGACACCGATCCGGCTGCGCTCGGCCGGATCCGCGATGCCGTCGCCGCCGGCGAGGAGTGCCGGGAGGTCCTGCTCAACGTGCGCGGTCCCGAGAAGACGCCGTGGTTCAACGAGCTGCACCTGGCGCCGGTCACCGACGAGTCCGGCGCCGTCATCCAGTACATCGGCGTCCAGGTCGACGTCACGGCCCGGGTCGAGGCCGAGCGTGCCCTGCAGCGGGAGCGGGACCGCGGGCTCAGCTACCTGGCCCAGATCGAGGAGCTCGCGGTCACCGACCCGCTCACCGGCCTCCCCACGCGGGCCCACCTGCAGCAGCAGGTGGAGACCGCGCTGTGGAACGCCCGGGCGACCGGCGACTCGGTGGGCGTGATCGCCCTCGCCGTCCAGGGGCACGCCCAGCTCGAGTGCGAGTTCGGGCCGGCCGCCGCCGAGACGCTCATGCGCTCCACCGCCGAGCGGCTGCGCGGGCGCCTGCGCCGCGGCGACCTGGTCGCCCGGTGGACCCGCGATTCGTTCGTCGTGCTGCTGCCCGGACTCGCGCGCACGGACGCCGGCGAGGAGACCGAGCGGGTGGTCGACCAGCTCACCGCGGCGGCGCACGCGCCGGTCGTGGTCGACGGCACGCCGGCGGTGCTCGCGGTGACGGTGGGCACCGCATGCTTCCCGCACAATGCGGACGACGTCGCCGGGTTGCTCGCCGTCGCCGACGGCACCACCGGACGCACGTCGGCGCGCTGAGTCAGCGGCCGACGTCCGTCAGCTCCGCGGCGGGAGCAGCGTGCCCAGACCACCGTCGGCCAGGGCGGTCAGCTGATCGACCAGTTCGGCGGCCGACACCGTCCGGGCCGCCGACCACCAGTGCGCGGCCAGCTGCACCATGCCGACGACGCCGTAGGCCCACGTCATCGCGCCGTCAGCGGAGCGCCCGGCTGCGATGAGCCGTTCGCTGATGAGTCCCCCGAGCGCCCCGGCCACGGCGTGCTCGGTGGCGGCGACCAGGTCGGCTCGGCCGGTCCGGCCGGTCTGGGCGTAGGCGAACCGGTACAGGGCCGGCTCGTCCTCGATCAGGGCGACGAAGGCGGCGATCACAGCACTGAGCGAGGCCCGGTCGTCGGCCCGCTCCACCGCGAGCTCGCCGAGCAGCCGCGGCAGCAGGATGGCCTGCGAGATGCGCTCGAGGACGGCGTCGATGAGCTCGTCCTTGTCGCTGAAGTAGCGGTAGATGACGGTCTTGGAGACACCGGCGCTGCGCGCCACGTCGTCCACGGAGAAGTCCGGGCCCACCAGCCGCACCGCCTCCACGGCGGCCCCGACCAGGTCCTCGCGGCGGGCGCGCCGGTGCTCGGTCCAGCGCGAACGCCGCCCGTCCGGAGCCGGCGACGGCGGCGCCACCCCTGACGTGTCGACGACCCGTTGCATGTGTTCCACGGTAATGACTGCCTTCCGCTACAGCACGTGATCGGCGACTGGAAAGCCCGCCGATGACTCCCATCCTTCCGTCCGGGCCGGGTCGCCCGACGACCCAGTGGGCGACACCGACCGGCCGGCGCCCGTTCCGGAGGACCTCTACGGTCCGTCACCCGGGTGGTCGACGGCGTACGGCACGCCGTGATTCCACCCGGGGACCGGGCGGACCGTCGTCGTCAGCCCTGGGCGAGCTGGGTGGCGTAGAGGCAGATCGCCGCAGCGGCGGCCAGGTTGAGGCTCTCCGCCCGCCCGCGCATCGGGATGCGGACCCGGGCGTCGGCGAGGGCGGCCAGCTCGGCGGGCACTCCGCGGGCCTCGTTGCCGAACAGCCACAGCACCGGGCCCGCGAGCTGCGCGCCCAGCTGGTCGAGGGAGGCCTCTCCCCCGCCGTCGGCGGCGAGCACGGTGACCCCCGACGTCCGGAGCGCGGGCAGGAGTTCCTCCAGCGGAGCCCCTCGGACGACGTCGACGTGGAACAGGCTCCCGGCGCTGGAGCGCACCGCCTTGCCGCCGTAGGGATCGGCCGAGCCGGCTCCGAAGACGACGGCCCCGGCGCCGCAGGCGTCCGCCGTCCGCAGGACGGTGCCGGCGTTGCCCGGGTCGGCGAGCTCGGCGAGGGCGACGGAGAGCCGTGGCGGCGCGGCGACGAGATCCGCGGCCGGGACGTCCCGCAGCTCGCAGACGGCGACGAGCCCCTGCGGGGTGACGGTCTCCGACAGCCCGGCGGCCGCCTTCTCGGTGACCAGCCGGACCGGGACGGTCGTGGCCGCGAGCAGGTCGCGGTGAGCGGTGGCGGCGGCCTCGGTGGCGAAGACCTCGCGGACGCCGCCGGGCTGCGCCAGCGCCTCGACCACCGCCTGGCGCCCCTCGGCGAGGAAGAGCCCGGCGGCGTCCCGGCCCGCGCGGCGGGTCAGCTTGCGCGCGGCGGCGATCCGGCCGGACCGCTCGGTCAGCAGCTCGCTCACGGCACTTCTCTCCTCGACGGGGGTGAACAGACGACGACGCCGCCGGCGCCGACCCCGTAGGGCCGGTCACCGACGGCGTCGTCAGTGCTTCAGGGTCAGGCGGCCTGACCGGTCGCCTGCGGGTTCGCGGCGAGCGCGGCCCGGGCGGACTCGACGAGCACGGCGAAGGCAGCCGGCTCGTTGACGGCCAGCTCGGCCAGGACACGACGGTCCAGCTCGATGTCGGCCAGCTTGAGGCCCTGCATGAACCGGTTGTAGGTCATGTCGTTCAGGCGAGCCGCAGCGTTGATGCGGGTGATCCACAGCTTGCGGAAGTCACCCTTGCGCGCCTTGCGGTCGCGGTAGTTGTAGGTCGCGGAGTGGAGGATCTGCTCCTTGGCCTTGCGGTAGAGCCGCGAGCGCTGGCCGCGGTAACCGCTGGCCTGCTCGAGAACGCTACGACGCTTCTTCTGGGCGTTGACCGCCCGCTTCACGCGTGCCACGTGAGAGCTCCTGTCTTCTCGTCAGTAAAGGGCGGTCAGAGACCGAGCAGCTTCTTCATCCGCGGCGCGTCGGCCTTGGACAGAACGCCGATCCCGCTCACGCGGCGCTTGCGGCCCGAGGACTTCACCTCGAACTTGTGCTGGTTGTTGGTGTGCTCGCGAACGAGCTTCCCGGAACCCGTCACGCGCACGCGCTTGGCGGTGCCCTTGTGGGTCTTCTGCTTCGGCATGTCCCTCGTCCTGTTCGTCTGTCGTAAGTCGTGGGCCCTGCAGGAGGTGGTGCTCAGGCGGTGGGCGCCTGCTCCTCGGGCTTCTCGTCGTTCTCCGCACGGGCCTTGGCGGACTGCGCAGCGGCCTGCGCCTGGGCGGACTGCGCAGCGGCCTGCGCCTGCTGCTGCAGCGCCTGCGCGTTCTTGTGCGGAGCGATCACCATGACCATGTTGCGACCGTCCTGCTTCGGGTTGGACTCGACGACGCCCAGTTCGGTCACGTCGGCGGCCAGCCGCTGCAGCAGGCGGTAGCCCATCTCCGGGCGCGACTGCTCGCGGCCACGGAACATCACGGTGATCTTGACCTTGTCGCCGCCCTTGAGGAAGCGCTCGACGTGGCCCTTCTTGGTCTCGTAGTCGTGCGGGTCGATCTTGAGACGGAGCCGCATCTCCTTGATGACCGTGAGCGCCTGGTTGCGCCGCGACTCACGCGCCTTCTGGGCGGCCTCGTACTTGAACTTCCCGTAGTCCATGAGCTTGGCGACGGGCGGCCGGGCCATGGGAGCGACCTCGACGAGGTCGAGCTCGGAGTCCTGGGCCAGGCGCAGCGCTTCGCCGATCGACACGATGCCGACCTGCTCGCCCTCGGGACCCACGAGGCGGACCTCGGGGACCCGGATACGGTCGTTGATGCGGGGCTCGGTGATGGCCTCTCCTCTGCTGCTGCGTGGGAGGAGTCGCTGGCCCACCCGGGCGCCGACAGACGTAAGGCCCCGCGAGCATCTGCTCACGGGGCCCACTCGCCGGTGGCACACGTCCCTTTCGGGGTCCGTGCGTACGCGATCACCGGCACGTGGCCGGTTCTCGCGATCCGGGACCTGGGCGCCCAGGGGGCGTCAGGTGGGAGCGGGCTCCTCTTCGGTTCGGCGGCCCGAGGGCCGCCGGATGGTTCGCGTGTCTCCCTGGAAGAGCGGAGACCCGTTCACTCTACAGCGTCTGCCCCCGCGCCGGTCATTCCCCCCTCGCTCAGTCGTCGTAGAGCAGCGGGGGGCGGACCGGGTCCTTCGCGCGGGCCGCGGCGTGCAGGACGCGCAGCGCCTCCACCCCGCGCACGGAGGTCTCGCCGTCGAACGACTGCAGAGCCAGCAGCGAGACCTCGTCCCCGTTCTCCAGCAGGAGCGAGCCCCAGTAGGACTTCCGGTCGAAGCGCACGGCACGAACCGCCGTCCATCGCAGCTCGTGGTGGACGAGGATGTTGCGGATCCGCACCCCGTCGGCGTCGGCGTCCACCCGGGAACGGCCGAAGAACAGCACGCCCCCGGCGAGCACCAGGCCGAGCCCGGCGATGGCGATCTGATCGAGCAGGCCGTACTCCACGACCGTGTTCGTCGTCGAGGGCAGCGAGAGCGCGACCAGCCCCATCACGACGACGACGATCACGGCCAGCAGGGCCAGCGCCTGACGCAGCCGACGCGGGACGATCGACACCGACACGGGAGCCTGGAGAGAGGACACGAGGCCATTCTCCCAGCCGGGCGCGGAACACCGACTGGCAGAGTGCCGTGTCGTGGAGATCACCGGCACGGCGCAGCACGAGGCCTGGGAGGCCCGCACCCTCCCTCCGGTGGAGCAGGTGCGGCCCGGCCTCTGGTCGATCCCGGTGCCGATCCCGCACAACCCGCTGCGCTACGTCAGCACCTACGCCTTCGCCCTCGACGGCGGTGGCCTCGGGCTGATCGACACCGGCTGGGAGAGCGAGGCGGGCTGGCAGGCGCTCACCGAGGGCCTGGCCTCCATCGGCGGCGGGATCACCGACCTCCGCGGCGTCCTGGTCACCCATCTGCACTTCGACCACCTCGGGCTGGCCGCCCGCGTGCGCGAGGCCAGCGGGGCGTGGATCGCGATGCACCCGGCGGACGTCGCCGCCGTCCGCCGGCTGACCACGACCGAGACCCAGGCGGCCGTCGACCTCGAGGTCGAATTCCTCGTGAGCCTCGGCGCCCCGCGCGAGGAGGCGCAGAGCGACGTCGGAGGCGCGGAGAACCTGGCGGGCTTCCACCGCATGGCCGTCGCCGACCGCCTGCTCGAGGACGGCGACCGCGCGGACTTCCCCGGCTGGGACCTGCGCGCCGTCCACACGCCCGGGCACACCCCGGGCCACCTCTGCTTCGCCGAGGAGCGGACCGACCTCTTCTTCGCGGGCGACCACGTGCTGCCGCGGATCAGCCCGAACATCTCCAGCGGCCCCAGCTCCGGGCCCGACGGCAACCCGCTGGGTGACTTCCTGAGCTCGCTGCAGGCCGTTCGCGACCTGCCGGCGAGCGAGGTCCTGCCGGCGCACGAGTGGCGGTTCCGCGGCCTGGCCGAGCGCGTCGACTCCCTCACCGAGCACCACGAACGCCGGCTCACCGAGCTGCTCGACGCCATCCGGGCCAATCCGCACGCGACTCCGTGGGACCTCGCCTCCCACCTCACCTGGTCGCGCCCCTGGGAGCAGTACGCGCGGCGGATGCGGATCTTCGCCGTGACCGAGACCAACGCCCACGTGCGCCTCCTGGCCCGCCGAGGCCTGGTGGTGGACAGCGGCGGACCGGTGCCGACGTGGACCGTCGCGGTCCGCTGACCCCCGCCGGCCTTGCCGCTCAGGTCCTGGCCGATCGCGTCCTGGCCGATCGCGTCCTGGCCGATCGCGTCCTGGCCGCTGCGCCGCGGCTGGGCGGCACGCGGCTGGTCTGCGTCGACGGTCCGGCCGGTTCGGGGAAGACGACGCTCGCCGCCCGGCTGGCCGGCGCGCTGGGTGGCGACACCGCCGTCGTCCACATGGACGACCTCTACGCCGGGTGGACGCTCACCGGCGCCGTCGCGCGCCTCTCCGCCGGCGTCCTCCGCCCCGTGGCCGCCGGCCGGGACGGGGCCTACTCCCGCTACGACTGGACGGCGGGTCGCTTCTCCCCCGCCCCCGTGCCCGTGCCCGTGCCCGGGGTCCTCGTGGTCGAGGGGTGCGGCAGCGGCTCCCGCGCCGTCGACCCGTGGGCGAGCCTGCGCATCTGGGTGGAGGCAGATCCGGCGTTGCGACTGGCCCGCGGACTGGCACGCGACGGCGACCACCTGGCGCCGGAGTGGCACCGGTGGCAGGAGACCGAGGCGGCGCACTTCGCCGCGGACGGCACCCGCGAGCGCGCAGACGTCGTCGTCGACGGCGGGGCGTGACTCCGCTCACTCGGAGACGATCGGAGGGCGGCCGGACACACGCCGGTAACCCCGATCGCCCACCATGGGCGGCGACCGCTGGCGAGGGGGACACGTGACCGACACCGTCCGGGAACAGACGACCGAGGTGCTGCCGCTCGCCGGGTACACCGTCGCGGTGACCGCCGCACGACGCGCGGAGGAGCTCGGCGCACTCCTGGACCGGCGCGGAGCGCGGGTCGTCCACGCCCCCGCCATCCGCATCGTGCCGCTCTCCGACGACAGCGAGCTGGTCGCCGCCACCCGCCGGGTCCTCGAGGCACCCGTCGACCTGGTGGTCGCGACCACCGGCGTCGGCTTCCGCGGCTGGCTCGAGGCCTGCGACGCCTGGGACCTCCCGCTGGTCGAGCACCTGTCCGGAGCGCGCGTGCTGGCCCGCGGCCCCAAGGCCCGCGGTGCCATCCGGGGCGGTGGGCTCGTCGACGCCTGGTCCCCGGAGTCCGAGTCCTCCGCCGAGGTCCTCGAGCACCTGCTCTCCGGTGCCGAGGGTCCGCTGGCCGGGCGACGGATCGCCGTCCAGCTGCACGGCGACCCGCTCCCCGACCTCGTATCCGGCCTGCGGGAGGCCGGCGCCGACGTGCTGACGGTTCCGGTCTACCGCTGGGTGCTGCCCGAGGACGTCGCCCCCGTACGCCGGCTGGTCGCCGCCCTGATCGCGGGCGGGATCGACGCGGTGACCTTCACCAGCGCACCGGCGGCCGCCAGCCTGCTGCAGGTGGCGGACGATCTCGGACATCGGGAGGCGATGGTCGCCGCCTTGCAGCAGCGGGTGCTCGCCGTCGCCGTCGGGCAGGTGACCGCCGGCCCGCTGGACGCGGCCGGCATCCCCAGCGTCCAGCCCGAGCGGTCCCGCCTCGGGGCCCTCGCCCGGGAAGTCGTCGCGCGGCTGCCCGAGCGCGACCCCGTCCTGCAGGTCGGTCCGCACACGCTCCAGGTGCGCGGACACGCCGTCGTCGTCGACGACCGGCTCGTGGAGCTGGCACCGGGACCGCTGGCGGTGCTCCGCGAGCTGGCCCGCACGCCCGGGCACGTCGTGGCCCGGCCGGAGCTGATCGCCGCACTGCCCGGCGGCGGCGACGGACACGCGGTGGAGATGGCGGTGACCCGGCTGCGCGCGGCGCTCGGGGCACCGCTGGTCGAGACCGTCGTGAAGCGCGGCTACCGGCTCAAGGTCTGAGGTCCAGGCGCATCAGGATGCGCGGGAAGCCGTTGAGCACCGAGTCGGTGTCGGCCACCTTCTCGAAGCCGGCCCGCTCGAAGAGCTTCCGCGTGCCGACGTAGGCCATCGTCAGGTCGACCTTCCGTCCCTCGTTGTCGACGGGATAGGCCTCGACCACCGGCGCGCCCTGCGTCCGCGCGAACTCGACCGCCCCCGTCACCAGCTGATGTGCGATGCCCTGGCCGCGGTGCCCGGGACGCACCCGGACGCACCACAGCGACCACACGTCGAGGTCGTCGAGCCGCGGGATCTTCCGGTTGCGCGCGAAGGTCGTGTCGGCCCGCGGGTGGACCGCCGCCCAGCCGACGACGTCGCCGTCGTCGTCGTCGTCGTAGGCGAGCACGCCGGGGGGCAGCTCCTCGCGCACGAGCTGGCGCACGCGCTCCCCTCGCGCGGGCCCCTGCAGCGCCTGGTTCTCCTTGGAGGGGATCCGGTAGCTGAGGCACCAGCAGACATTGGCGTCCGGCCGCTTGGGGCCGAGCAGCGTCGCGACGTCCTGGAAGTTCCGGGCCGGTCGCACCTCGATCGCCATGGCCGCATCGTGGCAGCAGGTGCCGACGGAATGACGATCAGGAGACCTGACCACCAGTCGTGCAGGGGGACCGGGGGCCGGGGGCCAGGGCCACCCGGGGTGTGCCAGGACGGTGGGGCTCAGACGCGGCCGAGGGGGCGACCCGGGCGCAGGTACACGAACCAGGTGACCGCGACGCAGACGACGTAGAAGGCGATGAACACCAGGTAGGCCGAGTCGCCGGTGCCGGTGGTCATGAACGACTGCCGGAACGCCAGGTTCACCAGCACTCCTCCGAAGGCGCCGACCGCCCCGGCGATGCCGATGAGCGCCCCGGACATCCGCAGCGCGCGCCGGTCCGCGGCCCCCGCGTCGCCGCCCTCGGCCACGGACGTCAGCGCCTGGGACCGGAAGATCGCCGGGATCATCTTGTAGGTCGACCCGTTGCCCAGGCCGCTGAGCACGAACAGCGCCACGAAGCCGACGACGAACAGCGGCAGCGACTCCAGCTGGCTCGCCGCCCACACGATCCCGGCCCCCACCGCCATGGCCACAAAGTTCCAGCAGGTGATCAGCGCACCGCCGAAGCGGTCGGCCAGCGACCCGCCGAACGGGCGGATGAGCGAGCCCAGCAGCGGCCCGAGCCAGGTGAGCGAGGCGGCGGCCAGCGGTGTCGCGAAGGAGTCGGTGAACTGGTTCTGCAGCACCTGGCCGAAGGCGAAGCCGAACCCGATGAACGAGCCGAAGGTCCCGATGTAGAGGAACGACATGATCCAGGTGTGCGGCTCGCGGGTCGCCTCGCGCATGGCCCGCGGCTGGTTGCGCGCCATCGTCAGGTTGTCCATGACGAGGGCCGCGCCGACGGCGGCGGCGACGATGAGCGGGATGTAGATCCAGAGGATCAGCCGCGGGTTCGTCGCGCCGGCGGTGGCCAGCACGAGCAGCCCGACGAGCTGGACGACCGGGACGCCGAGGTTGCCGCCGCCGGCGTTGAGGCCGAGCGCCCAGCCCTTGAGCCGGTCGGGGTAGAAGGCGTTGATGTTCGCCATCGAGCTGGCGAAGTTGCCGCCGCCCACGCCGGCCAGGCACGCGACGAACAGCAGGGTGCCGTAGTCGACGCCGGGCTCGAGCACGATCGCCGTCGCGATGGTGGGCACCAGCAGCAGGGCGGCGCTGACGATCGTCCAGTTCCGGCCGCCGAAGCGGGCGACGGCGAAGGTGTAGGGCAGCCGCACGAAGGCGCCCAGCGCGGTGGGCAGCGCGGTGAGCAGGAACTTGCCGGCCGGGTCGATGCCGAACACCGGCTCCGGCAGGAAGAGCACGAGCACCGACCACAGGCTCCAGATGGAGAAGCCGACGTGCTCGGAGAAGACGGAGAAGAAGAGGTTCCGGCGGGCGACCTGCTTGCCGGTGGTCTTCCAGAACTGCGGGTCCTCCGGGCGCCAGTCGTCGATCCACCGCCCGGAGCGCCCCGGTGGCCCGGGCGGGGCCGAAGTGCTGGCGGACGTCGGACGGGTGGGTGCGGCCATGGCGACGACGGTGACCGGCGACCGTTTCCCCGGCGTCGCCCCGCGGGAGAACTCGTGTTCCGTTTCGCTCACCACGGCTGCCCCCCTGTGGTGAGGCCCCCGCCCATCGGCGTGCACGCGACCGGCCGGACCGGCGAAGATTCCCCGGTGAGCGCCGCCGAGGAAGCCGTCGACCAGTCCACCGTCGATCCGACGCCGGGCGGGCGTGCCCTCATCGAGGCCGGGAGCCCGGTCGCCGGATCGATGTCCCAGGCGGCAGCTGCCGTGGTCTTCGAGCCGACGACGGCGCGGGTGCAGGTGAACGGACGCTTCGCCGCGGTGCTGCGCACGGTGGCCGACGACGTCTGCGACCTCTCCGGCCGGGAGCGGGTCCGGGCCGGCGCCGCGCTGGCCTTCGCCGTCGAGTACGCCGCGACCGCGCACCGCAACGGGCGGCCGGTCCGCACCGACCGGTTCTTCACCCCCCGTCCCGGGAGCCGGCCGGTGGCCGAGGAGCTGGCGGACGCCGTCGTCTCCGCCGCCCGCCGCTGCACCGACGAGCGCCGGGTCCGGCACCTGGGCTACCTGCTGGCCGAGGTGGCCGTCTCCCCCGATCTCGACGCCGAGCTGGTCGGCCGGGCGCTGCGGCTGGCCGAGGGGCTGGGCTGGCGGCAGCTCGCGCTGCTGGCCGCCGTGGGCCGGCGCGACCGCGTGCCGCTGCCGATGACCCCGCTCGAGGACGACCCGCAGGGCTGGACCGCCTGGGGCGCCCGGGAGGACGTCGCCGACCTCCAGCGCGTGGGCCTGCTCGATCCGGCGCCGGCCCAGCCCCGGCCGGGTGGCGCCGCGCTCCCCCGGCTGCGCCCCGCCGACCTCCGCCTGACCCGCACCGGCGTGCTGGTGCACCGGCTGCTCGTGCTCGAGGTGCTGCGCGACGAGGCGGTCGCCGCCGCGCTGGCCGACCTGGGCCTGCCGCGCAGCTGATCGCCGCGGCACTGGCCTCCGGCCAGCCTCCCGTGCCACGGTGCCGGGATGCAGCCCACGGACCGGCGACGCCGATGGCGCCGTGCCCTGATCGGGCTGCCCCTCGTGGTGGTCGGCGCCGGCCTGACCTGGGTGGTGCTGGTCGTGGTCGAGCTGTCGAGCTACGAGGACCCCGCGGAGGCCGACCGGAGGGCTGCGGTGCTCGAAGCGGAGCTGCTGCGACTCCCCGGCGTCGTGACCGCCTCCGTCGTCCACCAGGACAATTGGGTGGTCCGGGGAGACCTCGACGCGAGCCTGGACGTCGAACCGGGCAGCGACCTCGCCGAGATCGCCGACGAGGCCGAGCGGCTCGCCTGGCTCAGCGACTTCGACGTGGTCGAGTCGGTCGACGTCCACGTCCGCGTGCCCGATCCCACCGGCGTTCCGGGACCGACCGAGAGCCGCTCCTACGCCGAGGAGTGCGCCGAGTCGTCCGGTTCCTGGTGCACGTCGGTGGCGGTGCTGGAGGACCGCTACGGCCCACGCCCCGGCTGAGCCGCGCCGTCCTACTCGCGTCGTCGCGCGACGAGCACTGTGTCGGGCACGTGGTTGCCGGTGTGCTCCCCGGCCCCGCGGTCCCGCTCCCGGGTCTCGGTGACGACGTCCCAGTCACCGGACGCGAGCTCGGCCGCGATCTCCTCGGCGGTGTAGACGGCCCCGGGCTCGTGCGCGTGGTGCTGACCGTGGCCCCAGTCGTCGCCCATCAGGTGGCCGACCACCAGCAGGGTGCCTCCCGGTGCGACGGCGGCCGCGAGCCCCTGGAACATCCGCGAGCGGTCCGACCAGGTCGCGTGCAGGTAGTGCGCGGTGACCAGGTCGAAAGAGCCCGCGGGTGGCGTCCAGGCGTCGAGGTCTTCGTGCCGCCACGCGAGCCGGGCGGTCAGCTCCAGCTCGGCCGCCTTCGCCGCACCCCGCTCCAGGGCGACCGGCGAGAAGTCGACCGCGGTGACCTGCCAACCCCGGGACGCCAGCCAGAGCGCGTCGCCGCCCTCGCCGGCTCCGGCGTCCAGGGCCCGGCCGGGTGGCAGGTCGCTCGCCTCGGCGACGAGCTGGGAATTGGGCCGTCCGGTCCACAGTGCCGGCGCGGAGCGGTAGAGCTCGTCGTAGGTCTCGCGCGTGACGGCGGGCTGCCGGGCCGCGCCGTGCTCGTGCTGGTGGTCGCTCATGCCGCCACGCTCCGCTTTCCGGACACCGCGCGCACGGTGTCCTCCTCGATCAGGTCCGCGTTGATCATCGCCCCCGCCCGCAGCCCCTGGGCCGCCGCCATGATCACCTGGGCGCTCAGGTCGCCGGCGTTGCCGGCCACCCAGACGCCGGGGACGTCGGTGCGCCCCATGGGGTCGGCCGGCAGGTGGCTGCCCATGACGGCGCCGTGCATCTCCATCGGCACCGGGGTCAGGCCGAGGCCCGCGAACAGGCCGGCATTCGCGGTGAACAGCGGGCTGACGACGACGGCGTCCCGGGCCACGAGCTCGCCGTCGGCCAGGCGCACGTCGGCGTCGCCCTCCAGGCCGCTGACCTCGCCCCGCACGATCCGGACGCCGCGGGCCTCCAGCCGCTCGAGGTCCTCGGCGCTCGGCTCGGCCCCGGTGTGCACGAAGAGGACGACGTCGTCGGTCCACTGCCGCCACAGCAGCGAGGCGTAGGCGCCCATCGCGCCGGTGCTCACGATGCCGACGGCGCGGTCGCGGACCTCCCAGCCGTGGCAGTACGGGCAGTGCAGCACGGTGTTCCCCCACCGCTCGACGACGCCGGGGAGGTCGGGCAGCTCGTCGGTCAGGCCGGTCGCCACCAGGATCCGGCGGGCGCGCACTTCCGCGTCGTCCACGTCGAGGACGAAGCCGCCATCGTCCCGACGCACGCCGGTGACCCGCCCGGACCGGACCACTCCTCCATAACCCTCGACCTCGCCCCGGCCGATCGCGTACAGCTCGCCCGGCGGCGTGCCCTCGCGACCCAGGTAGTTGTGCACGTGCCCGGCCGGTGCGTTGCGCGGTTCGCCCGCGTCCACCACCAGCACGCTGCGCCGTGCGCGAGACAGAGTGAGCGCTCCGCTCAGCCCCGCCGCGCCGCCTCCGATGACCACCACGTCGTATGCCTCGTCCATGCCGACCACTGTGCGCGCGAGTGAGACACTCTGGCAATCAGCCTTGCCGAAGTGGCAAACTGCTCGCGTGACCGACGACGACGTCCTGCAGAACGTGGGCCCGCGGCTGCGCGCGCTGCGCCAGGAGAGCGGCGCGACGCTGGCCGACCTCTCGACGACGACCGGGATCTCGGTGAGCACCCTCTCCCGGCTGGAATCCGGGCAGCGCCGGCCCACGCTGGAGCTCCTGCTGCCCCTGGCACGGGCGCACGGCGTCGCCCTGGACGACCTCGTCGACGCGGCGGCTCCCGAGGATCCGCGGGTGCACGGGCGTCCGATCGAGCGCGACGGCGCCACGATGGTGCCGCTGACGAAGCAGTCCGGCGGCCTGCAGGCCTACAAGTACGTCTGGCCGCCGCGCTGGCGGACCGACTCCACCGAGCAGCAGGTCCACGACGGCTACGAGTGGCTGTACGTGCTCTCCGGGCGGGTCCGGCTGCTGCTCGGCCCGCGCGACTTCGTGCTCGGCGCCGGCGAGGTGGTCGAGTTCGACACCCGGGTGCCGCACGCCTTCTCCAACCCGTTCCCCGAGCCGGCCGAGGGGCTCACCCTCTTCGGCCCGCAGGGCGAGCGCATGCACGTGCGCGCCCGGCCGCAAGGGCGTTGACGGGGCAGCGGCAGATGTTCAGCAGCTACGGCACCGATTGTTACCGGTTCGTTGCCGAGACCTGTCATCCTTCGCGGCCCCACCACCTGATGCGTGGGCGATGCGAAGGAGACGCCGATGCCCGAGCGCCACGACCGCACGCCCGAGAGCGCGTCGGTCATCGCCGCGCGTCAGCTGGCCGAGGACGCCCAGCGCCGTCGCAGAGCGCTCGAGGAGCTGCGCCGTCGCTACCGGGGCCGGACGCCGCCCGCCGCGCCCCCGCCACGCGCCGCCGAGGAGTGATGCGGGCCGGTGCCGTGCTGGCCGGCCTGGCGCTCGTCTCCGGCTGCGTGGACGGCGGCACCGCCTGCACCGACATCGGCTGGCACAACGAACTGGTCGTCGAGTTCGCCGAGGGCTGGCCGCCGGTCGAGGGCGGTGTGACGATCGAGTGCCAGCCGGCCTGCTACACCGGGGTGCTGGTGGACCGCGAGGCAGCCACGGTCGACCCCGCGGACGGCGGGCCGGCGACCGCCCTGCTCGACATGACCACCCCGGACTCCGTCGTCGTCCGCGTGCTCGGGCCGGACGGGACGGCGCTGACCGAGGTCGAGGCGGACCTCGACTGGCGCCAGGTCGCCGGCACCGAGGAGTGCGGCGGACCGCACGAGGCGACCGTCGTCGTCCCGGCGCCCTGATCCTCAGCCCGAACGGACGTACGCGGCGGGCGTGGTCCCGAGGAGCCGCCGGAAGTGCCGGGTGAGGTGCGCCTGGTCGTAGAAGCCGGTGGCGAGGGCCACCTCCGCCGGCGGCAGGCCGTCGAGCAGGAGTGACCGGGCGCGGTCGATCCGCCGGCCCACCAGGTAGCGGTGCGGCGGCAGGCCGTGCCTGCGGCCGAACGCGCGCACCAGATGGGTGGGGTGGACGCCGAACTCCGCCGCGGCGTGCTCCAGGGAAACACCCTCGACGAGCCGGGCGTCCAGCAGGTCGCGCAGCCGGTCGGCCAGTGCGTCGTCCCGGATCCCCGGGGCGTCGACGACGTCGCGGTCCAGGTGCTGCCGGAGCCGGTCCAGGACGAACGCGAGCCGGCTCTCCGCCTCCAGCGTCTCGGTGTGCGGCGCGAGCGCGGCGTGCAGCCGGTCGATGCGCGTGCGCAGCAGGCGGTCGGCGAACGCGGGCCGGTCGACGGCGGCGCCCACCCGTTCCGCGCCCAGCGTGTCCGGGTCCAGGTAGAGGACGCGCTTGCGGAAGCCTCCCGGGTACCGCGACCGCCCGTCGTGCGGCACGCCCGGCGGGAGCAGCGTGACCGCGGCCGGGTCGGCGCGGTGGGCGTGCCGGTCCAGGTCGTAGCGGACGGCGCCGTCGTCGACCAGCAGCAGCGTCCAGGTGTCGTGCGTGTGCGGCGGATAGACGTGGTCGGTGAAGCGGGCGTGGAACACCTCGGCCAGCCCGGGCACCGGGGGCCGCCACGCGCGGACCTCCTCCGAGCGCCCCGCCGGACCGGTCACGTCAGGAACGTACAAGAGGTGGGCGGCCGTCCGGGGCCAGGCTGGGCACCATGGAGACGATGCAGGTGCCGCCGCAGGAGTCCGACGAGCCGGGCCCGCCGTGGCCGACCAAGATCGCCGTCGTGCTGCGGGAGGGGCTGCTCCCCTGGCAGGAGCTGAACGTCACCGCGTTCCTGTCGAGCGCGGTCGCCGCCGCCGTGCCGGAGCTGATCGGCCGTCCCTACGAGGACGCCGACGGCACCGCGTACCTGGCGATGATCCGGCAGCCGGTGCTGGTGATGACGGGCTCGGCCGACGTGCTGGCCGCGGTCCGGCTGCGGTCGCTCCAGCGCGGGTTTCCGACGTCGGTCTTCACCGCGGACCTGTTCGCGACCGGCGGTGACGCGGAGAACCGCGCCGCCGTCCGCGCCGTCCCCGGGGCGGACCTGGATCTGGTGGGGATCGCCCTGCACGGCCCGAAGAACGCCGTCGACAAGGTGGTGAAGGGAGCGCGCATGCACCCGTGACTCAGACGTCGACCACCAGCTCGCCCTCGACCTCGCGCACCGGGTAGACGCGGATCGGCGCCGCACCGCTGGTGGAGGTGCCGTCGGACCACCGGTAGGCGTACTGGTGCAGCGGACAGACGAGGACGTCGACGTCCGACTGTCCATCGGCGAGCGGCCCACCGGCGTGCGGGCAGGCGGCCTGGGTGGCGTGCAGCGAGCCGTTCCGCAGCCGGAAGACCGCGACCTGCTCGCTGCCGACGACGAAGGTGCGCCCCTCCCCCATCGGCACGTCGTCGATCCGCCCCACGACCACGCCTGTCGTCGTCGCGACGTCGGTGACGCTCATCGGACCGGCACCTTCGGCAGCGCGATCAGCGGCAGGGCGGGCCGGAACTGGCCGGGTGTGGCCGGTTCCTCGGCGTCCTGGCCCCAGGGATCGGTATAGGCGTCGATCGAGCGCTGGATCCCGGCGTCGAGGTCGGCGCAGATGCCCTCGCTGTCCTCGAGCAGCACCGCCTTGATCTTCTCCAGCCCGACGCGGGGCACGAAGTCGTAGGTGCGCTCCAGCCAGTTGGCGTTCTCGCGGTAGTACTGCATGAACCGTCCGGCCAGCGTCATCACCGCGTCCCGGCCCTCGACGGTCGCGAGCAGGTCGCCCTTGCGCACCGAGGCTCCGGCGGCGCCGCCGATGTAGACCTCCCACTTGCCGCCGCCGACCGCCACGACGCCGACGTCCTTCACGTAGGCCTCGGCGCAGTTGCGCGGGCAGCCCACGACCGCGAGCTTCATCTTCGCCGGGCTCTCGATGCCCTGGAACCGGGTCTCGAGGTCGATGCCGAGCTGGGTGGAGTCGTCCAGGCCGAAGCGGCAGAAGTCCGAGCCGACGCAGGTCTTCACCGTGCGGAAGCTCTTGCCGTAGGCGTAGCCCGAGGGCATGCCCAGGTCGTTCCACATCGCCGGCAGGTCCTCCTTGCGGACGCCGAGCAGGTCGATCCGCTGGCCGCCGGTCACCTTGACCATCGGGACCTCGTACTTCTCGGCCACCTCGGCGATCCTGCGCAGCTGTGCCGGCGTGGTGACGCCGCCCTTCATCTGCGGGACGACGGAGAACGTGCCGTCGCGCTGGATGTTGCCGTGCACGCGGTCGTTGATGAACTCCGCGTCCTTCTCCGGGAGATAGTCGTGCCCCCAGATCATCTTCAGCAGCGAGGTGAGGCCCATCTTCGACTTGGCGTCGTCCTTGCCGTCCGGCGCGAGCACGGCGAAGACGGCGGAGACGCTGCGCAGGTCGTGCTCGCGGATGGCGCGCATCAGCTCGGGCTTCGGCATCGGGATGCCCGGCACGTAGTAGGAGGCGGCCGGGTCCTCGGCGAGGTCGCCGTCGGCAGCCCACTCCACGATCTGCTTGACCAGCGACTTGCAGGAGCCGCAGCCCTTGCCGGCGCGGGTGCGGTCCATGACCTCGCCGACGCTGCCGCAGCCGCCGGAGACCGCGCCGCAGATGTCGCCCTTGGAGACGCCGTTGCAGTTGCAGACCTGGGAATCGTGCGGCATGTCGGCGACCCCGACCTCCTCCGCGCCGTCGGAGAGGTCGACCAGCAGCCGGATCCGCTCCTCGGGCAGCGGGGCGCCGCGGTCGAAGGCCTGGGTCAGGAAGGCGACCTTGCGGGTGTCGCCGAGCAGCGTGGCGCCGACCAGCTTGTCGTCGCGGATGACGACGGAGAGGTGCACGCCGCGCTTGGGCTCGGTGATGACCAGGAACTCGTCCTCGTCGCGCTGCGGGGTGTTGATGCCCATGGTGGCGACGTCGACGCCGGCGACCTTGAGCTTCGTCGCCGTCCGGCTGCCGTGGTACTCGGCGTGGGGGTTCGTGCCGGTGAGGACGTCGGCCAGCACCTTGGCGTGCTCCCAGGCCGGGGCGACCAGGCCGTAGACCGAGCCGCGGTGCTGGGCGCACTCGCCGATGGCGTAGACGTCGGGGTCGTCGGTGCGCAGCTGGTCGTCGACGATGATCGCGCGCTCGACCTCCAGGCCCGAGCGGACGGCGACGTCGGTGTGCGGGCGGACCCCGGCGGCGACGACGAGCAGGTCGCAGTCCAGCCGGCGGCCGTCCTTGAGGATCACCCCTGTCACGTGGCCCTCGGCCGTCTCCCCGCCCAGCACCTCGCTGGCCAGGATGTCGAGGTGGACGGTGATCCCGAGCTCCTCGACGCTCTTCTTGAGGATCGCGCCGGCCTCTGCGTCGAGCTGGGCGTTCATCAGCCACGGCATCGCGTGCACGAGCTCGACCTGCATCCCGTGGCCCTGCAGCGCGCGGGCCGCCTCCAGGCCGAGCAGCCCGCCGCCCATCACGACCGCGCGGGTGCAACGGCTGGTGGCCTCGAGCAGAGCGCGGGTCTCGTCGATGGTGCGGAAGCCGTAGACGCCGTCGAGCAGCTCGCCGTCGTCCTTGCGGACGCCGTTCATCGGCGGGATCCACGAGTAGCTGCCGGTGGCGAGCACCAGGTGGTCGTAGCCGGTGACGCTGCCGTCGGCGGCGTGCACCTGCTTGGCGGCGGTGTCGATCCGCTCGACGCGGACGCCGGCGCGCAGGTCGATGCCGTTGTCGGAGTACCAGTCGTGGGAGTTGAGCACGATGTCGTCCTCGTGCGACTCCCCGGCCAGGACCGGGCTGAGCATGATCCGGTTGTAGTTGCCGTGCGGCTCGTCGCCGAAGATGGTGATGCGGAACTGCTCGCCGCCACCGCGCTCGAGGATCTCCTCCACCAAGCGGGCGCCGGCCATGCCGTTGCCGACGACGACGAGACGGCCGCGGGGATCGAGGTCGTCGTCCAGGTGCAGGGTGCTGGTACCGGCCAGCCGGGCGCCCAGGACTGCGCGGCTCGGGGTCATCGTCATCAGACCTCCACCAGACCCAGGTCGATCACGATCTCGCCCGTGAGGCCCTCGGGGCCCGCGGCGTGCAGCTCGACCACGGAGCCGCCGGGCAGATCCTCGACCACCCGGAGCGGCACGTGGGTGTCGCCCTTGGCGCCGATCGGGAACCAGCGCACCGGCTCGCCGTCGCGCAGGAGCAGCACGTAGACCAGCTCGCCGGTGGCGTTGCCGCCGCGGAAGTACAGCGCCTGGGCGCTGCACCCCGCCGGCACCGTGTACTTCAGCGCCGGGTCGAGCGGCCCGGGCTTGGACAGCCCCTCGCCGGTGATCGGGAAGACGCCTTGCAGGAAGCGGGGTGTGCTCTTCACAGGGGTTCTCCTGGCGGTCGGCGGGTGGGGCACGGTGCGGGACGGCGGGTGCGGCAGGGGCGCGGTCGGGATGCGGTGGTCGGCGGGCCGTGGCTGGGTCGCGGCGGGCGGCGGTGGGACGCGTTCCTCCGGGCCGCCGACCCGGGTGATGGCGACGGCGCAGACCTTGAAGGCGGGCATCTTCGACGTCGGGTCGAGCGCGTCGGCGTCGGTGAGCGCGTTGGCGTTGGCCCCGCCGCCCCAGTGGAAGGGGACGAAGACGACGTCGGGCCGGATCGTGTCGGTGACCTGGGCGTGGAAGCGGGCGCGGCCGCGGCGGGTGACCAGCTCCACGGCGTCGTCCTGCTCGATGCCCAGCCGTCGCGCGAGATCCGGGTGCAGCTCGGCGCGCGGGGTGGGGGCGACCATCTGCAGACTGCGCGACCGGCGGGTCTGGGTGCCCGACTGGTACTGCGCCAGCACGCGGCCGGTGGTGAGGACGAAGGGGTACTCGGCGTCGGGCCGCTCGTGCGCGTCGACGTGCTCGACGCGGAGGAAGCGGGCCCGGCCGTCGGGGGTGGCGAACCGCTCGGCGAACAGCCGTGGCGTGCCGGGGTGGGCCTCGTCGGGGCAGGGCCAGAAGACGCCCTGCTCCTCGTCGATGCGGGCGTAGCTGATGCCGGAGTAGTCGGCCGTTCCGCCGGCGCTGGCCCGGCGGAGCTCCTCGAAGACGCTCTCCGGGTCGCCGCTGAACTTGTCGCCCGAGCCGAGGCGCGCGGCGAGATCGGCGAGCAGCTGCAGGTCGTCGTGGATGCCGTGCGGTGGGTCCAGGGCCCGGCGACGGCGGATGACCCGGCCCTCGACGTTGGTCATCGTCCCCGCCTCCTCCGCCCACATCGCGCTGGGCAGGACGACGTCGGCGAGCTCGGCGGTCTCGGAGAGGAAGAAGTCGCTGACGACGAGGAAGTCCAGGTCCTTCAGCCGGCTGATGACCCGTCGCGCGTCGGGGGCGGAGACGGCGACGTTGCTCGCGAGGACCAGCAGCGCGCGGACGCCGCCGTCGGTGCCGAGCGCATCGAGCAGCTCGAAGGCGCTCTTCCCCGGCATCGGCAGGTCGTCGGGGTCGATGCCCCAGACGGCGGCGACGTGCGCGCGGGCGGCAGGGTCCTTCAGCGAGCGGTAGCCGGGCAGCTGGTCAGCCTTCTGGCCGTGCTCGCGGCCGCCCTGCCCGTTGCCCTGGCCGGTGACGGTGCCCCAGCCGCTCCCCCGCCGTCCGGGAAGGCCGAGCGCGAGGGCCAGGTTGATCCACGCCTGCGCGGTGTCGGTGCCGCTGCGGTGCTGCTCGGCGCCGCGGGCGGTCAGGATCATCGCCTTCTCGGCGCGGGCCAGGGCGAAGACGGTGCGGCGCTGCTGCTCGACCGGAACGCCGGTGAGCCGCTCGACGCGGTCGGGCCAGTAGGCGGCGACGCCGGCCTTGACGGCCTCGAAGCCGGAGGTGCGCGTGGCGATGTAGTCGTCGTCGACCAGGCCCTCGGCGATCGCGATGTGCAGCAGCCCGTTCGCCAGCGCCAGGTCGGTGCCCGGCAGCCCCTGCAGGTGGAGAGCCGCGTTGCGGGCGGTCGCGGTGCGCCGGGGGTCGACGACGATGTGCTGCGCTCCGCGCTCGCGGCCGGCGTCGAACCACTGCATCGCCGGGGGCATGGTGTCGGCCGGGTTGCTGCCCACCAGGACGACGACGTCGGCCTCGGCGATGTCGGCGAGCGGGAACGGCAGGCCGCGGTCGAGGCCGAAGGCGCGGTTGGCCGCGCCGGCGGCCGAGGACATGCAGAAGCGGCCGTTGTAGTCGATGGCGGAGGTGCGCAGCGAGACGCGGGCGAACTTGCCGAACTGGTAGGCCTGCTCGTTGGTCAGTGACCCGCCGCCGAAGCAGCCGACGGCGTCGAGTCCGTGCGTGGTCTGGGTGCGGCGGATGGCCGCGACGACGACGTCCAGCGCGGCGTCCCACGTGCTCTCCACCAGCGGGCTGGTGCGGTCGCCGGGAACGGCGCGGACCAGCGGGCGGGTGAGCCGCTCCGGGTGGTCGAGCAGCTCGGTCGAGGACCAGCCCTTGGAGCAGAGGCCGCCGCGGTTGGTCGGGAAGTCCAGCGGAACCAGGGTCGCCGGCCGGTCCCCGGCGGTCACCGCCATTCCGCACTGCAGCGAGCAGTAGGGGCAGTGCGTATTGGTCGTCCGCGTGCCCCGCACGCCGGGGGCGGCGGTGGAGGGCGAGGCGGTGGCGGGCATGACGACGAGAGTGCGTCGTCGGCATTTCCCGACGTCGACCTCGGCGTCAACGCTGGGTTCCGTTCACCTCACACGGGGGCGGGTGCGCCTGTGCGGAGCCCGGCCCAGCAGGATGGGCCGACGACGAGTCGATGCGGGAGCAGTGATGACCGAGCCGGACGAGACCGCAGACCCCGACAGCCCCGAGGGACGCGGGGGCGCCGCGAGCGTGATGCCGGCGGCTGCGCCCGGATCGGGCCGCGGTGCGCTGGACCGGCGCAGAATCCTCGGCGCCGCCATCGAGTACATCGACGCCAACGGCCTGAACGCCCTGACGATGCGCCGTCTCGGCGCCCACCTCGGGGTGGAGGCCATGGCCCTCTACCGCTACGTGCCCGGGCGGGAGCAGCTGCTCGACGGGGTGGTCGAGTCGGTCATCGACGAGCTCTACGGCGACCCCGACGTGCACCTGGGCGCCGCCCACGGGTGGCAGGACTACCTGCAACGGCTCGCGCACGGGGTCCGGCGGATCGCGCTGGCCCACCCCGAGGTGTTCCCGCTGGTGGCCACCCGACCCCCGGCCGCGCCGTGGGTCCGGCCGCCGCTGCGGAGCCTCCGCTGGGTGGAGTCCTTCCTCGTGGCGCTGATCGACAGCGGGTTCACCGAGGAGTCCGCGGTCGCCGCGTACCGGGCCTACTCGAGCTTCCTGCTCGGGCACCTGCTGCTGGAGGTGTCGCAGAAGGGCGTGAAGATCAGCCCGCAGGACGAGCCGGAAGGTGTGCCGGAGGCGATGACGGGAACAGACCTCGGCAACTATCCGACGGTCGTCCGCCTGGAGGAGCTGCTCTCCCTGGACGAGTCGGCGGCGGAGTTCGAGGAAGCGCTGGAGAACCTCCTCGGGCGGCTCGAGGTGGTCCTCCGCGAGGGCCGGTCGCCGCGTCGCGGGGATCCGCGGACCTAAACGCGACATAGCGCTGTTTACAGCGTAAATCGTCGGGCATGGCCTGGAACGGCGCGCGACCGGGAGGACGTCCCGGCGACGCGAGAACCGTCCAGACCCCACCCCCGCGAGGAGCGCACATGATCACCGAACAGCAGATCAGCACCGTCATCGGCAGCACCGCCGTCGGCCGCGACGGCAAGCTCGGCACCGTCGGCGAGGTCTACCTCGACGACGAGACCGGTCGTCCCGAGTGGGCCACCGTGCGCACCGGCCTCTTCGGCACCAAGGAGGCCTTCGTCCCGCTCGCCCAGGCCGACATCACCGGTGACGAGCTGCGGCTGCCCTACGACAAGGACAAGGTCAAGCAGGCGCCGCACGCCGACACCGACGGCCACCTCTCGCCGACCGAGGAGGCCGAGCTCTACCGCTACTACGGCCTCGAGGGTGGCACCGGCACGACGACCGACACCGCTCGCACCGACACCACGAACGAGCACGGCACCGTCGGCCACGACACCTCCGGCCCGACCACCGACAACGCGATGACGCGGTCGGAGGAGCGCCTGAGCGTGGGCACCCGGTCCGAGGAGGTCGGCCGCGCCCGTCTCCGCAAGTACGTGGTGAGCGAGAACGTCACCGAGACCGTGGCCGTGGCCCGCGAAGAGGTCCGCGTCGAGCGCGAGCCGATCACCGACGCCAACGTGGGCAATGCCCTCGACGGCCCGGCCATCTCCGAGGAGGAGCACGAGGTCACGCTGCACGCCGAGCGTCCCGTGGTCGCCAAGGAGGCCGTCCCGGTCGAGCGGGTCCGCCTGGACACCCAGACCGTCACCGAGCAGGCGACGGTCAACGAGGAGGTCCGCAAGGAGCAGATCGAGCTCGACGCCGACGACGTGACGCGCGGCCGCTGACCTCCGCCCCCTGCTCCATCCCGCACCACAGCTCATCGACGAGGAGAACCACCCACATGTCCGCAGCAGGATCCGACGGAGCGCACGCCACCCGTGGCGCCGCCCGTGACGCGCTCGACGCGCAGCACTCCCGCTACGGCGGCATCAAGTGGGGTGCCGCGTTCTTCGGCTGGCTCTCCGCGAACGGTCTGGCCGTGCTGCTGGTCGCGCTGCTCAGCGCAGCCGGCGTGGCGATCGGTCTCACCCAGGGGATCCCGTCCACCGACGAGGCCACCCAGGAGGCCAGCACGATCGGCGTCGTCGGCGGCATCGTCCTGCTGGTGATCCTCTTCCTGGCGTACCTGGCCGGTGGCTACGTCGCCGGCCGGATGTCCCGCTTCGACGGTGCCCGTCAGGGCATCGCCGTGTGGGTCATCGGGCTGCTCGTGGTGATCGCCCTCGCCGTCGCCGGGCTGGTGTTCGGCTCGCAGTACAACGTGCTGCAGCAGCTCAACCTGCCCCGCATCCCGATCGACGAGGGCACCGCGACGACCGGCGGGATCATCGCCCTGGTGGCGGTCCTGCTGGTCACGCTGCTCGGCGCGATCCTCGGCGGCAAGCTCGGCGAGCGTTTCCACCGGAAGGTGGACCGCGCCGGGCTGGACGTCTGACAGACCCGCACCCCGACGGGGGCCGTCCCTTTCCGGGGCGGCCCCCGTTCGCGTGCGGGGGGCGTGGTCGAATTCTCCGGTGACTCCTCCCGGCCCGACCGTCCGCCGGATCGACAACCCGGACGAACCCGGCCCCGATGTGCGGGTGGCCGAGCAGCGCGACGTCCCGGCGATCGCCGCCACGCTCACCGTCGCGCTGGCCGACTCCCGCTGGACCCGCTGGGCGCTGCCCGACGACGGGCGGATGCAGCGGCTGACCCGGCTGCACGAGCTGGACGCCGCTCACCGCGGGGTCGCCACCGGTACCGCGTGGGTGACCGAGGACCTCGACGCCGTCGCCGTGTGGGAACCGCCGGCCGGTGCTGTCGACACCCGGCCGCTGCCTGCTGACGTGCGGGGCGCGCTGGCGAGCGAATTCCCCCACCTCGGCTCCGGCCGGGCCCGGATCGTCGCCGAGACCGAGGCGCTGGTGACGGCGGCGCTGCCCGACGAGCCGCACTGGCGACTGCGGCACCTGGGCGTGCGCCCCTCCTCTCGCCGTCGGGGCCTGGCTGCCGCCGTGCTCGCGCCGGTGCTGGTGCGCTGCGACGCGGAGAAGACGCAGTCCGCCGTCGCCGTGTTCAGCTGGGCCAACGTGCGGTTCCTGCGCGGCTTCGGCTTCCAGCCGACCAGCGAGCTCCGGACGGCGGACGACGAGCTGCCGCTGTGGGTGCTGGTCCGCGAACCGCTCTCGCTGAGCTGATCGTCTCCGAAAGGGATCCCGTGCCGAGCCCCGTCAGCCGTCTGCTGCCCCCGCTGTTCCGTGCGCTCGGCTTCCGGAAGGAGTTCGACTCCCCCGAGGCGATGCTGAAGGGCGTGCAGGACCGGCTGGTGCGGCCGGTCTCCTATGCGCCGCCGCGCCGCCTGCGCTCGGTCGAGATCCGGCGGGACGTCGACTCCGGGACGGGCTGGCCGGTCTACCGGGTGCTGCCGCTGGGACCCATGGCGACCCGCGCCGCGGTGTACCTGCACGGCGGCGCCTGGGTGAACCAGATCCACCCGCTGCACTGGCGCCTGGTCGCCGGACTGGCCGCCCGCAGCCGGACCGTGATCACTGTTCCGATCTACCCGCTCGCGCCGCTGGGGACGGCGGCGACGGTCGTGCCGACTGCCGCCGATCTCATCTCCGGGCTCGTGGACCGGTACGGCGCCGGGAACGTGACCGCCCTCGGCGACTCGGCCGGTGGGCAGATCGCGCTGTCGGCGGCTCTGCTGCTGCGCGACCGGGGCGTGCCGCCGCACCGGACGGTGCTCATCTCCCCCGCGCTGGACCTGACCCTCGACAACCCGGAGATCGACGTCGTCGAGCGGACCGATCCCTGGCTGGCACGCGCCGGGACGCGGGCGGCGATCGAGCTCTGGCGCGGCGACCTGTCGCTGAAGGACCCGCTCGTCAGCCCGCTGTTCGGCGACCTGGCCGGCCTCGGCCCGCTCACCGTGTTCAGCGGCACCCGCGACATCACCAGCCCCGACACCCGACTGCTGGTCGCCCGGGCCCGGGCCGCCGGCGTGACCGTGGACCACCACGAGGAGGCAGGGCTCGTGCACGTGCACGCGCTGCTGCCCGTGCCGGAGGGCCGGCGTGCGCGGCGGGTCATCGCCGACCTGCTCGCCGGCTGACGCGGCGCCGGGATGCAGCCGGAACAGGACGCGGTCCGCGCGGCCTACGATGCCGTCGCCGAGGACTACGCCGAACTCCTCCGGGACGAGCTCGCAAGCAAGCCGCTCGACCGGGCGCTGCTGGCCGCCTTCGCCCAGGAGGTCGCCGGCGGTCCGGTGCTCGACGCGGGGTGCGGACCTGGTCGGATCGCCGGCCACCTCGCCTCCCTGGGCCTGGACGTCGCCGGGATCGACCTCTCCCCCGGCATGGTCGAGGTCGCGCGGCGCCACCACCCTGCGCTGCGGTTCGACGTCGGCACGCTGACGGGGCTGGATCTTCCGGACGCCTCGTTCGGTGGCGTGCTCGCCTGGTACTCGCTGATTCACTTGCGACCGGACGAGCTCCGCCTCGCCGTCTCCGAGCTGGCGCGGGTGCTGCGACCCGGCGGCCATCTGCTGACCGCCTTCCAGGTCGGTTCCGGGACCGTGCGCCTGGACCGGCCGTATGGTCACGACGTCGAGCTGCACGCCACCCGGCTGGACCCCGACGAGGTCGTGACGCTGCTCTCCGACGCCGGGCTCGCCGTCATCGCCAGGACCGTCCGGGAGCCCGAGTCGTGGGAGCAGTCACCGCAGGCGTACCTGCTGGCGCGTTGCCCGAGCTCGATGCTCAGCGGTCGGTGAGCGCCACCCGGACGCCGAGACCGATGAGCACCGTGCCGGTGACCCGCTCGATGGTGGTCCGCACCCGCTCCCGGGAGAGCAGCCGCCCGAGCGCCCCCACCGCCAGGGAGAACATCCGCCACCAGAGCACGGCCACCCCGAGGAAGACCGCCGCGAGCACGCCGGTCGTCGAGGCTGGCTCCCCCGGCGAGACGAACTGCGGGATGAGCGTCAGGAAGATCAGCGCGATCTTCGGGTTCAGCAGGTTGCTCATCAGGCCCTGGCGGAAAGCCGTGCCGCGCGGCGCCGGGACGGCGACTTCCTCCCGCAGCACCGCGGGCTCTCCGGTGCGGCGCCGGGAGTGCCAGAGCGCCATCACGCCCAGGTACACCAGGTAGACCGCGCCGACGAGCTTCAGGACCAGGAAGGCCGTCGACGACGCCGCGAGCAGGGCGGCCAGGCCGACCGCCGACGCCGTGGCGTAGACCGCGATGCCGGCGCAGCAGCCCAGCCCGGTCCACCACGCCGCGCGGGCACCGCCCGCCACCCCGTTCCGCAGGACCAGGGCCATGTCCGGCCCGGGGGTCAACGTCAGCACCGCGACGACGGCGAGGAACGGCAGCAGCTGTGCGGGCACGGCGCCACTGTAGAGAGCGGGCACCCTGGATCAGGCGTCCGGCGATGAGTTCCCAGCGGAGCGCCGGTCGGACCGGGTATGACCGACGCAGCTCCGCTGGACCTGACCTTCACCGCGCCCATCGAGAAGGACGGCGCCTTCCCCACCTACCTGGTGGTGCCCGGCTCCGCCGAGGCGCTCGGGACGCGGCGGGCGGTGAAGGTCACCGGCACCGCGGACGGGCACGAGTTCGCGGCCACCCTGATGCCCTCGGGCACCGGGCCGCACTGGCTGCCCCTGCGTGCGGCGATCTGCACAGCGATCGGCAAGGCCCGGGCCGGTGAGCTGGTGACGGTGCACCTGCAGCACCGGCTGACCTAGTCCCAGGTCCCGCGCTGTTTCTTGAGCTGACCCCGCTGCTTCTTGGCCGTGATGCGGCGCTCCTGCGAGCCCCGCGTCGGCTTGGTGCGGCGGCGGGCGGGCGCCGGCGGCGCCAGCGCGGCGCGCAGCACGGCGGCCATCCGTTCGCGCGCGGCCTGCCGGTTGCGCAGCTGCTGGCGGTGCTCGCTGGCCGCGATGGTCAGGACGCCGTCGACCAGCCGCGAGCCGATCCGGGACGCCAGCCGCGCCCGCTGCGGGTCGGTCAGGCCGGGGATCTCCAGCGGCGTCACCGAGAGCTCCACTCGGGAGTCGGCCGTGTTCACGCCCTGCCCGCCCGGCCCCGACGAGCGGGAGAAGCGCCACGACAACGCGCCCGCCGGCACGACGAGGGAACCGGTGACGGGCAGGTCACCGGAGGCGTCGTCGGTCGCGGACATGCCCCCAGTCTGGCCGACGGCGCTCACGCACCGCGCTCGAGCGTGCCGGGAGCCAGGTGCATCGCCGTCCACCGCGCCACCTGGTCGGCCCACTCCACCCGCTCCTCCGGATGGACGCCGCGCAGGATCCGCCGCCAGGACAGCCCCCGCTGCAGCGGACCGATCCGCAGGGCCAGGCCGCACAGCTCCCGGAGCTCGGCCGCCGTTCCGAAGTCCAGCCACTGGTCGAGGTAGGCGTCGCGCAGGCGGACCAGGGAGGAGTCGCCGTCGGGCAGCTCCAGCACGCGGGCGGCGAAGCGCAGGCTGACCAGGAGCACGACGAACGGGTGGGCGACGGAGGCGTCGCCCCAGTCGAAGAAGCGGTGCCGGCCGTCGTCGACGAACACGTTTCCGTCGTGCAGGTCGTCGTGCTGCACGGACGCCGGGACGCGAGCGCCCGCGAGCTCCTGGCAGGCGCGGGCGTACGCGGCGAGGTCGGCCAGCACGCGGTCCCGATCCACCCGCGCGAGTCCACCCGGTCGGCCGATCTGCTGGGCCTCGTCGTCGGCCAGCAGTTCGGCCACCAGCCCGGGCAGCCGCTCCGGCCGATGGTCGGGGACGCCGAGCTGCACCAGCTCCTCGGCGTGCGGCGCGACCGCGACCTGCAGACGGGCGTGGTCGACCAGCATCGCCTCCCAGGAGGCGACGTCCCCGCCGCCGGCCGCGCGCAGCGTCCCGCCGCCGTCGGGTAAGAGCAGCAGCCGCCGCTCCGGCTCGACCGCCAGGGGCACGAGGACCTGGTCGGGCACCCACCGGGCGAGCGCCTCGGTGAGCACCGGCTCGTGCGCCGAGCCGGGCCCGACCGACTTGAGCCAGACGACGCCGCCGTCCTGCAGCCGCAGCCGGAAGGCGGTCGACCAGGCGCGGACGTGCGGCTGCTCCGGCTCACCTCCGAGGGCCAGGCCGGCGCGGTCCAGTCGGTCGACCGCCCAGTCGAGGGCCGCCCGCCGCCAGGCCGGGTCCGCCCAGGTGCGCACCCCGGTGGTCTCGCTGGTCACCGGGCGACCCTAGGAGACGGCGTCCCCGACCTCGATGCCTTTCAGGCCGGGACCGGGTCCACCCCTCCGGCAGCGCCCGGGCGGCAGCGCACGAGGCGACGCAGCGTCAGCCACGAGCCCCGCAGCGCGCCGTGGGTCTGCAGCACCTCGATCGCGTAGGCCGAGCAGGTCGGGGTGTAGCGGCAGCACGGACGCCGCTTCGGGCTGATCTCGCGCTGGTAACAGCGGACCGCGGAGATGAGCCGGGCCGCGGCGCCGTTGCCCTCCTGCCCGGCGCGGATCGCCGGCAGCGAGCGCGGGGCGACCAGCATCAGCTCCAGGCCGCAGCCCACCGCGTTCGCCAGGCAGCAGCCGGTGTTCAGGAACAGCAGGTCGCGCAGGCACGAGTCGTTGTTGCGCCGTCCGTAGCCCATCGGCGGCCCGTAGCCGCGGCCGTAGCCCGGCCCGTATCCCCCGCCGAAGCCGGGGCCGTACCCGCCGTAGCCACGGCGCGGACGCCGACGTCGGGGACCAAAGCCACCGCTCCAGATGAAGACCATGGCTGGCCAGGTACCGCGCAAGGTTCGCGACCATGCGTGATCTGGACCGCCGCCTTCGCACCGATGACCAGGAGAGCTGATCGTTCTGCGTCCTGGCTCACGACCGGTGGTGAGCCAGGACGCCTGACGATCAGGTCACCTGATCAACAGGGTGCGCCTCAGAGGATGGGCTTGCCGCCGGTGACGGCGACACGGGCCCCCGAGACGTAGGACGCCTCATCGCTCGCCAGCATCACGTAGACCGGCGCCAGCTCAGCCGGCTGCCCGGGGCGCCCCATGGGCACCTGCTGGCCGAAGCTCTCCACCTTGTCCTCGGGCATGGTCGCCGGGATGAGCGGCGTCCAGACCGGCCCCGGGGCCACGCTGTTCGCGCGGATGCCCTTCTCGGCCAGCATCTGGGCGAGCGACGCGGTGAAGTTGGCGATCCCCGCCTTGGTCATCGCGTAGGCGCTGAGGTTCGGGCTCGGGTTGTCCGAGTTCACCGAGGAGGAGTTCACGATCGACCCGCCGGGCGGCATGTGCGGGATGGCGTCCTTGCAGAGGGTGAACATCGCGGACAGGTTCGTGGCCAGCGTGTAGTCCCACTCCTCGTCGGAGATCTCGTCGAGGGAGTCGTGGCTCATCTGGAACGCGGCGTTGTTGACCAGGATGTCGACCTTGCCGAACTCCTCGACGGCCTTCGGGATGATCGTCTTGCAGTGCGCGCGGTCGGAGATGTCGCCGGGCACCAGCACGCACTTGCGGCCGGCCTGCTCGACGTACTTCGCGGTGTCCTGCGCGTCCTCGTGCTCGTTCAGGTACGAGATGAGGACGTCGGCGCCCTCGCGGGCGAAGGCGATCGCGACGGCGCGGCCGATGCCGCTGTCGCCGCCGGTGATGACGGCGGCCTTGCCGGTGAGGCGACCGGAGCCGGAGTAGGTCTCCTCACCGTGGTCCGGCTTGGGATCCATCTCCCCCAGCGTTCCCGGCACGCTCTGCTGCTGGGCCGGCTGGCTCTCGGGGCGGGGTGACGACATGGTGCTCCTCCGTGCGGTGTCCGACCTGCGGCGCGGTCGTCTCCCGCGCCCCGTCGTCCGCCCGCTACCCGGTCACGGGTGGAGGCAACCTGCGCTAGGTGTCAGGCGGCGCGGGCAGCCGGGGCGGCGACGGCCGACACCCAGCGCATCTCGAGCCGACGGCGACCAGCGGCGTCCACGACGGGCACCCAGCGGCACTCCGGACAGTCCTTGATCTCACGCATCATCTCGCTACCTTTCGTTCACCTGCTGTTCACCTTCACACTCCATCGGCGCGAGTGATCCACACCATGAGTGACCGTTATCGTTTCGTTATCCGAGCGGAGTAGGGACGCCCTGCGCGGGAAGCACACCGGCGTCGGGCACGCTGTGCCTCACGATGACCGCCACTCCCCTGCTCGCCGACCCGGCCGACCTCACCGCCCTGCGCAAGCTGGGCGACGACGCCGACGAGCTGTTCGCCTCCTTCGCCGCCTGGGCCGAGTCGAACGGCACCGTGCTGTACCCGGCGCAGGAGGAGGCGCTGATCGAGCTGGTCAGCGGCGCCAACGTCGTCCTCGCCACCCCGACGGGCTCCGGCAAGTCGCTGGTCGCCACCGGCGCCCAGTACGCGGCGCTGGCCGCCGGGCGGCGCAGCTACTACACCGCGCCGATCAAGGCGCTGGTCAGCGAGAAGTTCTTCGCGCTCTGCGGGGTCTTCGGCGCGGCCAACGTCGGCATGCTGACCGGCGACGCGAGCGTGAACCCCGGCGCCCCGATCATCGCCTGCACCGCCGAGGTGCTGGCCAACATCGCGCTGCGCGAGGGCCCGGAGACGGACGCCGGACTCGTGGTCATGGACGAGTTCCACTTCTACGGCGACCCGGACCGCGGCTGGGCCTGGCAGGTGCCGCTGCTCGAGCTGCCCAAGGCGCAGTTCCTCCTGATGAGCGCCACCCTCGGTGACGTCACCTTCCTGCGCGAGGACCTCACCCGCCGCACCGGCCGGCCGACGGCGCTGGTCGCCAACGCCGAGCGCCCGGTGCCGCTGCACCACTACTACGCGACGACGCCGATGCACGAGACGATCCAGGAGTTGCTGGACACCCAGCAGGCGCCGATCTACGTCGTCCACTTCACCCAGGCCTCCGCGCTCGAGCGGGCGCAGGCGCTGATGAGTGTGAACGTGGCGACCAAGGAGCAGAAGGCCGCGATCGGCGACATGATCGGCGGCTTCCGCTTCTCCTCCGCGTTCGGCACGACTCTGAGCAGGCTGGTCCGGCACGGCATCGGCGTCCACCACGCCGGGATGCTGCCGAAGTACCGGCGACTGGTGGAGCAGCTGGCTCAGGCCGGGCTGCTCAAGGTCATCTGCGGCACCGACACCCTCGGCGTCGGCATCAACGTGCCGATCCGCACCGTCGTCTTCTCCGCGCTGAGCAAGTACGACGGCACCCGCACCCGGCTGCTCCAGGTGCGCGAGTTCCACCAGATCGCCGGCCGGGCCGGGCGGGCGGGCTACGACACCGCGGGCACCGTCGTGGTCCAGGCGCCGGAGCACGAGGTCGAGAACCTTAAGATGTTCGCGAAGGTCTCCGACGACCCCAAGAAGCGCCGCAAGCTGGTGCGCAAGAAGGCGCCCGAGGGCATGGTGCCGTGGAGCGAGGCGACCATGACCCGCCTGGTCGAGGGCGAGCCGGAGAAGCTGACCAGCCACATGCGGGTGTCGACGGCGATGCTGCTCGACGTCGTCGACCGCCCCGGTGACCCCTTCGTCGCGATGCGCCGGCTGCTGACCGAGAACCACGAGCCGCGCAAGAAGCAGCTGAAGCTGATCCGCGAGGCGATCGGCATCGCCCGCTCGCTGCTGCAGGCCGGCGTGCTCGAGCGCCTGCCCGTGCCCGAGCCGGACGGCCGCCGCTACGACCTCACCCTCGACCTGCCCGAGGACTTCGCGCTCAACCAGCCGCTGTCGACCTTCGCGCTGGCCGCGATCGACCTGCTGGACGCCGACTCCGACACCTACCCCCTCGACGTCGTCAGCGTCATCGAGGCGACGCTGGACGACCCGCGGCAGATCCTGGCCGCCCAGCTGAACAAGGCCAAGGGCGAGGCCGTCGCGCAGATGAAGGCCGAGGGCATCGAGTACGACGAGCGCATGGAGCTGCTCGAGGAGATCAGCTATCCCAAGCCGCTCGAGGAGCTGCTCGGGCAAGCCTTCGAGATCTACCGGCAGACCAATCCGTGGGCGGCCGACGGGATGCTGTCGCCGAAGTCGGTGGTCCGGGAGATGTGGGAGCGGGCGTTCACCTTCCGGGAGTTCGTGAACACCTACGGGCTCACCCGGTCCGAGGGCGCGGTGCTGCGCTACCTCTCCGACGCGTTCAAGGCGTTGCGCTCCGGAGTGCCTGCGTCCGCGCGGACCGAGGAGGTCACCGACCTCGTCGAGTGGCTTGGCGAGCTGGTGCGCCAGGTCGACTCGTCACTGCTCGACGAGTGGGAGGCCCTGACCAACCCCGACGACGGCGCGGTGGCCGAGGTCGCCGTCCCCGCACGTCCGCGGCCGCTCACCGGCAACGAGCGGGCGTTCACCGCGATGGTGCGCAACGCGCTGTTCCGCCGGGTGGAGCTCTTCGCGCGGCGCCGCTGGTACGACCTGGGCGAGCTGGACTCCGGCTCCGGGTGGAACGCCGACCGGTGGGAGCCGGTCGTGCGCGGCTACTTCGAGGAACACACCGAGGTGCAGACCGGCGCCGACGCCCGCGGCCCCGCGCTGCTGATCGTCGACAAGTCCGAGCCCGGCCTCTGGAAGGTGCGGCAGATCCTGGACGACCCCGAGGGCAACCACGACTGGGGCTTCGACGTGGAGGTGGACCTGGAGGCCTCCGACGAGGAGGGCGCGGCGGTGATCCGGCTCGTCGACGCGGGCCGTCGTGACTGACCGGACGGCTCTGTTCCGGTCGGACCACTGTCTCGGGTGCTGGAACAAGTCAAGTCGGCGCCGGTGATCAGTCCCGGCTGATCAGCCGTGTCCGCAGGCCGCTCCCTGTCTCATAGCGGCCCACTGAGGGACAGCTATGCCTCGCCCGTATCGCGCGGCGGGTGGGGCACCGTGGCCCTTAGCCGGCGGGGTACCGGAACATGGCCTTCAGGCCGGTCGCAACAGACGTCGAACCCGCTGTGCCTAGGGCACTCAATGTCCCCACCGGTCGGGCAGTAGTACACGTCCGGGCAGCCGCAGTCGTAGACAACCTCGTCCCAAGCGGAGGCGATGGTCTCGGGTGTCGTGCTCACCGGATGACGGTATAGGGCATCGACTCTCCCTCCATGCACGTCTCAGCCCTACCGATGCCATGCCGCGCCTGTCAGGGACACGATCCGGGCTATCGGTTCCACTGCCAGTCTGTGAGCCGTTCGTGCACCGTGACGATGTTGGTATCGAGGCCAGTCCACCCCTCGGACTCCAGCTTCCTGATGCAGGCCTGCGCCTCCCGCTCCGTTGTGAAGCCGCCCAACTGGTACGAGCGCCCCTCTTCCTCGTCGTGCGTTTCGACCAGGTAGACGATGGAGGGCTCCTTGTACCCGGACGGCAACCACATGACGTATGACCGATAGGTGCGCAGCACCAGGCGGCCGAGACGAATGTGCACGCGAGC
Organism: Blastococcus sp. LR1; assembly: GCF_020166105.1. GTDB lineage: Bacteria > Actinomycetota > Actinomycetes > Mycobacteriales > Geodermatophilaceae > Blastococcus. Next base: position 56,784 of record NZ_JAIUJY010000001.1, read on the forward strand.
ACCCTAGAAGGCTGAAGTCACCTGGCCAGGCCGATGGCGGGGCGGCGGCCCCGACGGCTCAGCTGCGGCCACTCCGTGGGTGTCCCTGAAGCCGCTCCCTGCGCCGCACGCGCCTCCCGGAGCGTGTGCGCGCGGGAGGTGCGCGGCGGCGAGGACGGTCTGACCAGGCGCCCCGGATCCGACAAGGTCCGTTCGGTGCATGCCAACCGCTCGCCGCCCACCCCCTCGACGGGGCGACGGTCCAGGCCTGACCGGGAACGCCTCCCCTTCCGGCGGACCCGACCACCTGGACGCGACCGGAGGATCGAGGAAGCGAGCTGCGGTCGCGACTCCAGCAGGCTCGGGAGGGGGAGGCGCGCGCAGACGCCCCCGGCATGGGGCGCTCCACCAAGGGGCGGAAGCTATGGCGGCACAACCGCGAGTTGGTGCAGGAGGAGATGCGGCGGCGCACGTCGGAGTGACGCGGGACGTCCGCGCCGACCGCACGCCGCTGACCCCCTCGACGGGGTGACAGCCTCGACCTGACCGGGAACGCCTGCCCCCGGGGATGAGTTGGGAAGACCGTCGGCTCCAGGCAAAGGCTTCTGCTGCCGATGCATCCGATGAACGACCGATCGAGACCCGAGGAGGGGCAATGAACTACCTGCGCCAACTGCAGGCCGAGCGACCCGGGCTCTTCCTGGTCGTCATGCTGGTCGGCTTCTTCGTCGCCTTCCAGCTCATCCTGTTCGTCGCCCAGCTGATCCTGGGCCCCCTCGGACTCCCGGGCTGGGCACCGCTGCTCCTCGTGCTGGTCGTGCTCGTCGTCGTCGCCCGACGGCAGCAGCGCTAGCTCCTCCCCCGGCCGGCGCCGTCCCGCCCGGCCCGTGACAGGCTCGACGGCGATGAGCGCATGACCGGCTGGGAGATGGTGGCGGTCCTGGCCGCCGGTCTCGCGGCGGGCGGGATCAACGCCGTCGTCGGCTCGGGGACCCTGGTGTCCTTCCCCGTCCTGCTGTCCGTGGGGCTGCCGCCGGTGCCGGCCACGATCAGCAACTCGCTCGGACTGGTCGCGGGCAACCTGACGAGCTCGATCGGCTACCGCGAGGAACTGCGCGGACAGCGCCGGCTGCTGCTCAGCCTGATCCCGGCCTCCGTACTCGGCGGGCTGACCGGCGCGTTCCTGCTCCTGCACCTCCCGGCGTCGACCTTCGAGGCCGTCGTGCCGGCGCTCATCGCCCTCGCCGTCGTCCTGGTCGCCGTCCAGCCGCTGCTCCAGCGGTTCCTCGCCCGCCGCCGGTCGGGCGCGGAAGCCGACGTCCGCATCGGCCGGGGCCGCATGGCCGGCCTGTTCGGCAGCGCCTATCTGACCGGCACCTACGGCGGCTACTTCGCCGCCAGCCAGGGCGTCCTGCAGATCGGGCTGTTCGGACTGCTGCTGCCCGAGTCCCTGCAGCGGCTCAACGCGATCAAGAACGTGCTGACGCTGACCGTGAACGCCGTCGCCGCCGGCGCCTACGTCGTCGTCGCCACCGACCGGGTGGACTGGACGGCGGCGGGACTGCTGGCCGCCGGTTCGCTCGTCGGCGGCTACGTCAGTTCGCGCTACGGCCGCCGCCTGCCGGAGACGGTGCTGCGGACGGCGATCGTCATCCTGGGCATCCTCGCGATCGGGGTGCTGCTGAGCCGATGACCGTCCTCGAGTTCGTCTTCCTCCTGGTCGCCGGAGTCGGCGCCGGCCTCACCGGCAGCATCGCCGGGCTCGCCTCGCTGGTGAGCTATCCGGCGCTGCTGGCCACCGGCATCCCGCCGGTCACCGCGAACGTCTCCAACTCGGTGGCGCTGGTGCTCAACAGCGTCGGCTCGGTGAGCGCCTCGCGGCCCGAGCTGAAGGGCCAGGGACGGCGGCTGCTGCCCCTCGCGGTGGCCGCCGTGCTCGGCGGCGTGGCCGGCGCGGTGCTGCTGCTCCTCACCCCGTCGGAGGCGTTCGAGAAGATCGTCCCCGTCCTCATCGCCGGGGCCTCGGCGGCGATCCTCGTGCAGCGGCCCCCGCGCGAGCTCGCGGGCGACGGCACCCGGCACCGACCGGGCGCCGGAGACCCCTGGTGGCTGCCGCTCGGCACCTTCGTCGTCGCCATCTACGGCGGCTACTTCGGCGCCGCCGCCGGCGTCCTGATGCTGGCGATGTACCTGTTGAGCACCGGCGAGGGCCTCCCCCGCGGCAACGCCATGAAGAACGTGATCCTCGGGGTGGCCAACGCCGTCGCCGCTCTGGGCTACGTCCTCTTCGCGTCGGTGGCCTGGTCGGCGGTGCTGCCCCTGGCCATCGGCTGCCTGGTCGGCGGGCGGATGGGCCCGGCCGTCGTGCGCCGGGCGCCGCAGGCGGGGCTCCGGACGGTCATCGCCGTCGCCGGTCTGGGCCTGGCCGTCCACCTGGGGATCCAGGCCTGGTTCTGAGCCCGTTCCGGCGCGGAACGCCGGAACGGGCTCAGGGCGTGCAGCTACCGGCCGACGTAGGCGGCGAGCACCAGGACGACGACGCCGATCAGCATCAGCAGCCGCGCGGGGGTCAGCCCGTTCACCAGGTCCGCGGTCGCCTCCACCCACTGCGGGCGGACGCCGGCGTCGCGGGACCGCTGCCGCACGATGCGCACCTCGTCGGCCAGCAGCGTGCCGGCCGTGCCCATGACGCCGAGCCCGAGGACGACGAAGACCAGCGCCAGCCGCTGCTCGAAGCTCTCGGCCACACCGCCCAGGATCGCGGCCACGATGGCGCCCACCACCAGGCCGAGAAGGCCACCGGCCACGGGCGCCCAGGGACCCATGACGGTCAGCGGTCCGCGGCGCGGCATCCGGGGTGCCGGGCGCACGGTGACCGGGGAGGTCCCGTGCACCTCGGGCGGCAGGTCACCGTCTGCAGCAGGAGCTGCCGCGGGCGGGGCGGCCGGGGCCGGGGTCACCGCCGTCTCCGCGGGAGGCGGCGGGGGTGTCCCCACCGGGCGGACCACCGGGATCTCGGCGGTCCCGGGACCGGTGGACGTGCTTCCGTTGCGTTCACTCATGACTTGATCACCTCGCCCGCCACGCTAGGCGCACCTCTCCCGGCGGTCCGGGACGCCGCCCCGGCGGGGTGCGCACGCTGCGTGATGCCGCGCCGGGCAACGCTCCAGGTCACACCAGCCGCCGGCTGTCGGCGGCGACGACCCGCAACCAGCGGTAGCCGTAGCCCTCGAGCGCGATCTCCGCCGTCCCCTTGTCGCTCACCGGCGTGCTGCCCTGCTGCAGCAGGTCGACCAGCCGGTGGTCGGCGGTGCAGTCCTCCAGCGTCAGCGGCACGACGAGCGGCTCCGGCCCGAGGTTGTGCAGCGCCACCAGCGCGCCGTCGTCCCAGCTGCACACGTGCGCCAGCACCGAGGCGTGCGGCTGGTCGAGCACCGTGAACGACCCCCAGCCCAGCTCCGGCGACTCCCGGTACCGGCGGATCAGCCGCTTCAGGAAGGTGAGCAGCGAGTCGGGGTCGTGCCGCTGGTCCTCGACGTTGACGAACTCCGGCGCGAAGCCACCCGACACGACCGGCCCGGGCAGCTTCCGCGGCTGCGCCGTCGAGAAGCCGCCGTTGCGCCCGGACGTCCACTGCATCGGCGTCCGGACGGCGAGCCGCCCCTCGGCGTCGAGGTCCTCCCCCATCCCGATCTCCTCGCCGTAGAAGAGCACCGGCGTGCCGGGCAGCGAGAACAACAGGCTGTAGACCATCCGCACCCGCCGCGGATCGCCGTCCAGCATCGGTGGGAGCCGGCGCCGCAGCCCACGGCCGTAGACCTGCATGCGCTCCTCGGGGCCGAACGCGGCGAAGACCTCGGCCCGCTCGTCGTCGGAGAGCTTGTCCAGGGTCAGCTCGTCGTGGTTGCGCACGAACGTCGCCCACTGCGAATCGGGGTTCAGCGTCGGCCGCGAGGTGAGCGCGGACGCCAGCGGCCCGGCGTCGCCGCGGGCGAGGGAGAGGTAGAGCTGCTGCATGCCGATGAAGTCGAACTGCATGGTCAGCTCGTCGCCGTCGGCACCGCCGAAGAACTCCAGCTGCTGCTCGTACGGCAGGTTCACCTCGCCCAGCAGGATGCCGCTGCCCGACCGCCGGCCCACCAGCGACCGCAGCGCGGCCAGGTACCGGTGCGGCTCGGGAAAGGCGCCGTCGTCGGTCCCGTCGGTCTCCAGCAGGAAGGGGACGGCGTCGACGCGGAAGCCCGACAGCCCGACCTGCAGCCAGAACCCCATGATCTTGGCGATCTCGTCGCGCACCCGGGGATTGGTGACGTCGAGGTCGGGCTGCTCCTTGTAGAAGCGGTGGAGGTACCACTCCCCCGTCGGCTCCGACAGCGTCCAGATGCTGTCCTCCTGGTCGGGGAAGACGACCTCCGCCGACGTGTCCGGCGGCGGATCGGAGCGCCAGACGTAGAAGTCCCGGTACGGCGAGTCCTTCGACGCCTCGGCCGAGCGGAACCACGGGTGCTTGCGCGAGGTGTGGTTGACGACGAGGTCGGCGATCACCCGCATGCCCCGGTCGTTGGCCGTGCGGATCACCTCGACCAGGTCGCCGTGCGTGCCCAGCCGCGGGTCCACGCCGTAGAAGTCGGTGATGTCGTAGCCGTCGTCGCGCTCGGCGGTCGGATAGAAGGGCATCAGCCACAGGCAGGTGACGCCGAGGTCGGCGAGGTGGTCGATGCGCTGCGCCAGGCCCGGGAGGTCGCCGATGCCGTCGCCGTTCCAGTCCATGTAGGTCTCGACGTCGAGGCAGTAGACGACGGCGTTCTTCCACCACAGGTCCGCGGTGTCGGTGATCCTCACGGCAGGATCGCCGGCTGGGGCGTCTGCTCCGGGCGGCGCGGGTGGACCGCGACCGCCGGCGCCGGGGCGCTGACGTCGAGCTGCGGGAGCACGTGCTCCCCGAACGCGTCGAGGAACGGCCGCTGCTCCTTGCCGACGTGGTGCAGGTAGATCTGGTCGAATCCGAGGTCCGCGTACTCGGCCAGCCAGGCGGCGTGCTGACCGAGGTCGCTGGAGACGCGTACCGCCTCGCCCACCGCCTCGGGGGTCACGTGCGTGCTGGCCTGGTCGAAGGACTTCGTCGTGTCGAGGTCCCAGCACAGCGGCGGCGGGAAGACGTTGCTGCGCCACTGGTCGTGGGCGATCGCCATGGCCTTCTCCGGGTCGGGGTCCCAGCTCACGTGCACCTGGATGGTCAGCGTCCCCTGGCCCCCGGCGTCGCGGTAGGCCGCGACCACCTCGCGCAGCGTCTCGTGCGGCTGGTTGATCGTCACCAGCCCGTCGGCCCACTCGGCGTGCCGGCGGGCGGTGGCCGCGGTGACCGCGGGGCCGATCAGGGCCGGCTGCTGCTCGGGCAGCGTCCAGATGCGGGCGCGGTCGACGGTGACCAGCCCCTCGTGGCTGACCTCCTCGCCCGCCAGCAGCGCGCGGATGACGTCGACGCACTCCCGCAGCCGGGCGTCGCGCAGCTCCTTGCGCGGCCACACGTGCCCGGTGACGTGCTCGTTCATCGCCTCGCCCGAGCCCAGCGCGACCCAGAAGCGGCCGGGGAACATCGAGCCGAGGGTCGCGATCGCCTGCGCGACGATCACCGGGTGGTAGCGCTGTCCAGGCGCGTTGACCGCGCCGAACGGCAGGTTCGTCGTCGCCAGGGCCGCGCCCAGCCACGACCAGGCGAACCCGGACTCCCCCTGCCGCTCGCTCCACGGCTCCAGGTGGTCGGAGCACATCGCCGCGGTGAAGCCCACCTCCTCGGCGTGCTGCACGGCTCTCAGCAGCTCGGCGGGGTGGATCTGCTCGTGCGAGTTGTGAAATCCGAGAACCGGCATCCGCCATGCCTACCGAGGTCGGGCGGGCCTGGCTACCCGGACCTCAGCGGGCAGCAACCGCCAGGCGGACGCCGAAGCCGACGAGGGTCAGGCCGGTGAGGCCGTCGATCGCCCGCGTGACCGCCGGTCGCCGCAGCTCTCGGCTCAGCGCCGAGGCGAGCAGGACGAGCCCGGCGAACCAGATCGTGGAGAGCGCGGCGTGCACGCCGGCCAGCAGCAGCCCGGTCAGCAGCGGGTCGCTGCCGGCGGGCAGGAACTGCGGGAGCAGCGCCACGTAGAAGACGCCGACCTTCGGGTTGAGCAGGTTCGTGGCCAGGCCCGCGCGCGCCGCCCGCCAGGCCGACGACGACCCTGCTCCGCCCGCATCGAGCGGGTCGGCGTGCCCCCGCACCGCGCGCGCGATCAGCCGGACGCCGAACCAGACCAGGTACGCGGCCCCTGCCCAGCGCAGCACCTCGTAGGCCAGCTCCGACGCCGTCAGCAGCGCCGAGATCCCGGCCGCCGCCGCGGCGCCCCACACGAACAGCCCGGCGACGATGCCCGCCGCCGTGGCGGCGGCCTCCCGGCGGCTCCGGGTGAGGGCTGCGCGCAGCACGAGCGCGGTGTCCAGGCCGGGGGTGACGGTGAGCGCCGCGGCGACGACGGCGAAGCCCAGGACGGCGGAGGTCACTCCGCCATCCTCCTCCCGGGCCATCGCACACCGGGCTGTACCTGCGGAAATGTCGTACCCCCGTCCTAGCGTGCAGGCATGCCCCGCATCTCCGGCGCCTCGACTGTCGAGGGCGTGCTGGTCGACTGGTCGCTGGACCAGCCGGTCAGCCCATCGGCGCTGCCGGTGGGGCTGCTTTCGCAGGAGCAGGCCGCCGCGGAGCTGGTACGCCACCAGCGGCGGCAGGCGATGGCCGCTGCCTACGAGGCGGAGCTGGTTCTGCGGATGGCCGAGCTGACCGGCGACGAGTTCGATCCGAGGCCGGGCTGCCCGGGAGCCCGCTCCCCCCGGTGGGCGGACGGAGAGGATCCGGAGGGGGTGAGCGAGTTCTTCACCGGGGAGCTGGCGCTGGTGCTCAACCGCGGCCGCGGCACCGCCGACCACCTGCACTCCCGCGCACGGGTGTGGCGGGAGAAGCTGCCCGCCACCTTCGCCGCCCTGTCCTCGGGCGAGCTCGACGTGGCGCGGGCCGCGGCGCTGGCCGACGTGCTCGCCCACACGTCGGTCGAGCTGGCGCGGGTGATCGAGTCGCAACTGCTGCCCGAGGCGGTCGATCTGTCCGTGGCGCGGCTGCGGGCCCGGGCGCTGGAACTCCTGCTCTCCCTGGATGCCGCGGCCGCAGAGGAACGCCGGCAGCGGGCGAAGAAGTCGGCCGACGTGTTCCTGCAGCCCGGCCAGGACGGGATGGCCACGCTCGGCGCCGACCTGCCCGCGGACGAGGCCGCCGAGGGCTACGCGATGATCGATGCCCTCGCCCGGATGGCCAAGGCCGACGGCGACGACCGCCCCGTCGCCCAGCTCCGCACCGAGCTGTTCTCTCTGCTGCTGCGTCGCCCCGGCGGGGCCGACCAGCCGCCGGCCACCGCGCACCTGACCATCACCACCACCCTGGACTCCCTCACCGGGGCCTCGGCAGAGGCGGGGTGGGTGAACGGCCTGGTCATCACGGCTGCGCACGTGCGCGAACTGCTCACCCGGATCGCCGCGCTCGGCCTGTCCGACCCCCCGGCCGGCGGGCTGACCTTCGCGGTCACCGACGCCGACGGGCGGCTGCTGGCCACCACCACCGTCGCCGAACTGCTGCGCCTGGCGAAGAAGGGCTGCCCGCAGCACCCCGCGGGCGGTTGCGGCTGCCCGGTGCTCGCCGCCCCACCGGCTACCGGGGCCTACGCGCACACCGAGCGGCAGGAACGCTTCGTCAGGACCCGGGACCGCGCCTGCCGGATGCCGAACTGCGGGCAGCGCGTCGGCTGGACCGACCTGGACCACGTCGTTCCGCACGCCTGCGACGGCGCCACCACCTGCACCAACCTGTGCTGCTTGTGTCGCTCGCACCACCGGCTCAAGACCTTCGCCCGCGGCTGGCGCTTCGTTCTGGACCCCGATGGCACCCTGCACGTCACCACCCCGTCCGGGATCACCCGCACCACCCGCCCACCCGGCCTGCGCAGACCACCGCCAGGACTGCCGGAGCCGGCGAAACCACCGGAGCAAGGGTCACCGGGACCGTTGGGGACCCTGGAACTCCTGCGGCGACCGCGAACAACGCGACCGGCCACCGGACCGGAAGACGACCCGCCACTCTTCTAGCCGTACCCGCTGCCGCCCGCCGGCCGAGCGGCCCGACGGCGCCCTCCACACTGGACGCGTGCTGCCACCGCCCGGAACGCCGGGGACCGACCTGCCGGTGCGCGCCACGCTGCCCGCGCTGGCCGAGGCATTGGCGTCGGCCGGCTCCGCGGTGCTGGTCGCACCGCCGGGCACCGGGAAGACGACGCTCGTCCCGCTCGCGCTGGCGGGCACGCTGCCCGGACGGATCGTCGTCGCCGAGCCGCGCCGGGTCGCCGCGCGCGCCGCCGCCCGCCGGATGGCCGCCCTGCTGGGCGAGGAGGTCGGCGGCCGCGTCGGGTACAGCGTCCGCGGCGACAGCCGCCGCAGCGCGGCCACCCGGATCGAGGTGGTCACCACCGGGCTGCTGGTGCGTCGGCTGCAGGCGGACCCCGAGCTGGCCGGGGTGGACGCCGTGGTCCTCGACGAGTGCCACGAGCGGCACCTGGACACCGACCTGGCCCTCGCCTTCTGCCTCGACGTCCGCGGCGCCCTACGCCCTGACCTGCGACTGCTCGCCATGTCGGCGACCGCCCAGGCGGAGCGGCTGGCCGCGCTGCTCGGCACGGACGGGAAGCCCGCGCCGATCGTCGAGGCGGCCGGCGTGCTGCACGACGTCGACGTCGTGTGGTCCCCGCCGACCACCCCGGTCGATCCGCCGCACGGCCTCCGGGTCGACCCACGCCTGCTCGGGCACGTCGCCGCGACCGTCCGCCGATCCCTGGCCGAGCGTGAAGGCGACGTGCTGGTCTTCCTCCCCGGAGCCGGCGAGATCGGCACCGTGACCGGCCAGCTGAGCGGGCTCGACGCCGACGTCCTGCCCCTGCACGGGCGACTGCCGGGCGCCGCGCAGGACGCCGCGCTGCGCTCCGGCCCGCGACGCCGGGTCGTGCTCGCCACGGCACTCGCGGAGAGCAGCCTGACGGTGCCCGGCGTCCGGACCGTCGTGGACGCCGGGCTCGCACGGGTACCCCGCGCCGACCTGGCCCGCGGCCTGGGCTCGCTGGTCACGGTCCGGGCGTCGCGGGCCGCGGTCACCCAGCGGGCCGGCCGCGCCGGGCGCGAAGGCCCGGGCGCGGTCTACCGCTGCTGGACCTCCGCCGAGCAGGACCGGCTGCCCGCGCACGAGGAGCCGGAGGTGGCCACGGCCGACCTCACCGCGTTCGTCCTGGAACTGGCCTGCTGGGGAGCACCCGGCGGTGAGGGTCTGAACCTGCTCGACCGGCCGCCGGCGGCGGCTCTCCAGGTCGCCGCCCAGACGCTGCAGGCGCTCGGCGCGCTGGACGGCGACGGCCGGGTGACCGATCGCGGCCGGGCCCTGACAGCGGTCGGCGTCCATCCGCGGCCGGCCCGGGCTCTTCTCGACGGCGCCCCGCTCGTGGGCCGGCGCCGGGCCGCCGAGGTGGTCGCCCTCCTCTCCGCCGACCTGCCGATGCGCAGCGACGACCTGGCCGCCGTCTGGCGCGCCCTCCGCGCCGGCACCGACCGCGGCGCGACCGCCCGCTGGCGCGAGGAGGTCGCCCGCCTGGAACGGGCCGTCCCCGACGCTCCGGCCCCCCGTCTGGCCGACGACACCGCCGCCGGGCTCGTCGTCGGCCTCGCCCATCCCGAGCGGCTCGCCCGCCGCCGCCCGGGCAGCACCACCTACCTGATGGCCGGCGGCACCGGCGCCGAACTCGCGCCCGGGACGTCGCTGACCGGCGCTCCGTGGCTGGCGGTCGCCGTCGCCGACCGGGCTCCGGGACGCCGGGACGCCCGGGTGCGGGCCGCGGTCGCGATCGACGAGGCGACCGCCCTGGAGGCCGGGGGCGCGCTGCACTCCGACCGTGACGAGGTGTCCTGGCGGGACGGCGACGTGCGAAGCGCCCGGGTGGACCGCCTCGGCGCGGTCGTCCTGGCCGAGCGCCCGGCACGGGCCGCCGACCCTGGCGCGGTGGCGGCCGCGGTCGCCGAGGGCCTGCGCGTCGAGGGGCTCGACCTGCTGAACTGGACGCCCGCCGCCCGGGGGCTGCGGGCCCGGCTGGCGGCCGCGCACGCCGGACTCGGCGAGCCGTGGCCCGCTGTGGACGACGACGCCCTGCTCGCCGCGATCGACGTCTCCGGCGCCCGCAGCCGGGCGGATCTCCGCCGGCTGGACGTCGTCGCCGCGCTGCGGGCGCTCGTGCCGTGGCAGGTCGCCGGGCAGCTCGACGACGTCGTCCCCGAGCGGGTGGCCGTCCCGACCGGATCCCGCATCGCGGTGGACTACACCGATCCGGACGTCCCCACGCTGTCCGTCCGCGTGCAGGAGGTGTTCGGCTGGGCGGACGCCCCACGGGTGGCCGGCCGTCCGCTGCGGCTGCAGCTGCTCTCCCCCGCCCGGCGCGTCGTCGCCACCACCGCCGACCTCGCCGGCTTCTGGATCACCGGCTACCCCGCCGTCCGCAGCGAGCTCCGCGGCCGCTATCCGCGGCACCCGTGGCCGGAGGACCCGGCGGCCGCGCCGGCGACGACGCGAGCGACGTCACGCGCGCGGCCGCGGGACTGACACTGCGGGCTGTCGCCGGTCCGGAGAGGATCGACCGGTGACACCGAAGCCGACGACCGACGACTGGGGAATCGATGCGAGCTGGCTCGACGCGCTCGACGAGGAGCACCAGGTAGCCCAGAAGACCATCGACACGCTGCGGGAGATCATCGGCGAACCACCCGCCGACCTCGAGGAACGGGCGCCGATCGTGGCCCGACCCGGTGACGCGCTGGAGGTCGACGAGGCCGACATCGTCTGCGAGGACGGCGAGGTCCGGCACATCGACGGCCACCTGCCGCCCGACTTCCCGCTCGGCTACCACTGGCTGCAGTCCCCCGAGGGCCGGCGCCGCCGGCTGATCGTCTCCCCCGGCCGCTGCTGGCTGCCCGAGGACCGCACGTGGGGCTGGGCGGTGCAGCTCTACGCCACCCGCAGCCGGGACAGCTGGGGCATCGGCGACCTCGCCGACCTGCGCAGCATCCGCCGGATGGCCGAGAACCAGGGCGCGGGCTTCGTGCTGATCAACCCGCTGCATGCCGTCGCCCCGATCGAGCAGCAGGAGGCCAGCCCCTACCTGCCCGCCACCCGCCGCTTCCTGAATCCGATCTACCTGCGGATCAGCGAGGTGCCCGGCGCCGACAAGGTCGACGTCGAGGAGGACGCCGGCCGCGCGCTCTCCGAGGGCCCGCTGATCGACCGGGACGCGATCTGGGCCCGCAAGCGCGAGGTGCTGATGCGGATCTTCCTCGCCCACGGCGGCGGCGAGGCGTTCGCCCGCTGGCGGGACGAGCAGGGCTCGACGCTGCAGGACTGGGCGACCTGGGCTGCGATCACCGAGGAGCACGGCGCCGACTGGCACACCTGGCCCGAGGAGCTGCGCCGTCCGGGCGGATCCGCGCTGGCCGCCTACCAGGAGCAGCACGGCGCCGTCGTCGCCTTCCACGCCTGGCTGCAGTGGGCACTGGACCTGCAGTTCACCGCGGCGACCGGCGACCTGACCGTCATCCAGGACCTGCCGATCGGCTTCGCCGGCGGCGGGGCCGACGCCTGGGCCTGGCAGGACGTGCTCGCCGACGGCGTCAGCGTCGGCGCCCCGCCGGACGCGTTCAACTCCGCCGGGCAGGACTGGGGCTCCCCGCCGCTGATCCCGTGGCGGCTGCGCGACGCCGACTACGAGCCGTTCATCCAGTCGATCCGCGCCACCATGGCCGGCGCCGGGGGGCTGCGGATCGACCACGTCATGGGCCTGTTCCGCCTGTGGTGGGTGCCGGTCGACGGCAGCGCCGCCGACGGCGCCTACGTGCGCTACCCCGCCGAGGACCTGCTGGACATCGTCGCGCTGGAGAGCCACCGGGCGCAGGCACTGGTGGTCGGCGAGGACCTCGGCACCGTCGAGGACGGCGTGCGCGAGGCGATGGCCGAGCACGGCGTGCTCTCCTACCGGCTGCTGTGGTTCGAGGACGACGCCCCGGTGCACTGGCCGGCCGAGGCGATGGCCGCCATCACCACCCACGACCTGCCCACCGTGGCGGGGCTGTGGACCGAGGCCGACGTCGACGAGCAGCGCGAGTACGGCACGGGCACCGACGAGGAGCTGGAGCGGGGGCGCAACTCGCTGCTCGAGCACCTGCCCGGGCTCTCCGACGACGCCACGGTCGAGCAGGCGGTGGAGCAGGCGCACGCGCTGCTGGCGACGGCGCCGTCGCTGCTGCTGTCGGTCACCCTGGACGACGCCGTCGGCGAGCAGCGGCGGCCGAACATGCCGGGCGCGAACGAGCGGCCCAACTGGTCGCTGCCGCTGCCGGTCCTCGTGGAGGACCTGCCCGGGCACCCGCTGCTGCAGACGGTGGCCCGCACCCTCGCCGAGGGCGTCGGCCCGGGCTGACACAGGAACGACACCGGCGCGGCATCCCCCGAGGGATGCCGCGCCGGTGCGCGTCCGGGCCGGGCCGGGTCAGGTCAGGACTCGGCGCCGTCCTGCTCGGTGGCACCGGTGCCGCGTCCCTGGTTCAGGACGTCGGTGCCCGGACCACCGATGAGCGTGTCGGCCCCGTTGCCGCCGTCCAGGACGTCGGTGCCGAAGCCACCGGAGAGGACGTCGTTCCCGTTGTCCCCGGCGATCCGGTCGTTCCCGGCGCCACCGCAGATGACGTCGTCCCCGTTGCCGCCGGTGATGACGTCGTCGCCACCGAGGCCCATGATCACGTCGCGCCCGTTGGTGCCGGTGAGGACGTCGTCCCCCTCGGTGCCGCGGATGGTCGGCACGAGACCCTGGCAGCGCTCCTCCAGGTCGATGCCGAGCACCAGCGGGTCGTGGTCGCTGGACCGGTACGGGTTCGCGGCGTACAGCGCCGGGTCACCGGTGTACTGGTAGGCGAAGGACTCCACCGAGTTGATGTTCCAGTGCGCGACGCCGGTGACCTTGCGCGTCAGCGCGGTGGTGGCCAGCGCGTGGTCCAGCGAGCCCGACATGTCGTCGTACACGTAGCTGTACCGGCCCGGGTCGAACTCCTCGCCCAGGTCGACGTACCCGGCCTCGCGCAGCACCTCGATGGGGTCCTCTTGGGTGTAGGCGTTGAAGTCGCCCAGCAGGACCACGTCCTGCTCCCCGGTGGAGGCCCGCAGCTCCTCGGTGAACGTGGCCAGCGAGCGGGCCTGGCGCACGCGGTCACCGTTGGACGCACCCTGGCCATCGCCCTGGTCGGCGTTGTCCGCACCGCTGCCGGAGCCCTTGGACTTGAAGTGGTTGGCCACCACCGTGAAGGCGTCGCCGTCCTTGGCGAAGGTCTGCGCCTGCGGCTCGCGGGCGTTGCCCCAGACCGTCTCGTCCACCAGGCCGACGGAGGGGCCCACCGGCTGGACGACGTCGTTCTTGTAGATGATCGCGCTGCGGATGACGTCGCGGTCGACGGCGTAGAGCTCCGTCGGCATCGGGACGTAGCTCCACTCGTCGCCGCCCGCGGCCGCGTTCAGCCGGCCCACCAGGTCCTCCAGCGCCTTGTCGGCGTTGCCCGGGCTGTAGCCCGTGGAATCGGTGTCCTCGATCTCCATGAGGGTCACCACGTCGGCGTCCAGCGCCCGGATCGCCGGGACGATCTTGCCGGCCTGACGCTCGAAGGCCGCGGTCGTCACCGCGCCGCGCCCGCCGTCCTCCTCCAGGGTGAGGAAGTAGTTCAGCACGTTGAACGCGCCGACCTGGACGTCGCCGCCGACCGGTGCCGGAGCGGCCGGCCGGGTGTTCTGCGGCGCGAAGGTGCCCTCGGCGGTGCCGTCGGCCGGCTGCAGCCGCCACGCGTTGAAGCCGTAGCCGAGGACGAGCGGGGAGGTGAAGCCCAGGCGGTCACCGACCCGGACCGGGGTGGCCGGCGACAGGTAGGGGCGGGTCGTCGTGGTGACCCGGGCGCTGACGCCGTCGTCGAGCACGATCCGGCGCAGCATGTTGGCCGTGGCGATCGCCTCCGCCTCGGGGGTGCCGGGGCGGGCGAGCTCGGTCGGCTGCACCAGGAGGCCGCCCTCGGAGAGGGTCAGCTCGCCGTACGAGGTCAGGTCGAAGATCTCGCTGACGGTCAGCGTGTCGGCCGGGGCCACCCGCATGCCCTCGAGCCGCTCGCGGGCCTCCTCGTCGGCCGGCAGGTCCAGCGGCGCTGCCGCCGGCAGGTCCGCGACCGAGCCGTCGGCGCAGACCTCGACATCGGTGCGGGAGCTGATCTGCGTCTGGCCGCCGAACTCCTGGACCTGGCCGCGCACGGCGACGCTGTCGCCGAGGTCGACGGCCACCGGGCTGAACACGAAGACGCCGTCAGAGGTGGCCGCGTCCCCGTCCCCGTCGGCGTCCTGGAGGTAGAAGCCGGAGAGGCCCTCGACGTCACCCACGACGACGCCGCGGACGGTGACGGTCCGCCCGGCCAGCGGCGTGGCCGGGCCGGCGCCCTGCACCGCGCCGATCTCGTGGGTGGGTGCGACCTCGCAGACGGGCGCCAGCTCGGGCTCCGGCGGCGTGCCGGACGCGCCGTTCACCGCGCCCTTGGTCGCCGCGGCCGGACCGGACCACACGAGGGCGTCCCGCGCGGCGTCGTAGACGCGCGACAGCGACTGCCCGGGCGTCTCGGTGCCGGCCTCGGCCACGCCGATGTCGGTGCTGGTCCGACCGGCCGCGGCGCCGCTGACGGCGGTCATCGTGCCCTCGTAGGAGAGGAATTCCAGCACCTCGGTGCCGCGGACGAGTGCCAGGCCGTCGGGCGCACCGTTCTGGATGCCGCTGGACGGCCCCGCGACGACCACCGCAGCGGCACGGTCCGCGGGCGCGGTCACTGCCGGCAGGGTCAGCGTGGCGTACGGCGCCCTGTCGCTGCCGTTGTAGAGGACGACGGCGAGGCCCGAGGAGCTCGCACCCGCCGGCAACTGCACCTCGACGAACTCGTCGACGTCGCCACCTGCGTTGTCGTAGTGGATCTCGGAGATGAACGGGGTGGTCGGCGCGGCCGCGTGGGCGAAGGCGGGCAGGCCCACCACGGCCACGGAGGCGGCGAGGGTGCCGAGAGCGGCGCGGCGCGCGAGCACGCGCCTGCCGTCAGTGCGAACGATCACGAAGACGTCCTTTCCGGACGGTTGGGACTGCGGTGCGAGGACGGGCGACTGCGACAGGACAGCGAGGGGCCCGCCCCTCCAGGTGGAGGGACGGGCCCCTCGGGTCGTCAGCGGCTACTGCCGGACCGAGATCCGGTCGGTCGCCGGCGGGGAGGTCGGGACCTCCGGGTCGAGGTACTCGATCAAGGCCGCCAGGTCGTCCTCCGGCGAGACCACATCGGTGCGGTTGGTGCCCGTGGCGAAGAGGGAGAACCGGTCCCCGCCGTCGGCGAGGAAGTTGTTCACCGTGACCCGGTACGACGCCGCCGGGTCGACCGGAGCGTCCCCGATGCGGACCGAGTCGTCCGGCACGCGGGTCCCCTGGCACGGGTCCTTCGCCGTACCCGTGGTGCCCTTCGGGTCGACCGCGTAGGTGATCCCCGCCGGCTGGAGGACCGTGCCGTTGACGAACTGCTGCTCGAGCACGCACTGGATCTGCGCGCCGGTCAGCGAGACCGTCGTCAGGTAGTTGCCGAACGGCTGCGTGGTGAAGGCCTCCTCGTAGGTGATCTCACCGGCCGGGATGTCGGCCCGCACCCCACCCGGGTTCATGAAGGCCAGGTCGGCGTCGTCGTCCGTCGCCGCCAGCTGCGCGTCGGCGATCAAGTTGCCCAGCGGCGACTCACCGAGGACGGTGACCGTGGTCGGCTTGCCGTCGGCCGCGGGGGGCCCGGGGTACGTGTACAGGGTCTCCCGCGCCGTGCTGAGCGTGGCGGTCGCCTGACCGACGATCTGCGAGGCGATCGGGCCCAGCAGCTCGCGGTAGTAGGCGATGAGCCCGGTCTGCACCGGGTCCTTGGGCAGGCCCTGCGACACGGGCACGTTGTCCGCCTTCGCGGTCAGGACGTCACCGGTGCGACGGTCCAGCGTCAGGTCGATGTCGGTGACCAGGCGGCCGGCGGAGCTCGCGCTCGTGACGAGGCGACCGTCGATCGTGCAGTTGTAGGCCTGGTGCGTGTGGCCGGTCACGACGACGTCGATGGCGTCAGACATCCGCGGGACGATCTCGGTGACCGGGCCGCCCATGCCCACGCAGGTGTCGACGCCGATGCCGGCGCCGGTCTGCGTGCCGCCCTCGTGCATCAGCACGACGATCGCCTCGACGCCCTGGGCCTTCAGCTCCGCTGCGTACCGGTTGGCGGTGTCCGCCTCGTCGGCGAAGTCGAGACCCGCGACACCGGACGGGGTCACGATGCCCGGCGTGCCCTCGAGGGTCATGCCGATGAAACCGACGTCGATGCCCTGCACCTTGTGGATGGCGTACGGCGGCAGGAGCGTGTCGTCCACGCCGCCCTCTTCGGAGAAGGCGTTGGCGGAGAGGTACTGGAAGTCGGCGCCCTCGAACGGCCGGTCGGGGTCGGCACAGCCGTCCTCATGGCATCCGCCGTGCTGAATGCGCAGCAACTCGTGCGAGCCCTCGTCGAACTCGTGGTTCCCCACGCTGGCGTAGTCGAGGCCGATGCGGTTGAGCGCCTCGATCGCCGGCTCGTCGTGGAAGGCGGCCGAGAGCAGCGGGGTGGCGCCGATGAGGTCGCCGGCAGCGACGGTGAGCGTGTTCTGCTTCTTGCTCTCCGCCTCGAGGGCCCGCACCTGCGTGGCGAGGTACTCGACTCCACCGAATGCTCCGGTCTCGCCGGGCAGCCTGCTCGAGGAGCTGGTCGACGCCGGCGGTTCGAGCTGACCGTGGAAGTCGTTGAGGGCCAAGAGCTGCAGTTCGACCGGGGGTGGCCCGGCGGGCTTCCGCTCGGGGGCGGCTCCGGCGCTCGGGGCGCCGGCGACCAGCACGGCGGTGAGCGTGGTGAAGCCCAGACCGGCCGCGAGGGCCTTCCGAGCAGAGGGGAGGGTCATTCAGGGAACTCCTTGGATCTTCTGAGGGACACCACGTATTCGACGGGTACGGGATTGCCCCCTGACGTCGGGAACGTTAAGCGCAGCGGAACGACCCGGGGCGGTCAGTGTGGCGACTGTGGCGGCTGTGACGGCTGGGGTTGGCCCGCCAGAGGTGATGTGGGGCCGGTATCGAACGTGTGTTCGACGACCGTGCGAGACTCGGGTGTGGCCGGAGGCATGAACCGAGGGAGATCGGGACGCTCGCTGGGCGACCGCGCGGCGAGCTCCGGCATCACCGTCGAGCCGCCCTCCGTCCCCGACACCGTCAGAGAGGAGGGGCGGCACTGCTGGGTGCGCGATCCCCCGGAGACGCCCGGGATCTGGCCCGGTCTGCTCGTGGAATGGCGACGGCGGGACGCGGGCTGGGAGGGGCGTGTGGTCTACACCGTGCCTCGCCCGCAGGGCCCGGCGCTGGTGGAGGCCTGGCTCCCCGCAGCCCGGCTGGAGCCACGGTGATCGTCATCCCGGTTAGCCCCAGTGACCGTGGGCTATGGGTGCTGCGACCCCTTCCCGACCGACGGAGGACGACACCGTGACCGACCCCCAGGACCGCCCCACCCTCGACGACGTCATCACGCCGCAGGAGCAGGCGCCGCGCGACCGCCAGGAGCACGCCAAGGACCCCCACCTCGGCGACGAGGCGCTCGAGCACCGCACCGAGCAGGAGCGCCAGGCCGTCGGCTCCGACGATGCGAACCCGGCCGGCGCCGACCAGCACTCGGCCACCGACTGACGGGGCTCCGACTGACGAGGCCCCGGCTGACGTCCGAGGACGTCGCCTGCTGGCTGCTCAAGTCGGCAGCCGTCCCGGAGCTCCTCGCCCCGACGTGGTCGCCCGGCGAGGAGCTCCTGGTCGAGCGGTGCGTGCGGCACTCCTACCGGCTGGCGCTGATGACTCCCGGCCGGCCCTGCGTCCTCTGGGTCAGCGGCCGCGACCGGCCCGGCGTGCACGCGATCGGAGCCGTCGCCGGGGAGGTCGAGGAGCGGACCGGGCAGCCCGCGGTCCCGGTCCGGCTCCGCTTGCTGGCCGAGCCGCTTCCGCGGGCCGAACTGACCGCCGATCCCGCGTTCCGGGACGCCGAGGTAATCCGCATGCCGGCCGGCAGCAACCCCTCGTGGCTGACCGCCGAGCAGTACGCCGCCGTCCTGTCCCGGGTTCCCCAGGACGGTTTGCGACCATGACGCCCGTGACTTCCGCCCGCCTCCGCTGGGGCGCCCTCCTCTGGCTGCTGACCCTCCAGTTCTTCGTGTTGGAGGCGCTCGCGCAGGTCCGCTACGACGCGCCGTACTCCCGCGTCGACGACGTCATCAGCGCCCTCGGGGCCGCGGACTCCGCCGGTCGCCAGCTGATGAACGCCTCGTTCGTGGTCCAGGCCGCGCTGATCCTGGGCGGCGCCCTGCTGCTGCGTCCCGCCCTGCGCGGAGCAGCGGGCCGGGTGGCGCCGATGCTGCTGGGCGCGGCGGCGCTCGGCACCCTGCTCGTCGGGGTCTTCCCCCTCGACGGCAACGGCACGATGCACGCCATCGGCGCGGTCGCCTACTTCGTGGGTGGCGGGGTCGGCCTGATCGCCCTCGCCTACGCCGTGCGCCCGCGCTCGGAACTCCTCGGAACCGTCGTGGTGCTGCTGGGCATCGTGGCCACCGCGGCGACGATCTTCTTCCTCACCGGCGTCGTCGGCTACCTGGGCGAGGGCGGCACCGAACGAGTGGCGGCCTATCCGCTGCCGATCGCGCTCGCGCTGACCGGCGCGGTGCTCGGCTGGACGTCCGGCCGGACCGACGAGCCGACGTCGTCGGCGTCGCTGCAGGCCGAGCGCGCCGAGCAGGAGCTCCGCCGCGCCGAGCAGGCCCGGGTGCGCGACGCCGCCCTCGAGGCCGCCGCCCGCCGATCACAGGACGACGACCGCGCCGACATCGACCCCGACGACCCGTGGGCCCCGTCCCGGCGCGACTGAGGTCCCCGTCAGCCCCCACCCTCGACGCCCGGGGCCTCGAGACGGAGCACGTCCGCCACCGGCCGTCGGCCGCTGACCACGGCGTCCGGGCCCTCCTGGGGATAGCCCAGGCGCAGCAGCATCTGCGGGTGCCCCACCAGCGACAGCCGCGCCTGCATGCGCGTACGCGTCGCCGGCCAGTCGAGCGCCTGGGTGAGCGGGGATGCGACCAGGCCGGCGTCGGTCAGCCTCAGCAGCACCCGCCCCAGCGCCCGGCCGGACGAGAGCCAGGCTGCGCGGTCGTCGCCGTCGGTGCCCATGAGCACGACGGCGGGCCGCTCCACCTCGGGCGGCGGGGCATCGGGGTCCCCGGCGGCACGGAAGGCGTGCGGCTCGCGCTGGCCGGCCACGAAGTCCCGGATCAGCCAGTTCGACGCGCGCTCCGACGGGTCACCCTCGGGCAGGGCCCCCACCGGGACGCCGTCCTCGGCGCCGGGATCGGTGCGCAGCCAGCTCTCCAGCTCGGCCAGGTAGGCGGGGTCACCCTGCTCCATCTCCTCGGCACGGGAGATGAGGAAGACGGTGGCGACCTCCTCCTCCGAGCGCGTGATCGGCTTCAGCCAGGTGCCGAACTCCTCCGCCTCGGCCTGCAACCGCTCGATCAGCCCCTCGGGGACGGCCTGACGGGCGAACGGGGTGCGAACCGTGTGCCGACGCCGGATCGCGTCCGCGAGCGACCGGGCCTCGTCGGTGGCGGGAGCCGGGCCGGTGAGCCGGACGGCGCCGAGCGCTCCACCGGCGGGCAGCAGCTCGACCTCGGCGCCCCACCCCTGAGCGGCCAGCGCGACGACCGCGAACTCCAGCGCGATGCCGCAGCTGATGACCTGCTGGCGGCCGGTGGGGTCCAGGACCGGTAGGGACCGTGCCTCGTCGAGGTGCAGCTCCAGCGTTTCCGGCCGGGCGACGAACCGCCACGGCTGCGTGTTGTGGATCGACGGCGCCCGCGTGGCGGCGTCCACCACCCGCGTCCAGTCCTGCTGCTCCACGACGTCCCCTCCCGGCGGCCCCGGGGCCGACCCGTACGGCCGTCCCCGGTCCGTGCCTACCCCATGCCGGCCGCCCCGCGCACACCGGACGGTCAGCCGGCCACCGTCTCCGCCGCACGCGAGGGACGGCGGCTGCGCGTGCGGGACACCGCCACGCCCACCAGGCAGACAGCACCACCGACCAGCGCCAGGGCCGGCGGCGCCTCGTCCAGCAGCAGCCAGCCGAATCCGATCACCAGTGGCGGCACCACGTACGTCGTGACGCCGAGCCGTCCGGCGTCCATGCGGCGCAGGGCGTAGGCCCAGGTGCTGAAGGCCAGGGCGGTGGGCACGACGCCCAGGTAGACCATTCCGGCCACCGACGACGCGGGCGCGCGGCCCAGTTCGCCGACGAGCACCCCGGTCCAGGGCAGGCAGCAGATCGTTCCGATGGCGCATGCGGTGAACGTGACCTGCAGCCCGGGCAGCCGGCCCAGCAGCGGCTTCTGGGCCACGACGCCGATGGCGTAGGTGAGCGCCGCGACCAGGCACAGCAGCACTCCGACCAGGTCCGCGTCCGCACTGCGGGTGGCCAGACCGATGAGCAGCACGCCACCGAAGGCGATCCCGATGCCGATGACCAGCCGCCGCGGAAAGCCCTCGCCCAGCCACAGCCCGGCGAACAGCGCGATCAGGATCGGACCGATGTTGACCAGCATCGCCGTCGTCCCGGCGTCGAGGTGCTGCTCGGCCGCGTTGAGCGCCACGTTGTAGACGCCGAACCAGCCCACCCCGCACACCGCGAGCAGGCGCCAGTCCGCACGGGTCGGCCGCACCCAGCCGGCCCGGGCGACGAGCAGCCCCAGGACCAGCGTGCCGACGAGCAGCCGACCGAGCGCCAGCGCACCGGGCGAGAGGTCCTCCCCCACCGCACGGATCCCGATGAACGCCGACGCCCATGCCAGCACCGTCACGACGACGGCGAGGAGCGTGCGGGGATCGGCGACGGCGGTCCGGGGCGAGGTCACCAGCGGACTGTAGGCGCGGAGGACGACGGTTCTCCGGCGTCTACCGGACCGGGCGCGCGGCTGTCCGTCCTGCCTCGCAGGATGGCAGGAACGCCGCGACCGTCAGCCCGGCGGCGGCGAGTCGGCCAGGTACTGCGCCCAGGTCCGACTCCCCCGCCCGCCACGGGCAGGCACTGCCGCGCCGTCCCGCATCGCCGCCCCCAGGCGTCCGGGGACCGGCGTCGAGATCACCCGCGCGTTCGGTGCCCGGACGGCGGCCCAGGCGCGGGCGAGGTCGGCCATCGAGTGCTCCTCGGGGCCGGCGAACTCCACCACTCCCCCGCTGGGCTGCGCGCCGGCGACGGTGACCAGGTGCGCGGCCGCGTCGTCGACGTCGACCGGCGACACCTGCCAGCCCATCGGGACCGGCAGCAGCGGACCGCGCCGGGTGGTCTCCAGCAGCTCGTCGGCGAACTCGTGGAACTGGGTGATGCGCACCAGCGTCAGCGGCAGCCCCGAGGCCAGCAGCACCTGCTCGGCGGCGTACTTGGCGCGGTAGTAGTTCATCGGGATGCGGTCGATGCCGACGATGGACACGTGGACCAGGTGCCGGAGGCGGTCGCGGTCCACCGCCTCCACCAGCCGCCGGGCACCGGCGACGTCGACCTCCCACGGGTTGCCCCGCGGATCGGTGGCCGCGTGCACGACCACCTCGGCGCCGGCGAGCGCGTTCACCAGGTCGAACCCGGTGGCGAGGTCCCCCCGGACCCCGCCGGGACCGGTCCCGCGCCGGGACATCGACCGGACGGTGTGCCCGGCCTCCGAGAGACGAGGTACGAGACTGCGGCCCAGCCGGCCGGTGGCACCGGTGACGAGTACGTCCACGCCCGCAGTCTGCCGTTCCGGATGTCCCTTGTCAGCGCTCCTGGTCGGTGGGTCGCACCAGCACCTCGTTGACCGCGACGTGCGCCGGCTGGGAGACGACGTAGACGACGGCGCGGGCGATGTCGTCGGCCTCCAGCGCCCGCATGTCCGTGTACATCTTCTGCGAGGCGGCCTTGGCGTCGGGCTGGGTGATGTGGTCGGTGAGCTCCGTGCTCACCGCGCCCGGCTCGACCAGGCCGATCCGCACCCCGCGCCCGGTGACCTCCTGGCGCAGCGACTCGCTGAAGGCGTTCACCGCCCACTTGCTGGCGTTGTAGACGCCGGCTCCCTTGCGGGCGGTCCGCCCGGCGACGCTGGACATGTTCACGATGTCGCCGCTGCCCTGCTCGACCATCCCGTCGAGAGCGGCGTGCGTCATGTAGAGCACGCCGAGGACGTTGGTGGAGAGCATCCGCCGCCAGTCCTCGGGGTCGGCGCCCACGATGGTTCCCAGCAGCATCACGCCGGCGTTGTTGACGAGGATGTCGAGGCCGCCCAGCTCGTCCCGGGTCCGGCGGACGGCGTCGGCGCAGGACTGCTCGTCGGTGACGTCGAGGTCGAGGGGCAGGACCGTGGCGCCGTCGTCCCGCAGCCGCGTGGCGAGCTCCTCCAGCCGGTCCTTGCGCCGGGCGCCGATGGCGACGGAGGCGCCGGCCGCGGCCAGCGCGAGGGCGGTCGCCTCGCCGATGCCGGACGACGCACCGGTCACCAGGGCGACCTTGCCGGACAGGGGCTGGGCCTCGCTCATGCGGATCTCCTCCCGCGCCGCTCCGTGCGGCGCTCGCCGTCCACCCTGCCTGCGATCAGCCGGGTCCGCCGTCCGGAGCCGGGAGGACGACGCCGAAGCCGTGCACGGCCAGCCGCAGCAGCACCGGCCCGGGACGCAGCAGGTCGGCCACCCGGGCGGCGCTCGCCGTCTCCAGCTGGGCGACCCGGGCGGCGGAGGCGGCGGGCCCTGCCAGCCGCGCGGCATGGAGCACGCCGGTGTTGACCCACACCCGGCGGCGCGACTCCCGGAGGAAGACGACGGCGGCCAGCCGGTTGGCCGGGGTGAGCAGCCGGTCCAGGACGGTGCGGGTGCCACCGGCCCGGCGCAGCGCGAGGTCCTCCTCGCCCACCCGGCGGGCGAGTATGCCGTCGATCCGCCCGTGGTCCCGGTGCCGGCGGGCGAGCAACTCAGCGTCGGCGAAGTCCCCGGGCGGGATCACCGCCATCAGGGACCGCGGGAGGTCGTAGTTGATGTGCGCGTTCATGCCGAGCAGCACGTGCCCCTCGGGGCGCAGCTGCGGATCGGCGCCGAAGGCCCGCCGCCACGGGGCCGGCGCCGACGCCGGATCGGCGCGGTGAGCGGCCAGCGCGTCGAGGTAGCGGTCGGCGAAGTCGACGTCCCAGCGCGACACCCACTCGGGGTCCTCGAAGCGGCCGTGGTCGAGCGCGGCCGCCACCGCCCGCGTGGTGCGCAGGTACGTGCCGAGGAAGTGGCGAGCCGGATCCCCTGACCGCTCCAGCTCCCCGGCCAGTGCCGTCATCCGCGCGACGAGCGCGTCGACGGCGACGGTCACACCAGCGAGTCGAAGCCGTCGTCGGACAGCCCGAGCCCGGCCTCCAGCGGCGGACGATGCGGCTGGTCCAGCCCACGCATGCGCGCGGCGTGCAGGGCCAGCAGCAGGTTCAGCCGCAGGTTCGGGTCGGTGGTGAACGGGCCGAGCATCCGCTCCAGCTTGCCGATCCGGTAGCGCATCGTGTTGTAGTGGAAGTGCAGCCGGCGGGCCGACTCCGCGACGTTGAGGTTGGTCTCCAGCAGGACCCGCAGCGTCTCCCGCAGGTCGGCGGAGTCCGCGTCGACGGCGTCGGCCAGCGGGCCGAGCACCTCGTCGACGTAGGACCGCAGCTCGCTGCTGTCGGGGATGAGCGAGAGCAGCCGGAAGACGCCCAGCTGGTCGAAGTGCGTGACCGAGCCGCCGTGGATCTCCTGCCCGACGCCCAGGGCGCGCTGCGCCTGCCGGTGCGCCTCCGAGATCTCCGCGAGGGATGCCGCGGGGCGGCCGATGCCGGTACCCAGGAGCCGGCCCATCCGGCGCAGCCGGCCGTTGACCCGGGAGGTCACCGCCGCGACCATCGCCGACAGCTCCTCGGGGGTACGGCCGTCCAGCGGCAGCAGCGTGACGATCTCGGTCGCCAGGCCGGCGACCGCGGCACCCGCGACCTCGGACTCCAGGGCCGCGCGCCATCCGTCGGCCAGCCGGTCGAGGACGTCGAGGGCGCGGGTCGGGTCGGCGGCGGCCTCGGGGGCGATCTCGGTGGCGGTGACCAGGACCGCGACCGTGCCCTCCAGCCGCCAGCCGAAGGAACGGGTGTGGGCCAGGGTCCGCTCGGGGTGGCCGACGGCTCCACCGACGAGCCGGCGCACCAGGTCGCCCTGGAAGCGCAGCTCCACCGAGTGGACCGCCTGCAGGCGGATCACCGACAGCGCGGCGATGACTGCGGCTCGCTCCAGCACACCGCCGGCGCCGACCATCATCGCGCCGGTCCGGTGCACCGCGACCAGCCAGCCGTGCCGCTGGTCCCCGGCCATGATCGGCGCGACCGCGTACTCACCCAGGCCGCCGGGCAGCTGGTGGTGGCCGGGCACGAGCAGGATGCCGTCGGCCGGGGACAGGTCGGCGTCGGCGAGCACGTCGGCCGGGGTGACCACCGTCTGGTCGGCCCGCACGCCGGAGAGCCGGCGGGACGGGGTGAGCTCGGCGAGCGCGTCATCGGCCGCGGCGTCGAGCAGCCAGAGCCAGTCGCTGATCTCCTCGACGTCCGCCACCGGGCCGGCGCTGGTGACGATCTCGCGATCCGGCCCCAGGCCCAGGACGGCGGCGCCGTCGAGGATCACCGCCAGCCGGTGGGCGACCTCCGCGAGGCCGCCGCCGGTGAGCGCGACCTCGGTGAACGCGTCGTCCATGCGCGAGGACAGGGCCAGCGCCTCGCCCTGCTTGGCCACCACGGTGCCGAGCACCGCCGAGACCACCTCGTCCAGCCGGGCGCTCTGCGGCAGCGCGAGGATCGGCAGGCCGCGGCGGTCGGCCTCGGCGAGCACCTCGGCGGGCAGCGGCGGCGGGCCGTCGGTGCGCCGGAACGCCAGGGCGGCCGTGCCGAGGAGGTCCAGTCGCTCCACCAGGGCCCGGCAGCTGGCCGGATCTGCCGGCGGGAGCCGGGCGCCCAGGACGACCAGGACGTCGGGGGCGGCGGCGGCCAGCGGCTCCGCGGGGTCGTCGACGACCATGTGGCGGACGACGCGGGCGAGGCCGGCCGATCCGGCCGCGACATTCGTGCCGGCGAGGGCCGGGAGCTCCAGTGCCTCCTGGACGCTCAGCCCCAGGCGCTGCTGCCAGCTGGTGCGCTCGTCCCGGCTCTCCAGCCGCGGCGACTCGTCGACAGCCCAGTTGCGACGGAACGGCAGGGTTCCATTACCGCGCGTAGAGGCAACCATCGAAGCGTCACTCTGGGTCACGAAGCATTTCCTTCCGGTCGTCATCCAGGGTGCCACACCGCGGGATCATGTCAGGTGTCCCTGGACGCCGAGACCCATTCTTGGCGAGATCCGCCATAAGAGGGCGTGCGACGCGCCGCTTAGGTTCGACCCGTTCGGCCCGCCCGCTGGATGGTATGCGCTTCCTCTGGAGCCGCGCGCACCCTCCGTACGGGCAGCCGGATCCAGCGGCAGGGAGTCGATCCACCGGCCCCCTCCGTCCTCGCCGGGGAGAGGCCGAGATGCGCGCGATCGACGACACCACAGTCCGGAGCGACAGGAGTGACGGAGCCGCGCTGCGGGGCCGGGCGGCGCGCGCAGGCGTGCCGACCATCCCGCTCCCCCGGCACTCCGCCCAGGCCGCGGCGCGGACCGCGCGGCCCGCGAAGGGCTGCGCCGCGGTGCCCGCCGCCGCCAGCACCGGCGTCGCCGCCCTGCTGCGCGGGCCCGTGCGGCAGGCGCGCGTGCTGCTCAGCTCGCCCACCGCCGTCTACCTGCAGGTGGTCGGGGAGCGCGCGACCGGCGACGTCGTCGGCATCCTCACCAGCGACGCCACCCGGCTCCCCCTCGGCTGCGTGCTCTTCCGGCCCGGCAACGGGCGGCCGCTGGTCGCCCTGGCCGCCGGTGCCCGCGCCGAGGTCGGCGGCGGCCGGATCGTCGTCGGCGACCTGGTGGTCAGCGCCGCGGCGTGGTGGGACCCGCGGCCCCGGCTGCCCGGTGGCCGGCCGGCGCTGCTCCCGGAGGGGGTCCGGCAGCTCCGCAACACCCTGTACGGCGAGGGCGTCCCGCACAGCTCGTTCACGCTCCCGGGCCTCCCGACCGGTCCTGGCGGTCCTCTCGCCGCCCTGCGTGGCGCCGTCCGGCGGGCCGACCTCGAGGCCGCCCTCCGCACCGCGACCCGCCTGATCGGCTCGGGTCCCGGCGTGACCCCGGCCGGTGACGACGTCATGGCCGGCACCGTGGCCGGGCTCGTCCTGCTCGGTCACCCGGCCGCGGAGCGGTTCGCCGCCGGTGTCTGCTCACTGGCTGCCGGGCGCACCAGCGAGCTGTCCGCGGCGCTGCTCCGGCACGCGGCGGCGGGCCGGGTCAGCGCCGAGTACGCGGCGGTCCTGCGCGGTCTGGTGGGCGAGCGCCCGCTGGCTCCCGCCGTCGACCGGCTGCTGGACGGCGGCGCGACGAGCGGGCGGGCGACCGCGCTGGGGCTGTGCACGGCCATCGACCTCGTGGAGCGCACCACCCGGGTGCGCTGACCCCGCTCAGCCCGACGGCTGGCCGACCCCCACGGGGATGGGCAGCACCGGGCCGAACGAATCCCACTGGGAGATGCGGCAGCCGTCGCGGCGGGACAGGTCCAGCTCGACCGCCTGCCCTGCCCACCGGCCGGTGATCCGGGCCGTCTGGTCGCCGCCGTACTGCTCGGTGCACATGAGGTCGTCGGCCAGCGGGGCGAACGGCTCGGTCATGCCCGCGAGGTGGTCGCAGGCCGCCTGGGCCTGCGGGTGCGTGCCCTCGACGAAGCCGGCGCAGACCAGCGTCCAGGACTCCGGCGGCGAGCCGTCGCCCCGGTCGACGTCGATGCGCAGGTCGTTCTGCGTCTGCTCGATGCCGGTCGTGGTGCCCGGATCCGCGGACGAGCCGGCGGCCGGCTCGTCCGCGTCGTCAGCCGGCTGCGAACCGCAGGCGCCCAGCAGCAGCAGGGGCAGCACGACGAGCGGAAGCAGACGGCGCATGCGGGGTCCTCCTACAGCCGCGAGGCGTGGATGCTGGTGACCAGGATGGCGCGGGCGCCGAGCTCCCAGAGCTCGTCCATGACCCGGTTGGTCTCCGCCTTGGCGACCATCGCGCGGACCGCGGACCAGCCGGCGGTCTGCAGCGGGCTGACCGTCGGGCCCTCGATGCCCGGCGTCATGGCGGTGGCCTGGGCGAGCAGGTCGTTCGGGCAGTCGTAGTCGAGCATCACGTACTGGCGGGCCACCAGGACGCCGCGCAGCCGCCGGCGCAGCTGGGCCACCGCGGGGATCTCCTCGGCGCCCTCGCGGCGCACCATCACGGCCTCGCTGGTCAGCACCGGGTCGCCGATGATGTGCAGCCCCGCGGCGCGCAGCGTCGTCCCGGTCTCCACGACGTCGCAGACAGCTTCGGCGACGCCCAGCCGGCAGGCGGTCTCCACCGCGCCGTCGAGCTTGACGACCTCGGCCTTGATGCCGGACTCGGCGAGGTAGCGCTGCAGCAGGACCGGATAGGCGGTGGCGATCCGCTTGCCGGCCAGCTGGTCGACGCTCTCGATCCCCGACTCCAGCGGGCTGGCGAAGCGGAACGACGAGCGCCCGAAGCCCAGGGGCATGTCCTCGACAGCGGCCGGGCCCTCGCCGTCGGCGGGTGCGGTCTCCAGCAGCATGTCCCGGCCGGTGATGCCGACGTCCAGCGTGCCCGCGGCGACGTAGACGGCGATGTCCCGGGGGCGGAGGTAGAAGAACTCGGTGTCGTTCTCCGGGTCGTAGATCGCGAGGTCCTTGGTGCTGCGCCGCTGGCGGTACCCGCTCTCGGCGAGCATCTCCGCCGCGGGCTCGCTCAGGACGCCCTTGTTCGGCACGGCGATGCGCAGCACGGGGTTGTCTCCTGGTTCTCGGATTGCTTACAGGTGGGTGTAGACGTCGTCGAGGGTCAGGCCGCGGGCGAGCATGAGCACCTGCACGCGGTAGAGGAGCTGGCTGATCTCCTCGGCGGTGCGCTCCTCGCCCTCGTGCTCGGCGGCCATCCAGGACTCGGCGGCCTCCTCTACGACCTTCTTGCCGGCGGCGTGCACCCCGTCGCGCACGGCGGTGACGGTGCCCGAGGCCGGGTCGCCCTCGGCCACCTTGGCGGCCAGCTCGGCGAAGAGGGAGTCGAAGGTCTTCACGAACGGATCTCCTGGCCTGCGGGGCTGATCGAGAAGCCGGTCTGCCGCTGGGGCGTCCGCAGCTCGCGGAGCACGATCGCGGTCTGCAGCGCGGCGATGGTGGCCTCCCAGCCCTTGTCCTCCACCGAGCCGGGCAGGCCGGAGCGGTCGTGCGCCTGCTGCTCGTCGTTGGTGGTGAGGACGCCGTTGCCCACGGGCTTGCCGGCGTCCAGGGCCACACGGGTGAGCCCTGCGGTGACCGCGTCGCAGACGTACTCGAAGTGCGGCGTGCCGCCGCGGATGACGACACCGAGGGCGACGACGGCGTCGTGCTGCTCGGTCAGCGCCTGCGCGACGACGGGCAGCTCGACCGCGCCCGGCACACGGACGACGGTCGGCTTCGCGATCCCGGAGGCCTCGGCCGCGGCGAGCGCGCGGTCCAGCAGCGCGCCGGTGATCTCGGCGTGCCAGGTGGTGGCGACGATGCCGAGGGTCAGCCCCGCGGCGTCGACCGGCCGTGCCTCGGGTGCTCCTGCCCCGCTCATGCCGGCTGCTCGTTCTGACGCAGCGGGACGTCGGTGCCGGGGACGGTGGTGGCGCCGGGAGCATCGGCCGGCGCGGACACGGTGTCGGCCGGCCCGGACTCGGTCTCCGGCTCGATGATGTCGAGCAGGTGGCCCATCCGGTCGCGCTTGGTGCGCAGGTAGCCGAGGTTCTCCGCCGTCACGTGGCTGGGCAGCGGCACCCGGCCGAGCACCTTGAGGCCGTAGCCCTCCAGC
The DNA here is from genome assembly GCF_020166105.1 of Blastococcus sp. LR1. Taxonomy (GTDB): domain Bacteria; phylum Actinomycetota; class Actinomycetes; order Mycobacteriales; family Geodermatophilaceae; genus Blastococcus. The sequence continues at coordinate 86,039 of NZ_JAIUJY010000001.1, forward strand.
CCGGCGCGCTTGGCCGGGTTGTTGGTCAGCAGCCGCATGGTGTGGATGCCCAGGTCGACGAGGATCTGCGCGCCGGTGCCGTAGTCGCGGGCGTCGGCGGGCAGGCCGAGGTCGAGGTTGGCGTCCACGGTGTCCGCGCCGGCGTCCTGGAGCTGGTAGGCCTGCAGCTTGTGCAGCAGGCCGATGCCCCGGCCCTCGTGGCCACGGATGTACAGGACGACGCCGCGGCCCTCCTGCGCGACGGCCGCCAGGGCCGCCTGCAGCTGGGGCCCGCAGTCGCAGCGCAGCGAGCCGAAGACGTCGCCGGTGAGGCACTCGGAGTGGACGCGGACCAGCACGTCCTCGCCCTCGCCGATCTCGCCGTAGACGAAGGCCACGTGCTCGCGCTCGTCGTAAGAGCTGCGGTAGCCGACGGCGGTGAAGGTGCCCGGGGCCAGCGGCACGATCGCCTCGGCGACGCGCTCGACCAGCTTGTCGAAGCGCTTGCGGTAGGCGATGAGGTCCGCGATGGAGATCAGGCAGAGGTCGTGCTCGTCGGCGAAGACGCGCAGCTCCTCGGCCCGCGCCATGCCGATGGGGTCCTTCTCGCTGACGATCTCGCAGAGCACGCCCGAGGGGCGCAGGCCGGCGAGCAGGGCCAGGTCGACCGACGCCTCGGTGTGGCCGGGGCGGCGGAGCACTCCGCCGTCGCGGGCCCGCAGCGGCACGACGTGCCCGGGGCGGGCGAGGTCGGCCGAGGTGGTCTCGGCCGAGGCGATGGTCCGGATCGTGTGCGCGCGGTCGGCGGCGGAGATGCCGGTCGTGATGCCCTCGCGGGCGTCGACGGTCACCGTGTACGCCGTGCCGTGCCGGTCCTGGTTCACCCGGTGCATGGGCGGCAGGTCGAGCCGGTCGGCGTCCTCCTCGGACACGGCCACGCAGATGTAACCGGAGGTGTACCGGACCATGAAGGCCACGAGCTCCGGGGTGGCGAGCTCGGAGGCGAAGATGAGGTCGCCCTCGTTCTCGCGGTCCTCGTCGTCGATCACGACGACCGGCTTGCCGCTCTTGATGTCGGCGAGAGCGGCTTCGATGGAGTCCAGCCGGGTGACGGGCGCGCTCACGAGCGGGCTCCCAGCAGTCGCTCCACGTACTTGGCGATCACGTCGACCTCCAGGTTGACGGTCTCCCCCGTGGCGCGCGCGCCGAGCGTGGTCTCGCGGAGGGTGGTGGGAATGAGGCTGACCTCGAACCAGTGGCCAGTCTCAGATGTCACTGCGTCGTCCAGGGCACTGACCGCGCTGACGGTGAGCGAGACGCCGTCGACGGCGATGGAGCCCTTCTCGACGACGTAGCGGCCGAGCCCGGCGGGCAGTCCGATGCGGACGACCTCCCAGTGCTCGGCCGGGGTGCGGGACACGATCGAGCCGACGCCGTCGACGTGGCCCTGCATCATGTGGCCGCCGAGCCGGGTCTGCGGGCTGACCGCGCGCTCCAGGTTGACCGGGGCGCCCTCGGCCACCGCGCCGAGCGAGCTGCGGGACAGCGTCTCGGCCATGACGTCGGTGGTCCAGATCCCGGTGCCGTCGGCGTCGGGCTGCACGCCGGTGACGGTGAGGCAGACGCCGTTGACGGCGATGGAGTCGCCCAGCGAGACGTCGGTCAGGACGGTGCTCGCGCGGATGCTGAGGACCGCGGAGTCGCCCTGGTCCCGCCGGGCCGCCAGGGTGCCCACCTCCTCGACGATGCCGGTGAACACCTCAGCTCCCTCCGTCCGATGCGTCCCCGCTGGTGCGGGTGCCCCCACCAGTGTGCCGGGTGGGGTGCAGCCGGATCTCCACGTCCCCGCCCAGGGGGGTGAGACCGGCGACCGTGAAGGACAGCGCCGAGCCGATGCCGGTGATTCCCAGGTCCCCCACGAGGGACGGTCCGGCGCCCAGCAGCTTCGGTGCGAGGTGGACGACGACCTCGTCGACGAGGCCGTCGCGCAGGAAGGCCGCGGCCAGCGTGGGGCCGCCTTCGAGCAGCACCCGGCGCACGTCGCGGGCGAAGAGCTCGGCCAGCAGAGCCGTCGGCGTCTCCGCCCGGCTGACCAGCGTGGGGGCGGCGTCGTCGAGCACCCGGGCCGTGGCCGGCAGGCGACCGGACCGGTCGACGACGACGCGCAGCGGCTGCCGGTCGGCGTTCCGGCCGTCGGCGTCCCGCACGGTCAGCTGCGGATCGTCGGTGAGCGCCGTCCCCGAGCCGACGACGACGGCGTCGCAGCCGGCCCGGATGCGGTGCACCTCGGCGCGCGCCTCGGGGCCGGTGATCCAGCGGCTGCTGCCGTCGGCGGCGGCGACCCGCCCGTCGAGGGTGGCCGCCACCTTCCAGATGACGTGGGGCCGCTGCTCGCGCACGCCGGTGAGCCACCCGGCCAGCGCGCCGCGCTCGGCGGCTTCCTGCTCGACGCCGACGACGACGTGGACCCCGGCGGCGCGCAGGCGCTCCGCTCCCCCGCCGGCCAGCGCGGTCGGCTCGGGGACCGCGACGACCACGCGGGCGATCCCGGCGGCGAGCAGGGCGTCGGCGCACGGGCCGGTGCGGCCGGTGTGCGCGCACGGCTCCAGGGTGACGACGGCGGTGCCACCGCGGGCCCGCTCGCCGGCCTGGGCGAGCGCGACCACCTCGGCGTGCGGGCCACCCGGCGGGTTCGTGGCGCCCTCGCCGACGATCGTGCCGTCGGCGGCGAGGACCACCGCGCCGACGGCGGGGTTCGGGCTGGTGGTGCCGAGCGCCGACGTCCCGAGCTCCCGGGCCCGGGCCATCCCCCGCAGCTCGGCGTCGGAGACCGTCACGCTGGTCGCGCCGCTGCCGCCTGCGCGCGGAGTGCGGCGATGGCGGCCGCGGGGTCCCGGGCGCCGTAGACGGCGGAGCCGGCCACGAACATGTCCACGCCGGCCTCGGCGGCCTGCTCGATGGTGTCGGCGTTGATGCCGCCGTCGATCTCGACGATGAGCTTCAGCTCGCCGCTGTCGACCAGCCGGCGGGCCTCGCGCACCTTGGGGAGCACGTCGGCGATGAAGGACTGGCCGCCGAAGCCGGGCTCGACGCTCATGACCAGCAGGGTGTCGAAGTCGCGGAGCAGCTCGAGGTGGTCCTCCAGCGGGGTGCCCGGCTTGATCGCCAGACCGGCGAGGGCACCGGCGGCGCGGATGTCGCGGGCGACGGCGCGGGCGTCGCGGCAGGCCTCGACGTGCACGGTCACGTTGCGGGCGCCGGCCTCGGCGTAGCCCGGCGCCCAGCGCTCGGGGTCCTCGATCATCAGATGGCAGTCCAGCGGCACCGGGCTCACCCGCTGGATCGCCTCGACGACGGGGAGGCCGAGCGTCAGGTTCGGCACGAAGTGCGCATCCATGACGTCGACGTGCAGCCAGTCGGCGTCGGCGACCCGCGCGACCTCCTCGGCCAGGCGGGCGAAGTCCGCGGACAGCAGGCTGGGGGCGATCATGGGTTCCCGGGACACGTCTGCCGAGTCTAGGTGGCCCCCGTCGGGTTCCTTCCGCCACTGATCACGGTCGGCGGCGTCACGTGTCCGTTGTGCGCGACCGGGTAGCGCCAGAGACATGGCTTCCGACACCCCTCCGCGCTACGACGGCTTCGACCGGATGCCCATCGCCGGCTCCTGGCGGCCGGGCAACTCCGAGAAGACCGCCACCGACACCGACCCGTACACCGGCGAGACCCTGACCGAGATCCGGCTGGCGAACGCCGATGACCTCGACCAGGCCTACGCGAAGGCCGAGGAAGCCCAGCGCGACTGGGCCGCCCGCCTCCCGAGCGAGCGCGCCGACGTCATGCGCCGCGCCGCCCGGATCATGGAGGACCGCAAGGACGAGGTCGTCGACTGGCACATCAAGGAGAGCGGCGCCGCCGCCCCCGCCGCCGAGTTCGAGTACGCCATCACGCTGCGCGACTTCCACGAGGCGTCGTCCTACCCCTACCGCGTCGAGGGCAGGATCCTGCCCGCCGACATCGAGGGCAAGGAGAGCCGCGTCTACCGCCGGCCGGTGGGCGTCGTCGCCGTCATCAGCCCGTGGAACGTGCCGATGCACCTCTCCAACCGCTCCGTCGCCCCGGCGCTCGCGCTGGGCAACGCCGTCGTCCTCAAGCCGGCGGGCGACACCCCGGTCACCGGCGGCCTGCTGCTGGCCAAGATCTACGAGGAGGCCGGGCTGCCCGAGGGGCTGCTGTCGGTCGTCATCGGATCGGGCAGCGAGATCGGCGACGCGATCGTGTCCCACCCGACGCCGCGGGTCGTCTCCTTCACCGGCTCGACGCCGGTCGGCAAGGGCATCGCCGAGAAGGCGGGCCTGAAGAAACTGTCGCTGGAGCTCGGCGGCAACGGCCCGCTGGTCGTCCTGGACGACGCCGACCTCGGCTACGCGGTGGACGCGGCGATCTTCGGGAAGTTCTTCCACCAGGGCCAGGTCTGCATGATCACCAACCGGATCATCGTGGACTCGTCCGTGCACGACGAGTTCGTCGAGCGCTACGTCGAGCGGGCGCGCTCGCTCAAGGCCGGCAACCCGCAGGACTCCGACACCGTGATCGGCCCGATCATCAACGGCAAGCAGCTCGAGGGGATCCAGGAGAAGATCGCCGACGCCCTCTCCGACGGCGCCCAGCAGCTGCTCGGCGGCGACCCGACCGGCCCGATCGGCTCGGTGCTCCCGCCGCACGTGCTCCTCGGCACCAACGACGTCGCCAGTGCGCGGCAGGAGATGTTCGGGCCCGTGGTCACGATCATCAAGGCCCGGGACGAGGACGACGCGCTCGCGATCGCCAACGACACCGAGTACGGCCTGTCCAGCGCCGTCTTCACCGAGGACTCGATGCGCGGCGTGCAGTTCGCGCTCCGGGTCGAGGCCGGCATGACCCACGTCAACGACTCGCCGCTCAACGACGAGAACAACACCGCGTTCGGTGGCGAGAAGGAGTCGGGCCTCGGCCGCTTCGGTGGCGAGTGGGCGATCGACGAGTTCACCACCGACCACTGGGTGAGCGTTCAGCACACGAAGCGGAAGTTCCCCTTCTGAGGGCCGCCGACCGGTGGGCGCGCCCCCACCGGTCGGCACCCCCCGTGTGCCCGAAGACTGTCGTACCCCCGGTCTGACCGGCCCGTCCGGCGAGCTGCGACTGACCACGGGGCCAGTCCAGCGCGTTTAGTCGGCGGGCTTCCCTTCAAGAAAGGCGAACAGTCGTGACAGTCGCCGAGTTTCGTCTTTGCTCAGTTGCTGAAAGCGGGCTTCGAGCTCGTTGACATTCGCTCGCAGCCTTTCAGCCTGCTCGCGCCTGTCGTTATCCAGTTCAGCGCGCGATTGCGGAGAAGCTCCTCCGGGGCTGACGGAGCCATCCATCTCCGCCAGTCTATTTCTCGCACGTTCCAGTTTGGGTGCTAGGTCCTCGAGTTCGTAGCGGCGAACTGTTCGCAGCGTCGTGTATTTCATCGAGGCGACATCCAGCCAGACGAATGGCACCGCGACGATGGCCCACCACCAGGAACCCCCACCCTCGACGCCGAGCGTGACAGCTATCGGAACCAGCGCCACAGCCAAGGTCACACGAAAGGACATCTCGGCAGCCTTGCGTTCCCGCTCGTCCACGCGCGAGTGCAGGTACTCCCCCCAACGCGGTGACGGAACCGTGTGCTCCTTATCGAAGGACGACGGCTTGCCGCCAGAACTCCCCTTATAGGTCGTGACCCTGTACTGCTCGTACGCCCGGACCGCTTCCTTTGCCTCGTCGATGTATTTGGGCCAATCAGGATGGCGACTCACGGCGGCCAGGAATCGGACCAGTCTGGCGACACCCGCGTTCCAGAGGACGGACCCGACGATCGCAGCAAGGAACGTCACCAGAGCAACCTGCGCGACAGGGCCGATGGAATCGAGTGCGACTAGGAGGCGAGCTCCAAGTTGATCGCTACGCGCCGAGGCGGCTAATTCTTCACCGGCAACGATCCAGCAGGAGAACACGGCGGAGTATCCGACGGTCAGCGGGTTTCGTAGCTCGCGGGCGGATGCGAGCAACCCTGTGAGCATCCATGGCCTCCTTCTTGCCTGGCGGCGCGTTTACGCGCCAGGAGGCGCCTCCCCTGGAGCTCAAGGAAACCCTAACTCGAAGCTTCTCCGCGGCCCTCCTTCGTCCGTCTCATTTGCTGGCTCCGTCCCTCGCGCCAACCTCTGCCAACAAGACTCGCGGACTACCCTCGCCGCCCTGAGGCGCCAGCAGGTGCGGCGGAGCAGCGCCACGAACGCGGCCGTGTCGGTACGCGGGGCGACCGGTCGGCGCCTCCCGTCACACCCGGAAAACTGTCGTACCCCCCGCCTAACCTGCAGATATGTCATCGGGTCCGGGGTTCGCGGTCGGGGTGACCGTGATGCCGGTCGACCCGATGCCCTCCCCGTGGGAGCTGGCGGATCCGGACCCCGCCCCTCGGCTGGACGAGCCGTTGAGCGCGTGGTTGCCCGCCCGCCGCAGCGCCGGCGCAGCCGCGGCGCTGCTCCAGCAGATCGTGTTCGCCGAAGCGCAGCTGGCCGCTTTGCGCGCCGAGCTGGTGCTCGACCTGGCCACCGGCAGCCCCGTCCCCTCCGGCCAACCGTCGGGCACCGTGAGCGAGTTCGCGCCTGACGAGGTGGCGGCAGCGCAGAACTGCAGCCGGAGCGCCGCGGTAACGCTGCTGGATCAGGCCGAGCTCCTCACCACGGTGCTACCCGGCACGTTCAATGAGCTGCGGCTGGGGCGGCTGGACTGGCCCCGGGCCCGCGCGATAGCCGCGGAGGTCGCCGCCACCGGCCGGGAGACCGATCCGGCGGTGATCGCCGAGATGGAGACGGCGGTGCTGCCCCGGGCCGGTGAGCTCTCGGTGCGCGGGCTCCGCGAGGCGGTGCGCGCCGAACTGCTCGCCCGGGACGCCGCCGCAGCCGACCGGCGACGGGAGCAGCGAGCGCGCGGGGCCGACGTGACGGTCCGCCCGGTCGGTGACGGGATGAGCGAGTTCCGCGTCGTGATGCCGCATCCGGAGGCCCGAGCCTGCCGGGACGTGGCCGACCAGCACGCCCGCGCCGCGAAGGACGCCGGCGACATCCGTCCACTAGGCGTGTTGCGGACCGGCGCGGTCGCCGACCTGATCCTGCGTCCCTGGCAGGAGCGGCCGTCGGTCACCGCCCACCTGACGGTCGTCGCCCCGCTGGCGGCGCTGACGCCGGGCGCGTTCCTCGCCTCCGGTGCGCCGCGGCCGGCCGCGTTCACGCCACCCGGCGCCGCCGCGCCCATCGGCGCGGTGGACGGCGAGCCGATCACCGCCGCCCACCTGCGCGAGCTGCTCACCCAGTTCGACGCCCTGGGCCTGCGGGCGCCGGCCGGCGGAAGCGTGGAGATCGCGATCACCGACGGCACCGGCGCGCTGCTGGCCCTCACCGGCCGCGGGGAGCTCGAGCGGCTGGCCCGCCGTGGCTGCCCCGAGCACCCGGACGGCGCCTGTGCCTGCCCGGTGCTGGGCCCACCCGGTCCGGTCGACCGCTACCGCCCCTCGGCGTCGCTGTACCGCTTCGTGAAGGCTCGGGACCGGGCCTGCCGGCACCCCGGCTGCACGGTTCGCGCCGGCTGGGCCGACCTCGACCACGTTCTCGCACACGCCGACGGCGGCGAGACCTCCTGCGCGAACCTCTGCTGTCTGTGCCGACGGCATCACCGGCTCAAGACCTTCGCCCCAGGCTGGCAGCACACGATGAGCGACGACGGCGTGCTCACCGTCATCACTCCCTCCGGCGTCACGAGGATCAGCCGACCACCGGGATTCAGAGTGCTGACCGAGCCACCGCAACCGCCACCCGATCTGGCGGACGATCCACCACCGTTCTGAAGCGCGTCGACCTCGGCGGGGCGCCGTTCCTGCTTCCATGTCCGCATGGATGCCGCGGCCGTGGGCGCGCCCAGTTCCCGTGCCAGGCGACGGACGCTCCCGCTCCCGCTCGGCTGGGCACTCTGTCTGGCCTTGGGCGTCGGCCTCGGATGGCTCTGCCGCTTCCCGCTCGTCTGGACCTGTCTGACCGGGAGGGCGGTCGCCTGGAAGGCCGGATGGGCCTCGATCGACCCGACCCTCGTCGACGACGGGATCTACCTCTTCTTCGTCATGATCGCCGGCCTCTGGATGCTGTTCCTGCTGATCGCCGCGCCGCTGAACGCGCTGGCTCGCCGTGCCACGTCCCTCTCGGGCCGCCAGTGGTGGTGGACGTCGGCGATGCTCTGGGTCACCCCGTTCGCGGTGCTCGACCTTCCGGGGCTGCTCCGCTGAGAGGGGCGCGGCGTCAGCGGGTGCGGCGGAGCAGCGCCATGAACATGGCGTCGGTGCCGTGCCGGTGCGGCCACAGCTGGCCGTGGTCGCCGCGGGCGATGTCAGGCACCTCCGGGAACAGCGGCGCGACCGGCAGCACCTCGACGTCGTCCCGCCCGGCCGCCGCGGCCACCACGTCGGTGGTCTCCGCGGTGTGCGGCGAGCAGGTCACGTAGGCGACGACGCCGCCGACGCGGACCGACCGCAGTGCACTGTCCAGCAGCGCCGTCTGCAGCTGCGCCAGCGGCTCGACGTCCTCGGCGGTCCGGCGCCAGCGCACCTCGGGACGACGGCGCAGCGCGCCCAGCCCGGTGCACGGGGCGTCCAGCAGCACGCGATCGAACGAGCCGGGCTCCCACGGCGGCTGGGTGCCGTCGGCGGCGAGCACCTCGACGTCCTGCTCGTCGCGCAGCGCCTGGCGGACCAGGTCGGCGCGGTGCGGCGCCCGGTCCGCGGCGGTCAGCCGCACACCCTCGGGACGGGTGGCCGCGAGGAGGCCGGACTTCCCGCCGGGGCCGGCGCACATGTCCAGCCACGCCGTGTCGGGCCCGTCGAGCGGAGCACGGGTGAGCAGCAGCGCGGCCAGCTGGCTGCCCTCGTCCTGGACCGCGGCCTTGCCGGTGCGCACCGAGGCGAGCCGGCCGGGGTCTCCCCCGCCGAGGCGCACCGCGTAGGGCGACCACGGGCCGGGCTCACCGCCGGACTCGGTCAGCAGTTCGTCGCGGCCCATGCGCCGGGCGACCAGGTGCACCTCGGGGGCGAGGTCGTCGGCGAGCAGCGCGGGCTCGAGCTCGCCCTCGTCGTCCAGGGCGTTGCGCCAGGCCTGCACGATCCAGTCCGGGTGGTCGGTGGCCAGCGCCAGCCGCCGGTCGCCCTCGGCGGCCAGGGTCTCCAGCCAGGCGGCGCGGTCCCCACCGGTGGCGACCTTGCGCAGCACCGCGTTGACCAGCCCGGCGGGGCCGGGGCCCACGATGGCGCGGGTCAGGTCCACGGTGGTGTCGACGGCGGCGTGCGCCGGCACCCGCAGGTCGATGAGCTGGTAGGTGCCCAGCCGCAGCAGGTCGAGCACCCGCGGGTCGAGCTCCGCCAGTGGCCGGGACACCAGCCCGGTGAGGATCGCGTCCAGCGTGCCCTGGGCGCGCAGCGCGCCGTAGGCCAGCTGGGTGGTGAAGGCGGCGTCGCGCTCGTCGAGCTTCCGCTCGCGCAGCAGCTGCGGGAGCAGCAGGTTGGCGAACGCCTCGCGGGAGGAGACCGCGTCGAGCACGTCGTAGGCGGTCAGCCGCGCGCCGTCGAGCTGCGGACGGCGGGTCGCCGGGTGCCGACGCGGACCGCGCCTGCCCGGCGGGCGGGTCACTCGCCCACCTTCTCACCGGGTGCCGGGCGTGCGCCGCGGGCCCAGTCGGCAGCGGCGAGCATCTTCTTGCCGGCCGGCTGCACCTGGGTGAGCCGCACCGCGCCGTGGCCGGTGCCGACGAGGACCGCGCCGGAGTCCAGCACCAACTCGCCCGGAGCCGGCGACGGCCCGTCGGACACCGGCTCGACGGGCGCCACGCGCAGGCGCTCCCCGCGCCACGTCGTCCACGCACCCGGAGCCGGGGTGACCCCGCGGACCCGGCGGTCGACCACGTGGGAGGGCAGCGCCCAGTCGATCCACGCGTCCGCCGTCTCCACCTTGGGCGCGAGGCTGATCCCGTCGCCCGGCTGCGGCTGGGCCTCGAGAGCCCCGGCGGCGATGCCGTCCAGCGTCGCGACCAGCAGGGCCGCGCCGCTGACCGCCAGCCGCTCGAGCAGGTCGCCCGCGGTGTCGCGCGGCCGGATCTCCTCGGTCAGGGTGCCGAACACCGGACCGGTGTCCAGCCCCGCCTCCAGCATGAACGTGGAGGCGCCGGTGACCTCGTCGCCGGCCATGATCGCGTGCTGCACGGGAGCCGCGCCGCGCCAGGCGGGCAGCAGGGAGAAGTGCAGGTTGACCCAGCCGTGCCGCGGCAGGTCGAGGGCCGCCTGGGGCACCAGCGCGCCGTAGGCGACCACGGGGGCGCAGTCGACGGCCAGGTCGGCCAGCTGCTCGAGGAACTCCGGCTCGCGGGGCGACCGCGGCTGGAGCACCGGGATGCCGGCCTCGTCGGCCCGCTCGGCCACCGGCGACCGGCTGACCTTGCGGCCGCGCCCGGAGCGCGCGTCGGGCCGGGTGAGGACGGCGACCACCTCGTGGTCGGAGGCCAGCAGCGCGTCGAGCGAAGGGACGGCGGGCGCCGGCGTACCGGCGAACAGGAGCCTCAGTGGGGGCTCACTTCGATGCGCGGGACCCAGGCACCCATGCCGGCCCACTCCGCGCCCTGGATCGCGGCCATCGCCGCCGCGCGCGCCTCGGCGTCGAGCCGTTCGACGAACAGCACGCCGTCGAGGTGGTCGGTCTCGTGCTGCACGGCCCGGGCGAGCATGTGCGAGCCCTCGACCCGGATGGGCTCGCCGTGCATGTTCCAGCCGGTCGCGGCGACGGTGAGGTGCCGGCGGCAGTCGAACCGGAAGTCCGGGATCGACAGGCAGCCCTCGGGGCCCTCCTGGAACTCGTCGCCGACCGGCGTGACGTCGGGGTTGACCAGGTGGCCGACCTCGCCGTCGACGTCCCACGTGAAAACCCGCAGGCCCACGCCGATCTGCGGTGCGGCCAGACCGGCTCCGCCGGCGGCGTGCATGGTGTCGGTCAGATCCGCGACCAGCTGCCGCAGTTCCTTGTCGAAGTCGACGACCGGGGCGGCGGGACGGTGCAGGACCGGGTCGCCGAACAGCCGGATGGGGGTGACGCTCACCCGGCAATGGTAGGCGGGGCCGCCCCGCCTGCTTCGGGCAGCGCGGCACGCACGGCGGCGGCGACGTGCAGCGCCGTCGTCGGAAAGGTCGGGACGTCGACGTCGTCCGGGCCCAGGAGCAGCTCGATCTCGGTACAGCCGAGCACCACGCCCTGCGCCCCGCGGGCGACGAGCCGGTCCACCACGTCGGGGTAGGCGGTGCGCGACTCCTCGCGGACGACGCCGAGGACGAGCTCCTCGTAGATGACGCGGTGCACGAGCTCCCGGTCGGGCGCGTCCGGGACGAGCACCTCCAGCCCGGCGGCCTCCAGCCGCTCCACGAGGAAGGGCTGCTCCGTCGTGTAGCGGGTGCCGAGCAGGCCGATCCGGCCGAGACCCGCCGCGGTGATCGCCTACGCGGTGGCGTTGCCGCTGTGCAGCAACGGCACGTCCAGCCTCTCGGTCACCGCATCGGCGACCACGTGCATGGTGTTGGTGCACAACATGACGAGGTCGGCACCGGCGACCTGCAGCGCACGGGCATCGGCGGCGAGGAGCTCACCGGCACGGACCCAGTCGCCGGCGGCCTGCAGCCGTGCGATCTCCGCGAAGTCCACCGACAGCAGGACGCAGCGGTTCGGCCCCGTCCGGAGGCACGCCCCGAGCCTGCGAGGGGTGAGAGGGACGGGGTCCTTCTACTCCCAACTCATCCTGCCCAGCAACCCGATCGTCTTCACGGCCGCGATCCTGGCACCGGCCCGGGCGGCCGTGGGCCGCCCGGGCGCGGAAGTCACTCGGAGAGCGTGACCGCCGACTTCGCGACCTCGAGGTGCTGCCCCAGGCCGTCGAGCATCGCGGCCCCCTCCGCGTCGTCCACCCCGACCTGGGCGGCGAACCCGGCGGCGTGGGCGGCGACGGTGCCCTGGAAGTCGACGCTGTCGCCCTCGGTGACCTGGTACGGGGACTCCCCCGCCTCGCCGGTGAGCTGGACCCACACCCGCTCGGTCTCCGACGTGCCGACCCAGAAGCCCTCGTCGGCGGGCACGGACAGCACCTGCACGGCGGTACCGGTCACCGGCTGTCCGGACAGCGCCGCGAGCGCCGCCGCGGCGTCCGCGCCGGCGGTCAGCGGGAGGACGGACTCGCCCTGCGCCGTCACGATCTGGCCGCTCCCATCGGCGGCCTCGCCGCCACCGGTCGAGGGGGACGCCGCCGTCGGGGACGAGGAGGAAGACGAGGACGAGGACGAGGAGCTGTCGCCGGAGCCACCGGACGTCGACGAGGCGGGGTCCCCGTCAGCGTCGTCGGAACCGCACTGGCTGAGCAGCAGCGCGGCGAGGACCAGGACCGCCAGCAGTGCTGCCCCCACGAGCAGGCCCCTGCGTCGTCCGCCTCCCCGGTTCCCCCCGCCGACGGGGGTGGCGCCGACGGGTCGGGCTGGTTCGGACGGACGTGCTGCAGTCACTCGGGTACTCCTCGGATTCGATGATCACGTCGCCCGACAGGCCCCTCGGGGCCGCCGCCGCTCTCCGCGACGCCCGCCCCGACTCGGGGTCGCCGGTGCCCGTACCCGGGACGTCACCCGGCACACTTACAACGTAAACCGGCTCAGACGAGGTCGAGCGGGTCCAGCTGCACCCGGACGTGCTCGGGCGCCTTCTTGGCGCTGCGCACTCCCTGCACCTCGGTGAGCGCGTGCGCCAGCGCTGCGCCCTCCGTCCGCGGCACCCGCACCAGGTAGCGCTCCCGCTCCCCCTCCTGCCCGAGCCGCGGCCGCTCGGGCACCGGGCCGAGCAGGTCGGCGTGCTCGGGCAGCCGCAGCGCGGCGAGGAACTCCGCCAGCGCCGCCGGTGACGCCGAGAGCGAGGCGATCCGGGTCACCGGCGGGAAGCCGAGCTCGCGCCGGTCGGCGACCTCGCGCTCGGCCAGCCAGGCCGGGTCCCAGCGCACCAGCGCCTGGACGACGGGGTGCGCGGCGTCCGCGGCCACGATCACCTGCCCCCCGGCCGACGCCGGCCGCACGAGGGAGGCGGCGTTCAGCCAGCGCCGCATGGTCTCCTCCCCCGCCCGCAGGTCCGCGCGGCCCAGCAGGGCCCACGAGTCGAGCAGCAGTGCCGCGCCGTAGCCGCCCTCGGCCACCGGCTCGGCGCCAGGCGTGGCGACGACGAGCGCCGGCCCCGCGGGCACTGTGGCCAGCACGCCGGTGGTGCTCCCGGACGTGCGGACGATGGCGCCGGGGAAGGCGCGCGCCAGCTCCTCGGCGGTGCGGCTCTCCCCGATGACGGCGGCGCGGAGCTTCGTGCCGTGGCAGTGCGGGCAGTCGAAGGTGGCGGCGGGCCGGGCGCACCAGCGGCAGGCGGGGATGCGGCTGCCCCCGGGCCCGGGCCGGGGCGAGATGCCCAGCGGCCCCGCGCAGTGCGCGCACCGGGCGGGCGCACGGCAGCGCGCGCAGGAGAGCGACGGCACGTAGCCCCGGCGCGGCACCTGCACGAGCACCGGGGCGCCGTCGGCCAGCGCCTTGCGTGCGGCGGTGTGCGCCAGCGACGGCAACCGCGCCGACCGCGCGGCCGGGTCGCGGGCCATCTCGAAGTCGTCACCCAGCGCCTGCACCCGGGGGGCCGCCGCGCGCAGGGCCGCACGGTCGGCGACCAGCTCGTGCGCCCAGCCGGACTCGACCAGGACCGCCCCCTCGGCGCTGCGGGTGGTCCCCGCCACCACCGCGGCGCAGGAGTCCAGCCAGGCCCGCTGCACCAGGACGTCGCGGGCATGCGGATAGGGCGCGTGGTCGTCGGCGTGCAGGTCGTCGCCGTCGTCCCAGATCGCGACCAGGCCCAGGTCGCGCACCGGTGCGAACATGGCCGCCCGGGTGCCCAGCACCACCTGGGCGGCGCCGCGCGACGCGGCGAGGAACCGGCGGTAGCGCTTCTCCGGTGCGTCGTCGGCGCGCAGCACGGTGAACGAGTGCGCGGGCAGCAGCCGCACGGCCGCGGCGGTCAGCCGGTCCAGGTCCTTGCCATCGGGGACGACGACGAGTGCGCCCCGCCGCCCGGAGAGCGCCGCCTGGCACAGCTCCACCAGCCGGGTGGGCCAGTCCTCCCCCGGCAGCGCCGTCCACACCGCGCGGGCCGGCTTCCCCTCGGCCAGGGCGCCCAGCAGCGCGGCGCCGGCCGGATAGCTGGCGAAGCCGGCGGGGTCGGGCGCCTCCGGCAGCGCCTCGGGCGTGGGCGCCTCCCGCTTCTCCGCCGCCGCCCGGCGCGGGGGCAGCGCCAGCCGCAGGACGTCGCTGGCCGTCCCTGCGTACCGGTCGGCGACCGCCCGGACCACGCGGGCCACCTGCGGGGTGAGCACCGGTTCCCCGGACGGCACGTGCGACAGCGGTTGCAGGGTGCCGGCGAACTCGGTGGTGTCGGCCAGCTCCCAGATCACGCCGTCGACCAGCCGGCCGTGGAACCGGACCCGCACCCGGCAGCCGGGCTGCACCAGCTCGGCGAACTTCTCCGGGACGGCGTAGTCGAACGGCCGGTCCAGATGCGCCAGCGGCACGTCGACGACGACCCGGGCCACCATCGGGCGGCCCGGGTCGTCGGATGGAGCGGGAGTGCTCAGCGGGTTCCGGCTCAGACGGCTGCGCGCAGCGCCTCGACCCGGTCCAGGCGCTCCCAGGGGAGGTCCAGGTCCGTGCGGCCGAAGTGCCCGTAGGCGGCGGTCGGCTTGTAGATCGGCCGCAGCAGGTCCAGGTCGCGCACGATCGCGCCCGGCCGGAGGTCGAACACCGCGGTGATCGCCTTCTGCAGCGTCTCGTCGGCCACCTTCCCGGTGCCGAAGGTCTCGACGAACAGGCCGACCGGGTGGGCCGCGCCGATCGCGTAGGCGACCTGCACCTCGCACCGGCGGGCGAGCCCCGCGGCGACGACGTTCTTGGCGACCCAGCGCATCGCGTACGCCGCGGAGCGGTCCACCTTCGACGGGTCCTTGCCCGAGAAGGCGCCGCCGCCGTGGCGGGCCATGCCGCCGTAGGTGTCGACGATGATCTTGCGGCCGGTCAGGCCGGCGTCCCCCATCGGGCCGCCGATGACGAACTTGCCGGTCGGGTTCACCAGCAGCCGGTGGCCGGTGGTGGGCAGGCCGAGGGCGGCGAGCTCGGGCTCGACCACGAGCTCCTCGATGTCCGGGGTCAGCAGCGTCTCGATCGAGATGTCCTCCGCGTGCTGCGAGGAGACCACGACGGTGTCGACGGCGACCGGGCGGTCGTCCTCGTAGACCACGGTGACCTGGGTCTTGCCGTCCGGGCGCAGGTAGGGCACCGACCCGTCCTTGCGCACCGCGGAGAGCCGCCGGGAGAGCCGGTGGGCCAGCGCGATGGGCAGCGGCATCAGCTCGGGGGTCTCGTCGGTGGCGTAGCCGAACATCAGGCCCTGGTCACCGGCGCCCTGGCGCTCGATCGCGTCGTCCTCGGCGCCGCCGGAGGTGCGCGCCTCGTAGGCGGTGTCCACACCCTGCGCGATGTCGGGCGACTGCGCGCCGATGGAGACGCTGACACCGCAGGAGGCGCCGTCGAAGCCCTTGCGGGAGGAGTCGTAACCGATGCCGAGCACCGTCTCGCGGACGATCGCCGGGATGTCGACGTAGCCCCCGGTCGTCACCTCGCCGGCGATGTGCACCTGACCGGTGGTGATGAGGGTCTCGACCGCGACCCGGCTGCGCGGGTCCTGGGTCAGCATGGCGTCCAGGATCGCGTCGCTGATCTGGTCGGCGATCTTGTCCGGGTGGCCCTCGGTCACCGACTCGGACGTGAAGAGGCGGCGTGGCACTCGGTACTCCCTGGGGTGTCGGCGGGCACGGGTGGAGCTGGGGTGGGTCGGGTGGTCCGGCGCGAACGGCCGTACCGGGTGCGCACGTTACCGCCGGGATACGACGGCGGGTGCGACGGCGTGGTGTCAGCGCACCGGCGGGGCGCCGATCAGCGGGCTCACGGCGGTCCAGATCCCGGCGGCGACGGCGTCCTTGCCGCTCTCCGGCACCTCGGTGACCGAGCCGTCGGCGCCCAGCACGACGACCGCGTTGTCGCTCCGGCCGAACACCTGGCCGCCCGAGACGTCGTTCACCACGAGCAGGTCGCAACCCTTGCGGGCCAGCTTGGCGCGGGCGTGGTCGAGCACGCCGCCGTCGCCGTCGCCGGTCTCGGCGGCGAACCCGACCACCAGCTGCCCGGTGGGCCGCTTCGCGACAAGCTCGGCGAGCACGTCGGGGTTGCGTACGAGCGGAACCGAGTCCGGCTCGCTCGCCGACCCCTTCTTCATCTTGGTGGCGGCAACCTCGGCCGGCCGGAAGTCGGCGACCGCGGCGCTCATCACGACGACGTCGGCCTCTCCCGCCTCGGCCAGCATCGCCGTCCGCAGTTCCTCCGCGGTGCCGACCGGCACGACGCGGACGCCGAAGGGCGCGGGGAGCTCGACGTTGGCGGCGACCAGGACGACGTCCGCGCCCCGGGCGGCGGCGACGCGGGCCAGCGACCAGCCCTGCTTGCCCGAGGAGCGGTTGCCCAGGTAGCGCACCGGGTCCAGGGGCTCCCGCGTGCCGCCGGCGCTGATGACCACCCGGCGACCGGTCAGGTCCTGGGCGAGCGCAGCGGCGCCGTGCTCCAGCACGACGGCCGCCAGGGCAGCGATGTCCGCGGGCTCGGGCAGCCGGCCCGGACCGGAGTCGGGCCCGGTCAGCCGGCCGACCGCGGGTGGCAGCACGATCGAGCCGCGCCGGCGCAGCGTCGCGACGTTGTCCTGAGTCGCGGGGTGCAGCCACATCTCGGTGTGCATCGCGGGCACGAAGACCACCGGGCAGTGCGCGGTGAGGAGCGTGGCGGTGAGCAGGTCGTCGGCCCGGCCCATCGCGGCGCGGGCGAGCAGGTCGGCCGTGGCCGGGGCGACGACGACGAGGTCGGCCTGCTGACCGATCCGAACGTGCGCGACCTCGGGGACGTCGGTCCAGACGTCGGTGCTGACGGGGTTGCCCGACAGCGCCTCGAAGGTGGCGGCGCCGACGAAGTGCAGCGCGCTCGGCGTGGGGACGACGCGGACGTCGTGCCCCGCCTCGGTGAACGCGCGCAGCAACAGCGCGGCCTTGTAGGCGGCGACGCCACCGCTGACGCCCAGCACGATGCGACTCACCGCGTCATCCTCCCAATACGAGAAGGCGCCCGGCACAAGCCGGGCGCCTTCTCATCACTTCTGGGGTGCCTCGGACGAGGCAGCCGGCCTAGTTCTCGCCGGCGGTGTGGGCCAGCAGGCCCTCGTTGATCTCGCGCAGCGCGATCGAGAGGGGCTTCTCCTGCGGAGCGGTGTCGACCAGCGGGCCGACGTACTCGAGCAGGCCCTCGGAGAGCTGGCTGTAGTAGGCGTTGATCTGACGCGCGCGCTTGGCGGCGAAGATGACCAGGCCGTACTTGCTGCTGGTGCGCTCGAGCAGCTCGTCGATCGGGGGGTTGGTGATGCCCTCGGGGGCGGGTGCAACTCCGGACACGGGCGGGCGTGCTCCTCAGTCAATTCGGCGGGAGTGAGCGGGGCGGCGACGACCTTCCGCCGCCATCTCACTCGTGAGCGCCGGCCCCCTGGTGCAGGTCGGGCGACGGCGCAGTCAGCAATCCTACCAACTCATCGGCCGCGCGGGAAACGTCGTCGTTGACGACCACCACGTCGAACTCCCCGGAGGAGTCCAGCTCGGCCTGCGCGATGCGCAGGCGCTCGGACTGGACGTCGGCCGATTCCGATCCACGACCGGCCAGCCGGCTGACCAGATCGCCCCACGACGGCGGGGCCAGGAAGACCAGCTGCGCCTCCGGGGCGCGGGCCCGGACCTGACGGGCGCCCTGCAGCTCGATCTCCAGGAGCGCCGGGCGGCCGGAGGCCAGCTGCTCGCGGACCGGCGCGACCGGGGTGCCGTACCGGTTGCCGGCGTACTCGGCCCACTCCAGCAGGCCGTCGGTGGCGATCAGCTGGTCGAACTCGGCGTCGGTGAGGAAGTGGTAGTGGCCGCCGTGCACCTCACCGGGGCGGGGACGGCGGGTGGTCACCGACACCGAGACCCACACGTCCGGGTGCCGGCGGCGGACCTCGGCGACGACGGTGCCCTTGCCGACCCCGGAGGGCCCGGAGAGCACTGTCAGTCGTGCCGGTGTTCCTGCTACCACTCGTCGTCCTCGCCCGGTTCGTGCGTGCGTCGGCGGCCCGGGTCAGACGACCTGGTCGCCGCCGAACTCGGACTCCAGCGCACGGCGCTGGTTGGCGCCCAGACCCCGCACGCGGCGCGTCGGGGAGATCTCCAGGCGTTCCATGATCTTCGCAGCCCGGGCCTTGCCGACTCCCGGCAGGGACTCCAGGACGGCGGAGACGCGCATCTTGCCGATCACCTCGTCGGTCTCGCCCTGCTTGAGGACGTCCCCGACCGTCGCGCCCTTGCTCTTGAGCTGCTCGCGCAGCTCGGCGCGGGCCTTGCGGGCGGCGGCGGCCTTCTCCAGTGCTGCTGCGCGTTGTTCAGGTGAGAGGTCAGGCAGGGGCATGGCGCAACCCAATCGTGTCGACGTCGGCCCGGGGGCCGACCGTGTTTTCGCTGGTACCGAGGACGTGCAACGTGCTTCCCGCAGCGTGTCCGTCTGGTGAGATCTGAGCAAATTCGCAGGTCACAGGCCCCGAGCCGACACCCTGTCGAGTGCGGCGTGTCGCCGTCCCTACGGAAGCCATAGCGGCAGTGACACAGCGTGATTCACCCTGTTCAGGGACGAACTCGCCCGGTTCGGTACCGGAACTGGATAGGTCACTCCGTCGGCGCAGAATTCTCGACACGCCCACGATCCGACACGCCGTAGGAGAAGCGCAGACGACGTGCTCAGGCGGCGAGCGCCTCGGCCCAGCGCTCGGCCGCGGCACGCAGTGCGGCCCGGTCAGGACCCGCTCCGAGCACGTCGCGGGAGACGGTGGGGACGACGGCCGACGAGGCGCCGAACAGCCTGCGCAGGTCGCTCACGGTCCCGCCCTGCGCCCCCAGACCCGGGGCCAGCACCGGCCCGCCCAGACCGGCCAGGTCGACGTCGAGCTCGGAGAGCGTCGCGCCGACGACCACGCCGAAGGAGCCGGTGGTCGGGCCGAAGCGGCTCGCCTGGTCCTGCCCGTCATGGGTGTTCCAGCCGCGCACGGCATCGACGACGACCTGCGCCACCGACCGGTCCCCCACCACCGCGTGCTGCAGCGTGCCGGCGTCGGGGTTCGACGTGCGGGCCAGGACGAACAGGCCGCCCCCGAACTGCCGCGCCGTGTCCACCGCCGGCTGCAGGGAGCGCGGTCCGAGGTAGGGGCTGACCGTCATCGCGTCGACCGCGAGCGGGTGGTCGGGGCGCAGGTAGTCGGCGTAGGCGTCCATCGTGGAGCCGATGTCACCGCGCTTGGCGTCCAGGAGCACCAGCGCTCCGGCCGCGCGGGCTCGGGCGGTCGCCTCCTCGAGGACGGCGAGCCCGCGCGAGCCGTGCCGCTCGTAGAACGCCAGCTGCGGCTTCAGGACGGCGACGGTGCCGGCGAGGGCGTCGACGACGGCGTCGGTGAACCGCGCCAGCCCGTCGGCGTCGTCGGAGAGCCCCCAGGCCTCCAGCAGCGGCGCGTGCGGGTCGATGCCGACGCACAGCGGCCCGCGGGCCGCCACGGCGTCGGCGAGGCGCTGTCCGAACGGCTCGGTCACGGGTTCTCCAGGTCTCGGGGCAGGGTCTCTCCCAGCTCGGTGATGCACTTCCGCGCGAGGAGCGGGTCGGCGAACGCGCCGGCGGCGGACTGCACGGCGTCGGCGCCGGCGGCGAACAGCGCCTCGAACGACGCCGGATCGGTGACCCCGCCCATGGCGAGGACGTCGAAGCGCACGCCGCCGGACTGCCGCAGCGCGACCAGCCGCCGGGTGAAGTCCAGCGCCGGGTCGCGCACCGCGATGCCGGAGAGCCCGGCCAGCTCACGACCCGGGAACGTCGGGGTGCCGTCGCTGCGGCGCACGCGCGACTGGACCGTGTTGATCCCGGCGATCCCGTCGACCAGCGGGGCCAGCCGCGGCACGAGCGCGGCCAGGCGCTGCTCGTCGAGCCAGGAGAGCTTGGCGACCAGGGCGGTGCGGTCGTCCAGCTCGCGCCGCACGGCCTCGACGACGGCGACCGTCGCGTCGGGGTCGAGGCACAGCGGCGGCTTGACCCCGGCCGTGCTGAGCGTGTTCGGGCAGGACAGGTTGAGCTCCACCACCGTCGCTCCGGCCTCCTCCGCCATCCGCGCGGTGCGGGCGAAGTCCGCCGCGAGGTCGTCGCCCTCCCCCATCACGCTGACCAGGAGCAGCTGCTCCTCGCCCACGGCCGCCAGGGCCCGCGCGAGGTCGGCCATCCACTCCTCGGGCTCCGGAGAGGGGACGCCGAAGGAGTTGACGCTGCTCACCGCGGTGGAGCCCGGCGCGACCCAGTCCCACGGGTCTGCGACGACATCGGCCGCCGCCCCGGGCGCCAGGCTCGCGGTCTCCCGGGCGGCGAACGCCCAGTTGGGTTGCTCGTTCGGCGGGTGGGCGCGGCCGCGGACGGTCTTGTACGTCAGCACGTTCCAGCCGTTGGCGACGTTGTGCCGCACCCACGCCTCGCTGCCGTTGAGCACGCACGCGGGGATCCCGATCGGAAAGCCGATGGTGCGGCCGAGCAGCGTCCAGCGCCGCTCCGTGGTCGGCCGCTCGGACAGCCGGGGGCCGAGCGGGCGGGCCAGGTTCTCCCGGAAGGACCCCAGGACGTCGTACATCGGGCTGGGCACGCCGGAGACGGCCAGCAGGTCGGCGTGCCCGGCGAAGTACAGGACCCTGGTCAGCAGTGGCAGGTCGCCGTCCCCCGCCTCGCCGGACGCGAGGCGCCCGGCGAGGCCGGTGACGTCAGCGGTCAGGCGGTCCAGCTCCGCCTGCGGGGGTCGCCCGAACCGGGTGACCCCCGCCTGGAACGCCGCGGGCAGCCCGTCGACCAGACCCCGGCCGACGAGCTCTTCCCGCAGCGGCTCGGTCACGGGCGGGGTCCGGCGAGCGCCGCGTGGACCTCCTGCAGGCTGCGGACGCCGATGTTGCCCTGGCGGAGCGCCTCGATGCCCTGCACCGCGGCCGACATGCCCTGCACCGTCGTGATGCACGGGATGCCGGCGGAGACCGCGGCGGTGCGGATCTCGTAGCCGTCCAGGCGCGGGCCGCTGTTGCCCGGGGCACCGAAGGGCGTGTTGAAGACCAGGTCGACCGTGCCGGCCAGGATCGCCTCGACGATGTTCCCCGGCCCCTCGCTGAACTTGCCGACGACCTCCGCGGCGACGCCGTGGCGGCGCAGGACCTGTGCGGTGCCGGCCGTGGCCAGCAGCGTGAAGCCGAGGTCGGCGAGCCGCTTGATCGGGAAGACCGCCGACCGCTTGTCCCGGTTGGCCAGCGACACGAAGACCGTGCCCTCGGTGGGCAGCGACCCGTAGGCGGCGGCCTGCGACTTGGCGAACGCGGTGCCGAACTCGGCGTCCAGGCCCATGACCTCGCCGGTGGACTTCATCTCCGGGGAGAGCACGGTGTCCACGCCGTAGCCGTCGACGGTGCGGAACCGGTTGAAGGGCAGGACCGCCTCCTTCACCGCGATCGGCGCGTGCGGCGGGAGGTCGGTGCCGTCGCCGGTCGTCGGCAGCACCCCGGCGACCCGCAGCGAGGCGATGGACTCCCCCACCGCGATCCGCGCCGCGGCCTTCGCCAGCTGCACCGCCGTCGCCTTGGAGACGAACGGCACCGTGCGGCTGGCCCGGGGGTTGGCCTCGATGACGTAGAGGATGTCGTCCTTGATCGCGTACTGGACGTTCATCAGCCCGCGGACACCGATCCGTGCCGCGAGCTTCTCGGTCGCCGCGCGGATCTTGAGCAGGTCCGCCGACCCCAGGGTGATCGGCGGCAGCGCGCACGCCGAGTCGCCGGAGTGGATGCCGGCCTCCTCGATGTGCTCCATGACCCCGCCCAGGTACAGGTCGATGCCGTCGTAGAGCGCGTCGACGTCGATCTCGACGGCGTCCTCCAGGAACCGGTCGACCAGCACCGGGTGGGCGGCGCTGACGTCGGTGGCCTTGGCGATGTAGGCCTCGAGCGTCGCGTCGTCGTAGACGATCTCCATGCCGCGCCCCCCGAGCACGTAGGAGGGCCGCACGAGCACCGGGTAGCCGATGGACGACGCGATCTCGTGCGCCTCGGAGTACGTCGTCGCCATGCCGTGCTTCGGGGCGAGCAGCCCGGTGTCGGCGAGCACGCGGGAGAAGGCGCCGCGGTGCTCGGCGTCGTCGATCGCCTCCGGCGAGGTGCCCAGCACCGGGACGCCGGCGTCCTTGAGCCGCTGCGCCAGGCCCAGCGGCGTCTGCCCGCCGAGGGTGCAGATGACCCCGGCGACGGGGCCGGCCGCGCGCTCGGCCTCGACCACCTCGAGGACGTCCTCGAAGGTCAGCGGCTCGAAGTAGAGCCGGTCGGCGGTGTCGTAGTCGGTGGAGACGGTCTCGGGGTTGCAGTTGACCATCACCGCCTCGTAGCCGGCGTCCTGCAGCGCCATGACGGCGTGCACGCAGGAGTAGTCGAACTCGATGCCCTGCCCGATCCGGTTCGGCCCGGACCCGAGGATCAGCACCGCCTCCTTCTCGCGCGGCTGGACCTCGGTCTCCTCGTCGTAGGAGGAGTAGTGGTACGGCGTCCGGGCGGCGAACTCGGCGGCGCAGGTGTCCACCGTCTTGTAGACCGGCCGAACGCCCAGCCGCCAGCGCAGCGCGCGGACGCCGTCCTCACCGGCCAGCTCGGGCCGCAGCACGGCGATCTGCCGGTCTGACAGGCCGTGCCGCTTCGCCCGGCGCAGCAGCTCCGGGGTGAGCGACGGCGCCTCGGCGACGGCGTCCCCGATCTCGCGGACCAGCGCGATCTGGTCCACGAACCACGGGTCGAAGCCACTGGCCTCGGCGACCTGCTCGACGGTGGCGCCGGCGGCCAGCGCGGCCTCGGCGGTGTAGAGCCGGCCGTCGACCGGGGTGCGCAGCGCCTCGAGCAGCTCCTCGGCGGAACGGGTCTCCGGCGCGGTCGTCCAGAAGCCCGACGCCTTGGTCTCGGTGGACCGCATGGCCTTGCCGAGCGCCTCGGCGAAGTTGCGGCCCATCGACATGACCTCGCCGACGCTCTTCATCGTCGTGGTCAGCCGCGGGTCGGCCCCGGGGAACTTCTCGAAGGCGAACCGCGGGATCTTCACGACGACGTAGTCCAGCGTCGGCTCGAAGGCCGCCGGGGTCACGCCGGTGATGTCGTTGGTGATCTCGTCGAGGGTGTAGCCGATGGCGAGCTTCGCGGCGATCTTGGCGATCGGGAAGCCGGTGGCCTTCGACGCCAGCGCCGACGACCGGGAGACCCGCGGGTTCATCTCGATGACGACGAGGCGGCCGTCGGCCGGGTTGATGGCGAACTGGATGTTGCAGCCGCCGGTGTCGACGCCGACCTCGCGCAGCACCGCGATGCCGACGTCGCGCATCCGCTGGTACTCGACGTCGGTGAGCGTCATCGCCGGGGCGACGGTCACCGAGTCACCGGTGTGCACGCCCATCGCGTCGATGTTCTCGATCGAGCAGATGACGACGACGTTGTCGCTGCGGTCGCGCATCAGCTCGAGCTCGTACTCCTTCCAGCCCTTCACCGACTCCTCGATGAGGACCGTGTGGACCGGGGAGTCGGCCAGGCCGTGGGAGGCCATGCGGCGCAGCATCGGCTCGTCGGTGGCGAAGCCGGAGCCGAGGCCGCCCATGGTGAAGCTGGGCCGGATGACGACCGGGTAGCCGACCTCGGCGGCGGTCTCCAGCGCCTCCTCGACGGTGCCGCAGACCCGCGAGCGGGGGGCGTCGGCGCCGATGGAGCGGACGATGTCCTTGAACAGCTGCCGGTCCTCGCCGCGGTTGATCGCGTCGACGTCGGCGCCGATGAGCTGGACGCCGTACTTCTCGAGCACGCCGTTCTCGTACAGGCCGATCGCGATGTTCAGCGCCGTCTGCCCGCCGAGGGTGGCCAGCAGCGCGTCGGGCCGCTCCTTGGCGATGACCTTCTCGACGAACTCCGGCGTCAGCGGCTCGATGTAGGTCGCGTCGGCGATCTCCGGGTCGGTCATGATCGTCGCCGGGTTGCTGTTGACCAGGCTGACCCGCAGGCCCTCGGCGCGCAGGACGCGGCAGGCCTGGGTGCCGGAGTAGTCGAACTCGGCGGCCTGGCCGATGAGGATCGGCCCGGAGCCGATGACCATGACGTGCTGGATGTCGGTGCGCTTGGGCATCAGTTCTTCTCCCCGGTGCTGTGCTCGACGACCGGGGCGGGCCCGCCGGCGTGGACCTCGCCTGTGCGGGCCTCTTCCATCAGGTCGACGAAGCGCTGGAACAGCGGCGCCGCGTCGTGCGGCCCGGCGGCCGACTCGGGGTGGAACTGCACGCTGAACGCCGGTACCTCGAGGCAGCGCAGCCCCTCGACGACGTCGTCGTTGAGCCCGACGTGGCTGACCTCCACCTGCCCGTAGGGAGTGTCGGTCGGGCGGTCGAGCGGCGCGTCGACGGCGAAGCCGTGGTTGTGGCTGGTCACGCGGACGGTGCCGCTGACCCGGTCGAGCACCGGCTGGTTCAGGCCGCGGTGGCCGAACTGCAGCTTGTACGTGCCCAGGCCCAGCGCGCGGCCGAGGATCTGGTTGCCGAAGCAGATGCCGAAGAGCGGACGGCGCGCGTCGAGGACGCCCTTGACCGCGGCGACGGCGTAGTCGGCGGCGGCGGGGTCGCCCGGGCCGTTGGAGAGGAAGACCCCGTCCGGGCCGGCGGCCAGCAGCTCGTCGGCGGTGGCCGTGGAGGGCAGCACGTGGGTCTCCACGCCGAGCGCGGCCAGGTGCCGCGGGGTGGCGGTCTTGATGCCGAGGTCGAGGGCGGCGATGGTGAAGCGCTTCTCCCCCTCCGCCGGGACGACGTAGGCCTCGGTCGTGCTCACCGTGGGCGCGAGGTCGGCGCCCGTCATGCCCTCTGCGGCGGTGACCCGGGCCAGCAGCGCCTCGGCGTCCAGCTCGGTGCTGATCCCGGCGCGCATCGCGCCGCGGTCGCGCAGGTGGCGGGTGAGCGCGCGGGTGTCGATCCCGCTGATGCCGACGATTCCCTGGGCGACCAGCTCGTCGTCCAGGCTGCCGGTCGACCGCCAGTTGGACGTGCGGCGGGCGGGGTCGCGGACGACGAAGCCGGCCGGCCACATGCGGCGGCTCTCGTCGTCCTCGTCGTTCACCCCGGTGTTGCCGATGTGGGGTGCGGTCATGGCCACGATCTGACCGGCGTAGCTGGGATCGGTCAGCGTCTCCTGGTAGCCCGTCATGCCGGTGGCGAACACCGCCTCCCCGACCGTCGTCCCGGGAGCGCCGTAGGACTCGCCCCGGAACGTGCGCCCGTCCTCGAGGACGAGCAGAGCCTCACTCACTTCTGTGCCTTTCCGTCCAGAACGGTCGGCGCCCCGTGCAGGAACGTCGCGACCACCCGGCCGGGGAGATCCCGGCCGGCATAGGGGCTGTTGCGGCTGCGGCTGGCCAGCGCCGCGGGGTCCACCGTCGAGCGGACGGCCGGGTCGACGAGCACCAGGTTGGCGGGCTCGCCGGGAGCGATCGGACGACCGTGCTCGGCGAGGCGGCCGATCTGCGCGGGCCGCACCGACATGCGGTCGGCGACACCGGCCCAGTCGAGGCGGCCCGGCTCGACCATGGTCTCGATGACCACCGAGAGCGCCTGCTCCAGCCCGAGCATGCCGGGCCGGGCCGAGGCCCACTCGCTCTCCTTGTCCTCCACCGCGTGTGGCGCGTGGTCGGTGCCGACGGCGTCGATCGTGCCGTCGGCCAGGCCGGCCCGGAGCGCCTCGATGTCGGCGTCCGTGCGCAGCGGCGGGTTCACCTTGAAGACCGGGTCGTATCCACCCACTCCTTCCCGGGCCTCCACGCACGCGTCGGTGAGCAGCAGGTGGTGCGGGGTGACCTCGGCGGTGACCTGCACGCCGCGGGACTTGGCCCAGCGCAGGATCTCCACCGAGCCGGCGGTCGAGACGTGGCAGACGTGCAGCCGCGCGCCGACGTGCTCGGCCAGCAGCACGTCGCGGGCGATGATCGCCTCCTCCGCGGCGGCCGGCCAGCCGGTGAGGCCGAGCTTCGCCGAGCGGTCGCCCTCGTGCATCTGGGCCCCGACGGTGAGCCGCGGCTCCTCGGCGTGCTGGGCGACGACGCCGTCGAAGGCCTTCACGTACTCCAGCGCCCGGCGCATCAGGGCGGGGTCGGAGACGCAGTGCCCGTCGTCGGAGAAGACCCGGACGCGGGCCGCGGAGTCGGCCATCGCGCCGAGCTCGGCCAGCCGCTCGCCCTTCAGGCCGACGGTCACCGCGCCCACCGGGACGACGTCGACCAGACCGGCCTCCTGGCCCAGCCGCCACACCTGCTCGACGACGCCGGCGGTGTCGGCGACGGGGTCGGTGTTCGCCATGGCGTGCACCGCGGTGAAGCCGCCGAGCGCCGCGGCGCGGGAGCCGGTCTCCACGGTCTCGGCGTCCTCGCGGCCCGGCTCGCGCAGGTGGGTGTGCAGGTCGACCAGGCCCGGCAGCGCGATCAGCCCGGCGGCCTCGACGACCTCGGCCCCGGTCGCGGACAGCGAGTCGCCGATCGCGGCGATCCGACCGTCCTCGATCAGGATGTCGACGGCGTCGCCACCGAGGGGCTTCGCGCCCTTGATCAGGTAGTTCGTCACTGGGGAGCGCCTCCGAGCAGCAGGTAGAGCACGGCCATGCGGGTCGAGACGCCGTTGGCGACCTGCTCGACGATCGTGGAGCGGACGGAGTCGGCCACCTCGGCGGCGATCTCCATCCCGCGGTTCATGGGCCCGGGGTGCATGACGATCGCGTCGTCCGGCAGCGCGCCCATGCGGCGGGCATCCAGCCCGTAGCGGCGGCTGTACTCGCGGGCGCTGGGGAAGAACGAGGCGTTCATCCGCTCGGCCTGCACGCGCAGCATCATCACGACGTCGCTCTTGGGCAGCACGGCGTCCAGGTCGTAGCCGACCTCGGCGGGCCAGGCCCCGACACCCACGGGCAGCAGCGTCGGCGGGGCGACCAGCGTGACCTCCGCGCCCAGGGTGTGCAGCAGGCGCACGTTGGAACGGGCGACGCGGCTGTGCAGGACGTCGCCGACGATCGTGACCCGCACGCCCTCGAGGCGGCCGAGCCGGTGGCGGATCGTGTAGGCGTCCAGCAGGGCCTGGGTGGGGTGCTCGTGGGTGCCGTCGCCGGCGTTCACGACGCTGCCGCGCACCCAGTTCGCCAGCCGGTGCGGGGCTCCGGAGGCCGAGTGCCGGACGACGACGCCGTCGGCGCCCATGGCCTCCAAGGTCAGCGCGGTGTCCTTGAGGCTCTCGCCCTTGGAGACGCTGCTGCCCTTGGCGGAGAAGTTGATGACGTCGGCGGAGAGCCGCTTGGCCGCCAGCTCGAAGGAGATCCGGGTGCGGGTGGAGTCCTCGTAGAAGAGGTTGACCACGGTGCGGCCGCGCAGCGTCGGCAGCTTCTTCACCTCGCGGCCGGCCAGCGCCTGCTCGATCTGCGCCGCGGTGTCGAGCACCAGCGTCGCGTCGTCGCGGTCGAGGTCGGCCGCCTCCAGCAGGTGCCGCTTCACGCTCGGCCTCCCTGGTCGGCTCCGCGGTCGCTCCGCTCCTCGCTCGCAGGCCTCGCTGCGATGCTCACTTCCTGTCGCTCTCCCGGCTCCTCCACGACGACCTCGTCCACGCCGTCGGTCTCCGCGAGGTGCACGCGGACCTGCTGGGCGCGCGACGTCGGCACGTTCTTGCCCACGTAGTCGGCCCGGATCGGCAGCTCGCGGTGCCCGCGGTCGACCAGGACGGCCAGCTGCACCGCCTGCGGCCGGCCGAGGTCGCGCAGCGCGTCGAGGGCCGCGCGCACGGACCGCCCGGAGAACAGGACGTCGTCGACGAGCACCACCAGGCGGCCGTCGATCCCGCCGTCGGGCAGGAGCGTGGATTCCAGCGCCCGCACGCCGCGGAGCCGCAGGTCGTCGCGGTAGAGCGTGATGTCGACGGTGCCGACGTCGACGGTCACCCCGGAGAACGCCTCGATCCGGGCGGCGAGGCGGCGGGCCAGCGGGGCGCCGCGGGTCGGGATGCCGACGAGCACGAGATCGGCGAGGCCGTCGCTGCCGGGGCGGACCGTGGCCGCGCGCTCGATGAGCTGGTGCGCGATGCGGTCGATGATGCGGGCGACGTCGGCGGAAGAGAGCAGAGCAGGCTGGGACGTGCGGGCCATCAGGCCTCCTTCCCCGCCTCACTGGACGGGTCGTTAAAGGAGTGGTCGGACCGGCTGCGACGGTACTGCATCCGCCCTCCGCGACCGGTGCCGGGCCAGGTGGGAGGCCACTTCGGCCACGGTCCGTGGCGAAACGATCACCAGGGTTCTCCGTCGATCCCGCCTGTTGTGATCCAGGCTTCACCAGTACGCTGCGTGACGACCAGCACCCTTCCGAGACGACGGACAGTGAGCAGACGCAGATGAGCACCGACTACTCACGGGCCCTCGGCGCCCGGCTTCGCGCGATCCGCAACCAGCAGGGGCTCTCCCTGCAGGGCGTGGAGGACAAGTCGCACGGCCGCTGGAAGGCGGTCGTCGTCGGGTCCTACGAGCGTGGTGACCGTGCGGTCACCGTGCAGCGCCTCTCCGAGCTCGCCGTCTTCTACGGCGTGCCCGTCTCCGAGCTCCTCCCCGACCCCCGGCCCAGCTCCGCGGTCACCTCGACCAACAAGATCGTGCTGAACCTGGAGTCCCTGGGCTCGCTGCCCGCCGACGAGGCCGGCCCGCTGGCCCGGTACGCCTCGACCATCCAGGCGCAGCGGCACGACTACAACGGCAAGGTCCTCTCCATCCGCGCGGAGGACCTGAAGTCGCTGGCGATCATCTACGACATGAGCCCCGACGAGCTCACCTCCCGGCTCATCGAGTGGGGCGTCCTCTCCCCCGGCATGGAGGGCATCATCAGCTCCGGCGGGGACGACGACCTGGAAGAGGACGTCGACGACTCCTGGGGCGACCGCCGCCGCGCCCCGCGCTGATCCGCTGACGAAGGGCCCCTGCCGCACGACGGCAGGGGCCCTTCGTCGTTTCCGGCGCCGCCCGGTCTCGACACGCGCCGCAGACGCTGTCTCCGGCCCGGGCTTTGTGCCAGGGTGCTCGCACCCCGGGCCGCGTGCCCGCTCGCCGAGAGGGATCCGCATGCCGGCAGTGGAGATGGTGGGCGTCTCGAAGACCTACCGCAGACGGGGCGGTCAGCCGTTCCGGGCGCTCGACGACCTGCACATGACCGTGGAGTCCGGCGGCGTGCACGGGCTGCTCGGGCCGAACGGCTCGGGCAAGACGACGTCGATCCGCGTGCTGCTCGGCCTGGTGCGCCCCGACGCCGGCGCCGGGCAGATGCGGCTGCTCGACCGGCCCGTCCCCGCGGAGCTGAACGGTGTCATCGCCGAGGTCGGCGCCCTGGTGGAGACCCCGCTCTTCTCCCCCGGTCTCTCCGGCCGGATGAACCTCCGGCTGCTGGCCGAGGCCGCGGGTGTCTCCCGCGCACGCATCGAGGAGTGCCTGGAGTTCGTCGACATGCGCGACCGCGCCGGCGACCGGTTCAAGGGCTACTCCCTCGGCATGAAGCAGCGCCTCGGCATCGCGGCCGCGCTGCTCAAGTCGCCCCGCCTGCTGATCCTCGACGAGCCGAGCAACGGCCTGGACCCGGCCGGCATCAAGGACGTACGGGAGCTCGTGCGGCGACTCGGGCACGACGGCCGGACGACGGTCCTGGTCAGCTCGCACCTGCTGGGCGAGGTGCAGCAGATGTGCGACTCGGTCACGATCCTCGCCCGGGGTCGGCAGGTCGCGTCCGGCCCGGTCGCCGCGGTGCTGTCGCGGACCGGCTCGGGCGACGTCCGCGTGGGCGTTCCGGACCCCGCCGGCGCGGCCGCGGTGCTCACCGCCGCCGGCTACTCCGTCTCGCCCGCCCCGGACGGGCAGGTGCTGGTGCACGGCTCCCCCGCTCCCGGCGCCATCAGCCGCGTGCTCGCCGAGCACGGCCACTACGTCGAGGAGCTGGTCCGCGTGACCCCCGACCTGGAGAGCGCGTTCCTCGCCATCACCGGAGGGCAGGCGTGAGCGCCGCGACCCAGCAGCCGAAGGCCCCGGTGGGGCCCGAGGCTGCGCGCCGCACCGGCAGCCTCGTGCGCAGCGAGCTGCTCCGGTTCGCCACCCGCCGCTTCATCCAGGTGCTCCTCGGCCTCGCCGTCCTCGGCTGGCTCGGCGCCATCGGCATCGGGCTGCTCTCGTTCGACCAGCCGACTCCCGCGGACTACGCCGTCGCCGAAGCGGAGTACGAGCGGGTCATCGCCGACGAGGAGGAGTGGCGCGAGGAGTGCGCCGAGCAGGCCGAGGCGGCCGGGCAGCCGACCGATGCGTTCTGCGGCCCGCCGCTGACGGTGGAGAACTTCCTCCAGGTGGAGCCGTTCGACCTGGGCGCCACCGCCGAGGTCGGCGCCATGGGCTTCGCGGCCGCCGCAGCGGTCCTCGCGTTCCTCGTGGGCGCCACCTGGATCGGCGCGGAGTGGTCCAACCGGTCGATCGTCGCGCTGCTGTTCTGGGTGCCGAACCGGCTGAAGGTGATGGGCGCCAAGCTCGGCGTGCTGACGGTCGCCGCCGCTGTCATCGGGGTGGCCGCGCAGGCGGCCTGGCTGGCCATGGCCGGGATCCTCGACGCCGCGGCCGGCTCGGGGGCCGAGCTGCCCGACGGCTTCTGGAGCGAGCTGCTGGCCGCGCAGGGCCGCGCGGTGCTGCTCACGGTGCTCATCGCGCTCATCGGGTTCGGCCTGGCCAACCTGACCCGGAACACCGGCGCCGCGCTGGGCGTCGGCTTCGTCTACTTCGCCGTCCTGGAGAACGCCCTGCGCATCTGGGACCCGATGGTCGAGCGCTGGCTGCTCACCAGGAACGCCGTCTCACTGGTCCTGCCGGGCGGCAGCGAGGTCTACGACTACGACGACATCGACGCGACGGGCAACCCCGCGACCTACCTGATCAGCAACCTGCACGGTGGCCTGGTCGTCGCCGCCTTCGCCGCCGTCATCGTCGGCATCGGCGCCTGGCTGTTCGCCCGCCGCGACCTGCACTGATCAGGCAGGGACCTCGGCGGCGAGGATGGCGCCGAGGACGCCGTTGACGTACTTCGGCGACTCGTCGGTGGAGAGGGCCTTGGCCAGCTCCACCGCCTCGTCGATGACGACCGCGTCGGGGACGTCGTCGACCCACAGCAGCTCGTAGGTGGCCATGCGCAGGATGGCGCGGTCCACGTCGGGCAGCCGGTCCAGCGACCAGCCCGCGGTGTGGGTCTCGATCAGCTCGTCGATGCGGGCGTCGTTCTCCTGGACACCCTCCACCAGCCGGACGGTGTGCTCGGGCACCGGCGGGTTGCCGTCGGCGACCCGCTCCCGGAGCAGCTCGAGGCGGTCCCGGCCGCGGACGTCGGCCTCGTAGAGGACGTCGACGGCGCGCTTACGGGCCTTCGTGCGTGCAGCCATGAAGGTGGGCGCTCAGTTGACGCGGCCGAGGTACCGGCCGTCGCGGGTGTCGACCTTGAGCTTCTCGCCGGTGGTCACGAACAGCGGCACCTGGATCTGCGCACCGGTCTCCAGGGTGGCGGGCTTCGTGCCACCGGTGGAGCGGTCGCCCTGCAGGCCCGGGTCGGTGTGCTCGACGACCAGCTCCATGGTCACCGGCAGCTCGACGTAGAGCGCGGTGCCCTCGTGCACGGCGACGGTGACCTCGGTGTTGTCGAGGAGGTAGTCCGCGCCGCCACCGACGGTCTGGGCCGGCACGTAGATCTGGTCGAAGGTGTCACCGTCCATGAAGACGAAGTCGGTGCCCTCCTTGTAGAGGTAGGTCATCGACCGCTTGTCCACGGTGGCCGTCTCGACCTTCGTGCCGGCGTTGAAGGTCTTGTCCACGACCTTGCCCGACAGCACGTTCTTCAGCGTGGTGCGCACGAAGGCGCCACCCTTGCCGGGCTTCACGTGCTGGAAGTCGGTGACGGTCCAGAGCTGGCCGTCCAGGTTGAGGACGATGCCGTTCTTCAGGTCGTTGGTGGTAGCCATCTAGAGAACCAGCAGTTCCTTGCTCGTGAGGGTCAACAACTCGGGCGCGTCGTCCGTGACGATCAAGGTGTCCTCGATCCGGACACCACCGTGCCCCGGGAGGTACACCCCGGGCTCCACGGTGACGGCCATGCCGGCGGCCAGACTACCCGCGCCCAGCTGGCCGATGCCCGGCGCCTCGTGGATCTCCAGCCCGACACCGTGCCCGAGACCGTGCGTGAAGTGCTCGCCGTGGCCGGCCGCGACGATGACGTCGCGCGCCGCGGAGTCCACCGCGACGACGTCCGTGCCCACCGCCAGCGCCGCCCGGCCGGCCGCCTGCGAGGCCACGACCAGCTCGTAGATCTCGCGCTGCCAGTCGGCCGCGTGCCCGAGCACGAGGGTGCGGGTCATGTCGGAGTGGTAGCCGTCGACCGTCGCACCGAAGTCGAGCTTGAGGAAGTCGCCCTCGCGCAGGACCGTCGCGTCGGGACGGTGGTGCGGGATCGCGGAGTTCGCCCCGGTGGCCACGATCGTCTCGAACGACGGCGCCTCGGCACCCAGCGCGAGCATGCGGGCGTCGAGCTCGCGACCGACCTGCAGCTCGGTGCGACCGGGACGCAGCGCGCCCTCGGCGGCCAGCTCGGCGAGCGCCTGGTCGGCGACCGCGCAGGCCCGGCGCAGCGACTCGATCTCGCCGTCGTCCTTGATCGCCCGCTGGGCCTCGACGGCGCGGCGCACCGAGACCAGCTCGGCTCCGGCGCCCCCGGCGGCGGCGTCGGCGAGCACCCGCTCGAGGCCGTGCAGGCCGTCGACGGTCAGGTCGTGGGACTCGTAGCCGATCCGGCCCGCGCCGCGTCGGACGGCTTCGCGCGCGAGCGCCGGCACGGTGGTCCGGTCCACCAGCAGCTCGACGTCGGGGACCTGGGTGGCGGCCTGCGTGGTGTAGCGGCCGTCGGTGGCGAACAGGTCGGACGCGTCGGTGCGTACCAGCAGCGCGCCGTTCGAGCCGGTGAAGCCGGTCAGGTAGCGGACGTTGAGCAGGTTGGTGACCAGGACGGCGTCCAGCCCCCGCTCGGCCGCCGCGGCCCGCAGCACGTCCCGGCGGGTCGCCGTCACGAGTGCCCCTGCAGCACCAGCCACTGCAGCGCCAGCACGTACCCGCCGACGCCGAGGCCGACGATCGCGCCGTCGGCCACGCGGGAGACGTAGGAGTGGTGCCGGAACTCCTCGCGCGCGTGGATGTTGCTGATGTGCACCTCGACGACCGGTCCGGTCACCGCGGCGACGGCGTCGTGCAGCACCACCGAGGTGTGCGACCAGCCGCCGGGGTTCAGCACGACCGGGTCGCCGGCGTCGGTGGCCTCGTGGATCCAGCGGAGCAGCTGCCCCTCGTCGTCGGTCTGGCGCACCAGCACCTCGACGCCGAGCTCGCCGGCGGCGGTCTGCAGCAGGTCCTCCAGCTGCGCGTACGTGGTGGACCCGTAGATCTCGGGCTGGCGGGTGCCGAGCCGGCCGAGGTTGGCGCCGTTGAGCACGTGGATCGTCATGCGTTTCCTCCATCTACGGCGGCCCATGCGGCGTCGAGCCAGGCCTGGTCGGGGTCGGTCAGGATCCGGGGGTTGCCCAGCCCGTCGAGGACGACGAAGCGCAGCGACGCCCCTCGCGCCTTCTTGTCCACGCGCATCACCGACTGCAGCCGGTGCCAGTCGCCGGCGTAGGTGGTCGGCAGACCCAGGGCGGCGACGAGGTCGCGGTGCCGGGCCACCTCGGCAGCGGTGAGGAGGCCGGCCTGCCCGGCCAGCTCGGCGGCGAAGACCAGGCCGACGGCGACCGCCTCGCCGTGCCGCCAGCCGAAGTCCTCGATCCGCTCGATCGCGTGCCCGAGGGTGTGCCCGTAGTTGAGGAACTCGCGGACGCCGGTGTCGAGGAGGTCCTCCCCCACCGCCTGCGCCTTGACCCGCACCGCGCGCTCGATGAGCTCCTCGGTGTCGGTGCGACCGGTCGGATCGGCGTCGAGCAGCTCGAGGATCCGGCCGTCCGCGATGAAGCCGCACTTGACGATCTCGGCGAGGCCGGAGCGGAACTCCGCCTCCGGCAGCCCGACCAGCAGATCGGTGTCGGCGAGGACCGCCGTCGGGGGGTGGAAGGCGCCCACGAGGTTCTTCCCCGCGGCGGTGTTGATGCCGGTCTTGCCACCGACCGCGGCGTCGACCATGCCGAGCAGGCTGGTGGGCACCTGGACCACGCGGATGCCCCGCGTCCAGGTGGCGGCGAGGAACCCGGCCAGGTCGGTCACCGCTCCCCCGCCGATGCCGACGACCGCATCGGAGCGGGTGAGCCCGAGCCGGCCGAACTCCCCCCACACCTCGGCGGCGACCTGCGCGGTCTTGGCCGCCTCGCCGTCGGGGACGACCACCGCCTCGGCGGCGACCCCCGCGGTCTGCAGCGTCTCGACCGCCGCGCCGGCGGCAGCGGCCAGGGGTGCGGTGTGGACGACGGCGACCTTCGACGTCCCGGCGAGCACGAGCGACAGCTCGGTCTGGGCGCCGGCGCCGATGACCACCTCGTAGGGCTTCTCCCCGGCGACCGGGACCCGGCGGGTCACCGGTCCACCTGCGGAGCCAGAACGGCGAGCACCTCGGCGACGACCTCCTCCGGCGCGCGCCCCGCGGTGGAGACCCGCTGGGTGGCCACCTCCGCGTAGAGGGGGGCGCGCTGTTCGAGCATGGTGCGCAGCATCGCGCGCGGGTTGACCGCCAGCAGCGGCCGGTCGCGGGAGAGCCCCGCGCGACGGGCGGCGGAGGCGACGTCGATGTCCAGCCAGACGACGGTGCCGCCGGCCCGCCCGTGGGCGACGAGCAGCGCGCGGGTCGCGGAGCTGGTCACCGCTCCCCCGCCGAGGGCCAGCACCCCGGTGTGCTCGGCGACCGCACGGGCGACGGCCTGCTCCTCGAGCGCCCGGAAGTGCGGTTCGCCCTGCTGGACGAACAGGTCGGAGACGCTGGAACCGGTCTCGGCCTCGACGTCGCGGTCGGTGTCCCGGAAGGGCAGCCCGCACGCGGCGGCGACCGCGGTGCCGACCGTGGTCTTCCCGGACGCGGGAGGACCGACGAGGACCAGGGCCGGGCCCGTCACCGGTACGGCAGCGCGTCGAGGTAGCTCTGGGCGTTGCGCCGGGTCTCGGTGACCGAGTCGCCGCCGAACTTCTCCAGCACCGCGTCGGCGAGGACGAGGGCGACCATCGCCTCCATGACGACGCTGCCGCGGGGCACCGCGCACGCGTCGCTGCGCTGGTTGATGGCGACGGCGGCCTCGCCGGTGGCGACGTCGATCGTCTGCAGCGCGCGGGGCACGGTGCTGATCGGCTTCATGGCGGCACGGACGCGGAGCACCTCGCCGTTGGTCATGCCGCCCTCGATGCCGCCCGCGCGGTCGCTGAGGCGCTGGACGCGGTGCTGCCCGTCGTCGGCGGCGCTGCTGACGATCTCGTCGTGCGCCACGGAGCCGCGACGACGCGAGGTCTCCAGCCCGTCGCCGACCTCCACGGCCTTGACCGACTGCACGCCCATGAGCGCCGCGGCCAGCCGGGCGTCGAGGCGCCGGTCCCAGTGCACGTGGCTGCCCAGGCCCGGCGGCAGGCCGTGGACGACGACCTCGATGACGCCACCGAGGGTGTCGCCTCCTCTGCGGGCGTCGTCGATCTCGGCGGTCATCCGCTCGCTGGTGGCCGGGTCGGCACAGCGCACCGGGTCCTCGTCGAGCCGGGGGTTGTCGTCGGGGCCGGGCACGATGCCGTCGGGCGCCACGACCGGGCCGATGCCGACGACGTGGCTGACGACGGAGGCGCCCACCGTCTGGCGCAGGAACGCCTGGGCGATGGCGCCGAGCGCGACCCGGGCGGCGGTCTCCCGCGCGCTGGCCCGCTCCAGGACCGGGCGGGCGTCGTCGAAGCCGTACTTCTGCATGCCGGCGAGGTCGGCGTGACCCGGTCGCGGTCGGGTGAGCGGCGCGTTGCGCGCCTGACCGGCGAGCACCTCGGCGTCAACGGGGTCGGCCGACATGACCGTCTCCCACTTGGGCCACTCGGTGTTGCCCACCTGCACCGCGATCGGTCCGCCCTGCGTGCGCCCGTGCCGGACGCCGCCGGTCAGGGTCACGACGTCCTGCTCGAAGGACATGCGAGCCCCCCGGCCGTGCCCCAGCCGGCGGCGGGCCAGCTGGAGATCGAGGTCGGAGGTCTGGACCTCTACCCCGGCGGGGAGGCCCTCGAGAATGGCGGTGAGCTGCTGGCCGTGCGACTCACCGGCGGTCAGCCAGCGCAACATGTGCGCGATTGTGCCGTACGGCCTCGCCGGCTCCGGTGGCCCGGGTCACCCAGGCGGGACGGCGCCGATCGCGAGGGCGAGAACGGCCCCGATCAGGAGCGGCGGACCGAAAGGCACGGCGCTCTGCCAGCTCGCCCGGCCGATCAGCACCAGGACCACCGACGACGCCGCGCCGACGAGCAGACCGAGGAAGATCCCGGCCAGGAGCACGCCCCAGCCGAACCAGCCGAGGACCAGCCCCAGCAGGCCCAGCAGCTTGACGTCCCCGAAGCCCAGAGCAGACGGCGAGACCGCACGGGCTCCGGCCATGACCGCGAACGCGGCGCTCCCGGCCACGACCGATCTGGCCAGCGCCGCCCAGGTGTCGAGGACGACGGCGTCGACCAGGACGGCGGCGGTGAACACCACGGCCGCCGGGAGCAGGACGCGGTCGGGCAGCCGGTGGACGGCGAGGTCGACCGCCCCGAGGACGACGGCGGCCGCGGCCACCCACAGCAGCCCGGCCGTGGCGGGCCGCAGCTCGCCGGAGAGCACGGCGGCGCAGAGCAGCCCGGCGGTGAGCGCGGTGACGACCACGTCGCGCAGCGGTGCTCCCGGAGCCCCCGCACCGCGGGCGGCCAGCCGCCCCGTGGTGCGGGAGAGCCACGGCCCCAGGACCAGCCCGAGGAGCACCGCGATCCCGGCGAGGACGGGGCGGGAGACGTCCACGCCGGCCTCAGCGACCGGCGAGCGCCGCGTCCAGCGCGGCACGCATGGCACCGATCGGCGCCTGCTCACCCGTCATGAGCTCGAACTGCTCGGTGGCCTGCCAGAACAGGACCTCCAGGCCGCTGATCACGGTGCCCCCGGCAGCCGAGACCCGGTCGGCCAACGGCGTCGGCCACGGCGCGTAGAGCACGTCGAGCACCGTCTGCCCGCGCTGCCAGTCCAGTGCGGCCACCGCCGGCTGACCGTCCACCGGAACGGTGCTGACCACGACGGGGGCGGTCACCCGGGCGCCCTGCAGCGGCAGGACCGTGGCCCTCACGTCCAGGGCCTCGAGCACGCGTACGACGTCGCCCGCGCGCCGGGGGTTGCGGACCACGACGTCGACCTGCCGGGCACCGAGCGAGGCCAGCGCCACCGCGGCAGCGACAGCCGTGCCCCCGGCCCCGAGCACGGCGGCCCGGGGTGCGGACTCCACGCCGGCCAGCTGCAGGGCCATGCCGATGCCGCCGACGTCGGTGTTCTCCGCGCGCCAGCCGGTCTCGTCGCGGACGAGGGTGTTCGCCGCCTGCAGCAGGGCGGGCAGCGGCGCGACCCGGTCCGCGACCTCCACCGCCATCTGCTTGTTCGGCATGGTCACCGAGAAGCCCCGCCACTCCGGCCCCAGCCCGGCCAGCAGGTCGGGCAGCTCCTCGGGACCGATGTCGAGCGCGTCGTAGGTCCAGTCCGAGAGACCGAGCGCGGTGTAGGCCGCCCGGTGCAGCAGCGGGGAGAGCGAGTGGGACACCGGCCGGCCGAGGACGGCGGCCCTCATCCCTCGGGGTTCGCCCGCAGCCACTGCTGGAACAGCAGCACGTTCTGCTGGTGCTCCTCCCCGGTCCGGGCGAAGCGGGTCTCGCCGGTGTCGGGGTCGACCACCACGAAGAAGCGCCAGTCGCCGTCGGCCGGCGCCAGGACCGCCTTGATGGCGTCGTCTCCCGGGTTGCTGATCGCACCCGGCGGCAGACCCGGGTGGAAGTAGGTGTTGTACGGCGACGGGTTGGCCCGGTCGGCCGCCGTCGTCGTGATCCCACCCTTGCCGTTCGCGTAGTTGACGGTGGTGTCCAGCTGCAGCGGCATGCCGTCGGAGAGCCGGTTCTCCAGGACCCGGGCCACCTTCGCCATGTCGTCGGCGCCGGCCGCCTCGGCCTGCACGATGCTGGCCTTGGTGAGCACGGTGAGGCGGTTCGCCTCGGGCACCTGCAGCGAGTCGAGCGCCTGCACGGCCCGCGACACCATGGCCGAGAGCATGTCGACGGCGGTGTCGCCGGGCTCGAAGTCGTAGGTCGCCGGGAAGAGGAAGCCCTCGAGCATCCCGTTGGCGTACGGGGGCAGGCCGAGCGCGACCGGGTCGGCCGCAGCGGCCTGGAGCTCCTCCAGCGGGGTGCCGGTGTCCTCC
Organism: Blastococcus sp. LR1; assembly: GCF_020166105.1. Lineage (GTDB taxonomy): Bacteria > Actinomycetota > Actinomycetes > Mycobacteriales > Geodermatophilaceae > Blastococcus. Next base: position 124,882 of record NZ_JAIUJY010000001.1, read on the forward strand.
GCGAGGCGGGCCAGCACCTGCACGGCGGTGAGCCCCTCGCGCAGCGTCACCCGCGAGACCTGGCGGGCCGCCGGGTCCAGCAGCAGGTCCAGGGCCGCGGCACCGCTCATCTGCAACCGCAGCGTGTAGACGCCGGGCTGGATGCCGGTGGCGGCCGGGTTGTCCTCGGCGGCGTCGATGAACGGACGCGTCGAACCGATGACATCGGCGCCGTCCAGGGTCCGGGCGATGTCGCTGAGCGTGTCGCCGGAGTTGACCCGGATGTCGACGCTGCTGGTGCCGGCGCCGGTGTAGTCCTGCGAGGTCGGGTCGAGCATCGCGAACAGCCTCTGGCCGCCGAGGACGATGCCCACCACGATGGCGCCGAGCACCAGGAGCGCGAGCAGCACCGCGAAGGGGCGCCGACGGCGACGCCGCCGCTCCCGGTCGCTGCGCGGGTCGTAAGGGGCCACCGGGATCTCGTCGTCGGTCATCGGACCGGCGGGATCACCTGCGAGGCGGTCGTCGTCGAGGACGAGGGAGTCGTCCTGGTGGTCGTGCGGGTGCTCGTCGTGCGGCTCGTGCGCCGCCGGCTGCTCGGGCAGCGCGACGGTCGCCGGGACGTCCGGGGTCCGGTCGGCGCGCCGGGACCGGCGCAGCCCGCGGCGACGCGGGCGCTCCTCGTCCACGTTGGCGCCGATGACGTCGAGCGCACCGGTCTGCTCCTCCCACGGCAGCGGGTCCGGGCCCGGGAGGTCCTCGACAGGACGCTCGGCGTCGTCATACCGGCCGGAGACTCGGGGCGTGGCGACCGTGGGGTCGTCCTCGCCGGTCCCGCTGGTGGCGAGCCGGTCCCAGACGCCGGTCGGCATCGGGGGCAGGGGGCCGGACGGGTGCTGGCGTGAGACGCCCTGTGCGGGGCGACCGCCGGGGTGGTCCGGGTGGTCGGTGGACCCGTAGGACCACCAGTCCGGCTCGACGAGCGGTCCGGTCCGGTCCTCGCCGCGGTCGATCAACCCCGACCCGTGGCGGGCGCCGCTCCTGTCGGGGTGCAGCGGCGGACGAGCGGAGGAGCCCGGCGGGGTGATGCCACCGGTGGGGGCGCCGGGGCCGGTCCAGGAGGACGCAGGCAACCCACCGGTTCCGTCGTCGGAGGAGTGCCTCCCCCGCCGCGGCGGCCCGCCGGGCGCGCTCACGTGGGCGCCCGCCGGCTGTCGAGATACTGCTGCAGGATGACCACGGCGGCCGCCTGGTCGATCACCGGGCGCGAACGACGGCTGTCGATGCCGCCTTCACGGAGGTGACTGGCTGCGGTCACGGTGGAGAGCCTTTCGTCGATCATGTGGACCGGCACATCCGCTATGCGGTCGGCCAGTTCCTGAGCGTAGTTGCCCGCATCGACGGCCGACGCTCCCGACGCACCTGACAGATGCCTCGGCTCTCCCACGACCACCTCTGTCACCTCGTGTTCCGCGACCAGGGCCACGATCCGGTCCAGATCGGCGCCGCTCTTGGCCCGGTTGAGCGTCTCCAGCGGACTGGCGAGGATGCCGGTCGCATCGGACAGGGCGAGGCCGACCCGCACCGTCCCGACGTCGATCCCGAGCACCCGGCCGCGCGGCGCACCCGCTCCTGCGCGACGCGGCGGCACCTTCAGGTGCTGCGGCCACCCCCCGGACAGGTCGATCTCCGTCGTCTCGTGCTTCACCGGGGGGAAGCCCTGACGGAGGTCGATCTCGGTGGTCGGGTGGTACGTCGGCTGCTCACCGGTCGATCCGGCAGGCCGCGGCCGGGCCGGAGGCACGGCCGGCAGTTCCCGGCGCCGCCTCCCGACGGGCCCGGTGTCCCCCGGGTTCTGCCCGAAGTCGGACTCGGTACCGCTCTCGTCGGAGCTCCCCACGGTGCTCACCTTCCCTCGGCGGCCGCAACCGCCTGCTCGCCGGCCTGCAGTGCCGCGGGGATACCCGCGGGATCGGTGCCGCCTCCCTGGGCGACGTCGGACTTACCGCCTCCGCGGCCGCCGACCGGGGCCGAGGCCGCCTTGAGGACGTCGTTGGCCGACAGCCCCTGCGCGACCGCGGCCGGGTTGAGCGCTGCCACCAGTGCCACCTTGCCACCGGACTCCGAGGCCAGCAGCACGACCGCCGGGCGGTCGGCGGACAGCCGGCCCCGGATGTCGAGGGCGAGCGTGCGCAGATCGCCGCCGCCCAGATCCGCCGGGGAACCGGTGACGACGGCGACGCCGCCGACGTCCTTCGCCGACCCGGCCAGCTGACCGGCCGCGGCCACGCTCTGCTGCGAGCGCAGCTCGGCCAGCTCGCGGTCCAGGTCGCGGATCCGGGCGACCATGCCGCTCACCCGCTCGACCAGGCCGTCCTGCGGCGCCTTGAGGAGATCGGCCAGCTGGCGGACCAGGTCGCGCTCGCGCGCCAGGTAGCGGAAGCCCTCGAGGCCCACGACCGCCTCGACGCGCCGCGAGCCCGATCCGACCGACGACTCGCCGGTCAGGGCGAGCGTGCCGATCTGCGAGCTGCCCCGCACGTGGGTGCCACCGCAGAGCTCGCGCGACCAGGGGCCGCCGATCTCCACGACGCGCACCTCCTCGCCGTAGGTCTCGCCGAAGAGCGCGATGGCGCCGAACGCCCTCGCCTCGGGCAGCGTCATGTAGGACGCGGAGACCTTGTGGTCGGCGCGGACGGCGGCGTTGGCGACGTCCTCGATGTCGGTGCGCTGCTGCGCGGTGAGCGCGCCCTGCCAGGCGAAGTCCAGGCGCAGGTAGCCCGGCCGGTTGTAGGAGCCGGACTGCAGCGCCTGCGGGCCGAGCACCTCGCGCAGCGCGGCATGCACCACGTGCGTGCCGGAGTGCGCCTGGCAGGCGGAGAGCCGCCACTCGTGGTCGACCTCGGCGGTCAGCTCGGCACCGCTGCGCAGCTCGCCCTCGAGCACGCGGATCTGGTGGGCGACCAGGCCCTTGACCGGCCGCTGCACGTCGATGACCTCGGCGCGGCCGCCGTCCCAGGTGAGGATGCCGGCGTCGGCCACCTGGCCGCCGGACTCCGCGTAGAAGGGGGTGCGGTCGAGCACGACGCGGACGATCTCGCCCTGTGCCGCCACTGTGCCGGCTTCCCCACCCTCCCGCTCCTCCTCGGCGACCAGCGCGAGCACCCGGGAGTCGGTGCGCAACGTGTCGTAGGCCCGCCAGTCGGTGGGACCGTGCTCGGCCAGCAGCCGGCGGTAGGCCAGGACGTCGACGGAGCCGGTGCGCTTGGCGCGGGCGTCGGCCCGGGCGCGGTCGCGCTGCTCCTTCATGAGGGCCCGGAAGCCCTCCTCGTCGACGGTCACGCCCTGCTCGGCGGCCATCTCCAGGGTGACGTCGATCGGGAACCCGTAGGTGTCGTGCAGGCTGAACGCCTGGTCGCCCGAGAGCTTCGGGGTGCCCGCGCTCTTCGCCTGCTTCACCGCGGTGTCGAACAGCGCCGTGCCCGAGGTGAGGGTGCGCCGGAACGCCTCCTCCTCCGCGTACGCGACGCTCGAGATCCGCGCGAAATCGGTCTCCAGCTCCGGGTAGCTGGCCTTCATGGCCTCCTTGGAGACCGGCAGCAGCTCAGGCAGCGAGGCGTCCTCGACACCGAGGAGCTTCATCGACCGGACGGCGCGGCGCAGCAGCCGGCGGAGGATGTAGCCGCGGCCCTCGTTGCCGGGGGTGACGCCGTCGCCGATGAGCATCAGCCCGCTGCGGACGTGGTCGGCGACGACCCGCAGCCGGACGTCGGCCTCGATGTCCTTGCCGTAGGTGACGCCGGAGAGCTCCGCGGCGCGGCGGAGAACCGGGGAGACCTCGTCGATCTCGTACATGTTGTCGACGCCCTGCAGGAGGTAGGCCACGCGCTCCAGGCCCATGCCGGTGTCGATGCTCTTCTTCGGCAGCTCGCCGAGGATCGGGAAGTCCTTGCCCTCCCCGTCTCCCCGCTCGTACTGCATGAAGACGAGGTTCCAGATCTCCAGGAACCGGTCACCGGTCGGATCGGCCTCGGGGCCGCCGTCGGGGCCGAACTCGGGGCCGCGGTCGTAGTGGATCTCCGAGCAGGGGCCGGCCGGGCCCGCGGCGCCGGTGGACCAGTAGTTGTCGTCCATGCCGCGGCGCTGGATGCGCTCAGCCGGGACGTAGGCCCGCCAGGCGTCGAACGCCTCGTCGTCGTCCAGGTAGACGGTCGGCCAGATCCGCTCGGGGTCCAGGCCCAGCCCGCCGTCGGCGACCTTCCCGGTCACGAGGTCCCAGGCGAACTGGATCGCCTCGGCCTTGAAGTAGTCGCCGAAGGAGAAGTTGCCGTTCATCTGGAAGAACGTGCCGTGCCGGGTGGTCTTGCCCACCTCCTCGATGTCGAGGGTGCGCACGCACTTCTGCACGCTGGTGGCGCGCGGGTACGGCGCGGGCTCGCGGCCGGTCAGGTACGGGATGAACGGCACCATGCCGGCCACGGTGAACAGCAGCGACGGGTCCGGGGAGACCAGCGAGGCACTGGGGACGACGGTGTGGCCACGCTGCTCGAAGTGCTCCAAGAAGCGGCGGCGGATCTCGGCGGTCTGCATCAGCGATCTACTCGGTTCGACGGGACCGGGGAGGGTGGGGCTCCCCGGCCGGAGGGTCAGGAGTCGGCGGAGTGCGCGCCGCGCCGCAGCGAGGCGTCGCCCGGCGCGGGCAGCGGCGCGTCGAGGCCGGTGCCGGCGCGCAGCTCCAGCTCGCGCTCGGACATGGCGTCACGGACGTCCGCGCCGAAGTCACCGATCGCATCGGCGACATCGCGCAGCCCGGCGGCGATCGAGGCGCCGATGCCGGCCGGCGTCATCTTCTCGGCCGCGGCGGAGAGCTTGCGGACGACGAGCGCGCCGATGGTGATGCCCATCGCCAGCCAGAACAGCCGGCGCATCAGGCGGCCCGCCGGGATGAGCGGCGGGCGCGGCGCTCGGCCTTGGCGAGGGCGTTGGCGTCGGCGACCGCCTGGCCCTCGCGCTTCTTCTTGGTGGCACTCCGGACGCCGTAGCTGAAGGCGGCGACCTTGATCAGCGGGCTGCCGAGGGTGGCGGCGACCACGCTGGTGAGGGCGGCGACGTTGCTCGAGACGTTGGCGGCGTTGCCGGTGATGTCGTCGACCCGCTCGAGGTTGCTGTTCACGTGCGCGACCGTGGTGCCGGCCTGGCTCAGGATCGGCGCGCTCTGCTCACGGACCTGGCGGATGGTCAGGGTGGTCTCGTCGAGCGTCCGGCCGAGCTTGAGCAGCGGGACGGCGACCAGCACCACCAGCAGCACCAGGGCTCCGGCTGCGACCAGCCCGGCGATCTCTCCTACGGACACGCGTGCTCCTGTTCTCAGGGGTTCATCGCCGGGAGCGGCTTTCCGGCCTCGTCACCCTAGTCGCGGGTGCGTGTTCGCCTGATGATCGCCCGCAGCTTGGCCAGCCGCTCCCCCAGCCGCGCCTCGACACCGCGGTTGGTCGGCCGGTAGTAGTCCTTGCCCACGAGCGCGTCCGGTGGGTACTGCTGCGGCACGACGCCGTCGGGATGGGAGTGCGGATAGACGTAGGTCTTGCCGTGCCCGAGCTTCTTCGCCCCGCCGTAGTGGGCGTCGCGGAGCCCCGGCGGAACCGGCCCGGCCAGGCCCGCGCGGACGTCGGCGAGCGACTCCCCCATCGCGGCGGTCACGGCATTCGACTTCGGTGCGGTGGCCAGGTGGACGACGGCCTGCGCCAGCGCGAAGTGGCCCTCCGGCATGCCGATGAAGGCGACCGCGTCCGCCGCGGCGACGGCGGTGAGCAGCGCCGTCGGGTCGGCCATCCCGATGTCCTCGCTGGCGGAGATGACCAGGCGCCGGGCGATGAAGCGCGGGTCCTCCCCCGCCTCGACCATGCGCGCGAGGTAGTGCAGGGCGGCGTCGACGTCGCTGCCGCGGATGGACTTGATCAGCGCGCTGGCGACGTCGTAGTGCATGTCGCCCTGCTTGTCGTAGCGGACCGCGGCCTGCGCCACCGCCGTCTCCAGCGTGGCGAGGTCGATCTCGGTCGAGCCCACGGCCTTGGCCGCCCCGGCGCCGGACTCCAGCGCGGTGAGCGACTTGCGCCCGTCGCCGCCGGCGATGCGGACCAGGTGCTCCTCGGCCTCCTCGGTGAGCGTGAACTCACCGTTCAGCCCGCGCTCGCCGGCCAGTGCCCGGCGCAGCAGCTCGCGGACGTCGTCGTCGGACAGCGGCTGCAGCGCCAGCACCAGGCTGCGCGAGAGCAGCGGGCTGACCACGGAGAAGAACGGGTTCTCGGTGGTGGCAGCGATCAGGCTGACGATCCGGTCCTCGACCGCGGACAGCAGCGAGTCCTGCTGGGTCTTGGAGAAGCGGTGCACCTCGTCGATGAACAGGACGGTGCGGCGGCCGGCGTAGGTGAGCTCCCGCTTGGCGCTGGAGATGACCGCGCGGACCTCCTTCACGCCGGAGTCCAGCGCGGAGAGCTGCACGAACTGCCGCTTGGTGGCCAGCGAGATGACGTGCGCGAGCGTGGTCTTGCCGGTGCCGGGCGGGCCGTAGAGCACCAGCGACATCGGCTCGTCGGACTCGACCAGCCGACGCAGCGGGGCCCGGTCGCCGAGCAGGTGCTGCTGGCCCACGACCTCCTGCAGGGACCGCGGCCGCATCCGCACGGCCAATGGCTTCCCCGCCCACCCCGCTCCCGGGTCGACCGCCGCGGGGCCGTCGTCCTCGGGTGCGTCGAACAGGCTGCTCACGGTTCCTGACGCTACCCGCGGGGCACGACGTCCTTCATGCAGCAGCGACGCATCGGGAACGTGACCGTGAGCGCCATCGGGCTCGGCGCGATGCCCCTGTCCACGAAGGACCCGCGCCCCTCCGACGACGACGCAGCCGCCGTGGTGCACGCCGCGCTCGACGCCGGGGTGACGGTGATCGACACCGCGGACGCCTACTCCCGGGACGAGGCGGAGTTCGGGCACAACGAGACTCTGGTGGCGCGGGCGCTGGCGTCCTACGGGCCGGCCGACGTCCTGGTCGCGACGAAGGGTGGGCACACCCGGCGCGGCACCGAGTGGGAACTGGACGGGTCGCCGGCCTACCTGCGCCGCGCCTGCGAGGCGTCCCTGCGCCGGCTGGGCGTCGACGCCATCGGGCTGTACCAGTTCCACCGCCCCGACCCGGCGACGCCGTGGGAGGACTCGATGGGCGCGCTGCGGCAGCTGGCCGACGACGGCCTGGTCCGGATGGTCGGCATCTCCAACGCCGATCTCGCGCAGATCGACGCCGCCCGGGCGATCGTGGGCGACGCCCTGGTCAGCGTGCAGAACCAGTTCTCGCCCGGCTGGCGCTCGTCGGCCGACGAGCTCGCGCACTGCGCCGCGCACGGGCTGGCCTTCCTGCCGTGGAGTCCGTTCGGCGGGGTCGGCGCGGCCGGCTCGCTGGGCTCGACGGCGCCCGCGTTCGGCGAACTCGCCGACGAGCTCGGGGTGTCGGTCTACCAGGTGACGCTGGCCTGGCACCTCGCGCAGAGCGACGCCGTCGTCCCGATCCCGGGGGCGTCGCGGGCCGCGTCGATCGTCGACAGCGCCGCCGCGGCCGACCTGAGCCTCTCCCCCGAGCAGCTCGCCCGCCTCAACGCCGGCTGACCATCGTCACCCCAGGTTGATCATCGGATGTAGGCACGATGTCCGCGTGGCGCGGGGCGAGCACGCGAGAGTCTCGTCCGGTACCGGCTCCTGACCAGCGACCTGCCGGAGCCCGAGGTCCAGGTGCCGTTGTGGGACCGGCGGGGACGTGAAGTCGCGCACGCCGACGTCGATCAGTTCGGACGCGACGTGGACCGCTACTCGCTGATGGCCGCCGACGGCTGGCTCGCGCTCAGGTTCGCCGCCCGTCACGGTCGGCACCCCGTCGTCGACCGCACCCGCCGGGCGCTGCTCAGCCGCGGCTGGCGCAGCGGATCCGGTTGATCATCGCCTGGGTGCACGGAACGGGCGTGCCGGCCGCACGACCCACCGCGTTGGCGTGCACGCAGACGATGATCAACCCGAGTAGGGGCGGCCGGACCGGCGGATCAGCGGCCGAGCACCTCCCGCAGCGCGGCCAGCACCAGCGCCACCCGGCCGGGGGCGGCGTTGGGACCCATGAGCCCGATCCGCCAGACCGTCGAGGCGAAAGCGCCGGCACCTGCGCCGATCTCCAGGTCGTAGCGCTCGAGCAGCTCCTTGCGCACGGCCGCCGAGTCGACGCCGTCGGGCACCTTCACGGTGGTGAGCTCCGGGAGCCGGGAGCCCTCGGCGGCGAAGAGCTCCAGCCCCAGGTCGGCGAGCCCGGCGTGCAGCAGGCGGCCGGCCTCGGCGTGCCGGGCGTGGACCGCGTCCAGCCCCTCCTCGAGGATCCGGCCCAGCCCGGCGTGCAGCGACACGACCATCCCGGTCGGCGCGGTGTGGTGGTACGTCCGCCCCGAGCCGGCCGCCTCGCCCGCGTAGCCGCCCAGCAGCCCGAGATCGAGGTACCAGCTCTGCGGCTTCTCGATCCGCCGTTCCCACGCCCGGTCGTTGATGGTGAACGGCGCGAGGCCCGGAGGGACGCCGAGGCACTTCTGCGAGCCGGAGTAGGCCAGGTCCACGCCCCACTCGTCCAACCGGACCGGAATGCCGCCGAGCGAGGTCACGCAGTCGGCGAGCAGCAGCGCATCGCCCTTGCCCGCGACCAGCGGCGCCAGATCGGACAGCACGCCGGTGGAGGTCTCCGCGTGCACCGCGGCGATCAGCTTGGGCGCAGGGTGTGCGTCGAGCACGCGTGAGGCGTCGACCGGCTGCCCCCACTCGTGTTCGACGGCGATCACGTCGGCGCCGCAGCGCGAGGCCACCTCGGCCATCCGCTGGCCGAACAGGCCGTTCACCGCGACGACGACGACGTCACCGGGGCCGACGGTGTTGACGAACGCCGCCTCCATGCCCGCCGAGCCGGTGGCCGAGAGCGGCAGCGTGCGGCGGTTCGCGGTGCCGAACACCTGACGGAGCCGGTCGGAGGTCTCGTCCAGGACCTGCAGGAACAGCGGGTCGAGGTGGCCGAGCAGCGGCAGCCCGAGCGCGGCGGTCGCCTCCGGGTACGGGTTCGAGGGGCCGGGACCGAGCAGGGTGCGGGCACGCAACGGCATGCCCGCACCCTACGAGCCGGACTAGGCCTTCGTCGGGTCGGACGCCCCCGGCGCACCCGGCTGACCGGGCAACGCCGGCTCCTCGGGCTTGGCGTCGATGCCGGCTTCCTTGCGCTGAGCATCGGTGATCGGCGTCGGCGCACCGGTCAGCGGGTCGAACCCGGCGCCGGTCTTCGGGAAGGCGATGACCTCGCGGATCGAGTCCACCCCGGCCAGCAGCGCGGTGAGCCGGTCCCAGCCCAGGGCGGCGCCGGCGTGCGGCGGCGGACCGAAGGCGAAGGCCTCCAGGAAGAAGCCGAAGCGCTCGCGGGCCTCCTCGCGGGACATGCCGAGGGTCTCGAACACCCGCTCCTGCAGGTCGGCGTCGTGGATACGCACCGAGCCGCTCATGACCTCGTTGCCGTTGATCACCATGTCGTAGGCGTCGGACAGCGCCGCGCCCTTCTCCTCGGCGAACCGGTCCCGCCACTCGGGCGTGGGCGAGGTGAACGGGTGGTGCATGAAGGTCCAGTCGCCGTCCTCGGTCTCCTCGAACATCGGGAAGTCCACGACGAAGAGGAACGACCAGGAGCCCGGCTCGATGAGCTCCAGTCGCTTGGCGATCTCGTTGCGGGCCGCGCCCAGCAGCTCCTGCGAGGAGCGCCGCTGGCCGGCGGCGAAGAAGATGCAGTCGCCCGGCTTCGCGCCGACGGCCGCGACCAGGCCCTCCCGCTCGGCGTCGGAGATGTTCTTGGACACCGGGCCACCGAGGGTGCCGTCCTCGGCGATGGTCACGTAGGCCAGGCCCTTGGCGCCGCGGGACTTGGCCCAGTCCTGCCAGGCGTCGAACGCGCGCCGGGGCTGCGAGCCGCCACCGGGCATGACGACGGCGCCGACGTAGGGCGACTGGAAGACCCGGAACGGGGTGTCGGAGAAGTACTCGGTCAGCTCGGTCAGCTCGATGCCGAAACGCAGGTCGGGCTTGTCGGAGCCGAAGCGGTCCATCGCCTCGCGGTAGGTCATCCGCGGGATCTCGGGCAGCTCGTAGGAGGCCAGCTCGCGCCACAGGTTGCGGACGACGTCCTCGGCGATGGCGAGCACGTCGTCGCGGTCGACGAAGCTCATCTCGAAGTCCAGCTGGGTGAACTCCGGCTGCCGGTCGGCGCGGAAGTCCTCGTCCCGGAAGGCGCGGGCGATCTGGTAGTAGCGCTCCAGGCCGCCGATCATCAGCAGCTGCTTGAACAGCTGCGGCGACTGCGGCAGCGCGTACCACTTGCCCTGCTGCAGGCGGACCGGCACCAGGAAGTCGCGAGCGCCCTCGGGAGTGGAGCGGGTCAGGTTCGGCGTCTCGACCTCGGTGAAGCCGTGGCCGGCCATGACGTTGCGGGCGATCCGGCTGATCTCCGAGCGCAGCCGCATCACCTTCGCCGGGCCCTGGCGGCGCAGGTCGAGGTAGCGGTACTTGTAGCGGACGTCGTCGGACGCCGCCTGGTCGGTCTCGATCGGGAACGGCAGCGGAGCCGACGCCGACAGCACCTCGAGCGAGGAGGTCGCGACCTCGATCTCGCCGGTCGGCAGTTCCGGGTTCTCGTTGCCCTCCGGACGGCGGCGCACCTCACCGGTGACGAGCAGGCAGTACTCGTTGCGGAGGTGGTGGGCCTCCTCCTCGCGGACGACGACCTGCACGTAGCCGGAGGCGTCACGGAGGTCGAGGAAGACCACTCCGCCGTGGTCGCGGCGGCGGGCGACCCAGCCGGCGAGGGTGACGGTGGTACCGGCGTCGGACGCGCGGAGCGCGCCGGCGTCGTGGGTGCGGAGCACGGAGGTGCCTTTCGAGTGAGGGTGGTTACCAGCGGTCGTGCACGGAGGCGCGGATGCGCTCGTCGTACAGCCGCTCGAGATCGGAGAGCTGGGAGTCGGTGAGCGACGGCAGCGAGGCGGCGGCGACGTTCCCGCGCACCTGGTCGACGTTGCGGGCGCCGGGAATGACGGTGGTGACGCCGAGCTGGTCGATGACCCAGCGCAGCGCGAACGCCGCGGTGGAGACGTCGTCGCCGGCGATGGCGGCCACCTCGCGCGCGGCCTCGACCCCGACCTCGAAGGGCACGCCGGCGAACGTCTCGCCGACGTCGAAGGCCTCGCCGTTGCGGTTGAAGTTCCGGTGGTCGTCGGCGGCGAACGTCGTCGACTCGTCGTACTTGCCGGTGAGCAGCCCACTGGCCAGCGGCACCCGGGCGAGGATCCCGACCCCGGCGCGCTGGGCGACGGGCAGCAGCTCTTCGAGCGGCTTGCGTCGGAAGATGTTGAGGATGACCTGGATCGTCGCGACGCCGGGGTGCTCGAGGGCGGTGAGGCCCTCGGCCACGCTCTCCACCGAGACGCCGTAAGCGGCGATCGCGCCGGTCTCGACGAACTCGTCGAGCGCGTCGTAGACCCGCTGGTCGGAGTAGACGGCCGGCGGCGGGCAGTGCAGCTGCACGAGGTCGAGCGTGTCCACGCCGAGGTTGCGGCGGGAACGGTCGATCCAGGAGCGCAGGTTCTCCTTCGTGTACTGCCCGGCCTCGAACGGATCGGCGCGGCGGCCGGCCTTGGTGGCGACGAACGGCCGGTCGATTGCCCGGCCCTGCCCCCCGACCCCGCCCGCGCGCCCGGCGAGGGCCTTGCGGATCCGCTCCTCGGAGCGCCCGTCGCCGTAGACGTCGGCGGTGTCGAGCAGGGTGACCCCGGCGTCGAGGGCGGCGTCCAGCACCTCGGCGGCGTCGTCCTCGGAGACGTCACCCCAGTCGCCGCCGAGCTGCCAGGTGCCCAGTCCGATGACGCTGACGTCGGCGCCTGTGCGCCCCAGCGGCCGCTGCTCCATGCTCATGCCCCCACGCTTTCACGAAGACGCTCGAACAGCTCACCCACAGGGACGGCGACCTGGTCGCCGGTGCTCATGTCCTTGAGCTGGCCCACGCCCTGCGCCAGGTCGCGGTCGCCGATGACGACGATGTGCGAGGCGCCCGAGCGGTCGGCGGCCTTCATCGAGCCCTTGAGCCCGCGGTCGCCGTAGACGGTGTCGGCGGCGACGCCGGCCTGGCGCAGCTGCCCGACCAGCTTCACCGCGAGCCGCTTGGCCTCCGCGCCGAGCGGCACCACGAAGGCCTGAACGCCCGCCGAGACGCCGATGTCGAGCCCCTCGGCCTGCACCGCCAGCATCGTGCGGTCGACGCCGACGGCGTAGCCGATGCCCGAGACGTCGGGGCCGCCGAGCGCGGCGGAGAGCCCGTCGTAGCGCCCACCGCCGCCGATCGCGGACTGCGCGCCGAGGCCGTTGTGCACGAACTCGAACGTCGTCTTCGTGTAGTAGTCCAGCCCGCGCACCAGCCGGGGCGCCTCGACCCAGGTGACGCCGAGGTCGGTGAGGTGCTGGCGGACGGCGTCGTAGTGCGCCTTGGTGGAGTCCGAGAGGTGGTCGACCATCAGCGGGGCGTCGCCGAGCTGGGCCTGCACCTCGGACCGCTTGTCGTCGAGCACCCGCAGCGGGTTGATCGCCGCGCGGCGCCGGGTCTCCTCGTCGAGGTCGAGCTTGTCGAGGTAGGCCACCAGCAGCTCGCGGTACTGCGGGCGGCAGGTGGAGTCGCCGAGCGAGGTGAGCTGCAGCTCGAAGTCGGTGAGCCCGAGGTCGCGGAAGCCCTGCACGCCCAGCGCCACCACCTCGGCGTCCAGCGCCGGGTCGTCGGTGCCGAGGGCCTCCATGTCGACCTGCGTGAAGTGCCGGTAGCGACCGGCCTGCGGGCGCTCGTAGCGGAACGCCGAGCCGACGCTCCACAGCTTCACCGGCAGTGCGCCGTCGTGCAGGCGGTGTTCGATGAACGCGCGCATCAGACCGGCGGTGAGCTCGGGGCGCAGCGTCAGCGACCGGCCGCCGCGGTCGGAGAAGGTGTACATCTCCTTGCTGACGACGTCGGTGGACTCACCGACGCCGCGGGAGAAGACGGCGGTGTCCTCGAACACCGGCGTCTCGACGTAGCCGTACCCGGCCCGCCGCAGCGGCGCGGTCAGGGTGTCGCGGACGGCGAGGAACCGCGCCGAGTCAGGCGGCAGCGTGTCGAACGTGCCCTTGGGGGCGGTCATGCCGGACATCTACAGTCCACGGCCCTTCGGTGCGGAGGCGGCTTCCGCCAGGTAGGGGTTGGTCGCGCGCTCGCGGCCGATCGTCGTCGCCGGACCGTGCCCGGGGAGCACGACGGTCTCGTCGTCCAGCGGCAGGACGACGTCGCGCAGCGAGCGGAGCATGTCGTCCCATGAGCCGCCGGGCAGGTCCACCCGGCCGACGGAGCCGGCGAAGAGGACGTCACCGGCCAGCAGCCCCGGCGCCTCACCCAGGTCGACCGAGAACATCACCGACCCCCGCGTGTGCCCCGGTGCGTGCCGGACGGTCAGGTCCACCCCGGCCAGCGACAGGACGGCGCCGTCGTCCAGCGACAGCACGTCAGCCGGATCGGGCAGCCGGACGCCGGTGATCAGCGGAGCCAGCTGCGGACCGTGCCAGCGGGCCGGGTCGCTGAGCATCCCGGAGTCCAGGGGGTGCAGGTAGGCCGGGATGTCGTAGCCGTCGCAGACCGGCAGCACGGAGAAGGTGTGGTCGAGGTGGCCGTGGGTGAGCACGACGGCGACCGGCTTCAGCCCGTCCTCGGCCAGCATCTGCGCCAGGGGCTCGACGGCGTCCATGCCGGGGTCGACGACGACGCACTCCTGCCCGGGCCCGGAGGCGACGGCATAGCAATTGGTGCCGAAGGCGCCGGCAGGGAACGAGCGGATGAGCACCCGTGCAGGTTACGCGGGCCCACCGACGCTCCCCGGTGCTGCCAGGGAGCGCCCAGCGGCGCCACCTAGACTCCGCCCCGAAGAGCGCATCGCGGCCGCCTCCGGCCGCCCCCTCCGCATGCCCGAGGAGTTCGTACCCGTGCCCACGAACAAGCAGCGGCGTCAGGCCGCGCAGCGCCACCTGCAGCGCCAGCTGGAGCGCCGCAGCGAGATGGCCAAGAAGCGCCGCCGCAACCTGGGCATCCTGCTGACCGCGCTCGCCGTCGTCGTGGTCGTCGGCGCGGCCCTGCTGATCACCGGCGTGTTCAGCGATGACGACGACAGCGACAACCAGGCCGCCGACCCGTCGGCGCCCGCCGCCACCTCCTCGGCCGCGCGCACCACGAACCCCGACGGCACCGTCAGCTGCGACTACCTGCCCGATGAGACAGGAAACCCCGAGCTGAAGGACGTCGGCACCCCGCCGGCCCCCGAGGCCACCCCGACGCAGGGCACCGCCACGCTCCGCATGGCCACCGACCAGGGCGACCTCACGCTGACGCTGGACCGCGCCAAGGCGCCGTGCGCGGCTGCCAGCTTCGTGCACCTGACCGACGTCGGGTTCTACGACAACACGCCCTGCCACCGGTTGGTCACCTCGCCCGATTTCGGGCTGCTGCAGTGCGGCGACCCGACGGGCTCCGGCGCCGGCGGCCCGAGCTACAAGTACGCCGAAGAGGTCGCGGAGGACGCGACGTACCCGCGCGGGACGATCGCCATGGCGAAGACGAACGCACCGAACACCACAGGCAGCCAGTTCTTCCTCTGCTTCACCGACGTCACGCTGCCGCCGCAGTACACGGTGGTCGGCACCATCGACGAGCCCGGGCTCGCCGTCCTCGACAAGGTCGCGGCCGGCGGCGTGCAGGGTGCTGAGGGCCCCGGCGACGGCCCGCCGAACATCCCGATCCAGATCACCGACATGGCCGTCGTGTAGCCAATACGCGCAACCACGAGAGCGCCGGTTCCCCTCGGGGACCGGCGCTCTCGTCGTTCAGAACCCTGAGCGAACAGGCGCCCTAGGGGCGACCTTAGGGCTAGCGCTTCGACCAAGTCGCCGTGCACCCACTGCCCGTCACCTGGGCGCGCGCAGCCACCCGCTGGGCGTCAGACCAGAGGGTCCCGCGCGGTTGGCTATTCGTAGATGAACGACGAGAACACGAGATCCCCGGCTAGGCGCCACCCCTTGCCTGAGACGTTCGCGTAACGCTGCATGTAGCCACTGTCGGTCGCCGTATCCGTCAGGAAGGCCTGCATACGCTCGATCAACATCTCGGCGGAATCCACCTCGCGCATGATCGGGTCCTTCCTCAGCTGCTCAAGAAAGGCAGCCAGGGACTTCGCATCCGAGACGCGATCCAAGGTCTTGTTGAGGTCCACTTGTATTCAGTTCCTCCACCGGCAGCGGCTATCGATGTCCCACCAGGCTGCCCACCATCACGGCCAGCCTGGTGGGACCTGGCTGTCCCATAGTGGGCCGCTCTGTGCCACTCGCCTGGGCGAGTCGAGCACTCAACAAGATCAGCGCGGGCCGGCCGGGGTGTCGAAGGCCGGGTGAGGGCCCGGCCGATACGTGATGATCTGGCAGGGCTGTGCAGGCACACAGGGCGGCCTCGGAGCGAGGTGTCAGGCATTCGGTTGCCGGTGCGGCAGGCCGCAGGGGTGGTCTGCTGCGAGACGATGCGCGCTCAACTCGACCTGACTTGTGCCGGGCATGAGGACTTGAGCCGGTGTCCGGACAGCCTCGTGACGCGGTGGCCGAACGGTGAGTACGGACTGCGGGTCCACGACGGCGGCTCCAGCGTCGTGATCATCGGCTTCTGCCCGTGGTGCGGCGTTCGGCTCCGCCCCTCGTGGACGACGGGGCCGCTAGATGCCAGTGGTCCTGGCGAGGTCGAGCACTCGACCAAGATCAGCCCGGGCAGGGCGGGGTGTCGGAGCCAGGTAAGGGCCCGACCCACGCGTGCTGATCTCGATGGGGAGCCACAGAGCGGCTTCAGCGCCGGTCGACTCACTCCTCCGTGGCATCCCGACGGATCGGCCGGTCCGACACACTCTCCCCATGAAGTTGCGGGACGAGCGCTACTGGCTGGGGGTGTCCCCGTGGGTGTTCGTGCCCTTCTTCCTGGCTCTCGCGTGCGGCCCGGCCCTGCTCATCGAGCCGCCATGGCTGCGGGTGCCCGTGCAGGCACTCGCCCTCGGCGTGTGGTTCACGTACGTCACGAACTCACCGTGGGCCGGCCGATGGGGCCGGCTCCGACGGAGCAGCAGCCGATGGCGCGGCGGGCAGCCGACGGAACGCCGGCGCTAGTCGTCCCACCCGTCAGGCGGTGACGCGCTCCACGTCGAAGACGCCGTCCACGTTGCGCACCGTCTGCAGCACCGCGCCCAGGTGCGCCGGGTCGGCCAGCTCGAAGGTGAACCGGCTGATCGCGACGCGGTCGCGACTGGTCTGCACCGACGCCGAGAGGATGTTGACCCGCTCGTCGGCCAGCGCCTTGGTGACGTCGGAGAGCAGCCGGTGCCGGTCCAGCGCCTCCACCTGGATCGCGACGAGGAACATCGCGCCGGGCTGATTGCCCCACTCGACCTCGACCAGGCGCTCGGGCTTGCTCTGCAGGTCGCCAGCGTTGGTGCAGTCGGTGCGGTGCACGCTCACGCCGCCGCCGCGCGTGACGAACCCGAGGATGGAGTCGCCCGGCACCGGGGTGCAGCACTTGGCGAGCTTGGCCCACACGTCGGTCATGCCGTGCACGACGACGCCGGGGTCACCGCTGGCACTGCGCCGCGGCGCGGGGCGGCGGGTCGGGATCGCGGTCTCGGCGATGTCCTCGGCGGCACCCTCGCTGCCACCGAGCGCGACCATGAGCTTCTCGACCACCGAGGCCGCCGAGAGCTGGTTCTCCCCCACCGCCGCGTAGAGCGCCGTGACGTCGGCGAACCGCAGGTCCTTGGCCAGCGTGGAGAGCGCCTCTCCGCCCAGCAGTCGCTGCAGCGGCAGCCCGGCCTTGCGCATCGCGCGGGTCAGGGCCTCCTTGCCGGCCTCGACCGCGTCCTCGCGGCGCTCCTTGGTGAACCACTGCCGGATCTTGGTCCGCGCCCGCGACGAGCCGACGAACGCCAGCCAGTCCTTGGACGGGCCGGCCGTCGGCGACTTGGAGGTGAAGATCTCGACGACGTCGCCGTTGGTGAGCTTGCTGTCCAGCGACACCAGCGAGCCGTTCACCCGGGCGCCGATCGTCCGGTAGCCGACCTCGGTGTGCACCGCGAAGGCGAAGTCCACCGGCGTCGCCTCGCCGGGCAGGCTGACGACGTCGCCCTTCGGCGTGAAGACGAAGACCTCCTGCGGACCGAGGTCGTAGCGCAGGGTCTCCAGGAACTCGCCGGGCTCCTGCGCCTCGCGCTGCCAGTCCAGCAGCTGGCGCAGCCACAGCATGTCATCGGGCGAGCCGGCCTTGGCCGGGGCGCCGAACTCGCCGGCGCTGGGCTTGCCGCCGACGCGCGCCTTCTCCTTGTACTTCCAGTGCGCGGCGATACCGAACTCGGCGGTGCGGTGCATGTCGTGCGTGCGGATCTGCAGCTCGACCGGCTTGCCCTGCGGGCCGATGACCGTCGTGTGCAGCGACTGGTACATGTTGAACTTCGGCATGGCCACGAAGTCCTTGAAGCGGCCGGGCACCGGCTGCCAGTGGGCGTGCATGATGCCCAGCGCCGCGTAGCAGTCGCGCACCGAGTCGACCAGGATCCGGATGCCGACGAGGTCCCAGATGTCGGTGAAGTCGCGGCCGCGCACGATCATCTTCTGGTAGATCGAGTAGTAGTGCTTGGGCCGGCCGGTGACGACCGCCTCGATCTTCGCGGCCTTGAGCTGCTCGGTCACCTGCGAGGTGACCTCGGCGATGAACGTGTCCCGCGACGGGGCCCGCTCGGCCACCAGCCGGACGATCTCGTCGTAGCGCTTGGGGTACAGCGTCGCGAACGCGAGGTCCTCGAGCTCCCACTTGATGGTGTTCATACCCAGCCGGTGGGCCAGCGGGGCGAGGATCTCCAGCGTCTCGCGCGCCTTCTTCTCCTGCTTCTCGGGCGGGAGGAAGCGCAGCGTGCGCATGTTGTGCAGCCGGTCGGCCAGCTTGATGACCAGCACCCGGGGGTCGCGGGCCATCGCCACGATCATCTTGCGGATCGTCTCGGCCTGGGCGGCGTCGCCCATCTTGACCCGGTCGATCTTGGTGACGCCGTCGACCAGGTGGGCGACCTCCGAGCCGAACTCGGTGGTGATCGTCTCCAGGGTGACGCCGGTGTCCTCGACGGTGTCGTGCAGCAGCGCCGCGATCAGCGTCGTGGTGTCCATCCCGAGGCCGGCCAGCACGGTGGCGACGGCGAGCGGATGGGTGATGTAGGGATCGCCGCTCTTGCGCTTCTGGCTGCTGTGCGCCTGCTCGGCGACGTCGTAGGCACGCTGCAGCAGCGCGAGATCGGCCTTCGGATGGCTCTGCCGGTGCAGTGACGCCAGCGGCTCGAGCACCGGGCGGATCAGCGTGCTGCGCTGGCCCGCGACGATCCGGCGGGCCAGCCGGTCCCGGACCCGGCGGCGCGGGGCGCCGGACTCCGGGTCCACGGGCTCGGAGCCGACGTCGTCCGGACGGCGCACCACCGGACGCTCGGGAAGGGGGCTACGGACGGGCGTCCCGCCGTCGGTCGCCGCTGAGCCCTCGACCGCAGTCGTCTCCACCGCGCCAGGCCGCGCGGGAGCCGCGTCAGCGGCTACTTCGGAGGCCACGGCTGCTCCCACGGTGTTCGAGGAGGGGGGACCCTCCCCATGCTAGCGGGACGCTCCGCCCCGCCGCCGCGCGCCACGGAGGGCTCACCCGGCCAGGTGGTGGGGTCTCAGGTGATCCAGAGCGCGTGCACCGCGTGCGGCTGCAGCCGCTCGCGTCCGCCGAGCGCGGCGAGCTCCACCACGACCGCGACCCCGGCGACGACGCCGCCGAGCTGCTCGACGAGGGCGACCGCGGCGGCGAGCGTGCCACCGGTCGCCAGCACGTCGTCGACGACCAGCACCCGCTGTCCGGGACGGATGGAGTCGGTGTGCAGCTCCAGGGTGGCGGTCCCGTACTCGAGGACGTAGTCGGCCGCGACGCGCTCGCGCGGCAGCTTGCCGGCCTTGCGCACCGGCACCACGCCGACACCGGCGTCCAGGGCGACCGCGGCGGCCAGCAGGAAACCGCGCGCCTCGACGCCGACGACGACGTCGAACGCTCGCTCCCCGTCGGCGAGCGCGGCCGCCCGCGGGTCGGACGCAGACGGCGTGGACAGCCCCTCGACGACCCGGCGGAACGCCGGGCCGTCGGCGAAGACCGGCGTCAGGTCGCGGAACAGGACACCCGGCTCCGGGTGGTCCGGGATGTCCACGGTCAGGCCGGCGACGAGCTCGTCCAGGGGCTGCACCGCCTGGTCGGTCACCGGCGGCGCTTGCCGGGCCGCTGCTGCGGCCGGGCCCCGGGGCGTGGGGCCGCGGTCGCGCCGGAGGGCCGCTCCGGCCGCACCGAGGACGGCGACTCGACGACGACGTCGGCGGCCACCGACTCCGGCAGCTCGGCCACCGCGACCGCGCCGCCCGTCCGGCGCCGGCGCGCGCTGGCGACCGGTCCGGCCGGTGCACCTCCGGTGCGGGCCGCCGACGAACGGCGGGCGAGCACGCGACGGCGCAGCGCGATCTGGTCCGGCTCGCGCTCCTTGAGGTCGGCCACGATCGGCGTCGCCAGGACGATCGACGAGTAGGTGCCGGCGGCCAGACCGACGAAGAGCACCAGGGCGAGGTCCTTGAGCGTGCCGACGCCGAGCAGCCCGGCGCCCACGAAGAGCAGGCCGGCCACCGGGAGCAGCGCGATCACCGACGTGTTGATCGAGCGCATGAGGGTCTGGTTGACAGCCAGGTTGGCCGCCTCGCCCCAGGTCATGCGGGCCGACTTCTCCAGGTCCTTGACGTTCTCGTCCACCTTGTCGAAGACGACCACGGTGTCGTACAGCGAGAACCCGAGGATGGTGAGGAAACCGATCACCGTCGACGGCGTGACCTCGAAACCGATCAGCGAGTAGACACCCGCGGTGATCACGATGTCGTGCGCCAGGGCAGCCATCGCGCCGACGGCCATCTTCGGCTGGAAGCGCACGGCGAGGAACAGCACGACCGCGACGAGGAAGACCGCGAGCGCCAGCAGTGCCTGGTCGGTGATGTCGCTGCCCCACTCGGCGCTGACCGCGTCGGCGCTGACCTCCTCAGGACCGAGCCCGGCGACGTCGGCCATCTCCTCGACGACCGCCCGCTCGCCGGCGGTGTCCAGGGCCTCGGTGCGGATCAGCAGCGTGTTGCCGCCCACCACCTGAGCGCTGGCCACCTCGGCGCCGGCGTCCTCCGCCGCGGTACGGACGTCCGCGAGCTGGGACTCGGAGCCCGGCAGCCGGAAGCTGTTGCCGCCGGAGAAGTCGATGCCGAAGTTGAAGCCCCGGAAGACCATCGAGGCGACGCACAGGATCATCACGACAGCGGTGATCTTGTAGATCAGCCGGCTGCGTCCGACGACGTCCAGCCCCGCCTCGCCGTTGTACAACCGGGAGCTGAGGCGGGCCTGCTTCCGGGGGGCGGTCGTCTCGGCGTCGCCACCCGGGTCCTGGGGCAGCCCTGCGTCGGCGAGGGCGTTTTCGCCCTCCTCGACGGGAGCGCCCTCCGGAGTCGGGTCCACCGGGTCGGTCGGGCGGGTCATGAGGTGCTCCTGTCCGTACGGCCGGTTCCCGCGGAGGCCCCGGCGAGTTCGCGCCCCTTGGCCGGCGTCGTGGCCCGGCGCGTGTGCGCGACCTGGCCCAGCCCCGAGAACCGGTTGCTGCCGAACGACTTGATCCGCGACAGCACCGCCATCAGCGGGTGGGTGAAGAGGAAGACGACGATCAGGTCCAGCACGGTCGACATGCCGAGGGTGAACGCGAAGCCCTTCACGTCGCCGATCGCCAGCAGGTAGAGGATCGCCGCCGCGAGGAAGCTCACCGCGTCGGCCGACAGGATGGTGCGCCGGGCACGGATCCAGGCGCGCGGCACCGCGGAACGCAGCGACCGCCCCTCGCGGATCTCGTCCTTCAACCGTTCGAAGTAGACGACGAACGAGTCGGCAGTGATGCCGATCGACACGATGAACCCGGCGATGCCTGCCAGGCTCAGCGTGAACCCGATCTCGCGGCCCAGCACCACCAGGCAGCCGTAGACGACGACCGCGGAGAGCACCAGGCTGGCGATCATCACCAGGCCGAGCAGCCGGTAGTAGAGGAGCGCGTACAGGAAGACCAGCGCGATGCCGATCCCGCCGGCGATCAGCCCGGCCTGCAGCTGCTCCTCCCCCAGCTCGGTGGAGATGGACTGCGCCGCGGCCTGGCTGAAGGTCAGCGGCAGGGCGCCGTACTTGAGCTGGTTGGCCAGCTCGGTGGCCGACTCCTGGTCGAACTGACCGCTGATGGTGGTCGGGTTCGTGGTGATGGGGCTGTTGATCGTCGGCGCCGAGATGACCCGGCCGTCGAGGGTGAAGGCGACGTTCTTGCCGACGTTGGCGGTCGTGTAGTCCGCCCAGGTGTTCATGCCGTCGGACTGGAAGTCCAGCAGCACGACCCAGCTGCCGTCGGTGGGATCGGTGCCGGAGGTGGCGTTCTCGATCTCCGTGCCCTCGATGATCGTGGGCCCGAGGAGGTACTTCGCCGACCCGTCCTCGGTGCACGTGGCCACGAAGTCGGTGGGACGGGAGGTCTCCCCGGTGACGTTCTCGTCCTCGCAGGTGAGGGTCGCGAACGCCGCGGCAGCCTCCTCCTGGGTGACCGCCGGCGCGTCCGGGTCGGGCAGTGCCGGGTCCTCGACGGCGCCGTCGGTGTCGGCGGGAGCGTCGCCTTCTGCACCCTCGGCCGAGTCGCCCTCGGCGGTGCCGTCGGCGGTCTCGGCGCCGTCCGCGGCGTTCTCCTCGGCCGCGGCCGGGTCCTCCTCGGCGGGCACGGCCGGGGCCGGGCCGTCGAGCACCGGACGGAAGCGGAGCTGCGCGGTGGCGCCGAGCTCGCGCGCCTGCTCGCCGTCCTCACCCGGAACGGAGATGACGATGTTCGCATCGCCCTCGGTGACCACCTCGGCCTCGGCGACGCCGAGCCCGTTCACCCGCTGCTCGATGATCTGGCGGGCCAGCTCCAGGTCCTCCTGGGCCGGCGCCTGGCCGTCGGGCGTGCGGGCGGTCAGCGTGACGGTGGTGCCGCCCCGCAGGTCCAGCCCGAGCTGCGGCGTGCGGGTGTCGCCCACGAAGAAGACGAGCCCGTACAGCAGGGCGATGATCGCGAGGAACGCGGCGAAGTAGCCCCTCGCCGGGGCCGGGCGGTTGGCCACGGGTGTTCTCCTGGTCAGACGGTCGGTCAGACGGCGCCGTCGGCCGGCTTGGACAGGTCCTCGGCCACCGCCGTCGACTCTGCGGGCCGGCGCACCTCGAGGATCGCCTGGCGGACGAAGGTCACGACCACGCCGGGCGCGACCTCCAGGTCGACGGTCGACTCACCGAGGCCGGCGACAGTCCCGTGCAGGCCGGCGGTCGTCGTGACCGGGGTGCCGATCGTCAGGGCAGCCTGCATCGCGGCGGCCTGCTCCTGCATGCGCTTGCGCTGACGCGCCGGCAGCACGATGAGGACGACCAGCATGACGGCCAGGAGGATGAACGGGAAGAACTGCTCCACGACAGATGTGCCTCTCTACCGCGTTGGTTGCTCGCGGTCGGTGCGGTCCGCGAGGGATCCGCTCGGGTACGTCGGCACCGGCGCGCGCGACGACCAGACGGGACGCGCACGACCCGGCCTGCGAGTTGCGCGCCAGCGGATCGTGAGTCTAGGCGTCGAACAGGGGTTCTGACGACGACCCCGGGACCTGTGGGTCTGCTGTGACCCGGCCGAGGGGGACCCCGCCCCGGGGCAGTGGCCGTCCGAGGTGCTGCCAGGCCGCCTCCGTGGCGACCCGCCCGCGCGGGGTGCGCGCCAGCAGTCCGGCGCGGACGAGGAACGGCTCGCACACCTCCTCGACGGTGTGCGGCTCCTCCCCCACCGCCACGGCCAGCGTCGCGACGCCGACCGGGCCGCCGCCGAACTTTCCGACCAGCGCCTCCAGGACGGCGCGGTCGAGGCGGTCCAGCCCCAGGTGGTCGACGTCGTACAGCGCCAGGCCGGCCCGGGCCACGTCGCGCGTGACCCGGCCGTCGGCCTCGACCTCGGCGTAGTCGCGGACGCGGCGCAGCAGCCGGTTGGCGATGCGCGGTGTGCCGCGGGACCGCCCGGCGATCTCGGCCGATCCCTCGGGGGTGAGCTCGACGCCCAGCAGGTCGGCGCTGCGGGCCAGGACCCGCTCCAGCTCGGCCGGCTCGTAGAACTCCATCTGCCCGACGAAGCCGAAGCGGTCGCGCAGCGGCCCGGTGAGCAGGCCGGCCCGCGTGGTGGCGCCGACCAGTGTGAACGGGTTGATCTCCAGCGGGATGGCGGTAGCTCCCGGCCCCTTGCCGACGACGACGTCGACCCGGAAGTCCTCCATCGCCATGTACAGCAGCTCTTCGGCCGGACGGGCGATGCGGTGGATCTCGTCGATGAACAGCACGTCGCCGGGCGCGAGGTTGGACAGCATCGCGGCGAGGTCGCCCGAGCGCTCGATCGCCGGGCCGCTGGTGATCTTCACCGAGGTGCCCAGCTCGGAGCCGATGATCAGGGCGAGGCTGGTCTTGCCCAGTCCGGGCGGGCCGGAGAGGAGCACGTGGTCGGGCGCGCGGCCGCGGCGCTTGGCGCCCTCGAGCACCAGCGCCAGCTGCCGGGCGACCTTGGGCTGGCCGATGAAGTCGTGCAGCGAGTGCGGCCGCAGGGCCGACTCGACCACCCGCTCCTCGTCGCCGGCCTGCGGCTGGACGCCCCACTCCTGGTCGGCGTCGGCTGCCAGCTCGCCGGTCAGCGACCGGTCGAAGGGCGCGCTCATGCCCTACCCAGCAGCTGCAGAGCCTGGCGCAGCAGGACGGCGACCTCGACGCCCCCGGTGGCGAGGATCTGCTCATCGGCGACCGGGGCGAGCTGCAGCACCGCGCCCTCGGCCTCCTTGGCGCTCCAGCCGAGGCCGACGAGCGCGGAGGTGAGCTGGTCGCGCCAAGGGGCGACCGGCGTGACGGCGGGCAGTCCGGGCACGGCCGGGGCGTCGAGCGAGGTGTCGACCGAGGTGGAGCCCAGCCGGTCGCGCAGCTCGAGCACCAGCCGCTCGGCGCCCTTCTTGCCGATGCCGGGCACCTGCATGAGGGCCTTGAGGTCGCCCGTCGTGACCGCGCGGCGGATCTCCCGCGGCGGATGGATGGCGAGGATGGCCTGGGCCAGCCGGGGGCCGACGCCGTTGGCGGTCTGCAGCAGCTCGAACAGCGAACGCTCGTCGTCGTCGGCGAAGCCGTAGAGCGTGAGCGAGTCCTCGCGCACCACGAGGCTGGTGGCCAGCCGGGCGGACTCCCCCACCTGCAGCCGGGCGATCGTGCCCGGGGTGCACTGCACCGCCAGGCCGATGCCACCCACCTCCACCACCGCGCCGTCGGGACCGACCGCGGCGACCCTGCCGTTGACCGAGGCGATCATCGGGCCGCCACCCCCTGCCAACGCGGCAGCGTGCGCTGCACGACGGGGGCGCCGATGCCGCCGGCGATCGCGGCGGAGCGCAGCCGCTGCTGGGCCGGGCCGCGCCAGGCGTGGCACACCGCGAGCGCCAGGGCGTCCGCGGCGTCGGCGGGCTTGGGGGCGGTGGCGAGCCCCAGCACGCGGGTGACCATGAGGGTGACCTGCTCCTTGTCCGCGCGGCCGTTGCCGGAGATGGCCGCCTTGACCTCGCTGGGCGTGTGCCAGGCGACCGGCCGGTCGGCCTGCGCCGCGGCGAGCGCCGCGACCCCGGCCGCCTGCGCCGTGCCGGTGGCGGTGCCCTTGTTGTTCTGGGTGAAGACGCGCTCGATGGCGACGACGTCGGGCCGGTGCTCGCGCAGCAGCGCGGTCACCGCGGTGTGCAGCTCCAGCAGCCGGAGCTCGAGGTCGAGCTCGGGCATCGTCCGGATGACTCCCACCCCGATCGCCGTCGGCCGGGCGCCGGGACGTCCGTCGACCACGCCCCACCCGCACCGGGTGAGGCCCGGGTCGATACCGAGCACCCGCATGGTCACGCTCCCGTCAGCCGAACGCTTGTTCGACCGAGGCTAACCGCCGACTCCCCCGACGAGGCGCCAACACGCCCGTCATGCGTCGGCGGCGACCTTCTCCATGACCTCGTCGGAGACGTCGTAGTTCGCGTAGACGTTCTGCACGTCGTCGAGGTCCTCGAGGGCGTCGATGAGCCGGAAGACCTTCGCCGCCCCGTCCTCGTCCAGCTCGACCTGCACGCTGGGCTGGAAGCCGACCTCGGCGGAGTCGTAGTCGATGCCGGCGTCCTGCAGCGCGGTGCGGACGGCGACCAGGTCACCGGGCTCGCACAGCACCTCGAACGTGTCGCCCAGGTCCCGGACCTCCTCGGCCCCGGCGTCGAGGACCGCCATGAGCACGGTGTCCTCGTCGACCGCGTCGGTCTTCGCGAGCGCGACGACCCCCTTGCGCGAGAACAGGTAGGAGACCGAGCCCGGGTCGGCCATCGAGCCGCCGTTGCGGCTCATCGCCGTGCGGACCTCCATGGCCGAGCGGTTCTTGTTGTCGGTCAGGCACTCGATGAGCACCGCGACACCACCGGCGCCGTAGCCCTCGTAGGTGATGCCCTGGTAGTCGACGCCACCGGCCTCGGCACCCGAGCCGCGCTTGACGGCGCGGTCGATGTTGTCGTTGGGGACCGAGCTCTTCTTCGCCTTCTGGACGGCGTCGAAGAGCGTCGGGTTCCCGGAGAGGTCACCGCCACCGGTCCGGGCAGCGACCTCGATGTGCTTGATCAGCTTGGCGAAGAGCTTGCCCCGCTTGGCATCGATGCCGGCCTTCTTGTGCTTGGTCGTCGCCCACTTGGAGTGGCCACTCACGACTGTCCCCTCTCGTCCCCGGCCGGGCGCCGTGTGCCGACGCCGGCCTCCTGGGCCAGGTGACGCCGCACGATCTCGACGAACAGCGCGTGCACCCGGCGGTCCCCGGTCAGTTCCGGGTGGAAGCTGGTGGCCACCACGTTGCGCTGGCGGACCGCGACGATCCTACCGTCGGCCGGCCCGCCCTCGACCCGGCCGAGCACCTCGACGTCCCCGGCGGCCTCCTCGACCCACGGCGCGCGGATGAAGACCGCCTGCAGCGGCGGGCCGTCGAGGCCCGCGAAGCGCACCGTCGACTCGAACGAGTCCGCCTGCCGCCCGAAGGCGTTGCGCCGCACGGTGACGTCGAGGCCGCCCACGGTCGGCTGGTCCGGCGGGGCGTCCAGCAGCCGGTCGGCCAGCAGGACCATCCCGGCGCAGGTGCCGTAGGCGGGCAGGCCGGAGCGCACGGCCGACCGCAGCGGCTCGAGCAGCCCGAAGCGGGCGGCCAGCTTGCCGATGGTCGTCGACTCGCCCCCGGGGACGACGATGCCGTCCACCCCGGTCAGCTCGTCGGCCCGGCGCACCGACCGCACCTCGGCGCCCTCGGCCCGCAGCGCCGCGACGTGCTCGCGGACGTCGCCCTGCAGCGCCAGCACCCCGATGACGGGGACGTTCACCACCCGCGGGTGGCGAAGCGCTCGCTCTCCGGCAGCGTCGCCACGTTGATGCCGACCATGGGCTCGCCCAGCCCGCGCGACACCTTGGCGATGACGTCGGCGTCGTCGAAGAACGTCGTCGCCTGCACGATCGCCGCGGCCCGCTGGGCGGGGTCGCCGGACTTGAAGATCCCCGAGCCGACGAAGACGCCCTCGGCGCCGAGCTGCATCATCATCGCCGCGTCGGCGGGGGTGGCCAGGCCGCCGGCGGTGAAGAGGACGACCGGCAGCTTGCCCAGCCGCGCAACCTCGCGCACCAGCTCCACCGGCGCGCGCAGCTCCTTGGCGGCGACGAACAGCTCGGTCTCGTCCAGCGTCGCCAGCCGCCGGATCCCGGCCCGCAGGGCGCGCATGTGCCGGGTGGCCTCGACGACGTTGCCGGTGCCCGCCTCACCCTTGGAGCGGATCATCGCCGCGCCCTCGGAGATGCGGCGCAGCGCCTCGCCCAGGTCGGTGGCGCCGCAGACGAACGGCACCGTGAAGGCGGACTTGTCGATGTGGTGCGCCTCGTCGGCCGGGGTCAGCACCTCGGACTCGTCGATGTAGTCGACGCCGAGGGACTGGAGCACCTGCGCCTCGACGAAGTGGCCGATGCGCGCCTTGGCCATCACCGGGATGGAGACCGCGTCGATGATCCCCTGGATCATGTCGGGGTCGCTCATCCGCGCGATCCCGCCCTGCACGCGGATGTCGGCGGGCACGCGCTCGAGGGCCATGACGGCGACGGCGCCGGCGTCCTCGGCGATGCGGGCCTGCTCCGGGGTGACGACGTCCATGATGACGCCGCCCTTGAGCTGCTCGGCCATGCCGCGCTTCACGAGCTCGGTGCCGGTCGCGGCCTGGTCGGGAGAGGGAGCCACGGTTTCCGCCTTCGGATCGACAACGTCAGCTGGGCCGAACTGTACGGAGGTCAGCGCGAGGACCGGCCGGCCGGGTCCGCCTCCCGGGTGCCGCCGTCGATGCGGTCGTCGATGTCGAAGTAACGCGGGAGCGGTCGTGAACGGTGCAGCCGCAGCCACCGCGGGAACCGCCGGCCGCGCAGTTCACGGGTGTCCCGGACGGCGTCGTTGTAGAAACGGCGGGCCAGCGCGACGCGGGTGAGCGTGCCGGCGAGGTCGGTCCGCAGCGCGCTCGGAACTCCGGGGAGATCGACCGGCAGCTCGCGCAGCTCCCGCCCCAGGGCGTTCTCCGCCTGCTCCCGGTCCCATCCACGGGCGGCTCGCGCGTGCGCCGCGGAGACCGCCAGCCGCTCGGCCGCATCCCCGCCCAGCGCCGCCGGGTGGTTGCGGGCCAGCTCCTCGGCCAGGCCGACCCGCCGCTGCAGCTGGGCCTCCAGCGCCGCCTCCGCCCGCTGCACACGCAGCGCCAGCCGGCGCAGCCGCGTGAGCGTCCACCCCGCCCAGACGAGCACCAGCAGGAGGACGCCGGCGGCGATCAGCAGCCACATCCCGGTCGTCACGGGGAACGAGGCTAGCGGCGCACCCGCCGGATGCGGGGAGGTCGGGCCGCGGTGCCCGTGGGCGGCACGCCGGGGACGTCGTCCTCCGGGCCCACCGAGACCACTCCCCCGTCGGCCGGCAGCACCGTCTCGTAGACGGCGAGGATCCGCCGCGCGAGCACCTGCCAGTCGTACTGCGCCGCCAGCTCCGAGCCGCGGGCGGCCAGCTCCGCGCGCCGTGCCGGGTCGGCCAGCAGCTGCGACAGCGCCCGGCCCAGCGCCGCCGGGTCGTCCCGCCGCACCACCACGCCGGCCGTGCCGCCGTCGAGGACGCGGACGAAGGCGTCGAGGTCGCTCGCGACGACGGGTGCTCCGGCCGCCATGGCCTCGATGAGGATCACTCCGAAGGACTCGCCCAGCAGGTTGGGCGCGCAGTAGACGTCGACGGTGCGCAGCAGCGCCGCCTTGTCCGCCTCCGTGACCTCGCCCAGCAGCGTGACGTGCGGGTGGAGGTCCTCGCCCACCATCCGCTCCAGCTCGTCGGCGTCGCCCCGCCCGGCGATGACCAGACGCGCGTCGGGGTGGTCCCGCACGACGGCGCGCATCGCCTCCAGCAGCACGGGCAGCCCCTTGCGCGGCTCGTCGAAGCGGCCGACGAAGCCGATGGTCGGGCCGTCCGCGCCCCGCGGGCGCCCGGTGAGCGTGGGGCCCTCGGCGAAGGCCCGGACGTGCACCCCGTTGGGGATGATCACCGCGTCGCCGCCCAGGTGCTCGACCTGCACCCGGCGCGCGAAGTCCGAGACCGCGATCCGCCCGGCGATGCGCTCCAGCCACGGGCGCACGGCCGGCCCGAGCACGACCAGCATCTTCGAGCGGGTGGTGGCGGTGTGGAAGGTCGCCACGATCGGACCGCGGGCGAGCATGCACACCAGCAGCGACACCGACGGCGACGACGGCTCGTGCACGTGGACGACGTCGAAGTGCCCGTCCCGCAGCCATCGCCGCACGCGGGAGGCCGAGACCGGGCCGAACTGCACGCTGGCCATCGAGCCGTTGTACGGCACCGGCACGGTGCGGCCGGCGAAGGTGATGAACGGGTCGGTGATCGACTCCTCGCGCTCGGCGGGGGTGAGCACCTCGACGTGGTGCCCCATCCCGCGCAGCGTCTCGGCCAGGTCGCGCACGTGGTACTGGACGCCCCCGGGGACGTCCCACCGGTACGGGGAGACCAGGCCGATGCGCATCAGGCGGGCTCTCTCGTCGGGGAGCGCGGGGCGTCGGCGGGGACGTCGGCCCAGATGCGGCCGAGCATGTGCCAGTCCTCGGGCCGCTCCGCGATCGACTCCGTGAAGGCGTCGGCGACCGCCTGCATCGCCCGCGGCACGGCGTCCCGAGGGTCGTCGCCCCCCGTCACCGGCACCTCGGGGTGCACCTTCAGCTGCCAGCCGTCATCGGTGAAGCGGCACACGACCGGGTGCAGGGCCGCGCCGGTCTCCACCGCGAGCTGGGCGGCGCCGCCGGGCATCCGTGCGGGCCGGCCGAAGAAGGTCACCGGCACCCCGCCGGACCCGAGGTTGCGGTCGACGAGCAGGCACGCCGAGCCGCCGTCGGCCAGCCAGTCCCGCAGCACCTCGCCGCTCGGCCTCGGTCCGCCGGTGAGCGGCACGACCCGCATGCCGAGCGTCTCGCGGTAGTCGAGGAACCGCCGGTAGAGCGACTCCGGCTTGAGCCGCTCGGCGACGGTCATGAAGGGGCCGCCCAGCCAGTCGACGAACCAGACGCCGGCGGCGTCCCAGTTGCCGCTGTGCGGCAGAGCGAGGATCACTCCCCGCCCGGCGGCCCGGGCCGCCTCCAGGTGCTCGATGCCGGGAACCGTGGTGCCGGCGAGGATCCGCTCGACGCCGAGCGTGGGCAGCCGGAAGGCCTCCTGCCAGTACCGGGCGTAGGAGCGCATGGCCCGGTGGGTGAGCTCGTCGAGCTCCGCCTCGGTCAGCGTGCCGCCGGTGACCACCCGCAGGTTGGCCCGCAGCCGGCGCACGCCGGTCCCCTCGCGACCGGCAGCCCAGTTCCCCGCCCGGTCGAACAGCCTCCGCGCCGCGGCCTCGGGCAGCATGCGCACCGCGCGCCAGCCCGCCGCGTAGCCGGCGTCCGCCGCACGGGCGAGCAGCCGCTCGCGCGCGCCGCTCACGGGTCGATCCGCGCGCCGGCCGCGGACCGCTTCACCGCCAGGACCCGCTGGGCCACCGTGATCGCGCTGCCGGCCAGCAGCACCCACAGCGCGACGTGCACCGCGTACGGGATGCCCAGGCCGGTGAACCCGGTGCCGACGAGCACCAGGATCAGCCGCTCGGTGCGCTCGACGACGCCCACGTTGCAGTCCAGGCCCATGCCCTCGGCGCGGGCCTTGATGTAGGAGGTGACCACGCCCAGGACCAGGCACAGCAGGGCGAGCAGCACCAGCATCCGGTTGTCGCCCTCGCCGGAGTACCACCAGATGAGGGCCCCGAAGATCGCCGCGTCCGCCAGTCGGTCGCCGGTGGAGTCCAGAACGGCGCCGAAGACGGACCCGCCCCCGCGCAGCCGGGCGAGCGCGCCGTCGAGCATGTCCAGCAGCACGAAGACGGTGACCGCGAACGCGCCCCAGAACAGGTGCCCGGTGGCGATGAGCGCCGCCGACGCCGCCACCGCACCGACGGTCCCGGTGATCGTCACCATGTCGGGGGTGACCCCGAGCCGGGCCAGCCGGGTGACGATCGGGTTCACCACCTTGGCCACGGCGGGACGGGCGTTGACGCCGAGCACTCAGGCCTCCTTCACCGGTGCGGCGGACGACGTCCAGGCCTCGGCGAGCAGGTCGCGGGTCTCGCGCAGCACCTGCGGCAGCACGCGGGTGAGCCCCACGACCGGCATGAAGTTCGTGTCGCCGCCCCAGCGGGGAACTGTGTGCTGGTGCAGGTGGTCGGCGATGCCGGCACCGGCGACCGCGCCCTGGTTCATGCCGATGTTGAAGCCGTGCGCCCCGGCGACGGCGCGGATCGAGCGCATCGCCGTCTGGGTGAAGGCGCCGAGCTCGGCGACCTCCTCGGGCGTGAGGTCGGTGTAGTCGGGCACGTGCCGGTAGGGCACCAGCATCAGGTGCCCGGCGTTGTACGGGTACAGGTTGAGGACGGCGAAGACCGTCGTCCCCCGCGCGACGATCAGGCCGTCCTCGTCGCTCATCGTCGGGATGACGCAGAACGGGCAGTCGTGGGCACCGGTGGGCTTGCCCTCACCCCGGATGTAGGCCATCCGGTAGGGCGTCCAGAGATGCTCGAAGGCGCGGCCGGGGCCGCCGTCGTCGGAGGAGACGGCGACCCGGTAGGGCTCGTTCGGCTCGCTCATCCGGGGACCGCCGCGTTTCCGGCCACCGCGTTCCCCGGCGCCGCGTTCTCCGCCGTCGGGTCGGCGTTGTTGCGGGCCGCGACCCAGGCGGCGATCTCCTCGACGGCGACGTCGACCGGCACCCCGTTGCGCTGGCTGCCGTCGCGGAAGCGGAAGGAGACCGCACCCGCCTCGGCGTCGGTCGCGCCGGCGATCAGAACGAACGGCACCTTCTGCTTGCTGGCGGTGCGGATCTTCTTCTGCATCCGGTCGTCGGAGTCGTCCAGCTCGAACCGCAGGCCGCGGGCCTTGAGCTTCAGGGCGACGTCGCGCAGGTAGGGCACCTGCTCGTCGGTGATCGGGATGCCGACGGCCTGGACCGGCGCCAGCCAGGCCGGGAAGGCGCCGGCGTAGTGCTCGGTGAGCACGCCGAAGAACCGCTCGATCGAGCCGAACTTGGCCGAGTGGATCATCACCGGCTGCTGGCGGGTGCCGTCGGCGGCGCTGAACTCCAGGCCGAAGCGGGCAGGCTGGTTGAAGTCGTACTGGATGGTCGACATCTGCCAGGTGCGGCCGATCGCGTCGCGCGCCTGCACGGAGATCTTGGGGCCGTAGAACGCCGCGCCACCGGGGTCGGGGACGAGCTCCAGGCCGGTCTCGCGCGCAGCCTCCTCGAGGACGGCGGTGGCTGTCGCCCACTCCTCCTCGGAGCCGATGAACTTCGACTGCTTCTCCGGGTCGTCGCCCCGGGTGGAGAGCTCGAGGTAGTAGTCGTCCAGGCCGAAGTCGCGCAGCAGGCTGAGCACGAAGTTCAGCAGGTGCCGGATCTCGCCGGGCGCCTGCTCCGGGGTGACGTAGCTGTGCGAGTCGTCCTGGGTGAGGCCGCGCACGCGGGTCAGGCCGTGCACGACGCCGGACTTCTCGTAGCGGTAGACGGTGCCGAACTCGAAGAAGCGCAGCGGCAGCTCTCGGTAGGACCGCCCGCGCGACCGGAAGATCAGGTTGTGCATCGGGCAGTTCATGGCCTTGAGCCGGTACTCGCTGTTCTCCAGCTCCATGCCGGGGAACATCGTGTCCGCGTAGTACGGCAGGTGGCCCGAGGTCTCGAACAGCCCGCTCTTGGAGATGTGCGGGGTGCCGACGTAGTCGAAGCCCTCCTCGATGTGGCGGGCGCGGACGTAGTCCTCCATCTCCCGCTTCACCACACCGCCCTTGGGGTGGAACACGACCAGGCCGGAGCCGATCTCGTCGGGGAAGCTGAACAGGTCCAGCTCGGCGCCGAGGCGGCGGTGGTCGCGGCGCTCGGCCTCGGCGAGCTGCTCCAGGTAGGCCTTGTGCGCGTCCTTGCTCTCCCAGGCGGTGCCGTAGACCCGCTGCAGCTGCGGGTTCTTCTCGCTGCCGCGCCAGTACGCGGCGGCCGAGCGGGTGAGGCTGAACGCCGGGATGTTCGAGGTGCGCGGCAGGTGCGGGCCGCGACAGAGGTCGGTCCAGATGCGGTCACCGGTGCGGGCGTCGAGGTTGTCGTACATGGTCAGCTGCGCGCCGCCCACCTCGACGTCTGCGCCTTCGGCGTCGCCCGCCCCGCCCTTGAGCCCGATCAGCTCGAGCTTGAACGGCTCGTGCGCCAGCTCCGCCTGCGCGTCGGCGTCGCTGATCTCGCGGCGGGCGAAGTGCTGCCCGGCCCGCACGATCTCGGTCATCTTCTTCTCGAGGGCCTGGAGGTCCTCGGGGGTGAAGGGGCGCTCCGGGTCGAAGTCGTAGTAGAAGCCGTTCTCGACCGGCGGGCCGATGCCCAGCCGGGTGCCCGGGAAGAGCTCCTGCACGGCCTGGGCCAGCACGTGGGCGGCGGAGTGCCGGATGACCGCGCGGCCGTCGGCGCTGGCCGCGGGAACCGGCTCCACCTCGGTGTCGGCGTCGGGGGTCCAGGCCAGGTCCTTGAGGTCGCCGGAGGCCGGGTCGCGGACGACGACGGCACCATCGGGCCCCTTGAGCGGAACCCCCGCGTCCTTGAGGGCCTGCTGCGCCGTCGTCCCGGCCGGCACCCGGATCGGGGTGACGGCGGTCGGCGAAGGCGGGGTGGACACGGGAACTCCCAGGGGTCGGCACGGCATCGGGGCGCCCGGCCGAGGCCGGTCACCGGCCCCCGAGCCTAGTGCGCGTGCCCGTCCGCCCCCGAGACGTCGCCCGGACTAGAGCCGGACGGCGTCCCCGACGGTGATCTCCCCCGGTCGCCGCACCTCGGCGTAGACGCCCAGGCAGTGCTTCGGCGTGCGGGTGACGTGCAGTTCGGCGTCCCCGATGCGGACGGTCCGCCCCACCCACGTGCGCTCGTCGCCGTCGGGCAGGTCCAGGAGCACGTTGGCGCGCGGGTCGTCGGCGGAGCAGCCCTCGGGGACGTCACCGGCCGACGCGCGGTCGATCGCCTGTCGGGAGACCAGGTGCACCGCCGCGGCGTCGACCTGCGGGCTGTCGCTCGCGGCCAGCCTGACGGGCCGGCCGAGCACCTCGCTGAGGGTGCGGGCGTCGGCCTCGCTGTCGCCGGTGGCCGCCACCTGGTGCAGCTCCGGCGTCGTCTTCACCGTGACCCGCTCCCCCGTGTCGGCCTCGACGACCGAGTACGCCCGGTCACCGCGCAGTCCGGCCGGCTCCACCACGGCGACCGGAACGCTTCGCCCGGCCAGGGACTTCACGGGGAACACCGAGATCGAGGCCACCGAGGCCACCACGTCGCTCACTTCCGCCACGCTACGCGGGCCCGGCGGAGACGATCTGACACCAAACCGATCGACCCAGAAGACTGCGCCGCATGACGGGATCCCGGTCGGTCGGCGCCTCGCTGACCCGCCGTCGGCACGTCGACCTGGTCCGGGTCGGCAGCGCGATCTGTCCGCGCCCCCGCACGGCGCGGCGCTGACGCCCCGGGGTCCACGCTCGGCGCCGCGCTCCCTCGCGCGCCCCTCCCCTCTCCGGCCGCACCCCGTGCTGTGCCGGTTCCCCCTCGTGCCCTGGAGCCGTCTCGTCCCACGCCCCGACCCTGTCCCCGCCCGCCGACCCCGTCGCCGCCCGCTCACCGCCCACTGGTTCCTGCCGACCTACGGCGACTATGAGCGGTCAGCCCGCCGCTCGCCCGGCTGCGCCGCCCGACCGGCGGCGCAGCCGGCGCAGCTGGGCATCCAGGTAGGGACGCGCGCGACGCTGCCCACCGGCGGTCCCGATCGCGTCGGACAACGCGGCCAGCGTGCGGCCCAGGCGGTTCTCGTCGGCCGGCCAGCCGCGACGCAGGCACTCCTCCAGCCACTCGACCGGGGTGCGGTGACCGCGCTCGGCGTTGCAGCGGCGGCAGGCGGCCACCTCGTTGGTCAGCCAGGACGGCCCGCCCTTCACGCGCGGGACGACGTGCTCCGTCGTCGCCCGAACGAGTCCGGAGAACTCCCGTCCGCACCACACGCAGGTGCGGCCGTCCCGGTCGAGGATCCGCTCCAGCCGGGCTGCTCGGTCGGGTTGGGCGCTCACCGCTGCCATGGTCCCCCCGGCGCCGGGATCACGCCGTGGCGACCGCGTCCGCTTCGGCTTCGCCGCGACCGGCAGCGGCGCCTCGGGTCACCGGGAGCCTTCTCCTCGACGTGCGGACCGCGTCGCCACAGCGGCGAGGAGCACGAGGACGCCGAGCAGCAGGCCTCCTGTCCACACACCGCCGGCGAACTCGGAGGTGTACCCGTCGAGAGTGATCAGGCTGAGCTCGTCCCGCTCGACTCCGTAGCCCTCGAAGGGCTCGCGATCAGTCGCATTGCTCTCGGAGACGGTCAGCGAGATGCTGCCTCCTGCCGTCCCCGGTTCGGGGCTCGACTGCTGCACGCGCACGACTTCCGTGAACCACAGCGCGAGCCCGACGGAGGCGAGGACGAGGGCCACCACGGCGCCACCGGTCCGGTGCCCGACCACCACGGCCGCGACACCGGCAACGACCCCGAGCACGACAGCGGCCGACCAGACGGTCGACGAGCCCCAGGCGCCGGCGCTCAGCACGCCGGTCTCACCCCAGCTGGTCGCGACCGTGCGCCTGAACCATGGCAGCCAGCTCGCAGCCGCGAGCAGCAGGGCTGTGACGCCGAAGGCGACGGGGAACGATCGGGCTCGGCCCATGTCCGCACCCTAGCGAGGCGAGTACGGGTGGATGTGGGGCGCGAACACGAGAAGGGCCAGGTCTCCCCATCCCTGGGGTGGACCTGGCCCTTCGCGAACGTGGGCGATACTGGGTTCGAACCAGTGACCTCTTCGGTGTGAACGAAGCGCTCTACCACTGAGCCAATCGCCCGTTGCGCGACTGATTGTGCCAGACGCTCACCGCCAGAGCGGCACCCACCCCGGCACCCAGTCGGGCACTCCCATGATGTGCAGCGTGACCACCAGGACGCCGTAGACGAAGGCCGCCGTCGCCAGCCCGATGAGCAGGCGCACCCACACCGGCTGATCGCCCAGCCAGTCGGTCCACCGCTTGACGTGGTGCTTCGTGAACTCCAGCAGGCGCTCGGCCCACGTGAACTCCGTCGCCAGCACGAACAGCCCGGCGATGACGGTGAGCCAACCGGGCCCCGGCAGCGGAATGGTGGCCAGTCCGACGGCGACCACGAGGCCGCCGACGATGCCCACGCCGACGCGGTAGCTGTGGTTCAGGCTCCGGGTGGACGCCAGCCGGCGACGCCACCGGGCCTCGGCCACGCGCTCGCGCAGGCTGTGCACCTCGTCGGCGTCGTACCGTGCCCGACGCTCGTCGGAGGTCTCCCCGCGCGTGGAACCGCCCGTGGCTGCCGCCGTCGTGTCTGATCCGCTCAGCTGTCCACCTGCCCGGTCGCGACGACCCCCGTCGGAGCCGACGGGGCCTGCCGACCGGGCTCGATGCTGATCCCGTATCCAGGGAACTGGTCGAGTCCGGTCGACCCGGAGCCTACGGTTTCCACCGCGATCTGTGACCGTTCGACGTCGAACGTGCCCAACGGGGTCGGCTCGCCCCTGCCGAGGCCCCACAGGACATAGGTCTCCGTGGACACGTCGTTGCGGTCGAGGCCGTGGGTGACCACGTGCACGACGTCGTCGCGGGCCACGAGGGTGCCCACCCGCCGATCGTCGTCGGTGAGGGGGACGACGGTGGACCGTCCCGGCTCGGTCAGCTGGGCCACGACCTCCTCCTGCGCGGCCAGCGTGGACTGCAGCTCCTCGCGGGACTGGCTGAGCACGGCCGTCCACGCTCCCAGTCCCAGGACGGCGGCGGCAGCCGCGGCCACCAGCACACGGCTCAGGGGGCGCCTGCGCGCGAGCCGCGAGGGGACCGGAGCCGGCCCGGTCAGCTCCGTATCGCTCGTCGGCGCCGGCCGGGGCGCCTCCGGCGCAGGGAGCTGCTCGGTCGTCTCGACGGCGGCGCGCAGGCGGGAGCGGAGCTCCGGCGACGGCTCGGCCGAGGGCAGGTCCCGTGCCATGGCGGCCATGACCTCGGCGGTCTCGGACACCGTCCGGACGCAGCGCTCGCAGCCGGCCAGGTGCCGGGCGAACGCCGCTTCGTCGTCGGGCTCCAGCGCATGCAGAGCCCAGCCCACCGCCAGCTCGTCGAAGGCGTGTTCCCCGGTCATCGTGCCGTCCCGTCCAGGGGCGCACTGTCGTCCAGCGCGCTCCCGCTCTGCCCCGACAGCCCACCGAGCTCGCTCTTGAGCTTGCGCATGCCGGCCAACATCCGTGTCTTCACAGTTCCCAGCGGTGTGCCGGTGAGAGCGGCCACCTCCCGCTGGGTGTACCCGCCGTAGTAGGCCAGCGTCAGAGCCTCGCGCTGCGCCATGGGCAGCACGCCGAGGGCGGAGCGGACCTGGTCGGCCACGACCCGCGACCACGCGTCGTCCTCGACGTCGCGGGTGGCGGTCGGCGCGTCCAGCACCGCCTCGTCCTCCGCCCGGGCCTGCCGGCGGCGCTGGGACTCCTCCCGGCGCACGGCGTCGACGGCCTTGTGGTGGACGACGGCCAGCAGCCACGAGGCGAAGCTGCCCCGGGCGTCGTCATAGGCCCACGGGTCTCGCCAGACCCCGAGGAAGACGTCCTGCAGCACGTCCTCGGCGAGGCCGTCGTCGGTGAGGATGCGACGGGCCAGGGCGAAGACCGGGCGGCGGAAGCGTTCGTACAGCTCGTCGACGGCGTTCCGTTCGCCCGCACGGATGCGCTGGAGGAGCTCGACGTCGCCGACGCCGTCCTCCGATCGGCGCACCGGTCGACTCACGGCTCCCATCGTCACATGGAGCGTTCGCACCGTCGCCCCCCTGCGGTTCAGTGTGCCGAATCCGCGGTTCCGCGAGGCCCCTGTGACTGGTGGGACGGACGGGGCGAAACGGTTGGCAGGACGTCACTTTTCGAGGCGTGCGTCGTTGACCGGACATGACGAGCCGATGGACCCCCGGTCACATCACCCCCATCACTCTTCACCTGGTCGGCCCGCAGTCGTGGACCGAGGTCCCCGCGCTGCTCTGCTACGACCCCTCGGACCCGTTCGCGGTCCGCATCGCCTTCGGCGAGGTGGGTGAGCAGGACGACGAGGAGGGCATCGCCTGGCTGGTGGGCCGCGAGCTGCTGCAGGCAGGTCTGGAGCACCCCACCGGCGACGGCGACGTGCGCATCTGGCCGGCCCAGGCGAGCACCGACGTCCTGTTCCTCCACCTGCGCGCTCCCTCGGGCGAGGCGCTGTTCGAGCTCTCCCGCGCGACGGTCGCCGCCTTCCTGCGGCACACCGAGGCGCTGGTGCCGGCCGGTTCGGAGAGCGCGCTGCTCCGCCTGGACCAGGAGCTCGACGCCCTGCTGTCCAACGGCGGACCGGACTCGCCGGGCCGCTGACCTGCGGAAACGCACCCGCGGCGCCCTCCGGAGGGGGCGGGGAGACCCCCCCTTAAAACCCCCTCCGGGCGTCGGTTAAAGTTCTTTCTCGTAGCGCGGATGTGGCTCAGTGGTAGAGCATCACCTTGCCAAGGTGAGGGTCGCGGGTTCGAATCCCGTCATCCGCTCGGAACCTCGGGGGCCGGTCGAGAGACCGGCTCCCGCGTGCGGTGGAGTGGCCGAGAGGCGAGGCAACGGCCTGCAAAGCCGTCTACACGGGTTCAAATCCCGTCTCCACCTCGTCTCCTCCGGAGTACGAGCGCGGAGGAGGGTCCGGTCGCGAGGCCGGAAGGGGCGATTGGCGCAGCGGTAGCGCGCTTCCCTGACACGGAAGAGGTCACTGGTTCGATCCCAGTATCGCCCACCACGAAGAGCCCCAGGTCTGATGACCTGGGGCTCTTGTCATACCGGGGACCGTCAGCCCGCGGTCGGTGACACCCGCTCCGCCCAGAGCCGCTCCACCTGCTCGGCGAGCTGCTCCTGCGTGCCACTGTTGTCGACGACGACGTCGGCGACGGCGCGACGCTGCTCGTCGGTGGCCTGGGCCGCGATGCGAGCGCGCGCATCCGCCTCGGAGAGGCCACGACCGATCAGCCGGCTCACCCGGGTCTCCGGATCGGCCTCCACGACGACCACCAGGTCGTAGGAGCCTGCCTGGCCGGTCTCCACGAGGAGCGGGACGTCGTTGACCACCACCGCGTCCGGCGGGACGGCGGAGACCAGCTCCGCGGACCGCTTCCGCACGAGCGGGTGAACGATCGCGTCCAGCCGCCCGCGCGCCGCGTCGTCGGCGAAGACGATCGCGGCCAGGACGGCGCGGTCGAGAGCACCCTCCGACGTCAGCACCTCGGGCCCGAATTCCGTCACGACGGCTGCGAGCCCAGGGGTTCCCGGTTCGAGCACCTCGCGCGCGATGCGGTCGGCGTCGACGACGGTCGCGCCCCGCGCGGCCAGGAGGGCGGACACCGTGCTCTTGCCCGAGCCGATGCCTCCGGTGAGTCCGATCTTCAGCACGTACGGACAGTAGCGACCGAGCCGCGAAGATCACGGAGCGGTAACACGAGCCCCACACACCCGGCGCGTCGCAGTAGTCACACGAGTCCCACCCTTAACGTTCCCCCTGGCGATCTTCCCCGCCGAGAGAGGCAGAACGAGAACATGTCCGGACACACGCACGCTGCATCCACGACGACCCGCGCCGCCCGCCGTGGCGCCGGCCGCCACCGCCTCGGCACCGCCACCGGTGTGCGCTGCGCCGACATCCCGGCGGTCCGCGACCGGATGCAGTTCCAGCGGCCGGCCGTCGCCCACCGCGGCTCGCTGCTGCGCTGGATGTTCTCCACGCCCACCACGGGGCGCCACACCTGGAGCTTCCTCGCCGGTTCCGGCGGCCGCCCCCGCACCGCGTTCGCCATCATCCTCAGCCTCTGATCCGCCTCCGTCCTCGCGGACGGGACGCTGTCGAGGGACTCCGGGGCAGCCGCGCCGCACACGCGCGCGTCCCGTCCGAAGTCGCACTCCGTCCGGCGGGCGCTCGCCCTGCCCGTACGAAGGGCCCGTGGACGTCACCGTCCACGGGCCCTTCGTCGTCGGTGCGGCGGCTCGTGCTGCTCCCGGGAACGACAGAGGCCCAGGACCCGTGCGGGTCCTGGGCCTCCGACGTGCAGAGCTAGCGGGTCAGACCCTCAGGTCACTCGCCGCCGGCCAGCTTGGCACGGAGCGCCGCGAGCGCCTCGTCGCTGGCCAGCGTGCCGCCACCGCTGGCGGCCGGGGCGTCCGGGCCGGCAGCGTCGTCGCTGGAGTAGCTGCCACCGGCCGCCGCCTCGGCGTCGGCCTCCTTGGCGGCCGCGATCTGCTTGCGGTGCGCCTCGAAGCGGGCCTGGGCCTCGGCGTACTGCCGCTCCCAGGTCTCGCGAGCCTCGTCGTAGCCCTCGAGCCACTCGCCGGTCTCCGGGTCGAAGCCCTCGGGGTAGATGTAGTTGCCCTCGGCGTCGTAGGACGCGGACATGCCGTAGGCGGCCGGGTCGAACTGGTCCTCTTCGCCGACGACGCCCTCATTGGCCTGCTTGAGCGAGAGCGAGATGCGACGACGGTCGAGGTCGATGTCGATGACCTTGACGAGGATCTCGTCGCCGACCTGCACGACCTGCTCCGGGATCTCCACGTGGCGCTCGGCCAGCTCGGAGATGTGGACCAGGCCCTCGATGCCCTCGTCGACGCGCACGAACGCACCGAAGGGAACGAGCTTGGTGACCTTGCCGGGGACGACCTGCCCGATCTGGTGGGTCCGGGCGAACTGACGCCACGGGTCCTCCTGCGTCGCCTTCAGCGACAGGGAGACCCGCTCGCGGTCCAGGTCGACGTCGAGGACCTCGACGGTGACCTCCTGGCCCACCTCGACGACCTCGGACGGGTGGTCGATGTGCTTCCAGGACAGCTCGGAGACGTGCACGAGGCCGTCCACGCCGCCCAGGTCGACGAACGCACCGAAGTTGACGATCGAGGAGACGACACCCGAGCGCACCTGGCCCTTGGCGAGCTTGTTGAGGAACTCGCTGCGGACCTCGGACTGGGTCTGCTCCAGCCACTGACGACGGGAGAGCACGACGTTGTTGCGGTTCTTGTCGAGCTCGATGATCTTCGCCTCGAGCTCGCGGCCCACGTAGGGCTGGAGGTCGCGGACGCGGCGCATCTCGACCAGCGAGGCCGGGAGGAACCCGCGGAGGCCGATGTCCAGGATGAGACCACCCTTGACGACCTCGATGACGGTGCCGGTGACGACCTCGTCGGCTTCCTTCTTGGCCTCGATCGTGCCCCAGGCGCGCTCGTACTGCGCGCGCTTCTTGGACAGGATCAGACGGCCTTCCTTGTCCTCCTTCTGGAGAACAAGCGCTTCCACCTCGTCGCCGACCTTGACGACCTCGTTCGGGTCGACGTCGTGCTTGATGGACAGCTCGCGCGAGGGGATGACGCCCTCGGTCTTGTAGCCGATGTCCAGCAGCACCTCGTCCCGGTCGACCTTGACGATGACGCCCTCGACGATGTCGCCATCGTTGAAGTACTTGATCGTCAGATCGATGGCGGCGAGGAAGTCCTCGGCCGTACCGATGTCGTTGATGGCGACCTGGGGGGTGCTGGAAGGACGGACCTGAGTGGAGGTCATGTGGTTGGTAGCTCCGGACGGGGAATGCGTAGGGACAGGACACCCGCGGCCGCACGACCACGGGGAAGAACAGCGGGAAGAGCCGGCGCGGGCCACCCACGCGAACGGGCGGAACTCGTCAGACTTCTGGCGCCCCTCCATGGTACGGACGCCGAGACGGCCCGGTCCACCTGGGTGGACCCGCTGATCGACCGGCGGCGTGTCACGATCGGCGTGTCATGACCTCCACCCCGCCGTCGTCGTCCCTGCCGCTCGCGAGCGACGGCTATCCCGTCGCCGGCGGGGTAGCCCGCCGGCCCGCCGGGGCCGAGGAATCGGTGCGCGCCAACCGGGCCTGGTGGGACGCCGC
The DNA here is from genome assembly GCF_020166105.1 of Blastococcus sp. LR1. GTDB lineage: Bacteria > Actinomycetota > Actinomycetes > Mycobacteriales > Geodermatophilaceae > Blastococcus. The sequence continues at coordinate 166,840 of NZ_JAIUJY010000001.1, forward strand.
GGCACCGGCCTACCTCTCCGAGCACGGGTCCGACCTGGGCGACGCCGACTTCCTCTGGTGCCCCGAGGGGCTGCGCGAGGCCGACGCCCACCTGCTCGGCGACGTCGCCGGCCGGCGGGTGCTCGAGATCGGCTGCGGCTCCGCGCCGTGCTCGCGCTGGCTGCGCACCGCCGGGGCCGACGCCGTGGCGCTGGACCTGTCCGGCGGCATGCTGGCCCGGGCCGCGGAGCTGAACCGGTCCACCGGCGTCGACGTCCCGCTCCTGCAGGCCGACGCCGGCGCGCTGCCCCTGGCCGACGCGAGCATCGACCTCGCCTGCTCGGCGTTCGGCGGACTCCCGTTCGTGGCCGACGTCGAGGGTGCGCTCCGGGAAGTCGCCCGGGTGCTGCGGCCCGGCGGGCGGTTCGTGGCGTCGGTGAACCACCCGATGCGCTGGCCGTTCCCGGACTCCCCCGACCCCGAGGACCTGCGGATCGTCTCCTCCTACTTCGACCGCACGCCCTACGTGGAGACCGACGAGGCCGGACGCACGGTCTACGTGGAGCACCACCGCACGGTCGGCGACTGGGTCCGCGCCGTCGTGGGGGCCGGCCTCGTGCTCGAGGACCTGGTCGAGCCCGAGTGGACGCCGGGCCGCACGGAGAACTGGGGTCAGTGGTCCCCGGAGCGGGGTGAGCTCGTCCCGGGCACGTTGATCCTGGTCTGCACCCGACCCTGAAGCTCAGGTAGAGCGTTCATGTCGGTCGTCGCTACAGCCGCCCGCGCTGTCACCAGAGGTCGCCGGTCCGCCAGTCGCAGGTGAGCTCGCCGGTGACGTCGAGCTCCGCTACGGCCGGCAGGACGAAGACCGCGTCGTCGTCCTCCGCGGTGCGGATCCGGCCTGCCGGCGTGAGCGCCCAGGCGGTTCCCTGCCAGCGCAGCCAGCCGCGCGCCCGGTAGAGAGCGGCGCCGTCCTCGGTCGCGCTGAGCGCACCGGCGTCGTACTCGCGGCGCACGACGTCCTCGAGCTCCGCCATCACCGCCGAGCCCAGTCCGCGACGGCGCTCGGCCGGGTGGACCGCCACCGCCTCGACGTAGCCGACCCGCAGCGGACGGCCGGCGTGCAGGAACGACCGCGGCACCAGAGCGCCGTGCGCGACGAGCCGGCTGTCGTTCCGGACCAGCGCGTGGACGCCGCCGAGCGCGTGCCGCCAGTCGTCGTCGCCGAAGCGCTCTCCACGGAACGCCGCGTCGAGCAGCCGGCGCACCTCCGCGAGCGCGCCGGCGTCCAGCTGTGCCGTGCGCAGCAGCGCCATCATCCAGCCCTCAGTGGGCGGCCTCGTCCCAGGTCCGGCCGAAGCCGACCGAGACCTCGAGCGGAACGGACAGCTCGGCGGCGCCAGCCATCTCGCGCCGCACGAGGGTCTCCAGGACGTCCCTCTCCCCCGGGGCCACCTCGAGCACGAGTTCGTCGTGCACCTGCAGCAGCATGCGCGACTTCAGGCCCTCGGCCACGATCGCCTTCTCCACGTCGAGCATCGCGACCTTGATGACGTCGGCCGCCGAACCCTGGATGGGCGCGTTGAGGGCCATGCGCTCGGCCATCTGCCGCCGCTGTCCGTTGTCGCTGGTGAGGTCGGGCAGGTAGCGCCGCCGGCCGAGCGTCGTCTCGGTGTAGCCGGTCTGCCGGGCCTCGCCGACGACGCCGTCGAGGTAGTCGCGGATGCCGCCGAAGCGCTCGAAGTAGGCGTGCATCTGCTCCCGCGCCTCCTCGACGGAGATGCGCAGCTGCCCGGAGAGCCCGTAGGCGCTCAATCCGTAGGCCAGTCCGTAGCTCATCGCCTTGATCCGGCGACGCATCTCCGGGTCGACCTCTTCGATCGGGATGCCGAAGGCCCGCGCCGCGACGAACGTGTGCAGGTCCTCCCCCGACATGAACGCCTCGATGAGGCCCGCGTCGCCGGAGAGGTGGGCCATGATCCGCATCTCGATCTGGCTGTAGTCCGCCGTCATCAGCGACTCGTAGCCCTGCCCCACCACGAACGCCTGCCGGATGCGACGGCCCTCCGCGCTGCGGATCGGGATGTTCTGCAGGTTCGGATCGGTCGAGGAGAGCCGGCCGGTCGCCGCGATCGTCTGCTGGAACGTGGTGTGGATGCGGCCGCCGTCGTCCACCATCGGGATGAGCCCGTCGATGACCGTGCGCAGCCGGGTGACGTCGCGGTGGCGGAGCAGGTGCTCCATGAACGGGTGCCCGGTCTGCTCGAACAGCCAGGTGAGCGCGTCGGCGTCGGTGGTGTAGCCGGTCTTGTTCTTCTTCGTCTTGGGCAGTCCCAGCTCGTCGAAGATGACCGCCTGCAGCTGCTTCGGGGAACCGAGGTTCACCTCGCGTCCGATGACGGCGTAGCACTCGGCGGCAGCCGCGGCGACGGCGTCGGCGAACTCCTTCTGCAGCTCCTGCAGGAAGTCCACGTCCGTGGCGATGCCGCGGTACTCCATCGAGGCGAGCACCCGCGTGAGCGGCAGCTCGATGCCGCCGAGCAGGTGCGCCCCGCCCTTCTGGCCGAGCACCTGCTCGAGGGCGTCGGAGAGGTCGTTGACCGCCACGGCCTTGAGGACGTCGGCCTTCGCGGCCTCGGCGGCGACGTCGTCGTCGCTCGGGCCGAGCCCGTCGAGGGTCAGCTGCCCCTCGGGCTCCGCGGCGTCCTTGAGCTCGCGGCGCAGGTACCGCACGGCGAGGTCGCCGAGGTCGAAGGAGCGCTGCCCCGGCAGGGCCAGGTAGGCGGCGAGGGCGGTGTCGCTGGCCACGCCGGCCAGCTCCCAGCCGCGGGCCCAGATCGCCAGCAGCGGGCCCTTGACCTCGTGCACGACCTTGGGCCGGTCGGCGTCGGCGAGCCAGGCGGCCAGCGCCTGCTCGTCGGCGACGTCCAGGTCCGGGCCGAGGTCGACGAACGCGGTGTGGTCGTCGGCAGCCGCGAGCGCCAGGCCGGTGAGCTCGCCGGTGCCACGACCCCAGGTGCCGCGGAAGATCACGCCGGTGTGCCCGGTGCGGGCGTGCGCGTCCAGCCAGGCTCCGAGGTCGCCGGGAGCCACCTGGTCGACGGTGACGTCGAAGCCGCCCTCGACCTCGGGCTCTGCGCTGGTGAGCGTGGAGAACAGCCGGTCGCGGAGCACCCGGAACTGCAGGTTGTCGAAGAGGGTGTGCACCTCGTTGCGGTCCCACGCCTGGACGGCGAGGTCCTGCGGGCCCAGCTCCAGCGGCACCGCGCGGTCGAGCTCGGTGAGCCGGCGGTTCTGCAGCACGGAGGAGAGGTGCTCGCGCAGCTTCTCCCCCACCTTGCCCTTGACGGTGTCGACCTGGTCGACGAGCGCGTCGAGGTTGCCGTACTCGCGGATCCACTTCGCGGCGGTCTTCTCGCCGACGCTGGGGATGCTCGGCAGGTTGTCGCTCGGGTCGCCCCGCAGCGCGGCGAAGTCGGGGTACTGCGCCGGCGTGAGGTTGTACTTCGCCTCCACCTCCTCCGGCGTGAAGCGGGTCATCTCCGAGACACCCTTGCGCGGGTAGAGCACCGTCACGTGCTCGTTGACCAGCTGGAGCGCGTCGCGGTCACCGGTGGCGATCAGCACGTCCATGCCCTGCTCGACGGCCTGGACGGTGAGCGTGGCGATGACGTCGTCGGCCTCGTAGCCCTCGGCGGTGATGACCGGCACGCGCAGCGCCCCCAGCACCTCCTGCACGAGGCTCACCTGGCCGCGGAAGTCCGTCGGGCTCTCCGCGCGGTTGGCCTTGTACTCGGCGTAGATCTCGCTGCGGAACGTCTTGCGGCCCACGTCGAAGGCGACGGCGAGGTGACTGGGCTTCTCGTCCCGCAGGATGTTGATCAGCATCGAGGTGAAGCCGTAGACGGCGTTCGTCGGCTGTCCCGTGGTGGTGGAGAAGTTCTCGACCGGCAGCGCGAAGAAGGCGCGGTAGGCCAGTGAGTGCCCGTCCAGGAGCAGCAGCCGCGGGCGCACCCCGGAGGTCGTGGGGGCGGTGGACACGGGGGCGGAGACGGGAGCGGACATCGCCGCCGATCGTAAGTGCAGCCGCCGACACCCGGGACGCCCCGGGCGATGGCTACGGTGCGGGAATGAGCACTCCTCCCCCGGCCTGGCTGCCCGACGGCGTGAGCAGCCCTCTCGACGACAAGCTGGGCGTCCAGATCACCGACTGGAATCCGGACCGGATGGTCGCGACCATGCCCGTCGCCGGCAACGAGCAGCCGTTCGGCCTCCTGCACGGCGGCGCCACCTGCACGCTGGTCGAGACGATCGGCTCCATGGCGGCCGCGATCGGCGCCGGCCCCGACAAGCAGGTCGTGGGCATCGAGCTCAACGCCAGCTACATCCGCGCCGCGACCGCCGGAACGGTGACCGCCGTCTGCACCCCCGTCCGGCGGGGTCGCACCCTCTCCACGTTCGTCATCGACATCACCGACGACCAGGGCCGACAGACCGCGACGGCCCGGCTGACCTGCATGACGCTGAACACCCGGAAGAGCGACTGAGCTCCGCGCAGGACCGGGGAACGGTCCCCGCGATCGCCCGCCGGACCGGCCTCCCACCTGCTGGGATCACCGCTGCGAGCCGGTCGATGGCGGAGCGTGACGCCTCCGGCGTGTCGCGGAAAGGTCACAGCTCAGCACGCGGCAACAGCACCGACACAGAACCGGGTTAGGGTCCGACCTCAACAAATCCGTCTGGGAGGTCGAGTGACGCACGCGGGAAACCGTGCCCGCCGGCATGGTCGTCGAGCGGGAACCCCCGTCGTCGTCCGACTGCTGCTGGTCCTGACGTTCGGGCTCGGCCTGGCCGCGCTGACGCCGGGCATCGCCTCGGCCGAGGGCGAGCAGGTCGCCGGCACGCTGCAGACCAGCCGGAGCGGCCCGATCGAGGGCATCGGCGTCACGGTCACCACGACCGCCGGTGAGGACGTCGACGAGGTCGAGACCGACGAGGACGGCCGCTGGGCGGTGGACCTCCCCGGTGCCGGTCAGTACACCGTCTCGATCGACGCCGACGACCTGCCCGACGGCGTCGAGCTCGCCGGCGAGGCCAGCCGCACCGTCACGGTCGACGACGGCCGGCGCCAGGCGGTCATCATCGGTCTCGAGGACGGCAGCCGCGGCTCCGGCGGCGGCAACATCCAGGCCGTCCAGCTCCTCGTCGACGGCATCCGCTTCGGTCTGCTGATCGCGATGGCCGCCGTCGGCCTCTCGCTGATCTTCGGCACCACGGGGCTGACCAACTTCGCGCACGGCGAGCTGGTCACGATCGGCGCGGTCGCCGGCTGGTACATCAACGTCTCCGGCGGCGTGAACCTGATCGTCGCGACCGTCCTGGCGATGGTCGTCGGCGCCGCGGTCGGGGCGCTGAACGAGCTGGCGCTCTGGCGGCCGCTGCGGCGGCGTGGCACGGGCCTGATCGCCGCGCTGGTGGTCTCGATCGGCCTGTCGCTGCTGCTGCGGTACCTGATCCAGATCGTCTACGGCGGCCGGTCGAGCCCCTACCAGGGCTTCTCGGGAGGGCGCGCCGTCGACTACGGCCCCTTCACGATGACCAACGCCGACCTCGCCTCGGTGATCATCTCGATCGTCGTCCTCGTCCTCGTGGCCGTCATGCTGCAGCGGACGAAGATCGGCAAGGCCATGCGCGCCGTGTCCGACAACCGCGACCTCGCGGCGTCGTCGGGCATCGACGTGAACCGCGTCATCCTGGTCGTGTGGATGATGGGTGGCGCGCTCGCCGCACTGGGCGGCGTGCTGCTCGGCCTGTCCGACCAGGTGCAGTGGGACATGGGCTTCCGCCTGCTGCTCCTGATGTTCGCCGGTGTCACCCTGGGTGGCCTCGGCACCGCGTACGGCGCCCTCGTGGGCAGCCTGATCGTGGGTGTGTTCGTGCAGATGTCGACTCTCGTCATCCCGAATGACGTGAAGTACGTCGGAGGGCTGCTGCTCTTGATCGTCATCCTCGTCATCCGACCCCAGGGCATCCTGGGCAGCCGCGCACGGATCGGCTGACCCATGGCCGACCTCCTCAACGCCCTGGCCGTCGCGGGCAAGTCCGCGCTCGGGTTCCAGGCGATCTTCTTCGCGCTGCTGGCCATCGGCATCAACGTGCAGTTCGGCTACGCCGGCCTGCTGAACTTCGGCCAGATCGCCTTCGCGATGCTCGGCGGGTTCGGCATCGCCATCTCGGTCAGCAAGTGGGGCCTGCCCTTCTGGGTGGGCGTGCTGGTCGGCCTGGCGGCCGCCGTCGTGCTGGCCCTGCTCCTGGGTCTGCCGACGCTCCGGCTGCGCGCGGACTACCTGGCGATCGCGACGATCGCGACCGCCGAGGGCCTCCGCCTCTTGTTCCGCTCGGTATCGGCGACGCCGGTCACCAACGGAACCCGTGGCCTGTCGGCCTTCAACACCGACTTCATCGCGCTGGCGCCGTGGAACACCTCCCAGCGCTACTCGATCCTCGGGACCAGCTGGTCCGGTGGCGAGCTGTGGGTCGCGCTGGTCGGCTGGATCCTGGTGATCCTCGGCAGCCTGCTGGTCTTCGCGCTCATGCGCAGCCCCTGGGGCCGCGTGCTCAAGTCCATCCGCGAGGACGAGGACGCCGTCCGCGCGCTGGGCAAGAACGTCTACGTCTACAAGATGCAGGCGCTCGTGCTCGGCGGCATCTTCGGCGCCCTCGGCGGCATGGTCTACGCGGTGGGCACCGGCTCGGCCGTGCCGGACCAGTACCAGAACGCCAACACGTTCCTGGCCTACGCCGCACTGATCCTCGGCGGAGCGGCGCGGGTCCTCGGCCCCGTGATCGGCTCCATGATCCTGCTGTTCATCCTGCAGTTCGCCGACACCGGCCTGCGGCTGCTGATCAGCAACGGGATCATCCCCGAGGACCTGCTGTCCTCCACCGACGTCGCGCAGATCCGCTTCGTCCTCGTCGGACTCGGGCTCATGCTGCTGCTGATCTTCCGCCCTCAGGGCATCTTCGGGGACCGACGAGAGGTGATGCTCGATGCCCGCTGACCTTCCACCGCACGGTGCGACGGCCTCCGGCGCCGGCACGACCGGGGCCGCTCCCCAGCGACTGGCCCAGGCGGCGCTGCGCGACCTCCCCTGGGAGGTCGGCGTGCCCAAGCCCGACGCTGCCGTGGTCGTCGACGGCGTCACCCGCACGTTCGGCGGTCTGACCGCGGTCTCGGTGGACCACCTGGAGATCCAGCGCGGTGGCATCACCGGGCTGATCGGGCCGAACGGCGCCGGCAAGACGACGCTGTTCAACCTGCTCACCGGCTTCGACCAGCCGGACACCGGCACCTGGTCGTTCAACGGCCAGTCACTGGGCAAGATGTCGCCGCACCAGGTCGCCCGGCTCGGCGTCGTCCGCACCTTCCAGCTCACCAAGGCGCTCTCCCGGCTCACCGTGCTGCAGAACATGCTGCTCGGCGCGCAGGGCCAGCGCGGTGAGAGCTTCTTCCGCGCCCTGGTGCCCGGCACCTGGCGGGCGCAGGAGAAGGCGAACACCGAGAAGGCGATGGACCTGCTCCAGCGGTTCAAGCTCGATGCCAAGAAGGACGATTTCGCCGGCATCCTCTCCGGCGGGCAGCGCAAGCTGCTGGAGATGGCGCGGGCCCTGATGAGCGACCCGCAGGTCGTCATGCTCGACGAGCCGATGGCCGGCGTGAACCCCGCGCTCACCCAGAGCCTGCTCGGCCACGTCAAGGACCTCCGCGAGGAGGGGATGACGGTGATCTTCGTCGAGCACGACATGGACGTCGTCCGCGACATCAGCGACTGGGTCGTGGTCATGTCCGCGGGCAAGATCATCGCCGAGGGCCCGCCCGAGTCGATCAGCCAGAACCAGGCAGTCGTGGACGCCTACCTCGGCGCCCACCACGACGCCCCGCTCACCGTCGAGGACGAGGACCGGGTGCTGGCCGAGGTCGAGGCGGAGATCGCCCGCGAGGAGCACCGGGACACCCCGGGCTCCGCCGACAGCAGCAAGGGGACGGGCCGATGAGCGAGCCGGTGTTCGAGGTCGACGAGACGGGCGAGGAGGTCACCCGCGCCGACCTGGCGGAGAGCGCCGAGCTCTCCCCCGCGGAGAAGGCCGCGACCCGCGAGGAGCATGTGCGGCTCGCCGAGGGCGCCCTCGTGCGCGCCGACGACCTGATCGCCGGCTACGTGCCGGGCGTGAACATCCTCCGTGGCTGCGACTTCTACCTGCAGGAGGGCGAGCTCGTCGGCATCATCGGCCCGAACGGCGCCGGCAAGTCGACGCTGCTCAAGGCGCTCTTCGGGCTCATCCCGGTGCGGTCGGGTGCGGTGACCCTGCGCGGCGAGAACATCACCTCGGCGCCCGCACACCGGCTCGTGTCGCTCGGCGTCGGGTACGTCCCCCAGAACAACAACGTGTTCCCCTCCCTCACGCTCGAGGAGAACATGCAGATGGGCGTCTACCTGCGGCCGAAGACCTTCAAGGAGCGCTTCGACTACGTCGTCGACCTCTTCCCGCTGCTGGGCGAGCGGCGCAAGGCCAAGGCGGGCACCCTCTCCGGCGGTGAGCGGCAGATGGTCGCCATGGGCCGGGCGCTGATGATGGACCCGTCGGTGCTGCTGCTCGACGAGCCGTCGGCGGGCCTCTCCCCCGCCTACCAGGACGAGGTCTTCATCCGCTGCCGCCGGATCAACGCCACCGGCGTCTCGATCATCATGGTCGAGCAGAACGCCCGCCGGTGCCTGCAGATCTGCGACCGCGGCTACGTGCTCGACCAGGGGCGGAACGCCTACACCGACACCGGGGCGTCGCTGATGAACGACCCGAAGGTCATCGAGCTCTACCTGGGCACGCTGGCCAAGGCCCAGTAGGCCCCCCTTCGTCCCCTCGCAGCGCCGGTCCCCTTCCAGGGGGCCGGCGCTGCGGCGTTCGAGGGTGTCCGCCGGCGACGTCGGCGTGAAGCGTCCGCTGGGGACCGGCTCATGGCGTCGTCCTCACCTCCGGAACGGCGTCCACGCGGTCGAGCTCGAGGACGGCGTGCCGAGGGCGAGGACGGCGGGTGGCTCACAGGAGCCCGGACAGCACCGGAGCCCGGACAGCACAGTGGCGCGGCACCCCGGGGTGCCGGGCCACTGTGGTGGCTCCTACCGGGTCAGGACCCGGTAGCGGGGATCAGCGCTGCGGGCCGACCCCGTTCTGGTTCAGGCTCTCCAGGATCCGCGAGGACTCCTCGAAGCCGATGACCACGATCGCGTCGGGGTTGAACTCCACCATCTCCTGGACCTCGGAGTCGAAGTTCGCGGCCTGCGGGTCGTAGGTGATGCTGACGATGTCGTCCTCGGCGAGGCCGGCGTCGATCAGGTTCTGCTTCGTGTTGTCCGACAGGCCCGTGCCGTACGGGTCGTTGAGGGCAAGGATCCCGACGGTGTTGTTGCCGTCCTCGATGATGAGGTCGGACAGGGCGCGAGCCTGCAGGGTGTCCGGCGGCGCGGTGCGGAAGTACAGACCGTTGTCGTTGTAGGTCGTGAACTGGTCCGACGTGTTGGCCGGCGAGATCTGCATGACACCGGCGCCGGTGATGGCGTCGATGACGGTCAGGCTCACGCCGGACGAGGCGGCGCCCACGATCGCGTTGACGCCGGACTGCAGGAGGCGGTCGACGGTCTGCGTGGCCGTGTCGGTCGAGGCGTCACCGGAGTCACCCTCGACGAGCTGCACGGGCTGTCCGAAGACGCCGCCGGCCGCGTTGATGTCCTGGATGGCGAGCTTGGCGCCGGCGACCTCGGGCGGGCCGAGGAACGCGAGGTTCCCGGTCAGCGGGAGGAGCGTGCCGATGACCAGCGGCTCGCCGGCGGCGGCAGCCGCGGCCGGGGCCGGGCCTTCGTCGGTGGCGGCGTTGGCCTCGTCACCGGCGATGACGAACTCGGTGGCGTCGTTGTCGATCTGGTTGTCGTCGCCGAACTGCTGGAGGCCGAAGCTGGCCTGAGCGGGCTCACCGGCGTCGGCGAAGCTCAGCGGACCCGACTGGCCGTCGTAGTCCACGTTGCCGCCGCCACCGAGGATCTCCGCGCAGCTGGCGAAGTCCTCGCAGGCGTCCCCACCGAAGGTGAGGCCGTTCATGTAGTCCTTGAAGACGTTGGCGTCGTTGGTGCCGGCCGACTGAGCGGCCAGGGCGACCAGGACGACGGCGTCGTAGGTCTCGCCGGCGTAGTTGAAGTCCTGGAGGTCGGGGTCGACCTCCATGAGGCGGTCGCGGAACTCCTGCGAGAGGTCCGTGAGGGGCAACGTGCCCTTCATGCCGGCGAGCGCGCCCTCCTCGGAGAAGTCCTCTCCGAGGGCGTTGCCCATGTTGCCGTCGGTCCCGTAGACGTTGACCTGCTTCTCGCCGCTGTCGCCGGAGTCCGCGGTGTCGCCGCTGTCGCCGCCGCCACAGGCGGTGAGGGCGAGGAGGGCGGCACCGGTCACGGCGATGCCTCGGGCAGTGGTGCCAGTGCGCATCAAGCAACTCCCAGTGTCATCTGACAAGCGTCGGACGCGCCTCGCGGGAGGACCCGGTCGGGGAGGCGCCCGATCAGTGGGCAGAACGTAGCTGCCGATTCCGCCGATCGGTCCAGACCCCGAAGCGATAGTGATGAGGTCGTGACCTCGATGACGTCAGCGGGACGAAACGAGCACAGAACGTGCGCGGTCGATGACGAAGCGCTTTGACAGGCTGTGGTGAGGCCCGGGCGGACGATCAGGCGGGCGCTTCGCCCGCTGCGGCACTCCCGGTGAGGATCGCCTCGGCCAGCGCCTTCATGCTCGTGCGCTGGTTCATCGCCGTGCGCTGGATCCAGCGGAAGGCCTCGGCCTCGGTCATGCCCTGGTCGCTCATCAGGCGGCCCTTGGCCTGCTCGACCACCTTGCGGGTCTCCAGCCGCTCCTCGAGGGTCCGCACCTCGCCGTCCAGCGCCGTCATCTCCGCGAAGCGGCCCCGGGCCACCTCGATGGCGGGGACCAGGTCGTTCTTGGAGAAGGGCTTCACCAGGTAGGCCATGGCACCGGCGTCCCGCGCCCGCTCCACCAGCTCGCGCTGGCTGAAGGCGGTCAGCACGATCACCGGGGCGATCCGGGCCGTCGCGATCTGCTCCGCGGCCGAGAGCCCGTCGAGCACCGGCATCTGGATGTCGAGGATGACCAGGTCCGGGTTCAGCTCGCGCGCGCGGTCGACCGCCTGCTGCCCGTCGCCGACCTCCGCGACGACGCTGTACCCCTCCTCCTCGAGCATCTCCTTGAGATCGAGGCGGATCAGGGCCTCGTCCTCGGCGATCAGGACGCGGATCGGATCGGTGCTCACGGGGCGGGAGCCTAGCGGCGTCGGACGCCGACCACTCCCCCGCTAGGCTTCTCGGGCGCCGGTCGCACCCGGCAGGCCCCCGTACCCCAATCGGCAGAGGGAGCGGATTCAAAACCCGCGCAGTGTGCGTTCGAGTCGCACCGGGGGCACCGTGCATTCGGTTCTGTCGTGGCGAGTGGGGCCCGGAGGGCTCCGCGCAGCCGCGACGCAGCGGCTCCACGCGACCGTGGTGGCACGTGGCCGCGGTGCGGTCCGGAGGACCGCAGTGTCATAGCGTGACCCTGTGACCGAGCCCGTTCCGCACATGACTCCCGAGCAGTTCCGGCGCCACGGGCACGAGGTGATCGACTGGATCGCCGACTACTGGGAGCGCATCGGCTCGTTCCCCGTGCGGTCCCAGGTCTCCCCCGGCGACGTCCGCGCCGCTCTCCCGGAGTCCGCCCCCGAGCAGGGCGAGGGCTTCGACGCGATCCTCGGCGACCTCGACCGCGTCGTCCTGCCCGGCATCACGCACTGGCAGCACCCCGGCTTCTTCGGCTACTTCCCGGCCAACACGTCAGGCCCCTCGGTGCTCGGCGACCTCGTCTCCGCCGGCCTGGGCGTCCAGGGCATGTCGTGGGTGACCAGCCCCGCGGCGACCGAGCTCGAGCAGCACGTCATGGACTGGCTGGCCGACCTCCTCGGCCTGCCGGAGTCCTTCCGCTCCACGGGCACCGGCGGCGGCGTCGTGCAGGACTCCAGCTCCGGCGCCAACCTGGTCGCGCTGCTCGCCGCCCTGCACCGGGCCGCCGGGGGCGCCACCGTGCGCCAGGGCGTCCAGCCCGAGCGGGCGACCGTCTACGTCTCCAGCGAGACGCACTCGTCGATGGAGAAGGCCGTCCGCATCGCGGGCCTGGGCACCGACGCCGTGCGCATCGTGGAGGTCGACGGCGACCTGGCCATGAACCCCGGCGCGCTGGCCGCCCGCCTCCAGCGCGACGTCGACCGCGGCTACCGCCCCGTGCTGGTCTGCGCCACCGTCGGGACGACGTCGACCACCGCCGTCGACCCGCTGGCGGCCATCGGCCCGATCTGCCGAAAGTACGGCGTCTGGCTGCACGTGGACGCCGCCTACGCCGGTGTCAGCGCGATCGCCCCGGAGCTGCGCGAGCTGCAGGCCGGCGTCGAGTGGGCCGACAGCTACACCACCGACGCCCACAAGTGGCTGCTCACCGGCTTCGACGCCACGCTCTTCTGGGTCGCCGACCGGGCCGCCCTCACCGGTGCGCTGGCGATCCTCCCCGAGTACCTCCGCAACGCCGCGACCGACGCCGGCGCCGTGGTCGACTTCCGCGACTGGCAGATTCCGCTCGGCCGCCGCTTCCGGGCGCTCAAGCTGTGGTTCGTGCTCCGCTGGTACGGCGCCGAGGGCCTGCGCGCGCACATCCGCTCGCACGTGGCGCTCGCCCAGGAGCTCGCGGCATGGGCCGAGGCCGACGAGCGCTTCGACGTCGTCACCAAGCACCCGCTGTCGCTGGTCTGCCTGAAGCCCCGCTGGCCCGTCGGCGTCGACGCCGACGTCGCCACCATGACGCTGCTCGACCGGCTCAACGACGGCGGCGAGGTCTTCCTGACCCACACCACGATCGAGCGGCAGCCGGTCCTACGCGTGGCCATCGGCTCGCCGGCGACCACCCGCCAGCACGTCGAGCGGGTGTGGGCGCTGCTGAAGGAGGGCCACGACTGGCTGGCCGCCGACTTCGCCGCACAGGCGGCCGAGCAGGCCGCTGTCCGGGCTGCCGAGCGTGCGCGGGCAGAGCAGGAGCGCGCCGAGCGGGACCGTCAGAAGGTGGAGGCGACGGCAGCCGAGGCCGGGGCCACCGGGCCGGCCGCCACGGAGGAGCCGGCGGAGACCGTCCCCGAGGAGACCGGCGACCCCGCATGAGCGGGGCCGGGCCTCATCCGGCGGGGCGGATGAGGCCCTCCTGGGCCACCGTCGCGACGTGCCGGCCGTCGGCGGACCAGAGCTTGCCGAAGCACAGCGCGCGGCCGGCGGAGGCCGCCGGGCTGTCGGTCTCGTAGAGCAGCCAGTCGTCGGCCCGCACCGGCTGGTGGAACCAGATGGCGTGGTCCAGGCTCGCGCCCGCGAAGTCCGGCCAGCCGCCGCCGAGCCGGGCGAACCCGGCCGACAGCAGGGTCATGTCGCTCACGAACGTCAGGGCCGCGGCATGGACGGCGGGGTCGTCGCCCAGGTCGCCCGCCACCCGGAACCAGGTCCGGGTCTCGGTGTGCGGCGGGGACTTCGGCGGCGCGGCGAACGGGTCCTGCAGGAACCGCTGCTCGACGACGTGCTCCATCGCGTTCATCCACGCCGCCTTGTCCCCGTGCCGGGCGACGACGTCGGCGGTGCCGAGCGCCTCCTCCGGCGACGGGACGTCGGGCGCGGGCGTGACGTGCTCGGCGACCGGCGTCTCACCCGCATGGAAGTCCGCGGTCAGCGCGAAGATGGCGACCTCCTCGCCCTTGCGCTCCTGCCAGGCCACGACCCGGCGGGTGGTGAAGGAGCGCCCGTCGCGGATCCGGTCGACGGCGTAGCGGATCTCGGCGAACGGGTCGCCGGGGCGCAGGAAGTAGGCGTGCAGCGAGTGCACGCCGCGATCGGCCGGCACGGTGCGTCCGGCGGCGACCAGCGCCTGGCCGGCGACCTGCCCGCCGAAGATGCGCTGACGCTCGGTCGAGGGCGTCTTCCCGACGTAGACGTCGGTGTCGCGCTCCTCGAGGTCGAGCACGGCCAGCAGCGCCGCCGCCTGGCTGTCGCCCCGTCCGCCGGTCACGAGTCGGTACCCACCTCGTGCACGCGGATCAGGTTCGTCGATCCGACGGTGTTGGGCGGGCTGCCGGCGAGGACGACGACGCGGTCGCCCACCTTGAGCCGGCCGATCGAGAGCAGAGAGAAGTCCACCTGCTCGACCATGTCGTCGGTGTGCTCCACAGCGGGCACCAGGAACGTCTCCACACCCCATGAGAGCGCCAGCTGGCTGCGCACCCGGGCGTCCACGGTGAAGGCGAGCAGCGGCTGGCGGGGGTGCAGCGCAGCCAGCCGGCGGGCGGTCTCGCCGGTCTGGGTGAAGGTGGCCAGCGCCTTCACGTCGAGGGACTCGCCGATGTCGCGGGCCGCCCGGACGATCGCGCCCGAACGCGAACGGGACCGGCGGGCCACCTCGGGCACCCACAGGTGGTCGCTCTCGACCGCGTCGATGATGCGTTCCATCGTGCGGACGGCGCCGATCGGGTACGCACCCACCGAGGTCTCGCCGGACAGCATCACCGCGTCGGCGCCGTCGAGCACCGCGTTGGCGACGTCGGACGCCTCGGCGCGGGTGGGCCGGGAATTGGTGATCATCGACTCGAGCATCTGGGTGGCCACGATGACCGGCTTGTTGCGCTCGCGGGCGGCCTGGATCGCCCGCTTCTGCACCAGCGGCACCTGCTCCAGCGGGAGCTCCACGCCGAGGTCACCGCGGGCGACCATGATGCCGTCGAAGGCCTCCACGATCGCGTCGAGGTTCCTGACCGCCTCGGGCTTCTCCAGCTTGGCGATGACCGGGACGTAGATGTCCTGCTGGCGCATGATGTCGCGCACCAGCGCGACGTCGGTCGGCGACCGCACGAAGGACAGCGCGATGAAGTCCACGCCCAGCGACAGTGCGAAGCGGAGGTCGTCGGTGTCCTTGTCCGACAGCGCGGGCACGCTCACCGCGACCCCGGGCAGCGACAGGCCCTTGTTGTTCGAGACCTTGCCGCCCTCGACGACCAGGCAGAAGACGTCGGGGCCCTCGACCCGCACGACGCTGAGGGAGAGGTTCCCGTCGTCGACCAGCAGCCGGTCGCCGACCTTCACGTCGTTGGACAGGTTCTTGTACGTCGTGGACACGCGCTCGGCCGTGCCGGCGACGTCCTCGACCGTGATGCAGACCTGGCTGCCGGTCTCCCAGACCACCGGGCCGTCGGCGAACGTGCCGAGCCGGATCTTGGGGCCCTGAAGGTCGGCCAGCACCGCGACGGCGTGGCCGGTCCGGTCGGAGGCCGCCCGCACCAGGCGGTAGGCGGAGGCATGGTCCTCGTGCGCACCGTGGCTGAAGTTCAGCCGGGCCACGTCCATGCCCGACTCGACCAGTGCGTTGATCTGGTCGGCGGAGCTGGTGGCCGGACCGAGGGTGCAGACGATCTTCGCGCGGCGGGACATGCGGATAACGCTAGTGCTACGACGAACTGCATGGCGGAGCGGCCCGAGCCCGGATCCCGCGTGTCGGCGTTACCGACCAGTAGGTTCCGGGCCCGGCCCGCTCAGCGGAGCGCGACCGCCGTCGGGGTGACCGGCCGCGGCAGCATGGAGCTGCCGGTGAGCCAGGTGTCGACCGAGGCGGCCGCGGCGCGCCCCTCCGCGATCGCCCAGACGATCAGCGACTGCCCGCGCCCCATGTCACCGGCGACGAAGACGCCGGGCACGGTGGACATGTACTCGGCGTCGCGGGACACGTTGCCGCGGCCGTCGACCTCGACGCCCAGGGTGTCGACCAGGCCCTCGGTCTGCGCGCCGGTGAAGCCCATCGCGAGGAAGACGAGGTCCGCCGGCAGCTCGCGCTCGGTGCCCTCGATCTTCTGGAAGCGGCCGTCGACCCGCTCGACCTCGTGCAGCAGCAGGGCCCGCACGTTGCCGTTGTCATCGCCCAGGAACCGCTCGGTGTTGACCGAGTAGAGCCGCTCGCCACCCTCCTCGTGCGCGCTGGAGACGCGCATGATCATCGGGTAGGTCGGCCAGGGGTTGCTGCCCTGGTCCCGGCGGTCCGGCGGCGACGGCATGATCTCCAGCTGCGTGACCGAGGCCGCGCCCTGGCGGTGCGAGGTGCCGAGGCAGTCGGCGCCGGTGTCACCGCCGCCGATGATCACGACGTGCTTGCCGGCGGCGTTGATCGGCGGCTCGTCGAGCTCGCCGATCGCCTGCAGGTTGCCGTAGGGCAGGTACTCCATGGCCAGGTGGATGCCGGCCAGCTCGCGGCCGGGAGCCGGCAGGTCGCGGCCGATCGTGGCGCCACCGGCGAGGACGACGGCGTCGTGGTCCCCGCGCAGCTGCTCGACCGACAGGTCGGCCTCGGCGCTCCCACCGACGTCGACGCCGGTGACGAAGCGGGTGCCCTCGGCGCGCATCTGGTCCAGCCGCCGGTCCAGGACGGACTTCTCCATCTTGAACTCGGGGATGCCGTACCGGAGCAGGCCGCCGATCTTGTCCGCCCGCTCGTACACGGTGACGTCGTGCCCGGCGCGGGTGAGCTGCTGCGCGGCGGCGAGGCCGGCAGGCCCGGAGCCGACGACGGCGACCTTCTTGCCGGTGCGCTCGGCCGCGTTCTGGGGGGTCACCCAGCCCTCGTCCCAGGCGCGGTCGATGATCTCCCACTCGATCTGCTTGATCGTCACCGGCGACTCCTGCAGGTTGAGCACGCAGGAGCCCTCGCACGGCGCCGGGCAGAGCTTCCCGGTGAACTCCGGGAAGTTGTTCGTGGCGTGCAGACGCTCGATGGCGCTCTGCCAGTCGTCACGGCGGGAGAGGTCGTTCCACTCCGGGATCAGGTTCGCCACCGGGCAGGCGTGGTGGCAGAACGGGATTCCGCAGTCCATGCAGCGCGCGGCCTGGGTGCGGACCTCGGCCGTCGGGAACAACGGGTCCTCGCCGTTCTCCCGCCGGCTGTAGACGTCCTTCCAGTCCATGAGCCGGAGCTCGACCGGACGGCGCGGCGGCAGCGCGCGGTCGTACTTCAGGAAACCGGTCTGGTCAGCCACGTGCTGCCTCCTCCTGCTGCTCGATGGTGCGGTGGGCGGTCCGGTCAGCCACGTGCGGCCTCCATCACTGCCCGGTCGACGTCGATGCCGGCGGCCTCGGCGGCCCGCCGGGCCTCCATCGCCCGCCGGTAGTCGCGCGGCATGATCACGCTGAACTGCTCGGACCAGCGGCCCCAGTCGGCCAGCAGCGCGGCGGCCACGGTCGACTCGGTCTCGGCGGCGTAGCGCACGAGCACGTCGCGCAGCCACTGCGCGGACTCGCCGTCCAGCGGCTCGACGTCGACCATCTCGGTGTTGACCCGGTGCCTCGCCAGGTCGAGCACGTAGCCGACGCCCCCGGACATGCCCGCCGCGATGTTGCGCCCGGTCGGGCCCAGGATCACCGCGCTGCCGCCGGTCATGTACTCCAGCGCGTGGTCGCCCACGCCCTCGACGACCGCGAGCGCACCGGAGTTGCGGACGCAGAACCGCTCGCCGACCCGGCCGCGCAGGAAGATCTCCCCGCGGGTGGCGCCGTAGCCGATGACGTTGCCGGCGATGACGTTGTCCTCCGCCAGGAAGGGCGCCTCGCGCGAGGGACGGACGATGATCCGCCCGCCCGACAGGCCCTTGCCGACGTAGTCGTTGGCGTCGCCGAACAGCCGCATGGTGATACCGGGCGGCACGAAGGCACCGAAGGACTGACCGGCCGATCCGCCGAAGGTCAGGTCGATCGTGCCGTCGGGCAGACCCTCGCCACCGAAGCGGCGGGTCACCATCGAGCCGAGCATCGTGCCGACGGTGCGGTTGACGTTGCGGACGGGGAGCTCCAGGCTCACCGGCCGCGCGTCGAGCAGCGCGCCCTCGCACAGCTGGATCAGCGTCTGGTCCAGTGCGACGTCGAGGCCGTGGTCCTGCCCGCGCATCCGCCGCAGCGGCGCGCCCTCGGGCAGCTCGGGCACGACCAGGACCGGCGAGAGGTCCAGTCCCTGCGCCTTCCAGTGCCCGACCGCCTTGCGGGTGTCCAGCAGCTCGGCGTGGCCGACGGCCTCGTCGATCGACCGGAAGCCCAGCTCGGCCAGGTAGTGCCGCACCTGCTCGGCGAGGAACTCGAAGAAGGTGACGACGAACTCCGGCCGCCCGGTGAACCGCTTGCGCAGCTCCGGGTTCTGGGTGGCCACGCCGACGGGGCAGGTGTCCAGGTGGCAGACCCGCATCATCACGCAGCCGGACACGACGAGGGGCGCGGTCGCGAAACCGAACTCCTCGGCGCCCAGCAGCGCGG
Source organism: Blastococcus sp. LR1 (assembly GCF_020166105.1). Taxonomy (GTDB): domain Bacteria; phylum Actinomycetota; class Actinomycetes; order Mycobacteriales; family Geodermatophilaceae; genus Blastococcus. The sequence goes on from NZ_JAIUJY010000001.1 coordinate 185,268, forward strand.
CGACGATCACGTCGCGGCCGGTCTTCATCTGGCCGTCGACCTGCACGGTGATGCGGTCGCGCAGGCCGTTGGCCAGCAGCGTCTGCTGGGTCTCCGCCAACCCCAGCTCCCACGGGGAGCCGGCGTGCTTGAGGGAGGTCAGCGGCGCAGCACCCGTGCCGCCGTCGAACCCGGAGATCAGGACGACGTCGGCGTGCGCCTTGCTGACACCCGCAGCGACCGTGCCGACCCCGACCTCGGCGACCAGCTTGACGTGCACCCGCGCCTCGTTGTTCGCGTTCTTGAGGTCGTGGATGAGCTGCTTGAGGTCCTCGATCGAGTAGATGTCGTGGTGCGGCGGCGGGCTGATCAGGCCGACGCCCGGCGTCGAGTGCCGGGTGCGGGCCACCCACGGGTAGACCTTGGCGCCGGGCAGCTGGCCGCCCTCGCCGGGCTTGGCGCCCTGCGCCATCTTGATCTGGATGTCGTCGGCGTTGACGAGGTACTCGCTGGTGACGCCGAACCGGCCGGAGGCCACCTGCTTGATCGCCGAGCGGCGCAGGTCGCCGTTCGCGTCGGGGCTGAAGCGGTCGGGGTCCTCACCGCCCTCACCGGTGTTGGACCGGCCGCCGAGCCGGTTCATCGCGATGGCGAGCGTCTCGTGGGCCTCCTGCGAGATGGAGCCGTAGCTCATCGCGCCGGTGTTGAACCGCTTGACGATCTCGCTGACCGGCTCGACCTCGTCGATCGGCACGGGCGGGCGGACGCCGGTCTTCAGCGTGAAGAGACCGCGCAGCGTGGCGGCGTCCTCCGACATCTGGTCGACCGTCTGCGTGTACTTCTCGAAGACGTCGTACTGCCGCGAGCGGGTGGCGTGCTGGAGCAGGAACACCGTCTCGGGGTTGAACAGGTGCACCTCGCCCTCGCGGCGCCACTGGTACTCGCCGCCGGTCTCCAGCCGCCGGTGCGCGCGCTCGGTCGGGTTCACCGGGTACGCGCGGCGGTGGCGCAGGGCCACCTCCTCGGCGAGGACGTCGATGCCGACGCCGCCCAGCGGGGCGGAGGTGCCGGTGAAGTACTCGTCGACGAGGTCCTTGGACAGGCCGACGGCCTCGAAGATCTGGGCCATCGTGTACGAGCCGACGGTGCTGATGCCCATCTTGCTCATGACCTTGAGGACGCCCTTGCCGAGCGCCTTCACCACGTTGCGCACGGCCTGCGCCGGCTCGATGCCGGTCAGCTCGCCGTCGCGGATGAGGTCCTCGATCGACTCGAAGGCCAGGTAGGGGTTGACGGCGGCCGCGCCGTAGCCGAGCAGCAGCGCGACGTGGTGGACCTCGCGGCAGTCGCCGGACTCGACGACGAGACCGACCTCCATGCGGGTCTTCTCGCGCACCAGGTGGTGGTGCACCGCGGCGGTCATCAGCAGCGACGGGATCGGGGCGCGCTTCTCGTCGCAGTCGCGGTCGGAGAGCACGATGATCCGGGCGCCCGCGGAGATGGCCTTGGAGACCTTCGTCCGCAGCTGCTCGATCGCCTCGGCCAGCGCCGTGCCGCCACCGTTGACGTCGAAGTGGCCGGTGATCCGCACGGCGGCGAAACCGGGCAGGTCGCCGTCGTCGTCGATGTGCAGGATCTTGGCCAGCTCGTCGTTGTCGATGACCGGGAAGGGCAGGTGGACCTGCCGGACCGACGCCGGGGACGCGGTGAGCAGGTTCTGCTCCGGCCCGAAGGTGCGCCCGAGGCTGGTGACCAGCTCCTCGCGGATGGCGTCCAGCGGCGGGTTGGTGACCTGGGCGAAGAGCTGCCCGAAGTAGTCGTAGAGCAGCCGCGAGCGGTCCGACAGCGCCGCGATCGGGGTGTCGGTGCCCATGGAACCGATCGGCTCGGCCGCACTGGCCGCCATCGGCGTGATGAGCACGCGCAGGTCCTCCTCGGTGTACCCGAAGAGCAGCTGCCGGCGGACGACTGACTCGTGGCTGGGCCGCGAGCGGCGACGCTCGGGCAGCGAGGGCAGGTGGACCAGGCCCGCGTGCAGCCAGTCGTCGTACGGCTGCGCGGCGGCCAGGGCGCCCTTGACCTCCTCGTCGGAGACGATCCGCCCGGAGGCGGTGTCGACGAGGAACATCCGGCCCGGCTGCAGCCGGCCCTTGGCGACGATGTCGGCGGCCGGGATGTCGAGCACGCCGACCTCGCTGGCCATGACGACCAGGTCGTCCTTGGTGTGCCACCAGCGGCCGGGACGCAGGCCGTTGCGGTCCAGGACCGCGCCGATCAGCGTGCCGTCGGTGAAGCAGACCGCGGCCGGCCCGTCCCACGGCTCCATGATCGAGGAGTGGAACCGGTAGAAGGCGCGGCGAGCCGCGTCCATCTCGTCGTGGTTCTCCCACGCCTCCGGGATCATCATCAGCACCGCGTGCGGCAGCGAGCGGCCCGACAGGTGCAGCAGCTCGAGCACCTCGTCGAAGGTCGCCGAGTCGCTGAAGTCGCTCGCGGTGACCGGGAAGATCCGCTCCAGGCCGAGCTCGGACGCCGGACCCGCGGGGCCGTCGAACATCTCGGTGGAGAGCTTGGCCTCGCGCGCCCGCATGCGGTTGCGGTTGCCCTTGATGGTGTTGATCTCGCCGTTGTGCGCGATGAAGCGGAACGGGTGAGCCAGCGGCCAGCTCGGGAAGGTGTTGGTGGAGAAGCGGCTGTGCACCAGCGCGATCGCCGACTCGTAGCGCTCGTCGCGCAGGTCGGGGAAGAACAGCGGCAGCTGGTCGGTGGTCAGCATGCCCTTGTAGGTGATCGTGCGCGAGGACAGCGAGGAGATGTACAGCGAGCTGCCGGCGTCGACCGCGGCACGCTCGGCCCGCTTGCGCAGCACGAAGGAGCGCCGCTCCAGGCGGGTGACGCCGTGGCACTCGACGTTGCCGCCGAAGGCCGCCCCGTCGGCGCGGGCGCCCATGGTCTCGGCGACGAAGAGCTGGGCGAAGTGCGGCATGACCGCGCGGGCCGTCGGGCCGAGGTCGGCACCGTCGGGGTCGACCGGCACGTCGCGCCAGCCGAGGACGGTCAGCCCCTCCTCCTCCGCGAGCCGGGCGACGTCGGCGACCCGGGCGGCGCGCTCGTCGGCGTCGGCCGGCATGAAGGCGATGCCGACGGAGTACTCGCCCAGCGGCGGCAGGTCGAAGTCGACGCTCGCCCGGAGCAGCGCGTCGGGGACCTGGGTGAGGATGCCGGCGCCGTCGCCGGAGTTGGGCTCGGCACCCGCGGCACCGCGGTGGTCCAGGTTGTGCAGCGCCGTCAGACCGGCCTGCACGATGCGGCGACTCCGTCGCCCGCGGGCGTCGGCCACGAAGGCGACACCACAGGCGTCCTTGTCGTTCGCCGGGTCGTACAGGCCCTGCACGGGCGGCACGGCCGAGAACGGGACGGCGGTCCCGCTCGGGCGCGAGGCGCCGTCAGTGGCGGGGGCGGGAAGGTCGGTCACAGTCACTCCCGTCGTCGGCGCACCGTCGTCCCTCGGGAGTGAGGGCGGACGGGGGGCGGAGGCCCAGCCGGGGGTCGAAGGCGGCGGAGAAGGCGGCACGTGCGGAGCGCCGGGGACCGGCCGGACAGAGATGCCCCGACCGTTCCTGGCGTGCAGACCCAGCGGGTGGTGCCGCTGGGCCGTCGTCCGCGGGGCGACGCTGGCCCGGTCCGACACTACGACCCGGCCAGGATCTCTGGCGAGTCAAGCGAGAGGGTACACAGCCGTAACACGGAACTGACATGACGGAAGCCACGCCACGCCCCGCTGTCCGGATCGCTGCGATCCCTGTCCGGACCAGGGTTCTCGCGGGTTCTCAGGAGGGTGCCGGCGGCTCGTGATCGTTCTCACGCGCGGGCGCCTTGGCGGCTGCCGTCCGTCGGGGCGACTGCTCGATCCGGCGCTGCTCCGCGACGTCGGACCGGTCGATCTCCTCGCGCGGCCGGCCGCGCTGCCAGACGAAGTACGCCACGGCCAGCAGGCCGACGATCACCGAGGTGAAGACGTTGACCCGCACACCGAAGAAGGTCTCCGCCGGATCAGATCGCAGCAGCTCGATCCAGAGCCGGCCCGCGCAGTAGGTGGCGACGTAGAGGGCGAAGGCCCGGCCGTGGCCGAGGCGGAACCGCCGGTCGGCCCAGATGACCAGGACGGCGGCCGCCAGGTTCCACAGCAGCTCGTAGAGGAACGTCGGGTGGAAGGTGCCCAGGAGCACCGGCTCGCCGTCGGCGCCGGTGACCGCGCGGCCGCCGTCCCACTCGTAGATCTTGAGTGCCCAGGGCAGGTCGGTGGCCCGGCCGTAGAGCTCGTTGTTGAACCAGTTGCCGAGCCGCCCGACCGCCTGGGCGAGCAGCAGCCCCGGCGCGAGCGCGTCGGCGAACGCCGGCAGCGGGATGCCGCGGCGCCGGCAGGCGATCCACGCCCCGACGCCGCCGAGGGCGATGGCGCCCCAGATGCCGAGGCCGCCCTCCCAGATGGCGAAGGCCCGGAGCGGGTCGCCGCCCTCCCCGAAGTAGGGCCGCGGGCTGGAGATCACGTGGTAGAGGCGGCCACCGATGATGCCGAACGGCACCGCCCAGACCGCGATGTCCAGGACGTCGCCGGGCGCTCCCCCGCGGGCGATCCAGCGCCGCTCGGTGAGCACGATCGCGACGATGATGCCGGCGACGATGGCCAGGGCGTAGGCGCGCAGAGGGAAGGGACCGAGCTCCCAGACGCCCTGGGTCGGGCTCGGGATGGCGGCGAGGACGCTCACGCGCGCACCTCTGCCCGGCGCACGCCCGCGGCGAGATCCTCGGTGAGGGCGCGGACGCCGTCGGCGCCCCGCCCCTCGATCATCTCGCGGACGTAGGCCGACCCGACGATGACGCCGTCGGCGAAGGCGGCGATCTCCGCGGCCTGCTCGCCGTTCGAGACCCCGAGGCCCACGCACAGGGCGATGTCCGGGCGCGCCTGCCGGGTGCGGTCCACCAGCGTGCGGGCCGCGTCGCCCACGCTGGCACGGGCTCCGGTGACGCCCATGGTGGAGGCGACGTAGACGAAGCCGCGGCTGGCGGCGGCCGTGGCGGCGAGCCGCGGATCGGTGGAGGACGGCGCCACGAGGAACACCCGGTCCAGACCGGCGTGGTCGCTCGCGGCGATCCACTCGCCCGCCTCGTCGGGGATCAGGTCGGGGGTGATGGCCCCCGCTCCCCCGGCCGCGGCCAGGTCGGTGGCGAACCGCTCGACGCCGTAGCGCTCGATGGGGTTCCAGTAGCTCATCACCGTCGCGGCTGCCCCCGCGGAGGCCACGGCCTCGACGGCCCGCAGCACGTCCCGCATGCCGACGCCGGCGCGGACGGCGACCTCGACGGCCTCCTGGATCACCGGCCCGTCCATGCCCGGGTCGCTGTAGGGCACGCCGATCTCGATGACGTCGGCCCCGGCCTCGACGGCGGCGACCATCGCGGCGATCGAGGTGTCGACGTCGGGGTAGCCGACCGGCAGGTAGGCGACCAGGGCGGCGCGCCCCTCCGCCTTGGCCGCGCCGATGCGCTCGGCGAGGATGCTCACAGCTCTTCTCCCGCGTCCTGGCCGGCGACGGCCTCGTCGTTGCTGACCGCGCCCTCGGTGGGCTGCTGGTCGGTGTCCAGGCCGGGGCCCGGGTCGACCTCCTCGCGGTCCCCGAGGCCGAACCACCGGGACGCCGTCTCGACGTCCTTGTCGCCGCGGCCGCTGAGGTTCACCAGCAGCATGGCGTCCGGACCCAGCTCCCGGCCGAGCTTCATCACCCCGGCCAGCGCGTGCGCGGACTCGATCGCCGGGATGATGCCCTCGGTCCGGCAGAGCAGCGCGAACGCCTCCATGGCCTCGGAGTCGGTGATCGGCCGGTACTCCGCTCGCCCGATGTCGTGCAGATAGGAGTGCTCGGGTCCGACGCCCGGATAGTCCAGGCCCGCGCTGATCGAGTGGGACTCGATGGTCTGGCCGTTGTCGTCCTGCAGCAGGTACGACCGGGCACCGTGCAGGACGCCCGGCGAGCCGCCGGTGATCGTGGCCGCGTGCCGCGGGGTGTCGACGCCGTCGCCGCCGGCCTCCAGGCCGATCAGCCGCACGCCCTCGTCGGGCACGAAGGCGGTGAAGATGCCGATGGCGTTGGACCCGCCGCCGACGCAGGCGAGGACGGCGTCGGGCAGCCGACCCTCGCGCTCGAGCACCTGGACGCGCGCCTCGTCGCCGATCACCCGCTGGAAGTCCCGGACCATCGCCGGGAACGGGTGCGGGCCGGCGACGGTGCCGAACACGTAGTTCGTCGTCTCGACGTTCGTGACCCAGTCGCGGAACGCCTCGTTGATCGCGTCCTTCAGGGTGCGCGAGCCGGTGGTCACCGGGATGACCTCCGCACCCAGCAGCCGCATCCGGGCGACGTTGAGCGCCTGGCGGCGGGTGTCCTCCTCGCCCATGTAGACGGTGCAGGACAGCCCCATGAGCGCGGCCGCGGTGGCGGTGGCGACGCCGTGCTGGCCGGCGCCGGTCTCGGCGATGACCCGGGTCTTGCCGATGCGCTTGGTGAGCAGTGCCTGGCCCAGCACGTTGTTGATCTTGTGCGAGCCCGTGTGGTTGAGGTCCTCGCGCTTGAGCAGCACGCGGGCGCCGCCGCAGTGCTCGGCGAACTTGGGCACCTCGGTGACCGGGCTCGGGCGGCCGGTGTAGTCGCGCTGCAGCCGGGCGAACTCCGACAGGAACGCGGGATCGACCCGCATCGCCTCGTAGGCCTCGGTCAGCTCGTCCAGCGCGGCGATCAGCGCCTCGGGCACGAACCGGCCGCCGAAGATGCCGAAGTGGCCGGTCTCGTCCGGCCAGCCCGGGCGCGCCGGAAGCGAGAGTTCTCCGGTCTGCGGCGGGCGGGTGGTCGTCATGTCTCCCAGTGTCTCCCGTGACGACCACACCGCGGCGCAGGGGTCGCCGCCGAGTCATCCGATCGCTGTCAGAAGGGCGGTGGGTCGTCGGCCGGGTCGAGTGGTGGTGGCGGTGGCTCGGTGAGCACGCGGTAGCCCGGTGGTCGGCTGATCCGGGTGACGCCGGAGGGTGTGAGAACGGTGAGGACGCCGTCGTCGCTCATCGTGTGCTGCCAGCCCGGGGCGAAGGTCTTGAGCCGGTGGTGGCGGCGGCAGAGGCAGCAGAGGTTCTCGCAGCTGGTTTCGCCGCCGTCGGCGTGGGCGAGAACGTGGTCGAGGTCGGCCCATCCGGCGCGCACGGTGCAGCCGGGGTGCCGGCAGGTGCGGTCCCGAGCCTTCGTGAAGCGGTACTGGCCTGCCGAGGGCCGGTAGCGGTCAACCGGGCCGGGTGGGCCCAGCACCGGGCAGCCGCACGCGGTGTCGGGGTGGTCGGGGCAGCCGTGGCGGGCCAGCCGGCCGAGTTCGGTGGGGCTGGTGAGCGCCAGCAGTCGGCCGGTGCGGTCGGTGATCGCGATGTCGAGGGTGCCGCCGGCCGGCGCCCGCAGGCCCAGGGCGTCGAACCGGGTGAGCAGCTCGCGTAGATGGGCGGCGGTGATCGGCTCGCCGTCGACCTCGCCGATCGGCCCTGCGGTGCCGGGCTGGATGAACGCGGCCGGCCGCGCCGCACCGGAGGAGAGGAACCCGGCGGGGGTCAGCGCCGCCAACGGGGCGACGACGGTCAGGTGGGCGGTGACCGACGGCCGTTCCTGCCAGGGGCGCAGGATCAGGTCGGCGACCGCGCCGGTCCGCAACAAGCCGAGCGGACGGATGTCACCTGCCTCCTTCGCGGCGCGGGCGTGCTGGTCGGCCGCGTCGCGGCAGGCGCGGGCCTCGGCGTGCGGCATGAGGACGCGGAACTCGCTCATCCCGTCCCCGACCGGCCGCACCGTCACGTCCGCGCCCCGCGCCCGCTGCTGCCGGCGCCGATCGGCCGCAGCGGCGTCGCGGGCCAGCAGCTCGGCGCGCACCGCCTCTCGCAGGCCGCGTACCGACAACTCCCCGGCCCGCGGGAGCACCGCGGCCTCCATGCCGGCAATCACCGCCGGATCGGTCTCCCGGCCGGTGGCAGCCACCTCCGCGGCTATCGCCCGGGCCCGCGCCCAGTCCAGCCGACCCCGCCGCAGCAGCCCGAAGGTCCCCGGCAGCAGCGTGGTCAGGACCTCGGCGTGCTCCAGCAGCGTCACCGCCGCAGCCCGGCTGCAGTTCTGCACAGCAGCCAGCTCATCGGGCACGAACTCACTCACCCCGGCCGGCCCGGTCGGGCCGGCGCCCTCGCCGCCGGGCAACGGGTCGACCGGAGCGGGCCGGGCAACGGCCAGGTCCATCACCAGTTCAGCGCGCAAAGCCGCCAGCTGCGCTTCGGCCGCCACGATCTGCCCCAGCAGCCCCGCCGCCGCCGACGCGCTCCGGCGCACCGGCAACCAATCGCTCAGCGGCTCGTCCAACCCAGGAGCCGGGTCCGGATCCACCAGCTCCCACGGCGAGGGCACGGGATCGACAGGCATCACAGTCACCCCGACCGCGAACCCGCATCCCGACATACCTGCAGGCTAGAGCCGAGGTACGACAGTTTCGCGGGCCGGTACCACTCGCACCGCCCGCTGGCTACGGCCGGTCGCCCACCCAGTCGTCGAGAGGGCGGGGCTCCGATCCGACGGCCAGAAAGATTCGGTAGCCGGGCAGTTCCGCCTGCAGGTGCCGCGCCATCCGCACGGTCATCGGCGTCCCCGGTCGGAGTTGAGGAGGGCTGCTCCGCGTGAAGGGGTCGTGCTCCCAGCCCTCCTGCCACGCACGCAGTCGCTCGACGAGCCCGCTCGACACGCCCAACGCCAACAGCCCCTCGGCCGTCACGTTCCCAGAGTCCTGGCTGTCAGGACCGTGCCAGACCGGCACGTCGACGCCGTGCTCGGGCATCAACGTCAGTCCCGGCGGCGGCATCGCCGCCTCGTCCGCGCGCAGTGCCCAATCACCCGCTACCGGCGGGATCAGCGGGTGGTGCGCGGGGTGGCGGGGTGCGAGCCCGCCGTGACCAGGTCGGCGACCGCCTGGCGTGCGTCGCCGGCGGTGACGAGGCCCTCGCCGACCAGCACCGCGTCGGCACCGGCGGCGGCGTAGCTGATCAGGTCGTGCGGGCCGCGGACGCCGGACTCGGCGACCTTCACGACCTCCGACGGCAGCCCCGGCGCGATCTTCTCGAAGGTCGAGCGGTCGACCTGCAGCGTGGTGAGGTCGCGGGCGTTGACGCCGATCACCGACGCTCCGGCGTCCAGCGCGCGGTCGGCCTCGGCCTCGGTGTGCACCTCGACCAGCGCCGTCATGCCGAGGGACTCGACCCGCTCCAGCAGACCGGTGAGCACGTTCTGCTCCAGCGCCGCGACGATCAGCAGCACGACGTCGGCGCCGTAGGCCCGGGCCTCGTGCACCTGGTAGCTGCTGACGATGAAGTCCTTGCACAGCACCGGGACGTCGACGACGGCGCGCACGGCGGCCAGGTCGGCGTGCGATCCACCGAAGCGGCGGCCCTCGGTGAGGACGGAGATGACCCGCGCACCGCCCGCGGCGTACTGGGCGGCGAGGTCCGCGGGGTCGGCGATGTCGGCCAGGTCGCCCTTCGAGGGGCTGCGGCGCTTGACCTCGGCGATGACGCCGACGCCGGGGGCGCGCAGCGCGGCGAGGGCGTCGAGCGCCGGCCGGGCCGCCTGGGCGGCTGCCTTCACCTGGTCCAGCGGCGTGGCGGCCTCGCGCACGGCGAGGTCCTCGCGGACGCCGGCGACGATCTCGTCGAGAACGTTCACGGCGTCCCTGCCTCTCGCTCGTCCATGCCCGCGGTTGGGTGGACCCACTCTAGAAGGGGGCGCCGGAGCCCCCGGCCCGGGGGCCGGTGCCCCGGCTCCCGGCGGTTCCGCTATACGCCGGACCCGTTCCTCGGGGCCGCCGGGGAGTCGGTCGGCTCCACGGTCGGGTCGTCACCGCGGTCCAGCGCCTTCCACGCCTCCTGCGCCCGGTCCTCGTCGGTGCGCGGCGGGGCCACGGCGGGGGTCCGCTCGTAGCGGCGCCCCATACCCGGCCACCCGCGCCCGCGCACGGTCGCCAGCAGACCGACGGCGACGGCGAGCAGCCCAGCGACCAGTGCGAGCACCGGCCAGGCCGGGGAGACGTCGACGGCGACCGAGGTGACGCTGCCGCCGCTCACGCCGGGCAGGTCCGCCGCCGCATCGGACACTCCCCCGGCCAGCACCCGCAGCGCCGACCACAGCAGCGCTCCCCCGGCCACCGCGGTCAGCAGCCCGACCACCGCGCGCCCGGCGCCGCGTACGGCGAGCAGGGCCACCGCAGCGGCCAGCAGCACCAGCCCGGCGGCGGTGACCAGTGGCGCGGCCGCGCTACCGGAGAGCGCCCCGTCGACCGGCGGCAGCGGACTGCGCCGCTCGGCGGTGACGGCGGCCCACCGCTGGCTGGCCGCCGTCAGCGCGAGCGCGCCGGCGACGGCGGCGCCCAGCACCGCGGTGGTCAGCTCGCGGCGGGGACTGCTGCCGCTCACGCGAGCTCCCGGAGGCTCTCCGCCGTCGCGATGGCCGACAGCACGGCCCGGGCCTTGTGCCGGGTCTCGGCCTCCTCGGTCGCGGCGTCGCTGTCCGCCACGACCCCGGCCCCCGCCTGCACGTAGGCCCGCCCCTGGTGCAGGACGGCGGTGCGGATGGCGATCGCCATGTCCATGTCACCGCTGGCGTCGACGTACCCGACTGTGCCCGCGTACAGCGCGCGCCGGGTCGGCTCGAGGGTCTCGATGATCGTCATCGCGCTCGGCTTGGGTGCGCCGGAGACGGTGCCGGCCGGGAAGGTCGCGTCGAAGACGTCGAGGGCGTCCCGGTCCGGGCTCACCTCGCCCGCCACCGTCGACACCAGGTGCATGACGTGGCTGTAGAGCTCGACCCGCATGAAGTCGGGCACCTCGACGCTGCCCGGCACGCAGACCCGGCCCAGGTCGTTGCGCGCCAGGTCGACCAGCATCACGTGCTCGGCCCGTTCCTTGGGGTCGGCGAGCAGCCCCTCCGCCAGCCGCAGGTCCTCCTCCTCCGTCGCGCCGCGCGGCCGGGTGCCCGCGGGCGGGTGCACGACCGCCGAGCTGCCGGTGACCGTGACCAGCGCCTCCGGCGAGGATCCGACGACGTCGAACGGCGTCTCGCGCCCGGCGAAGCGCAGCAGGTACATGTACGGCGAGGGGTTCGTCGCGCGCAGGACCCGGTAGAGGTCGAGGGCGTCGACGTCGGTCTCCAGCTCGAAGCGCTGGGACAGCACCACCTGGAAGGCGTCGCCGGCACGGATGTGCTCGCGCACCCGCTCGACCCCCGCCTCGAACTCCCCGGTGCCGAGGTTGCTGCGCACCGGTGGCGCGTCGGCCCGCTCGAACACCGCAGCGGTCGGCGCGGCCGCGCCCGTGAGGGCGGCGGTCATGTCGTCCAACCGGGCGACGGCGTCGTCGTACCCGCTGCCGCCCTGCCTTCCCCCGCCCCGCTCCGTCCCCTGCAAGGCGTTGGCGATCAGCAGCACCGAGCCGTCGGTGTGGTCGAGCACGGCGAGGTCGGTCACCAGCATCATCGCCAGCTCGGGCATGCCGAGGTCGTCGGTGCTGGTCTCGGGTAGCCGCTCGAGCCGCCGGACGACGTCGTAACCGAGGTAGCCCACCAGTCCGCCGGTGAGCGGCGGCAGGCCCTCCGTGCGCGGCGAGCGCAGCCGCCGGGCCATCAGGCGGACCGCCGCCAGCGGGTCGGGCGGCAGCTCGTCGGTGAGGCCGGGCACGTCCTCCCCCAGCCACTGGGTGCGCCCGTCCCGCTCGCTGAGCACGCCGGCGCTGCGCACGCCGACGAAGCTGTACCGCGCCCAGCGCTTGCCCTGCTCGGCCGACTCCAGCAGCACGGTGCCGGGCCGGTTGCCGGCCAGCGCCCGGTAGACGCCGATCGCCGTCTGCCCGTCGGCCAGCAGCCGCCGGGTGACCGGGACGACCGTCGCATCGATCGCCGCGAACTCCTCGCGGCTCGGGGTGGTGACGCCGAATCTCACGCCCGGACCCCCTCGACCGCCGGCAGCTCCCGGTAGAAGCAGCTGCGCTCGCCGGTGTGGCAGGCGGCGCCCTCCTGGTCGACCAGGACGAGCAGCGCGTCGCCGTCGCAGTCGACCCGGACCTCGCGGACCCACTGGCGGTTGCCCGAGGTCTCGCCCTTGACCCAGTACTCCCGCCGGCTGCGTGACCAGTAGGTGGCGCGGCCGGTGGTGAGCGTCCGGCGGAGGGCCTCGTCGTCCATCCAGGCGACCATCAGCACCTCCAGGGAGTCGTGCTGCTGGACGACGGCGGCGACGAGCCCCGACGGGTCGTGGCGCAGCAGCGCGGCGACCTGCGGGTCGAGCACGGGACCGGCGGGCGGGACGGCGGACATGCCGCCAGTCTGCCGTGCCCCGCGTTCAGGCCTGCGGGCCGGTGAACCACCTGCGCCCCGTGCCGAACAGCACCAGCCCGAGCGAGATCAGCGGGAAGGCGGCGAAGAACAGCGCGAACACCGCCAGCACGCTCCCGATCTCCACGATGCGACCGAGGATGTCCTGCAGCTGCACCGCCCAGTAGACGGTGATCACCAGCTGGACCGCCTGCGCGGATATCAGCACCAGCCAGGAGATCCGGGCGCGCCGCACGAGCGCCAGGATTCCGCCGGCGACGAGCAGGACCACCGAGGCGAGTTGGACGATCGCGAGCGTCGGGCCGAGCTCCGCGAACTGGTACGCCGGGGTGGGCGCGCCGGTCGGGTTCTCCTCGATCGCCACCTCCGCGACGGAGGCGAAGAACCACACGTACAGGGAGGCGATGAGCACCAACGCGCCCTGCACGAAGGCCAGCACCGCGGCGCCGACGACCTGCCCGGGGCGACCCGGTGGGCGCGGCGGCCCGAAGGGCCCGCCTCCGTAGAGCTGCATCCCGTAGCCGGGCGGCGGTCCGTAGGTAGGCGGCCCGTAGGCCGGTGGCGGCCCGTAGGCAGGGCCGTAGCCAGGAGGCGGGCCGTAGCCGGGCGGCCCGTACGGCGCCCCGTACCCGGGCGGGCCGAACGGAGGCTGCCCCGGCGGCCGCGCGGTGGGCGGCGGCCCGGTGTAGCCAGGCTCCGTCGGGGTCGACGGATCCGCCCAGGGATCGCTCACCGTGTCACCGTCACAGGGCGGCCGCCGCGGCCCGGCCGGCCACCCTCCCGCTGAACAGGCAGCCCCCGAGGAAGGTGCCCTCCAGCGAGCGGTAGCCGTGCACGCCGCCACCACCGAAGCCGGCGACCTCGCCCGCCGCGTAGAGCCCCGGGAAGACCTCGCCACCGGGTCGCAGGACCCGGCCGGACAGGTCGGTCTCCAGACCGCCGAGGGACTTGCGGGTGATGATGTTGAGCCGGACGGCGATCAGCGGCCCGGCCGCCGGGTCGAGCAGGCGGTGCGGCTGGGCGACCCGGATCAGCTTGTCGCCGAGGTAGTTGCGGGCGCCGCGGATGGCGGTGAGCTGCAGGTCCTTGGTGAACGTGTTGCCGACCTCGCGGTCGCGCGCCACGACCTCGCGCTCCACCTGCTCGAGGGTCAGCCCCGGGCTGCCGCCGGTGATCCGGTTCATGCCCGCGACGAGCTCGGGCAGCGTGTCGGCGACGACGAAGTCCTCACCGCGGTCGAGGAACGCCTGCACGGGCGCTGCGACCCCGGCCCGCGCGCGGTTGATCAGCAGCCGGACGTCCTTGCCGGTGAGGTCGGGGTTCTGCTCGGAGCCGGAGAGCGCGAACTCCTTCTCCACGATCTTCTTCGTGGCGACGAACCAGGTGTGCTCGTGGCCGGTCGTGCCGATGTGCGCCAGCGTGCCGAGGGTGTCGAAACCGGGGAACAGCGGCACCGGCAGGCGGGAGCCGGTCGCGTCCAGCCACAGGGACGAGGGCCCGGGCAGGATCCGGATGCCGTGCTGGGCCCAGACCGGCGAGTGGTTGGCGATGCCCTCGGTGTAGTGCCACATGCGGTCGCTGTTGACCATGCTGGCGCCGGCGGCGATGGAGGCCTGCTGCATGTGCCCGTCGACGTGCGCCGGAACGCCCGAGAGCATCCGCTGCGGCGCGGGCCCGAGCCGGGCCGGCCAGTTCTGGCGCACGAGCTCGTGGTTGCCGCCGATGCCGCCGGAGGTGACGACGACGGCCTGTGCAGCGAACTCGAAGTCGCCGACCTCGGCGCGCGAGCTGGCCTCGCCCCGGGCGACGTCGCTGGGCTCGAGGACCGCGCCGCGCACGCCGGTGACCGCGCCGCCGGTGACGACCAGTTCGGAGACGCGGTGGCGGAAGCTCAGCTGCACCAGGCCGCGGTCGGCGGCCTCGCGGACCCGGCGGGCGAACGGCTCGACGATGGCGGGACCGGTGCCCCAGACGATGTGGAAGCGCGGCACCGAGTTGCCGTGGCCGGTGGCGGTGTAGCCCCCGCGCTCGGCCCAGCCGACGATCGGGAAGAAGCCGATGCCCTGGGACTTCAGCCAGGACCGCTTCTCCCCCGCCGCGAACTGCAGGTACGCCTCGGCCCACTGACGGGGCCAGTGGTCGGAGTCGCGGTCGAAGCCGGCGGTGCCGAACCAGTCCTGCCGGGCCAGCTCGAGGGAGTCGCGCACCCGCAGCCGCCGCTGCTCCGGGGAGTCGACGAGGAAGAGCCCGCCGAAGGACCAGAACGCCTGCCCGCCGAGGGACTGCTCGGGCTCCTGGTCGACCAGGATCACGCGCTTTCCGGCGTCGGCCAGCTCGGCGGTGGCGACCAGTCCGGCCAGCCCCGCACCCACAACGACGACGTCGGCCTCGAAGGCGGTGTTCGCGCTCACACCGCCGACGCTAGCGGGCACGCCGTGCGGCGCGCGTCCCCCCTGCCGGGCGAGTTCCCCGCGCGGGCGTGCACCAGGCGCGAACCGGTGCGCGGAGAGCGAGCACCAGGCTGTTCAGCGGGGCGACGGCGAGCAGCAGCGCCAGCCACATGTCACCGGTCGCGCCCAGCGCGCCGAACAGGAACGCGACGAACAGGATGCCGAGGAACGGGACCAGCGACGCGACCGCGAGCAGCGCCCAGCCGCCGCGCGTTCCCCGCCACACCAGCGCGACCCCGGCGACCACGGCGAGCGCGAGCACCGCGGGGACGGCGAGGAGCAGTCCGGCGTCCTCGTCCCCCTGGAGCAGCAGCCAGCCGAGGTAGAGCACGACGCCCGCGGTGAGCAGGCCGAACACCGCGACGTACGGCACCAGGTCGGGGCGGCCGGCCGGTTCCGCGGCGCGCTGCACCGGCGCGGCACGGGGCGACCTGCGGGCGGCGGACGAGGGCACGTCCGGAGCCTAGGACGGGCTCCGGGCCTCGGTCACCCACCGGCGCACCGTCGGCAGGGAGGCCAGCACCGCCAGAGCCAGGGGCAGCAGCGCGGCGCCCAGGCCGTGACCACCCTGCGCCAGGCCGGCGAACGCGGTGAGCGCGCCCTCGGCGGCGGCCGCGGCCGCCAGGACCAGCCACGACCTCCCGAGCAGCAGGAGAAGAGCGCCGACGACGAGCGCGGCGAGGACGACCGCCCGGACGACCGCCAAGCCCATCGGCTCGGCCCCCTCGCCGCCCGCGAGACCGAAGCCCCGCGCGGTCAGCTCGCTCAGGCGCAGGAGGAGGACCAGGCCGCTGCTCATCAGGGCGAGGACGGCCGCCACCGCCGCCGCGGCGGGCATTCCGGACCGGGTGGGCGACGCCGTCCAGCGTCCGGCCTGCGGGAGGAGGCCGAGGAGGGCGGCGAGCGCCGGGAGCGCAGCCACCGCCGCGGCCAGAGGCCAGCCGAAGTCCTCCGGCCGCTCGATGACCCGGTCCACCGCCCACAGCGTGGGCGGGACCGCGAGCAGGCCCGAGGCCACGAGCAGCCCGCGCCCCCGGCCGGTCAGCAGCTGCACCGCGCCGGCGAGCTGCAGGCCCGGCAGTCCGTACACGACCAGCTGGAGGAAGACGGAAGCGGCAGCGGGCGGGAGGTTCTCGAGCGCCGGGCCGACCACCCGTGCCGGGATGTCGCCGAGCCAGAAGTACCTGGCTGCCGAGAGCAGCGGGAGCAGCCCCAGCACGACGCCGGCGATCGCCAGGATGCCGGCGACCGTCACCACCGCCGGGGGGCGTGCTGCCGGGGGTCCCGACGGTGCCGGCTCCTGCGTGATCGGGTGCATCCGCGCAGGCTAGGACCGAAACGGCTCTCCGCGGTTCCCCTGGACGACGGACGCGCAGGTCAGGCGACCGGTTCGGGCTCCCCGGCCGAGGACCGGCGCCACGAGGCGTGCAGCCGGGCGTAGGGCCCCTCGGCGTCCACCAGCTCGGCGTGCGTGCCGCGCTGGACCACGTGCCCGGCGTCGACGACCAGCACCTCGTCGGCCCGCTCGGCGGTGGAGAGCCGGTGGGCGATGGTGAGCGTCGTCCGCCCGGCGGTCAGCGTGTCCAGCGCCCGGGTGAGCCGCTGCTCGGTGGCCGGGTCGACAGCGCTGGTGGCCTCGTCGAGCACGAGCAGGTGCGGATCGGCGACGTAGGCGCGGGCGATCGCCACGAGCTGCCGCTCCCCCGCCGACAGCGACTCACCGCGCTGGCCGACCGGGGTCAGGACGCCGGCGTCGAGCCCGTCCAGCCAGGCGCTCAAGCCCAGCTCGTCGAAGGCGGCGGTGACCTCGTCGTCGGTCATGCCGGGCCGGCCGTAGCGCACGTTGGCGGCGATCGAGGCGTCGAAGAGGAAGCCGTCCTGCGGCACCATGACCACTCGCGAGCGCAGGGAGGAGAAGGCGACCTCGGCCAGCGGAACCCAGCCGTCGGCATCGGAGCCGAGCAGCACCCGGCCGCCGGTGGGATCCATGAGCCGGGTGACCAGCTTCGCGAACGTCGTCTTCCCCGAGCCGGTCTCGCCCACGACGGCGACCCGGCGGCGCGGCTCGAGGGTCAGGTCGACGCCGTCCAGGGCGGCGCGGGCACCGGGCGCGTAGCGGAAGGTGACGTGCTCGAAGCGCACGCCCAGCGGTCCGTCGGGCAGCTCCCGCGCGCGCTCGGGCGTGGCGACGGCGGGGTCGCGGACGTCGGGCTCGGTGTCGAGGACGTCGAGCACGCGACGGAAGCCGGCGACCGCGTTCTGCGCCTCGTTGAGCACCTCGCTCGCCGTCTGCACCGGGGCGACGAACAGCGTGACGAGGAAGAGGAAGGCGACCAGGGTGCCGGCGGTGATGTCGCCGGCCAGGCCGAGCAGCACGCCGACGACCACGACGGCGGCGTTGGCCAGCGCCGCGACGAACTCGCCGCTGACGAACACGGCGGCGGTGACCTTCTGCGCGTCCACCTGCGAGCGGTAGTGCCGGTCGATCGCGGCGTCCAGGCGGGCCGCGGTGCGGCCCCGGACGCCGTAGGCGCGCACGGTCGGGGCGCCGACGACGGACTCGGCGACCGCGGCCAGCACGTCCCCGACCCGCACCCGGACCACGCCGTAGACGTCCACCAGCTTCCGGGCGAAGAACCGGATCGCGAAGACCAGCGGGATGAAGCAGACCAGCACCAGCACGGTCAGCTGCCAGGAGTAGACGGCCATGACGACCGTCGCCACGATCAGCTGGCCCATGCTCACCAGGCCCAGCACACCGCCCCACTGCATGAAGACCGAGAGCTGGTCGACGTCACTGGTGACCCGCGAGACCAGGGATCCCCGGCGCTCCCCCTGCTGGTGCAGCACGGAGAGGTCGTGCACGTGCCGGAAGGCCCTCCGCCGCAGGTTGGCCAGGGCGGTCTCGGTCGTGGTGAAGAGCCGGACGTTCATCAGGTAGACGGCGAGGGCGGTCACCAGGACCACCACGCCGGAGAGCAGGACGACGGTGAGGACCAGGCCGAGGTCGGGCCCGCCCGGGGCGTTCAGGCCCCGGTCGATGACCTGCTGCACGGCGATCGGGACGACGACTCGCCCGACCGTCGCCACCAGCGCGAGCGCGAAGGTCACCGGCAGCCCGCGCCGGAACTCGGGCATCATCCGCAGGCCCCGGCGCAGCGTCGCCAGGCTGCCCTCGGAACGGGCGGCGGTCTCGCTCAGCCCGCCGGTCACGCCGGCACCTCCGCGGCCTGGGAGTAGGCGCGCACCAGGGCGGCGTAGCCGGGCACCTGGTCGAGCAGCTCGTCGTGGGTTCCGCGGGCGACGGCGCGGCCGTCCTCGAACCACACCACCTCGTCGGCGAGCGCGATCGTGGCCTGGCGGTAGGCGACCACCACGACCGTCGCCGGGGACTCGCTGCCGCGCAGGGCGTCGAGGATCCGCGCCTCGACCGCCGGGTCGACGGCGCTCGTCGCGTCGTCCATGACCAGCAGCCGGGGGGTGCGCACCACGGCCCGGGCGAGCGCCAGGCGCTGGCGCTGGCCGCCGGACAGCGAGGCGCCCCGCTCCCCCACCCGGGTGTCCAGCCCCTCGGGCAGCGCGGAGACGAAGCCGTCGGCCGCGGCGACGCGCAGTGCGGCCCACACGTCTTCGTCGCTGAACGGGCCGCCGAGCGTGACGTTGTCCCGGACGGTGTCGTCGAAGAGGAACGCGCTCTGGGCGACGAACGCGGCCTGGTCGCTGACCTCGCCCTCCCGCAGCCGGCGCAGGTCCATCCCGTCGAGCAGGACGGTGCCGTCGGAGGGGTCGACCAGGCGCACCAGCAGTCCGGCGAGGGTCGACTTGCCCGAGCCGGTGGGCCCGACGACGGCGACGGTGCGGCCGGCCGGCACCTCGAAGGTGACCTCGTGCAGCGTCGGCCGGGCGGCGCCGTCGAAGGCGAAACCGACCTCCCTGACCGCCACCGCGGCACCGCCGCCGGTCGCGACCGCCGAGTCGGGGCCGTGCGGGGTCTCCCCGGACGCCTCGAGCACCGGGGTGACCCGGTCGAAGCCGGCGAGCGCCCGCGGCAGGTCGGCGAGCACCCAGCCGATCGCGCGGATCGGCAGCGCCAGCAGGGTGAACAGGTAGGCGACCGAGACCAGCTCGCCGGCGCCGGTGACGCCGTCGGCGACCCGCTGGGCGCCGATCAGCAGGACGGCCAGCGTGCCCAGGCTCGGCAACGCCTCCATCAGCGGGTCGAACAGTCCGCGCACCCGCCCCACCGCGATCAGCCCGTCGCGCAGCTGGTCGGTGCGCACCGCGAAGCGCTCGGTCTCGCTGTCCTCGCGGCCGAGGGTCTTGACGACCAGGCCGGCGTCGAAGCTCTCGTGGGCGATCTCGCTGACCTCGGCGCGCAGCTGCTGGGCCCGCTGCATGCGGGGGCTCATCACCTGCGAGTAGATGACGTTGGCGGCGAAGACCAGCGGGAACACGATCAGCCCCACCACCGCCAGCAGCGGGTCGGTGAGCACCAGTGCGACGCTGGTGATCGCGATCATCACCAGCGCTCCGCAGGCGAAGGGCAGCGGGGCGACGAAGAACCAGGACGCCTCGACGTCGGAGTTGGCGTTGGACAGCAGCTGGCCGGTGGGATGGCGCTGGTGCCAGGACAGCGGCAGCCGGAGGTACTGACCGGTGACCCGCCGGCGGTACTCGGCCTGCAGCCGGTAGCTCATGACGCCGGCGAAGAGCCGCCGGCCGATGATGCCGAGGATCTTGAGGACGGCGACGCCCAGGATCGCCAGCGCCGCGAGGGTCAGCGCCGAGGCGGTCGTGACGCCGTCGTCGAAGGACGGCAGCAGCACCCGGTCGGTGATCTCGCCGATCACGTACGCGCTGGCGACAGTCATCGCGCCGTACAGGCTGCTGGCCAGCAGGGCGAGGGTGAACATGCCCGGCTGCTCGTGGATGGCCCGGCCGATGTGGCGGAGCCCGCGCCGCACGACGGCGTCTCTGCGGCGGGACACGGAACTCCTCGGGTTCGACAGCGCTGCCGGCCCAGTTCTCCTCAGGCCCGCTCACCGCGCGCAACAGCGGCGGCACCGGCGTTCTTCCCACTCCGCGCCGACGGCTCGTGACGCGCGTCGCAACCCCTGGCCGCTCCGGTCGTTGTGGTCGGCATGAGCAGAGCGTCCCTCGCCGTCGGCTGCGCCGCGTTCGTCGCCCTGAGCCTGGTCGCGCCGGGCAGCGCCTCGGGCACCGGCGACCGGCGCCCCCCGGACCCCGCCGCGGGCTCGCTGCCCGCCGTCCCGAGCGGCGCCCGGCCGGGCCCCGACGTGCTCTACGCGCCGCGCCCGGCCGCTCCGCAGCTGGAGAACCGCGATCCCCGGTTCCGCGCGCAGCCGATCCTGGTCTCCGGGCACGAGGCCTACGTCGGAGGCGAGTACCTGTACCAGGACCACCTCTTCGACGACTACGGCTCCGAGACGAACGGCCAGGGCGGCTCGTCGCTGTCCGAGCGGGCCGGTGACATCACGTACCCGACCGACGCGGCGCGGTACGGGGGCAACGCGGCCGACCTCGTGGAGTTCCGGATCGCCCCGGAGCGCGACCGGGTGTCTTACCGCTTCACCCTGAACACGCTGCTGCAGAAGGACTCGACGATCCTCGCCGTCGCCTTCGACACCGACCGGAACGCCGCAACCGGCACCGCCACGCTGCCGCGCGACCCCGGGGCGCCGTTCCCCGGCACCGACGAGGTGCTCACCGTCTGGGGCACCGGCGCCGAGCACACCTCCTTCGCCCCGGGCGGCGCGGCGCGGCGGACGACGAAGGTCGAGGTCCGCACCGACCTGCAGGCCAACCAGCTCACCGTCACCGTGCCGCGCGCCGTCAGCAATCCCGTGCGGACGTGGCGCACCACGCTGGCGACCGGTCTCTTCGACCGGGCGACCGGCGGCTGGCTGCGCCCGCAGCCCGTGGCCGATGCCGACAGCCCTGGTGGCGCCGGGGTGCTGGACCCCGCCCCGAACGGCATCTACAACCTCGGTTTCCGGTTCGACGAGCCGGTGACCGGGGCGAACACGCCGCCGGACACCGCGCAGGCTCCGGTGCTGAGGGACGACGCCCCGACCCGGTACGCCCGGGACATCGACTTCGCCGCGCTGGCCGCCAAGAAGAACCGCACCACGGTGCCCGCGCACGGCACGACGATCCGGATCTTCCCCAGCCGGCTGCAGCTCGGCGAGGGACGCGACCTGGACGCGACCTTCCCCCAGTACCGCGGGCAGCTGCAGCCCTACAGCCTCTACGTGCCCAGCGGCTACCGTCCCGGCACCCGCACCGGCTTCACCCTCGCCCTGCACTCGCTGGGGCAGCAGCACTGGCAGTACAACGGCTCGACCGGCATCCAGCAGATCGGCGAGGCACGCGGGAACATCGTGGCCACCTCGCTCTCCCGCGGTCCGGACGGCTGGTACCAGCACGAGGCCGAGTACGACGTCTTCGAGATGTGGAACGACGTCGCCCGGCGCTTCTCGCTCGACCCGGACCGGACGGCGATCAGCGGCTACTCGATGGGCGGCTACGCGACCTACCGCCTCGGCACCCTGTACCCCGACCTCTTCGGCCGGGCCTTCTCCACGGTCGGCCCGCCCGGGGACGGCATCTGGCTGCCGCCGGCCCCGCCCACCGGTGGCATCGAGACGCTGTCCAACCTGTGGCTGGAGAACGCCCGCAACGTGCCCTACCTGAACGTCGCCGCCGGCGCCGACCAGCTGGTGCCGATCGTCGGCCCGCGGGCGCAGAACCTGGGCGCGCCCGAGGTGGGCGTCCGGGGCTTCGAGCAGCTCGGTTACCGCTACCGCTTCGTCCTCGTTCCGGCGGCCGAGCACTTCACGCTCGCCCTGCGGAGCTACGACGTCCCGATCGCGACACAGTTCCTCGGGGAGTCACGGGTCGACCGGAACCCGCACCACGTGTCCTTCGCCTACGTGCCGGCCGCCGACGACCGCGCGCTCGGCCTGGTGCACGACCACGCGTACTGGATGTCCGGAGTGCGGCCGGCCTCCACGGCGCCCGGCGCCGGATCCGAGCCGGGCGACCCTGCCAAGGCACTCGTCGACGCCTTCAGCCACGGCTTCGGCCGCGGGGACGCACCCAGCTCCCCCGGCGTCGGCGCCGGCGTCGTCGGTGGGGTGCTGCCCTACACCGAGGTGAACCGCTCGTGGGGCGCCGAGCCCCGCATCCCGGTGGCCAACCGGCTGGACCTGCGGCTGACCAACACCGGCTCCGCCTCCGTGGACCTCGCACGGGCCCGGCTCGACCCGAAGAAGGAGCTGACCGTGGCCACGCAGGCCGACCGCGCGGGCGCCGTCCGTCTGGTCGGGCACTTCCCCGGCGGCACCCGGGTGCTGCAGGACGGCCGCCCGGTCCGGGTGACGATCGACAAGGCCGGCCTGACCCTGCCGGTGGCCGCCGGCGAGCACACGTACACGGTCCAGCGGGGGAAGCCGGGCAGGTGAGGACGTCGTCGGCTGTCGCGCGGCCCGGCTCCTGGGTAGCTTCGCGCAGGTGAGCCTCTCCCCGCAGTCCCTGCCCGAGCGCGAGCGCGCTGCGCTCGCCGACCTGCTGGAGACGGTCGGTCCGGACGCCCCCACCTGCTGCGAGGGATGGACCACCGCCCATCTGGCCGCGCACCTCGCCGTGCGCGACCGGCGCCCGGACGCCCTGCCCGGCTACGGGCTGGAGCTGCTGCCCGGGGGTGAGCGGCTCGCCTGGTGGTCGCACCGGCTCGAGGACCGGCTGCGCAGCTCGACCCCGTACGCCGAGGTGGTCCATCAGGTGCGCACCGGTCCGCCGTCGTGGTCCCCGATGACCCTGCCGGCCGCGGCGAAGGCCCTGAACGTGGCGGAGTTCGCCATCCACCACGAGGACGTCCGCCGCGCCCAGCCGGACTGGGAGCCGCGACAGCTCCCGCGGGAGGAGCAGGACCAGCTGTGGTCGGGCCTGGCCCTGCACGCCCGCCGCGCCGCCGGCCGCCGCGGCCTCGTGCTGCGCCGCAGCGACGCCCCCGGGGTCGAGAAGCGCATCGGGGCCGGGAGCCGCACGGTGACCGGTGAGCCGCTGGAGCTGATGCTGTGGGCGTCCGGCCGCCGGGACGTCGCCCGGGTCCAGGTCGCCTGACCCGCCCGGGGGCCGAGTTCCCGAACCTGCTCGTCGTCGGTCCCGCGCGGCGCTACGGTGCGCCCATGTCGCTCACCGAGCCCGGGCCCGTCGTCACGGCGGCACATCCGGCCGAGGTCGCTCCGGCCGCCCTGCCGGTGTCCGCAGCCGTGCCGCGGCACGCCACCGCCCCGCAGCAGTGGGCGCCCCCGGCTCCGCGTCCCTCCGGCACGACGGTCCAGAGGTCGCTGGCGGTGGCGTTCGCCCTCGCCTGGCTCGCGTGCCCACTCGTGGAGCCCATGCCGAGCGACGACGTGCACTACCCGATGTGGCAGCTGCCGATCGAACTCGCCTCGTTCGCCTCCGCCGTCCTCGCGGTCGTCCTGCTGTGGCGCGGTTCCCGCCTGGCCGCCCCCTTCGGCCTGGTCGCGGGCTGCCTCATGGCGGTCATGACGATGGTCTGCCCGCTGGCCGGGCACACGCCCGTCGGCTGGTGGACCTGGGTGCAGACCGGCCTGTCGCTGTTCGTGATGACCGCGAGCACCGCGCTGCACCGGCGTACGCCGGGAACCGCCCGGCCCTGACGGTCAGTCCAGCGGGGTGTCGGCCTCGTGGCGGACCGGGACACCGGCCGCCGCGAGGCCGGCCTTCACGTCACCGACCCGCAGCTGGCCGAAGTGGAAGACGCTGGCGGCCAGCACGGCGTCGGCGCCTGCCTCCACCGCGGGCGGGAAGTGCTCGACCGCGCCCGCTCCCCCGCTGGCGATCAGTGGCACGGCGACCTCGCGGCGGACCTGCCGGATGAGATCGGTGTCGAAGCCCGCGCGGGTGCCGTCGGCGTCCATCGAGTTGAGCAGGATCTCGCCGACGCCGAGCTCCGCGGCCTGCACGCACCACTCGACGGCGTCGCGGCCGGTGCCCCGGCGTCCGCCGTGCGTGGTGATCTCGAAGCCGGAGTCGGTGGTCGCGCCGTCGCGGGTGCGCCGGGCGTCGAGCGAGAGCACCAGCACCTGGTTGCCGAAGCGGTGCGCGATCTCGGCGATCAGCTCCGGGCGGGCGACGGCGGCGGTGTTCACGGCGACCTTGTCCGCACCGGCCCGCAGCAGCTTGTCGACGTCGTCGACGCTGCGCACCCCACCGCCGACGGTCAGCGGGATGAACACGCTCTCCGCGGTGCGGCGGACGACGTCGTAGGTGGTCTCGCGGTCGCCGGAGCTGGCGGTGATGTCGAGGAAGGTCAGCTCGTCGGCGCCCTCGGCGTCGTAGACGCGCGCCATCTCCACCGGGTCGCCGGCGTCGCGCAGGTCGACGAAGTTGACGCCCTTCACCACCCGCCCCTTGTCGACGTCGAGGCACGGGATGACGCGCACGGAGAGGCTCACGCGGCGCCCTCGCGGACGGCGTCGGCCTCGATCTCGACCAGCAGCTCCGGGTCGATCAGCCCGGCCACCTGGACCATCGTGCTCGCGGGCCGGACGTCGCCGAAGAACTCGCCGTGCACCCGGCCCACCTCTTCCCAGCGCGCGATGTCGGTGACGTACATCCGGGTGCGGACGACGTCGTGCAGGGTGAAGCCGGCCCGCTCGAGCGACTGCTCGATGGTCTCCAGGACCTGCCGGGTCTGCGCGGCGGCGTCCCCGGGGTGGGCGACCTCGCCGTCGACGGTCGAGGTCGTGCCGCTCACCCAGGCGGTGTCGCCGCGGACGACGACCCGGCTGTAGCCGACGAGCCCCTCCCAGGGCGCGCCGCTGCCCAGCCGGATCACCGTCACGCGAGTTCCTCGGTCACCCGCAGCGCCTCGGGCAGGGTGAAGGCCCCCGCGTACAGCGCCTTGCCGACGATCGAGCCCTCGACGCCGATCGCGGTCAGTCCGGCCAGCGCCCGGATGTCCTCGAGCGAGCTGACCCCGCCCGAGGCGATGACCGGCCGCGGGGTGGCGGCGCAGACCTCGCGCAGCAGCTCGAGGTTCGGGCCCTTGAGCGTGCCGTCCTTGGTGATGTCGGTGACGACGTAGCGCGAGCAGCCCTCGGCGTCCAGGCGCGCGAGGGTCTCGTAGAGCTCGCCGCCCTCCTGGGTCCAGCCGCGGGCCGCCAGGCGGGTGCCGCGCACGTCGAGGCCGACGGCGATCCGATCGCCGTGCTCGGCGATCGCCCGGGCGCACCACTCGGGCGACTCCAGGGCGGCGGTGCCGAGGTTCACCCGGCGGCAGCCGGTGGCCAGCGCGGCCTCCAGCGAGGCGTCGTCACGGATGCCGCCGGAGAGCTCCACGTCGACGTCCAGCTCGCCGACGACCCGGGCCAGCAGCTCCCGGTTGGTGCCGCGGCCGAAGGCGGCGTCGAGGTCGACCAGGTGCACCCACTCGGCGCCGTCCCGCTGCCACTGCAGCGCGGCCTCGAGGGGGTCGCCGTAGGAGGTCTCGCTCCCGGCCTCCCCCTGCACGAGACGGACGGCCTGGCCGTCGGCGACGTCGACGGCGGGGAGCAGCTGCAGCTTCGGCACGGCGACCAGCCTAGGGAGCACCATGACGACGTGTTGCGGCGGCTGCTCCGGACGGCGTTCGTGGCCGCCCTCGTGTGTGCTGTCCTCGTGGGCCTGCTGTGGGCGTTCCAGCGCCGGTTGATCTACCTCCCCGCCGACGGTCCGGTGCCCGCCGCCGCCGACGTCCTCCCCGGCGGCCGCGACGTCGAGCTGACCACGGCCGACGGGCTGAGGCTGGGCGCGTGGTTCGTCCCGGGGCCGGCACCGGACGCCCCCGCGGTCCTCGTCGCCGCGGGCAACGGCGGCAACCGGGAGCACCGGATCCCGCTGGCCCGCGCCCTGGCCGCCGAGGGTCTGGCCGTGCTGCTCTTCGACTACCGCGGCTACGGCGGGAACGCCGGCAGCCCCAGCGCGGACGGGCTCGCGCTGGACGTCCGCGCCGCACGGGAGTGGCTGGTCACCGAGGCCGGCGTGCCGCAGGACCGGCTGGTCTACCTCGGCGAGAGCCTCGGCTGCGCGGTCGTCACCGAGCTCGCGCTGCAGCACCCGCCCGCCGGGCTGGTGCTGCGCTCCCCTTTCACGGACCTCGCGGCGGTGGGCGGCGAGCACTACCCGTTCCTGCCGGTCCGGCTGCTCCTGCGCGACCGCTATCCGGTCGCCGAGCAGGTGGCCCGGCTGGACGTGCCGACGACGGTGGTGCTGGGCACCGCCGACACCCTTGTGCCGCCGGCGCAGAGCCGGCGCGTCTCCGAGGCCGCAGGGCGGCTGCACGCGCTCGTGGAGGTGCCCGGCGCGGGCCACAACGACCTCGTGCTCCTGGACGGCGCCGAGCTCGTGCGGGCCGTCACCGACCTCGCTCCCCGCTGACCCACGGTCCGGTCCGCGGGAGCACGAGGGCCTGCGGGGGTACTAGGACTCTGCCCCGGAGCGCGGGTGCCGCCTACGGTCGAGCCGCTTCGAGGCACACGGCGCAACGGGGGTTCGCGTGGAGTTCCATCGGTTCCGTCCGCGCGCCGTCCTCGGATCGCTCTCCGCCGTGGCGACCGCCGCGGCGCTCGCCGTCGCGCTGCCGGCCGGCACGGCGTCGGCCGCGCCGGTCGTGACCACCTGCTACACCGCCGCCCCGGCAGCCGGCTCGACCGCGCCGTCCTTCACCGACCGCACCGCCCAGCTCCCGCCCGAGGTGCTGCGCGGGCGCTACGGCCACGCGGCCGGGTGGGGTGACGCCAACGGCGACGGTCTGCTCGACCTCTTCCTGGGCACCTACGCCGCCTATCCGCCGCTCATGCAGAACCCTGCGTGGACCGACCCGCGGAACGACTACCAGCCCGACCGGCTGCTGATCAACACCGGCAACGGCTTCCGGGTCGACACCACGTTCCCGAGCCTGGTCGGGTGGACGTCGGGGGTCGTGTTCACCGACCTCGACCGCGACGGCGACGACGACCTCGTGGTCTCCCGGTTCGCCGAGGCGAAGTTCGACCGGGCCACCGCCGGCAACACCGTGCTGCTGCGCAACGACGGCGGGAAGTTCGTCCGGACGGCCGCGCTGCCCGCCGGCCCCGGCGGCCGCCTCGGCGGGCGCAGCGTCGGCGTCCTGGACTACGACGCCGACGGCCACCTGGACCTCTACTTCGTGCAGGACCGGTACTCCGGCGCCTCCAGCCGGCTGCTGCGCAACCCCGGTTCGCTCGGGGCGACCTGGACCGACGTGACCGCCGCTGCCGGCCTTCCGCTCGACGTCGAGGGGTTCTCCGCCACCACCACCGACCTCACCGGCGACGGCCTGGCCGACCTCTTCGTCGCGGGCAGCGACCGGCTGTTCGTCCGCCGGGCCGGTGGCGGTTTCGTCGAGGCGAGCCGCAACGTCCCGGCCGGTCCCCCTCCGGTCGACAAGGGCCCGGGCGCGCTGGTCAACGACTTCTACACCGGCTCCTCCAGCGCCGACCTGAACGGCGACGGCCGCCTGGACCTGCTGCTCGGCGCCCACTACATCAGCGTCGAGCACTCCGGCAACGAGGTGCCGCCGGTGCGGCTGCTGCTCAACCGGGGCCCGGACTCGGCAGGCCTGCCGCGGTTCACCGACGAGACGGCGGCAGCCGGCCTGCCGCTGAGGATCGACTCGAAGTCGGCGCCGGTGCACGCGCAGGACATGGACAACGACGGCGTCGTCGACATCCTCGCCGGCGTCTCCAGCGGCACGTCGCTGGGCGCGGCCGTTCCGGCGGTGTTCCGCGGAACCGGCGCCACCACCGCCGACGGCGTTCCGCAGTTCACCCGGCCCCCCGCGATCGCCGCGGTGAAGGGCCCGACGACGCCGAACGCCTCGATGGCGTGGGTGGCCACCCCCTGGGCCGACTACGACCGCGACGGCCGGCTCGACGTCGTCGGCGACTACTTCTTCACCGGCACCGGGGTCCGGCTGTTCAGCGGGGCCTCGGCGAGCCGGAGCTGGCTCTCCGTCGGCCTGGACAGCCGCAGCTTCACCGGGCCGGGTGCCGTGGTCGAGGTCTACGCCGCCGGCGGCCTGGGCGATCCCGGGCGACTCCTCGGCCGGCGCACCGTCCTGGCCACCGACGGGTACACCTCCGCCGTTCCGGTCGAGGCGCGGTTCGGGTTGGGTTCGGCCGGCCCGGCGACGGTCGACGTCCGGGTGCTGCCGCCGGCGGGCTCCCCCACCGGCGCGACCGACCTGACCGGTGTCGCGGTGAACCAGAGCCTGGTCGTGGGCGGGCCCTGCGCGCAGCCGGTCGCCAGCGGCATCGCCGCTCGCTACGCCGCCGAGCCGGCGCTCCGCACCCGCCTCGGCGCTCCGGTCGGCGCCGAGCAGACCGACGGGCTGGTCGCCTGGCAGCAGTACGCGAACGGCCGCCTGTACTCGTCGCCGTCGACCGGCGTGCGCCTCATGGCCGGGCCCGTCCTGACCAAGTACCTGGCGCTCGGTGGCCACCGCGCGCTGGGTGCTCCCACGACCGACGAGCGGACCACGCCGGACGGGCTCGGGCGGTACAACGACCTCGGCTCGGCGTCGATCTACTGGACGCAGGCCACCGGAGCGTGGGTCGTACAGGGGTCGATCCGTCAGCACTGGGCCAACCGGGGCAGGGAGCGCAGCCCGGTCGGCTACCCGACCGCCGACGAGCGCAGCGGCCCGGACGGGGTCACGCGGTACTCCACGTTCGTCAACGGCGTGGTCACCTGGACGCCGACCGGCGGGGCGAAGATGGTGCAGGGCTCGATCGAGGACCGCTGGACGGCGCTGGGCGGACTCGGCTGGCCGCACGGCGTCCCCACGACCGACGAGCTGGGCACCCCCGACGGCCGTGGCCGGTACAACCACTTCGCCGGGAACGCCTCGATCTACTGGTCGTCGGCCACCAAGGCGCACGCCGTCACCGGCGCGGCCCGGTCGCTGTGGGCCTCGACCGGCTGGGAGCGCGGTCCGCTGGGCTATCCCACGGCCAGTGAGCGGACGACGGCGTCCGGCGCCCGGTACACGACCTTCCAGAACTACGGCGCGATCTACACCGGCGCCACGACCGGCACGCACTCCGTCTACGGCTCCATCGGGCGGCGGTACACCGAGCTGGGCGGCCCCGGCTCGCGGCTGGGCCTGCCCACCCGCGACGAGTACGCGGTGACCGGCAGCCGGCGCACCGACTTCCAGGGCGGATCGCTGACCTGGAACTCCCGGACCGGGGCGGTGAGCGTCACCTACCGGTGAGGTGGGGGCGCAACCTGGTCGCGGTCGTCTCGTTGTCCTCGCGGGTGCGCGACGCGGCGGACCCAGAAGTTGGAGACGCTCGTGCGCCTGCCCCGGTTCCGCCTGCTCGTCCTGCTGGTCGCGGCGCTGCTCGCCGCCGGCGTCGGCACCGCCTCCGCCACTCCGCACCGCGGTTCCGCCACCGGCGAGTTCGCGTCGCTGGACCAGCGCGGACCCCGGCTGAGCGTGCCGACGGCCGACCTGCAGAGGTCGCTCCGCTGCAACGGCCGGCTGGACAAGCTGAAGCGCGATCCGATCCTGCTGGTGCCGGGCACGACGCTGACGCCCGAGGTCAACTTCGACTGGAACTACCAGCGGGCCTTCGACCAGGCGGGCCGCCGCTGGTGCAGCGTCACGCTGCCGTTCGACGCCACCGGCGACATCCAGGTCGCCGGCGAGTACGTGGTGCACGCGCTGCGCACCATGAGCACCCAGGCGCGCCGCGACGTCGACGTCGTCGGGTTCAGCCAGGGCGGCATGGTGCCGCGGTGGGCGCTGCGCTTCTGGCCGGACACCCGCGCGCTCGTCGACGACGTCATCGGCCTGAGCCCGTCCAACCACGGCACCCTCGTCGCCGACATCGCCTGCCGCCGGCCCTGCAACCCGTCGTTCCACCAGCAGGCCTCGCGGTCACGGTTCCTGCAGGCGCTCAACAGCGGCGCCGAGACCTTCGCCGGCATCGACTACACGGTCGCCTACACGAACACCGACGAGGTCGTCGTCCCGAACGTCGGCCCCGGGGCCAGCTCCCCGCTGCGCACCGGAAAGGGCCGGATCGCGAACATCGCGTTGCAGGAGGTGTGCCCCGGCCACGTCGCCGACCACTTCCAGATCGGCAGCTCGGACGCCGTCGGCTACGCCCTCGTCGCCGACGCCCTGGACCACGAGGGCCCGGCGAAGCGCGCGCGCATCTCCCCCCTCGTGTGCGCGCAGCCGTTCCAGCCGGGGGTGAACCCGGCGACGGCCGTTCCCGACTTCCTCGAGATGGTCGCCTACGCCGGCAACCCCGCGGGGAACGCTCCCGACGTGCCGGCCGAGCCGCCGCTCAAGCCCTACGTGTTCCGCCGCTGACGGCCGGCGAACTCCCCCGGCGTCATCGTCGTGATCCGCGCGAAGTCGCGGGTGAAGTGCGCCTGGTCGGCGTAGCCCAGCACCGCCGCCACCTCCCCGAGGCCGTCCGATCCGGCGCGCAGCCGCTCGGCGGCCTCCTGCAGCCGCCGCCGCTGGATCAGCCACTTCGGGCTCAACCCGATCCGGCGCTGCACCAGCCGCTGCAGCGCCCGCTCGGAGAGGTCGAAGCGGTCGCACACCTGGGCCACCCGGATGACCTCACGGTCGCCCTCGACGAAGGCGACGACGTCGTTGACCAGCCGGCCCTCGTCGTCGATCGGCAGCAGCGGCCGCAGCGCGTCGCCGAACGCCGCCATGGCGGCAGCGTGCGAGCCCTCCGCGTGCGGGTCGTCCGCCATGGCCGCGCGGACCCGGGTGGTCAGGCGCTCGCCCTCGGCGCCCAGGACGTCGACCACGTCGACGTACCGGTCGGTGTATGCGCTCATCGGGCCGCCGGCGATCAGCGCCCCCGCCGCCGGCGCGCACATGACGCCGAACGCCCAGCCGGTTCCGCTCAGCGTCGTGGTGGAGAGCCCGGAGACGACGCCGTAGAACCGGGCGTAGTCGCTCGCCACGACCACGAGGGACACCGGGTACTGCAGCACCCGCTGCGGCGCCTCCTGCCCCGGCGGCACCGACCAGACCGGGATCCAGAACCGCTGCAGCAACCCGTCGAACTCCGGCGGCGTCGAGTAGCGGTACATCACGTGCGAGGCGTCGTCGGGGTCCTTGAGGTGAGCCCGCTCGATGGAGTCCATCGGCTCGCGGCTGTCGGGTTTCATCAAGACCGAGCCTGCCGCACGTCCCTAGGTTCCGGGGCATGAACGAGACCGCCGCGCAGTTCGCCGCCGCCGACCGCCCCCTCACCGCGCTCCTCGACGGCGTGCCCGCCGCCGCCTGGTCGAGCGTCTCGCCCTGCGAGGGCTGGACCGCCGCCGACGTCGTCGGTCACCTGATCGACACCCAGCGGGACTTCCTCGGCACGCACGGCGTGGACGCGGGGCCGGCACCCGAGGTGGCCGCCGACCCCGCCGCCGCCTGGCGGGTGCACGCGGCGCGGGTGGCCGAGGCGCTCGCCGACGACTCCGTGCCCGCGCGGGAGTTCGACGGCTTCTTCGGCCGGACGACCGTGGGCGCCGCCTTCCTCCAGTTCTACGTCTGGGACATGCTCGGGCACCGTTGGGACGTCGCCCGGGCCGTGGGCGCGGACCCTGCGCTGACCGACGGGGAGCTGGACCGGATGGAGGCCGGCGCCGACAGCTTCGGCCCCGCGCTCTACATGGACGGGATCTGCCGGCCCGCCGTCGAGGTGCCGGAGGACGCGGACCGGGCGACCCGCGTGCTCGCCCGTCTCGGCCGGGCGGCCTGACCCGGTCGCGCGGATGACAGGGTGGACGGCGTGGAGTTCGCCGACGTCGTCCGCCGCCGCCGCATGGTCCGCGACTACGACCCCGACCGGCCCGTGTCCCCCGAGGTGCGGGACCGGCTGCTGGAGCACGCGATCCGGGCGCCGTCGGCCGGGTTCAGCCAGGGCTGGGCCTTCCTGGTGCTCGAGTCGGCCGAGGAGCGCGACCGGTTCTGGGCGGCGACGACCAGCGAGGGGGCTCCCGACCGCTGGCTGACCCGCATGCGCCGGGCGCCCCTGCTGATCGTGCCGCTGGCGAACAAGGCCGCCTACCTGGACCGCTACGCCGAGCCGGACAAGGGCTGGACCGATCGCGACGAGGGCCGCTGGCCGGTGCCCTACTGGGACGTCGACGCCGGCATGGCCTCGCTGCTGATGCTGCTCACCGCCGTCGACGAGGGGCTGGGCGCGTGCTTCTTCGGTGTGCCGGCCGAGCGGGTGGAGGCATTCCGCGCCGCGTTCGGGGTGCCCGAGGAGTACCGGCCGGTCGGCTGCGTCTCCGTCGGCTACCCCGGTGCCGAGGACCGGCGGTCGCCGTCACTGAAGCGCGGGCGCCGCGGCGTCGACGAGGTCGTGCACCGCGGTCGCTGGTGACCGGTGGCCACTCGACGTGGCTCCCGGTAGGGATACCGCATGACTCTCGGCCCCATCCCCGACAAGTCGACCGGCCAGGAGATCGTCGAGAAGGCCGTCGAAGGCGCCATCT
Source organism: Blastococcus sp. LR1 (assembly GCF_020166105.1). GTDB lineage: Bacteria > Actinomycetota > Actinomycetes > Mycobacteriales > Geodermatophilaceae > Blastococcus. The sequence continues at coordinate 217,726 of NZ_JAIUJY010000001.1, forward strand.
CAGCGGTCCCTGTCGTCGGCGGCCCCGCAGGAGTGGCATTCGACTACGCCATCTCCCATGCCTATGACCAACGGCTGCAGGCTTGGCTTCGAGACCTCGGCGCAGCAGTGGAGGACCTAGTGGACAGGGTGGAAGACCTCGAGCTCGTTGCCTTGACCCATGAGGATCGGTTCCTGGACGCGGTCGCGGCAGCCACGCGCATCGCCGAGCGATCCTCCTTGACGGAGAAGCGGGAGGCGCTGCGAAACGCTGTACTCAATTCGGCGCTACCGGGGGCCCCGAACGCAGAAGAGCAGTCCATCTTCATGCGGCTGATCGATGACTACACGCCCACCCACCTCATACTGCTCAGCTTCCTGGCAGACCCTGGCGACTGGTTTACGCGCCACCAGATTCCCAAGCTGAATCTGCTCAGCGGAGGACTTGCATCGGTGATTGAGGCTGGGATCCCCGAACTCGCCAACCGACAGATCGTCCTTGATCTTGCGATAGCGGACCTTGGACGCGACGGCCTGATCAACGCGCCCGGCCTCAACGCGGTGATGACAGGCGACAGTCTCTACAAGGCGCGGATCACGCAGTGGGGTCAGCAGTTCCTCGAGTTCGTCACCGATCCACTCGCGAGCTGACGCCGCTCAGCCCAGTTGGGTGACCCCCGTGACCAGCACCAGGTCCGCGCCGTGCGTGCCGGCGGTGTCGACGTCCTCCGGCCGCTCCTCGTAGCCGGGGAGACCGGTGAGCCCGTTGCTCGCGTCGGTCGCGCGCAGCCGCACCGGACCGTCGCCCTCGACGGTGAAGGCGGCCTGCAGCCCGTCGGCCGGCGGTGCGTGGAACGTGATCCGCAGGAAGTCCTCGCCGAGCGCGCCCTCGGGCACGGCTCGGCCACCGATCCGGCCGCGGACGACGCTGCCGCCGTCGACGGCCAGGGCGAGGTCGACGAGCCGGACGTCGTCGCGCCGGGGCGTGACCCGCACGGTGATCTCGCGGCGCTCGCCGAGCACGGTGTCGGAGACGACGGTGACCTCCGGCGCCGACAGGTCGGCGGCCTCGGCGGGACCGGTCTGCACCTCGCGGCCGGCGAAGTACGGGTAGTCCGCGCCGAGGGTGCCGCGACCGTCGACGAAACCGGCGGTCCACTCCCCCGGCGGCGTCTCGGTGGTCACCCAGCGCGCCTCGCCGGCGTCGGCGTCCAGCAGGTAGCCCAGCCGGCTAGGCACCGGGTGCGCGGCGTCGAAGCGGTCCACGGTCAACCCGGTGCCCGTGCAGAAGACGGCGGCGACGAGCGCCGCCGCCGGCACCCCGGTCGCCGCGAGCCGGGCCCGCTCGCCGGGATCGGGGAAGAGCAGCTCCACGGCCGGGAGCAGCGCGAGGGCGGCGAGGACGACGACCACCGACGGGGCGAGCGCCTGCGAGAGCCCGAGCGCAGGGAAGAAGAGCGCGGCGGTGGGCGCGAGCACCAGGACCGCCGCCGCACCGGTGAGCAGCGCGGCGCCGACCCGGACCACGCGCGAGGACGTCAGCGCGGCGACGATCCCGGTCAGCGCACCGACCAGGGCGGGCCAGGCGGCCAGGTAGGAGCCGCCCGGCGCCACGGCGGCGAGCACCGCGGCGACGACGGCGAGCCACGTCAGTGCGCCCACCGCCAGCGGTGCCGTCCCCACTCGGCGGCGCAGCAGGGCGTACCAGAGCAGCACCACGAGCAGGACGACGGCGACCGCGGCCAGCCGGAACCAGCCGGGGCGCCAGGGGTCGAGCATCGTGGCGTACCCGGGGCGCGCGAGGACCAGCAGCTGCCACAGCCCCTGGGCCGCCAGCGGGCCGAGGGCGAGCGGCAGCAGAGCCAGCAGCGCACCGCCGGCGCTGCGGCGCAGCGAGCTGATCCCGCGCACCCGCAGCACCAGCGCGAGCCCGGCGACGGCGACCAGAGCTGCCCCGGCGAGCGGCCACACGAAGGTGCCCGGGTACTGCGCCAGCATGCCGGGCAGCGGGAAGTAGGTGGCGTCGCCGTCCGCGGGCTCGGCGAGGACGGTCAGGTCCCGGTCGCCGAGCGAGCGGGTCAGGGCCAGCGCGTTGTCACCCAGGGCCTGCAGGGTTCCGCGGTCCAGCCGGTCGGGGGTGTCCTGCGGCGAGTGGTAGCCGGCGGCGCCGTCGATGAAGGCGGTGTTCATGCCGGTGAAGTCGCCGTCGGCCAGCAGCACGCTGAAGTCGGTGTCGTTGGGCAGCGCGCGGTAGACCTCCACGGCGAAGCTGCTGGCCACCGGGTGCTCCGCGGCCTCGGCGAAGGCGGCAGCGAGGCCGGCGTTGCCGAGCGACGTCTCGAACATGATCGGCGGGCCGCTGGTGCCGCGGGCCTCGAAGTTGAGGACCACGCCGCCCGTGGCCAGCGGGTGCGAGGCGGCGAACGCGTCCGCACCGCAGAGGCAGGCCTCCTCCGCGTCGGTGAGCACCACGACGACGTCGTTGCGCAGCGCCGGGCCGGCGGTGAGCGCGCGCACCGACTCCAGCAGCGCGGCGACGCCGGCCGCGTCGTCGGCTGCTCCGGGCCCGGCTTCGGCCGAGTCGTGGTGCGCCATCAGGTAGAGCCGGCCGGTCGGGTCGGTCCCGGGCAGCACGGCCACGACGTTGCGGACCCGGGCCATCCCGGCCTCGCCCGGTGCCCCCTCGCGCGCTCCGACGGCGTTCTGCACCCGGGTGTCCAGGCCCAGGTCGGTGAGCGTCTCGACCAGGCCGGCGACGACGACGTCGTTCTCCGGGCTGCCGGCGACGTGCGGGGCCTCGGCGATCCGCTCGACGTGTGCGAAAGCGCGCTCGGCGCTGAACTCGGCAGCCGGGGCGTCGGCCGGCCGGGGGTCCGGGGGCTGGAGGCTCGCGACGGTCCAGACGCTCAGCGCCAGTAGCAGGACGGCGGTGAGCAGGCCCGCGAGACGGCCCGGCCGACCGTCGTGGGCAGGACGCGGAGCGGGCACGCCGACCTCCAGGGCAGCACCGGAACGGGTCCGGGGAACCCTAGGTGACGACGTCCTTCCGCGCGGGGAGGCTCAGTCGAGGGTGTTCAGCCAGTTGGTGAGCAGCTGCGCGCCGGCGTCGCCGCTCTTCTCCGGGTGGAACTGCGTCGCCGAGAGCGCCGCGTTCTCCACGCCGGCGACGAAGTGGTCGCCGTGCTCGGCCCAGGTCACCTTCGGTGGAGCGAGCGGCGCCGTGACGCCGTCCTCGGCGAGGGGGAACTCGCGCACGCCGTAGGAGTGCACGAAGTAGAAGCGCTCGTCCTCGAGGCCGGCGAAGAGCGCACTGCCCGGAGCGGCCTGCACGGTGTTCCAGCCCATGTGCGGGAGGACCGGCGCCTTGAGCTGCTCGACGACGCCGGGCCACTCGCCGACGCCCTCGGAGTCCACGCCGTGCTCGACGCCGCGCTCGAAGAGGATCTGCATGCCGACGCAGATGCCCAGCACGGGGCGGCCGCCGGCGAGGCGGCGGCCGATGATCCGGCGTCCCTGCACGGCGTCCAGCCCGGTCATGCAGGCCGCGAACGCACCGACGCCGGGCACGACGAGGCCGTCGGCCGCGAGCGCCACGTCGGCGTCCGCGGTCACCGTCACGTCGGCGCCGACCCGCTGGAGCGCGCGCTCGGCCGAACGCAGGTTGCCCGAGCCGTAGTCGAGGACCGCCACCTTCTTCACACCTGCCACGCTACCGACCAGCAATTCGGCGGCCGACGGGATTCCCGCCCGGGCGCACAGTGCCGAACTGCACGAACTCGTGGCCATCAGGCGGTGATGGCCACGAGTTCGTGTGGTTCGGAGGTCCTCCCGGAGTCGGCCGGGTCAGTCCGTGGGAGCCGGTTCCCACGGCAGCACGGTGAGCTCGGGCCACTGCTGCTTCCACCGCGCGGCCTTGGCCTCGTAGACGTGCCGCGGGGCGAGGCGCCGGTTGGGACGGACCACCAGGTCGAAGAGGTCGTCGTAGCCGTGCGGGGCGTAGACCTCGACCGCGCCCGCGCCGTCCACCCGGATCCCGTAGCAGCAGCACACGGCGGCGAAGTGGTCGATCGCGTCGGCGCAGTCGCGGAAGGGCTCCGCCGGCACCCCGAACTTCTGCTCGTACCAGAGGTGCACCCGCGCCTCGTTGCGGATCTCCACCGGCACCGGCAGATCGGCGAAGAGCTCCGCCCCCGCGCGGATGACGGCGTCCTCCGCCTCCCACGACGTGTCGGCGTCGAAGTAGAAGAAGTCGGCGTCGCGGATGCCGGTGCCCGGCGGCCTGCCGGTGAGCGAGTTCCACACCGTCTGGAAGAGCACGCCGGCGGTCAGCCACCAGTCCGTCAGGCCGAGCACGGGCGCCCGCTCCAGCACCGCCCGCACCGTCGGGTCGGCCGTCACGATGCCGAGGAAGCGCTCCTCGTCGCCTCCGGGCACGCCCGGCTCACATCCGGAGGATGCCCGAGACGCTGGCCAGCACCGCCCCGGCCAGCAGGATCACGGCGAAGACGACCTGCGGACCCGTCCGCCCCTTGGTGTCGGAGTCGGCGCGCCAGATGCTCCACGCCCCGCCGAGCAGGAACCCGCCCATCAGGAGCAGGGCCAGACCGAAGTTCACCGGTTACAGCGCACCCTTGGTGGACGGGACGTCGGTGACCCGCGGGTCGAGGGCGACGGCGACGCGCAGCGCGCGGGCCAGCGCCTTGAACTGCGCCTCCACGATGTGGTGGGCGTCGCGGCCGGCGTAGAGCACCCGCACGTGCAGGCTGATCCGCGCGTTGAACGCGAAGGACTCCAGCACGTGCTTGGTGAGCGACGTCGGGTAGTCCGGCCCGATCATCGGCGTCATGTTCTCGGGTTCGGCGTGCACGAAGTACGGCCGGCCGGAGAGGTCGACGGCGGCCTGCGCGAGCACCTCGTCCATCGGGATCGTCGCGTCGCCGTAGCGGGTGATGCCGCGCTTGTCGCCCAGCGCCTCCGCGAACGCCTGGCCCAGGGCGATCGCGACGTCCTCGACGGTGTGGTGCGCGTCGATGTGCAGGTCGCCGTCGGCCCGCACGGAGAGGTCGATCCCGCTGTGCTTGGACAGCGCGGTGAGCATGTGGTCGTAGAAGCCCACGCCCGTGCTGATCGAGCTGGTGCCGGTGCCGTCGAGGTCGAGCTCGACGACGAGCTTCGTCTCGCTGGTCTGTCGCTCGACGCGTGCGGTGCGGGTCATGGACGTCAGTCTCCCAGAGTCGTGCGGTGGTCCGGCGCGATCTCACCTGTAGTGGTGGAACGCAGCGCGGTGAGGAACGCGTCGGTCTCCTCGGCGGTGCCCGCGGTGACCCGCAGCCAGCCGGGCAGTCCGACGTCGCGGACCAGCACGCCCCGGTCCAGCAGCGCCTGCCAGACGGCGGGCGCGTCGGCGAAGTGGCCGAAGAGTACGAAGTTGGCGTCGCTCGGCACGCTGGTGAGCCCCATCCCGGGCAGCGCGTCGACGATCCGGTCCCGCTGCTCCATGACCGCGGCCACCGTCGCCAACAGGGCGTCGGTGTGCGCGAGCGCCGCCCGCGCGGCCGCCTGCGTGAGCGAGCTCAGGTGGTACGGCAGCCGCACGAGCTGGATCGCGTCGACGACGGCGGGGTCGGCGGCGAGATAGCCCAGGCGGAGCCCCGCCATGCCGAACGCCTTGCTCATGGTGCGGCTGACGATCAGCCGCGGACGCCCCGGCAGCAGGGTCAGCGCCGACGGCGTGCCGGGCCGGGCGAACTCGGCGTACGCCTCGTCGACGACGACGACGCCTTCGGTCGCCTCGTACAGCGCGGTGATCGTGTCCAGGTCGACCGCGGTGCCGGTCGGGTTGTTCGGGCTGGTCACGAAGACGACGTCGGGCCGCTCCTCGCGCACCTGGGCGACGGCGGCGGCGCTGTCGATGGTGAAGTCAGCAGCGCGGTGCCCGTCGACCCAGCCGCTGCCGGTGCCCGCGGAGATGATCGGGTGCATCGAGTAGGACGGCGTGAACCCGAGCGCGGTGCGACCGGCGCCGCCGAACGTCTGCAGGATCTGCTGCAGCACCTCGTTGGAGCCGTTGGCCGCCCACACCTGCGCCGGGTCGATCGGCTCGCCGCTGGTGCGGGTCAGGTAGGCCGCCAGATCGGTGCGCAGCGCGACGGCGTCCCGGTCGGGGTAGCGGTTGAGCTCGAGGGCCGCGTGCCCGAGCGCCGCGCCCAGGTCGGCCAGCAGCTCGGCCGGCAGGGGGTGCGGGTTCTCGTTGGTGTTGAGCCGGTGCTGCGCGGGGAGCTGCGGGGCGCCGTAGGGCACACGTCCTCGCAGCTCCGGCCGCAGCGGGAGCCCGTCGAGCGACGTCACGACCGCTGCCGGATCCGCACGGCGGCCGCGTGGGCGGGGAGGTCCTCCGCCCCGGCGAGGGCGTCGATGTGCGGCGCCACCTCGGCGAGCGCCGCCTCGTCGTACTCGATGACGTGGATGCCGCGCAGGAAGGACTGCACGCTCAGCCCGCTCTGGTGCCGGGCGCAGCCGCCGGTGGGCAGGACGTGGTTGGAGCCGGCCGCGTAGTCGCCCAGCGACACCGGCGACCAGGCGCCGACGAAGATCGCGCCGGCATTGCGCACCCGCATGGCGATCTCGCGCGAGTTGCGGGTCTGGATCTCCAGGTGCTCGGCGGCGTAGGCGTCGACGACGCGCAGCCCCGCCTCGAGGTCGTCGACGAGGACGATCCCGGACTGGCTGCCGTCGAGCGCGGTGCCGATCCGGTCGGAGTGCTTGGTGGCGGCCACCTGCCCAGGCACGAGCGCGAGGACGGCGTCGGCGAGCTCCTCGCTCGTCGTCACCAGCACCGCGCCGGCCAGCGGGTCGTGCTCGGCCTGGCTGATCAGGTCGGCCGCGACGTGCGCCGGGTCCGCGGTGTCGTCGGCGAGGATCGCCACCTCGGTCGGGCCGGCCTCGGAGTCGATGCCGATGAGCCCGCGCAGCAGCCGCTTGGCGGCGGTGACGTAGACGTTGCCCGGACCGGTGACCATGTCCACCGGCTCGCAGGAGCCGGCGCCGTAGCCGAAGACGGCGACCGCCTGGGCCCCGCCGACGGCGTAGACCTCGGTGACGCCCAGCAGCGCACATGCCGCGAGGACGCCCGGGTCGGGCAGGCCGCCGTGGTCGCGCTGCGGCGGGGAGGCGACGGCGATCGACTCCACGCCGGCGATCTGGGCGGGAACGACGTTCATGACGACGCTGGACAGCAGCGGCGCCAGGCCACCGGGCACGTAGAGGCCGACGCGGCGGACCGGCAGCCAGCGCTCCATCACGGTGCCGCCGGGCACGACCTGGGTGGTGACGTCGGTGCGCCGCTGGTCCTCGTGCACCTTCTTGACCCGCGAGATGGCCTCTTCCAGCGCCGCCCGCAGCGTCGGGTCGCACTCGGCGAGCGCGCGGTCCAGCGCCTCCTGGGGGACGGCGAAGTCCTCGGCGTCCACGCCGTCGATGCGCGCGGTGATCTCGCGGACCGCCTGGGCGCCGCGGACCCGGACGTCTTCGCAGAGCGGGCGGACCGTGGCCAGCACCGAGTCGATGTCGGTGGCGGCCCGGGGCAGCAGTCCGGCGAGCTCGCGGACGCCGGGGAGGGCGTTTCCGCGCAGGTCGATGCGTGCGAGCACGGGGGTGCCTCCGAGATCTGGGCAGGGGGTGCCGGGGCTTCTCAGGGTAGCCAGCGGTTCCGGAGCCCTCGGGGCGCACCCGGGGCGTCCCGCCCGGTGGGGGTGCCCGCGGGCCGTACGCTTGCCCGGATGGGTGAACTGATCCCGCTGTTCCCGCTGGGGCGGCCGCTGTTCCCCGGCGTGGTGCTGCCGCTGCAGATCTTCGAGCCGCGCTACCGCCGGCTCATGCGCGACCTCATGGACCTGCCCGAGCACGGCGACCGCCGGTTCTTCGGCGTGGTCGCCATCCGGCAGGGCTGGGAGGTCGAGCGCGTCGCCCCGGCGGCGGCGCTCTACGACATCGGCTGCACCGCCCGGCTGCAGCGCGTCCAGCCGCAGCCCGACGGCGGGTTCCGCATCGTGAGCGTCGGCGGCGAGCGCTTCCGCATCCTCGACGTCGTCGTGGGCGACGACCCGCCCTATCTCCAGGCGGAGGTCGAGTGGATGGCCGAGGAGGAGGCCGCCGAGGAGGCGGCCGGGGACGCCGAGTCGGTGACCGACGCCCCGGGGCTGGCCATCCCCGACGAGGTCGCCTCGTCGGTGGCCCGCGGCTCCCTCGACCTGCTCGCCCGCGGCGTCGGCGACCTGTTCACCCGCTACGTGGCGGAGGTGTCGGCGCTCGGGGCCGGCTCCCACGGGGACGGCGTGGAGGCGGCCGTCCGGCTGGCCGCCGCGGCCGACGACCCCAGCGCGCTCTCCTGGCTGGTCGCGTCCTCGGCGCTGCTCACCACCGAGGACCGGCAGGCGCTGCTGGCCGAGTCGGCGACCCGGCGGCGGTTGGCCGCGGAGTCCCGGCTGCTGCGCCGGGAGCTGACGCTGCTGCAGGAGCTGAGCGCGGTGCCCGCGCCGTTGCAGCAATTCGCCACCCCGATGACCGTGAACTGACGAGGGACCCCGTCCCTCGGAGCGCGCGGGCCTAGCTGCGGTTCAGGCCGTCGTCGGCGGCGAGCATCGCGCAGATCAGGTAGGCCAGCAGCGCCGCGAACGACGTCGCGGCGAGCGCCGGCAGCGAACCGAGCGAGAGCCCGGTGGTGACCGTGGCCCCGACGTCAGCCAGGTCGGCCCGGCTCGGCGGCCTGCGGAGCAGCTCGCCGAGCTGCCAGGCGACGACGGACGCGAGGCTGCCGCCGACGGCGAGCACTCCGAGGGTGCCTACTCCGCGCCGGCTGCGCAGCGCCCAGGACGCCGCGCCGACCAGCAGGCCGAGGCCGAGCAGCACCAGGACGAAGACGGCGTCCGCGCCCGCCTGCAGCTCCCCCACCGGCAGTCCGACGGCGACCGGACCCTCGTCGGTGATGCGGTAGACGCCCTTCGGCGCCAGCAGCCACCACAGGAGGCCGGCCGGGACACCTGCCAGCGCGATGCCCAGGAGCAGCCCGAGACCCCGGCGGAAGTCGTCGCGGACCTCCGGCCAGCCCCGCCAGTAGATCTGCGGGTAGGGCGCCGGGAGCGGCGGGGCCTCCAGGGGCGTCGTGCTCACTCCCCCAGTGAACCCTGCGTCCGCCACAGGTGCCGGTCCACCTCCGGTGTCGTTCAGAGGAGCGCCACGCTGGTGGGACCGAGCAGGGCCTTGATGTCGCCCATGAGAGCGGTGCTCGGTCGCACCCGGAGCCCCTGGTCCAGGCGCAGCACCGTCTCGCGGCTGCCGTTGACCAGCTTGAGCTGCACCTCGGTGGTGCCCGGGTGGCTGCCCAGCACCTCACGGAGCCGCTCGACCACCGGTGGGGTGCAGCGGGCGGCGGCCATCGAGACCAGCACCGGGCCGCGGGCGCCCTCGGTGAGCTCGGGGACCGTCACCTCGGAGCCGAACAGCGAGGGCTGGTCGTCGCGGCGGCTGATCCGCCCCTTGACCACGATGATCTGGTCGCGGACCACCTTCTCCGAGACCTCGACCCAGGTCTTGGGGAAGAAGAGCACCTCGATGCCGGACTCGAGGTCCTCGACCGTGGCGATCGCCCAGGGCGCGCCCTGCTTGTTGGTGCGCGGGGAGACCGAGGTGAGGATGCCGGCGATCGTGACGTTGGCGCCGTCCTCCACTCCCCCGGCCATGATCTCGGCGATCGGGGTGTCGGCGTGCGAGGTGAGCACGTGCTCGACGCCGTGCAGCGGGTGGTCGGAGACGTAGAGGCCGAGCATGTCGCGCTCGAACATCAGCCGCTCGCTCTTGGACCAGTCCGCTGTGGGGATGGTGATGTTCAGGGCTCCGCCGAACGGGTCGTCGTCCCCGCCCTCGGCGCCGAAGCTGCCGAACAGGTCGAACTGGCCCTCGGCCTCCTTGCGCTTGAGGCCCATCGCGGAGTCGACGGCCTGGGCGTGGATCGCGGCGATGCCCTGGCGGGAGTGCCCCAGGGAGTCGAACGCGCCGGCCTTGGCGAGGGACTCGATGACCTTCTTGTTGCAGGCCACCGTGTCGATCTTGCGCATGAAGTCGGCGAAGTCCTTGAACGCGCCCTTGCTCTCGCGCGCCTTGACGATCGACTCCACGACGTTGGTGCCGACGTTGCGCACCGACGCCAGGCCGAAGCGGATGTCGGTGCCGACGGCGGTGAAGTCCCAGCTGGACTCATTGACGTCCGGCGGGAGGACCTTGATGCCCATGCGGCGGCACTCGGCCAGGTAGATCGGCCGGCGGTCCTTGTCGTCCTGGACGCTGGTCAGCAGGCCGGCCATGTACTCGGCCGGGTAGTTCGCCTTGAGGTAGGCCGTCCAGTAGGAGACGAGGCCGTAGGCCGCGGAGTGGGCCTTGTTGAACGCGTAGTCGGCGAACGGGACGAGGATGTCCCACAGCGTCTTGACCGCCGCGGCCGAGTAGCCGTTGGCCTTCATGCCGGCCTCGAAGCCGACGTACTCGGCGTCCAGGACCGACTTCTTCTTCTTGCCCATCGCGCGGCGCAGCAGGTCGGCCTTGCCGAGCGAGTACCCGGCGACCTTCTGCGCGATCGCCATGACCTGCTCCTGGTAGACGATCAGGCCGTAGGTCTGACCCAGGATCTCCTCGAGCGACTCGGCCAGCTCCGGGTGGATCGGGGTGATCTCCTGCTGGCCGTTCTTGCGCAGCGCGTAGTTGGTGTGCGAGTTCGCACCCATGGGGCCCGGTCGGTAGAGCGCACCGACGGCGGAGATGTCCTCGAAGTTGTCGGGGCGCATGAGTCGCAGCAGCGACCGCATCGGGCCGCCGTCGAACTGGAAGACGCCGAGGGTGTCGCCCCGGGAGAGCAGGGCGTAGGTGTTCGGGTCGGTGAGGTCCTTGCTGATCTCGTCGAGATCGACCGGGTCCTTGCCGTTGATCACGATGTTGCGCAGCGCGTCGTCGATCACCGTGAGGTTGCGCAGGCCCAGGAAGTCCATCTTGAGCAGGCCGAGCGTCTCGCAGGTCGGGTAGTCGAACTGCGTGATGATCGCGCCGTCGGCCTCGCGCCGCATGATCGGGATGGAGTCGATCAGCGGATACCGGCCGATGATGACGCCGGCGGCGTGCACGCCCCACTGGCGCTTCAGGCCCTCGAGCTTGCGGGCCTGGTCCACCACCTCGGCCGCGCCGGGGTCGGACTCGTAGCGGGCGCGGAACTCCGCGGCCTCCTTGTAGCGGTCGTGCTTGGGGTCGAAGACTCCCGAGAGCGGGATGCCCTTGCCCATCACGTCCGGCGGCATGAGCTTGGTCAGCTCGTCACCGACGGAGTAGGGCCGGTCGAGCACCCGGGCGGCGTCCTTGATCGCGGCCTTCGCCTTGATGGTGCCGTAGGTGACGATCTGGCTGACCCGCTCCTCGCCGTACTTCTGCGAGACGTACTGGATGACCTCGCCGCGGCGGCGGTCGTCGAAGTCGATGTCGACATCGGGCATCGAGACGCGCTCGGGGTTGAGGAACCGCTCGAAGATCAGGCCGTGCTGCAGCGGGTCGAGGTCGGTGATGCCCATCGCGAACGCGGCCATCGAGCCGGCTGCCGAACCACGGCCGGGGCCGACCCGGATGCCGTTGTCCTTGGCCCAGTTGATGAAGTCGGCGACCACGAGGAAGTACCCCGGGAAACCCATCTGGCAGATGATCCCGACCTCGTAGTCGGCCTGCTTGCGCACGTGGTCCGGGATGCCGGCCGGGTACCGCTTGTGCAGGCCGTTCTCGACCTCCTTGACGAACCAGGAGGTCTCGTCCTCACCCGGCGGCAGCGGGAAGCGCGGCATCAGGTCGGCGCCCTCGGTGAAGTGCACCTCGCACTGCTCGGCGACGAGCAGCGTGTTGTCGCAGGCCACCGCCAGGTCACCGGGGAACAGCGCGCGCATCTCGGCGGCGGACTTCAGGTAGTAGCCGTCACCGTTGAACCGGAAGCGGTTGGTCTCGTTCAGCCGCGAGCCCGTCTGGATGCACAGCAGGGCGTCGTGGGCGGCGGCGTCCTCCTTGTGCGTGTAGTGCAGGTCGTTCGTGGCCAGCAGCGGGATGCCGAGGTCCTTGGCGATCGCCATCAGCGCCGGGCGCGTCTTCTTCTCGATGGACAGGCCATGGTCCATCAGCTCGGCGTAGAAGTTCTCCTTGCCGAAGATGTCCTGGAAGTCCGCGGCCGCCTGGCGGGCCTTGTCCTCCTTGCCGGCGCGCAGCCACATGTTCACCTCGCCCGAGGGGCAGCCGGTGGTGGCGATCAGGCCCTTGCCGTAGCGCTCCAGCAGGTCGCGGTCGAAACGCGGCTTGCGGTACTGACCCTCGAGGCTGGCCAGCGAGGAGATCCGGAAGAGGTTGTGCATGCCCTCGGTGGTGCGGGCCAGCAGCGTCATGTGGGTGTACGCGGCCTTGCCCCGGTTGTTCCCGCCGTCGCCCTCCTCGTCGAGGAGCTTGTCGCCGAAGTCGAACGGGGCCCGGTCGAACCGCGAGCCCGGGGTGTAGTACCCCTCCATGCCGATGATCGGCTTCACGCCGGCGTTCTTGGCCTGCTTGTAGAAGTCGTAGGCACCGAACACGTTGCCGTGGTCGGTCATCGCCAGTGCCGGCATCCCCTGCTCGGCGGCGGCCTTCGTGACCTCGGGCAGCTTCGCGGCGCCGTCGAGCATCGAGTACTCGGTGTGGACGTGCAGGTGCGCGAACGAATCGGACGAGCTGCTCACGGGTGGTCGGTGCTCCTCACAGGTCGTGCGTGCCCAGCCGGCACGACGCGGCGGGCGACCGGCGGGGAAGACCGGCGGTGCATGCGCGGACGACAGGCACCGGCGGGCCGGTGCGTCGATCCTCGCACTGAGACCTGTCTACTTCGAGGGTCTGACAGAACGTGTTTCTCACACTCGGAAGACCCGCCCCAGGCACCCCGGCAGATGTCCTCAGGGCAGGCCGCGGCGCATCGTCACGTGCGCGATCCCGGCCTCCTCGTAGACCTCGCCGACCGCCGTATAGCCCTCGCGCTCGTAGAACCGTCGGGCCGGCAGCTGGGCGTGCAGCTCGACCACCTCCGCCCCGCGAGCCGCTGCCTGGCGGTGCAGCTCGGCGAGCACCGCGGCGCCATGCCCGCGGCCGCGCACCGCGACGTCGGCAGCCATGCGCCCGATCCGCGCGACCGGCCCGTCGAGCAGCAGCCGGCCGGTGGCGACCACCTGCGCCGAGGCGTCCCGGCTCAGCACGTGGACGGCGGTGGCGTCGGCGTCGTCCTGCTCGATCTCGGCCGGCACGCCCTGCTCCTCGACGAACACCCGTGTGCGCAGCGCGGCGACCTCGGGCCAGTCGGCGGCACCGGCGACGGAAGCGGTGGGGCTCGGCACGGCGTCCATCCTGCCCACCACGGACAGGCTCACCGCCGGCGCCCTCGCACGGGGGTCCGGTCGTCGTCCTCGTAGTAGAAGACCTCGACGTCCCACAGCTCGTCCTGCAACGCGCGGGCCAGCGCCAGGCCGTCGGCGCACCACCGCGGATCGAGCACGCTCGGCCGCGGGAGACGCGCGTTCCACCGGCGCAGCTCTCCTGCCAGCTCCTCGCTCACGAAGAGCGGCCCCGGATCCACGGCGAGGCACCGGCCGAAGGGGAAGCTCCACAGCGGCACGTCGACCGACGATGCCGCCATGACCGTGAGCGCGACCGGCCGGTCGGCCTCCGCGGGAGGCCGCCCGTCGTCCTCGGCCCCCAGCACGACGTCGACGTCGGGCAGCTGGTTCTGCAGCTCGTACGCGAGCCGTCGCTCCTCCCGGTCCCAGCCGGGTTCGACGGGTCGCGGGACGCGGGCGTTCCAGACCGGCCAGATCCGGTCGTTCCACTCCCCCAGCCGCTCGATCAACGCCGCCGGGACACCGAGCACCGCCAGCTCGTGGGCACCGAGGGTTCCGTCGTCGGTCCACACCGGCAGTCCGCCGCTGTGGTCGTGCGAGAGATGAAGTCGGCGAGGCCGCGCGTCGGTCATGCCTCCGTCCCCGGGGGCAGGGCGCTCTCCGGCACCAGCAGGAAGCGCAGGTCGATGAGGGCGTGCAGCAGCACGGGCAGCAGCAAGGAGCCGGTGTCGAGGTACAGCGCGGCCATCACCCCGCCCAGCACGCCGGTCGTCACGATCCCGGCCCGCCCCTGGTAGGCGTGCGCCAGTCCGAAGGCGACGGCGGCGACGAGCACCAGCACGAACGCCGGCGCTCCGCCGACGACCGCCGTCACCACCGCGAGGAAGAAGCCGCGGTACAGCCACTCCTCGCAGATCCCGGCGGTGATGCCGACGACCGTGAACAGCCGCCGCTCCTCCTCCGACCGCGGCAGCAGCGCCAGCGTCGACTGCCCTGGCGGCTCCGCGTGCCGGCCCTCCCCCGGACGGCGGGTCGGCCGGGCCATCTCCAGCAGCGCCCCGGCGCGCAGCTGCCGCGTCGACGCGACCACGAACAGCAGCACGACCACGACGAGGATCGAGGTGAACCAGCCGGGCCACTCCTGCGGCCAGCGCAGCCCGACCGCGCCCGCCGAGACGTCGGTCGCGAAGAGCCAGACGATGAAGGCGAGCACCGCGAGGCCCCACTCGAGCACCAGCAGCCGCCGGTAGAACGAGCGGCGGGCGTCGCGGTCGGTCCGGAGACGTCCCTCGAATCGCCGGTGCAGGACGTGCCCGGCCACCGGCTCCCCCACGACCAGGTAGGCCGCCACCACCACCGCCGACAGGGCCGCGGGCCCGAAGTCGGCGAGGGCGGACGGCAGACCTGTCACCGGAGAGGGGTCAGGCCTCGGCGCGCAGCACGGCCAGCGCGCCGGCGAGGTCCGCGGGGTACTCGCTGGTGAACTCCACCCACTGGCCGTCGGCGGGGTGCGGGAAGCCCAGCCGGACGGCGTGCAGCCACTGCCGGGAGACCCCGAGCCGGGCGGCCAGCGTCGGGTCCGCGCCGTAGGTCATGTCGCCGACGCACGGATGGCGCAGGGCCGAGAAGTGCACCCGGATCTGGTGGGTGCGGCCGGTCTCCAGCCTGATGTCGACGAGGCTGGCGGCGGCGAACGCCTCCATCACCTCGTAGTGCGTCACCGACGGGCGGCCGCCCTGGACCACCGCGAACCGCCAGTCGTGCTTCGGGTGCCGGTCGATCGGGGCGTCGATGGTGCCGCGCGAGGGGTCGGGGTGGCCCTGCACCAGGGCGTTGTAGCCCTTGGAGACCGTGCGCTCCTTGAACGCCGCCTTGAGCGCGGTGTAGGCGCGCTCGCTCTTGGCCACCACCATGACGCCGGTCGTGGCGGCGTCCAGCCGGTGCACCACGCCCTGGCGCTCGGCGGCGCCCGAGGTGGAGATCCGGTAGCCCGCCGCGGCGAGGCCGCCGATCACGGTCGGGCCGTCCCAGCCGGGGCTCGGATGGGCGGCGACGCCGACCGGCTTGTCCACGACGACGAGGTCGTCGTCGTCGTGCAGGACCGTCATGCCCTCGACCGGCTTCGGCGCCGCGGGCTCGCCAGGCGGGGGCGGCAGCTCGACCTCGAGCCAGCTGCCACCGCTCAGGCGGTCACCCTTGCCGCGGACCCGGCCGTCGACGAGCACGAGCCCGGCGTCGGCCACCTCGGCGGCGGCGGAGCGGGTGAGCCCGAAGAGCCGGGAGAGCGCCTGGTCCACCCGCTGCCCCTCGAGGCCGTCGGGCACCGGAAGGGCCCGGTGCAGGCCAGGAGTGCTGATCACGGCACCCATTGTGCGGGTTGACGCTCACTGCACCGCACAGCCGAGTTCAGTCAGCGTCCTTCGTGGCGCGGGTGCCGTCGAACTCGATCCCGCGCAGCGCGAGGACCACGCCGAGGATGCCGCCGCAGACGATGGCGGAGTCGGCGACGTTGAAGACCGGCCACACCTCGCCGTCGGGGCCGAACACCGACAGGAAGTCGACGACGCCGCCGCGCAGGAAGCCCGGGTCGCGGAAGATCCGGTCGATCAGGTTGCCGAGCGCACCGCCCAGCACCAGCCCGAGCGCGACGGCCCAGCCGGTCGAGAACAGCCGCCGCGCGACGCGCACGATCACGACGGAGACGGCCACCGCGATCAGGGTCAGCACGGCGGTGAAGCCCTCGGCCAGGGAGAACGCGGCGCCGGTGTTGCGCAGCTGGGTGAGGTACAGCGCGCCCCCGAGGGTGCGGATGTCCTCCCCCGGCTCGATCGTCGCGACGACGACGAGCTTCGTGACCAGGTCGGCCAGCAGGATCCCGGCGGCCAGAGCCAGCAGCAGTCGGGTGCGGGACCGGCGCGGGCCCTCGACGACGGCGGACCCGCCGGGAGAGCCGTCCACCGGTTCGGCGTGCTCGGTCAGGTCGGACTCCTCGGACGTCGGTGCACCGGCGGTGGTGCACCGCCGGTGCCGACGACGATAGCCGCGGGGTCAGCCGGTAGCCGTCACGCGGCGCCGACCGCCGTCGCCCCGCCGCGCTCCCCGGACTTCCCGCCGGAGGCGCCGTCCTGCCCACCGCGGGCCGCCTCGAGGTGCTCGAGCCGGTCCTCGGTGGCCATCCGGGTCAGCGCGGCCCCGGCCTCGGCGTCCCGCGTCAGGTTCTCGCCGGAGTGCGGGTCGAAGACGTGGATCTTGCGGGTGTCCAGCCAGAACTCCGCCTCGCGACCTTCGCGGATCCGGCTGGTCGAGTCGATCGACACGATCGCCTGGGTGCGCAGCTCCTCGGAGTCCAGCTCGCGGGAGAGCTCGCGCAGCTGCGTGGTGATCGACTCCGGTGCCTCGTAGGGGATGTAGGCGTACTGCGAGTCGCCCAGCCACTCGGTGACGTCGACCCTGGCGGTGAACACCGAGCCCACCGGCCGCTTCGCCTCGTCGACCAGGGAGGCGTCCTCGAAGTACTCCGGCCGGATGCCGACCAGCAGCAGCTCGTGGCCGGCGACCTTCGCCGCCCGCGCCTCGTCGAGCTCGATCGGCCCGAACGGCGTCACCAGCCGGTTGCCCTCGACGGTGGCCGGGAGGAAGTTCATCGGCGGCGAGCCGATGAAGCCGGCGACGAACAGGTTGACCGGCTGCTCGTAGAGCTCGCGCGGCGAGGCGACCTGCTGGATCTTGCCCTTGCGCAGCACGCAGACCCGGTCGCCCAGGGTCATCGCCTCGGTCTGGTCGTGGGTGACGTAGACGGTGGTGATGCCCAGGCGCCGCTGCAGGCGTGAGATCTCGGTGCGCATCTGGCCGCGCAGCTTGGCGTCGAGGTTGGACAGCGGCTCGTCGAAGAGGAACGCCTCGGCCTGGCGCACGATCGCCCGGCCCATCGCGACCCGCTGCCGCTGACCACCGGAGAGGTTGGCCGGCTTGCGGTCGAGGTGGTCCTTGAGTTCGAGCACGTCCGAGGCCTCGGTGACGCGACGGCGCACCTCGTCGTCGTCCATCTTGGCCAGCCGGAGGGGGAAGGCGATGTTCTCGAACACCGTCATGTGCGGGTAGAGCGCGTAGTTCTGGAAGACCATCGACAGGTTCCGGTCCCGCGGCGCCTTGTCGTTGACCCGGCTGCCGCCGATGACCATGTCGCCGCTGGTGATGTCCTCCAGGCCGACGATCATCCGCAGCAGCGTCGACTTCCCGCAGCCGGACGGGCCGACCAGGATCATGAACTCGCCGTCGGCGATGTCCAGGCTGACGTCGTTCACGGCCGGGTAGCCGTCGCCGTACTGCTTGACGATGTTCTTCATCTCGATGGAGGCCATCAGGAGTCGTCCCCTCGTGCGGTCGGAGCGGTGCGAAGTCGGGTGCCGGCGCTCATCGGGTCAGCCCTTGACCGCGCCGTTGGTGAGACCGGCGACGATGCGCCGCTGGAAGAGCAGGACCAGGACGACGACCGGGATCGTGACGATCACCGCGGCAGCGGCGATGGCACCGGTCGGGTCCTCGAACTGCGAGGCGCCGGAGAAGAGGCCGAGCGCGGCGGGCACCGGCCGGGCGTTCTCCGTCGAGGTCAGCGAGATGCCGTAGACGAAGTCGTTCCAGGCGATGAAGAACGCGATGATCGCGGTGGTGAAGACGCCCGGGGCGGCCAGCGGCACGATCACCTTGCGGAACGCCTGCCAGGTGGTGGCGCCGTCGACCTGCGCGGCCTGCTCCATCTCCCAGGGGATCTCCCGGAAGAACGCCGACATCGTCCAGATCGAGATCGGCAGGGTCAGCGACAGGTACGGGATGATCAGCCCCGGCCAGGTGTCGTAGAGGCCGATCTGCCGCCACACGTTGAACAGCGGCGTCACGATCGAGATGACCGGGAAGATCGCCACCACCAGCGCCGTGGAGAGCACCAGTTTCTTGCCCGGGAAGTCCAGCCGGGCGATGGCGTAGGCGCAGAACATCGCCAGCAGGCAGGAGATCGCCGTGGCGATCAGGCAGATGCCGAAGCTGTTGACCAGCGCCGGCAGGAACAGGTCGCTGGCGTTCCCGGTCAGGATCAGGGTGTAGTTGTCCAGCACCGCCCCGTTCGGCAGGAAGCTCCCGGAGTTCAGGTCACCGGCGGACTTGAACGACAGCGCGACGATCCAGCCGATCGGGAACAGGCAGTAGACGACGATGCCGACCCCGCCGATCCACCACCAGATCTTCTCCTTGCGGGACATCAGCCCTCACCTCTCGCCGAAGCCAGATCCACCTTGAAGCCCTTGATGAACAGCGCCGCGATGAGCACCACGCTCAGGAAGAGGAGCACCGACACCGCGGACCCGAGGCCGATCTCCAGCCGCGAGATCGTCTGCCGGTAGGCCAGGAACGACACCGACTCGGTGTTGTTGGCACCCCCGGTCATCACGAAGATGCTGTCGAAGACGCGGAAGGCGTCGAGGGTGCGGAACAGCAGGGCCACCATGATCGCGGCCTTCATGTTCGGCAGCGTCACCTTGACCATCCGCTGCCACCAGGTGGCGCCGTCGACCTTCGCCGCCTCCTGCAGCACCTCCGGCACCTGGGCGAGCCCGGCGAGCAGCAGCAGCGAGATGAACGGTGTGGTCTTCCAGATCTCGGCCAGGCAGATCACCAGCAGCGAGGTGCCGGTGTCGCCGAACCAGTCGGTGTCGGCCGAGACCCCGGGTATCCAGGCGAACCACGAGTTCACGAACCCGGTGTTGATGTCGAAGGCGAACTGCCAGGCGAAGGCCGAGACGACGGTGATGACGGCGTACGGGATGAGGATCGCCGCGCGCACCACCGGCCGGATGGACTTCAGCGCCTTGGCCATCACCAGGGCGAGGGCGAAGCCGAGCACGAGCTCGACGGCCACGGTGATCACCGTGATCAGCAGCGTCACGCCGAGCGCGGTCCACCAGAGCTGGTCGCTGAGGATGACCAGGTAGTTGCTCAGCCCGACGAACTCCCGGTTGGCCGGGTCGGTGAGCCGATAGGCGAACAGCGACTCGTAGGTCGCCTGGAGGATCGGATAGGCGGTGACGCCGAGCATCACCAGGAAGGCCGGGCCGGCGAGCAGCCAGCCGAGCTTGCGCTCGGACTTCGACCGGTCGCTGATCTTCCCGTGCGGCGCGGAGACCGGTTGGGTCTTCTCGACCGGAGGGAGCGTGGTCTGGGTCATCGGTCGTTTCCCCTCACAGCAGCTGGTCCCCTCGGAGCACTGCGCCGATCAGCTCGGCGGCCGCCTCGCCGGTGTTCTCCCCCACCGACGACGGCGGGTGGAACTCGCGCTGGAGCCCGCCGGAGACCTCGCTGTAGTACGGGGTCTGCGGCCGCGGCTTGGCCAGCTCCAGGGACTCCCGGATGACCGGCGCCTGCGGGAAGGACTCGAGCACCTCCGGGTCGTCGAAGACCTCGGCCTTCGACGACGGGTTGCCGTCGTTCACGAAGTAGAACGCCTGGTTCTCCGCCGTCGTGATGCACTCGGCGGCCTCCATCGCGAGGTCGACGTCCGGGCTGAACGCGCTGATCCCGAGGCTGATCCCGCCCAGGGGCGGCGCGGCCGGCTCGTCCGGGTTGACCCGTGGGTAGACCGCGGCGCCGTAGTCCTCCGGCACCGAGGCCTCCAGCGACCCGGCCTCCACGGCCCCCAGCGCGCGGGCGTAGACGAACGGGTAGTTGACCTGGAAGCCGCCGCGCTCGCCCTCGAAGCCGGTCGCCGACGCGTCCTCGTTCTCGGTCGAGAAGGCGGGGCTCGCGGCATCGGAGGAGGCGACCAGGTTCATGACCTCCGCCGCCCGCTGGGCGGCGTCGGTGGTGAGGCCCAACTCGATGTCGGCGGGATCCTCGGCGTTCTCCTCGATGATCGACCCGCCCGCGGACTCGATGAGCGCGTTGAGCCAGACGGTGAGCGACTCGGCCCGGGCACCCTGCGCGCCGACGAGCTTCCCCTGGTCCTCGGCCGCGGTCACGATCTGCTCCCAGGTGACCGGCTCGTCCATGTCGAGGCCGGCCGCCTCGGCGACGGACTTGCGGTACCAGAGCACCTGCGTGTTGGCCCAGAACGGAACGGCGACGAGCTCGTCGTCCCACGTCGCGCCCTCGATCGCGCCCTGGACGACGCCCTCGGTCACCCGCTCCTCGACGTCGTCGGGCACGTCGGCGAGGAAGCCGGCGGCCGCGAACTCGGGGATGAACGGCGGGTCGAGGCTCATGATGTCGATCGAGGCGTCACTGGCCGCCAGGCGCCGGACCAGCTGCTCACGCTGGCCGGACGCGTCGCGCGGCAGGACGGCGGTGGAGATCCGGTAGCGGCCCTCGGCGGCGTCGGTGCAGCGGGACGCGATCTCCGCCTGCCCACCCGAATCGGGGTTGGTGTACCAGGTGAGAGTCGGCGGGCCGCCGCTCTCGCCGCCGCCGCACGCGGCCAGGGTGGAGGCCAGGACGACGCCGGCCGCAGCGCCCGCGAGACGCCGGGGCGCCCGGGACCGTGCGGATCGGGGAGCCGTCCCCCGCCGATGGGGCGGGAACAGGCCAGGGACCTCAGTCACACGCATCGCCTCCGTTGGCGTCCGGTGAGCCGCATGATCTCGGCGTTCTCGGAGCGTGGTACCGCTCACAGGCGGTGTCAAACGGAACGGAATCCGGCCGTGACCTCGCCGTCATCTCAGCGGCGGTGCGTCGCGGACCGGACCCGGCGCGACCGCTCAGCCGCGGCCGGCGATGACCGAAGGCGTCGTGAGCTCCTCCGGCGTACCCGGCAGCACGGTGTCGAAGTACGAGCGCGCCGCCTTCGTCGTCCCCACGTCCCGGCCGGCCTGCTCCGAGAGGAACCACCGGTGCTCGAGCACCTCGTGGAAGACCTCGGCCGGCTCCAGCCGGCCGCGCAGGTGCTCGGGGATCGCCTCGACGACGGGCTGGTAGACCTCGGCCAGCCACCGGTGCCCGGCGATCGTCTCCGGCACCGGGCGCCCGGCCTTCTGCTCCAGGTAGGCGCGGAAGGCGCGGACGTCGTTGACCAGCCGCTGCGCCTGCCGTTCCTGCGCCTCCAGGCCGGTCAGCCGGAAGAGCTCGCGCCGGTTGTGGCCGGGCTCGGCGACGCGGGTCTCCACTCGCAGCCGGACGCCCTGGTCGCTGGTCATGAGCTCCACCTCGCCGACGTCGAAGCCGAGCTCGTTGAGCCGCTGCAGCCGCTCGGCCACCCGGTAGCGCTGCTCGTCGCTCTGGAAGAGCTCCTCGCGGGTCACCTCCTCCCACAGCGACGCGTAGCGCGGCGGCAGGCTGTCGGCGACCTCGATCGGGTCGATGTCCTCGGGCAGCAGGCCGCCGAACTGCAGGTCCATCAACTCGGCGCCGACCCGCTCCCGGGCGAGGTCGACGTCGTAGTTGCGCTGGCCGGGCGAGAGCGTCGGGTAGCGCTCGGCGGTCTCGGCGTCGACGAGGTAGGCGGCGAAGGTGCCGGCGTCGAGGCGGAAGAGGGTGTTCGACAGCGAGCAGTCGCCCCAGAAGACGCCGGCCAGGTGCAGGCGGACGAGCAGCACCACCATCGTGTCCAGCAGCTGGTCGGGCGACTGGTGGCCCCGCGGGCGGGAGAACAGCCAGCGGTAGGACATCGAGTACTCGAGGTAGCGGGTGACCAGCACCGCGGGCTGCTCGTCGGGCCGGTCCACGCAGATGCCGAGCACCGAGACCGCGGGCAGCCCCTCCCCCTCGAACTGCGCGAGCAGGGCGTACTCGTGGCGGGCCAGCCGCTCGTCGATCTCCTTCAGCGCGTAGACCCGGTCCTCGATCGCGACGAACCGGACGACGTGCCGGGAGATGCCGCGCGAGGGGACGTCGAGCAGCAGGTCGGAGTCCCACTCCTCCAGCGGCTCGTGCCACGGCAGCGCGAGCAGGCCGGTCGCGTCCGTGGCCGGGGGCCGGAAGAGGTAGCGCATGGCGTTGCTCCGTGGGGTCCGGCACGGCGACCGCCGCCCGGTGCCGGTGGCCTCACGATGCCACGCGACGACGTCGTCCGCAGGCGCTAGTCGGCGTCGTCGGGGCGGCCGGACTCGCCGCGCCACATGGCCAGGCGCCCGGCCCGGCTGACGGCGCGCAGCCGGCGCTCCGCCTCGGGCCGGGACCGCCGGGCCGAGACGAGCAGCGCCTGGTCCCCGCGCATGAGCCGGGTCGTCTCGTCCGGCACGAACGAGCGTCCGTGCCGGACGATGAGCACCACCGCGGCGTCCTCGGGCAGGCGCAGCTCGGGCAGGTAGACGCCGTGCAGCTTCGACCCCGCCGGCACCGTCATCTGCATCAGCTCGGCGTCCAGCTCCTCCAGCGGCGCGGCCTCCACCTGGATCTCCCGCGGGGCGACGGGCGCGGCGATGCCCAGCCGGCGAGCCACCCAGGGCAGCGACCAGCCCTGCACCAGGGTGAAGACGACGACGAGCACGAAGACCGTGTCGAAGATCGTCGTCGCGCCTGGCACCTGCGCGGTCAGCGGGAAGGTGGCGACGACGATCGGCACGGCACCGCGGAGCCCCGCCCACGCGATGAACACCTGCTGCCGCGGCGGGAACCGGAACCAGACCAGGCTCGCCATCACCGACAGCGGCCGCGCCAGCAGCAGCAGCGCGCCGCCCACCACCAGCGCCGGACCGACCGCCTCGGGCAGCCGCGCCGGTGAGACGAGCAGCCCGAGCATCACGAACAGCCCGATCTGGGCCAGCGACGCCATGCCCTCGGCGAAACCGATGCTCGCCGAGCGGTGCGGCAGCGTCACGTTGCCGAGCACGAGCCCGCACAGGTAGACGGCGACGAAGCCCGAGGCGTGCAGCAGCGAGGCACCGGCGAACGCCAGCACGCAGAGCGCCATCGTGGCCAGTGGGTAGAAGCCGGCGAGCGGCAGCGCCACCCGGCGCAGCAGCTCCGCGCCGCCGAAGCCCACGGCCAGCCCGAGCGCCGCGCCGCCCACCAGCTCGACCACCACGACGACCGGCACCTGCCACCACGGACCCGAGGCGCCGCCGGTGAGCACGTCGGAGAGGACGACGACGAGCAGGATGACCGGGGCGTCGTTGAGGCCGCTCTCGGTCTCCAGGGACGCCGCCAGCCGCCGGGGCAGCGGCAACCTGCGCAGGGTGGCGAACACGGCCGCGGCGTCGGTGGAGCTGATCACCGCGGCGACGAGCAGCGCGAAGCCCCACTCCCAGCCGAGCAGCCCCACGCTCACCGCGGCGGTGACGCCGATGCTGACCACGACGCCGACCGTGGCGAGGCTCAGACCGGGCCCGATCGCCCGGCGGACGTCGGCCCACCGGGTGGTCAGCCCACCCTCGGCGAGGATCACCAGCAACGCGGCGACGCCGAGGGTCTGGGCCAGCGAGTAGTCCTCGAACTGGACGCCCAGGCCGCTCTCCCCCAGCACCACACCGATGGCGAGGTAGAGGAGCAGGCTGGGGAGGCCGAGCCGGTCCGCGAGGCGCAGCGCGACGGCGGCGAGCAACACCACGACGGCGCCGACGGCGAGGCCCAGCGCGACCGTGGTGTTCACCTCGCCCGCCGCATGGGGAGCAGTCTCCCGTACCCCGTGCCGGCCACGTCGGGACGCACCGGCGAGCCCGTTTGCCGGTTCGGGGAGAATGGACGGCGTGAGTGCCCCCACCGGTCCCTTCGCCGCGCTGCCCCCGCAGGTCGACCTCCCCGCCCTCGAGCACACGATCCTCGACCGCTGGGAGAAGGAGAAGGTCTTCGCCCGGTCGCTGGAGGCCTCGCAGGGCAGGCCGCAGTGGAACGTCTACGAGGGGCCGCCCACGGCGAACGGCCGCCCCGGCACGCACCACATCGAGGCCCGGGCGTTCAAGGACGTCTTCCCCCGCTTCAAGACGATGCAGGGCTGGCACGTGCCCCGCCGCGCCGGCTGGGACTGCCACGGCCTGCCGGTCGAGATCGCCGTCGAGCAGCAGCTCGGCTTCGCCGGCAAGCCCGACATCGAGCGCTACGGCATCGCCGAGTTCAACGCCCGCTGCCGCGAGTCGGTGGAGACCCACGTCGCCGACTTCGCCGACCTCACCCGCCGGATGGGCTACTGGGTCGACTTCTCCGAGGCCTACTGGACGATGGACCCGTCCTACATCGAGAGCGTGTGGTGGTCGCTCAAGCAGGTGCACGGCAAGGGCCTGCTGGTCGAGGACCACCGGGTCGCCCCGTACTGCCCGCGCTGCGGCACCGGCCTGTCCGACCACGAGGTGGCCCAGGGGTACGAGACGCTGACCGACCCGTCGGTGTACGTCCGCATGCCGATCCTGGACGGCGAGTGGGCCGGCAGGGCCGACCTGCTGATCTGGACGACGACGCCGTGGACGCTGCCGAGCAACACCGCCGTCGCCGTGCACCCCGAGGTGACCTACGTCGTCGCCCGCGCCGCCGGCTCCGACGACGTCCCGGTGGTCGTGGCCGAGCCGCTGCTCGCCGCCGTCCTGGGCGACGACGTCGAGGTGCTCGGGCGCACTCCCGGCCGCGACTGGGAGCGGATCCACTACCAGCGCCCGTTCGAGCTGGTGGAGTTCCCCGCCGGCGAGGACGCGCACTACGTCGTCCTGGCCGAGTACGTCACCACCGACGACGGCACCGGCCTGGTGCACCAGTCCCCCGCCTTCGGCGCCGACGACCTCGCCGTCTGTCGCGGCTACGGCCTGCCCGTCGTCGTCCCGATCGACGCGACCGGCCACTTCCTGGCCGACGTCCCGCTGGTCGGCGGGCACTTCTTCAAGGCCGCCGACCCCGCCCTGGTCGAGGACCTGCAAGCCCGCGGCGTGCTGTTCCGCGAGCTCCGGTACGAGCACAGCTATCCGCACTGCTGGCGCTGCCACACGCCGCTCATGTACTACGCGCAGCCGTCCTGGTACATCCGCACCAGCGCGGTGAAGAGCCAGCTGCTCGCCGAGAACGAGAAGACCAACTGGTTCCCGGAGAACATCAAGACCGGCCGCTACGGCGACTGGCTGAACAACAACGTCGACTGGGCGCTGTCGCGCGACCGCTACTGGGGCACCCCCCTGCCGGTCTGGCGCAACGAGGACGACCCGCAGCAGATGGTCGTCGTCGGCTCGCTGGCCGAGCTCTCGGAGCTGACCGGCCGGGACCTCTCCGACCTGGACCCGCACCGGCCGTTCATCGACGAGGTCACCTTCACGCTCCCCGGCACCGACGGCATCTACCGCCGCGTGCCGCAGGTCATCGACGCCTGGTACGACTCGGGCTCCATGCCGTTCGCCCAGTGGGGTGCGCCGTACCGGAACCAGGAGAAGTTCGAGGCCGCGTACCCGGCGCAGTTCATCTGCGAGGCGATCGACCAGACCCGCGGCTGGTTCTACTCGCTGATGGCCGTCGGCACCCTGGTGTTCGAGCAGAACTCCTACGAGAACGTGCTCTGCCTGGGCCACATCCTGGCCGAGGACGGCCGCAAGATGAGCAAGCACCTGGGCAACATCCTCGAGCCCATCCCGCTCATGGACCGGCACGGCGCCGACGCCGTCCGCTGGTTCATGCTGGCCGGCGGCTCGCCGTGGTCGGCCCGCCGGGTGGGCCACGAGACGCTGTCCGAGGTGGTCCGCAAGGTCCTGCTCACCTACTGGAACACAGCCAGCTTCTTCACCCTCTACGCCGAGACCAACGGCTGGGACCCGGCCACGTCGCCGGCGCCCGCCCGGGCCGAGCGACCGCTGCTGGACCGCTGGGCGCTGGCCGAGCTGGCCGCCGTCACCCGCGACGTCACCGCCGCGCTCGAGGAGTTCGACACCCAGGCCGCCGGCCGGCTGCTCGCGCAGTTCGTCGACGACCTGTCCAACTGGTACGTCCGCCGGTCCCGCCGTCGCTTCTGGGACGGCGACGCCTCGGCGCTCGGCACCCTGCACGAGGTGCTCGACGGCCTCACCCGGCTGATGGCGCCGTTCACGCCCTTCGTCACCGACGAGGTGTGGACCCGCGCGGTCGTCCCGGGGAAGGCGGGGGTGGGTGGGGAGACGGCACCGGACTCGGTACACCTGGCCTCCTGGCCGCACGTGGACGCCGACGCCCTCGACGACACCCTCGTCGAGCAGATGGCACTGGTGCGTCGGCTGGTCGAGCTGGGCCGCTCCGGTCGCACGTCGGCCAAGGTGCGCACCCGGCAGCCGCTGGCCCGCGCCGTCGTCGCCGCTCCGGGCTGGACGACGCTCCCCCGCGACCTGGTCGCCGAGGTGGCCGACGAGCTCAACGTCGCCGAGGTCCTGGAGCTCGCGGCGGTGGGCGGTGACCTGGTCGACGTCAGTGTGAAGATCGACTTCCGCGCCGTGGGCCGGCGGCTGGGCAAGCAGGTGCAGGCCGTCGCCAAGGCAGTCGCCGCGGTCGACGCCGGCCGGCTGGTCGCCGACTACCGCGGCGGGACGGCGACGGTCGAGGTCGACGGCGCCCCGGTCGCGCTCGAGGACGGCGACCTGATCGTCACCGAGACCCCGCGCGAGGGCTGGACGGTGGCCAGCAACGGCGGGCTCACCGTCGCGCTGGACCTCACGCTCACCCCGGAGCTCGAGCGGGCGGGCCTGGTCCGCGAGGTCGTGCGCCTGGTGCAGGAGGCCCGCAAGGGTTCCGGCCTGGAGGTCAGCGACCGGATCGAGCTGCGCTGGACGGCCGACGGCGCGCTGGCCCAGGCGCTGGAGGAGCACGCCGAGCAGCTGGCCGGCGAGGTGCTCGCGGTCGCGGTGCACGCCGCCACGACCGGCGAGGGCGACGGCGTCGAGGGGCCCGAGGGCTCCCGGTTCTGGGTCAGCAAAGCATAAGGACGGCCCCCTCCCGGGTCCCGCCCCGAGCCTGCGAGGGGTGGGGAGGAGGGGGTCCTTTGATCAGCCCTTGCGGCTCGCACGGGCCCGGCCGGCGATCGTCCGGTCGGGCCGGCAGGCGCCGCACGGCGTGAAGCCGTCGGTCCGCGCCTCGTCCAAGGGGAGCGGGATCGTCGGGCGCGGCCCGACCCAGGGGCACCCGGCGACGTGGTACCGCGGGTGCTCGTCGACGACGAGCACCTCGTCCTTGAGGTCGACGATCACCAGCAGATCGGTGACCTCGACGTCCTCGACCGGCGGGTCCTCGACCTCGAGCGGCGGCACGGGCTCAGCGGCGACCGGCTCCGCGGCCGGTGCAGCTGCGACGTTGCCGGCGGCGACGGGCACCTGAGCCGGGGCCTTCGATGCGGCGGCCCGGGCCGAGATCTGCCGGCGGGCGGCGACGAGAACCGCCGCGGCGGCCACGCAGGCGACGACGCAGCCCCAGTACAACGCGGTGATCCCGGTGGACAGCCCGGCGAGGAAGAGGCCGAGGCCCACCAGCACGAGCGCTCCGGCAGCCAGGATCACGCCTGAACCTTAGGGGCGCACCGCCCCGGCTCGCCCGTTCAACCCCCGGAAACGACGAGAGGGCCCCCGGACGGATCGTCCGGGGGCCCTCTCGGTGCGTCTGGCTCAGGCGGGAGCGTGCTGGTTCTGCCGGCCCACGGTGGCGGGCTCCGCCGAGCTGCGGCTGTCCAGGTCGCGCAGGTGCGACTCGAGGAAGGACCGCAGGCGGGTGCGGTACTCGCGCTCCATGGTGCGGAGCTCCTCGATCTTCCGCTCGAGGCTGGACCGCTTCTCCTCCAGCGAGCCCATGGCCTCGGCGTGCCGGCGGTCCGCGTCCTGCTCCAGGGCGGCGGCCTTGGCGCGGGCCTCGCGCTCCATGGTCTCGGCCCGGGTGCGGGCGTCGCCGATCATCGAGTCCGCGCGGTGCTTGGCCTCGGCGACCATCTGCTCGCTCTTGGAGCGCGCCTCAGTCATGAGGCGCTCGCTGTTGGTCTTCGCGCCGCTGAGCATCTGCTCGGCCTGGGTCTTGGCCTCGTTGACGTACCGGTCGGCCGTCTCGGTGGCGAGCGCCAGCATCCGGGAGGCCCGGGCACTGTCGTCCTCCCGGGTCTGCTGGACCGGCGGCGCGGCGACCACGGGAGCGGGCGCGGGCGCCGGCGGCTCGGGTCGCTCCTCGGCGCGAGGAGCGGCTGCGCGGCCGACACCGGCGCGCAGCTCGTTGTTCTCCTCGATCAAGCGGGCCAGCTCGGCCTCCACGACGTCGAGGAAGGCGTCCACCTCGTCCTCGTCGTAGCCCCGCTTGCCGATGGGTGGCTTCTTGAAGACGACGTTGTGCACGTCGGCAGGAGTCAGTGGCATCGGTGAGTCACCTCGGGTCGGACGGCGGGCACAGGGACGTTTGCGGACGAGCGGGACAGCACCCGTTCGGCGTCTCTACCCCGGAAAGGAGAAGCGGTCACGCGGTGAAGGCCAGCTGGGTCGTGATGCTCCGGAGGATCACCACGGCGATCAGCAGCACCATAAACCCGAGGTCCAGTCGGATGGACCCCAGGTTCAACGGCGGGATGACCTTGCGCACCGCCTTCAGCGGCGGATCGGTGGTGGAGTAGACGACCTCCAGCCCGGCGGCGACCAGGCCGGAGGGACGCCAACTGCGCGCCAGCACCATCACCCAGTCCACCACGAACCGTGCGAAGAGCAGCACGAGGAACACGAGCAGGACCGATGAGACGATCGACCAGAAGAGAGCCACGGTCCTCGTTCGTTCAGGGCACCTGTGGTGCCGCCTTCAGCGGTGTCACCACTCCCCCACCGATCAGGACTTCTGCGCGAACCCGCCTTCGCGGATCTTCGCCTTGTCCTCAGCGGTGACGGCGACGTCCTGCGGGGAAAGCAGGAACACCTTGGCCGTGACGCGCTCGATACTACCGCGCAGACCGAAGCTCAGACCCGCAGCGAAGTCGACGAGCCGCTTCGCGTCGGCGTCGTCCATCTCCGTGAGGTTCATGATCACCGGCATGCCGTCGCGGAAGCGCTCACCGATGGTGCGCGCCTCGTTGTACGTGCGCGGGTGCAGCGTGGTGATCCGGTAGGACTTCGCGACCGGCGCCGGCGCGGGGGCCGGCTCGGGCGCGGAGACCGGCTCGGGCTCGTGCGCGAGGGCCGCAGCGGCGCTCACCGGGCCGGAGCTGTGCACCGGGCCGGAGGAGTGCCCGGCGCCGCCGAGACGGGCCGAGGACGAGCCGGACGCCGTCGGGGCGAGCCCGAGCGTCCGGGGTGCCACGCGGCGCACCGCGATGGGCTCGGGGTCGCGAACAGGAGCCTCGGCCATGGCCGGCTCCTCGTCGTACCCGGCGCGGGCGTAGTCGTCGGAGTACGCCGGGTCGGCGTATCCGTCGTCGTAGCGGTCCTCGCCGTACCGGCCGTACCGGCCGTGGTCGAGATCTTCCGACGACCGTCCGTCGTACCGGCCGTAGGCCCGGGTGTCGTCGTCCTCGACGAGCCCCAGGTAGATCCCCATCCTCCGCATGGCTCCAGCCATCGGACCTCCCCTTCTGCCGGTGTCCTCAGCGTCGCGTCTGCGCGGCTGTCACATCGTCCCCAGTAGTTCGGTTCCCGTGCGCCGCGTGTGACTGCTGTGACTCGCGTGGCTGGTGTTCCTCGAACTCATCGCAGGGTAGGGGGCGCGCGCCGAACAACGCGGTACCGACACGCACGAGCGTGGCGCCGGCGGCGACCGCCTTCTCGAGGTCCCCGCTCATGCCCGCCGACAGCTCCCGGGCCTCCGGATGATCCGCCCGCAGGGCCTCGGAGAGGGCGGCCAGCCGGGCGAAGGCGGGCGCCGGGTCGGCGCCCCGCGGCGCCACCGCCATGAGCCCGCGCAGCCGCAGGCCCTCCGCACCGGCCACGGCGTCGCAGAGGGCCGGGAGCTCCTCGGGCGAGGCGCCACCACGGGCCGCGGCCTCCCCCTCGGGGCCACCCAGGTCCACCTGGACGAACACCTCGACGGGGCGCCCCAGGTCCTGGCCGGCTCGATCGAGGATCGCGGCCAGCGCCGGGCGGTCCACCGAGTGGACGACCGCCCCGGTGCGGGCCACCGCCGCCGCCTTGTTGCGCTGCAGCTGGCCGACGAAGTGCCAGCGCAGGTCGACGTCGTCGAGCACGCCCGCCTTGCCCAGCAGCTCCTGGACCCGGTTCTCGCCGAAGTCGTGCTGTCCGGCGGCGACGAGCGCGCGGACGTCGTCGGCGGGCCAGGTCTTGCTCACTGCGAGCAGGGCGACGTCGGCCGGATCGCGTCCGGCCGCCCGCGCGGCGGCGTCGATCCGGGCGCGGACGGCCCGCAGGTTCTCCTCGAGGCGGGACATGACGCCATCCTCCCGCGGCCACGCTTCAGGGGCCCGCGCCGAGCTCGCGAGGCGTGGGGGGGAGGCGTGGACCTTATGCCAGCCAGACGAGCCCGGCCTGGCGGCCGGTGACGCCCTCCCGGCGGTGCGAGTAGAGGGTGGGGTCCTCCACCGTGCAGCGCGGGTCCTGGACGACCTCGGGGATGCCGGCCTTCCGGAGGATCTCGGCCACGCCCGCGCGCAGGTCCAGGCCGGGGGTCCCGGTGCGGGTGCGCACCGCGGCGGCGGGCGCCACGGCGGCCACCTCGGCCTGCATCGCCTCGGGCACCTCGTAGCACTCGCCGCACACGGCGGGACCCAGGAGCGCGGTCACGTGGCGGGCGCGGGCACCCAGGCTGGCCATCGCCGAGAGCGTGGCCGGGACGACGCCCTTGCGCACGCCCTCGCGTCCGGCGTGCACCGCGGCGACGACACCGGTCTCGTGGTCGGCGAGCAGCACCGGCACGCAGTCGGCCGCCAGCACGCCGAGCACCAGGCCCGGAGTCTTCGTGACCAGGGCGTCGGTGTCGGGCAGCGGACCGTCCTGGGGTCCGTCGACGATCGCGACGCCGGTGCCGTGCACCTGGGACATCCAGACCAGCCGGTCCTCCCCCACACCCAGCTCCCGGGCCACGCGGGCCCGGTTGGCGGCGACGTCGGCCGGCTCGTCGCCGACGTGGTCACCCAGGTTGAAGGAGTCGTACGGGGAACGAGAACGGCCGCCCCGCCGGTCGGTGACGACCCTGCGGGGTCGCACCGCCGACGGAGCGGCCGGGTTGATGCTCATTGCTCGCAGACCTTACGGCCCGCGATCAGCCCTTGAGGAACTCCGGGATGTCCAGCTCTTCCTCGAAGTCCTCGTTCGACAGCGGCCGGCGCCCGTTGGCGTTGGCGCCCTGGATCGGCGGCAGCGGCGGAACCGTGATGCCACCGCCCTGGGCCGGACGCTGCGGGGTCGCCGACCCGCCCGACGGCTGCGGCGCGAGCCGCTCCCCCGTCACCGGCGCCGGCGGCTGGGCCGCCTGCGGTGCGGCGGCCGGGACCGGCGGCGGCGTCGTGGCCACCGGCGGAGCGGCGACCGAGCGGCGGTGCGTGGCGAACGGCGAGGCCGATCCCGCCGACGTGCCGCCGGTCGCCATCGTGGAGGTGGCACCGTCCTTGCGCGTGGGACGCCCGCCGTCGAAGCCGGCGGCGATGACCGTCACCCGCACCTCGTCACCCAGGGCGT
The DNA here is from genome assembly GCF_020166105.1 of Blastococcus sp. LR1. Taxonomy (GTDB): domain Bacteria; phylum Actinomycetota; class Actinomycetes; order Mycobacteriales; family Geodermatophilaceae; genus Blastococcus. The sequence goes on from NZ_JAIUJY010000001.1 coordinate 249,625, forward strand.
CGTCGATGACGGCACCGAAGATGATGTTGGCGTCCGGGTGAGCCGCGTCGGAGACCAGCGAGGCTGCCTCGTTGATCTCGAACAGCCCCAGGTCCGAGCCACCGGAGATCGACAGCAGGACGCCGTGGGCGCCCTCCATCGAGGCCTCCAGCAGCGGCGAGGCGATCGCCTGCTCGGCGGCCAGGAGCGCACGGTTGTCACCGCGCGCGCTGCCGATGCCCATCAGGGCGGAGCCGGCTCCGGACATGACCGACTTGACGTCGGCGAAGTCCAGGTTGATCAGACCCGGCGTGGTGATCAGGTCGGTGATGCCCTGGACGCCGGACAGCAGCACCTGGTCGGCGGTGCGGAAGGCGTCCATGACGCTGACGTTCCGGTCGCCCAGCTGCAGCAGCCGGTCGTTCGGGATCACGATCAGCGTGTCGCACTCGTTGCGCAGCTCGTCGATGCCCGACTCGGCCTGCACCGCGCGCCGCTTGCCCTCGAAGGCGAACGGACGGGTGACCACACCGATGGTCAGCGCACCGAGCTTGCGTGCGATCGACGCGACGACGGGGGCGCCACCGGTTCCGGTGCCACCACCCTCGCCCGCGGTCACGAAGACCATGTCGGCCCCCTTGAGGACCTCCTCGATCTCCTCGCGGTGGTCCTCGGCGGCCTGGCGGCCCACGTCGGGCTGCGCGCCCGCTCCGAGGCCACGGGTCAGCTCGCGGCCGACGTCGAGCTTCACGTCGGCGTCGCTCATGAGCAGCGCCTGGGCATCGGTGTTGATCGCGATGAACTCGACCCCCTTGAGGCCGACTTCGATCATGCGGTTGACCGCGTTCACCCCGCCGCCGCCGATGCCGACGACCTTGATGACCGCTAGATAGTTGTGCGGAGGTGTCATGCGGCGCTCCCCAACTGGACCCTCATCCTCAAGTTCAGCCTTACAGTTATGTCAACTCGTTGACGTGGAGAAAGCTAGGTGGGGTCACGGAGGGGTCACAAGCACCCCGTCCGGCTCGGCGTGTCGGTGTGCACGGATCGCACCAGACCCTCACGACCCAATGGTCACATTCGCATCACGAGGCGTGACGACGCGCGCCGGAAGCGTCTCATGCCGGGGTTCAGGAAACGGCCGGCGCACGAGACGGAAAACATCCGCGACCGGATCGCGTGTCGGGCGTGTCGCGGTGGCGGGCGTGTCGGCGGACGCCCTGGTCAGAACCCCTGCGGAGGCGTCCGGCAACGCTGCGCCACCGCGCCGGCAGAGGCGCGTCGCAGGGGCTAACGGAGGACGACTGCGTCGGGCGCGCTGACGTCGATGAGCTCGGCCGGCTCCAGCTCGCCGTCGCCGATCCGCTCGAGCAGCCCCGCGACGACCCGGCTCTTGGTTCCCGACTCCTCCGCGCTCCCCCACCGGACGACGGTTCCGTCCCGCATCGTCAGCTCGATGGCCTCCGGATCGCGGACCGCCACCTGCTCGACGTCGTCGCGCAGCCTGCCGGGGAGCGCCCGGATGGCCGCGATGCCCGCCTGCGTGGCGGGGTCGGCGGACCCGGGCTCGTCCACGTCGAGCCGGACGACCTCCCGCGGCGGATCCCCGGTGACGGTGTCGAAGAGGACGCCGTCGGCGTCCACCAGCGAGCGGCGACCGGCCGTGCCCACGACCGCCACCGGGATGCGTTCGGCCACCGTGATCACGATCCGGTCCGGCCAGCCACGGGCCGCCTGTGCGGAACGGATCCCGGGCAGCTTCGCGACCCGGTCCTCGATGGCACCGACGTCCACCCGGAGCAGCGGAACCCCGTCCGGCACGCGCGCCACCTCGCGGACCTCCTCGGCGGTGAGCGCGCTGAGCCCGTCGACCTGGACGTCGCGCACGGCCAGCACCGGCCCGAGCCAGAGCAGCCAGCCGACCACCGCCAGGACGGTCAGCAGCGCGGCCGCCTGCAGCGTGCGGCGCCGGCGTGGCGCCAGCGGCCGCCGTCGACCCGACGCCGGCGCGGCGCTGGAGCCGCGGCGCTCGGCCGGCCGACGGCCGCCGCTGGTGCGGTCCCGGGTGGTGCGACCGGTCCGGTTCACAGTCCGGCGTCCGGCGCGGCGTCCTTCCCGGCAGCACCCGCGGCGGCGCGCAGGGCGTCGAGCACCTCCGGCCCGACCATCGACACGTCCCCGGCGCCCATCGTCATGACAAGGTCACCGGAGCGCGCCCGGGCGGCGAGCGCCGGGCCGGCAGCCGACCACGACGGCTCGAACACGACCCGGTCGGCCGGCAGCGGCACCGCGTCGGCGACCATCGCGCCGGTCACGCCCGGCACGGGGTCCTCCCGGGCGCCGTAGATGTCCATCACCACGACCTCGTCGGCCAGCCCCAGGGCGGCGCCGAAGCCCTCGGCGAACTCCTGGGTCCGGCTGTAGAGGTGCGGCTGGAAGGCCACCACCAGGCGCCCCTCCCCCGCGACCGCTCGCGCCGCCTTCAGCTGGGCGGCGACCTCGGTCGGGTGGTGGGCGTAGTCGTCGTACACGCGGACGCCACCGGCGACGCCCTTGAGCTCGAACCGCCGGTGCACGCCGCCGAAGCGGCCCAGCCCCTCGACGAGGGCGTCGGCCGGGAGCCCGAGCTCCAGCCCGGTGAGCAGCGCGGCGGCGCTGTTGCGCGCCATGTGCTCCCCCGGGACCTGGATGCGGACCCGGCCGAGCTCGGTCCCGTCGAGCACCGCGGTGTAGCTGGTGCCCTCGGCGGCGACCTCGAGGTCGGTCAGCCGGAGGTCGGCGTCCTCTGCGGTGCCGTAGGTCCGCACGCGGGCCGGCGTCGGAACCGTCCGCAGCCGCGCCGCGCCCGGGTCGTCGGCGCAGATCACCACGAAGCCGGCCGGGTCGACAGTCTGCAGGAAGCGGTCGAAGGCGGCCTCGACGGCGGCGAGGTCGCCGTAGTTGTCCAGGTGGTCGGCCTCGACGTTGGTGACGATGGCGCAGAACGGCGCGAGCAGCAGGAACGAGCGGTCGCTCTCGTCGGCCTCGGCGACGAAGACGTCGCCCTCACCGGCGTGCGCGTTGCTGCCCGACTCGTTCAGCGTGCCGCCGATGGCGAAGGACGGGTCGACCCCGCACGCCTGGACGGCCACGGTGAGCATCGAGGTGGTCGAGGTCTTGCCGTGGGTCCCGGCGACGGCGATGCTCCGCCGCCCGGCCATCACCGCGGCCAGGGCCACCGCCCGGGGCAGCACCCTCAAGCCCCGCTCGCGGGCGGCCACCAGCTCCGGGTTGTCGGCCCGGATCGCGGTCGAGACGACGACGGTGTCGGCATCGCCGACGTGCTCGGCGGCGTGCCCCAGCTCGGTCCGCGCGCCCAGCGCCCGCAGCGCCAGCAGCGTGGGGCTGTCCCGGCGGTCGCTGCCCGACACCCGCACGCCGCGGGCGAGCAGGATGCGGGCGATCCCGCTCATCCCTGCGCCGCCGATGCCGATGAAGTGCACCGCGCCCAGCTCGGGGAGGGACGGCACCGGCCCCGTCCAGTTCGCGACGTCAGCTGCGCTCATCGGGTCGCCACCTCGCAGACGATGTCGGCCAGCCGGTCGTCGGCGTCGGGGACGCCGGCCGCGGCGGCGTGCCGGGCCAGGCCGGCCAGGGCCTCGGGGTCGGAGAGCAGGGGCAGCAGCGTTCCGGTGATCCACTCGGGCGTGAGGTCGGCGTCCTCGACGAGGAGCCCGCCACCGGCCTCGATCACCGGCAGCGCGTTGCGGCGCTGCTCCCCGTTGCCGATGGGGAGCGGCACGAAGGCCGCGGGCAGCCCGACCGCCGACAGCTCGGCGACCGTCACCGCGCCGGAGCGGCAGAGCGCCAGGTCGGCAGCCGCGTAGGCGAGGTCCATCCGCTCCAGGTAGTCGACGACGACGTAGGGCGCGCGGCCCGAGGGGCGCTCCGGAACCTGGACGCCGGTGTTCTTGGGGCCACGGGCGTGCAGCACCTGCACTCCGGCGTCGGTGAGCGCGTCGGCGGCGGCGACCGCGGCGAGGTTGAGCGTCCGGGCGCCCTGCGAACCGCCGAAGACCAGCAGGGTGGGCCGGTCGGCGTCCAGACCGAACGTCTGCCGGGCCTCCGCGCGCAGCGCCGCGCGGTCCAGCGTGGAGATGCTGCGCCGCAGGGGCATGCCGACGTGCTCGCCCCGGTGCAGCGGCGTGCCGGGAACGGTCAGCGCCACCCGGGCGGCGAGCCGGGCGCCGATGCGGTTGGCCAACCCGGGCAGCGCGTTCTGCTCGTGCACCACTATCGGTATCCCCGCCCGCCCCCGCTTGGCGCGGCGCGCGGCCAGGTAGGCCGGCAGCGCCACGTAGCCGCCGAAGCCCACGACGACGTCGGCCCCGACCTCGTCGAGGATCGCCCGGGTGTCGGCCACCGAGCGGCGCACCCGCCCCGGCACGCGGAACAGGTCGAGGGTGGGCTTGCGCGGCAGCGGCACCGGCGGGATGAGCCGCAGGTCGTATCCGCGGGCGGGCACCAGCCGGGTCTCCAGGCCGCGCGCGGTGCCCAGGCAGGTGATCCGCAGGTCGGGGCCGCCGCGCCGGCGCAGGGCGTCGGCGAGCGAGAGCATCGGCTCGATGTGCCCGGCGGTCCCGCCGCCGGCCAGCACGACCGACATCGCCCCGGTCACCGGTTCCCGCCGGGGCGTCGGCGCGGCGCCGGGTCGCGACGGGCGGGCGCGGGCGGGCGACCTGCCGCCCCGCGGGGGGATCCACCGGTCCGCGGGGCCTCCGTGCGGGGCGGCGTCCGCCGGGTCGACGTCCCCCGGGCGTGCACGAGCGTGCGCGCGCCGGCGACGACCGGCGACCCGGCTCCCGTCTCGTCGGGGAAGCGCCGCGGGGGCACCGGGTCGACCGCGTGCGCGGGCGCCGGCATGAGCAGGCGCGCCAGGCGGCTGCGCTCGGCGGTGCGCAGGTGCTCGACGGCGGCGGGCTCGGAGCAGGCGAACCTGGCCAGCAGGCCGACGATGAAGAGGGTGAGGATCAGCGACGTGCCACCCGCAGAGATCAGCGGCAGCGTCACACCGGTCACCGGAAGCATCCCCACCACGTAGCCCATGTTCATGGTCGCCTGGCCGATCAGCCACACGGTGATCGCGACGCTGGCCAGCTGGACGAACCGATCGGCGGAGCGGCGGGCGATCCGGAAGCCTGCGTAGGCGAGCACGCCGTACAGGGTGACGACCACCAGGCAGCCGAGGAAGCCCAGCTCCTCGCCGATGATCGCGAAGATGTAGTCGGACTCCGCCTCGGGGAGGATGTTCCACTTCATGGCGCTGTTGCCCAGCCCCACGCCCCAGAACCCGCCGTTGGCCAGCGCGTAGAAGCCGCGGATGGCCTGGAAGCCGGTGTTGGTGGGGTCGGCGAACGGATCCATGAACGCGGTGATGCGCTCCATCCGGTACGGGGCGATCAGCACCGCGATCACGGTGAGGGTGGCCGCGGCGGCGGCGAAGACGCCGAACCAGCGCATCGGCAGCCCGCCGGCCCAGAGCAGGCCGACCAGCACCAGGCCCAGGCTCACCACGCCGCCGAAGTCGGGCTCGGCGATCAGCAGCAGCGAGAGGACGCCGAACACGGGCAGGACGGGGACCAGCAGCGCCCGCGTGGTCATGTAGCGCTCGCGCAGCGCCAGCATGTGCGCGCCCCACAGGGCGAACACGAGCTTGCCCATCTCCGAGGGCTGGAAGTCGGTGAACCCGAGCGGGATCCACTGGCGGGCGCCGTTGCGCTGGATCCCGATACCGGGGATCAGCACCAGCAGCAGGAGGGCGAAGACGACGACCAGGGCCTTCGGTGCGTGGCGGCGGATCAGGCCGACCGGCAGCCGCATGCCGACCACCATCGCCCCGACCCCGACGCAGGCCAGGACCAGCTGCTTCACCCCGGGCGCCCAGGCCGGCTGGTCGTCCAGCGCGGCCTCGATCGCCGAGGCGGAGAAGACCATGACCAGGCCGATGAGCAGCAGCAGACCGGCCGAGCCGAGCACGAGGTGGGCGCTGGTCATGGGGCCGTCGAGCCAGGCGGGCCCGGTCCAGCGGTGCGTCGGCCGGGTCACCCGGGTGCCCCGGCCGCCGGTGCGGTCGCGGTCGGTCCGCGCCGCCCGTGGCCGGGTCTCGGTGCTGGTCATCGCGCTCCCCCGGTCGGCCCGTCAGCGAGGGCGCGCACCGCGTCAGCGAACGCCTTGCCGCGGTGACCGTAGTCGCGGAAGACGTCCATGGAGGCTGCGGCGGGCGCCAGCAGGACGGTGTCACCGGGGCGGGCCAGCTCCGCGGCTGCCGCGACGACGCGCGCCATCGTGACCGCGGGGTCGGGCCGGTCCGCCTGCATCCGGTCATCGTTGCCGCTGGCCACCTCGACGACCGGCACCGACGGCGCGTGTCGCACCAGGGAGCGGGCGATCTCGGCCCGGTCCCGGCCCAGCAGGACCACCCCGGCGAGGCGGGGCCCCACGGCCGCGACCAGCGGGTCGACGTCAGCGCCCTTGAGCAGGCCGCCGGCGATCCAGACCACCCGCGGATAGGCGGCCAGGGAGGCGCCCGCGGCGTGCGGGTTCGTGGCCTTGCTGTCGTCCACGTAGTCGACGCCGTCCACGGTGGCGACCAGGACGTTGCGGTGCTCGCCGCCCTGGAAGCCGGCGAGCCCGCGGGCCACGGCGTCGGCCGGCACGCCGACGGCGCGGGCCAGAGCGGCGGCGGCGAGGGCGTTGACGGTGTTGTGCGGGCCGGGCACCTGCAGCTCGGCGCGCTCCATCAGGACCTCGCCCGCCGGGTCGTCGGCGAACGCCCGGTCCACCAGCACACCGGCCCGAACGCCCAGCTGCCCGGGCGCGGGCTCGCCGAGGGTGACGGTGACCGGGCGGGCGTGGCCCTGCACCAGCCGCGCGGCGACGGCGTCGCCGCCGTCGGCGACGGCGACCGGCGAGCGCTCCAGGATGCGGGCCTTGGCGTCGCGGTAGGCGGCGAAGGAGCCGTGCCAGTCGGTGTGGTCGTCGGCGACGTTGAGGACGGCGGCGGCAGCGGGCGCCAGGGTCGCCGACCAGTGCAGCTGGAAGCTGGAGAGCTCGACGGCGATCGCGTCGTAGGTCGGGGTGCCGTCCTCGTCCCGGGCGGTGACGACCTCGACCAGCGGGCGGCCGACGTTGCCGGCCGCGACCGCGCGCCGTCCCGCCGCGAGCAGGATCGCCTCGAGCATCGTCACCGTCGTCGTCTTGCCGTTGGTGCCGGTGACCGCGAGCCAGGGCGCGGGCGTGCCGTCAGGCCCCGGGATGCGCAGCCGCCAGGCCAGCTCCGGCTCACCCACGACCTCGATCCCCCGGGCGGCGGCGTCGGCCAGCAGCGGGTTGTCCGGCCGCCAGCCCGGCGAGGTGACGACCAGGTCGACGCCGGCCGGCGCGGAGTCCACCGCGCCGAGCCAGGTCGCGCCGGCGGAGGTGAGCTCCGCGACGGCCGGCACCTGGGCGGCGTCGGTGAGCAGGACGCGGACCCCCTGGTCGAGCAGCACGCGGGCGCTGGCCACCCCCGAGACGCCGAGACCGGCGACGAGGACGGTGCGGCCGGCGAGAGCCCCGCTCACAGGCCCACGAAGCTGAGCCAGTCGGCGTAGAACAGCCCCAGCCCGAAGGCGACGGCCATGCCGGTGACCAGCCAGAACCGGACGATGACGGTGCTCTCCGTCCAGCCGGCCAGCTCGAAGTGGTGGTGCAGCGGCGCCATGCGGAAGACCCGCCGGCGGGTGGCGCGGAAGAACGCCACCTGGATGATCACCGACAGCGTGACCGCCACGAAGAGGCCACCCGTCACGATCAGGAGCAGTTCGGTCCGCGTGACGATCGCCAGCCCGGCGATCAGGCCACCCAACGCCAGCGAGCCGGTGTCGCCCATGAAGATGCGGGCCGGACTCGTGTTCCACCACAGGAAGCCCAGACAGGCGCCCATGCCCGACGCCGCGATGAGCGTGATGTCGAGCGGGTCGCGCACCGTGTAGCAGCCCTCGATCAGCTCGTTCGCGCAGTCGTGGGTGAACTGCCAGAACGAGATGACGACGTAGGACGCGAGCACCATCGCCGAGGAGCCGGCGGCCAGCCCGTCCAGGCCGTCGGTCAGGTTCACCGCGTTGGAGAACCCGGCGATGAAGAGGTACGCCAGGATCACGAAGGCGATCGGGCCCAGGGTCAGCGGCGCGATGTCGCGGACGTAGGACACCACCGTCGACGCCGGCGTGACCCCGTTGTGCGGGAAGTTGATGGCCAGCACCGCGAACGTGACGCCGATGACCAGCTGGCCGACCAGCTTGGCGGTCTTGTTCAGCCCCAGGCTGCGCCGGTGCCGGATCTTCAGGTAGTCGTCGAGGAACCCGACGGTGCCCATGCCGACCATGAGGAACAGCAGCAGCAGGCCGGTGGCGGTGAAGCCCCAGCCGGCCTGGCCGACGAAGACCAGGTGCGCGACGAGGTAGCCCAGCACGGTGGCCCCGACGATGACGGTGCCGCCCATCGTGGGCGTGCCCTTCTTCGACAGGTGGCTCTCGGGGCCGTCGTCGCGGATCTCCTGGCCCAGGCCCTGCCGGCGGAAGGCGCGGATGGCCAGCGGGGTGAGCAGGATGGAGATGATCAGGCCGACCGCGGCCGCGACCAGGATGCTCCTCACTGCCCGGCACCGCCCAGCAGGTCGGCCGCGAGCAGCTCCAGGCCGTAGGAGCGGCTGGCCTTCACGAGGACGACGTCCCCGGGGCGCAGCACCTCCTCCAGCAGCGCGAGGCCAGCGGCCCGGTCCGGCACGTGCACCGACTCCTCTCCTTCGCGCCGCCCCGCGGCGGTCGCACCTCCGGCGATGCCCAGCGCATCGGGGCCCACGGCGACGACGACGTCGACGCCGGCGGCCACGGCGTCGCGGCCCAGCCGCTCGTGCTCGTCGTCGGCGTCCGGGCCCAGTTCGGCCATTCCGCCGAGCACCGCGATGCGGCGCTCGGCGGGCAGCCCCGCCAGGGCCGCGAGCGCGGCCCGCATCGACTCGGGATTGGCGTTGTACGCGTCGTTCACGATCGTCACGCCGTCGTCCCGGCGGGTGAGCTCCATCCGCCAGCGGCTGCGCGGGCCGGCGGCCGACAGCGCGGCCGCCACCTGCGCCGGCGCCATGCCGACGGCGAGCGCGGCCCCGGCCGCGGACAGCGCGTTGGCCACCTGGTGCTCGCCCACGACCTGCAGCGCGACGGGGTGCTCCTCCCCCGCGGCGACCAGCGTGAAGCGGGCGCGGGCGGAGTCGTCGAGGGTGACCCCGGTGGCCCGGACGTCGGCCTCGGCGGCGCGGCCGGTGGCGAGCACCCGGGCCGCGGTGCGCGGGGCCATGCCGATCACCCGGGGGTCGTCGGCGTTGAGGACGGCGGTGCCGTCCTCCGGCAGCGCCTCGACCAGCTCACCCTTGGCCTGCGCGATCACGTCGGCGGAGCCGAACTCACCCAGGTGCGCCGAGCCGATGTTGAGGACGACGCCCACCTGCGGGCGGGCCACCGCGCAGAGCCGGGCGATGTGGCCGATCCCGCGCGCGCCCATCTCCAGCACGAGGAACCGGGTGGCCTCGTCGGCGGAGAGCACGGTCAGCGGCAGGCCGATGTCGTTGTTGTAGGACCCGGGCGGGCTCACGGTCGGGCCGGCCGCCGCGAGCACCTGGCCGAGCAGGTCCTTGGTCGACGTCTTGCCGGAGGAGCCGGTGATGCCGAGGGTGCGCAGACCGCTGGCGGTGAGCCGCTGGTGCACGGCCGAGGCCAGCCGGCCGAGCGCGACCACGGGGTCGTCGACGACCACGCACGGCAGGTCCGGGACCGGGCGGGTGACCAGCGCGGCCACCGCACCCGCGGCCGCCGCGGCGGCGAGGAAGTCGTGCCCGTCCACGCGCTCGCCCGGCACGGCGACGAACAGGTCACCGACTCCGACGGCGCGGGAGTCGAGGGTGACGGCTCCGGTCACGGCGGCGCCGGCGTCGCCCTCGAGGCGTCCGCCGGTCGCCTCGGCGATCTCGGCCGGAGTGAGGGGAATCATGCCGGCGTCCCCCCGGCTCCGAGCAGCTCGCGGAGGACGTCGCGGTCGTCGAACGGATGCACCGTCCCTGCGACCTCCTGACCGGTCTCGTGCCCCTTGCCCGCCACGAGCAGGGTGTCCCCCGCCCGCGCCAGTCGCACGGCCGCGGCGAGCGCCTCCCGGCGCCCGGCGACCTCGATGATCTCCGCCCGGCGCCCGTCCGGCACCTCGGCGACCCCCGACAGCATCGCGGCCCGGATCGCGGCCGGCTCCTCCGACCGCGGGTTGTCGTCGGTGACGACCAGGACGTCGCTGCCCTCGGCAGCCGCGGCGCCCATCCCGGGGCGCTTGCCGGCGTCCCGGTCGCCGCCGCAGCCGAGGACGGTGATGAGGCGGCCGGTCGTGTCCGGCCGGAGCGCGGCGAGCGCGGTGCGGACGGCGTCGGGGGTGTGCGCGTAGTCGACGACCGCCACGAAGGGCTGGCCCGCCTCGACGGGCTCCATGCGGCCGGGGACGACGGTGCCGGCCACACCGGTGAGGGCGTCCTCGACGGCGATCCCGACGCTGTCGAGCAGGGCGACGGCGAGGACGGCGTTGGCGACGTTGAAGCGGCCGGGCAGCCGGACCCGGGCCGGCCAGCTGCGGCCGCCGGGGCCGTGCAGCACGAAGGTGGAGCCACCCCCGGGCGCCGTCGCGACGTCGGAGGCGGTCCAGTCCGCTCCGGCGCCTTCGGTGCTGGCCACGGTGACGGGGCGGCGGCCGGGACGCTCGGCCAGCCGGCGGCCGTAGGCGTCGTCGACGTCGACCACCTCGACGGCCGCGCGGCCGTCGAAGAGCAGCGCCTTGGCCTGGAAGTAGTCCTCCATGTCGGTGTGGAAGTCCAGGTGGTCGCGGCCGAGGTTGGTGAACCCGGCGGCGGCGAAGCGGACCCCGCCGACGCGCCCCTGCACGAGGGCGTGGCTGGAGACCTCCATGACGACCGCCGAGACCCCGGCGTCGGCCATGCCGGCCAGCAGGGCGTGCAGCGCGGGGGCCTCGGGCGTGGTCCGGACGCTGGGCAGCGCCGTCACCGTGCCGTCGGCTGCCCGGGTCTGGGTCTGCACCGTGCCGATCAGGCCGGTGAGTCGGCCTGATGCGGCGAGGCCCGCCTCCACCAGGTAGCTCGTCGTGGTCTTGCCGTTGGTCCCGGTGATGCCCAGCACCGTCATCCGCGCGCTCGGCTCGCCGTAGACCCGGTCGGCCACCGCGCCCAGCACCGCGCGCGGGTCGTCGACCACGCACACCGGGAGGCCGGTCGCCAGCGCCTCGTCCCGGCCGGACGGATCGGTCAGCAGGGCCACCGCACCGCGCTCGACGGCGTCGGCCGCGTAGCGCACGCCGTGCGTGCGGGCACCGGGCAGCGCGGCGTACAGATCACCGGGGCGCACCTCGTTCGAGGCGAGGGTGACACCCGTGATTCCGGGGGCATCGACTGCCGGACCGACCGGTCCGCCGACGAGGTCGGCCAGTGCGGTGAGGGGCAGCGGGGTCACAGGGCTCCAATCTACCGGCGGGAGCGCGCCCGACCGGCACGCATGGGCACCACCCGCGCGTCCTGCGGGTGGTGGGGGCGGGCGTCGTCAGCCGGTGAGGTCGAACTCGGGACGCGCGGTGCCCGACGGCACGACGCCGTCGCCGGTGAGCGCGGCCCGCATGAGATCGGCGAAGACCGGGGCGGCGACCTGACCGCCCTCGGCCGAGCTGGTCGGCCGCTCGAGGTCGACGGCGACGACGTACTGCGGATCGTCGGCGGGAGCGAAGCCGACGAACGTGGTGATGTACCCGCCGCCGGCGTAGCTGCCGGTCTCCGGGTTGGCCCGCTGGGCGGTGCCGGTCTTGCCCGCCACGCGGAAGCCCTCGATCTGCGCCAGCGGGGCCGTGCCGCCGGGACCGACGACGGCCTCGAGCATGTGGGCGAGCGCGTCCGCGGTGGACCGGCTGACCACCCGCGTGCTCTTCGGCTCCGGCGTCGGCGTGACCCGGCCGCCGGGGGTGGTCACCGACCGGACGATGCGCGGCTCGACGCGGACCCCGCCGTTGGCCAGCGCCTGATAGATGGAGGCCATCTGCAGCGTGGTCACCGAGACGCCCTGCCCGATCGGGACGTTGGCGGCGCGGCTCTCGGTCCAGTCCGCCGAGTCCTCGAGGATGCCGCGGCTCTCGCCGGGGAGCTCGATGCCCGTCGTCCTTCCGACGCCGAAGGCGCGCAGGTACTCCTCGAGCTTGGCGTCGCCGATCTCGCGGGCCAGCATGATCGTGCCGACGTTGCTGGACTTGGCGAGGATGCCGGTGACGGTCCAGTCGACCGGGGCGTGGTCGTGGGCGTCGGTGACGACCCGGTCGCCCGCGTCGATGTGCCCGTTGACCGAGAGGACCCGGTCCGGCGTGGCCTTGCCCTCCTCGACGGCGGCGGCCAGGGTGACGGCCTTCATGACCGAGCCGGGCTCGAAGACGTCGGAGACCACCGGGTTGCCGAGCAGGTCGGGGTCGGTCTCGGAGTACTTGCCGGGGTCGTAGCCCGGGCAGGACCCCATCGCCACGACCTCTGCGGTCTTCACGTCGAGCACGACGGCGGAGGCCTGGGAGGTGTGACCGTCCGCGCAGGCCTCCCCCAGCCGCTGGTCGGTGACGAACTGCAGGTCCTGGTCGATGGTCAGGGTGACGTCGTGCCCGTCGGTCGCCTCGGTCACCTCGTCGATGCCCGAGGGGATCGGGTGCCCGCCGCTGCCGACCTCCACGATGCGCCGGCCGTCCGTGCCCGACAGCTGGTCCTCGAAGGTCCTCTCCACGCCGGCCAGCCCCTCGCCCTCGCGGCCGACGAAGCCGACGATCTGACCACCCACCGCGCCGGCCGGGTAGAGCCGCTCCGGGTCGTCCTCGAGGATGATCCCGGCGAGCCCCAGCTCCTCGACCGCGTCGGCGGTCTCCGGGGGCACCCGGGCGGCGAGCACGACGTAGCGGCCGTCGCGGGAGAGCCGCTCGGTCAGCTCGGGAACGGGGACGTCGAGCAGCGTGGTCAGCGCCAGCGCGGCACGCCGCGGGTCCTTGACTATGGACGGGTCGGCGACCACGCGGGAGGCGTCCACGGTGTAGGCCAGCGGGTTGCCGTCCCGGTCGAGGACCTGGCCGCGGAGGGCGGCCACCGTGTAGTTGCGCAGCCGGTCCTGCTCGGCCTCAGCGGCGTAGGCGGCGCCGTCGACGCCCTGGACCACCACGAGGCGGACCACGACGAAGACCAGCAGGGTGACGAGGAAGGTCAGCCCCCACTTGTTGCGCCGGCCCCGCTGGTCGACCGAGAGACCGGCGCCGCGCGTGCGCCTGGTGCCCGGGGCGCGACGGGAGACGAAAGGCCCGGTGTCGGCCCGGCCGGTGCCGGCCGGACGCACGGGTCGGGAGCCCCCGGCGGGTCCGCGGACGTCGTTCGGCACGGCTCAGTTCCCGCCGGGGGTGCCTGCCGCCGGCCCCTCGGCCGGAGCGGGGGCCGGTGCGGGAGCCGGTCCGGGAGCCGGAGCCGGCTCGGGGGTGCCCCGCATCGCCGTCGCCTCGGGGCCGATCACCAGGTAGCCGGGCACGCCCGCGGGCACGAGACCGGCGTCAGCGGCCTCGCGGGCGATCTCGGTGGGGGTCGCGCCGGAGACGACCTCGCGCTCGAGACGCTGCACCTCCTGGGCGCGCTCGGCGTTGGCCGCCCGGAGCTTGCTGGCCTGCAGCGAGTCGACGGCGATGGCGGTGTTCAGGACGAGCAGTCCGACCGTGGTCAGGCTGAGCATCGCCAGCATGAGGAGCACGACCGTCGCCTTGCGGGACAGCAGCGCGCCACGCGCCCGGCGACGCGGCCGGGCGCCGACGGTCGGCACCAGGCGGAGCTCCGGCCGGGTGGTGGGACGGGTCGTGCGGGCGCCCGTGACCCGCGCCGAAGCGGTGCGAGCGGTGGACGTGCGGGCGGTGGACGTGCGGGCGGTGGACGTGCGGGGCGAGGCGGTCGTGGAGGTGCGGACCGTGGTGCCGCGGGTCACCGGCTCGCGCGGCACGGTGACGCGGACGGCGGCGGCGCGGCTCATGCCGCCCGCCGGATGCGCTCGGCGGCGCGGACCCGGGCCGAGGCGGCGCGCGAGTTGGCGGAGACCTCGTCCTCGCCCGGCGCCTCTCCTCCGCGGGTCAGCAGCTTCAGGACGGGGCCGTACTCGGGCAGCGGCACGGGCAGGCCCGGCGGCGTCCGGTCGGCCGCCTCGGCGGCGAGGGTCTGCTTCACGATCCGGTCCTCCAAGGAGTGGAAGGTGATGACGGCGATCCGGCCACCCACGGCGAGGGCGTCGATCGCGGCGGGAAGGGCGCGCTCCAGCGCGCCGAGCTCGTCGTTGACCTCGATGCGCAGCGCCTGGAACGTGCGCTTCGCGGGGTGACCGCCGGTGCGGCGGGTGGCTGCGGGGATGGAGTCGCGGACCAGCTCGGCGAGGCGGGCGGTGCCGGTGAAGGGCTCGCGGACCCGCTCCCGCTCGATGGCCGAGGCGATCCGGGAGGCGAACCGCTCCTCGCCGTAGACGCGCAGCACGCGGGCCAGGTCCTTGGGCGGGTAGCTGTTGACGATCTCGGCGGCGGTGCGGCCGACGGTGGGGTCCATCCGCATGTCCAGCGGCGCGTCGGTGGAGTAGCTGAAGCCGCGGTCGGGCCGGTCCAGCTGGAGCGAGGAGACGCCGAGGTCGAACAGGACGCCCTGCACCTCGCGGATGCCGAGGCGGTCGAGCACCTCGGGCAGCTCGTCGAAGACGGCGGGGACCAGCGTGGCGCGCTCGGTGTGGCCGGCGGCCTCGATGCGGCGGGCTGCCTCGGCGCGGGCGTCGGGGTCGCGGTCCAGGCCGATCACCCGCAGGCCGGGGTGGGCGTCGAGCAGGGCGATGGTGTGGCCAGCCAGGCCGAGGGTCGCGTCGACGAGGACGGCGCCGTCAGCGGCGCAGGCGGGGCCGAGCAGCTCCAGCACGCGGTCCAGGAGGACCGAGACGTGCACCGGTGGCCGCTGGCCCGAGGCCGCGGCGGGGCCGGTGCTGGTCATCTCGTCTGCTGCCTCTCGAAGGATCCGGGCGGTGCCCGCGATGGTGCCGCGCGCGGGCGGGTCCCGGTGGGACGCACCGGTGCGGGTGGGGCGGGGTGGGTCAGGTGGTCGGTCTCTGGGGGCGGTGGGGCGGGGTGGGTCAGGTGGTCGGTCTCTGGGGGCGGTGGGGCGGGGTGGGGACCGTGGGGCGGAGTGGGGCGCAGGAACCGGTCCGGGAAGGAATCCGGCCCCGCGGGGGTCCGCCTGGCGTCGGGGAAGAGCGTCAGGTGGCGTTCCGCGGGGCCGGTGGGGTCGTTCCCTGCCGGCGGGGGCCCGTTCGTCGTCCGTGTCGTCCTCCGCTGTGGGACCGAGCCGCGGGGAAGGCGGCTGGGGCCCGGATCCGGTCGAGCCGCAGGGAAGGCGGCTCGAACGGGGCGGCACGGAGGCCGGTGGGGGCGGGTGGGGGCTCCCGGGGATCACGACAGCGTCGGCATCCCCTCGCTCTCCATGTCGGCGTACGCGGCCTCCAGCTCGGCCACGTAGGCCTCCCAGTTGGCGGCGTCCCAGATCTCGAAGCGGGTGTCGACGCCGACCACGACCACGTCGCGGTCCAGCCCGGCGTACTCGCGCAGGCTGGCCGGAAGGGTGATGCGGCCGGTCTTGTCGGGCTCGATCTCGACCATCGACCCGAAGCTCATGCGGGCGGCCATGCGCGCCCGGGCGGTGTCGGAGGGGGCCATGGCGGCCATCGCGGCGCTCTGCTCGGCGACCCGGGCCATGGTGAGGCCGTAGACGCAGCGCTCCTGGCCCTTCTTGATCACCATGCCGTCGGCCACCTGGTCGCGGAAGCGGACGGGGAGGGCGAGCCGGCCCTTCTCGTCGAGTCGCAACGGATAGCTGCCGACGAACACCGGATCACCTCCCGCATCTGTTCCTCCCGTGGCCCCGCAGGCACCCTGGACGGTCCCTGCCTCTCCACCGGCCGCCACAGTAACCCACTGGCCCCCACCTGACACCACTCATGCCCGTGTCGTGACCCCCCACCTCCACCTGCGCCCCTGGCCCGGACCGCAGCTGTGGGCAGCGCGGTCGCGACAGCCCGTCACCACGGCTCGTCGACGTACGGTGGGGCGGTGACGGAGACGACACGGTCCGCGGACGAGGCGGTCGATCCGTCGGTCGACGTCGCGGCGGAAGGTGCACGGATCGCGGCGAGCGTCGGACGCGTCGTCCAGGGCAAGGACCCGGTGGTTCGGCTGGCCCTGGTGGTCCTCCTCGCCGAGGGCCATCTGCTCATCGAGGACGTGCCAGGGGTCGGGAAGACCACGCTGGCGAAGGCCCTGGCCGCCTCGCTCGACGCGAGCGTCCGGCGGATCCAGTTCACCCCGGACCTGCTGCCGAGCGACGTCACCGGCGTGGCCGTCTACGACCAGGAGACCCGGGAGTTCGAGTTCAAGCCCGGTGCCGTCTTCGCCAACATCGTCGTGGCCGACGAGATCAACCGCGCCTCCCCCAAGACCCAGTCCGCCCTCCTGGAGTGCATGGAGGAGCGCCAGGTCACCGTCGACGGCGTCAGCTACGAGCTCGCCCGGCCGTTCATGGTCATGGCCACCCAGAACCCGCTGGAGATGGAGGGGACCTATCCGCTCCCCGAGGCGCAGCGGGACCGCTTCACCGCGCGCGTCTCCATGGGCTATCCGGATCCCGCCGCCGAGCTGGCCATGCTCGACGACCGCGCGACCGCCGATCCGCTCGCCGGGCTGCGGCCGGTGGCCGACGCGGCTCTCGTGCGCTCGCTGGTCGCGGCGGTCGGCCGGCTGCACGTGTCCGAGGCGGTGCGCCGCTACGTGGTCGCCCTGGTGGAGGCCACCCGCCGCTCCCCCGACCTCCGCCTGGGCGCCTCACCCCGCGCCGGGCTGCAGCTGCTCCGGGCCGCCCGTGCGTCGGCTGCGCTGGACGGGCGCGACCACGTGCTCCCCGACGACGTGCAGGCCCTCGCCGTGCCGGTGCTCGCCCACCGGCTGCTGCTCGGCAGCGATGCCACCGTGGGCCGGCGCAGCGCGGAACAGGTGGTGGCACAGCTGCTCGCCTCGGTCCCCGTCCCCCGCGGTCGCTGAGGATGCGGGGAGCACGCGGACGGGCGCTGCCCGTCCTCACCCTGCGCGGCCGGTGCCTGATCGGCGGCGGCCTCGCCCTGGCAATGGCGGGGGTGGTGCTCGGCGAGGTGTCCCTCGTGCAGCTCGCCGTCTTCGTGCTGGCCCTGCCGCTGCTCGCCGCGCTGGGCGTGATCCGGAACCGGTTCCGGATCAGCACCCGGCGGAGCATCTCCCCGGCCCGCGTGCCGCGCGGAGCCCTGGCCGAGGTGGTCGTCGAGCTCGGCAGCACCGATGACCGTCGTGGCGGGCTGTGGCTGCTGACCGAGCAGCTCCCCGCGGCCCTCGGGCCCTCGCCCCGCTACACGGTGTCCGGCCTTCCCTCGGGCGGGACCGCGCTCCTGCGGTACGCCGTCGCCGGCCGGGTCCGCGGCCGCTACGAGCTCGGTCCGCTGCGGCTGCGCGTCGTCGACCCGTTCGGCCTCGTCGAGCGCACCGCGTCGGGCACCGGGACCGTGCCGCTCGTCGTCGTCCCCCGGGTCCGACCGCTGGAGGACGCCGGCCCCGGCGTCGAGCAGGGGCGCGGTGGGAGCGGCGCGCACCGCTCGATCGCCACCTCCGGCGACGACGACGTCAGCGTGCGCGAGTACCGGCGCGGCGACGACCTGCGCAAGGTGCACTGGCGGGCGACCGCGCGCACCGGCGAGCTCATGGTCCGCATGGAGGAACGTCCCTGGCACCCGCAGGGCACGCTGCTGCTCGACACCCGCTCCCGGGCGCACCTGCTCGCCCCGGCGCGACGGGACGCCGCACCCCTGCCCGGCCCGCCCGGTGACGACTGCCCGCCCGGCGACAGCCTCGAGTGGCTCGTCGAGGCCGCCGCCAGCATCGGCAGCGCCCTGGCCCGGCGCGGCTCGGCCGTCCGGGTCGTCACCGACGCCGGCGAGCTCGCCGCCTCTCCGGGCCGGACGGGGCTGCGCGCCGACGAGCTGCTCGACCGGCTGGCCACTGTGGGGCCCTCCCGCGTCCCGGATCTCCGGAGCGCGATCGAGACCGCCTGCCGCGCCGCCGGGGACGGCCCGCTGATCTGCCTCCTAGGCGCGGTGGGGCCCGATGACGTGGCACCGCTGGCCCAGCTGCGCCCGGGGCGGGGCTCCGACGTCGCCGTGCTGCTCGACGTGACCGGCTGGGCGGCTCCGGCAGGCCGCGGACGCCGTCCGGCGCGCGACGTGCTGGGGCTCCAGCGCGAGGAGGCCGCGACGCTGCTGACCGCGGCCGGCTGGCGGGTGGTCGTCGCCGGCGCCGGCCAGGGAGTGGCCGACGCCTGGGCGCTGGCCGCAGCGCCCGCGCGGATGTCCGCATGATCCGCGCCGACCTCCGCAGCGCCTGCGCGGCCGCCGTCGCCACCCTGCTCGGCACGATCGCGCTCACCCCGGTCTTCACCTCCTCCGACTGGTTCCCCCCTGCGTTCGTCGTCGTCGGCGCGGTGCTGGCCGGTGGACTGCTGATCCGGATGGCCGGGGACCGGGCAGCCGGCGGCCGGGAACCCTCCGGGTCCTGGGCGCTCCTCGTCCCGGTCGGGCAGCTCGTGCTGGTGGCCTGCGGGCTCACCGCGCTGTTCGCCCCGGACGGCGCCGTCGCCGGGTTGGTGCCGACCCCGGAGAGCCTGAGGGGGCTGGGGGGCGTCCTGGCCGACGGCGTGGCCGAGGTCCGGGAGCAGGCCACGCCGGCGCTGCCGCTGAACGGGCTGCTGGCGCTCACCACCCTGTTCGTGGGCCTGGTCGCCGTGGCGGTGGACCTCGTCGCGGTGACCGCGCGCCGGCCGGCCGTCGCCGGGCTCGCCCTGCTGGTCCTGTTCTGCGTTCCGGTCGGAACCGTCACCGGGGCGATCGGGCTACCGGCGCTGCTGGCTCCGGCGGCCGGGTTCGCCGTCCTGCTCTGGGCCGACCAGCAGCGGGCGCTCGCCGGGTCGCACGGGCGAGCCGGGGGCAGCGGGGCCGCGATGCGGATCGCCGCCGTGGCGCTGGTCGCCGGCGTCGTCCTGGGCCCGCTCGTGCCCACGGTGACGGAGGGCTCGTTCGGCACCGGCCTGGGCGGTGGCGCCGGCGGCGCGACCGGGACGTCGCTGGACCCGGTGGCGGAGCTGCGCGGGGAGCTGAGCCGTCCCGAGCCGATCGACCTGCTGCGCGTCGACGCATCCGTCGAGGACCTGGGCTACCTGCGGGCCGTGGCCCTGGACGTGTACGACCCCGAGCAGGGCTGGACGCTGAGCAACCTCGACGGTGAGGTCTCGGTGGCCGACGACGACCTCCTCGCCCCACTGCCGAGCCGGCAGCCCGGCCGGCCGGTGAACGCCTCGATCCGGGTGCTGGAGCACGACGATCGGTTCCTGCCGGTGCCGACGTCGCCCCTGGCGGTGGACGTCGGCGAGGACGGCGGGGCCTGGCGCTTCGACGGGCCCACCGGCACGGTGTTCGGCCGGGACACCTCCAGCGCCGGCCTGGAGTACCGGGTGCGGGCCGTCGAGCCGCGCCCGTCGGCCGACCTGCTCGGCCGCGCGGTGACGCTGCCGCCGGGCTCCCCGCTGCAGGAGCGCTTCGGTGTCCTGCCGGAACTGGACCCCTCGGTCGGCGCGCTGACCGCCGAGCTCACGGCAGACGCGGCCACACCCTACGAGCGGGTCCTCCGCATCCAGGAGTACCTCACCGACCGGCGCAACGGCTTCACCTACAGCCTGTCCACGTCGCCCGGGACCTCCGGCGACGACCTCGTCGACTTCCTCCGGCTCAAGCGCGGCTACTGCGAGCAGTACGCCGGCGCCATGGCGGTGCTGGTGCGGCAGGCGGGCCTGCCCTCGCGGGTGGCGCTGGGCTACACGCCCGGATCGGTGCAGGACGACCGCAGCAGGCTGGTGACCAGCGACGACGCGCACGCCTGGGTCGAGGTCTTCTTCCAGGGCTACGGCTGGGTGGCGTTCGATCCGACGCCGATCGCCCTCGACCGGCGGGTGCCCCTGCCGTGGTCGCCGCGGGTCACCGACGAGCGCGAGGAGGTCGAGGCGGCTCCTGCTCCGTCCGCGCCGACCGAGGCGCCGCCGGTGGAGGTGCCGCGCGAGGACCGGGCGCCCGCGCCGGCACCCCAGGCGCAGACCCCGCAGGGCTCGTCGACCTCGCTGCGCCCGGTGCTGGTCGCGGTGGGCGCGGGAGCCGCCGTCGGAGCGCTGCTGGCCCTTCCGGGCGGCCTGCGGGTGCTGCGACGCCGGCGCCGCCTGGCCGGTGGCTCACCGGCCGGGCTGTGGGACGAGCTGCGCGCGAGCGCCACCGACCTCGGCATCCGGCTGGACCCCGCGTGGACTCCGCGGCAGGTGGCCGCGGAGCTCACCACCGCGGCGCGCCCGGCACCCGGTCTCGCCGAGGCCTTCGCCGACCTGGCCCGCGCCGAGGAAGCCGCCACCTACGGCCGGCCGGGCGCCGGGAGCCTCGACGCCCGCCTGCCGGCGGCGCTGCGGACGGCGCGCGCCGGGCTGGACGCCGCGGCCCCGTGGCACCGGCGGGTGGGGGCGCGGCTGTGGCCGGCGTCGGTGCTGGGCGAACTGCGGGCCGCACTCCCCCGACGCCCCGGAACGACACCGGCCGCCGTCCGGTGAGGACGGCGGCCGGGGCCTGAGGCGTACGGGCTACTGGTCGTAGCGGCGGCGGAATCGCTCCTCGAGGCGGTTCTTCATCGGCTGACGCGTCCGGCCACCGCGGCCGGCGGCGGAGGAGCCGCGCGGACCGGTGGGCCCGGCGGCCTCGACGGCGCCGGTGGCGGAGCGGTAGTTCAGCACGCCGAGGGCGACCCCGCCGAAGGCGACGAGGAAGCCCGCGACGCCGAGGATCACCGAGCCGGTCACGGGGCCGGCCACCAGGACGGCGAGGCCGACCAGGACCAGCAGGGCACCGAGTTGCAGCTTGCGGCGGGCCTTCAGCCGGCGATCGCCGGTGCGGACCGAGGAAGCGAACTTGGGATCGTCATCGACGAGGGCGCGCTCGATCTGCTCCAGCAGACGCTGCTCGTGCTCGGAGAGCGGCACGTCGACCTCCAAATGCCAGTTCCGTCGAGGGCTCCCCCCGACGGTGTCACCGAGGATACGAGCCGATTGCAGGCTGCGAAAGGCGACGGCGTGGCGACCCGCCGTACGAGCTTCCCGCTCACCCGTCCGAGCAGGCGTCGCCGGACGTTTTCGCAGGTCAGCGAGGCGTCCCGCCGGGACGCCCCGAACGGTGCAACAGGGTGGCGGGACGGACGGCGCCGGCCCCGAACCGGCGGGCGGCGCGATCGGCGGCGAGCTCGGCCTCCCGACGACCGTGTTCGCGGGCGCCGAGCTCCAGTTGCTGGGGCGTCTCGTCGGCGTCGACGAGACGCTCTGCCCGCACGCCGACGAGCCGGATCCGGGCCCGGTCGAGCCCTAGGGCGTCGTACAGCGCCCGAGAGGTGTCGTAGAGGTCCTTCCCCACGTCGGTGGGGGTGCCGAGCGTGCGGCTGCGGGTGATCGTCGCGAAGTCGGCGAACCGCACCTTGATGGTCACCGTGCGGGTCAGGCAGCCCATCGAACGCAGCCGGCCGGCCGTGCGCTCGGACAGGTGCAGCAGTTCGCGGTGGATCACCGCGGGATCGTCGACGTCGGTGGAGAAGGTCTCCTCCGCGCCGGTGGACCGCTCCGGCTCGTCGGGGACGACCCGCCGGGGGTCGCGGCCCCACGCCAGCTCGTGCAGGTGACCGCCGGCCGCGGCGCCGAGCGCCCGCTGCAGCGTGCGCGCCGGGACGTGCGCCAGGTCGCCCACGGTGCGCAGCCCCAGCCGCAGCAGCGTCTCCTCGGTCTTGGGCCCCACTCCCCACAGGGCGCCCACCGGCAGCGGGTGCAGGAAACCCATGACCTCCGCCGGGCGGACGACGCGCATGCCGTCGGGCTTGGCCGAGGTGGAGGCCAGCTTCGCCACGAACTTGGTGCCGGCCACCCCGACCGAGCAGGTGATGCCCTGCTCGTCGAAGACCCGGGCCCGGATGTGCTCGCCGATCTCCACGGCGTCGCCCAGCCGGCGACCGCTCCCGGCGACGTCGAGGAACGCCTCGTCCAGGCTCAGCGGCTCCACCAGCGGCGTGATCGAGCGGAACAGCGCCATGACCGAGCGGGACACCTCGGTGTAGAGCGCCATGTCCCCCGGCAGGACCGTCGCCGTCGGGCACAGCCGCAGCGCCCGGCCGACCGGCATCGCCGCGTGCACTCCGTACCGGCGGGCCTCGTAGGTGGCGGAGGTGACCACGCCGCGGTTGCCCGACCCGCCGACGATCACCGGCGTGCCGGCCAGCTCGGGGCGCCGCCGCACCTCGACGCTGGCGAAGAAGGCATCCATGTCGACGTGCAGGACCGTGCACCCCGCCACTCGCTCCACCACTCCTCCTTCGAACAACTGTTCGACAGGATAGCGGCCGCTCCCGCCGGTGTCGCACGCCTCGCCGCGCAGGTCGTGGCGCAGGTGTGAGTTCGTGATCACGGAGGTAAGCAGCCCGCAGGGGCCGCCGTCCGGCGGCCCGGATCGACCTGATCGGAGGAGCCATGGCTCTGGACGACGAGAAGACGACCGGCGACGCCGGCGCCGACGGCGGCGCGGACAGCGGTGCCGACGGCGGCGCTGTCGGTTCGCACGACGGTGGCGCCGACGGCGGCGCGGACTCGGGCGCCGACAAGGGCGCGGACAAGGGTGCCGACGGCGGCGCCGACGGTGGCGCCGACTCCGGTGCGGACGGCGGCTCCGACGGTGGCTCGGACGGCGGTGCCGATGGTGGTGCCGACGGCGGCGCGGACGGTTCGGCCTGACCGAGAACCCGACCTCGCAGGGCGGGGCGGAGCAGCTGCTCCGCCCCGCCCTGCGGCGGTGCACCAACATGGCGCCGGACGAGTTCGGCGAGAAGTACTGGGCGCAGCGGCCCCTGCTGACCCGCGCCGAGGAGACCGGCAACTCCTTCACCGATCTGCTCGACCTCCCGGCGGTCGACGAGCTGCTCTCCCGCCGCGGCCTGCGCACACCGTTCCTGCGCATCGCGAAGGACGGCGCCGTCGTCGACGCCAAGCGCTTCACGACCTCCGGCGGCGCCGGGGCGGAGATCGCCGACCAGGTGAGCTCGGACTCCGTGCTGCGGCTGTTCGCCGAGGGCAGCACCGTCGTCCTGCAGGGCCTGCACCGGCTGTGGCCGCCGCTGATCGAGTTCGCCGACTCCCTCGCCGCCGACCTGGGCCACCCGACGCAGGTGAACGCGTACGTCACCCCGCCGTCCTCCCGCGGCTTCAGCCCGCACTACGACGTCCACGACGTCTTCGTGCTGCAGGTCGCCGGCGAGAAGCACTGGACGATCCACGAGCCGGTCCTCCCCGACCCGCTGCGGACCCAGGTCTGGAACGACCGGGCCGACGAGGTCGCCGCCGCCGCCGAGCGCGAGCCGGTCATCGACGCGGTGCTGCGCCCCGGCGACGCCCTCTACCTGCCCCGCGGCTACCTGCACTCCGCCCGGGCGCTCGGCGAGATCAGCGCCCACCTGACCGTCGGCATCCACTCCGTGACCCGCTGGGCGGCCGCGGAGTCGGCGCTGGACCTGGTGCGGACGCTGGCCGCCGAGGACCGCTCGCTGCGCGGCTCGTTCCCCCTGGGCGTGGACCTGGGCGATCCCGACGTCCTCGCCGAGGACGTCGCCGCCGTCGTCTCCTCCCTGCAGGAGTGGCTGGGCCGGGTCGACCCCGCCGAGGTCGCCGAGCGGCTGCGCGCCCGCACCTGGGCGCAGGTGCGCCCCGAGCCCGTGGCGCCGCTGGCGCAGGCCACCGCGGCCTCCGCGCTGACGGCGGACACCGTGCTGCGGCTGCGGACCCGGCTGCGGTGCGCCCTCCGCGACGGCGCCGACGGCCAGGTGCTGCTCATCGGCGGGCGGCGCACCCATACGTTTCCGGCGTCGGAGCGGCCCGCGCTGGCCGAGCTGCTGGCCGTCGGCGAGCTCAAGGTCGCCGACCTCCCCGGCCTCGACGCGGCCGACCGGATCGCGCTGGCCCGTCGGCTGGTGACCGAGTCGATCGCCACGGTCCCCGACATCGAGCTGTCGAGCCCGCCGTCCGCGCCGTGAGCGCCGGAACGCCTGACGACTTCTGCCGCACCGACGTCCCGGGCCGGCCGGCAGGCCGGATCGACGACGCGCGCTGCTCGGCGCAGGCGCTGCTCCGCGGCGACTCCCCGGTGGCCACCGCCTCCCCCGCCACGCGCTGGCTGCTGATCGAGCAGCCGGGGCCGTGGGGGCACGACGCCCTTCCGGAGTCCCGGTTCGACAGCGCCGTGGCGCCGCAGCTCGCCCGGCGGTCACGGGCCGAGGGGGTCCGCCTGCTGCTGGTCCGCAGGCCGGGCGACCGGCTCGCCGACTCGGGCCGGCGCTGGGCCTACGCCGACAGCCGGGCCGGCCGCGAGGGGCTCTGGTGGTCGGTGCGGTCGTCGGACGCCGAGCTGCTCACCGCGCCGTGGGACGGATCGGTCGGCGAGGCCGCGACGGAGCCGGTCTACCTGGTCTGCACCCACGGCGGCCACGACGCCTGCTGTGCGCTGCGTGGCCGGCCGCTGGCCCGGGCGATGGCCCGGTCGACGGCGGCCGTCTGGGAGTGCAGCCACCTGGGCGGGGACCGCTTCGCCGCGAACGTCGTCGTCCTTCCGCACGGCTTCTACTACGGGCAGGTGCCTGGCGACGGCGCCGATCTGGTGGCCGCCCACGGTCGCGGGCAGGTCGCGCTGCCGTGGCTGCGTGGCCGGGCCGGGGTGCCCGTCCCGGGCCAGGCGGCGCAGCACTTCGCCCGCGCCGAACTGGGGCTGCTCGGCATCGAGGACCTGCCGGTGGTCTCGGTCGTCCAGCGGACGCCGCCGGGCGCGCACGTCGAGCGGTGGACGGTGACCCTGGCCGGGCCGGACGGCGACGTCGTCACCGACGTGGAGAGCTCCCCCTCGGAGACGACAGCCCTGCTCACCTGCCGCGCCGTCCACCCCGCCCACTCGCGAACGTGGCAGGTGACGTTCGCGAACTGATCAACCCAGGGCGCGGCCGTGGGCCAGGAGCAGCGGGATCGCGAGCTCGGTGGCGGTGAGCGAGCCGTGGTACGCCGCCAGCCTGCTGGGTCCGGGCTCGAGCCGGGGCGTCACCAGCGCCCAGCTGCCCCGGGCGAGCGCGACGACGTCGCCGATCCGGGCGGCGAGCGCGGCGTCGACGGGGCCGAAGACGCCGGAGGCGATCGCCTCGTCGCGGCCGACGACCCAGGCGCGGTCGCCGAGGACGCCGCGCCAGCGCTCGAGGACGTCGTCCTCGGCGCCCGGCTCGGCGTGCACGTAGCGGGCCCGGGGTTCGCCGGCGAGCAGCCGCACGCCGTCGGCGAGGTCGGGTTCCTCGTCGAGGTCGAACCGGGTGTGCGCCGGGACGTCGAGCATCCCGTGGTCGGCGGTGACCAGCAGGGCGGCGTCGTCCGGGAGTTCATCCACGAGCTGCGCGACGAGGGCGTCGACCTGCTGGAGCTGGGCCCGCCAGCTCGGGGAGTCGACGCCGCGGACGTGCCCGGTGAGGTCCAGCTCGGCGAGGTAGCCGTAGACCAGGGCGCGGGGGCCGGCGTCCAGGGCGGTGCGCATCAGGGCGGTGAGGTCGCCGGGGCCGACGCTTCCGGTGTAGTTCCCGCCGCGGTAGGCGGCCTCGGTGAGCCCCGAACCCGCGTAGGCCCACGGGCCGACGGCGGTGACGGCGATCCCGTCGGCGGCGGCCCGCTCGAAGACCGTCGGCTGCGCCATCCAGTCGGCGGGGTCGGGGTCGTCGGCCCACTGGGTGTGGTTGAGGGTGCGCCCCTCCCCCGGCACCTCGGTGACGAAGCCGAGCACGCCGTGGCTGCCCGGCGGAAGTCCGGTGGTGAGGGTCGTGAGGCTGACCGGCGTGGTGCTGGGGCAGGGCGCGGCGAGGTCACCGGCCGGGCTGGTCAGCGCGGACAGGGTGGGCGCGAGCTCGGCGTGCGCGCGGATCAGGTCGGCGCCGAGGCCGTCGACGAGCAGGACGGCCACGCGACGGGCGCCCTGCAGCGCCTCGGTGAGGCCGAGCGGATCGGCGGGCACGTCGCCGCGGTTCAGCGGCGTGCCGAGGGCCGCGGTCGCACTCGGGAGGACGTCGGCCAGGCTGGCCGCGCCGTAGGCCGGCACCTGCAGGTCGGCGGGGAGCGCGCCGGCCGGGGAAGTCACGGCCGGGTGGCCAGCAGGTGCAGCCCGGCGGCCACCTCGCGGTAGGGCGAGGTCCCGGCGAGCGCCAGCTCCAGGTTGCGGACCGCTGCCACGTCGGCTCCCGACGCCGCCTCGAGCAGGTCCGCGACGACCGACACCCCGCGCCACTCGCCCGCGGTCAGGCCGGCACCGTCGACGAGGACCAGGAGGTCGCCGTGGGTGAACCGGCGGCGACCGGTCCGGCCGGGGACCGTCTCCTGGTCGCGGAGGACGGCGAGCGCATCCACCGGCTGGCCGGCGATGGCCCGGGCGAGGACGGCCCCCGCCCGGTTGGCGACGGCGAGGCTCACGGTTCCGCCCGGCCGCAGGGCGCCGGCGATCTCGCGCAGCGTCACCGCCGGGTCGTCGACCACCTCGAGGACGGAGTGGCAGAGGGCGAGGTCGTAGCCGCCGTCGTCGGCGAGCACCTCGTGCAGCAGGTCGCCGTCGCCCTGGACGCCGACGACCTGCTCCCCCACGCCGTCGTTCTGGGCACGGCGGCGCAGCGTGGCGAGGGCGTCGGCGCTGGGGTCGACGACGGTGACGGTGTGCCCCAGCCGGGCGAGGGGGACGGCGAACATGCCGCTCCCACCGCCGACGTCGAGCACACGCAGCGGGCTGCCCGCGCCCACGAGCGGGTCGAGCGCGGCCCACACGGCGGCGGTGCGGACGGGCAGCTGGGCCGCGGTCGGCGAGGGAGGAACTGTCGGCACCCACCGGAGCCTAGTGGCGGGGTGGCCGTGATGACGGGGTGCTGGCCGGCGCCCTCAGGCGGGGACGCTGTCGGCCGCCTGCCGGATGGCGGCGACGTCGATGCGGCGCATCTGGAACATCGCCTGGGCAGCGCGCTGGGCCCGGCCGGGGTCGGGGTCACCGAGCAGGCTGGGCAGCTCGCTCGGGATGACCTGCCAGGAGACACCGAAGCGGTCCTTGAGCCAGCCGCACATGCTCTCCTCGCCGCCGTCGGTGAGCCGGTTCCAGTAGTGGTCGGTCTCCTCCTGGTCGGCGCACATGATCTGGAAGGAGATCGCCTCGCTGTGCGGGAACTGCGGACCGCCGTTGAGCGCGACGTACTCCTGGCCGTCGAGGGTGAAGCTGACGGTCATCGCGGTGCCCTCGGGCATCGGCTGGCCGGGGCCGTAGCGGGTGACGTCGCCGATCGAGGAGTTCGGGAAGACGGACGTGTAGAGCTCGGCGGCCTGCTCGGCGGTGCCGTCCATCCAGATGCAGGGGATCTGCTTGGGCATGACTGGTCCTCCCTCGGGTGCCGGCCAGGTCGCCGGTGCTGTCAGGAGTGGAGACCGTCCTCCTCCTCCGAACTCATCGGTGCGTCTCCGTCCACGCCGACCAGGCCGGCCACACCACGTCGGCGAGGCGCTGGTACCCGGCCGCTCCCGGATGCGCGCCGTCGCCCGTCGCCACCTCCCGGCACCAGACGGGGCACTCCGCGAGGGAGCCGAACACGGAGACGTAGGGGGCGTCCCGGGCGGCGCACAGCTCGGCGAAGCGGAGGTCGAGCGCGCCGATGCGGCGGTTCTGGTCAGCGTCGGCGATCGGCGGCGGGCCGACGACCAGGGCCGACCATCCCTCCCCGGCGACGCCGTCCAGCAGCGCGGAGAGGGCGGCGACCGAGGAGTCCGGCGCGACCCGCACGCCGCCGAACTCGACGCTGGTGTCGTCGACGGTCGTGTCGTTGACGCCGAGGGAGATCACGACCCGGCGGTCCTCCCCCAGTGCCAGCCGGGGCGAGCACTCCGCGTGCCAGCGGGCGAGCACGTCGGCGCTCGTCTCCCGGCGGACCCCGAGGTTGTAGGCGGTCAGCGGCCGGCCGGCGTCAGCGCTGCGGGCGCACAACCGGCCGACCCAGCCCCGGTGCTCGGGGTCACCGACCCCGGCGACGAACGAGTCACCGACGAAGCACACGCGCAGATCACGCATCGAGGTCACGTCTCCATCCTGTGGGCTGGTCGGGCCGAGCGGGCAGGCATGAGGGCGAGCAGCCGTGGTCGGTTCAGAACGGCGGCGGGTCGACGACGAGGTCGCGTGGCTCAGGGGTGGGATCCAGGTTCCAGTCGGAGCCCGGCGGCCGGGTCACCCGGGTGACGCCACTCGGGGTGGTGACCGTGAGGACGCCGTCGTCGTCCATCACGAAGGTCCAGCCGGGCACATGGGTCTTGAGCCGGTGGTGCCGGCGGCACAGACAGCAGAGGTTGTCGCAGGACGTCTCGCCGCCGTCGCTGTGCGGCACGACGTGGTCGAGGTCGACCCAGCCGGCTCGCGACGAGCAGCCGGGCATCCGGCACCGGTGGTCTCGAGCCCGGAGGAAGCGGCGTTGCGCGCGCGTCGGGCTGTAACGGTCGGGCGCTTCGGGTTCGCCGAGGACCGCGCACGCGCAGTCGCTGTCGGGTCCGGGATGGGTCGGGCAGCCACGGCGGACCAGGGTCTCCAGCTCGCGCCGTGTGACTGTCGCGCGCAGCCTTCCCGTGCCCGGATCGGTGAGCGCCAGGAGCATGCTGCCGCCGGTCGGCGCCTGCAGGCCGCCAGGACAGAGCGCGTCGAGCTGTTCCAACAGTTCGCGGAGGTCCCTCGCCGTGATCGGTCGGCCGTCGACCGCGCCGACGCCGACGCTGTTCGCCAGGACCGGGAGCGGTGCCAGCACGGTCAGGTGTGCGGTGACCGGCGGACGGCTGGTGTCCCACGGGCGGAGCACGAGAGCGACGAGGACCCGCGCCCGCAGCACGCCGATGGGTTCCGGGGAGCCGGCCTCCTTCTCCAGGCGTGCGTACCGGTCCGCTGTCTCGTAGACGGCCGCGGCGGCCGGGGCGGGCAGGAACACCGAGAGCTCCGCCATGCCGTCGGGCGCCGGGCGGAGCCGGACGTCGGCAGCCTTCGCCGCGCGGCGGCGCCGATGTGCGGCCGCGAGCGGATCGAGCCGGGCGAGTTCCCGTTCCGCGAGGGCCCGGAGCCCCGTCACCGAGAGCTCCATGGCTCGCGACAGCACCACGGCCTCCACCGCCGCGAGGACTCCGGGCGCGACTTCCTCCGCTGACGGGCCGAGCTGCTGCGCGAGGCCGCGGGCCCGCGGCCAGTCGATGCGGCCGTCGGCCAACGTCGCCCAGGTCGCCGGCAGGAGATGCACCAGGGTGAGCGCGTGCGTGGCCGTCGTGGTGGCCTGCGCCCGCGAGCAGTGCAGCACCTGCGCGAGCTCGTCGGGGAAGAACTCGCTGACCCCGCCCAGCCGTGCCAGGTCGGCGGCGTCCGGGGTGCACCAGCCCTCGGCTGCGGCTCCCGGCGTGCCGCTGCGCAGGTCGGCAGTGGCCGGACGGTCGGCGGCGAGCCCGGCGATCAGGTCGGCCTCGTAGGCGGCGATCGCGGACTTCAGCTGCTGGACACGACGGAGCTCGTACGCCTTCCCCTCGGGACTGCGTCCCCGTACGGGGAGGGCCTCGGACAACCGGGTGGGTCGTCCGGACGAGCCGGGGTGCGCGGGCAGCATCTCCGCCACCGCCAGCCCCACACCCCAGCCCTCGAACACACCCTGAACCTACGGACGGGGTACGACAGTTCTCGGGCTTCGACCTGGGCTTTCTCGCACGGATTCCGGCGACAGGTCGACGGCGAGGTCGCACGGCTCGGGGATGGGATCCGCGGGCCTCGCACGCGGCGATGACGGAAGCCCTCCGCATCTCCCCGGCCCGGCCCGGAATCGCTAGGTTCTGGGCATGGCGATTCCGGTCGGTCTGGTGCTGATCTTCCTGGCGGTGGTGGTGGCCGTCGTGCAGGTGCACTGGGTCGCCCGGTCGGCCCGGCTGCCCGCCTCCTGGTGGCGCGTGTCCCGCCCCTTGCCCACCGGGCGGCGGTACGCCTCCGATCTGGGCATCGCCGCGCTGGTCCTCGCCGGGGCGTTCGCGGTCGAACAGGGGCGACCGGAATGGACCTTCTACGCGGCGGCCGTGGGCGGCGGGGTGCTGGTCGCCGCCGCCCAGGCGGTCACCGTGGGCCTGCTGCGCGACCGTGCGAGGGCCGGGACCGCTGCCGGGCACTGACTCCGACGGCGTCAGTGCCCGGAGCTGCCCGGGCTGGAGTGCCACAGCTTCCGCGGCGGTGCGGACGCCGCCCGCCGAGCAGCCGTCGCCGCGTCGTCGCCGGCCGGCTTGATGTCGGCGTAGGGAGACATCCGGAAGCCGGTCGGGTGCACGAGCACCGGCCGCACCATGACCGGCCGGGAGTTCCTCGACGCAGCAGCCCCGGCGATCGACTCCTCGGTGATCTCCCCCGGGGCGGCCATCTGCTCGGCCACGGACTCCAGCCCACCGGCCTCCCACGCCTCGTGCAGCGCCGGCAGCTCCCAGGCACCCGTCGCCCGCAGTGACATCCCGCGCGGCCCGGTGCGGCGCAGCACCCCGCGGATGACCAGCAGCCACGAGTGGAAGACCGTCGCCGCGTACGGACCCTGTGCGTCCTCGAAGAACGTCGAGTCCGTGCAGCCGCTGCCGTCGTCGAGGGTCACGAACACCACCCGCCGTCCGGAGCGGATCGGCGGCGTCTGGGTCGCCACCTTCACCCCGGCCACCAGCACCTCCGAGCCACTGCGGCAGCCGAGCAGCTCCCCGGCCGGCACCGCGCCCAGCGCCGAGAGGAACGGCTTGTAGAAGTCGATGACGTGCCGGCTGGCGTCCAGACCGAGCACCTCCAGCTCGGCGCGCACCAGCTCGGCATCGGTGAACTCCGGCAGCCCGCTGCCCTCCGCCCACGACGGCCCGACGGCGGCGCTCTCCAGGCCGGCGAGCTCCATGCCGGGGAGCTCCATGCCCGGGAGCTCCATGCCCGGGGGTTCCATGCCCGGGAACTCCGGAGCGGCCTCCTCCTCGGGCAGCCCCATCCCCATCAGGTCCAGACTCAGCTGCCCGTCCGACGTCGCCCGCGCGCCACTGCGGCTCCACCGGTCCAGCTCGCTGATCTGCAGCAGCAGGTCGCGCCGGGTCACCTGGTGCCGCCGCCGCGTCGGCCGGCCGGCCTCCCGGTCGCGCATGCCGAACCCGTAGAGCGAGTCGAACCCCCCGGCCAGCACCAGCCGCTCCACCACCGGCCGGGACACCGACGCCCGCGACCAGAAATCCGTCAGTGACCGATAGGGCTGGCCGTTGACGACCCGGGCCACCTCGTCGTCGGAGATGCCCTTCACGTCGGCCAGCGAGAGCCGGATCCCGTACCCCGAGGGATCGCGCATCGCCGCCGGCATCCACTCCGGACGACCCCAACCCTCACCCTCCACCTCAGGATCGGGGTTCAGGCGTTCGACCTGGTAGGAGCCGGTGGAGGCGTTCACGTCGAGCCCGAGCACCCGGATGCCGAAGTTGCGGGCGTCGTCGAGGATCAACCGCTTCGGGTACATGCCGGGGTCGTGGGTGAGCACGCCGGCCAGGAACGCCGCCGGGTGGTGGGTCTTCAACCACGCCGACTGGTAGGTGGGCAGCGCGAACGCCGCCGCGTGCGCCTTGCAGAAACCGAACGACCCGAAGGCGACCAGCACCTGCCAGACCTGCTCGGCGACCTCCACCGGATAACCGGCGTCCAGGGCACGGGGCAGGAACCAGGTCCGCACCTCGGGATGGGCATCCTTCTCCCCCAGCGCCCGGCGCACCTCGTCGGCCTCGGCCAGCGTGCAGCCGGTCATCCGGGACACCACCTGCAGCACCTGCTCGTGGAAGACCACCACCCCGGCGGTCTCGGCGAGCGCGAACTCCAGGTCGGGGTGCGGGTACCGGGCCTCCTGCCAGCCGTTCCGCGCCATGAGGAACGGGGTGACCATGTCGCTCTTCACCGGCCCGGGCCGGAACAGCGAGATGTCGACGATGATGTCCTCGAACGTCTGCGGCCCGAACTTGCCGACCAGCTCCCGCTGCCCCGGCGACTCGATCTGGAACATGCCGAGCGTGCGGGTGGAGCGGATCAGCTCGAACGTCGTCGGGTCGTCCCGCGGCACCGCGTCGATGTCGACCGTCTCGCCGTCGACCCGGGCAACCTCGTCGAGGGCGTGCGCGATCGCCGACTGCATCCGGATGCCCAGCAGGTCGAGCTTGAGCAGCCCCAGCTCCTCGACGTCGTCCTTGTCGAACTGGCTCATCGGGTAGCCGAGGTAGCTGCTCTCCACCGGAGTCCGGTCGAGCAGCGTGGCGTCCGACAGCAGCACTCCGCACGGGTGCAGGGCGATGTGCCGGGGCAGCCCGTCCAGCCGCGACACCAGGTCGAACATCAGGTCCAGGTCGCCGGTGCCACCGGACCGCTTGGACCCGTACCGGCTGGCCCGCAGCTCCGGCAGGTCCTTGAGCGCGGCGTGCACCTGGTTGGCCCGGATGTGCGGGAACGCCTTGGCGACGGCGTCGATCTCCGCCGGTGGCAGCCCCAGCGCGGCGCCGACGTCGCGGATGGCGTGCCGCACCCGGTAGGTGTCCATCATCGAGATGCAGCTGACCCGGTCGGCCCCGAAGCGGTCGATGACCGCGTCGTAGACCTCCATGCGGCGCGCGGACTCGACGTCGATGTCGATGTCGGGCAGCTGGTGGCGCAGCGGCGACAGGAACCGCTCCATCAGCAGCCCGTAGCGCAGCGGGTCGACGTCGGAGATGCCGAGCAGGTAGGTGACCAGGCTGCCGGCGCCGGAGCCGCGCGCCGCAGCGCGAACCCTCAAGCTCTTGATGAGGTCTACGACGTCGGCGACGGTGAGGAAGTACGACGGATAGCCGAGCTGCTCGATGACCCCGAGCTCCTCGTCCAGCCGCTGCCGCACCCGGGCCGTGGGCGCCATGCCGCGCCGGCCCATGCCCGCCTCGCAGCGGGCCCGCAGCACCTGCGCGGAGCTCATCCCCCGCTCGGACGGCGTGGTGACGACATCGAGCTCCGGATAGCGGACGCTGCCGATCCCCAGGTCGGCGGTGACGTCGACGGCGCACTGCTCGGCCAGCCGGGCGGTGCGCTCGAGCAGCCGCAGCGCGGCGTCCCGGTCCGGACCCATCAGGTCCTCGGCGACCCCGGCCATCTCCTTGCCCGACTTCAGGTATCCCTCGGCCGTCGTGCGGTCGACGTTGCGCTGCCCCAGCGGAACCAGTCGGCGGGCGGCGTCGAGGACGTCGGCCGTCGGCGCGTCGAGGGCGTCGACGTGGCGGACGGCGTTGCTCAGGACGACGGGCACCTGGTGCTCGGCGGCGAACCGGAGCATCGCCTGCGCGCGCTGCCGGTCGCCCCGGCCGCGGTGGTGCACCACCTCCAGCGCCAGCGTCGGACCGAAGACCGCCCGCCACGCATCGAGCACGGCCGCGGCGACGTCGGCCCGCCCGGCCAGCAGCGCCCGCCCCACCGGCGAGCCCGGGCCCAGCAGCGGGGTCAGTCCCTCGGCGTGCTCGGCGGCGATGGCCAGCGAGCTGACCGGCTCGCCGCGGGTGCCGCGCAGGTGGGTCGCGCTGGTGAGCCGGCACAGCGACCGCCAGCCGGCGCCGTCGCGGGCCAGGAAGGTGACCCGGGGCAGCCGCGGGTCGACGCTCGCGCCACCCCGGGCGGGCGACCGGCGGCCCGTCGTCGTCCCCGCGGACCGTGCCCGCGGGGACCGGGCGCCGTCCACCGAGCCGTCCAGGACCCGCGCCAGCGACGGCGGGAGCGTGGTCTCGAGGGTGGGTGCCACCGCGAGGTCGACCCCGAAGACCGGCCGGATCCCGGCCGATCGGCAGGCCAGCGCGAACTTGACCGCGCCGTAGAGCCCGTCCCGGTCGGTGAGGGCCAGTGCCGACATGCCGTGCTCGGCGGCACGGGCGACCAGGTCTGCGGGGTGGTTGGCCCCGTATCGCATGGAGTAGCCGGAGGCGACGTGCAGGTGGACGAAGGGGTCGCTCACCGCCGGGAAGAGACCACGTAGGGCCGCGCATAGCGGGGTGGCTCGGCCAGGGAGCCGAACATGGACTCCACCACCGCCAGGAAGCCCTGCACGTCGCGGACCAAGTCGTCGGCCTCCCGCTCGGTGACCGCGGAGGACAGCCCGGCCTCGGCGGCGGCGCGCTTGGTGGCGCCCGCGGCGAAGAAGGTGGCCCACTCCCCCAGCTCCGGAGCGACCTGCCCGAGCAGGACCCATGCGCTGCGCGGGCGGCGACGGCCGCCCTCGGGTCGGGTGCGGGCGGCCAGCACCGCCGCGGCGGCGCGGAGCGCGGCCAGGTGCGCGGTGGCGTACCGCTCCCGCGGATCGGGAGCCGCGGCGGCCGCGGTCAGGCCACGGTGCGCCTGGCCGAGCAGCGCCGTGGCGGCGGCGGGCAGCGCGGGGGGAAGCGGCAGCTGGTCGGCCGGCACGGCCCGTGCGGCGCCCATCAGTCGTGCACCCGGACGAGCCACCAACGGTTGCCCGACGCGTCCCACGACAGGTCGTAGACCCCGGCGAAGCTCATCCGCGACCGCCCGGCCCGGACCGCCTCGACCCGCCAGACCTCGCGGGGTGCCACCAGCTCGGCCGACGCCCCGCCGGCAGCCTCGTTCCCGCGCAGCCACCACGGCGCCGTCTCCACCCAGGAGTCGAGCATCTCGCCCACGACGTAGCGCGACTGCCCGCGCCAGAACTGCACCGGCCCGAGCGGTCCCCGCTCGACCTGCACCTCTTCGCCGGTCCGACCGACGACCTCACCGAGCACCCGGCTCATGACAGCCTCCCCACGCCTCACCCCGCGCGTACGCCGACCCGGCGTCCCACCGGCGGGGAAGAGCCGGACGGAACGGGCCGAACACTGTTCGAACGCATGTTCGAACACGTCCAGTAGACCGGAGCGCCCTGTCGCCGTCAAGCCGTGACACGGCCGGGCGCGCCGCCGTCGGGGCGGTGGCAGGATCACCGCATGAGCCGACCACCGCACCCCCGGGTGGCCGCCGTCGCCCGCGCCCTCGCCGAGGCCGGCGCCGGAGGTGAGGTGCGCGTCCTCCCGACCGAGGTCCGCACCGCCGCGGCCGCCGCGGCCGAGCTGGACGTGCCCGTCGGCGCGATCGTCAACAGCCTGGTCTTCCTCGCCGACGGCTCGCCCGTCCTGATCCTCACCAGCGGCGCCCACCGGGTCGACACCACCCAGGTCGCGACCCTCCTCGGCGTGCGCTCGCTGACCCCCGCCCCGGCCGAGGAGGTCCGCCGGCACACGGGTCAGCCGGTCGGCGGCGTGGCACCGCTGGGCCACCCCGAGCCCCTCGGCACGCTGGTCGACGTCGAGCTCGCCCGCCACGACCGGGTCTGGGCCGCCGCCGGCCATCCCGCGGCCGTCTTCCCCACCACCTACGACGAGCTGCTGCGGCTGACCGCGGGCACCGCCGTCGAGGTCGGGGCCGAGGTGGGCGCCCCGTGACCGGCACCCGTCCCGACACCCGCATCCTCGAGCTCCCTCCGCAGTGGATGCGGGAGAACATGCACGCGGTGCTGGCCATCTACGGGGCGGCGATGGGCTACGACTCCGGCGTCGTCGCCGGCCGGTACGGCTACGCGATCCAGCACACCGAGCGTCCCGGCTTCCGCGCCGTGGGCGCCTTCGCCCAGGCCCGGGAAGGTGATGGCCCTGCCGGCGAGCAGCTGGTCGGCTTCGGCTACGGCTACCTGATCGCCCCCGGGCAGTGGTGGCACGACCAGGTGCGCGCCGCGCTCGACCGGCGGACGGCGAAGAAGTGGCTCCCCGGCGCCTTCGAGGTGTGCGAGCTGCACGTCGATCCGGGCTCCCAGAGCCAGGGCCTGGGCCGCCGGCTGCTGCACGCGCTCGTCGACGTCCCGCATCCGGTCGCCCTGCTCTCCACCCCCGACGCCGACACGAAGGCCTTCCGGCTGTACCAGGCCGACGGCTTCGTCGACCTGGCCCGGAACTACCACTTCCCCGGCGACAGCCGCCCCTTCGCGATCCTCGGCATCAAGCTGCCGATGCATCCGCGCGACGGTTCCCCGGAGAACTCCCGGGCGTGAGCACCCCGCAGAACCAGGCCGACGTCGTCGTCATCGGCTCCGGCCACAACGGGATGGTGGCGGCCTGCTACCTCGCCCGCGAGGGCCTGACCGTCGAGGTGATCGAGTCCGACAGCGTGCTCGGCGGTGCGGTGTCCACGGTCGAGCGCTGGCCCGGCGTCCAGGTGGACCGCGGCTCGAGCGCGCACGTGATCGTCCGGCACAGCGGCATCGTCGAGGACCTCGACCTGGCCACGCACGGGCTGACCTACATCGACTGCGACCCGTGGGGCTTCGCCCCCGCACCGGACCCGGGCGACGCCGGACCCGACGGCCGCCCGCTGGTCTTCTCCGTCGACCTGGACGCCACCTGCGCCTCCATCGAGGCGGCCTGCGGTCCGGAGGACGCCGCCGCCTACCGCCGGTTCGTCGAGGTGTGGGGGCCGCGCAGCCGCGCCGTCGTCGCCTCCTTCGGGCGGGCGCCGAACGCCCGGGGTCTGATCGGCTCGTTCTGGCCGCTCGGCGCACCCGCCGAGGGCCGTCCGCGCACCCCCGGCGGCGAGCTGGCGGTCGACTTCCTGGGCTCCGGTGACGCGCTGCTCGACACGTGGTTCACCAGCGAGCGGCTCAAGGCGGCGCTGGCCTGGTTCGGCGCGCAGTCCGGCCCGCCCATGTCCGAGCCGGGCACCGCGGCGATGGTCGGCTGGGTTGCACTGCTGCACGACGTGCCGCCCGGCCATCCGGTCGGCGGATCGGGCGGCCTGACCCGCGCGCTGCGCACGCGGCTGGAGTCCGACGGCGGACGGGTCACCCTCGGCGACGGCGCCGAGCGGCTGCTGGTCGAGGACGGCCGGGTGACCGGCGTGCGCACCCGGTCCGGCCGCACGGTGCGGGCGGACGCCGTCGTCGCCGCCTGCCACATCGACGTCACCAGGCGGCTGGCCGCGGAGGACGCACCGCCGGCCCTGGCCGACGCCGCCCCGCCGCTGGGCAACGGCTTCGGCCTGGTCGTCCGCGCGCTGACCGACGCCCTGCCGGCCTATCCCGGCGTCGACCCGGAGCTGGCGCTGCACGGACTGCAGCTGCTCTGCACCGACCGCGGGCAGCTCGCCTCCGCCCACGGCGACTGGGGCGCGGGCCGGGTTCCCCGCGAGCCGGTTCCGCTGGCGATGTCGTTCTCCGCCAGCGACCCGACGCTGGCCCCGCCCGGGAAGCACGTCGTCACCATCTGGGGGCAGTGGTACCCCTACGCGCTGGCCGACGGCGGCGACTGGGACGCCATCGCCGACGTCGAGGCCCGTCGGCTGGTCGACGCCGTCGACCGCTACGCGCCCGGCTTCGCGGCGTCGGTCCAGGAGATGTACGTCCAGACGCCGCTGGCGCTCGAGCGGGAACTGTCCCTGCTCCGTGGCAACGTCATGCACGTGGAGATGGGGCTGGCCAGCATGTTCATGCTCCGGCCCACGCCTGCGCTCTCGGGCTACACCGTGCCGGGGCTGCCAGGGCTGTACCTGGCCGGCGCCTCGACCCACCCCGGCGGCGGGGTCTCGGGCAACTCCGGGCGGACGGCGGCCCGTGTGCTGCTCGCCGACCGCGGCCCGCTCCCCCGCGCCCGGGCGGCGGCCGGCAGGTCGCTGCGCCGCGCCGCCGAACGGCTCGCCCGGGCGCGCTCGTGATCCCCTCGATCGCCGCGTTCCCACTGCCCCGCACCTGGACCGCACGCCAGGTCGCGCCGCTCGTCGTGGCACTCGCGCTCGTCGGCACAGCGATCGCCTATCCGCTCTCCGGAGGCGACACCCGCAACGCGGTCAGCTGGGCGATCGTGCTGCTCGGCGCGACGCTCTCGGTGGTGCACGCCTGGCTCAGCCGCGGAGCGCGCACCGGCGTCGGGGTCCTGGGGCTCGTGGCCCTGACCGCGATCGTGTTCGAGAGCATCGGCCTGGCCACCGGCTACCCCTACGGCAGCTACACCTACAGCGACACCCTGGGCCCGACGCTGCTCGGCGTTCCGTTCCTGGTGCCGCTGGCCTGGCTGATGATGGCCTGGCCCAGCTGGCTGCTCGCCGGACATCTCGCCGACCGGCGGCCGGCGCGGATCGCCTGGGCGGCCGGGATCTTCGCCGCGTGGGACGTCGTCCTCGACCCGCAGATGGTGCAGGCCGGCTACTGGACCTGGGCGCACCCCTCCCCCGGGCTGCCCGGCATCGACACAGTGCCGCTCACCAACCTGGCCGGCTGGCTGCTCGCCGGCGCGGTGCTGATGACGCTGCTGGACCTGCTGGTCGCGCGCACCGCCGAACCGCCCCG
Source organism: Blastococcus sp. LR1 (assembly GCF_020166105.1). GTDB lineage: Bacteria > Actinomycetota > Actinomycetes > Mycobacteriales > Geodermatophilaceae > Blastococcus. The sequence continues at coordinate 288,352 of NZ_JAIUJY010000001.1, forward strand.
GATCGGCCCGGCGGCGCCACTGCTCGCCCTGGCCTGGATGACCCTCGGCGGCGCGCTGGCGCACGCCGGCTGGCTGGGCCTCCCCGGATCCGCCGCCTGGGGTGCGGCGCTCGCGGTGCCGGTGCTCCTGACCCTTGCTGTCCGGCGCCGCCGATGAGCCGCCTCGTCCGCGGGCTGGCAGCCGTCGCCGCGATGGGCGCGGCGCACGCCGCCGTGAACAGCGTGCTGCTGCGGAAGCCGCCGGCCGATCCGCCGCGAACGGCCCGGCCGGTCACCGTGGTCCTCCCCGTGCGCGACGAGGCGCACCACGTGGGCGACTGCCTGGTCGCGCTGCTCGACCAGCGCGGGCTCGACAGGTTCCGGGTGGTGGTGGTCGACGACGGGTCCACCGACGGCACCGCCGACGTCGTCCGGGCGGTGCACGACCACCGGGTGCGGCTGGTGACGGCTCCCCCGCTGCCGTCGGGATGGCTGGGCAAGCCGCACGCCTGCGCCGCCGGTGTCGCGGCGACCGACCCCCGCGACGGCGAGGTGCTGGTCTTCGTGGACGCCGATGTCCGGCTCTTCCCCGACGCGATCGCCGCCGCCGCCGCACTGCTCGACAGCACCGGCCTGGACCTCGTCTCCCCCTGGCCGCGGCCGCTCGCGACCGGTGCGGCCGAGCGCCTGGTGCAGCCGCTGGCCCCCTGGCTCTGGACGACGACGCTGCCGCTGCGACTGGCCGAGCGCTCCCCCCGGCCCTCGCTGGCCGCGGCCAACGGCCAGTTCCTGGTCGTCCGGCGGGACGCCTACGCCCGAGCCGGTGGGCACGGCGCCGTGCGGGGCGAGGTGCTGGAGGACATCGCCCTGCTGCGCGCGGTGAAGCGGGCCGGTGGCAGCGGCGGCCCGGTCGACGGCTCCCGGCTGGCCGCCTGCCGGATGTACGAAGGCTGGCCGCAGGTGCGCGACGGCTACGCCAAATCGCTGTGGGCCTCGGTCGGTGGGCGCCCGGCGGCCGGGATCGCGGCGGCGGCGGTGCTCACCGCCGTCTACGTGCTGCCGCCGGTGGCCGCGCTCGGCGGCTCCCGCGCCGGGCTGCTCGGCTACCTGGCCGGGGTCGCCGGCCGGCTGTTCAGCGCCCGCGTGTCCGGGAGCCGGGCCTGGCCGGACGCCCTGGCGCACCCGATCTCGATCCTCACCCTCGACGTGCTGATGCTGCGCTCGGTCCGCGGGCGACGGCGGGGCAGCCTGAGCTGGCGCGGACGGCCGGTCGCGCCGACCGGCGGGCCCTCGGCGACGATGGGCCGGTGACCTCCCCCGATCCGTCCCGGCCGCGCACCTCGTTCGATCCCACCGAGATGGAGGTCGGCGCGTTCTACCGGGTGCTCAACTCCGTCGTCGTGCCCCGGCCGATCGCCTGGGTCTGCAGCCGCTCCGCCGAGGGCGTGCACAACCTGGCGCCGCACTCCTTCTACACCGTGGCCTGCGTGGACCCGCCGATCGTCCAGTTCACCTCGGTGGGCCGGAAGGACTCCCTGCGCAACGTCGAGGCGACCGGCGAGTTCACGGTCAGCCTCACGCCCGAGGCGCTGTTCGAGCAGATCAACGCCACCGGCACCGACTTCCCCGCCGACCAGAGCGAGGCGGAGGCGGCCGGGGTGCGGCTGGAGCCCGCGGAGAAGGTCGCCGCGATGCGCGTCGCCGACTCCCCGGTGACGCTGGAGTGCACGCTGCACTCCACGCTCCGGCTCGGCGACAGCACCGTCGTCCTCGGCCGGGTGGTGCACGTCAGCGCGTGGACCGAGGCGGTGCGGGACGGCCGTCCGCGGATCGAGCACCTGCGCCCGCTGGCCCGTCTCGGCGGCAACGAGTGGTCGACGATCGGCGAGGTGCGCGAGATCCCGCGCATCCCCTATCGCACCTGGTCCGCCGACCCCTCGATCGGCGAGCGCCTCAGGGAGCAGTGAACTGGTCCTCGCGAGTGGGCCCCGGAGGGGTCCGCGCAGCGAGGACGCAGCGGCTCAGCGCAGTCGGGACGGCAGGTGGCCGCGGTGTCGTCCGGAGGACGACAGCGTCATGGCAGGTGGGCGGCGATCTCGTCCGCGGCGTCGGCGCCGAAGGCCTCGGCGAAGCGGCCGAGGAAGCTCTCCCGCGGCAGGTCGTACTCCTGCGTACCGATGACCTCGACCGCCGAAGTGGCGACGGCGGAGCCGAGCTGGGTGGCCCGCTCCAGGGACAGGCCCCACGCGCGCCCGGCGATGAACCCCGCGCGCAGCGCGTCACCGCCACCGGTGGGCTCCACCGGCTTGGTCTCCGGCACCGCGATGACCTCCAGCGGCTCCTCGCCCGCGCGGCGCACCAGCACGCCGTCGGCCGCACGGGTGGTCACCCAGCAGCCGACCCGGTCGAGCACCTCCTCGGCGGTCCAGCCGGTCTTCTGCAGCAGCAGCGCCGCCTCGTACTCGTTGCTGAACAGCACCTCCGCGCCGTGCACGAGCTCGCGGATCATCTCGCCGTCGGCCCAGGCCAGCTGCTGGCTGGGGTCGGCGGCGAAGGGGTAGCCGCGGTCCCGGCACTCCTGGGTGTGCCGCACCATCGCGGTGGGGTCGTTCGGGCCGACGACGACGAGGTCGGGACCGCCGACGCGGTCGGCCACGGGCGCGAGCTCGATCTGCGAGGCCTCGGCCATCGCACCCGAGTAGAACGACGCGATCTGGTTGTTCGCCTGGTCGGTGGTGCACACGAAGCGCGCGGTGTGCTTCAGCTCCGACCAGTGCACGCTGCCGGTGTCCACGCCGTGCCGCCCGAGCCACGCCTCGTAGTCGGCGAAGTCGCTGCCCACGGCGCCGACCAGGACCGGCGCGAGCCCGAGCAGCCCCAGCCCGTAGGCCATGTTCGCGCCGGCGCCCCCGCGGTGCTGCACCAGGTCGTCCACCAGGAAAGACAGCGAGACGTTCTCCATCTGCCCTTCCACGAACTGCTCGGTGAAGAGGCCGGGGAAGGTCATCAGATGGTCGGTGGCGATGGAACCGGTGACGACGACGGGCACGGGGAGCTCCTGGTGAGGGTGGCTGGCGTCGGCGGCACGCGGCCGGCTGCGAGGGCCTGGAAGGGGGTCGGGCACCGCACACCTTAGGAGGCGGCGTCCGGCGGTGACCTCCCGAGGTCGCGGCTCAGGCGGGCGGCGAGGTGTCGTCCGGGCCGCCCAGCTCGCCGTGCAGCCAGCGACCCAGCTGTGCCGTGCCGACCGCGCCCAGCAGCACACCGACGGCGGCTCCGGCCGTGACCACGACGCGCACCGGGTCCAGGTCGGCCAGGTCGAGGCCGGACACGACGCCGGCCCCACCCAGCGTGAGGCCGGTCATCGCCACTCGGGTCGGGCGCTCCCACACCGAGATCGGACCCGTCCGCCGCACCCCCGCCTGACCGGCTCGGGCCCGCAGGTAGTCGGGCAGCCAGCACAGCGCGCCGAAGGTCACCGCGAGCCACCCCGGAGCACCGGCGGCCCACAGCGCCGCGGCGTAGGCGGCCTCGGTCAGCCGGTCGACGACCGAGTCGAGCACGTACCCACGGCGGGACGCGCGCCCGGTGCCGATGGCGAGGGCGCCGTCCAGGCTGTCGAGCAGCCCGGAGACGCCGATCAGGACGCCGGCGAGCACCAGCCAGGCACCGCCGGCCGCCGCCGGGACGACCGCGCCGACAGCCACTGCCAGCCCGGCGGCCGTGGCCGCGGCCGGAGGGAGCGCCGCCAGGGGCCGGGCCAGGGTGTGCGCCAGCGTCAGCCAGCCGCGCACCAGCGGCGCGCTGGTGTCGGCTCCGCCGTGCCAGCGCGACCACGCGGCGAGGTACTCCTCCCGGTCCAGCACCGCGCCTCCTTCGCCCCGCCCTGTGCCACCAGGGAGAGTAGGAGCATGTCCAGCGACCGCCGCGCCCGTCGCCTCCCCCTGGTCCTCCTGATCATCGCGCTCGTCGGCGCGGCGGTGGTCGCTGCCCTGCTGATCCCCTGGGGCGACGCGCCGGCCCCGCGGGAGGAGGTCGCCGCGGAGGAGCCGGGTCCGGTGCTGCTCGTCCCCGGCTACGGCGGGAGCGTCGAGAGCATGGGCCTGCTGGCCGGCCGGCTGCGGACGGAGGGTCGGGACGCCACGGTCGTCCCCTGGCCGGCTCCCGGAACCGGCGACCTCCGCCAGGTGGCGGCCAACCTGGACGACGCCGCCCGCGACGCCCTCGACCGCACCGGCGCGGAGAGCGTCGACGTCGTGGGCTACTCCGCCGGCGGCCTGGTGGCCCGGATCTGGATCACCGACGGCAACGCCGACCTCGCCCGCCGCGTGGTGACCCTGGGTGCTCCGCACCACGGCACGGACGTGGCGCAGCTCGGGGCCACCTTCGCTCCGGAGAGCTGCCCGGAGGCATGCCTGCAGATGGTGCCGGGCAGCGAACTGCTCACGGCGCTCGCCGAGGACGAGACCCCCGACGGCGTCGACTGGATCTCGGTCTGGACCACGCAGGACACCATCGTCACCCCTCCCGAGACGGCCCGGCTCGACGGCGCGGTGAACGTGACCGTCCAGTCGGTGTGCGCCGACCGCCAGGTCGGCCACATGCAGCTGCCCGTCGACCCGGTCGTGCAGGCCATCGTGGTGCGGCAACTCGGCGCCCAGGATCTCGCCCCTCTCACCGCCGAGGACTGCTCGACGCTCGACGGCTGAGCGCCCGTGTGTCGGATCCGGGGATCCCGGGCAGGACCGGCGCATGGCTGCTCCGCTGTCCGACGCCGTCGTCGTCGACGTCCTCCGCCGGGTCGACCGGCTGCTCACCCCGCTGGCGACCCGGCTCGGCCGCCCGCCGGCGCTCCCGCGCGAGGAGCGCGAGCGGTGGTGGGCCGACGAGGTGTCCAGGGTCGCGGCCGGCGTCTCGGCGGCGCCGCGGTTCGCCGGCAAGCTGGCCGACCTGCTGCCGCTGCAGAACACCGTGGGGACGGCGGTCCAGTCGCTCGTCGTCCTCGGCGTCGCCGGCGAGCACGGCGTCGAGGCCCCGGCGGAGCGGGTGTCGGTGCTGGCGAAGGTGCTGCTGGGCCGGGACCTGCCGGCCGACCGCGTCACGCCGCTGCTGATCAGGGCCAAGGGCGCCTACGTCGACGAGGCCCTGGGCAGCCGGGAGGACCGCAGCGGCGTCTCCGGTGCGGCGAAGACGCTGTGGCGGGCCGCCCGGATGCTGACCCGGATCGACGACGCCCTCGACGTCCGGCCCAAGGGTGGGCTGTTCGCCCGGGCGGTGTCGAACCTGCCGGTCGTCGGCGTCGCCGGGGGCTACCTGGCCGAGCGCGAGGGACTGCGCCGCGCCGCGGGGCGCACGGCCGACGTGCTGGAGGGCACGCTCAAGGGCTGACCGGCTCGTCCCCGGGCCGGCCGACGAGGTTCGTGAACACCTCACGGGTCGCCGTCGACCGGTTCATGGTGATGAAGTGGATGCCGGGCACGCCCTCGTCCAGCAGGGTCCCGCACAGGTCCGTGGCCACCTCGACGCCGAGGTCGCGGACGGCCGCCTTGTCCTCGGGCCGGTCCCCGTCGAGGGCGGTGAACCGCTCCATCAGGTCGTCGGGGAACGCCTGACCCGACAGCTCCACGATCCGACTGATCTGCCGGACGTTGGTCACCGGCATGACGCCGGCCAGGATCGGCACCTCGCAGCCCTGTGCGGCCACCCGGTCGCGCAGCCGCAGGTAGTCCTCGGCGCGGAAGAACATCTGCGTGATCGCGAAGTCGGCGCCGGCCCGGCACTTGGCCACGAACTGCTCGACGTCGGAGTCCGGGTCGGGCGAGCGCGGGTGCAGCTCGGGGAACGCCGCCACCCCGACCGAGAAGTCGCCGATGGACCGGATCAGCTCCACCAGTTCCGAGGCGTACTGCAGCCCTTCGGGGTGCGCGATCCAGTCCGCCTGCGGATCGGCGCCGGGCGGATCCCCGCGCAGCGCCAGGACGTTGCGGACGCCGGCCGCCGCCAGCCGGCTGACGATGTGCCGCAGCTCGGCGATGCTGTGGTCGACGGCCGTGAGGTGGGCCAGCGGCGTCATCGTCGTCTCGGTGGCGATCCGCTCGGTCACCGCGAGCGTGCCCTCGCGGGTCGAGCCGCCCGCTCCGTAGGTCACCGACACGAACGAGGGGCGCAGCCGCTCGAGCTCGCGCAGCGCGGTCCACAGCTGCGCCTCCCCCTCGGCCGTCTTGGCCGGGAAGAACTCGAACGACCAGGTGGGGCGCTCGGTCGCCAGCAGCTCGCGCACGGTCCGGGTCACGGCATCCGAGGGTACGGGCGCGCTCGGGCCGCCTCGCGGGAGCACCGGAGATCTCCTGCATCCGAAGCCGGGCCGTCGACCGAAGAAGGCCGAGGAACAGGCCGGCCGAGGATCGAACAGGAGACGGCGATGAACCCGAGCACGGCAGTTGCCCCGCTCACGAGGTGGACCCCCACAGGGTTGGGCGATACTGACCAGATGATCGCCGGGGCGCAGCAGCGCGAGTCCGTCGCTCCCCTGGCCGCCGCCGATCTCGACCGGGTGCGGGCCGCCGTCGCCGAGGCCCTCACCGGGTTCCTCGAGCAGCAGCGCGCGACCCTCGCCGGCATGGACGCGCGGCTGGCGCCGGTGGCCGACGAGGTCTGCGCGATCGCCGAGGGCGGCAAGAAGCTGCGCCCGTCCTTCGCCTACTGGGGCTGGCGCGGGGCCCGCCCCGAGGCCGGCGGCGAGGAGGACGCCGCGGTGCTGCGGGCCGTCGCCGCGCTGGAGTTCGTGCACGCCAGCGCCCTCGTCCACGACGACGTCATGGACGCCGCCGGCACCCGTCGCGGCCGACCCACCACCCACATCGGCTTCGCCGACAAGCACACCGCCGAGGCCCTCGACGGCGACCGGGAGCTGTTCGGCGTCGGCGCCGCCATCCTCGTCGGCGACCTGGCCCTGGTCTGGTCCGACGAGCTGCTGCGCTGCTCGGGCATCTCCGAGGCCGCGCTGGGTCGGGCCCGCGCCGTGTGGGACACGATGCGCACCGAGGTCACCGCCGGCCAGTACCTGGACCTGCTGCGGGCGGCCGGCGGGCTTCCCGGCCCCGACGGCGCGCTCACCGTCGCGCGGTACAAGAGCGCCGGCTACACCGTCCAGCGCCCCCTGCAGCTGGGCGTCGCCATCGCCGGCGGCGGGCCCGCGGTCGTGGAGGCGTGCACCGCCATCGGCCTGCCGCTGGGCGAGGCGTTCCAGCTGCGCGACGACGTCCTGGGTGTGTTCGGGGACCCGTCGGTCACCGGCAAGTCCGCCGACGACGACCTGCGCGAGGGCAAGCAGACCCTGCTCATCGCGCTCGCCGAGGAGGCCGCAGACGACGCCGGGCGCTGTCTGCTGGCCGACCTGCTGGGCAGCCAGACCGCCCGCACCGAGGACTTCGACGCGCTGCGCGAGCTGCTGGTCTCCACCGGCGCCCGCGACCGGGTCGAGGAGCGGATCACCACCCGCACCAGGGAGGCGCGGAGCGCGATCGCCGAGGCCCCGATGGCCGACGACGCCAAGGCAGCGCTCGACGCCCTCGCCGTCGCGGCGACCACCCGCACCGCATGAGGACAGTTCCGGGTCGCACCGATCGCGTCGTCGTCGTCGGCGCGGGCCTGGCCGGTCTGGGCGCGGCGCTGCGGCTGCGCGGCGCCGGACGCGAGGTCACCGTGGTCGAGCGGGCCCACGGGCCCGGCGGCCGCGCCGGGCGCATCGAGCAGGACGGCTACGTGCTGGACACCGGGCCGTCGGTCTTCACCGCTCCGGAGGTCGTCGCCGACACCCTCGCCGCCGTCGGCGAGAAGCTCGAGGACCGGCTGGACCTGCGTCCCCTGGAGACCAGCTACCGGGCCCAGTACGCCGACGGCACGCACCTCGACGTGCACGCCGACCCGGCGCGGTTCGCCGACGAGGTGGCGGCGCTGTGCGGGCCGGCCGAGGCGGTGGCCCTGCGCCGGTACCTCGCGGACCTCGCCGAGCTGTACCGGCTGCAGCTGACCACCTTCATCGACCGGAACCTCGACTCACCGCTGGACCTGGTCGGCCCGCAGCTGATCCAGCTCGCTCGCCGCGGCGGCTTCGGCCGGCTGTCGGCGCACGTGGAGAAGTACTTCGCCGACGACCGGCTGCGCCGGCTGTTCAGCTTCCAGGCGCTCTACGCCGGGGTCTCCCCCTTCCGCGCCATCGCCGCCTACGCCGTGATCGCCCAGCTCGACATCGGCGCCGGCGTCTGGCACCCGGTGGGCGGCATCGGCGCGGTGCCCCGCGCCCTGGCCGCCGCGGCCGTCGACGCCGGCGTGACCTTCCGCTACGGATCCGGGGTGCGCGAACTCGCCACCTCCGGCTCGCGGATCTCCGACGTCGTCCTGGACGACGGCGAGCGGCTGCCCGCCGACGCCGTCGTCGTCACCACCGACGCGCCGCACACGCTGGTGCCGGGGCTGCGGGGACCGCGTCGGCCGATCTACTCGCCGTCCTGCGTGGCGCTGCACGTCGGCGTGCGCACCGAGGTGCCCGGGCAGGCGCACCACACGATCAGCTTCGGCGACTCCTGGCGCGGGGTGTTCGACGAGCTGACCCACGACGGCCGCCCGATGAGCGATCCGAGCCTGCTGATCAGCATGCCGTCGGTGACGGACCGCTCGCTCGCCCCCGAGGGCGGACAGGTCCTCAGCGTCGTCGCCCCGACGCCGAACCTGGACCGGCGCAGCGGCGGCAACCCCGACCTCGACTGGGACGCCCTCGCCCCCCGCTACCGCGACGAGCTGCTCGAGACGCTGGAGGCCCGCGGGTTCACCGGCCTCACCGGCGCCATCGAGGTCGAGCACCTGGACACCCCGCGCACCTGGGCCGCCCAGGGCATGGCCGCGGGCACCCCGTTCGCGCTGGCGCACACCTTCGGCCAGACCGGCCCGTTCCGGCCCTCGACCCTGCCGCGCCGGGGCCCGGAGAACGTGGTGCTGGCCGGCTCCTCGGTGCAGCCCGGGGTCGGCGTGCCGATGGTGCTGATCAGCGGCCGGCTGGCCGCGGAACGGATCACCGGATGACCGCGCTCGACGACCGCCAGGTCCAGCTCGACGCCGCCTACCGGCACTGCGCCGCGATCGCCGCCGAGCACGGCAAGAGCTACCACCTGGCGACCCGGCTGCTCACCCCCGACCGGCGGCCGGCCGTGCACGCGCTCTACGCCGCGGCCCGCGTGGCCGACGACTTCGTCGACCACCCCGGCGCCGACCCCGCGGGTGACCTGGCGAGCTGGTCGACGTCGCTCCTGGCGGAGCTGGAGACCGGGTGGTCCGAGGACCCGGTGCGGCTCGCGCTGGTGCACACCTACCGGCGCTACGACATCCCGCTGGAGCACCTGGTCGACTTCCTGGCCGCCATGACCAGCGACCTCGACGTCACCGGCTACGCCGACCTGGACGCGCTCGACCGGTACATGTGGGGCTCGGCGTCGGTCATCGGCCTGCAGGTCCTGCCCGTGCTCGGCACCGCGCCCGGGGTGGCCCGCGAGGAGGCCGCACCGCACGCCATCGCCCTGGGCGAGGCGTTCCAGCTGACCAACTTCCTGCGCGACGTCGGCGAGGACGTGGACCGCGGCCGGGTGTACCTGCCCGCGGACCTGATGGCCGCCCACGGCGTCACCCGGGAGCAGCTCGCGGAGAAGCGGTTCGACGCGAACTTCCGCGAGCTGATGCGCGAGATGGTGGCGGTCGTGCGCCGTCGCTACGACGACGCCGCGCCCGGCACTCCCCTGCTGGCGCCGGAGTCGAGGGACTGCGTCCGCGCGGCCACCGCCCTGTACGGCGGGATCCTCGGCGCGATCGAGCGGGCCGACTACCGGGTGCTCGACCGGCGGGTGTCGGTGTCCAAGCCGCGGCGCCTGGGGGTGTTCGCCCGCCGGTTGACCGCCGCCCAGCTCGCCAGGGTCAGGGTCACCATGGCGAAGCCGAAGAGCAGGTCCTCCAGCGGCGCGTAGGCGATCCGCGGACCCCAGATGGTGCGCTCGTCGTAGACCACGACGTCCAGGCCGGTCAGCACGCCGTTCATCAGCAGCTGGAAGGTCACGATGATCGCGTAGGCGACCCAGAAGACCGGCCGGGTGACCATGCGGGTCCGGTACACCGCCAGGTCCACCACGAGGACGGCGACGACGGCGGTGACCGCGAGGGCGGAGTAGCTCACCGGTCGGCCTCCATGCCGCTACCCGACTCCGCGCCCCGGTCCGCTCCTCGCTCGTTCCTCGCTGCGATGCTCCCGCGGCTGTCGTCGGGGGCAGCCGGATAGCCGGCGTCCCAACCGGTCACCTTCCGCACCGCCTCCAGCGCCAGCACCGAGCAGAGCGGGACGACGAGGAAGAACAGCACCTCCTCGACCGGGATGCCGCCGGGCAGCCGGACGTCGAGGGTGCGGGTGGCCGAGTAGTTCCAGTGCCCCTGCGCGATGGCGTAGAGCACCCACACGACGAACACCGAGAACTCCGGCAGGACGGCGAGCAGCAGCCGCCGCCAGCGCGCGTAGACCCGCACCCGCAGGAGCAGCTCCAGCGGCGCGGTCACCACCAGGCAGCCGAGGAGCAGCCCGAGATAGGTGAACTGCTCCATGCGCCGGCCGGGGGCCTAGAGCGCCAGGGCCTGGGCGCGGCGGGTGACCTCGGTGTGCCGGTTGTCGCGCAGCGCCTGCACCGGCGTCCCGGGAAGCGACTCGTCCTCGCGGAAGAGCCACTCGAAGGCCTCCTCGTCGGAGAACCTGCCGTCCTGCAGGACGGTCAGCAGACCGGGGAGGTGCTTGAGGACTTCGCCGTCCTGGATGAAGTCGGCCGGGATCTTGCCGTTCCCGCTGCCGGGGACGGCCATCAGCTTGCGGTCGCGCAGCAGCTGCCGGACCCGGTTCGGCGAGGTGCCCAGCAGCTGGGCGACCTCCGCGGGCGTGAGCGTGTCCATAGAGTGCCAGCCTATGGCGAGCGACAACGGACCCGACAACCTGGTACCCCCGCCGCAGGCCCGCGCGGAGGCCGAGGTCACGCCCGAGGACCCCGGGCAGGTGGCTCCGTTCCTCGATCTCGCCCACCTCGAGGCCCGGGCGCGGGACCTGCTGCCTCCCGACGTCTACGACTACTACGCCGGCGGCTCGGACACCGAGACGACGATGCGGGAGGCGCCCGAGGCCTGGCGGTCCTACCGGCTCCGGCCGCGCGTGCTGCGCGGCGTGACGCAGGCGCAGCTGGGCACCGAGCTGCTCGGCAGCCACGTCCGGACCCCGATCGGTGTCGCCCCCTGGGCCTACCAGGGCATGGCGCACCCGGACGGCGAGCTGGCCACCGCCCGGGCGGCGGTGGCCACCGGCGCCCTCATGACGGCGTCCACGAGCGCCACGCACACCCTCGAGGAGATCGCCGCCGAGGCCGACGGTGCCCCGCAGTGGTTCCAGCTCTACCGGCAGCACTCCGACGCACACACCAAGGACCTCGCCCGGCGCGCGGGCGACGCCGGGTACCGCGCGCTGGTCATGACCGTCGACGTGCCCCTCCTCGGCCGCCGGCACCGCGACATGACCAACGCCTTCGCCCTGCCGGCCGGGCTGCGCATGGCCAACCACCCGGACGCCGACGGCCGCCGCCCGGCGCTGACCGAGCTGGCGACCGCGACGTGGACCTTCGACGACATCGCCCGGTTCGGCGAGGTCTCCGGGCTGCCGGTCGTGGTCAAGGGCGTGCTGCGTGGCGACGACGCCGTCCGGTGCGTGCAGGCCGGGGCGTCGGCCGTCTGGGTCTCCACGCACGGCGGACGCCAGGCCGACCCCGCCGTCTCCAGCACGCACGCCCTCCCGGAGATCGTCGACGCCGTCGGGGACGACGCCGAGGTCTACGCCGACGGCGGCATCCGCACGGGCGCGGACGTGCTGACCGCGCTCGCCCTCGGCGCCCGGGCGGTGTTCCTCGGCCGGCCCATCGCCTGGGGGCTGGCCGGCGGTGGCGCCGCCGGCGTCGCGCAGGTGCTCGAGGGGCTCACCGAGGAGCTGGCGCACACGATGGTGCTGTGCGGCCTGGACGACGTCCGGTCGGTGCCCCGCGACTCGATCACCGCGGCGCGCTAACCTTGGCCCGGGCCGTGACTGGCGCGTCGAGGTGGGCCACCACCGGGGAGCGGTCCGCACCACCACCGCCGTGCGCCTGGGCCACCTAACCGTCCTCACGCGCAGGAGCCCCGAATGACCACCACAGCCCGCCCCACCACCGGCTTCGACGCCGCTGCCGCCTCCACGGCCTACCGCAGCGCCCTCGAGGTGATCGGCGCCGTCGAGCCGCGCGTCGCGGCCGCGATCAGCCAGGAGCTCACCGACCAGCGCGAGTCGCTGAAGCTGATCGCCAGCGAGAACTACGCCAGCCCCGCCGTGCTGCTGACCATGGGCAACTGGTTCAGCGACAAGTACGCCGAGGGCACCGTCGGCCACCGCTTCTACGCCGGCTGCCAGAACGTCGACACGGTCGAGGCCCTGGCGGCCGAGCACGCCCGCGAGCTCTTCGGCGCCTCGCACGCCTACGTGCAGCCGCACTCGGGCATCGACGCCAACCTCGTCGCCTTCTGGGCGGTGCTCGCCCAGCGCGTCGAGCTGCCGGCGCTGGAGAAGGCCGGCGTGAAGCACGTCAACGACCTCACCGACGCCGATTGGACGACGCTGCGGCACGCCCTGGGCGACCAGCGGATGCTCGGGATGTCGCTGGACGCCGGCGGCCACCTCACCCACGGGTTCCGCCCGAACATCAGCGGCAAGATGTTCGAGCAGTCCTCCTACGGCACCGAGCCCGGGACCGGGCTGCTCGACTACGACGCGCTGCGGGCACGGGCGCGGGAGTTCCGGCCGCTCATCCTCATGGCCGGGTACTCCGCCTATCCGCGCCGGGTGAACTTCGCGACGATGCGCGAGATCGCCGACGAGGTGGGCGCCACGCTCGTCGTCGACATGGCGCACTTCGCCGGGCTCGTGGCCGGCAAGGTGCTCACCGGCGACTTCGACCCGGTGCCGCACGCCCACGTCGTCACCAGCACCAGCCACAAGTCGCTGCGCGGACCGCGCGGCGGCTTCGTGCTCGCCCAGCCGGAGTTCGCCGACGCCGTCGACCGCGGCTGCCCCATGGTGCTCGGCGGGCCGCTCCCCCACGTCATGGCCGCCAAGGCCGTCGCCTTCGCCGAGGCCCGCCGGCCGGAGTTCGCCGACTACGCCCGCGCGATCGCCGACAACGCCGTCGCCCTGGCCGAGGGGCTGGACCGCCGCGGCGTCCAGCTGGTCACCGGTGGAACCGACAACCACCTGGTGCTCCTGGACGTGAGCAGCTTCGGCCTCACCGGGCGGCAGGCCGAGTCCGCGCTGCTGGACGCCGGGATCGTCACCAACCGCAACGCCGTCCCGGCCGACCCGAACGGCGCCTGGTACACCTCGGGCGTCCGGATCGGCACGCCGGCGCTGACCACGCGGGGCTTCGGGACCGAGGAGTTCGACCGGGTCGCGGAGCTCATCGCCGACGTCCTCGGGTCCACCACGCCGGCCGCCACGAGCTCGGGCACCCCGTCCAAGGCCAAGTTCACCACCGCCGACGGCGTGGCGGACCGGACGCGGTCGGCCGCGGCAGAGCTGCTCGCCGACCACCCCCTCTACCCGGGGCTGGACCTGGCCTGACCCGCCCGCACCGGGGACCGACGTGACCCCCGCCACGAGTTCATCCGCACCACGGGCCACGGCGGTCCCCCGTGCCGCGTGGTGGGGCGCTCCCTGGCGTCGGCGCTCCTACACTCGGTCGGTGTGGACACTGCCGTGACCGACCCCGTGGTCGGCCTCCTCCTCGAGGGGCGCTATCGCCTCGAGGAGCGGCTCGCGCGCGGCGGCATGTCCACCGTCTACGCCGCCACGGACCTCCGGCTGCACAAGACCGTCGCCGTCAAGGTGATGGCCGAGCACCTGGCCCACGACCCGACGTTCGTCGACCGGTTCACCCGCGAGGCCCGCGCCGCCGCGATGCTGAGCCACCCGAACGTCGTCGGCGTCAGCGACCAGGGCAGCGACCAGGGCCTGGTCTTCCTGGTGATGGAACTGGTGCGGGGGCGGACCCTGCGCGACCTGCTGAGCGCCCGCGGCCGGCTGACCGTCGCGGAGGCGTTCGCCGTCCTCGAGCCCGTGCTCGGCGGGCTCACCGCCGCCCACCGGGCCGGCATTGTGCACCGCGACATCAAGCCCGAGAACGTGCTGATCGGCGTCGACGGCGTCGTCAAGGTGGCCGACTTTGGCCTGGCGCGCGCCGTCGTGGGCACCGGGCAGACCAGCCAGACCGGCGGCGTCCTCATCGGCACCGTCGCCTACCTCTCCCCCGAGCAGCTCGAGCGCGGCCGCGCCGACGCCCGCTCGGACATCTACGCGGCCGGCATCGTGCTCTACGAGATGCTGACCGGACACCCGCCGTTCGGCGGCGACACCCCGCTGGCCGTGGCCTACCAGCACGTCCACCACGACGTCCCGGCTCCGTCGGCCGAGGTGCCCGGCCTCCCCTGGGCGGTCGACGAGCTCGTCGCCCGCACCACCCGGCGCGACCCGGCCGGCCGGCCGATCGACGCCGGCGCGTTCCTCGCCGAGCTCGACGACGTCCGCAGGGACCTCGGCATCGACCCGGTTCCGGTGCCCACCGGCCAGAGCGCCGGCCCGGGCACGCTGCGGCCGACCAACCGGCCGACCCGGCCGCGTCCCGGCGACCGGCACCCCAGCGACCCGGGCACCAAGGTGCTCGGCGGCCGCCCCGCCCGCGGCGGGAGCACGAGCATGCTGCCCGGCATGGGCGCCGGCCCCACCACCGACGTCCAGGGCCGCCGGCCCGGCCCCGCGCGGCCGCGCCCGGGCGTGCCCGACCACATCCGCAAGCGCCGCGCCCGGCTCGCCATCGCCGTCGTCGCGCTGCTCGCGGTGACCGCCGGCGCGATCGGCTGGTGGTTCGGCGAGGGCCGCTGGACGAGCACTCCCGACCTGGTGGGCTCGGAACAGGCGGCCGCGATCGACCTGCTGCAGAACGCCGGGCTCGACCCGGACTGCTGCGAGGAGGTCTGGAGCGAGGACGTCCCCGCCGGCACCGTGATGTCGACCGAGCCGGCGGCCGGCGCGGAGGTCATCCGGAGCACCGACGTGCGCCTCGTCGTCTCCAAGGGCAAGGAGCGCTACACCGTCTCCCCCGACCTCGTCTCGCTGCCCGTCGAGCAGGTGGAGACCCAGCTCGAGGACCTGCCGCTTCAGGTCACCCGCGGCCAGGACTACGACAACGAGATCCCGCCCGGCCACGTCATCCGCTTCGACCCCGCCGCCGGCACCGAGCTCAAGCGCGACCAGGTCGTCACCGTCGTGGTCAGCCAGGGCCGGGCGCCGGTCGCCGTCCCCGACGTCACCGGACAGTCCCCCGAGCAGGCGACCAAGAACCTCCAGGACCTCGGCTTCACCGTGGAGCGGGTTCCGGACGGGCGCAGCGCCGCGGTGGACAAGGGCGAGGTCATGGCCATCGACCCCGGGCCCGCGGCCGGCCGGATCCCCTTCGGCAGCACGGTGAAGATCCAGGTGTCGGCGGGCGTTCCGCTCGTCGCCGTCCCCGACGTCGTCGGCAGGAGCGGTGACGAGGCGACGGCGATCCTGAAGGCCGCCGGCCTCAAGGTCGAGGCCACCCGCTTCTTCGGCAACAGCGTGCTCCGGCAGAGCCCGGCGGCCGGCGAAGAGGTCGAGCAGGGCACGTCCGTCACCATCCTCCTGACCTTCGGATAGGCACCTCTCCCCTTTGTCGAACAGCACTGCCGCGCCGGCCGTCGGCGCGCACATCCAGATCAAGGGCGGGCTGGCCAAGGGCGGTCTCGTCTACACCGACGCCGTCGCCGCCCGCGCCGTCCAGGTGTTCGTCGGCAACCCGCGCGGCTGGAAGCTGACCGACGGCGACCCGAAGCAGGACGCGCTCTTCACCTCCGGCTGCACCGAGCGGGGCGTGCCCTCCTTCATCCACACGCCGTTCCTGGTGAACGTCGGCTCCCCCACCGAGGCGACCGTCGAGCAGTCGATCGCCTCCATCGCGCACAACCTTCGCCGCGGTGCGCAGCTGGGCTGCGACGGCGTCGTCGTCCACGGGGGCTCCGCGGTGGGCGAGGACCGCTACGAGGAGGCGCTGCGCCAGCTGCACGAGCGGCTGCTGCCGGTGCTGGAGGCCGCCGACCCCGACGGCCCGCGGCTGCTCATCGAGCCCACCGCCGGCGGCGGCAAGGCGCTGGCCGCCACGGTCCAGGACCTCGGCCCCTACTTCGCCGCGCTCGAGCAGCACCCGCTGGTCGGCGTCTGCTTCGACACCTGCCACGCCTGGGCAGCCGGGCACGACCTCGCCGTCCCCGGTGGGATGAGCGCCACCCTCGACGCCCTGGAGGCCACGGTCGGCCCGGGCCGGCTCGGGCTGGTGCACGTCAACGACTCGCTCGACGGCTGCGGCTCCAAGCGTGACCGGCACACGACCATCGGCGAGGGAACGATCGGCTCCGGGCCCTACGGCACCGGCCCGTTCGCCGAGCTGCTGAAACACCGCACCACGGCGGGCGTGGCGATGGTCGTGGAGACGCCGAGCGAGCGCGACGGCGACCCCTGCGGCGGCCACGCCGCGGACATCAAGCTGCTCAACTCGCTGATCGGCGATCCCGCGGGCGACCTCCTCGCCTGAGGGGCGACACGCCCGGGCGCGGGCGAACCGCCGCACTCACCTGCCTTTCGGTAACGGGCCATTCCGTTCCGCGGGCCGATGGGCTTCACTCTGCGAACCCGCGCCGTTACAGCTGGCGGCGACCGGTGGACGAGGAGAACCCGTGCAGATCCGCAAGACCCTGGTGGCTGCGGCCGTCACGGCCGTCGCCGCGACCGGCGTCGGCGCCACGACCGGCACCGCCGCGGCCGCACCCGCCCCGGACTCGGCCGTCGCCACCTACATCGTCACGCTCCAGCCGGGCACCGTCCCCGGCCCTGCCGCGGAGCGTGCGGCCCGGCTCGGCGGCTCCGTCCGCCACGTCTACGCCGCGGCCCTGAACGGTTACGCGGTCCAGCTGCCGACGCGCGTGGCCGACCGGCTCGCCGCACTGCCCGGCGTCCTCTCCGTCGAGCGCGACGCCCCCATCTCCCTGGCCGCCACCCAGGGCTCGGCCACCTGGGGCCTGGACCGGCTCGACCAGCGCGCCCTCCCGCTGACCAGCAGCTACAGCTACACGGCGACCGGAGCCGGCGTCACCGCGTACGTGATCGACACCGGGATCCGCCTGGACCACGCCGACTTCGGCGGCCGGGCCGTCACCGGCTACGACGCCGTCGACGGTGGCAGCGCGGACGACTGCAACGGCCACGGCACCCACGTGGCCGGCACGGTGGGCGGGACCGAGCACGGCGTGGCCAAGGGCGTCTCCCTCGTCGCGGTCCGGGTCCTCGACTGCGCCGGTTCCGGCACCAACGCCGGCGTGATCGCGGGCATCGACTGGGTGACCGCCCACCACGCGCCCGGCGTTCCCGCGGTGGCGAACATGAGCCTGGGCGGCGGCGCGAGCGCCGCGGTGGACAGCGCGGTGCAGCGCTCGATCGCCGACGGCGTGACGTATGCGGTCGCCGCGGGCAACGGCAACTCCCTGGGCGTTCCGCAGAACGCCTGCAACTCCTCCCCCGCCCGGGTTCCCGCGGCCCTCACCGTGGGCGCCACCGACCGCACCGACAAGGCGGCGTCCTTCAGCAACTACGGCAGCTGCGTGGACCTGTTCGCACCCGGTGTCTCGATCACCAGCACCTGGCACACCGACACGACCGCCAGGAACAGCATCAGCGGGACGTCGATGGCCACCCCGCACGTGGCGGGCGTCGCCGCGCTGCACCTGCAGGGAGCTCCGGCGGCGACGCCGGCGGCGGTGGCCACGGCGATCCGCACCGCGACCACGAAGAACGCCGTGCCGACGAAGAAGACGGCGAACAACGACCTGCTGTTCAGCGCCTACTGACCTCACGACGCACGGCGTCGGGAGTCAGCGCGCCCCACTCCCGGCTCCTGCCGTCAGCAGCGCGTAGACCTCCTCGCACGGCTTCGGTCTGGCCAGTCCGAAGCCCTGGCCGTGGGTGACCTCCAGGTCGAACAGCAGGCTCCGCTGGTCCGCGGTCTCGATGCCCTCCGCGACGACGTCGGCCCCCAGGTCCCGGCCCAGGGTCGCCACCGCGCGGACGATGGCCCGCGCCCGCGGGTCCTGGTCGAGGCGGCTGACGAAGGACCGGTCGATCTTGATGGCGTCCGGCGCGAAGTCGCTCAGGTAGGCCAGCGAGCTGTAGCCCGTGCCGAAGTCGTCGAGCAGCACCCGCACGCCGGCGTCCCGGGCCGCGTCGAGGATCCGCCGGGCCGCGTGCGGATCCCGGAGGAACACGCCCTCGGTGATCTCGATCCCCACGGTCCCGGCCGGGAGGCCGGTCGCCCCGACCAGCGCCTCGAGGGCGAGGAGGAACTGCGGGTCGTCGAGCTGGACCGGGCTCACGTTGACCGTGAAGCCGATCGGCCGGCCGTCGCACCGGAGGCCGCGGTCCTGCCAGTCCCGGGCCACCTCCAGTGCCTGCCGCAGGACGAGCTCCCCCAGCGGCCGGATGAGACCCAGCTGCTCGGCGATCGGGACGAACTCCGCCGGCGGCATCTCGCCGAGCCTGGGATGCGTCCAGCGCAGCAGCGTCTCGACCGCCGTGAACGCACCCGACCGCAGGTCGGCGATGGGCTGGTAGACGAGGTGGAAGCCACCGTCGGCGACCGCGCTCCGCAGCTCGTGCTCGAGCTCGAGGCGGCGCGCGGAGGAGTGCCGCGCCGCGTCGTCGTAGACCGCGGTGCCCCCGCGTCGACGTGCCTTGGCCCCGTACATGGCGGTGTCGGCCTCCCGCAGCAGCTCGGCCGCGTGGCTCCTCGCCCACTCCCCCGAGAGCTGTGCCGCCGGGTCGGGGGCGTCGCCCACCCGGGACCCGGCCAGGGCGATGCCGATGCTCCCGGTCACGAAGACCTCGGCCGGTCCGATCCGGTACGGGCGCTCCCAGATCCGTCCGAGCCGCTCGGCGACCGCCTCGGCCTCGGCGACGCCGTGCACGTCGTCGGCGATGATCATGAACTCGTCGCCGCCCAGCCGGGCCACCGTGTCCTGGGGGCGGACGCCGGCGCTCAGGCGTGCCCCGAGCTCCTGGAGCAGGAGGTCGCCGGCGGCGTGGCCGTGCACATCGTTGATCTGCTTGAACTGGTCCAGGTCGACGAGCAGGACGGCCAGCCCCCGGCTGGTGCGGCGGCTCAGCGACTGGGCCAGCCGGTCGAGGCCGAGGGCCCGGTTGGGCAGCCCGGTCAGCGGATCGTGCAGGGCGGCGTGCTCGGTGCGGTTCAACTCGGCGAGCCGGTCCTGGGCCGCCGTGGTCATCGAGGTCAGGGTGGTCAGCATGGCCAGGTCGGCGCCGGTCGCCTGCCAGGGGAAGCGCGGTCGCGGCAGGTACCACGCGGGACTGGACGGGTCCCCCGGGCGCAACGGCACCGCGACC
Source organism: Blastococcus sp. LR1 (assembly GCF_020166105.1). Taxonomy (GTDB): domain Bacteria; phylum Actinomycetota; class Actinomycetes; order Mycobacteriales; family Geodermatophilaceae; genus Blastococcus. Next base: position 307,943 of record NZ_JAIUJY010000001.1, read on the forward strand.
TGCCGGTCGGGGTCGGGCCCCGGCGACGAGGCCACCGGTCCGCCGGCCAACTGCTCGGCCACCGTGTGCGCGTCGGCGAGCAGGTCCTCCTCGGCCACCGTCGTCAGTGCCCGGGCACCGAACCCGGCCAGCACCCGCTGGCGCAGCGCCGCGCGACGGGCCCGGGTCGCGAGGATCCCCAGGGCTGCGGCCGCGACGACCTGCGTGCTCAGGATCAGCCCCACCCGGGCCACCTCGACGTTGCCGGCCAGGTCCGGTCGGGTGAAGGCCTCGACCGTGACGATGCACGCGAGGACCCACCCCGAGTGCAGGACCGCGCGCCGCAGCGGCAGCACGATGAAGGCCGGCGGGAAGGCCCAGATCAGGTAGGAGAAGAACGGCCCGGCGTTGATCAGCTGCCCGAGCACGTAGGCCACCCCGCACAGGGCGACCGCGTAGACGGCGAGGACGACCTGCACCGCGGCGACGCTCGCCCGCCGGCGGCGCCCCAGGAGCAGGGGCACCCCGACGGCCATGCCTGCGGCACTGCACGCGAGGAGCACGGCCGACTGTCCGGTCGAAGGGACGGCGAACAGCGCCCAGAACAGCGCCGAGGCCGGGCCGAAGCAGAGCGCGCTACCGACGAAGAACTCGTCGAGCCGGCTGACGCGTCGATCCACGGCGTCAGGCCCGCGGGCCGCTGCTGCGGGCCGGCAGTTCCGCCGCGCGGTCTCCTCCGGGGACCGTCGGCGGCCGGATCTGCATCCCGCGATTGTGCGCGCGCCACCCGGGCGGGGCCACCGACGTCCCGCCCCGCACCCCGCCGGGCCGCCCGCCGGATCAGCGGTCGAGGAGGCCGTTCAGCACGTCGGCGGCACGCTCGACGGCGGCCCGGTCGACGTCGAGGTGCGTGACCAGCCGGACCCGGCGTGCGCTGACCTGCGAGACCAGCACGCCCTGCGCCTTGGCGGCCTCGGCGATCAGCGGAGCGGCGACGTCGTCGAGCACCACCATGTTGGTCTGCACCGTCGCCGGGTCGACGCCGAGCCGCGTCGCCAGCAGCTGCGCGTGCTCGTGGTCCTCCCCGAGCCGGGGCAGGTGCTCGTCCAGCGCATAGGTGCAGGCCGCGGCCAGCACGCCGACCTGGCGCATCCCGCCGCCGAGCCGCTTGCGCCAGAGCCGGGCGGCCGCGATGCGGGCCTCGGACGCCACGAGCACCGAGCCCACCGGCGTGCCGAGCCCCTTGGAGAAGCAGACCGAGGCGGTGTCGGCGAGCCCGCCGTAGGTCGCCAGCGGGACACCGGACGCGACGTGCGCGTTCCAGAGCCGGGCGCCGTCGAGGTGGACGGCGACGTCGGCCTCGCGCGACCAGTTCCAGAGCTTCTGCAGCTGGTCCAGCGGCTGCACCCGCCCGAAGCCACGGTTGTGGGTGTTCTCCACCGCGATCGCGGCCGTGGCCGTCAGGTGCCAGTCGCTCTTCGGCCGCACCTGCTCGATCAGCGCATCGGCGTCCAGCAGGCCCCGGTCGGAGACGACGGTGCGCGTCGAGATGCCGAAGATCGCGGCCGCGGCACCCATCTCGTAGGTGACGACGTGGGCGTCGGCGTCGCAGAGGATCTCCTGGCCGGGCTCGCAGACCAGCCGCATGCCGATCTGGTTGCCCATGGTCCCCGAGGGCACGAACATCGCGGCCTCGTGGCCGAACATCGCCGCCACGCGCTCCTCGAGCGCGCGGACGGCCGGGTCCTCGCCGTAGACGTCGTCGCCCACCTCGGCCTCGGCCATGGCCTTGCGCATGCCGTCGGTGGGCCGGGTGACGGTGTCCGACCTCAGGTCGACCAGGTCAGCAGCGTCCGTCATCCGCGCAGCATCTCCGCCACGAGGAACGCCAGCTCCAGCGACTGCCCGGTGTTCAGCCGCGGGTCACAGGCGGTCTCGTACCGGCTGTTCAGGTCCTCGTCGCTGATCTCCATGGCGCCGCCGAGGCACTCGGTGACGTCCTCACCGGTCAGCTCGACGTGGATGCCGCCGGGCCAGGTGCCCAGTGCGCGGTGGACGTCGAAGAAGCCCAGCACCTCGTCGACGACGCGGTCGAAGTGCCGCGTCTTGTAGCCGGTCGAGGACTCGTGGGTGTTGCCGTGCATCGGGTCGCACTGCCAGACCACCTGGTGGCCGCTGGCGGTGACCTTCTCGACGATGCCCGGGAGGACGTCGCGGATCTTCCCGTTGCCCATCCGGCTGATCAGCGTCAGCTTGCCGGGCAGGCCGTCGGGGTCGAGGCGCTCGACCAGCTCGGTCGCCTGCTCAGGAGTCGTCGTCGGGCCGATCTTCACACCGATCGGGTTGGCCAGCTTCGAGACGAACTCGATGTGCGCGCCGTCCATCTGCCGGGTGCGCTCCCCCACCCACACGAAGTGCGCCGAGAGCGCGTAGGGCCGGCCCTCGTGCATGCGCAGCAGCGCCCGCTCGTAGTCGAGGATCAGCGCCTCGTGCGAGGCGTAGAGCTCCACACCACGCAGCGCGTCGGAGTCGATGCCGCAGGCCTTCATGAAGGCCAGCGCCCGGTCGATCTCCCGGGCGATGACCTCGTACCGCACGCCGGCGGGCGAGCTGGAGACGAAGTCCTTGTTCCAGTCGTGCACGGCGTGCAGGTCGGCGAGGCCGCCGCGGGCGTAGGCCCGGATCATGTTCATCGCCGCGGCGGAGTTGGCGTAGGCGCGGACCAGCCGGTTGGGGTCGGGGATCCGCTTCTCCAGCACCGGCTCCAGGTCGTTGACCATGTCGCCGCGGTAGGAGGGCAGGCCGAGCGCGTCGGTGTCCGACGAACGCGGCTTGGCGTACTGGCCGGCGACCCGGCCGACCTTCACCACCGGCACGCTCGCGCCGTAGGTGAGGACGACGGCCATCTGGAGCAGCGTCCGCGTGGTGCTCTGCAGGTGCGGCTCGGTGTTGAGGTCGAAGGTCTCCGCGCAGTCGCCGCCCTGGAGCAGGAAGGCCTTGCCCTGGGCGACGTCGGCCAGCTGGGCGCGCAACGTGTCGACCTCGGCTGGCGCGACGATCGGCGGAACGGTGGAGAGGGTCGCCAGCACCGTGTCCAGCGCCGCCCGGTCCGGCCATCGCGGCTGCTGGGCGATGGGCAGCTCGCGCCACCGGTCCAGGCCGGGCACCAGCTGAGCGGATTCGGAGAGGCTCACGCCCCGAGGGTACGGCGCGGCCCGATCGGCTCAGAGAGACGCGTCTCACCCGCGGATCCGACCCCCGGGCCCGCTTACAACGTGTAGTCGCTCTATCACTGTGCAACACCAGTCACATCTCATGACGAAGCGGTCACGAACGGTCGGTTCGGTACCGGATCAGCTTCGGCCTGCCGAGACAGCCTGAGAGCAGTGGCACCGGATCGCTGCAGTCGACGGAAGGCCGAACATGAGCTCGACGAACCTGCCCACCTGGGCGGTTGCTTCGCATTGGGGCATCCGCACCAAGGTCGTCGCGCTCGCGGTGACGAGCGTCGCCGTCACGGGCGTCGCGATGGGCGGCGTCAGCGCGTGGCAGAGCCAGGGCTTCGCCGACGACGCCGCCCGCGACCTGGACGCCCTGGTCGCCGAGGACATCACCCGCACCGCCGACGGCGTCTACAACGTCGTCGCCACCCAGGGCGCCTCCACCTCGGCGAAGGTCGACTCCGACCTCGCCGTCGCCCAGTACGTCGTCGGCCAGTCCGGCGGGATCCAGCTGGACCCGGGTACCTCCGTCGCCTGGGACGCGAAGAACCAGCTGACCAGCGAGGTCACGCCGGTCACCATGCCCCGGATGCTCGCCGGCAGCCAGTGGCTCGGGAAGAACAGCGACGTCAACGCGGCGACGCCGGTCGTCGACACCATCAAGGCGATGGTCGGTGGCACCGCGACCATCTTCCAGAAGACGCCGGAGGGGAACATGCTCCGCGTCGCCACCAACGTGGTGGCCGCCACCGGCGCGCGCGCCATCGGCACCTACATCCCCGCCGTGAACCCTGACGGCAAGCCCAACCCGGTCGTCTCCACCGTCAGCGGCGGCCAGACCTACCGCGGCAACGCGCTCGTCGTCGACTCCTGGTACGTCTCGGCGTACACGCCGATCCTCGGCCCCGCCGGCGACGTCATCGGCATGCTCTACGTCGGGCAGAAGCAGCAGAATCTCCCCGCTCTGCGGGAGAGCCTCGAGGCCACCGAGGTCGGCGACACGGGCCAGGTCGAGGTCTACGGCGGCACCGGCACGATCGCCGGCACCGTGCTCATCAGCCCCGGCGGCGCCCGTGACGGCGAGCCGATGCTGGAGGCGACCGACCGGGACGGCAAGCCCTACGTCCAGGAGATCCTCGACGCCGCGCTCGCCCTCGAGCCCGGCGCCCAGGCCACCGTCCGCTACATGGACCCCGAGGCCGGCGCCACCACGGCGCGCGTCTCCTACTTCAAGCCGTGGGACTGGGTGATCGTCACCGCCGCCCGGGACGCCGACTTCACCGGCCCCAAGGACGCCATGGCCGACGGCCGTTCCTCGATGGTGTGGGCGCTGGTCCTCGCGGCGGCCGTCATCGCGCTGATCGGTGGCGCCATCGCGCAGCTCATCGGTCGCCGGCTCACCAAGCCGCTGACCGATCTGCGGGACCGCATGGCCGAGATCGCCGACGGCGAGGGCGACCTGACGCAGCGCATGGACGACTCGCGCGACGACGAGGTCGGCCAGCTCTCCGGCGCGTTCAACCGGTTCGTCGAGAAGGTGGCCTCCACCGTCCGCGACATCCACCGGTGCGCCCAGGAGGTGGCCGTCTCGGCCGCGGGTGTGTCCACCGTCGCCGACGGTCTGGCCACGCGCGCCACGCGCAGCCGCCAGCAGGCGCAGGGTGCCCACACCTCCGCCGCCGACATCAGCGCGAGCGTCTCCTCCGCTGCTGCCGGCGCCGAGGAGATGGGCGTCTCGATCACCGAGATCGCCCGCAGCGCCGCCGAGGCAGCCGAGGTCGGCCGTCAGGCAGCCTCGCTCGCCGAGAAGACCGAGTCGACGATCGCCGCCCTGGGCGCCAGCTCCGCGGAGATCGGCGACGTCGTCAAGGTGATCTCCGGGGTGGCCGAGCAGACCAACCTGCTCGCGCTGAACGCCACGATCGAGGCCGCCCGGGCCGGTGACGCGGGCAAGGGCTTCGCCGTCGTCGCCAACGAGGTCAAGGAGCTCGCCCAGGAGGCGGCCAAGGCCAGCGAGGAGATCGCGCAGCGGGTCCAGGGCATCCAGTCCGAGACGACGGCCGCGGTGCGCTCCATCTCCCAGATCGCCGAGGTGGTCCGCTCGATCAACGACCACCAGACGACGATCGCCAGCGCCGTCGAGGAGCAGACGGCCACCACCCGGGAGCTGACCCGCAGCGTGGCCACGGCCGCCGAGGGCGCCGGCACGGTGACCACCACGCTCACGGCGGTCAGCCGCGACGCCGAGGACAGCGCCACCGACGTCGACCGCGCCCGGTCGTCGGCTCAGGAGCTGGACAGCCTGTCCAAGGAGCTCAACCGGCTGCTGTCGGTCTTCACCGTCTGACAGCCAGCACCTGACGAGGCCCCTTCCGGTATCCGGAAGGGGCCTCGTCCGCGTCGGGCGCGGTCACCCGGTGAGATCCCGGTCGGTCCTGATGTAGGGACCGGGCGAGGGATCGCCCGCCGCGAGCCACGCCGAGACGCCCGCCGGATCCCGGCGGGCGAGCTCGTCGAGCAGCAGGGCGCGGACCTCGGCGGCGGGCCCCCGGTGCCGGGCCGAGCGGAGGTGGTCCTCGGTGACGAGCCACTCACGGACCAGCTCGTCGGTGGACAGCGTGCCCAGGAGCGCCCCGAGCTCGGTGACGTCCCGGATCGGCGTCGTCGGCTCGGCCGCGGTCGCGGCCTCGGCGGCCACGAACGACCCCACGACCAGCAGCACGAGGACGACGACGCCGCCCAGACCGCCGAGGGCCGGCAGCCCGGCGCCGAACGGGACGGCGAGCACGCCCGCCGCGGCGACGAGGACGACGATCCGGCGCGACCCCGCCTCCCGCGGGAAGTCCGGGTCCGCGGACGCCACGGTCCCGGCCGCGAGCAGACCCAGCGCGGGCGCGGCGACCAGCATCACCATCCACGGCGTGACGACCGCGCCGACCAGGGCGGTCGCGACGAAGAGCGTTCCGCAGACGGCCCGGCCCGCCCGTGCGGCGGTCCGCCACGGCGTCGACCGCCCCGGCCGCGACGCGTCGGTGCTCATGCGCCGACGACGAGCAGCCGGAGAAGGGAGGGCATGCAGAACTCCGTCCGTCGGTGGATCCGGCGGTCAGCCGAGGGGTGACCGCTGAGCGGCGCCGACGTCCGGCAGGCCCATCAGCGAGAGCAGCCGGCGGACGACGCGCGAGCTGTTCACCAGCGCCACGTCGGCCCCGAGTGCCGGCGTCAGGCCGTGGGTGTCGACGAAGGTGACCCGCGACAGGTCCACGGTGACCGGCCCCGGCCGGGTCGAGCGCACGTGGTCCAGCACCGCAGCGAACAGCTCCCCTCCGACGAGGTCGAGCTCACCGGCGACCACCACCACCGGACCCGGGCGGTCCCACTCGATGTCGACGGTCAGTGCCGCCTGTTGCCCGTTCGGGATCGTGCCTCCGCAGGACTGCTGCGGAATCGCGGAGGGTCGCCACGCCCCGGGACGGCGGGTGGCGGTGGAACCGGCGCGGAGCCGCGGGAGCGGATGGGCGATCCGTGTCATGCGTCGACGCTAGGGCGGGAGGGCCGTGGTCCGGGAGTCCCGGAACCGGACGACAACCGGCTCGCCAGGTTGCCGGGTCCCGGCAGCCCGACGGGTTCCGCTCAGTCCGTGGTGAGCGGCGCTGCGGGCCAGTCCAGCAGTCTCGCGCCGGTGACGGCGACCATCAGCGGCAGCTGGTCGGCCGGGTCGGCAGGGTCGTAGCCGGTGAGCTCGCGGACCCGTTGGAGGCGGTAGGTCACCGCCCGCACGCTCAGGTGGAGCCGGCGGGCGGCCGACGCTGCGTTGCGGCCGTCGGCGAAGTAGGCCTCCACCGTCGCCACCAGCGGTTCGGGTCCGCCGCGCGCGTCGGACAGCGGGCCCAGCACGGTGCCGACCAGGTCCGCGATGGCCGCCTCGTCGCGCAGCAGGACCCGGTAGACCAGCAGATCGCGGGCGTGGACCACGCGGTCGGGGAGGTCGAGCCGTTCGGCCACCTCGAGGGCGTCGACCGCCTCGCGGTAGGACCGCAGGACCCCTCGGGGTCCCGGGTGCGAGCGGCCCACCCCGGCTCGCCAGCGCGGCCGCCGAGTCAATCGGGCGACGGCCGCGCCGGCCGCCTCGGCGAGCGCATGGCCGTCGCCGCCGCGACCATGCGCCCCGGCGGAGGAGATGATGCTCACCAGGCGGCCGTCCTTCGCCGCGACCAGGAGCCCACGGTCGCCGAAGCGCATCCTGGCGTCGCCCTCGAGCCACTTCGTCAGGTGCATGCCGGAGTCGGCTGGGCGATCGGTGGCCGCCACGGTCACGGTGTGGCTGCCCGTCAGCCCGAGCCCCAGCCGCTCGGCGCGCTCCACCAGGGACCCGACGTCCGACCGGCCGGTGAGCAGGTCGTCGACGAACTCCCGGCGGAACGCCTCCTCCCGGCGGACCACCTCGCGCTGGGCCTCCTCGTGGCCGGCCGCCAGCGCCGCGAGCGCCGTGTCGGCTCCCTGCCACACCGCCTCCCCCACCGCGACGAGCCCCGAGGACCCCAGCGGACGGCCGCGCGCGTCGGTGACGAGCTCCGGCAGGCGGGGCCAGAGCCGACGGGAGGCGGTCATGTAGAGGTCGACCAGTGCCGGGAGCGCGACACCCTGCTGTGCGGCCTCGGCGCCGAGGTCCCGGCAGCGGGCCTCCTCGGCGTCGGTGAGCCGCCGGCCGTGCACCGCCACCTCGACGAGCGCCGCCAGGTACCCCTCCAGCAGCGACGCGGACAGGCCGTGCTCGCGGGCCGCTGCCTCGCCCACCTCGGTCACCACCGCCGACGACGGGACCTTCTGGCTGCGGCGCACCTCGCGCAGTCTTCCGCTCCCCGCCACGGGCGGCGAGGGGGACCCCGGGCGGAGCCGGCGGCCGTCCGCGGGACTCACCCGCGGGCGGCCTCCATCACGTTCCAGCGCACGAGGTTGTAGCGCGCGTCGACCAGCGCGTCGTGGGTGCCCGGTGGCTTCGGCGGCAGGGCCGGCTGGCCGCGGTCGTCCCACCGCTGGCGCAGCTCGCGGGTGAATCGCGGGATCGGCCGGGGCAGGGCGGGCATCGACCCCCAGAGCTGGCACAACGCCACGTGGTCGTAGGCGCCGAACCAGGCCCAGAGCTCGATCTCCTCGCCCGGGCCGGTGAGGAAGGCCAGCAGGTCCTCGCGGATCCGCTCCCGGCTGCGCCAGGCCTTGTCCGCCGGCGGAGGCAGCTGGTCGAGCACGTTGCGGCGCACCCACGGGATCGCCTTGCGCTCGTCGAACTGCGTGCTCACCGCGTAGAACTCCCGGCCGGCCTCGTCGACGACGCCGATGGAGACGAGGTCGATCGTGGTGCCGTCCTCGATGAACTCGGTGTCGTAGAAGAAGCGCCGCACGCTCACAACGTAGCCGCGCCGTCCGGCGGCCCCGGGTCCTCCCAGGTGTCGCGGACGGCCACCGCCTCCACCTCGACCAGCTGGTCCGGGTGCGCCAGCACGGTGACGCCGACCAGCGTGCTCGGTGCCAGGTGCGCGCCGAGCGCCTCGCGCACTCCCTGCCCGGCGGTCAGGAGTTCGCCCCGGTCAGCGGTGACGACGTAGACCGTCGTCCGGAGGATGTCGCCGAGCCCCGCCACGGCCGCCTCCAGCGCCGCCGCCAGGTTGGTCATCACCTGGCGCGTCTGGCCGCGGACGTCGCCGACGGCCACCGTCGAGCCGTCCGCGCCGAGCGGTCCGGCACCGGCGGTGAAGACCAGCCGCCCGGGGTCGGTCACCGCCGCGTGGGCGCACGGCGAGGAGTCGGTCAGGCCCGGCGGGCGCACCAGCTCGATGGTCACGAGTCGATCATGGGCCACCGGCGGGCCGGTGTCGTCCGGAGCCGGTCAGACCGGGGTGACCGGCGCCTGCTCCTCCGACCCGTGCACCGCGCGGGCCCGGCGCTCCCGCTGCCGGTCGAGCCAGTGGATGACCGGACCGGCCGTCGCGCCGTGCAGGACCACCGAGCCGACCACCACCAGCACCGTCACGCGCCACAGCTGCTCGGCGCCGGGGATGTCGGCCTGGCTCAGCCCGTAGGCGAGGTAGTACAGCGAGCCGATGCCGCGGACACCGAAGAACGACACGACCCACCGCTCCCGCGACCCGGTGGAGCTGCCGAGGAAGGCCAGCTGCCCGGCCAGCGGCCGGACCACGAGCAGGAAGACGGCGGCGAGCACGAACTCCCGCCAGCCGACGCCGGCCAGGATCCCGCGGGCCACCGCGCCGCCGACGAGCAGCAGCAGGACGACGGTCAGCAGCCGCTCGAGCTGCTCCACCTGGGCGTGCAGCACCTGGTGCCGGTCGTGCGTCCGCTCCGCCGCCCGGATGGTCAGCGCACACACGAAGACGGCGATGAACCCGTAGCCCTCGATGAGCTCCGCGACCCCGTAGGCCAGGAAGATCCCGCTCAGGGCCACGAACCCCTCGGCCCGCTCGGCCAGGTGCGCCCGTTCCGCGGAACGGGAGAAGAAGAGCGTCCGCAGCACCCAGCCCATGGCTGCCCCGGCACCCACGCCGGCGGCGGTCCGCCAGGCGACGTCGAGCGCCAGCCACTCCCCCAGCCAGCCCGCCGGCGCGAGCCCCGCCGTCGCGACGGCGATCGCCGCATAGGTGAAGGGGAAGGCCAGGCCGTCGTTGAGGCCGGCCTCCGAGGTGAGGGCGAAGCGCGCCTCGTCCTCGCTCTCCTCGTCGTCGGTCGGCTCGCCCACCTGCACCTCGGTGGCCAGCACCGGGTCGGTGGGGGCCAGCGCAGCGCCGAGCAGGATCGCGGCCGCGGCGCCGAGCCCGAGCAGCCAGCTCCCGAGGAAGGCGGTGGCGAGGACCGTCACAGGCATGGTGACGGCCAGCAGCCGCCAGGTCGAACCCCAGGCCCGCCATCCGAGCGGCCGGTCCAGCGCGAGGCCGGCGCCCATGAGGCTCACGATCACGACGAGCTCGGTGAGATGCGCGGTCGCCGTCCCGTGCGCGATCGGATCGGGCGCGGGGAGGTCGGGCAGGACCGCGAACGTGAGGACGCCGAGTCCGACGAAGACCATCGGCATCGACAGCGGCGCGCGGCTCACCAGCCGGGGCAGCAGCGCAGCGAGCAGGGTTGCGGCACCCGCTGCCGCATAGGCAGCTCCGGTCGGGTCCACGCGTCAGGGCTGCCGGGAATCGGTCACGCGGTCAGTGTCCGCGATGCGTCCCGCCACCGCCCGGGCAGCGGCGGGACGCCGTGCCGACGGTCAGGCGGCGCCCTTCGCGCGTCCGCCGACGGAGTTGGGCCCGAACTCGCGACCGTTGAGCGCCTCGATGTCGCGCTCCAGCTGCGGCACCTTCTTGGCCGCGGCCAGCATCATCACCTTCTCCGAGACGGCCCCGGTGACCAGCTGGCGCAGCGCGGCGACGGTGCCGACCGAGCGCGGCACGAAGACGCGGCGGCCGCGGGTCTCCAGGTTGTCCAGGAGCGCCTCGGCGCAGATCTCCACCGAGGTGAAGGCCCCCAGGGGTCCGGGGAGCTGGCTGCGGACCTCCTTGAACGTCGGCAGCGCCTCCTCGGTGTCGCGGACCATGTCGGTGTCGATCCAGGTGGGGTGGGCACTGGCCACGGTCACGCCGCGGTGCGCCACCTCGAGACGCAGCACGTCGCCGAAGCGCTCGACACCGGCCTTCGACGCGCAGTAGGCGCTCATGCCCGGCAGCACCGTGAAGGCGCCGGCGGAGCTGATCAGCAGCACGTGCCCCTTGCGCTTGGCGACCTCGGGCAGCGCCGCGTGCGCGGTGAGCATGGTGCCGATCAGGTTGACCTCGATCGTGCGCGCCAGAGCGTGCGCGGAGCTGGTCATGACCGTCGTCAGCGGGGCGATGCCCGCGTTCGCCACGACGATGTCGAGCCCGCCGAACGTGTCGACCGTCCGCTGCACGGCGGCGGCCAGCGCCTCGGGGTCGGTGACGTCGGCCTCCACCCAGAGGTGCTCGGGACCGAGCTCGTCGGCGACCTTCGCCAGCTCCTGCGGCTCCAGGCCGACCAGGGCGACGCGCGCCCCCCGGGCGGCGGCCTTCCGCGCCAGCGCCGCACCGATCCCTCGCGCGGCACCGGTGACGAGGACCGACTTGCCCGCCAGGGGAGTTCGCTTGCGCTTGCCGAATCCAGCCGCCATGGGGGCGCTCCTCAGGGGTCGTCGCGCTCGAATTGAGCACTGCTTCCCAGCCGTTGTAGCTTGTTGAGCGTTGCTCAGCAAGCCGGAGGAGAGGAGTAGACCGAGGTGACCAGCACCATCGAGACACAGGCCGTTCCCTCCCCGGGGACGGCGGCAGTGGCGGCACGCGAGGTGCGCGTGGCGGTGATCGGCTCGGGGTTCGCGGGCCTGGCCATGGGGATCAAGCTGCGCGAGCGCGGGGAGACCGACTTCGTGCTCCTCGAGCGGGCCGAGGACGTCGGCGGCACGTGGCGCGACAACGTCTACCCCGGCGCCGCCTGCGACGTGCAGTCGCACCTGTACTCCTACTCGTTCGCCCCGAACCCCGATTGGGGCCGGTCCTACTCCGAGCAGCCGGAGATCCAGGCCTACCTGCAGAGGATCGCCGCCCGCTACGGGGTGCGCGACCACTGCGTCTTCGGCGCCGACGTCACCGCCGCCCGCTGGGACGAGGGCGACCGCCGCTGGCACGTGACGACGACGGCGGGTGAGTTCCGCGCCCGTGTGCTGATCTCCGCGGCCGGGGCGCTGGCCGACCCGACCTTCCCCGACATCCCGGGCATCGAGTCCTTCGAGGGCACCGTGATGCACTCGGCGCGCTGGGACTCCTCGCACGACATCAGCGGCGAGAAGGTGGCTGTCATCGGCACCGGCGCCTCGGCGATCCAGGTGGTCCCGGCCATCCAGCCGCAGGTGGAGAGCCTCACCGTCTACCAGCGCACCCCCGCCTGGGTGGTCCCCCGCACCGACCACCCGGTGAAGCCGTGGGCACGGCGGCTGTACCGCATGGTCCCCGGCCTGCAGCGGGCGATCCGCGGGATCCTCTACACCTTCCGAGAGTTCCTCGTGGTCGGGTTGGCGAAGCAGCGGCTGTTCCTCAAGCCGGTGGGCACGCTGGCCAAGGCGCACCTCGAGCGCCAGGTGCGCGACCCGAAGCTCCGCGAGGCCCTGACGCCGGACTACACCATCGGCTGCAAGCGGATCCTGATCAGCAACGACTACTTCCCCGCCGTTGCCGCACCCAACGCCGAGCTCGTCACCGCCGGCATCGCCGAGATCCGGCCGCACTCGATCGTCTCCACCGACGGCATCGAGCGGCCCACCGACACCCTGGTCCTGGCCACCGGCTTCCACGTCACCGACCTGCCGATCGCGGAGAAGATCTGCGGCCGCGACGGGCGCTCCCTGGCCGAGGTCTGGGAGGAGGGCATGGTGACCAACCGCAGCGCCGCCGTCGCCGGGTTCCCGAACATGTTCCTGCTCGTCGGCCCCAACGTGGGCGTGGGCCACACGTCGATGGTCTACATGATCGAGTCCCAGGTGGCCTACGTCGACGACGCGCTGCGCACGATGGAGACCGAGGACCTCGCCGTCCTGGAGACGACGCCGGAGGCGCAGGCCGCCTGGCGGAAGCTGATCGCCGAGAAGTCCAAGGGCACCGTATGGCTCGCCGGCGGTTGCGCCAGCTGGTACCTGGACAAGCACGGGCACAACAGCACGCTGTGGCCGGACTTCACCTTCCGGTTCCGCAAGCTCACCAAGGCCCTGGACCGCGAGAACTACGTCGGCGTCCCCGCCGGGGCGCCCGCCAGCACGGAGGAGGCGGCATGACCGCGACGCTCACCCGCACCGTCTGCAAGCGGACGGTCGCGGTTGCCACCCCCGACGGCGCCCAGCTGCACGCGACGGTGGAGGGCTCGGAGACCGCGCCGGTGACGGTCGTCCTCGCGCACGGCTGGACGCTCTCCCAGGCGGCGTGGGACGACGTCTCCACCCTGCTGGCCGACCGCGTCGCCGACGGCGAGCTGCGGCTGGTCCGCTACGACCAGCGCGGGCACGGCCGCTCGACGTGGGGCGACACCGAGATCACCATCGACCAGCTCGGGAGCGACCTGGCCGAGGTCATCGACCAGCTCGTGCCGGCCGGGCCGATCGTGCTCGGCGGGCACTCGATGGGCGGCATGACGATCATGTGCCTCGCCGCCGCCCGGCCGGAGCTGTTCGGCGACCGGGTGCTGGGCGTCGCGCTGGTCTCGACGTCGGCCGGCGACCTGACGTCGGACCCGAAGTCGGCCGGCGGACGGATGGCCAAGGTCCGCCCCGGGATGCTGGCCGCGCTGCTCGCCGGGGCCCGGGTGCTGGAGAGGCTGCGCAACCTGGTGCCGCCGACCTCGCCGCGGCACCAGAAGATGGTCCGCGGGCTCCTGTACGGCGCCGACGCCACCGACGAGATGGTGCTCGAGGGCGCGAAGATCATGCACGCCTCGACGCTGAGGTCGTTCATCGAGTTCATGCCCGCCCTCGGCGACCACGACAAGCGCGAGGAGCTCTCGGCGCTGGCCTCCGTGCCGGTGGAGGTCTTCGTCGGCGACAACGACAAGCTCACGCCGAAGCGGCACGCCCTGCACCTGGTGGAGGTCCTCCCCCACGCCCGACTGCACCAGTCCGAGCGGACCGGTCACATGCTCACCCAGGAGCGCCCTCAGCTGGTCGTCGACGGTCTGCTCCGCCTAATCGGTGAGGCGACGGCCGGCCGGAGGACGAGCTGAGGACGTCGCGGTGACGGCGTCCTCCCGCCCCGCCCACCCCCGCGAGCGGCGCACGGCGGGCGACCGGCGGGCGCAGCTGGTCCAGATCGGGCTCGAGCTCCTGCCGACGACGCCGGTCCAGGAGCTCACGATCGACGAGGTGGCCCGGCGTGCCGGGATCAGCCGGAGCCTGCTGTTCCACTACTTCGCGACCAAGCGGGAGTACTACACGGCGGTCACCCGGGCGGCGGCCGACCTGATGTGGGAACACCTGGTCCCAGCCCCGGGCGCTCCGCCGGAGGAACAGGTCACCGGGATGCTCGACCGGTACGTCGGCTGGGTGGAGACGTTCCGGGAGAGCCACCTGGCGTTCGTCCGCGGGGCCGCCGGCGGCGACCCGTGGGTCACCGAGGTCTACGACGACACCCGCCGCCGGCTCGTCGAGGTGGCGCTGGCCGCCCTGGAGCTGCCGGACGACGCCCTGCGCCGTCAGCTGGTCCTGGCCTGGTTCGCGTTCACCGAGGACCTGGTGGGCCACTGGGTGCACGAGCCGACGACGACCCGCCCGGAACTCCTGGACCTGTTGCGCGACGTGCTCCGCGGACTCGTGGGCGACCGCCCCGCCCTCCGGCAGGCGGGCCGCTAGCCGGCGAGCGTCGTCGGCGCGCGGTCGGCGGCCTCGGCAGCCGGCGGCTGCAGGGTGGCCACGACCTCGGTGGCGCTGGCCCCGGTGGCGTCCATCGACTTCTTCACCGTCGCGCCGTAGACGTCGACGTACTCCTGGCCCGACAGCGTCATGATCTCGTACATGATCTCGTCGGTGATCGACCGCTCGACGAAGCGGTCACCGGCCAGGCCCTCGTAGCGGGAGAAGTCCAGCGGCCGGCCGAAGCGGACGCACACCCGGGTGATCTTCTTGCCGAAGGGCAGCTTCTTGGTGCTGTAGACCATGGCGACCGGGACGACGGGGACACCGGTCTCCAGCGCCATGCGGGCGACGCCGATCTTGCCGCGGAAGAGCCGGCCGTCGGGCGAGCGGGTGCCCTCCGGGTAGATGCCGAGCAGCTTGCCGTCGCGCAGCGTGCGGATGCCGGTCTGGATCGCGTTCTCGGCCGCCGAGGCGCTCGAACGGTCGATGGGCACCTGGCCCGCGCCGGTGAAGAACGCCCGCTGCAGGAACCCCTTCACGCCGGTGCCGGTGAAGTACTCGGCCTTGGCCAGGAAGGTGACCCGCCGCTTCAGCTGCAGCGGCATGAAGATCCAGTCGGCCGCGGACAGGTGGTTGCTGGCCAGGATCGCCGCACCCGTCGCAGGCACGTGCTCGGTGCCCTCGGCCTTCGGACGGAAGACCAGCTGGACCACCGGGCCGATCGCGACGAACTTCAGGAACCAGTAGAACAACACGCCTCCCTCGGGGACTGCCAGACTAGGGAGCCTGGGGCCCGAATCACAATCGGGTGCCTACCGTGACGTATCCGACACCGGCGTCGCGCCGGACGCCGAGGAGGACGACCGTGCCTGGACAGACCCCCGCACCCGAGGTCATGGCGGGTGCCGAGGCCTTCGAGTTCCCCGGCGGGAACGGCCCGGACGGCCGCACCGGGGTGCTGCTCGTGCACGGCTTCACCGGGAACCCGATGAGCATGCGACCGTGGGGCGAGCACCTGGCCGCCGAGGGCTTCGCGGTCAGCTGCCCGTTGCTGCCCGGGCACGGCACCAGCTGGCAGGACTGCAACACCACCACCCATGACCAGTGGACCGCCACGGTCGAGCGCGCGTTCGACGCCCTCGCCGCGCGCTGCGACCGGGTGTTCGTCGCCGGCCTGTCGATGGGCGGCACGCTCGCGACCCGGCTGGCCCAGGTCCGGCCGGCCGACGTCGCGGGCCTGCTGCTGGTCAACCCGGCGCTGCTCACCCAGCGCCTCGACGCCAAGCTCCTGCCGCTGCTCGCTCGCATCACGCCGAAGTGGGCGCCGATCGCCAGCGACATCAAGAAGCCCGGCGTCACCGAGCTCGCGTACCCCAAGCTGCCGACGCGGGCGATGATGCAGCTGCGCGGCCTCTGGGCGCTCACGCGCGCCGAGCTCGGCCGGGTCACCACCCCGGTCATCGTCTTCCACAGCGCCGAGGACCACGTGGTCGAGCCGGTCAACAGCACGATCCTGCTGGCCGGCGTCGCGAGCACGGACACCGAGGAGGTCGTGCTCGAGAACAGCTACCACGTGGCGACGCTGGACAACGACGCCCCGCTGATCTTCGCCCGGTCCGCGGAGTGGATCCGCGCCCACGTGCGCGCGGACGAGGCCGACACCCCGCCGGCCGGGCGCCGGTGACCGAGCGGCGGGGGCGGGGCCGCCGCGACAACGGCCTCGACGCGACGCTCTGGTTCCCGCTGCGCGACGTCGACCCGCGGGTCGGCGAGCACCTGCTCGACGTCCTGGAGGCCGTGGGCATCGCCGCCTACCTGGAGCCGTCGGCCGACGTGGGGCCCTACACCCGGGAGGTGAGCCTTCCCAGCCCTCCCTCGGACCGGCTCTTCGTCGACAGGTCGCGCCGCGAGGAGGCCCGCGGGGTGGTCGCGCAGCACGCCGACGAGCACCCGGCCCGGCCCCGCCCGGTGGCGCCGGAACCCCGGCCGAAGGTCGACGAGGACGCCGAGTGGCGGCGGATCGTGGCCGCCTTCGAGGCCGAGCACGGCCGCACCGCGGTCGACGAGCGCCCGCCGGGGGCTCCCGCGCCGGTGCCGCACGAGGTGCCGATCCTCGACCGGCCCGACGAGCACTACGAGCCCCCGACGCCGCCACCGCTCCCGGTTCCGGCGCCGGCCTCGCTGTACGCCGTCCTGCTGGTCGCCGTGGGCCTGCTGCTCATCGGCGTCCCCTCCGTGATCGGGCTGTCCGGCGACGTGGGCCTCGTCCTGGGGGCCGCCGTCGTCGCCGGGGGGGCGGCGATGCTGGTGTCGCGCATGCGGGAGAGGTCCGACGAGGGGGACGACGGCGCGGTCGTCTGAGCCGGTGGCTCAGGCCTCGCCCTCTGCGACGGCCTTCCGCACCAGGTCGGCGGCGCCGACGATCCCGGCCTGCGCGCCGAGCGCTGCCGCCACCACCCGCGGGCCGGGCCGGAACCCGCGACCCGGGAGCGCGCGGTCCAGGCGCTCGCGTGCCGGACGCAGCACCATCTCCCCGAGCACGCTGACGCCGCCGCCGATCACGACGACGTCGGGGTCGAGCACCGCGGCGAGGTCGGCGATGCCCTGGCCCAGCCAATAGCCGACCTCGGTCACCAGCTCCAGGGCCAGCGGATCGCCGTCGTAGGCAGCGCGGGCCACGTGCTCACCGGTGAGCCGGTCGGGCTCGCAGTCCACGCGCTCCAGGAGCAGCGCCGCGGCGGCCGGCGACGTGCGCGCCACCTCGCGCGCGGTCTGTCCGAGCGCGGTGCCGCTGGCGTACTGCTCCCAGCAGCCGCGGTTTCCGCAGGCGCACAGCCGGCCGTCGGGGACGACGCGCATGTGGCCCCACTCCCCCGCGACCCCGTGCGAGCCCCTGCGCAGTCGGCCGTCGAGGACGATCCCGCCGCCGATCCCCGTCCCGAGGGTGATCATCAGAGCCAGGTCGGAGCCCTGGGCCGCCCCGTAGCGGTACTCGGCCCAGGCCGCGGCGTCGGCGTCGTTGCCCACCCAGAGCGGCCGCTGGAGCCGGGCACCCAGGTCCTTGCGGAGCGTCGAGTTCCGCCACGCGAGGTGCGGGCTGAACAGCACCGTGTCGCCGGTCCGGTCGAACCAGCCCGCGGCGCCGACGCCGACGCCGACGAGCTCTCCGTCATGGCCGTCCGCCAGTTCCTCGACGACCGCGGCGATGGCGTCCTCGGTGTCGGTGACGGATGCCCCCGGCGTCGCCCGGCGGGCCGTCGCCAGGATCGTGCCGTCGGGGGCGATCACCCCGCCGGCGACCTTGGTGCCGCCGATGTCGATGCCGAGCGCGGGCAGGTTCCCCACGTCGTCGGTCACGCGATGTCGATCCGCTGCGCCCGGGGTTCGTCGGAGGCGGGCGGCTGTTCGGTCTCCGGCTGCTGCGCGGCCGGGATGTCGTCGGCGAACGCCCGCAGCGCCGCTGCCGCCGTCGTCAGGAGATCGGCCACGGCCTCGGTCACCTCCGGCCGTTCGCCGCGGAGGACGGAGGCCGCCTGGCACACCGGGCACCAGCGGCAGTCGGACGCGTGCTCGCCGTCGCCCTCGGCGGACGTCGGCTCGGGCGCGCGGAAGGCGTCGAGCAGGCGGCGGGCCTGGTCGACCCAGTCGGCTCCGGTGGTCATGAGGTCCTCTCCTCGGCGGCCAGGAGGTCGGCCGGCCACTGCTGGGGATCCGGGCGGAAGCTGACCTCGAGCCGCGCCCGGGCGGTGCCCGGATCGGCCAGCCGGCCCCCGGTCACCTCGCACCGACGCAGCAGCGAGTCCAGCCGCAGCGAGCGCCGATCCTCCCCCACGGCGACGACGAGGTCATCGCCCCACCGGGTCAGGCCGACCTCGGACCGCTCGGCGAAGGGCAGCGGCACGGTCAGCTCCCACCCGCCCTCGCCGCGGCGCGGGCCAGGAGCCGGCGGACCTCCGGTCGCGGGCAGGTCGAGGCCGTCGAGCAGCGCGAGCAGCGCGTCCACGTCCGCCGGGCCCTCGGGCGCCTCGGGCACGGAATGCACCGGGGCCAGCTCCGCCAGCACCGCCAGCGCGGCGTCCTGAGCGGCGGCGCGGTCCCGCCACCACTCCCCCGGCCCGTCGGCCGGCAGCACCCGGGCGACCACCGCGGACGGCCGCAGACCGTGCAGGCCGAGGACGGGCAACGCCCGCCGGAGGGCCGCCGCGGCCGGCCCCCGGGCCTCGCCGGTCAGCAAGACGGCGGTGCCCGTCGGATCGGCCAGCCGGTCGCCGGCCAGGAGCCGCTCCAGCCCGGGCAGCGCATCGAGGACGGCGTCGACCGGGCCGGGGCGGACGGCGCCCGCGGAGACCCCCGCCGTCCGCACCGCCGCCAGTGCCCGCACCGACGGCGGCAGCAGCTGGTCCAGCCACCAGCGCAGCGTGCCCGGCAGGGCGACCAGGGCGCGTCCGGCCGCGAGCGGGCCGGCGTCGACCACCACCAGCTCGGCCTCGGCGGTTCCCAGCTCCGCCAGGAGCGCGAGCTCGTCGGCCCCGGGCAGCGGCACGACCGACGTCGCCGGCGGCAGCGTGAGGTGCGGCAGGAGCCCGGTCAGGGTCGCCGCGTGCGCCCCCCACAGCGCTCTCGCCGCCTGCGGGCCATCGATGCGGCGGACCGTCAGCTGCGGCTCGTCCTCCAGACCGGCGACCGGCGGGAGATCGCGCGCGAGGAGCAGGGTGTCGCGGCCCGAACGGGCCGATCGCAGCGCGGCGGCCGCAGCGACCGTGGAGGTCCCGGCCCCACCCGGGCCGGTCACGAGGAGGGTGCGCACCGGGCTCAGCCCTCGACGCGCTTCTTGAGCTCCTTGAGCGCGGTGTCGAGGATGACCTTCTCGGCCCGCCGCTTGATCAGCCCGAGCATCGGGATGAAGAGGTCGACGGTGATCGAGTAGGTGACCTCGGTGCGGCCGTCGGTCTCCACGAGGGTGTACGACCCCTCCTGCCGCTTCTGCATCTGACCCTTGACCAGGGTCCAGGAGACGCGGCGGTCGCCGTCCCACGTGTACTCCAGGACGTAGTCGTCCTTGACCGCGCCGGCGTCGAGCACGAAGTGGACCTGGCGGGCCCGGCCGTCGTCCCCGGTCCGGGTCACCTCCACTTTCTTCGCGGCGGCGACCCACTGCGGATAGGCGGGGAAGTCGGCGATGACGGCCATGACCTCGGCCGCGGGCGCCTCGACGACGATCGACTGGGTGGACTGGTCCGCCATGGCAGCAGGCTAGCCGCTCGCGGCCGACCTGGGAGGAAGGAGTGTGATCCTCGGCTACTCCCCAGTAGGAAGAGCCGCTAGATTGACGCCGACGTCCCCAGGTCGGGGCGCGGGCGACGGTGCCTTGCGACGGCCGGGGAGGAGAGGACCGGGCGTGCGCGAGTTCAGCGTTCCAGCGACCTACGAGGTCGGAGCCGAGGAGGCCCTGACCGACATGCTCACCGCGAACATCGCCGATCACGGCGACGAGGTGGGCCTTCGCCGTCAGGTGGACGGGCAGTGGACCGATGTCACCTGGAAGCAGTTCGGGGCGGAGGTCCGCGGCGCCGCCAAGGGCCTGATCGCCGCCGGCGTCGCCGCCGGCGACCGGGTGGCCCTGCAGGCCAGGACCCGCTACGAGTGGACGGTGTTCGACTTCGCCATCTGGACCGCCGGCGCCGTCGTCGTCCCGATCTACGAGACCTCCAGCGCCGATCAGGTCGCCTGGATCCTCTCCGACTCCGGCGCCACCGCGGCCGTCGTCGAGCGGGACGAGCACGCCGAGGCGATCGCCTCCGTGCGCGACCAGGCGCCCGACCTCAAGACCGTGCACGTCATCGACGACGGCGCGATCGAGCAGCTGACCGCGGCTGGCGCCGACGTGCCGGACAGCGAGCTCGACGCCCGCCGCGCCTCGCTGAACGCCGACAGCCTCGCCACCCTGATCTACACCAGCGGCACCACCGGCCGCCCCAAGGGCTGCGAGCTCACCCACTCGAACTTCCTGTTCGAGATCGGCAACGGCATCACCCTCCTCGACCGCTTCATGAGCGTGCAGGGCTCGCTGCTGCTGTTCATCCCGCTCGCCCACGTGCTGGCCCGCGTCCTGCAGGTCGGCGCCGTCAAGAACCGCACCGTCATCGGGCACACCCCCGACGTCAAGAACCTGCTCGAGGACCTCGGTGCCTTCCAGCCGACCTTCGTCCTCGCGGTGCCCCGCGTGTTCGAGAAGGTGTTCAACTCCGCCAAGGCGAAGGCCGAGGGCGACGGCAAGGGCAAGATCTTCGACAAGGCCGCCCAGGTGGCCATCGACTGGTCCCGCGCCCAGGACAACGGCGGCGCCGGGCTGGGCCTGAAGGTGCAGCACGCGCTGTTCGACAAGCTCGTCTACGGCAAGCTGCGCGCGGCCCTCGGCGGTCGCTGCCTGGGTGCCATCTCCGGTGGTGCGCCGCTCGGCGAGCGGCTCGGCCACTTCTACCGCGGCATCGGCGTGACCGTCTTCGAGGGCTACGGCCTGACCGAGACCACCGCCGCCGCGTCGGTGAACCACGACGAGGCGCTGCGCATCGGCACGGTCGGGCGCCCGCTGCCCGGTGTCGAGTTCCGCATCGGCGAGGACGGCGAGGTCCTCATCAAGGGCGGCATCGTCATGCGCGGCTACTGGAAGAACGAGGAGGCGACCAAGGAGGCGATCGACTCCGAGGGCTTCTTCCACACCGGCGACGTCGGCGAGCTCGACAAGGACGGCTTCCTCAAGATCACCGGTCGCAAGAAGGAAATCCTGGTGACCGCGGGCGGCAAGAACGTCGCCCCCGCCGTCCTCGAGGACCGTCTCCGCTCGCACCGGCTGGTCAGCCAGTGCATCGTCGTCGGCGACCAGAAGCCGTTCATCGGCGCGCTGATCACCCTCGACGAGGAGGCCCTTCCGCAGTGGCTGGAGAGCAAGGGCAAGGACAAGGCCCTCACCGCCGAGCAGCTGCGCGAGGACCCCGAGGTCATGGCCGAGATCGAGTCCGCGGTCGCGGACGCCAACAAGGCGGTCTCGAAGGCCGAGGCGATCAAGAAGTACACGGTCCTCGCCACGGACTTCACCGAGGACAACGGGATGCTCACCCCGAGCCTCAAGCTCAAGCGCAACGTCGTCATGAAGGAGTTCGGCTCCGAGGTCGACAAGCTCTACACCCGCTGAAGAAGGACCCCCTCGCCCCCACGGCTCGCACGCTCGCCGCGGGACCCTGCGAGGGGGCCGCACCGAGGCCCGTCCCGCATCGCGGGGCGGGCCTCGGTGCGTCTACGGCTCGGTGCGTCTACGGCTCGAGGAGCTCGGCGAACGTTGCGGCGATGGTCGTCCAGGACCACCGCTGCTCGACCCAGGATCGACCGGCCGCGCCCATCGCGCGGGCACGCGCCGGGTCGTCCAGCAGCCCGCTCAGCGCCTCCGCCACCGCCTCCGGCGACCGCGGGTCCACCACGTGGCCCGAGACGCCCTCCTGGACGGCCTCCGGCGCTCCGCCGGACGTCCCGGCGACGACCGGGCGCCCGGTGGCCGCCGCCTCGAGGAAGACCATGCCGAGGCCTTCCACGTCCAGTCCCCCGCGGCGGGTGCGGCACGGCATCGCGAAGACGTCGCCGGCCGCGTAGTGGGCGGGCAGCTCGTCGGGCTCCACCGGGCCGGTCAGGACGACCGAGTGGGCCAGCCCCGCCGCGGCGACGGCCCGGCGCAGCTCCCGCTCGTCCGGCCCGCCGCCGACGAGCAGCAGCCGCGCCCCGGGGTGCCGCGCCAGCACACGGGGCCAGGCCGCCACGAGCACGTCCTGGCCCTTGCGGGCGACGAGCCGGGAGACGCAGACGACGACAGGGGCGGTCCCCAGCCCCCACCGGCGCCGGACCACGGCGCCGTCGACCGCCGGGGTGAACCGGTCGACGTCGACGCCCGGGGAGAGCTGGGCCAGCCGGGTGCGCCCGTCCAGCGCCGGGGCGAGGCGGTCGCGGGTGTACTCGCTGATGTAGGTCAGGACGTCGAGCCCGGAGGCGATCCGCTGCATCACCTGCCGGCTGCCGGGCAGCGCCACCCAGCCGGTCTCGTGGCCGTGGGTGGCGCCCACGAGGTGCCGGACGCCGACGCTCCGGAGCGTCGGCGCTAGCAGCCCCAGCGGGGCGGCGGCGCCGAAGAACGCCGTGTCGCAGCCGTACCGCTCCACCAGCTCGACGGCGGTCCGCGCGGTGCCGCGGGTGGGCAGCAGCATCCCGGTGGGCCGCCGGACGACCGGATAGGGCAGCGCGGCGTCGTGCTCGGCCGATCCGGGCGAGTCCGACGCGAGCACGACCAGGGACTCCGGCGGACGGCGCTCCAGCAGCGCGGCGACGAAGGTCTGGATGCCGCCCTGCCGCGGAGGGAAGTCGTTGGTGACGACGAGGGTGCGGCTCATCGCCGGCCCTCCAGTCGCTGCCAGTCCTCGGCCATCGCGATCCGCTGGGCGACCGTGGGGTGGCTGCCGAACCACCAGTGCCAGGCAGCCGGCGGGTCGGGGTCGCCGAGGTTGGTCGAGGCCAGCCGGCGCTGCATGGCGATGAACGCCTCGGGGTCGCGGGTGAGGTCGAGCGCGTGCACGTCCGCCCGGGCCTCGATCTGCCGCGATACCAGGTTCTGCACCGGGGTGCCCACCAGCCCACCGGCCGAGACGAGGAAGAGCGCCAGCGCGACCACCCGCGGATCGGCTGGGGATTCCGCCCCCGCGCGGCGGAGCAACGGCGCCCAGGACAGCAGCCAGCCGGCCAGCGCGGTCGCGGCGCCTGCGCCCAGCGCACCCATGAGCG
Source organism: Blastococcus sp. LR1 (assembly GCF_020166105.1). Classification (GTDB taxonomy): domain Bacteria; phylum Actinomycetota; class Actinomycetes; order Mycobacteriales; family Geodermatophilaceae; genus Blastococcus. Next base: position 331,361 of record NZ_JAIUJY010000001.1, read on the forward strand.
TGCCCGTGAGGACGTCGTCGGCGGCCACGTGCCCGAGCTCGTGGGCGACGATGGACTCGATCTCCTCGTCCGGCAGCCGCTCCAGGAGCGTGTCGTAGAGGACGACCCGCCGGGTGGAGCCGAAGCCGGACACGTAGGCGTTCAGGGCCGTGGTGCGCCGCGAGGCGTCCGAGACGAGGACGTCCCGCACCGGCGTGCCGTTCTCCTCGGCGAGCGCGATCACGTCGCTGCGGAGCTCACCGGCCGGCAGCGACTCGAAGCGGTTGAAGGCCGGCTCGATGACGACCGGGTAGAGGAACGAGCCCACGACCACCAGCCCGACGGTGGCCAGCCCCGCCCACGCCCACCAGGTGCGCGGTGCGCGACGGACGAGCCACAGCGCCGCGAGCACGATCAGGGCGGTCAGGGCTGCGCTGATCGCGAACGAGACGGCGACGTCGCGCAGCCAGAGCCCCCAGCCGCGGGTGGAGAGCCCGTAGCGGTGCCGGACCGTCTCGGCGTACGCGGAGACCGGGAGCGTGACCAGCCGCCCCGCGAGGATCAGTGCCGGGACACCGAGCAGCACCTGCGCCCACCACCGCCCGCCCACGCGGGCGCCCACGGCGCGCACCAGGCGACCGCCGAGCGGGGTGAGGCCCAGGAGCGCGGAGACGACCAGCCCCAGCAGGAGGGACAACAGCGAGGCCGGCCGCAGGGCGCCCACGAAGGCCTCGGCCCGCGCCAGCTGTTCGGCGGACAGGCCGGCCGTGGGGTCCAGCGGGGTGCGGCCGCCCGGTGGCTCGGGCAGCACGTCCCACGGGGTGGTGACGGCGACGACGAGCAGCGCGGCCAGCCCGAGGACCAGGGCCACCACGAGGGCGGCGCGGGCACCTGGCCGATCTCCCGCGCTCACCCGGCGATCCTAGAAGGCGCCGCTCGGACGCCCCCGCGCACGACGACGGCCGGCGACCCCGGAACGGGGCCACCGGCCGTCGGTGGGGCGATCGGTTGCTAGCCGGCGATGCGACGGGCGTGGGTGAAATCGCCCTTCATCGCGTCGAAGCTGGCCACCTTGACCGGCTGGCTGGAGGTGGAGGCGTGCACCATCTGGCCGTTGCCGATGTACATGGCGACGTGGCTGGTCGGGCTGTAGAAGAACAGCAGGTCACCCGGCTGCAGCTGGGCCGCGGAGACGCTCTGCCCCATCTGGGCCTGGCTCCGGCTGGAGTGCGGGAGGCTCACGCCGGCCGCCGCGTAGGCGTAGGCGGTCAGACCCGAGCAGTCGAAGGCGTTCGGCCCACCGGCACCCCAGACGTAGGGGTCGCCGACCTGGGCCAGCGCGGTGTCCACGGCCTTCTGCGCAGCGGCGCTGGAGGCCACGACCCCGCTCGGCGCCGCGATGCTCTCGCCACCACCGCCGTGCGCCCGCGCGACCTCGACCCGCTGCGGGGCGGTGAGGGCGTCGTACTGGCGCTGGAAGTCGGCGATGTCCGCCTCGAGCTCTTCCTGGCGGGAGGTGATCTCCTCGACCGTCTCCTGGGCCTGGGCGGCCGCGCTGTCGGCGGCCTCGCGCGACTGCTCGGCTCCCTCAGCGACGACCGAGACCTCGGCGAGCACCTCGTTGGTGTGCCCGGCGATGGCGTCCAGCGTGCCCATCTGGGAGACGACGTCGTCGACGGAGTCGCTGCTGAGCAGCACGTCGAGACGGGAGGTCGCGCTACCGGTGTAGGCGCTGCGGGCCAGCTGCCGGATCTGCCCGTCGAGGGCGTCGAGACGGCGCTGGGCGTCGTCGGCGGCCTCGTCGGCGGCGCGGGCGGCGTTCTGGTGCTGCTCGAGCAGCACCCGCGCCTCGTTGAGCTCCTCGGAGACGACCTCAAGCCGGTGCTCGGCGTCGGCGACCTGGGCGGCAGCCTGGTCGGCGGTGGTCGCCTCGCCGGGAACGGCGGAGGCGGTACCGGGAAGGACGGTGAAGGTCAGCGCGGCGGTGGCGCCGATCAGCAGACTCGTGCGCAGCGGCCCGAAGCGGCGTCCACGAGCGGAGCCGGCCAGACGATCGGTATGGAGCTGTCCAGGGGCGTGCGTCAGTGCGTCAAGGGTCGCCACGAGCGGCGGCTCTCCATTCTTCCTCTACGACCGCCTACCGAGTTAGCTGACGGGTTCGGGCTGGGAAGACTGGCCCTATCCCCCGGGCCGGCGAGCCGGCCGTGGAGGAATTCACCCCAAGACTGCGGTGGGTCCCCGGTTCACTCGGGCGCCAGTGCTGCGCGCCGTGCGTGATTAGGCGGTGCCCGGTCGAGGTCATCCCTCTGCGGATGACGACCGCTCGACTGAACGGCGACGACCCTACGACCGTGATCCGGCTGTGACAAATGGGGGGCGTGATTCGTGTGTGACGTACATCCCGCCTGCTCAGGCGCGCCTGCGCCGTGGTAGGCGTCGACAGGTGTACGTGCCCGGCGCCTCCCGGACGGGGCGCGCGTCAGCCGATCCGACGATCCCGTCCGCCGTCGCCGACGCCGTCGTGATGCCGCAGCGGAGGCACCAGACCGCCCTCCGCCAGCGCCCGCACCGCGCGCCGCTCCACGTCGTCGAAGTCCACGACGACGCCGGGCGGGGGCACGACGACGTCCTCCGCGCTGATCTCCGCGCTGATCTCCGCCGGGCCGCCGCGCGGGCGTCCGGCCATCGGCACCACCACCGGGTCGACCCCCTGCCATCCCGGGGGTGCGCCGAGCAGGACGGTGACCACGCAGTCGGCGCAGCCGGTACCCCGGGCGGTGCAGGTATCGCAGTCGATGAGCATCTCTGGTTCTCCTCCGTGAGTCGTTCCGCACGGTAGGAGGAGCCACCGACAAATTCGGTTCCGCGGAGTCCCGGCCACCTCCGGCTCAGGTGCCGGCGTACTCCCAGTGCCACGGTTCCTCGCGGCCGTTCCCCGGATCGGCCCAGGTCGGGTGCAGGTAGCCGAAGCGGCCGGCGTTGGCGACCATCCAGGCGTATTGCGGCGTCCCGAAGCGCTCGATCCCCCCGCAGAGGTCCACGGCCAGCCCCCAGCCGTGGTTGCTGGTGCCGGGCACGGCGGCCAGCGCCGGCTTGCGCCCGTAGAGGTTCACCTGGCTGGCGTAGGTGCGGTAGGAGTCGGTGATGCAGATCGGGCCACCGAAGGCCTGCGCGTACGCCTGCGACATCGCCCGGTAGGCAGCCGCGGCGTCGCAGCGCAGGGTGTGCCCGGCGGCCCCCAGCGGGCACATCGCGCTCGGCGGGATCAGGCCGTTGGGATAGCCGCCCCAGGACCGGGCGCCGTCGTAGCTCGGTGGGTAGACGGTGTTGCCGCACTCCATGCGGAGCGCGCCGTCGGTCGGCTCGGGGACGTCGACGGCGGTCCGCGCCGGCAGGCTCGGCCGCCCGATGCCCAGCACCTGGTCCCCCGGCAGCGTCCGCACCACCACCGCACCGGCGCGCCCGTCGGCCGCCAGCATCGTCCGCTGGTCGAGTGCGATGCCCACGTGCCCGAGCCCGGCCTCGGGGGTGCCCAGGAAGACGAGGTCACCGGGCAGCACGTCGGCCGGGGCCACCGGCGTCGTCGTGGCGAACAGCTCTCCCTGCGTGTCCGGGAGAGGAATCCCCGCCCGCCCGTACACCGACTGCACCAGGGATCCGCAGTCCCACGAGTCCGGTCCCGCGGTCCCCGGGGCGTACGGCTTGCCCAGCGCCTCCATCGCGGCGCCGACCGCGGTCAGCGTCTCACCGGGCAGCACGAGGACCGAGCTGGGCTGCGCCGGCCGCTGGGCGGCGCCGGCCTGGGCGCCACCGCCGGAGGCGGCCACCGGCACCAACCCCTCGGGAAGCCCCTGTGCCGGGCTCCGGAGCTCGGCCGCCGGCACCGCGGCGAGACCGGCCGCGACGAGCTGGTCGACGTAGGCGCGCCAGTTGGCCGCGGTCTTCTCGTTGACGTCGAGCTGTTCCTGCTGCAGCTGCGCCAGCTGCCCGTCGACCACGTCCAGCGCCTCGTCCAGCTCGGCGGTGACGGCGTCGGCCGCGGCCTCCAGCTCGGCCACGCGGGCGCTCACCTCGTCCGCCCGCTCGGAGGCCTGGTCCAGCGCGGCCCGGGCCCGCTGCTGCTCGTCCAGCGCGGCCTTCCGGTGCTTCTCCGCCACGCCGATGACCTCGGCCGCGTGGGAGTCGACGGCATCCAGGAAACCCATGGCGGAGAGCACGTCCCCCGGGTCACCGCTCTCGAGCAGCAGGGTGAGCCGCGTCAGCGCCCCGCCGTCGCGGTAGACGGCGGAGGCGTACCCCGCGACCGCGCGCTGGTGGACCGAGAGCTCGCTCTGCCTCTCGTCCAGGAGCGCCTGCGCCTCCTCGACCGCCCGCTGGGCCGCGGCCAGCTCCTCACGGGCAGCCGCCACGTCGTCCTGCTGGGCGCGCAGGTCGTCCTGCACCTGCGCGGCCTTGTCCTGCAGCCGGTCGAGGTCACGGCTGTCGAGCACGCCGGAGGTGCCGCCGGGCTGGTCGCTGGGTGCCGCCGACGCCACCCCCGGGGCGACGGAGAGGAGGACGGCGAGCGAGACCGTCGCGAGCGTCAGACCCCTCCGTGTCGGCGGGGCGAACGGGCGCGGCCAGGAGCGCGCGAGCATCGGACCACCTTCGTCGACGGACGGTCGCCCCGTGCGCGACCGCCACCAGCAGGAATGTTGTCCTGCTCACGCCCGAAGTGCCAGGCGGGGCGGCCTCCCCGGCCTCGAACCCCCCTGGACGGGGGACGCCGGGCCCGGCGCGCGTCCCCCGGACTGTCAGCACCCCGACCTAGCGTCCGCCGCGTGCCACCTTCCGTTCCCGCCCCGGGCTACCAGCAGGTCTCGATCGCCGACATCGGGACGCACCTGTCCCAGGTCACCTTCGTCGTGGTCGACCTGGAGACCACCGGCGGCTCCCCGAAGGACAGCGCGATCACCGAGATCGGGGCGGTCAAGGTCCGTGGTGGGGAGGTGCTCGGCGAGTTCCAGACGCTGGTCGACCCGGGGCACGAGATCCCGCCCTACATCAGCGTCCTCACCGGGATCACCTCGATGATGGTCGCCACCGCGCCCCGGATCGACGCCGTCCTGCCGGCCTTCCTGGAGTTCGCGCGCGACGCCGTGCTGGTGGCCCACAACGCTCCGTTCGACCTCGGCTTCCTCAAGGCCGCCTGCGCCGGGACGGGCATCCCGTGGCCGGGCGCGGCCTCGGTCGACACGGCGGTCCTGGCACGGCGGCTGCTGAGCCGCGACGAGGTTCCGAACTGCAAGCTCGGCACGCTGGCGCCCTACTTCTCCGCCAGCACCTCCCCCACCCACCGCGCCCTGGACGACGCCCGGGCGACGGTGGACGTCCTGCACGGTCTCTTCGAGCGGCTGGGCCCGCTCGGCGTCACCACGCTCGAGGAGCTCTCCGGGTTGACCCGGCAGATCGATCCCGAGCGGCGCCGGAAGCGCCACCTGGCCGACGGCGTGCCGCACGGTCCTGGCGTCTACCTGTTCCGCGGACCGCGGGACGAGCCGCTCTACGTCGGCACGTCGACCGACCTCCGCACCCGGGTCCGCAGCTACTTCTCCTCCAGCGAGCAACGCAGCCGGATGACCGAGATGGTGCGCCTGGCGCAGCGGATCGACACCATCTCCTGCGCCCACGCCCTCGAGGCCTCCGTCCGCGAGCTCCGGCTGATCGCCGAGCACAAGCCGCGGTACAACCGCAGGTCCCGGTTCCCCGAGCGGGCGCTGTGGGTGCGGCTCACCGACGAGCCGTTCCCACGCCTCTCGGTGGTGCGCCGCGTCCGGCCCGACGCCGGGGTCTTCCTCGGGCCGTTCCCCGACCGCCGGGCCGCCGACGCCGCCGTCGCCGCCGTCCACGAGGCGCTCCCGCTGCGGCAGTGCACCACCCGCCTCTCCCCGCGGACGCCGACCAACGCCTGCGTCCTCGCCGGCATGGGCCGCTGCGGCGCCCCCTGCACCGGCGCCCAGTCCGTGCTCGAGTACGCCGACGTCGCCGCCGTCTTCGCCGCGGCCGTCAGCTCCGACCCCCGGCCGCTCATGGCCCCGCTGCTGCACCGGGTCGAACGCCTGGCCGCCGAGGAGCGGTACGAGGACGCCGCGGTCCTGCGGGACCGGATCGCCGTCCTCGTGCGGGCCGTCCGCCGCCGCCAGCGCCTGGAGTCGCTCGCCGCCGTGCCGGAACTGGTGCTGGCCCATCCCGACGGCTCCGGCGGATGGGAGCTGTCGGTGGTCCGCTACGGCCGGCTGGTCGCGGCCGGCACCGCACCGAGCGGCTCCACCGTGCGGCGGATGCTGCCGGACCTGCTCACCACCGCCGAGACGCTGCCGGGGACCGACGGCGCCGCGACGACGTCCGTCGACGAGACCGAGCTCGTGCTGCGCTGGATCGAGAAGCCGGGCACCCGCCTGGTCCAGCTCACCGGCACCCTCGCCAGCCCCGCGCCGGGCACCGGCGCCTACAGCGGTTTCCTGGGCCAGGTCGAGGCCGGTCGCACGGAGCGGGATCCGTTCGCCGACGGCCGCTCGCTGAGGACCCGCGCCCGCCCGGAGCGGATAGCATCGCCGGCGTGATCACCGCCATCGTCATGATCGACGCCGCGACGGACTCGATCCCCGAGGTGGCGGGCGCGATCGCCGACCTCGACGGCGTCAGCGAGGTCTACTCGACCGCCGGCGAGGTCGACCTGATCGCCGTCGTGCGGGTCCGCGAGTTCGAGCAGATCGCCGAGGTCATCGCCGGACGGATCAACAAGGTGCCGGGCGTGCTCGAGACCGAGACGCACATCGCCTTCCGCGCCTACTCCAAGCACGACCTCGAGTCCGCCTTCTCGATCGGCTTCGACTCCGGCGACTAGCGCGTCGCCGCGACCGCCTGCCGGCTGACCTCGACCCAGCGGTCGAGGAGCGCAGCCGCACGGCCGTCGTCCACCGCCGCGGCGGCCCGCTCCAGGCCGGCGCCCAGCGCATCGTGCAGCCGCACGTCGCGCTCGTCGAAGGCGGCCAGCGCCGCGGCGGCGTTCAGCAGCACCGCGTCGCGGACCGGGCCCTGCTCGCCCTCCACCACCCGGCGGAAGACGTCGGCGTTGGCACGGGCGTCCCCGCCGCGCAGCGCGTCGGGGCCCGGCGTCGCGATCCCGAGGGCGGACGGGTCGACCCGGTCGGGCTGCACCGTCCCCTCCCGTACGACCCACACGGACGACGTCGTCGCCGTCGTCAGCTCGTCCAGACCGTCGTCGCCGCGGAAGACCAGTGCCCGGGTCCCGCGGGCCGCGAGCACCTCGGCGAGGACCGGTGCCATCCGGGCGTTGGCGCAGCCGATCGCGGCAGCCACCGGGCGCGCCGGGTTGGTGAGCGGACCGAGGAAGTTGAAGACCGTTCCGATGCCCATCTCCCGCCGGGGCGCCGCAGCGAAGCGCATCCCCGGGTGGAAGACAGGGGCGAAGAAGAAGCCGATGCCCGCCTCGCCGACGCAGTGCGCCACGGCCGCGGCAGGAAGATCGATCACCACGCCGAGGGCCTCGAGCACGTCCGCCGCACCGGAGGACGACGACGCGGCACGGTTGCCGTGCTTGGCGACCGGAGCCCCGGCCGCGGCGGTCACGACCGCGGCCATCGTGGAGATGTTCACCGTGTGGGCGCCGTCGCCACCGGTGCCGACGATGTCCACGCAGTCCATCGGCAGCTGCACCGGCGTCGCCTGGGCCAGCATCTCGGCGGCCAGGCCGGCGACCTCCTGCGGCGCCTCGCCCTTCGCCCGCAACGCCACGGTGAAGCCGGCCACCTGCGCCGGCGTCGCCTCCCCGGTCATGACCTCGCGCATCGCCCAGCGGGTGTCCTCGGCGGTGAGGTCCTCCCGGGCGAGGAGACGGTTGAGCAGGCCGGGCCAGGTGTGCGTGCGCGTCACGGGCGTGCGGCCGGACGGCGGATGGAGCTGCGCAGCAGGTCGGCGACCACGCCCGGGGCCACCAGCGCGTCCACCGGGAGCGACAGCGTCGCCTCCGCGCGCGACCAGTGCGCCAGCCACCGGTCCGGCTGGCGCGCGATCAGGAGGCACACCGCAGGCCGGTCGGCGACCTCGACCTCGAGCTGACGCGTGAGCGCGATGCCACCGGTCGGCTGCGCCTCGCCGTCGAGGACGCACAGATCGATGCCTCCGGCGTCGACGACCGAGACGACCTCGGCGGCCGTGGAGCACTCGACCCAGGTGAGCGGGCCGACGTCGGCGGCGGGGCGGCGGCCTACCGCGGTACGGACGGCGTCGCGCACCTCGGGACGGTGGCTGTAGAGCAGCACGGTGGCCGGTGCGGCGGACTTCTCGGCGGCACTCACGTCGCCGAGCCTAGTGCCCGGGGGCGTTGTTGCAGGCCAACACTGCGAGTCGGTATCGAGCTGATCACAACGACGCCACGCCGTCGCCACCCGCAGTCGTGACCGGGGCCTGCCGATGCCATGATGAGCCTCGTGACAACGGCCCCCGTGGCGAGCAGCACCTTCGACACCTCGCGGGTGCACTCCCTGACCCGACCGAACATGGTCAGCGTCGGCACGATCATCTGGCTCGCCAGTGAGCTGATGTTCTTCGCCGGCCTGTTCGCCATGTACTTCACTGCGCGAGCCCGGGCCACCGATGGGTGGCCACCGGAGCCCACCGAGCTGAACCTGCCGTACGCCACGGTCTTCACCGTGATCCTCGTGGCGTCGTCGTTCACCTGCCAGTTCGGCGTCTTCGCCGCCGAACAGGGCAACGTCTACGGCCTCCGGCGCTGGTTCACCATCACCTTCGCGATGGGCCTGGTCTTCGTCCTCGCGCAGATGAACGAGTACCGCGTCCTGGTGGTGGACCACGGGACGACGATCTCGTCGTCCACCTACGGCTCGGTCTTCTACCTGACGACGGGCTTCCACGCCCTGCACGTCATCGGGGGGCTCATCGCCTTCATCTACGTGCTCATCAGATCGACGATGGGCCGTTTCACGCCGGCACAGGCGACCTCGGCGATCGTGGTCTCCTACTACTGGCACTTCGTCGACGTCGTGTGGGTCGGGCTCTTCGCCACGATCTACCTGATCCGCTAGGGAACCGGTGTCCACCACGAACCCGCAGTCCGACGCCCCGACCGACGCCACGGGCCGCCCGGTCGACCGGGCCCGCGTCCGCCGCCGGTCCAAGCAGCGTCGCCGCATCGCCAACGTCGCGGGCCTCATGGCCTCGTTGGTGCTGACCGGCTCGCTCTACTCGGTGCTCGCGCCGGCCCAGGCCGCCGACGACACCACCTCCGAGTCCGCGGCCGAGGCCGCCGGCCGTGAGCTGTACGAGCGCAGCTGCATCACCTGCCACGGCGAGAACCTCGAGGGCGAGGTCAACCGCGGCCCGTCGCTCATCGGTGTCGGCGAGGCATCCGTCTACTTCCAGGTGCACACCGGGCGCATGCCGCTCGTGCGCCAGGAGGCGCAGGCCCCCGACAAGCCGACGATCTTCTCGGACGAGGAGATCGACCAGCTGATGGCCTACGTGCAGGCCAACGGCGGCGGCCCGACCCTGCCCTCGGGCAACCTCCGCGACGGCGACCTGGCCGAGGGCGGCGAGCTGTTCCGGCTCAACTGCGCCTCCTGCCACAACTTCGTCGGCGAGGGCGGCGCGCTCTCCTCCGGCAAGCTCGCGCCCAGCCTGAAGGACACGACCGACCTCGAGCTCTACACGGCGATGCTGACCGGCCCGGAGAACATGCCGGTCTTCGGTGACAACCAGCTCACGCCGGAGGAGAAGCGGTCGGTCATCAACTACATCCAGACCGTCAAGTTCCAGGCGGACCCGGGCGGTGCCGGCATCGGCCGCATCGGGCCGGTCGCCGAGGGCCTGGTCATCTGGGTCGTGGGCATCGGCGCGCTGATGTTCGGAATCTTCTGGATGGGGAGCAAGGCGTGAGCACGCACGACACCCGCCCCGGTTCGGCCGGCGGCGCGGACACCCCGGGACCGTTGCACGGCGGCCCGGACGAGGACTACACCCCGGAGCAACTCGCGGCCATGAGCCGCGAGGACCTGGACATGCTGGGCGCCCGCTACGACGGCGTCGAGATCCTGCACGTCGACCCGGGCCCCGAGCCCGGGTCCCGCATGGAGAAGCGCGCCGTCCGCCAGGTCGGCTGGACCTTCGCCGGCGCCGGCATCGCCGCGCTCCTGTTCCTGGTCGTCTACGCCGGCTCGGGCTGGTTCCTGCCGGAGTGGAACTGGGCCACCGAGGGCACGACCTGGAGCGCGATGTTCAACCCGCTCCTGGGTCTGTTCATGGGGCTCGCGTTCACCCTCGCGGGCGTGGGCCTGGTGCTCTACACCAAGAAGCTCCTCCCCCACGAGACCGCGGTGCAGGACAAGCACGACGGCTCGCACTTCGACCGCGTCACCACCGGCGCCACCCTGGTCGGTGGCCTGCACAACAGCGGCCTGCAGCGGCGCAAGCTGCTCACCCGTTCGCTCGGCTTCATGGGGGCCGCCTTCGGCCTCATGCTCATCGCCCCGCTCGGCGGCATGATCAAGAACCCGAACAAGGGCAACCCGCTGGGCCGCACCAACTGGGCCGAGGGTGTGCGGCTCCTCCGCGACAACGGGACCCCGATCCGTCCCGGTGACCAGCAGCCCGGCTCCCTGGAGACGGTCTTCCCGGCCGTCCCCGGCGGGAACCTCCAGTCCGACGCGGCGACCATGCTGATCCGCCTGCGCCCGGAGCAGCTGGCCGCCGACCGCCCCAAGGAGGGGCAGGAGGAGTTCGGCTACGGGGACTACGTCGCCTACTCCAAGATCTGCACGCACGCCGGCTGCCCGGTGTCGCTGTACGAGCAGGAGACCAGCCGGATCCTCTGCCCGTGCCACCAGTCGCAGTTCGACGTCACGCAGGGCGCCAAGCCGGTCTTCGGCCCGGCCACGCGCTCGCTGCCGCAGCTGCCCATCACTGTCGACGACGAGGGCTACTTCGTCGCCCGCAGCGACTACATTGAAGCCGTAGGACCCACCTACTGGAACCGGGAGCGCATCTGATGGCTGCTACCGCCACGGCGCCGGGCGCGCCGACCTCCCGGCTGGGCAAGGCCGCGACCGAGTTCGACGACCGGCTGATCGTCGCGGGGCCCGTGCGCCGCACGCTCAACAAGGTCTTCCCCGACCACTGGTCGTTCCTGCTGGGCGAGATCGCGCTCTACGCCTTCATCATCGCGCTGCTCTCCGGCACGTACCTGACCTTCTTCTTCGACGCCTCGATGACCGAGGTCCCGTACGAAGGCGAGTACGACCCGCTCCGCGGCACCGAGATGTCGGCGGCCTACGCCTCCGCGCTGGACCTGTCGTTCGACGTACGCGGTGGCCTCTTCATGCGCCAGATGCACCACTGGGCGGCGCTGCTGTTCGTCGCCGCGATCGTGGTGCACCTGCTGCGCATCTTCTTCACCGGCGCGTTCCGCCGGCCGCGTGAGAGCAACTGGCTCATCGGTGTCGTGATGCTGGTGCTGTCGCTGCTGATGGGCGTCACCGGCTACACCCTCCCCGACGACCTGCTCTCCGGCACCGGCCTCCGGATCATCAGCGCGATCCTGCTGTCCATCCCCGTGATCGGCACCTGGGCGCACTTCGCGATCTTCAACGGCGACTTCGTGGGCACCGAGATCATCGGGCGCTTCTACATCGCCCACGTGCTGATCTTCCCGGCGATCCTGCTCGGGCTGATCGCGGTACACCTGCTGATCCTGGTCAAGCAGAAGCACACCCAGTTCCCCGGCCCCGGCCGCACCGAGCACAACGTGGTCGGCAACCGGCTCTTCCCAACCTTCGCGGGCAAGGCCACCGGCCTGCTGCTGGTCTGCTTCGGCGTCGTCTCCGCACTCGCCGGCCTGGTGCAGATCAACCCGATCTGGCTCTGGGGCCCGTACAACCCGGCGCAGGTGTCCGCGGCGTCGCAGCCGGACTGGTACATCGGCTTCCTCGACGGCTCGACCCGCATCTTCCCGGCCTGGGACATCAACCTCCCCGGCGACTACACGATCCCGGCGCTCTTCTGGCCGACCGTCGTCGTGGCCGGAGCGATGTTCACGGTCCTCGCGCTCTACCCGATGATCGAGCGCAAGGTCACCGGCGACACCGCGTCGCACCACCTGCTGCAGCGTCCGCGTGACGTCCCCGTCCGCACGTCGCTCGGCGTCATGGCCCTGACGTTCTACTTCTGGCTCATGCTCGCCGGTGGGAACGACGTCATCGCCGACAAGTTCGACATCAGCCTGAACGCGATGACCTGGATCGGACGTATCGGCGTCATCGTCCTGCCGCCGATCGCCTACACGCTCACCTACCGCATCTGCCTCGGTCTGCAGCAGCACGACCGCGAGGTGCTGGAGCACGGCATCGAAACGGGCGTCATCCGTCGCCTGCCGCACGGTGAGTTCATCGAGGTCCACCAGCCCCTCGGGCCGGTTGACGAGCACGGCCACGGCCAGCTCGCCTACGGCGGTGCTCCGGTGCCGAAGCGGATGAACCACGTGGGCGGCGCCCGGCGTGCCATCCGCGGGTTCTTCACACCGATCGAGTCGCCTGCCGCAGTGGAGCTCGAGCAGCAGCGCGACGGTCGGGAGCTCGCCGCCGGCGAGACGACGCGGGAGCTCACCGGCTCCGGTCGCCCCTCCGACGGTGGCCGCCCCTCCGACGGTGGTCGCCCGCAGGACGCACGCGACTGATCGACCGCTGAACAGAAGGGCCCCGGTGGATTCCACCGGGGCCCTTCTGCATGTCCGGACGACCTCACCTCGACGTCCGGCGGGCCGGATGACTGCGGCCCCCTCCCCCGCGCGGCCAGCTGCGCTCGGCCCACCCCCGACGCCGGGGGCCGGCCCCTGGGGCACACCGGTCGGCGATCAGCGCGGTCGGCCACTGTCCGGCTCGGCAGGTCAGTCGGCCCACTCCTCTGCACGGGGCGAGGCCCGTCGCGGGCGTCCAGGACGATGCGGTACGCGGCAGCTGCGACTGGAGGTCCCGGGCCAGCCGCACCGTCAGCGGACTGCCTGCCCGGAACTCCGTCGCCCGCGAGCTCGTCACGGGATCGTGGTCCCAGGCTTCTGTCCAGGCTCGGAGGCGCTCGATGGGCGGGCGCGACACGCCGAGAGCCATCAGGTGCTCGGCGCCGAGGTTGCCGACGTCCTCGTTGTCGGGGCCATGCCAGACCGGCATGTCCGCGCCGTGCTCGGGGAACAGCGTGAGCCCTGGCCGCTGCTCCTCGGCGCCCTCTTCCTCCACCGCGCCAGTGTGCGGACTCGGGCAACCAGGTTCTCCTTCCGCCCCGGCCGAGGACCTCTGTCGTCGCTCGTGACCGCTCCCCCGCTGCACGGCCCTGCCACGTTGCCCAGGAGCGGCATCACGAGGTGCACGGCATCCCCGCGAAGCACCTCAGGTGGGAGAAACGTCGAGGGCCCCTACCGCCGGGTGGCGGTAGGGGCCCTCGAGGAGCGTGCGAGCGATCAGCTCTGCCGTGCGTTCTGCCCAACATGGAACTCGAAGAGCAGTCCGCCGACGGTGATCAGCAGTGCGGCGGTGGCGATCAGGATCAGCCAGGCGTAGAAGAACGCCAGCGCCAGACCCATGAGCGCCGCGGACAGCGCCAGGGTGAACGGCCAGTAGCTGGCCGGCGGGAAGAAGCCCAGCTCCCCCGCGCCCTCGGCGATCTCTGCGTCCTTGCGGTCCTCGGGTCGCGCGTCGATGCGGCGCGACACGAACCAGAAGAAGCCACCGATGAGCCCGGTCAGGCCACCGGACAGGGCGAGCGCCGTGGTGCCGATGGGCTCCCGGGACCACAGTCCGTAGACGATCGCTGCCACGATGCAGAACACCGTGATCAAGTTGAAGATCAGCGCCTCGACCTTCACGGCCGTGCCTCCTCGTGCGTGTTCCCCGTGCGGGGAGCGGGAGCGTCAGTCACCAGCGGACTGCTGCTGGTCGACGTTCTTGTTCTGCGCCAGGTCCAGCGGCGTCGTCGTGCCGGCGTCACCGGGCTGGCCGATCGACTCGAGGGCCTCGTACGTGCCGAGGCCCGACTCGCGAGCGTCCAGGTATGCGTCGTACTCCTCGCCGGAGACGGCGCGCACCTCGAAGTTCATGTACGCGTGGTAGGTGCCGCACAGCTCGGCGCACCGGCCGACGTAGGCACCCTCCTCCTGGACGGTGACCTCGAAGACGTTGTCGCGGCCGTTCTCGTTGCCGGGGATCACATCGAGCTTGAAGAGGAACTCGGGAACCCAGAACGAGTGGATGACGTCGGCGGACGCCACCTGGAACCGGATCGAGCGCTCGGTGGGCACCACCAGGATCGGGATCTGGTTGGTGGTGCCGACGGTGCTGACCGGCTCGCCGTCCTCGCCCTCGGTCTCGGGGTAGACGAACTCCCAGTTCCACTTGAACGCGTTGACCTGGATCGTCTCGTCCGGGTCCGCGCTGCGCTCCATCACCTTGTTCTGCGTCACCACGGTGAAGAAGAACAGGCCGGCGATGATGATGAACGGGATGACCGTGAGCACGATCTCCAGCGGGAGGTTGTACGCCGTCTGCCGCGGGAGCTCGTCGCCCCGCTTGCGGTGCCGGATGATCGAGTAGCCGATCAGACCCCAGACGATGAAGCCGACGATCAGGGCGGCGATCACCGACCCGGTCCACAGCTCACGCATCGCGGTGGCCTCTTCGGTGATCCCCTCGGGCCAACCGAAGCGCCAGAATTCGTTGTTCGGCATCTCGCATCCGGTGAGGGTCAGAACCCCCAGGAGACCGAGCGCGGCCAGCCGCGCGAGCCTGCTGCCTCGAGCCACTGCTCGCTGCCTCCTCGTCCTCCGCCCGGGTCCCGGGCGGTCGTTCCAGCGGGTCCTCCACCGGTGTTCGGCGGAGTGCATCCACGCCGATCACAGTGTGGGCCGAGACTAGCCGACCCGCCTCCGGGGCCGACCACCGGAGACCGTTTGCGGCGGGTCGCGACCACGTCCGGACCTCCGACGGCCCGGGATCCCGTGGGCAACCCCGCTCCCCCCGCGCGAGCCCGGCGGCCGGCCCGGGCGCGGCGGTTAGAGTCGGGTGCGTGTACACCCGGCTCCTGACCCCGAAGTGGGTGTTCCTGCACCTGCTCGTGACCGCTCTGTTCGTCGCCACGTTCTTCCTCGGTTACTGGCAGCTCAGCAAGGCCGAGGCCGGCGGTGGCGCGGTGAACTGGAGCTACGCGTTGCAGTGGCCGCTCTACGGATTCATGGGCCTGTGGTTCTACGTGCGGATGGTGCGCGACGAGCTGAGCCGCGATCCGGACGCCGACGACCCGGGCAACGCCGTCGTGCTCTACCAGCGCCCCCGGATCGACACGACCGGCGACCCCGAGCTCGCCGCCTACAACGCCTACCTCGCCGAGCTCAACGAGCGGGCGCTGGGACAGAGGAGCAGCAATGGCCGGTGAGCAGCCCACCCGCGCCGCCGGCCGCGACGTGCCGACGGCCCTCACCCGCTACCGGGTCATGGCCAACGTCGTCGGCGTGCTCCTGATCGCCCTGATCTTCGTGGCGGTGCCGCTCAAGCACTTCGCCGACGTCCCGGGGCCGGTCGCCGTCCTGGGCACGGCGCACGGCTGGCTCTACGGCCTCTTCTTCCTCGCCACGGTGGACCTCGCCCTGCGCGCCAAGTGGAGCCTCAAGGGCTTCGCCATCACCGTGATCGCCGGCACGGTGCCGGTGCTGTCCTTCTTCGCCGAGCGACGCGCCACCGCCACGATGCGCGCCGGCGAGCGCGTCTGACCCTCACGGTCCGCCACCCCCTCGAGATCCCGGAGTCCCGCGCCTCATGTGTGGCCTGATCGCCTACTTCTCCACCGACGCCGACCGCGTCGACGACGGCACGGTCGAGGCGGTGCGAGCGGCGCAGAACTGCGTCCGCCACCGCGGCCCGGACGAGAACGAGGCCTGGTGGGACAACCGCGCGGTCTTCGGGTTCAACCGGCTGTCCTTCATCGACATCGAGCACAGCCACCAGCCGATGCCGTACCTGGACGGGCGATACCGGATCGTCTTCAACGGTGAGATCTACAACTACCTGGAGCTCCGCGAGGAGCTGAAGGCCGCGGGCGCGACGTTCGCCACCGAAGGTGACACCGAGGCGATCGTCGCGGGCTACCACCTCTGGGGCGAGGACGTCGTCCCGAAGCTGCGCGGGATGTTCGCCTTCCTCATCTGGGACACCCAGGAGAGGACGGTCTTCGGCGCCCGCGACCCGTTCGGCATCAAGCCGCTGTTCACCGCCCGGCTGGCCGACGGCGGGCTCGTCTTCAGCTCCGAGAAGAAGGCCGTCCTCGAACTGCTCGGCGGCAGCGAGGCTGCCGGCGGGGTGGACGCCGCGTCGCTGCAGCACTACCTGACGCTGCAGTACGTCCCGGAGCCCGCGACGCTGCACCGCGGCATCCGCCGGATCGAGAGCGGCACGAGCTTCACCGTCGTCGACGGCGAGCTGACGACGAAGCGCTACTTCCACCCGACCTTCCCGATCCGCCCGGTCGCGAAGGACGAGCAGCAGGCGCTCTACGACCGCATCGCCGACGTGCTCGACGACTCGGTCCGCATGCACATGCGCGCCGACGTCACCGTCGGGTCCTTCCTCTCCGGTGGCATCGACTCGACCGCCATCGCGGCGCTGGCGAAGCGGTACAACCCGAAGCTGCTGACCTTCACCACGGGCTTCGAGCGCCACGGCTTCTCCGAGATCGACGTCGCCGCAGAGTCCGCCGAGGCGATCGGCGTCGAGCACATCACCAAGGTGGTGACGCCGGAGGAGTTCGCCGAGTCGATCCCGCTGGTGGTCTGGTACCTCGACGACCCGGTCGCCGACCCGGCGCTCGTGCCGCTGTACTTCATCGCCCGCGAAGCCCGGAAGCACGTGAAGGTGGTGCTCTCCGGCGAGGGCGCCGACGAGCTGTTCGGCGGCTACAACATCTACCGGGAGCCGCTGTCCCTGGCCGCCTTCGAGAGGCTGCCCAAGGGCATCCGCCGGGCGCTGGGCTCACTGTCGACGAGGCTCCCCGACGGGATGCGCGGCAAGGACCTGCTGCGCCGGGGCTCGATCCCGCTGGAGCAGCGGTACTACGGCAACGCCCGGCTGTTCCGCGACGACGAGCTCGGCTTCCTGCGCACCCGTGACCCCGATCTCTCCCACGTCACCGTCACCCGGGAGCTCTACGAGCGGACCCGCGCCGCCGGCTACGACGACGTCACCGCCATGCAGTACGTGGATCTCTTCACCTGGCTGCGCGGCGACATCCTGGTCAAGGCCGACAAGATGACCATGGCCAACTCGCTGGAGCTGCGGGTGCCGTTCCTCGACCCCGAGGTATTCCGGGTGGCGTCGACCATCCCGGTGGACCAGCGCGTCACCAAGGAGACGACGAAGTACGCCCTGCGCCGCGCGCTGGAGCAGATCGTGCCCGCGCACGTGCTGAACCGCCGCAAGCTCGGCTTCCCGGTGCCCACCCGCCACTGGCTGGCCGAGGACCTGCACGACTGGGCGCGGCAGGTGATCGAGGACAGCGGCACCGACGAGTGGCTGGACTCTTCTCAGGTCCTGGCGATGCTGGCCGCGCACCGGGCGAACCAGCGCTCGGGCTCGCCGGTCGACTACTCGCGCAAGCTCTGGACGCTGCTGGTCTTCATGATCTGGCACGGCATCTTCGTCGAGGGGCGCATCCGCCCGGAGATCCCGGCGACGGTCTACCCCGTTCGGTTGTAGACGCGACAGAGCCCGGCCCCTCCGAAGAGGAGCCGGGCTCTGCACTGTCGTCCCGAGTGGAGGCCCGGAGGGTCTCCTGCGAGAGGACGAAGACGTGGCTCAACGCGTCCGGGGACGGCAATTGGCCGCGGTGCGATCCGGAGGATCGCGATGTTCTAGCTGAAGCTGTCCCCGCAGGCACAGGAGCTGCCCGCGTTGGGGTTGTCGATCGTGAAGCCCTGCTTCTCGATGCTGTCGACGAAGTCGATCGTGGCGCCACCCAGGTACGGGCCGCTCATCCGGTCGACGATCACCTCGACGCCACCGAAGTCGTAGGTCTGGTCGCCGTCGAGGAACCGCTCGTCGAAGAAGAGCTGGTACCGCAGACCGGAGCAACCGCCGGGCTGGACGGCGATGCGCAGACGCAGGTCGTCGCGACCCTCCTGATCCAGCAGAGCCTTGACCTTGGAGGCCGCGGGGTCGCTCAGCACGACGCCGGTGGCCGCAGTGTCCTGCACCGTCATATTCCTGTCCTCTCCCTCCGAGGTGTACGCGCATGCGCGTGTCATCCCGGACGAACACCGCCCGGACGACTCCTCTTCCCGTGCGCACCACTGTACGGCTCCGGCCGCGACATCCGAGGCCTCGTTGCTCACACACGTAGACTTCCGTGCCGTGAAGCTCCGCCTGCCCGGCCGCCGCGACCCCGCCACGAAGCCCGACGCCACCCCTGGCGACGCGGGCGAGCTGACCGAGCAGCTGGTCCGGGCCGGCAGCAAGGGGCGCCCGACGCCCAAGCGCAGCGAGGCGCAGGGCCGGCGGCAGGGCCCGCCCCCGCCGCCGCCGACCACGCGCAAGGAGGCCTACAAGCGCCAGCGCGAGCAGATCGCGGCACGTCGCGCCGAGGGGCGCCAGGGCGCGGCCCGCGGTGACGAGTCCTACCT
This sequence comes from Blastococcus sp. LR1, assembly GCF_020166105.1. Lineage (GTDB taxonomy): Bacteria > Actinomycetota > Actinomycetes > Mycobacteriales > Geodermatophilaceae > Blastococcus. Next base: position 350,067 of record NZ_JAIUJY010000001.1, read on the forward strand.
GCCGGCGCGCGACCGCGGCCCGGTGCGCAAGCTCGTCCGCGACGTCGTCGACAGCCGCCGCAACATCGGCAGCCTCTTCCTGGCCGTCGCGGCCGTCGCCCTGGTGGGCACGTTCGTGCCGAGCCTGACGGTGAAGGGCTACTCCAGCTTCGTGCTCTTCGGCTTCTTCATCCTGCTGATCATCGACTCGGTGGTGCTGGGCCGGAAGATCAAGCGGACTGTCACCGCCCGCTTCCCGGACCAGGACCACAAGATGAAGGGCCTGGTCTGGTACGGCATCAGCCGCTCGACCATGATCCGCAAGTGGCGCTTCCCCAAGCCCGAGGTCGCGCTGAACGCCGAGGTCTGACAGCGGACCCGGCCGGGCCCGCTGATGCGCGTCACGCTGCTGGGCACCGGGTCCGCCGACGGCTGGCCCAACCCCTGGTGCGACTGCCACTCGTGCAGTGACGCCCGCCGGCGCGGGCAGCTGCGCCGTCCCACGTCGGCGCTGGTCGACGGCGTCCTGCTGCTCGACCTCTCCCCCGCGCCACCACCGGTCGAGGTCTCGCTCACCGGCGTCCGCACGGTGCTGGTCACCCACGACCACCCCGACCACTGCGCCCCGCTGGTCCTGCTCGCCCGGCAGTGGGTGCGGCGCGACGAGCCGCTCACCGTCGCCGGGCCGTCGCCGGTGCTGGACGCCGTCCGGCCGTGGCTGGCGCCCGACGACCCGGTCGACCTCGTGGCTCTGGGCCCCGGCGACCGGCTAGAGCGGCACGGGTACTCCGTGCGTGCTCTCGCGGCCGCGCACGAGGTGCCGACGGTGCTCTTCGACGTCACCGGCCCCGACGGCGGCCGGCTGCTCTACGCGACCGACACCGGGCCACTGCCGCCGGAGACCGTCGAGGCGACCGACGGCGCCGGCTACGACGTCGTCCTGCTCGAGCAGACCTTCGGGGACCACCTCACCCACGGCACCGGGCACCTGGACCTGGCCACCTTCCCTGAGCAGCTGGAGCGGCTGCGCGCGGTCGGTGCAGTCACCGCAACGACCGACGTGGTCGCCGTGCACCTCAGCCACCACAACCCGCCGTCGCCGCTGCTCGCTCCCCGGCTGGCCGCGCACGGCGCCCGGGCCGTCGACGACGGGACGACGGTGACCGCCGGGGTCCTCGGCCCCTCGCAGGGGCCCGCCGCGAGCCTGCGAGCGGTGGGGGGCGAGGGGTCCGTCGACTAACGTCGCCGGTCGTGGAATTCAGACGCCTCGGCCGCTCCGGCCTGACCATCTCCGAGATCGCGTACGGCAACTGGCTCACCCACGGCGGACAGGTGGAGGAGGACGCGGCCAACGCCTGCGTCCGGGCCGCCCTCGATGCCGGCATCACCACCTTCGACACGGCCGACGTCTACGCGGGCACCCGCGCCGAGACGGTCCTCGGCGAGGCCCTCACAGGCATCCGCCGCGAGTCGATCGAGCTGTTCACCAAGGTCTACTGGCCGACCGGCCCGGGCCAGAACGACCGCGGCCTCGGGCGCAAGCACATCATCGAGAGCGCGCACGCCTCGCTGCGCCGCCTGAAGACCGACTACGTCGACCTCTACCAGGCCCACCGCTACGACACCACGGTGCCGCTCGAGGAGACGATGACCGCCTTCGCCGACCTGGTGCGGCAGGGCAAGGCGCTCTACATCGGCGTCTCGGAGTGGAACGCCGAGCAGATCGCCGCCGGCGCCGCGCTCGCCCGGGACCTGGGCATCCAGCTGATCAGCAACCAGCCGCAGTACTCGATGCTGTGGCGCGTGATCGAGGCGGAGGTGGTGCCGACGTCGGAGCAGGAGGGCGTCTCGCAGATCGTCTGGTCGCCGCTGGCCCAGGGCATCCTCACCGGCAAGTACCGGCCGGGCGAGCAGCCGCCGGCCGACAGCCGCGCCGGCCACGCCGAGGCCGGCCAGTCGATGCAGCGGTTCATGCGCGACGACCTGCTGGCGCGCGTGCAGGACCTGCGCCCGATCGCCGGGGACCTGGGCCTGTCCATGGCGCAGCTCGCGCTCGCGTGGGTGCTGCAGAACAAGAACGTCGCCGCGGCGATCATCGGCGCCACCCGGCCGGAGCAGGTGCACGACAACGTCAAGGCCGCCGGGGTTTCGCTCGGCGACGACGTCCTGGCCCGGATCGACGAGGTCCTGGGGGACACGGTCGAGCGCGACCCGAGCAAGACCGCTCGGGGGTTCTGAGCCCGGGAGTGACCCTCAGGTTCTACCTGAGGGTCACTCCGCGGCCAGGCCCATGCCGTAGACCTTCCGGTCCTCCTCGAAGAGGGTCACGGTGGCGACGCCGCGGTCGAGCAGGTCGCGCCAGTTCTCACCGAGCCAGGACTCCGCGTCGCCCTGGTTCTCCGACTTCGGCACCTCCACGCCGACAGCGGCGGGGTCCAGGGGCGAGCCGGACGAGTCCTCCAAGCGCCAGTGCCAGGTCATCATGAGGGCAGGCTAGTGGGGCGCGGCGGCCGCTGCGCCGATGTGATCATCCCGCCGGTTTCCTACCCGTCGGGTGGGGCATGGAAGTCCATCGACCCGCCTACCGGAGGACCGATGACCGCCACCCCCCAGCCCGCTGCGGGCGCCACCCGCGCGCAGGCGCCTCCGCCCGATCCGGCCACCGCCTCGACCGGTGAGCTGATCGGCGCCCTGCCCGACCTCGTCACCCGGCTCGTGCGCGACGAGGTCCGGCTGGCCCAGGCGGAGGTGACCCGGAAGGCCAAGCGGCTAGGCCTCGGGGCCGGCCTGTTCGGTGGCGCCGGGCTCCTCGCCGTCCTCGGCCTGGGTGCCCTGGTGACCGCGGCGATCCTCGGGCTGGCGAACGTGATGCCGGGCTGGCTCGCCGCCGTCGTCGTCGCCCTGGTGCTGTTCCTGATCGCGGGCGTGCTCGCGCTCATCGGCAAGAAGGACGTGCAGCAGGCGGCCCCGCCGCTGCCGACCGAGACGCTCGCCAGCGTCCAGGAGGACATCGCCGCCGTGAAGCGGGGGGTCGGCCGATGAGCACGACCGAGCCCACCGCCGACGGCCCCGCCGACGTCGAGGCGATCAAGGCCGACATCGACGCCACGCGCGAGCAGCTCGGGCGCACCGTCGACGAGCTCAGCCACCGGCTGGACGTGCCTGCCCGGACCAAGGAGAGTGCGCTCCGGGCCAAGGACACGGCGGTGGAGACCTACCGCGAGAGCCCGCCGCTGACCATCGCCGGCCTGCTGGCCGTCGCCGGGTTGGTGGCCGGGATCGTCGTGCTGCGGAAGAGGCGCGCCGGGCGCGCCACGAAGAGGAGGAAGCGTTGAGCAAGGGAGCCAAGTTCGTCTACCGGCCCATCGGCCTGATCGGCGGCATCCTGGCCGGGTCCCTGAGCGGGATCGTCTTCAAGCAGATCTGGAAGGCGGTCTCGAACGAGGACGACGCGCCCTCGGCGCTGCAGAGCGAGTACCCGATGCGCGAGGTCGTGCTGGCCGCCGCCATCCAGGGCGCCATCTTCGCGGCGACCAAGGCGGCCATCGACCGCGCGGGCGCCCGCGGCTTCACCAAGCTCACCGGCGCCTGGCCCGGCGACTAGGACGATGTCGGGCACGAAGCAGCACGAGAGCGCGGTCGAGCGGATCCGCCAGCGCGTCGAGGAGAAGGCCGCCCGGCGCGCGGCGGCCGCCGAGGCGGCCCGGCAGAGCGGCGCGCGGCCCGATCCCGAGAAGCTTCCACCCGGATCCCCGGGACCCCGGGAGCTTCCCGGGATCCACGCCGACAAGCCGACCCAGATCCCGTGGAGCGGCTGGAAGCAGATCGTCAAGCGGGCGTGGGCGGAGAACAGCGCCGACAACATGCCGATCATCGCCGGCGGCGTCGCGTTCTTCGGCTTCCTGTCGATCTTCCCCGCGCTGATCGCGCTGATCTCCGTCTACGGCCTCGTCGCCTCGCCGGAGACCGTCGCGCGGCAGGTCGAGGACCTCTCCGCTCAGCTCCCCCAGGACGCGGCCGGGCTCATCGAGGACCAGCTCACCGCGATCGTCGCCAACAGCGGCAGCGCGCTGAGCATCAGCCTCGTCGTCTCGATCCTCGCCGCGCTGTGGAGTGCGTCGGGCGGCGTGGGCAACGTGGTCACCGCGATCAACATCGCCTACGACGAGGTCGAGGCGCGGGGCTTCGTGAAGCTCAAGCTGCTCTCGCTGGCGCTGACCCTCGGCGCGATCGTCTTCGTGCTCATCACGTTCACGCTCGTGGCGGTCGTCCCGGCGGTGCTCGAGGCACTGCCGCTGGGCATCGTCGGCACGATCCTCGCCCAGGTCGCCCGCTGGGTCCTGCTGCTGGCGGTGTTCGCCGGCGGGCTGTCCGTGCTCTACCGGGTCGCGCCCGACCGGGATTCGCCCCGGTTCAGCTGGGTGAGCCTGGGCGCCGTCGTCGTCACCGTCATCTGGGCGCTGGTCAGCGTCGGGTTCGCGATCTACGTGGACAACTTCGGGTCCTACGACAAGACCTACGGGGCCATCGCCGGCGTCATCGTGCTGATGCTGTGGCTGTATCTCACCTGCTACCTCGTGCTGCTCGGGGCGGAGATCAACGCCGAGGCCGAGCACCAGACGGCGCGGGACACCACCGACGGCGACCCCGAGCCGATGGGCGACCGCGGCGCCGTCGTCGCCGACACGCTGCCCGGGTCGCCCGAGCCGGAGAAGGGCGCGAGCGACCCGACGAAGAAGTAGCCCCCGTCAGCGCACGTGCGAGGGCACGAACGGCGGCCTGACCACCTCGACGGCCTGCGGCCGGCCGCGGACGTCGACGGCGAGCTCCGCGCCCGCCTCGACGGCGGCGGCGGAGTCCAGCAGGGCCAGCGCGATACCGGTCTTCAGCGTCGGCGAGAACGTGCCGCTGGTGGTCTCCCCCACCGGGCTCCCCGCTGCGTCCAGCACGGTCATCCCCGGCCGTGGGATGCCGCGGCCGGTCGCCCGGAGGCCCCACAGGGTGCGGCCGGGTCCGGTCGCCTTCTCGGCCAGCAGCGCCTCGCGTCCCCAGAAGGCGGGCTTCTGCCAGCCGACCGCCCAGCCGGTGCGGGCCTGCACCGGGGAGATCGCCCGGGACAGCTCGTGACCGTGCAGCGGGTAGCCCATCTCGGTGCGCAGGGTGTCGCGGGCGCCCAGGCCGCACGGCCGGATGCCGAGATCGACACCGGCGTCGAGGAGGGCGTCCCACATCTCCCCGGCCTTGTCGGCGCCGACGAGCAGTTCGTAGCCGTGCTCGCCGGTGTAGCCGGTCCGGCAGACGGTCACCTCCGCCGCCCCTCCCCCGGTGCCGGTCACGAAGGACATGTAGTCGATCTCGCCGGGCACGCCGAGCAGCTCCAGCACCTGCAGCGAGCGCGGTCCCTGCACGGCGAGGACGGCGACCTCGGCATGCCGGTCCTCGACGGTGATCCCCGGCGGCGCGGCGTCGGCCAGCCTGCCCAGGACCTCGGCGGCGTTGGCCGCGTTGGGCACCAGCAGTACCTCGTCGGGCCCGTGCAGGTAGACGATCAGGTCGTCGATCACGCCGCCGGCCTGCGGCTCGCCGTCGGGCACGCAGCACAGGGTGTACTGCGCCTGACCGGGCCGGATCCGCGACAGGTCGTTGGTGAGACAGGCGTCGACGAAGGCCGCCGCGCCCGGCCCGCGCACGGTCCCGGTCCCGAGGTGGGAGACGTCGAAGAGACCCACGCCGTCCCGGACGGCGGCGTGCTCGGCGAGGACCCCGCCACCGGCGTACTCGATCGGCATCGACCAGCCGCTGAAGTCGGCGAGCTTGGCGCCGGCCGCGACGTGCCGGTCGTGCAGGGGCGAGGTCCGCGGGGTCACCCCTCGCACGCTAGCCGCTGGCGACGTCCTCCAACGGCCCTGGTGACCGGATGGAACCGGCCCCGCTGCAGGGACCCGCGCCGAGCGTGCGAGGCGTGGGGGGCAGCGGGGTCCTTTGTACGATCGGCCAGTGCCTCCGACGATCTCCGCGACCGACCAACCGCTCGAGAAGCTGACCGCCGACGCCGTCGTCGTCGCCGTCGGCAAGGGGCCGGAGGGCCTCCTCCCGACCCCCGGTGCCGAAGCCGTCGACCGCCTGCTCGGTGGCCGGCTGTTCGCCGCGCTGGCCGACCTCGGCGCCAAGGGCGGCGAGGACGAGATCACCCGGCTCCCCTCCTTCGGGCAGGGCCCGTTCCCCGTCGTCGCCGTGGCGGGCCTGGGCGCCCCCGACGCCGCCGGCGCCTACACGCCCGAGGCCGTGCGCCGCGCCTCCGGCGCCGCCAGCCGGGCCCTGCGCGGCCGGCGCTCGGTGGTCACGCTGCTCGCCGCCGTGGGCGGCACACCGGACGCCGACCGGCTGCACGCCGTCGGCGAGGGCGCCCTGCTCGGCGCCTACGAGTTCACCGCCTACAAGTCCGACCTGCCGGCCAGCCGCCCGACCCCGCCGCAGGAGTTCACCGTCGTCGTCCCGGGGGCGGCCGCCGCGGAGACCGCGCTGCGCCGGGTGCGCGCCGTCGCCGAGGCCATCGCGCTCGTGCGCGACCTGGTGAACACCCCGCCCAACGACCTCTTCCCCGCCGAGCTCGCCGCCCGCGGCGCGGCTGCCGGCGAGAAGCTCGGCCTGGCCGCGGAGATCCTCGACGAGGACGCGCTGGCGGCCGGCGGCTACGGCGGCATCCTCGCCGTCGGCAGCGGCTCGGCCCGCAAGCCGCGGCTGCTGCGCCTGACCTACTCGGGCGCCGGGGCGCGCAAGAAGGTCGCCCTGGTCGGCAAGGGGATCACCTTCGACAGCGGCGGCATCTCGATCAAGCCCGCCGCGAAGATGGAGGACATGAAGAGCGACATGGCCGGCGCTGCCGCCGTGATCGCCACCGTGTGCCTCGTCGCCCAGCTCGGGCTCCCGGTCGAGGTGACCGCGACCGTCCCGATCGCCGAGAACCTGCCCAGCGGCACCTCCTACCGTCCGGCCGACGTGGTCACCTTCCGCAACGGCAAGAAGGCCGAGATCACCAACACCGACGCCGAGGGCCGCGTGGTCCTCGCCGACGCGATCGCCCGCGCCGCGGAGGACCGCCCCGACGTCCTGCTGGAGACCTCGACCCTCACCGGCGCCCAGATGGTGGCCCTGGGCGCGCGGACCTCCGGGGTCATGGGCTCCGACGACCTGCGCGACGCCGTGATCGCCGCCGCGAAGCGCAGCGGCGAGAGCATGTGGCCGATGCCGCTGCCGCCGGAGCTGCGTCGCGGCCTGGACTCCACGGTGGCGGACTTCGTGAACGCCAACACCGACCGCCTGGGCGGCATGCTCGTGGGCGGCCACTTCCTGGCCGAGTTCGTGCCGGCCGGGCTCCCGTGGGCACACATCGACATCGCCGGGCCGAGCTACAACACCGCCGGCCCGTGGGGCTACACGCCCAAGGGCGGCACCGGCGTCCCGGTGCGCACCCTGCTGGCCACCATCGAAGCGCTCATCGCGGACTGAGGCAGTGCGCGGGGCCGTCGGACGGACGGCCCCGCGCACGTCGCCCCTCCCCGGCGGGGTCGTGATCGCTTCGACGCTCGCGACCGCAGCGGTGGTCCCGGCCGGCTCGTTACCGGGGTGGCAGGATGGACGGCAGCCCCCGCCCGCTCGAGCGGGGACGCCGCCCGACGCACCCGAGGAGCACCCGTGAGCGCACCCGCCTCCCCCGCTGATCTGGTCATCCTCGGGGGTGGATCCGGTGGCTACGCCGCGGCGTTCCGCGCATCTGAGCTCGGTCTGAACGTCGTCCTCATCGAGAAGGACAAGGTCGGCGGCACCTGCCTGCACCGCGGCTGCATCCCCACCAAGGCGCTCCTGCACGCCGGCGAGGTCGCCGACCTCGCCCGCGACGGCGAGCAGTTCGGCGTGAAGACGACGCTGGCCGGCATCGACATGGACGGCGTCAACAACTACAAGAACGGCGTCATCTCCAAGCTCTACAAGGGCCTGCAGGGCCTGGTGAAGGCCCGCAAGATCACCTACGTCGAGGGCGAGGGCCGACTCACCTCGCCGACCACGGTCGAGGTCGACGGCACGAGCTACGAGGGCAAGCACGTCCTGCTGGCGACCGGCTCCTACCCCCGGAGCCTGCCCGGCATCGAGCTCGACGGCACGAAGGTCATCACCAGCGACCACGCGCTGAACCTGGACCGCGTGCCGAGCTCGGCGATCATCCTCGGCGGCGGAGTCATCGGCTGCGAGTTCGCCAGCGCCTGGAAGTCCTTCGGCGTCGACGTGACGATCGTCGAGGGCCTCCCCCACCTCGTCCCGCTCGAGGACGAGAGCTCCTCCAAGCTCTTGGAGCGCGCGTTCCGCCGTCGCAAGATCGGCTTCGAGCTCGGCAGCCGCGTGTCCGGCGTGCAGACGACCGGCGACGGCGTGAAGGTGACGCTGGAGAACGGCAAGGAGCTCGAGGCCGAGCTGGTCCTCGTCGCTGTCGGCCGCGGCCCGGTCAGCTCGGGCATCGGCTACGAGGAGGTGGGGGTGGCCATGGAGCGCGGCTACGTCCTCGTCGACCAGTACATGCAGACCAACATCCCCACGATCTCCGCCGTCGGCGACCTGGTCCCGACCCTGCAGCTGGCGCACGTCGGCTTCGGCGAGGGCATCCTCGTCGCCGAGCGCATCGCCGGCCTCGACCCGGCCCCCATCGACTACGCGGGCGTCCCCCGGATCACCTACTCCGACCCCGAGGTCGCCTCCGTGGGGCTCACCGAGGAGCAGGCGAAGGAGCGCTTCGGCGAGGTGAAGACCCTCACCTACGACCTCGCCGGCAACGGCCGCAGCCAGATCCTCAAGACCACCGGCGCGGTGAAGCTCATCCAGTCCCCCGAGGGGCCGGTCGTGGGCATCCACATGGTGGGCAGCCGCGTGGGCGAGCTCATCGCCGAGGCGCAGCTGATCTACAACTGGGAGGCCGAGGCCGACGACGTCGCCAGCCTCATCCACCCGCACCCGACGCAGAGCGAGGCCCTCGGCGAGGCGCACCTGGCTCTCGCCGGCAAGCCCCTGCACGTGCACGGCTGAACGACCTACTCCCCCCATCCCGCGCCAGAAGGAGCACTGCCCCGATGCCGACGTCCGTCACCATGCCCGCCCTGGGCGAGAGCGTCACCGAGGGCACGGTCACTCGATGGCTCAAGCAGGAGGGTGAGCAGGTCGCAGTCGACGAGCCCCTCCTCGAGGTCTCGACCGACAAGGTCGACACCGAGATCCCGTCCCCGGCCGCCGGCGTCCTGACCAAGATCCTGGTCGCCGAGGACGAGACCGTCGAGGTCGGCGCAGAGCTCGCCGTCATCGGTGGCGAGGGCGACGGCGGAAGCGGGGGCGGCGACGACGCGGCCTCCGCCGACGACGAGACCATGCCCGAGACCCCGGCCCAGCAGGTCGAGGACGCCTCCCCCGCCCCGCAGGAGGAGGAGCCCGCGGCCGAGCCCGAGCCGGCTCCCGCGCAGAACGACGGCGGCGGCTCCGGCGGCGGCGGTGAGGGCACCCCGGTCACGATGCCCGCGCTGGGCGAGAGCGTCACCGAGGGCACCGTCACCCGCTGGCTGAAGGCCGTGGGTGACGAGATCACCGCCGACGAGCCGCTGCTCGAGGTCTCCACCGACAAGGTCGACACCGAGATCCCGGCGCCGGTCAGCGGCACCCTGCTGGAGATCACGGTCAACGAGGACGAGACCGTCGACGTCGGCGCGCAGCTGGCCGTCATCGGCACCGGCGCCGCCGGTGGTGGCTCGGCTCCCGCTCCGCAGCAGGAGGCCCCCGAGCAGGAGGCCCCGAAGCAGGAGGCCCCGAAGCAGGAGGCGCAGCCGGAGCCGCAGGCCGCTCCCGAGGCCAAGCCCGCCGCCGCGGCGACCGAGCAGCCCGGTGGCGACTACGGCGCCAGCGGCGCCCAGCCGTCGTCCTCCCCCACCTCGGAGCCGGCCCCGCAGGTCGCTCCGCAGGCCCCGGCCGCCTCGTCCCCCGCACCGTCGGGTGACGGTGGGAGTCAGTACGTGACCCCGCTGGTGCGTCGCCTGGCGGCGGACCACGGTGTCGACCTCGCCAGCGTCTCGGGTACCGGCGTCGGCGGTCGCATCCGCAAGCAGGACGTGCTCGCCGCGGCGGAGAAGGCCTCGGCTCCGGCCGCGTCCGCGCCCGCCGCCTCGTCCGCGCCGGCTTCCGGTGCGCGCACGCCCTCCCCGGCGGCCACGCCCGACACCTCGGTGCGCGGCCGCACGGAGAAGCTGTCGCGTCTCCGCGCCGTCATCGCCCGCCGCATGGTCGAGTCGCTCCAGGTCAGCGCGCAGCTGACCACGGTGGTCGAGGCCGACGTCACCAAGATCGCCCGCCTGCGGGCCAAGGCGAAGGGGGACTTCGAGTCCCGCGAGGGCGTCAAGCTCTCCTTCCTGCCGTTCTTCGCCAAGGCCTCCATCGAGGCGCTCAAGGCGCACCCGTCGGTGAACTCCTCCATCGACCAGGAGGCCGGCACCGTCACCTACCACGACACCGAGAACCTCGGGATCGCGGTGGACACCGAGCGCGGCCTGCTCGTGCCGGTCATCCACGACGCCGGTGACCTCAGCCTCGGCGGGATCGCCCGCAAGATCTCCGACCTGGCCGAGCGCACCCGCACGAACAAGATCACCCCGGACGAGCTCGGTGGCGGCACCTTCACGCTGACCAACACCGGCAGCCGGGGCGCGCTCTTCGACACCCCGATCATCAACCAGCCGCAGGTCGCCATCCTCGGCGTCGGTTCGGTGGTGAAGCGCCCGGTCGTGGTGCAGGACGCCGACCTCGGCGAGGTCATCGCCATCCGGTCGATGGTCTACCTGGCCCTCACCTACGACCACCGGATCGTCGACGGCGCCGACGCCGCCCGCTTCCTCACCACGGTGAAGGAGCGGCTGGAAGCCGGCCAGTTCGAGGGCGAGCTCGGCCTCGCCTGATGCACGCCCGCTCGGGGCCCCGGTGACCACCGGGGCCCCGAGCCCGTTTCGCCCCTCTGTTCCCGACCCCTCCGGGAGTGCCGCATGAAGGTCGCCGTGTCCGGTGCGTCCGGTTTCCTGGGCAGCGCGCTGCTGCCGGCCCTGCGGGAGGACGGTCACGAGATCCTCCAGCTGGTCCGCCGGACCCCGCGGACCGCCGAGGAGCACCGGTGGGATCCGCAGCACCGGCGGATCGACTCCACGCTGCTGAGCGACGTCGACGCGGTCGTCAACCTCGGCGGTGTCGGCGTCGGTGACCGCCGCTGGAGCGAGAAGCACAAGCAGGCCGTGCTCTCCAGCCGCGTGGAGACGACGGCGACGATCAGCCAGGCGCTCGCCGACGCGGCCGCCGCGGACCCCGGCCGGCCGCGGGTGTTGGTGAACGCCTCGGGCGTGGGCTGGTACGGCGACACGGGTGACCGGGTCGTCGACGAGACGGCTCCGGCAGGCGATGACTTCCTCGCCCGGGTCTGCGAGGAGTGGGAGGGCGCCACCGAGCCCGCCGCGCAGGCCGGCGTCCGCGTGGTCCGGCTGCGCACCGGTCTGGTCCTCGGCCCGGGCGGGCTGCTGGGCCGCCTCCTGCCGATCTTCCGGGCCGGCCTCGGCGGGCGGCTGGGGTCCGGGAAGCAGTACGTGCCCTGGATCAGCCTGCGCGACGAGATCGACGCGATCCGCTTCCTGCTGACCAGCTCGGTCGAGGGTCCGGTCAACCTCTCCGGGCCCACCCCGGTGACCAACGCCGAGTTCACCGCCGCGCTGGGCCGGGTGCTGCACCGGCCGGCGGTGCTCGTCGTCCCACCGCCCGCGCTGTGGGTGGTGCTCGGCGAGTTCGCCCGGGTCGGCGTCCTCGCCGGTCAGCGCGCCGTCCCCGCCGTGCTCACCGAGGCCGGCTTCCGCTTCACGCACACCGACGTCGACGCCGCCCTGCGCGCGGCGGTCGCCCGCGCCTGACGGTTCAGCCCACCCGCACGGCGGTGTCGATGCGCCAGCCCTCGGCGGTGTGCAGCAGCACGACCTGGACCTGCGCGTCCGGGCGGCCGGGAAGCGTCCGCAGCACCGGGCCCTCCGGCGACTCTGCCGGGACGACCAGGTAGTCCAGCCAGCGGTCGGTGAGCAGCAGCTCCGCCCTCTCGCCGGAGGTGGCCACCACGCTGACCTCCCGCACGGCCGGCGCGAAGCCGCTGAGCATCTCGCCGGCGGCGGCCAGTGCGGCCGCGTGCTCCTGGTCGGCGGCCAGAAGCACGCTCTCCGGGGTGTAGACGTCCTGCAGCCGTGCGGGACCGGCAGCGCCGAACGCCTCCGCCCGCCGCTGGTAGAGCTCGGCGACCACGGCCCGCCACTCTTCCGGCGTGGACGGGGTCGCCGACTCGGGAAGCCCGTCGCCCTGGGACTGCACGGAGGCCGGGCTCTGCGGGTCCGCGGAGGGAGGCGACGGCGGAGCCTCCGCCGTCGCGGCCGCCTCGGCGGGGCCTTTCGAGGCCGGCGCGTCGCCGTTCCCCCACCGCGTGCCGGCCCACGCCGCGAGGGCCAGGGCGACCAGGGCCACCGCCGCGACCAGCCCGCCCCGCAGGACGGCGGTCGGAACCCTCCGCCGCGATCGGCCGACCGGCTGCACGACCGCAGGCGTCGGGCGCGGCCGGCGGCCGGGCACGACGTGGGTCAGCGCCGTCCGGCTGTCGGGTCGCCCGGGCGGAGCGACCGCCGACGCGCTGCCCAGCGCCACCGGCTCGGCCCGGCAGGCGTGCCGGAGATCCAGGGCGAACTCCGCCGCCGTACCCCGGGCGTGCGGATCGGCCGACAGCCCCCGCCGGATCAGGGTGACCAGCGCCGCGGGCGCCTCCGGGGCCAGCTCCGCGAGGTCGGGGAGGAATCCGGCACCCGCGACCTCCAGGGTGTCCTCCGGGGTGAACGCGTTCCACGGCGAGATCCCGGTGAGGGCGTGGAACGCCGCCGCCGCCACCCCGAACACGTCCGAGGCCGGGCCCGGGACGCCACCGCGGGCGACGACCGGATCGACGTAGGCCGGCGTGACCTCCGCGGCGGCCGTCTCACCCAGCACGCGGGCCACGCCGAGATCGGTGAGCACGGGCCGACCCTCGGCCGTGAAGAGGATGTTCCCTGGCGCGAGGTCACCGTGGACGATGCCGCGGTCGTGGGCATGCGCCAGCGCTGCGGCCACCGGCGCCATCGCGGTGACCACCTCCCCCGGCGCGAGCCGGCCGCGGCGGGCCAGCAACGCAGCGAGGCTGCCGCCGGCGAGCAGGTCGAGAACGAGGGCCACCCGCGGCGTGCCTCCGCGCCGCGGCTGGTGCACCACCTCGCGCAGCCGCACCAGGTGCGGGTGGTCCAGCTCGCCGAGCAGCGCCGCCTCGCGCACCTGCCGCTCCGGATCGCCGGCTACGAGCACCTTGACCGCCACGTCTTCGCCACCGCCTCGCGGCTCCGCGCGCCACACCTCACCCGAGGCACCCCTGCCGAGCAGCTCCTGCATGGAGTAGCCGGGGACCACGGGCGGAACGGGCGCGGCGTGCGACATGCGGGGCACCGTAGGACGGAACGGCCTGTCCGCGCTCCGGTTGTCCACAGGCAGCAGCGACATGCACCGGACCCTGCGGACTGTCGGAGGACGCCGCTACGGTCGGGCCGTGCCGAACCCGCAGCCCGCCGACGTCGTCGTGATCGGCGCCGGCCTCGCCGGGCTCTCCGCAGCGACGAGGCTGACCGACGCCGGTCTCGACGTGCACGTGTTCGAGGCCGCCGGACACGTCGGCGGCCGGGTGACGAGCGAGGATCTCGACGGTTTCGTCGTCGACCGCGGCTTCCAGGTGTTCAACACCGGCTATCCCCGCGCCGCCGATCTCGACCTGCCCGCACTGGAGCTCGGCTTCTTCGAACGGGGCGCGATCATCCGGGTCGACGGGCGGGCGCACCGCGTCGTCGATCCGCGCCGCAGCCCCACGGGCGTGGTCGGCACCGCAGCGGCTCCCCTCGGCTCGCTCCGGCAGAAGGTGGCGCTGGCGGCCTACGCGCTGCGGGCCGGGTACGGCCCCGTGCCCCGCTTGCTGCGGGCACCGGAGACGACCGCCGAGGCGGCGTTCCGCGAGGCGGGCATCGGGAACGCGGCGATCGACCGCTTCCTCCGGCCCTTCCTCGCCGGGGTGCTGCTCGAGGACGAGCTGACGACGTCCAGCCGGTACGTCGACCTGCTGTGGCGCAGCTTCGTGCGGGGCTCGACCGGTCTGCCCGCGGCGGGCATGCGGGCCATCGGCGAGCAGCTGGCCCGGCGGGTCGGCGCCGACCGGGTGCACCTGCGCACCGAGGTCCGCTCGGTGGCGCCCGGCTCCGTGACGACGGAGGACGGCAGCTGGTCGGCGCCTGCGGTCGTCGTCGCCACCGACCCGGCGGCCGCGGCCCGGTTGCTGCCGGCCGTCGAGGCCGCCGCACCGCGCCAGGTCACCACGCACCTGCACGTGCTGCCCGAGTCGCCGTGGCCGGTGCCGCTCATCGTGCTCGGACAGGCGGGCGGCCGACTGGTCAACACCGCGGTCGTCTCCGACGCGCAGCCCCGCTACAGCCCCGACCGCAGGGCGCTCGTCTCCAGCTCCACCCTCGTCCCGACCCAGGAAGGCGAGGTGCGCGCGGAGATCGCCGCGGCGCACGGCGTCTCGCCCTCCGACCTCGAGCACCTGACCTCGGTGGCCGTGCCGGAGGCGCAGCCGGCCGCGCTCCCTCCGCTGCAGCTGCGCCGGCCGGTCGACCTCGGGGATGGGCTGTACGTCTGCGGCGACCACCGGGACACCCCGTCCATCCAGGGCGCGATGGCCAGCGGCGCCCGCGCGGCGCGGGCGGTGCTCGCCGCCGTCCGCCCGGCGGGTTGAGGACGACGTCGCCCGCGTCACGGTGCGGTCGGCCGAACGGCACTAGGGCTCGCGGCACCCACCACGACAGAGAGGACCACCATGAGCGAGCAGACTCCCGACGACGCAGGCGTCGAGCGGGGCGGGATGGACGAGCAGAGCGGCGCCCCGCTCACCGAGACCGAGATCGAGACCTCGAAGAAGCCCGAGGACCGCGACAGCGACGTCTGAGCCGCGAACGCACGGTCCCGGTCCGGCGCGGGCCTAGGCTGGGACCGTGACGCTCGACGTGCTGCGGCCCGGCCTGGTCGACTACGAGGAGGCCTGGGCACTGCAGCGCGAGCTGCACGCCCGGCGGGTCGCCGGAGAGGTCCCGGACACGCTGCTGCTCCTGGAGCACCCGCCGGTCTACACCGCGGGCAAGCGCACCGAGCCGCACGAGCGGCCGTTCGACGGGACGCCGGTCGTCGACGTCGACCGCGGCGGGAAGATCACCTGGCACGGGCCGGGCCAGCTCGTCGGCTATCCGATCGTGGCGCTGCCCGACCCGGTCGACGTCGTCGCCTACGTCCGCCGGCTCGAGGCCGCGCTCATCGATGTCTGCGCCGGGTTCGGCCTCACCACCGGCCGCGTCGAGGGCCGCAGCGGCGTGTGGCTGCCCGCCGACCAGCCCGGCGCCGGGTTCCGACCCGAGCGCAAGGTGGCCGCCATCGGCATCCGGGTGGCGCGCGGCGTGACCATGCACGGCTTCGCGCTCAACTGCGACCCCGACCTGGGTGCGTTCGGCGCCATCGTCCCCTGCGGCATCCCTGACGCCGGGGTCACCTCGCTGACCGCGGAGCTGGGGCGGGACGTGCCGGTGGCCGACGCGATGGACCCGGTCGAGGCCGCCATGCGCGCCGTCCTCGCCGTCCAGCCCGCGACCGCCGGCTGATCACGGTGGCACCCCTGCCCCGCAGCGAGTACGTCAGCCTCACCACGTTCCGGCGCACCGGCGTTCCCGTGGCCACCCCCGTGTGGGCAGCACCGGACGGCGACTCGCTCGTGGTGTGGACCCGCGCGGACTCCGGAAAGGTGAAGCGGCTCCGGCACACGAGCCGGGTGACGGTCGCACCGTGCGACGTCCGCGGCCGGGTCCAGGGACCGACGGTCGACGCCGTTGCCGAGTTCGTCGGCCGGACCGAGTGGCCGGCGGCGCTCGCAGCCCTGCGCCGGGCCTACGGGGCGAAGTTCCAGCTCGGGCTGGTCACCTCACGGCTGGTGCACCGGCTGATGCGGCGCCCTGGTGACCGGCACGAGCTCATCCGCCTCCGCCCCGCGTGAACCGTCGAAGCAGTGTGCGCGGATGGCTAGTTCTGGCACCCAGAAGTGCACATCCGCGCACAACGCCTGCCGGCTGAGGCTCAGCCCAGGACGAAGTTGACCAGCCTGCCGGGGACGGCGATGACGCGCCGGACCGTGGCGCCGTCGAGCCAGGCTGCGATCTTCTCGTCGGCGCGGGCAGCCGCCTCCAGCGTCGCGGCGTCGGCGTCGGACGGCACCGTGACCTGCGAGCGCACCTTGCCGTTCACCTGGACGGCGACCTGCACGGTGTCCTCGACCAGCCAGCGCTCGTCGGCGACCGGGAACGGCGCCCACGCCGAGGAGCCCTCGTGGCCCAGCCGGGACCACAGCTCCTCGGCCAGGTGCGGCGCCAGCGGGCCGACCAGCAGCACCAGCGGCTCGATCACCGAACGCGGCACCGGCGAGGACGCGCCGTAGCTCGCCGTCAGGTGGTTGGTCAGCTCGGTGATCCGGGCGATGGCGATGTTGAAGCGCAGCGTCGTGTACCCGTCGCGGACCCCGTCGATCGCCTGGTGCAGCGCGCGCAGCGTCTCCTCGGCGGGCTCCGCGTCGGAGGCCCGCACGGCGCCGGTCTCCTCGTCGACGACGACCCGCCAGATGCGCTGCAGCAGCCGCTGCGAACCGACGACGGCCTTGGTCTCCCACGGCCGGGACTGCTCCAGCGGGCCGGTCGACATCTCGTACACGCGGAAGGTGTCGGCACCGTAGGCGCCGATCATCTCGTCCGGCGTGACCATGTTCTTCAGGCTCTTGCCGATCTTCCCGTACTCGCGGTTGACCGGCTTGCCCTCGTGGAAGAACGAGCCGTCCTTCTCCACGACCTCGGACGCCTGCACGTAGAAGCCGCGCTCGTCGGTGTAGGCGTAGGCGGAGATGTAGCCCTGGTTCACCAGCCGGCGGAACGGCTCCTCGCTGGAGACGTGGCCCAGGTCGTGCAGGACCTTGTGCCAGAAGCGGGCGTACAGCAGGTGGAGCACGGCGTGCTCGACGCCGCCGACGTACAGGTCGACGCCGCCGGTATCGCCCTCGCCGCGGGGGCCCATCCAGTAGCGCTCCAGCTCCGGGTCGACCATCCGCTCGTCGTCGCCCGGGTCCAGGTAGCGCAGGTAGTACCAGCAGGAGCCCGCCCAGTTGGGCATCGTGTTGGTCTCGCGGCGGTACTTCCGCATGCCGTCGCCGAGGTCGAGCTCGACCGTCGTCCACTCGGATGCCCGCGACAGCGGCGGCTCGGGTGCGGAGTCGGCGTCGTCGTCGGAGAAGGTCTTCGGCGAGTAGTCGTCCACCTCGGGCAGCAGCACCGGCAGCATCGACTGCGGCACGGCGACGGGCAGGCCGGCATCGTCCCCGTCGACGGCGTAGACGATCGGGAACGGCTCGCCCCAGTAGCGCTGCCGGCTGAACAGCCAGTCGCGCAGCTTGTAGGTGGTGGTCGCCTCGCCGGCGCCCCGGCCGACCAGCCACTCGGTGACCTTCGCGATCGCGGCGGCCTTGTCCAGGCCGTTCAGCGAGATCTCGTCGTTGGCGGAGTTGATCATCGCGCCCGGGCCGGTGTACGCGCCGCCGGCATCGTCGAAGCCCTCCGGCCGCTCGACGGTCGGCACGATCTCCAGCCCGAAGGCCTGGGCGAAGTCCCAGTCGCGCTGGTCCTCGCCGGGCACGGCCATGATCGCGCCGGTGCCGTAGCCGGTCAGCACGTAGTCGGCGATGAACACCGGCAGCTCCCGGCCGTTCACCGGGTTGACGGCGGAGACGCCCAGCCAGACACCGGTCTTCTCGCGCCCGGCGTCCTGGCGGTCCAGCTCCGAGCGGCGCGAGGCCTGCCGCTGGTACTCCTGCACGGCCTCGGCGGGCGTCGCGGCGCCGCTGGTCCAGCGCGGGTCGGCCCCGTCGGGCCAGACGGCGGCGGTCAGCGGGGCGACCAGCGGGTGCTCCGGCGCCAGCACCAGATAGGTGGCCCCGAACAGGGTGTCGGGGCGGGTGGTGAAGACCTCGACCGACTCGCCCTCGCAGGCGAACCGGATCTTGGCGCCGGTCGACTTCCCGATCCAGTTCCGCTGCATCTGCTTCAGCGAGTCCGACCAGTCCAGCCGGTCCAGATCGGCCAGCAGCCGGTCGGCGTAGGCGGTGATCCGCATCATCCACTGCTTCAGCGGGCGCCGGAACACCGGGAAGTTGCCCCGCTCGGAGCGCCCGTCGGCGGTGACCTCCTCGTTGGACAGCACCGTGCCCAGCCCGGGGCACCAGTTGACCGGCGCCTCGTTCAGGTAGGCCAGCCGGTGGGCGTCGACGACGCGGCGCCGCTCCACCTCGTCCAGCTCCGCCCAGGGGCGGCCGGAGGGGTTGGTGCCGACGGCGGGCTCCCGCGTTCCGGCGTCCAGCTCGGCGACCAGCTTCTCGATGGGTCGCGCCTTCCCGGCCGTCTCGTCGAACCAGGCGCCGAACAGCTGCAGGAAGATCCACTGGGTCCACTTGTAGTAGCCCGGGTCGATGGTGGCGAAGGTCCGCCGCCGGTCGTGGTCGACCCCCAGCCGGCGCAGCTGCGCGGAGATCGCGGCGATGTTGGCCTCGGTGGTCACCCGCGGGTGCTGGCCGGTCTGCACGGCGTACTGCTCGGCGGGCAGGCCGAAGGCGTCGTACCCCATCGGGTGCAGGACGTTGTCGCCGTCCATGCGGCGGAACCGGCTCGTGACGTCGGTGCCCAGGTAGCCCAGCGGGTGGCCGACGTGCAGCCCCGCACCCGAGGGGTACGGGAACATGTCCATCGCGAAGTACTTGGGCCGGTCGGCCACCTTCTCGAAGCCCGCGCCCAGCCGCCCGGCGGGGTTGGGCGTGTGGAAGGTGCCCTCGGCCTCCCAGCGGTCCTGCCAGTCGAGCTCGATCTGCTGCGCCAGCGCCGGCGTGTACCGGTGGGCGGGAACGCCGTCGCCGGAGGACGCGGTGGCAGGCGTTCGGTCGGTCTGGCTCATCGTGGGGCTCCCGTGGGGGTCGAACCGGCGGCGGGCAGAAAAAAACCCCTCACGCAGGAGGGGTCGCCGTGCTGTCCGATCGGATCAGGTCAGCACGGCCGGAGAAGGAGCAGTCCACCGGACACGGGGTCAGCGTACCGCCCCTGCACCGTGGACCTCGGGCGACCGCGAGCCTCCCGGCTCACCCCACCGGAGGAGGTGAGGCGACCACGGCTCGGCCGGACCCCGGGAACAGCCGACCATCCGGGGGTGAGCACTCAGCAGCCCGGTGACGGCAGGTCGGCCAACCTGTCGCGGTGGTGCGCCGTGCTGGCTGCCGTCTGCCTCGGCCTCTTCGCCACGGGCGTCGGCACCCGACCGGCCGGCACGGGCTGGGCGCTCACCTACGACGTCGTGCTGTACAACGCCGTGTACGTCCTGGCCGCCGTGGGCTGCTTCGCCGCCGCGCGCCGCCCCGGGGACCGCGTGACCTGGCTGGCCATGGGCCTCGGCCTGGTCCTCTCCACCTCGGGCAACCTCGTCTACAGCCTGGTGATCGCCGAGCTGCCCGACCCGCCGTACCCCTCGGTCGCCGATGCCCTCTACCTCGCGTCGTTCGTGCCCACCTGCGTGGGCCTCGTCGCCTTCGTCCGGGCACGGGTCCCCCGGTTGCGCCCCGCGATGGTGCTCGACGGTCTGGTCGGCGCCCTCGGGGCGACGGCCATCGCGGCGACGATCCTGCTCGGCCCGGAGACCCATGCTCTCGGCGAGGACGCCGCGGCGGCCGCGGTGGGCCTCTTCTACACGGTTGCCGACATGGTGCTGCTCGCCCTGTTCGTGGCCGCCGGTGCCGTCCTGGGCCTGCGTCGCGAGATCACGCTGGTCCTCCTCATGGCCGGCGTGGCCAGCACCCTCGTCGGAGATCTCGTCTACAGCCGGCTGGCGACCCTCGGCATCTACGTCGAGGGTGGCGCCCTGGACCTGACCTGGCTCCTCCACGCGACCCTGATCGCGCAGGCCGCCCACCGGTCCAGGCCTGCCCGGGGCGACGGCCACGCCGGGGGGCACTCCGGCGTGCGCACGGGCTGGCGGCACATCGCGATCCCGCTCGGGCTCAACGTGGCCTGCATCGCCGTGCTCCTGATCCAATCCATGGCGGTCGCACCGATCGCCGCCTGGTGCGCGGCCGGCTGCATCTCGGCGACCCTCGTCCGCTCGCTCGTGAGCTTCCGGGAGCTGCGCCATTTCCACACCGTCCGGGCCGAGGCGCGGACCGACGAGCTGACCTCTCTGCCGAACCGCCGGGCGCTGCTCGGTCACGCCGACACCCTGGTCGCGGCCGCGACCACGCGACGCCCCGTCGCCCTCCTCCTCCTCGACCTCGACGGCTTCAAGGAGGTCAACGACGGCCTCGGCCATGCGGCCGGCGACGAGCTGCTGCGCCAGATCGGACCGCGGCTGGCCACCGAGCTGGGTCCCGCCGACCTGCTCGCCCGGCTCGGCGGCGACGAGTTCGCCGTCCTCGTGCCGGACGCCGACGTCGACCGGGCGCTCGAGCTCGCCAGACGCCTCCACGACCGACTCCGCCAGCCGTTCACCGTCGAAGGGCAGCGGCTGCACGTGGGCGCCAGCATCGGCGTCGCCACCGCGCCGGTGCCCGCCGCCGGGGTCCAGGACCTGCTCCGCTGCGCCGACGTCGCGATGTACGCGGCGAAGGGAGCGCAGGAGGGGGTTCGTGTCTACCTGCCCGATCCCCGGGGTGGCAGCGGCGACCGGCTGCGGACGATGGAAGACCTGCGGACCGCGCTCGAGACCGATCAGCTGCTCGTGCACCTGCAGCCCCAGGTGCGGCTGGCCGACGGCGCTGTCGCCGGAGTGGAGGCACTGGTGCGGTGGCAGCACCCCTCCCGCGGTCTGCTCACGCCGGCCGAGATCCTGCCGGCCGCCGAGCAGGCCGGGCTGATGCAACCGCTGACCGACGTCGTCCTCCGGCTGGCGCTCGAGGCAACCACCCGGTGGTGGCCGGATCGGGCGGTGCCGGTGTCGGTGAACCTGTCGGCGGCAAGCGTCACAGACCTGGAGCTGCCGGCCACGGTGATCCGTCGACTGCGGGACCACGGGCTCCCCCCGGAGGCGCTCACCCTGGAACTGGTCGAGGACACCCTCATGGCCGACCCCGACCGCGGCCGCGCGGTGCTGGGTGAGCTGCGCCGGCTCGGCGTCCGCACGTCGATCGACGACTACGGCACCGGGTACAGCTCCCTGGCCTACCTGCGCCACCTGCCGGCCGACGAGCTGAAGCTCGACCGCAGCCTCACTGCCGACGTCGGCCGCGACGACCGGGCCACGGCGATCGTCGGGCACACCGTGGCCCTCGTCCACGCCCTGGGTCTGACCCTGGTCGCCGAGGGGGTGGAGGACGAGGAGACCGCGGTCGTGCTCGCCGCGCTCGGGTGCGACGTCGCCCAGGGCTGGGCGGTCGCCCGGCCGATGCCCGTCGAGCAGTTCCTCGGGTGGCTGGCCGACCGCTCGTCCTCGTCCGGCACGGCGGTGATTCCTGCGCCGCGGGTGCCGGGGCAGCGCGTCGCTCCGTGAGCCACCGCCGGCAGTGCCGCAGCCGGCTCACCCCCTCCGCCGTCCCTGACGGCGACGGAGGGCCGACCTCACCCTTACGGGCCGAGAACGACCGGAACGAGGTGCGGCCGCCGACGAGTCCCGCCGATGACATCTGCGTGGACCAGAACCGGAGCGCGGAGCGCCACCGCGCGCCCTCGTCCGGGCTGCTCGTCGCCCTGACCCTGCTCGGGGTCGCGCTGTTCGCGACCGGAGTGGGGCCGCGTCCTGCGGGCCTCGGCTGGGACCGGCTCTACGACGCCGTCTTCTACAACCTCGCCTACCTGACGGCCGCCGCCGTCGCCTGGCAGGCCGCCGGCCGACTGCCCCGCGAACGGCTGGCCTGGCGGGTCCTGGCCGTCTCGCTGCTGCTGAACGCCTGCGCCAATGCCCTCCGCACCCTGAGCAACGGTCCCGAAGGCAGCGGGACCTCGTCGATCCTGGCCGTCGACGTGCTCTCGCTGATCGCGTACGTGCTGCTCTACGTGGTGATGGTCGGCCTGATCCGGGCCCGCGTCCCGCGGTTCCACCCGAGCATGTGGCTCGACGGCCTGATCGGGGCCCTCGGCACCACCGCGGTCGGCGTCGCCTTCCTCATCGGCCCCTACCTGGACCCCGCCCCCGGCCGCGAAGCCGTGCCGGCGGTCCAGCTCGTGCTGCCCGGCATGGACGTGCTCCTGCTCGCCCTGCTGGCCGCCGTGGGCTCGATCCTCGGGATGCGGCTGGACCGCACGCTCGTCCTCGTCGTCGCCGCGCTGGGTTCGATCTTCGCCGGCGACGTCCTCCTGTTCGCCCGCACGGTCCGCGGCACGTACGTCGACGGCGGCCCGCTGGAGCTGGTCTGGCTGCTCGGCATCGTGCTGGTCGCCCTGGCCGCGCACGGCGCCCGTCCCCGCCCCGTGCCCACCGAGGACGCGACCAGCGACACCCGGCTGGGCTGGCGTCTGCTCGCGCTGCCGGTCGTCTGCAACGTCGCCAGCCTCGTCGTCCTCGCCGTGGGCTGGGGCGACGCACTCCCTGGCCTCGCGGCCTGGCTGGCGATCGCCTGCGTGCTCGCCGCCCTCGCCCGCACCGGCGTCACGTTCCGCGAGGTCCGCGCCTTCAACGAGGTCAGCGAGCAGGCCCGGACCGATGAGCTCACCGGCCTGCCGAACCGCCGCGCCCTCCTCGAGGCGGCGGGCCGCGTGCTGGCGACGGCGACGGCGCGCGACCAGGCCGCCTTGCTGCTGCTGGACCTCGACGGCTTCAAGGAGGTCAACGACAGCCTCGGGCACACCGCAGGCGACCAGCTGCTCCGCCAGATCGGTCCGCGCCTGCTGCCGGCCCTCGGCGACGGCGAACTGCTGGCCCGGCTCGGTGGGGACGAGTTCGCCGTCCTCCTCCCCCGGGTCTCCCTGGACGAGGCCCAGGCGCGGGCCGAGCGGCTGCGCGTGCTGATCCTGCAGCCGTTCCCCGTCGAGGACATCCGCCTGCACGTGGGCGTGAGCATCGGCGTGGCCACCGCTCCGGTCCCCGCGGCCACCGTCCAGGAGCTGCTGCGCTGCGCCGACGTCGCCATGTACGCCGCCAAGAGCGCCCGCGAGGGCGTGCACGTCTACGTCCCCGACCCGCACGGCGGGAGCGGCGACCGGCTGCGCACCATGGAGGAGCTGCGGACCGCGCTGAACGGCGACGAGCTGCTCGTGCACCTCCAGCCACAGGTCGGCTTCGCGGACGGCCGCGTCGTGGGGGTCGAGGCCCTTGTCCGCTGGCAGCACCCGGTGCGCGGCCTGCTCTCCCCCGCGGACCTGCTCCCCGCCGCGGAGCAGGCCGGTCTCCTGCGCCAGCTCACCGACGTGGTGCTCGAGCTGGCCCTGCGCGCGACGTCACTGTGGTGGAAGTCCGATCAGGTGCCGGTCTCGGTGAACCTCTCGGCCGCCAACGTCAACGACGTCGACCTGCCGGCCAAGGTCGCGGCGGCGCTGGCGCGGCACGGCCTGCCCCCCGCCGCTCTCACCCTCGAGCTGGTCGAGGACACCCTGATGGCCGACCCGGAGCGCGGCCGCCAGGTGCTCGCGGAGCTGCGCCGGCGGGGCATCCGCACCTCGATCGACGACTACGGCACCGGGTACAGCTCCCTGGCCTACCTCCGCCACCTCCCGGCCGACGAGCTGAAGCTCGACCGCAGCCTGACCGCGGACGTCACCACCGACCGGCGCGCCGCCGCGATCGTCGAGCACACGGCCGCGCTGGCCCACGACCTCGGCCTGCGCCTGGTCGTGGAGGGCGTCGAGGACGCCGCGGCCTGCGCCGCCCTCGCCCGGCTCGGGTGCGACATCGCCCAGGGCTACGCCATCTCCCGGCCGATGCCCGTGTCCGACTTCCTCCGCTGGCTGGAGCACCCCGAGCACCCCCTGCTCGACGCCGAGCGCACCACCCGGGGCTGAACCGACCGACCAGCCGTCAACCGAGCTGGGGCGCCACCTCGGCGGCCACCAGGTCCAGGTGGTCGAGGTCCGCGAGGTCGAGCACCTGCAGGTAGACCCGCTGCGCGCCGGCCTCCGCGTAGCGGCCGATGGTGTCGACCGCTTCTGCGGGCGATCCGGCCACCCCGTGCTCGCGCAGCTCGTCGACCTCCCGGCCGATGACTGCCGCACGGCGGGCGATCTCCGCCTCGTCCTTGCCCACGCAGAGCACGAGCGCCGAGCTGTACACCAGGGACGACGGGTCGCGACCGACCTCGTCGCAGGCCTCCCGCACACCGGCGAACAACCGGGCGTTCTCCTCGGCCGACATGAAGGGCACGTTGAACTCGCCGGCGTAGCGAGCCGCCAGCCGCGGCGTCCGCTTCTTCCCACCGCCGCCGACGAGGATCGGCACGCCGCCCTCCTGCACCGGCTTGGGCAGCGCCGGCGACCCGGACAGCTGGTAGTGCTCGCCGGCGAAGTCGAAGGTCTCCCCCACCGGTGTGCGCCACAGCCCGGTGAGGACGGCGAGCTGCTCCTCGTACCGGTCGAACCGCTCACGCAGCGAGGGGAACGGGATGCCGTAGGCGGTGTGCTCCGCCTCGAACCACCCCGACCCGATGCCCAGTTCCACCCGGCCGCCGCTCATCTGGTCGACCTGGGCCACGCTGATCGCCAGCGGGCCGGGCAGCCGGAACGTGCCGGCCGTCATGAGCGTGCCCAGCCGGATCCGGCTGGTCTCGCGGGCCAGCCCGGCGAGGGTGATCCAGGCGTCGGTGGGGCCGGGCAGGCCGTCGCCACCCATCGTCAGGTAGTGGTCTGATCGGAAGAAGGCGTCGAAGCCGGTCTCCTCGGTACGGCGGGCCACGGCGAGCAGCTCGTCGTAGGTCGCACCCATCTGCGGCTCGGTGAAGATGCGCAAGTCCACGGTCGGACCGTAACGAGGACCACGCCCGGATGCGCACCGACCTGCGGTCTCAGGGTGTGCTCGCCGCCGGGACCGGGCAGGATGATCGCCAGACGATCAACTCGGAGGTGCAGCTCGTGTTCCGCAAGAAGACGCGTGGTCAGGTCATCGGCACCGAGCTCCAGGAGGGTTTCGCCCACATCGGGGTCGCCGCCACCGAGGCCGGCCGCCTCGCTGCCGAGCAGTTGGGCCCGCGCGTCGCCGCGGCCCGGGATGCGGCAGGCCCGGCGCTCGACGCCGCGCAGCGCGCGGTCGCCCCCAAGGTGGCCGCGGCCGTGGCGGTGGCCGCACCGGCGGTCGCCACCGCGCGCGACGCCGTCGCCCCCCGGTTCGAGGCCGCCCGGGACGCCGCGGCCCCGCGGGTCGCAGTCGCGGTCACGGCCGCCCAGGCCGCGGCCGCCAAGGCAGCTGCCGACCTCGGTCCCCGGGTCGAGGCGGCGCAGAAGACGCTGCGCGACGACGTCGCTCCCCGCGTCGCCGCCGCGCAGAAGGCGGCCCGCAAGTCTTTCGACGACGACGTCGCGCCGCGGGTGACCGCGGCGCAGGCCGCGGCCCTCGCCTACGCCACTCCCCGCGTGGTCGCCGCCCGCGAGGCGGTCGCTCCTGCCCTGGACAGCGCCCGCGAGACGCTGCTCGCCGGGGTGGACAGCGCACGCAGCGAGGTCGACGCCCGGCGCGCCGAGCTGGCGGCGGCCGCGGCTGAGTCCGGTCGCCGGGCGCGCAAGGCGGCGAAGAAGGCCCGCAAGAAGGCCGGCAAGAAGCACAAGGAGTTCGAGAAGGCGGCCAAGGCGACAGCCAAGACCGTGAAGCGCAAGGTCGGCGTGGAGCCCGAGCCCCGCCGCTGGCCGTGGGTGTTCGTGTTCGCCGCGGTGGGTACTGCCGTGTTCGTCCTGCTGCGCCGCACCAAGGACGACACCTGGACGCCCGCTCCGGCCGGTGACGGCCCGGTGCCCAGCTACCGAGAGGACCCCGTGCCCAGCTCTCCCAGCACTTCCGGCAAGACCGTCTCCACCGCCGACACGACCGGTGACGCCGCTCCGGCCGAGTCCGACATGGGCGTCCGCGACGCCCAGTTCGTCGACGGTGACGGCGCCGACAGCGCCGGCGAGGACATCAAGAACACGCCGGAGCCGTTCAGCTCCGGTGGCGCCAACGACGCGGGCCCGACCGCGGGTCCCGCCGACAAGCAGGTCTGACGCGTCACACCATCGCCGCACCCGCCGCCCCCGTCGCCTCTGGTGACGGGGGCGGCGGTGTCTTCGCGAGTACGGTGGGGATCATGAGTGAGACGGCCCTTCCGGCGCAGTCGTCGGGTTCCCCGCTCGAGCCGGCCGGTCGCAAACTGCTCCGCCTCGAGGTCCGCAACAGCCAGGTGCCGATCGAGCGCAAGCCCGAGTGGATCAAGACCCGCCTGAAGACGGGGCCCGAGTACACCGAGCTGAAGTCGCTGGTCCGCCGCGAAGGCCTGCACACGGTGTGCGAGGAGGCGGGCTGCCCCAACATCTACGAGTGCTGGGAGGACCGCGAGGCCACCTTCCTCATCGGCGGCGACCAGTGCACCCGGCGCTGCGACTTCTGCCAGATCGACACCGGCAAGCCCGCTGACTTCGACCGCGACGAGCCGCGGCGGGTCGCGGAGAGCGTCGCCACCATGGGCCTGAAGTACGCCACGGTCACCGGCGTCGCCCGGGACGACCTGCCCGACGGCGGGGCGTGGCTCTACGCGGAGACCGTGCGCCAGATCCACTCCCAGCTGCCCGGCTGCGGCGTCGAGCTGCTCATCCCCGACTTCAACGC
The DNA here is from genome assembly GCF_020166105.1 of Blastococcus sp. LR1. Taxonomy (GTDB): domain Bacteria; phylum Actinomycetota; class Actinomycetes; order Mycobacteriales; family Geodermatophilaceae; genus Blastococcus. The sequence continues at coordinate 377,034 of NZ_JAIUJY010000001.1, forward strand.
CGACCCCGACCAGCTGGCGGAGGTGTTCTCCTCCCGCCCCGAGGTGCTGGCGCACAACGTGGAGACGGTGCCGCGGATCTTCAAGCGCATCCGCCCCGGCTTCCGCTTCGAGCGCTCCCTGGCCGTCATCACCGCCGCCCGCGAGGCGGGTCTGGTCACCAAGTCCAACCTGATCCTGGGCATGGGCGAGGAGCCGGAGGAGGTCGTGGAGACCATGCAGGCACTGCACGACGCCGGCTGCGACCTGCTGACCATCACCCAGTACCTCCGGCCCTCGCCCCGGCACCACCCCGTGGTCCGCTGGGTGAAGCCCGACGAGTTCGTGCAGTTCCAGAAGGACGCCGAGGAGATCGGCTTCCCGGGTGTCCTCGCCGGGCCGCTGGTGCGCAGCTCCTACCGGGCCGGCCGGCTCTACCAGCAGGCCGTCGCGGCCCGCGGTCTCACTCCAACGGTCTGATTTTCTCCCTCGGCCCGCTGCAGGGGCCCGCCACGAGCCTGCGAGTGGTGGGGGGCAGCGGGTCCTTTCACTAAGCTGGGCGCATGGCACGCAGCAAGTCCTCTGACAAGGCCGCCCCGAACGACGGCGGCGGCAAGGCCGCGCCCAAGGGCGGCTCCACCGCGTCGGGGGTGAAGCTCGGCAAGGACGGCCAGCCGAAGGTCGGCCGGCTCAAGAAGCTCGGCAACAACGGCCGGATGATGAAGCAGGCCTTCACGCTGACGCGCCGCAACGACCCGAAGCTCCCCTGGGTCATGCTCATCACGTTCATCGTGACCTTCGCGGTGGTCGAGCTGATCGGCATCCTGCTCGACTCGCCGTTCCTCTTCCTGCCCTTCGCCATCATCCTCGGCCTGCTGGCCACCCTGATCGTCTTCGGCCGCCGGGCGCAGGGCTCGGCGTACCGCCAGGTGGAGGGCCAGCCCGGCGCCGCGGCCTGGGCGCTGGAGAACATGCGCGGTGACTGGCGGGTCAGCGCCGGGGTCGCCGGCACCCCACAGCTCGACGCCGTCCACCGGGTGCTCGGCCGGCCCGGCGTGATCCTGGTCGCCGAGGGCTCGCCGCAGCGCGTGCGCGGCCTGATCGCGCAGGAGAAGAAGAAGATCGCCCGCGTCGTCGGCGACACCCCCATCTACGACGTCGTCGTCGGCGAGGGCGAGGGCCAGGTGCCCTTCAAGAAGCTGAGCTCCCACGTCATGAAGCTGCCGCGGAACCTGTCGGCCGCCGAGCTCAACACCCTGGGCCGGCGCATGAGCGCCCTCGGTGGCGCCCGGATGCCCGTTCCCGGCGGCCCGCTCCCCGGCGGCCGTCAGATGTCGGTGAGCCAGCGCCAGGTCCGCCGCCGCGGCTAAGGAAGGACCCCTCTGCCCCCCACCCGCTCGCAGGCTCGCGGCGGGCCCCTGCAGGGCGGCCGTCAGAGGTGCGAGAAGGGCTCCGCGTACCGGAACGCACCGCCGACCGGATCGCCCTGCAGCAGCCGTGCCTGGAAGTACGGACCCCACGACGGGTCCGGCGCGGTGACGCCGAGGTCGAGCGCCGGGACGAAGCCGAACCTGCCGTAGTAGTCCGGTGAACCGAGGAGGGCGACCAGCCGCTCGCCGGCCGCCTCGGCGACCGCGAGCAGCGCATGCATCAGGGCCGTGCCCGTTCCCCTCCCCTGCGCCGCCGGGACCACGCCCAGCGGGCCGAGACCGAGCGCCGCGGTGCCGAAGGGCTCCAGCCACCCCCGCGTCGCGATGACGTGCCCGACGACGTCGCCGTCGTCGTCCATGGCGACCAGCGAGAGATGCGGCAGGAAGCCGGCATCCTCCCGGAGCCGGTCGAGCAGGTCGGCCTCGGGCACCTCGCCCGGCGCCCGGCGCGCGTCGCTTCCCGGGCCGAGGGCGAACGCCGCCCGGTGCACCGCGCGCACGGCGTCGGAGTCGGAGGGGCGCTCCCGGCGGACGATCACGACCGGCAGTCTGCGGAGCCGGGAAGCCGCCGTCCACCGGATTCCGGTCAGGCGCGGACGACGGCCGTCCCGGTCAGTCGGTCGTGCAGGCCTCGCCCGTCGGCGTCGGTGATGAGCGCCGGCACCAGGAGCACGAGCAGCACGGTGCGGGCGAGGGCCCGCCAGGGCGCCAGCCGTGCCTTCGGCGTCGGGTGCGCCAGACGGAGTCCCATGAGCCGGTGACCCGGCGTCTGCCCGAACGCCATCAGGCTCACCGCAGTGAGGACGACGAACACCAGCAGGCTGGCGTTCCCGGGCGGCTCGGGAGCGGAGAAGAGCCAGGCGATCCCGGCGCTCAGCAGCGCGTCGATCACGTAGCCGCCCGCTCGCGAGGTGAACGACGCCAGCGAACCCGGGCCTTCGGGGGGCAACCCCAGGGAGGCGCCGCGGCCCGAGGCCTGAGAGGCTTGATCGACATTCCTGACCATGACCACCAGCGTAATGAGAGGGCCGCCCTCTCCCCCGCGCCTCGCACGATCGGCGCGGGACCCTGCAGGGGTCGGACGCCCGGCGTGTTGTTACGCCCCCGAAACACTCGGGACACCGCAGGGCAATTGACCGCTCGTAAGTTGCTGTACGGCTTTCCGCCCACACCCGGAGGATCGATGTTCACCAGTCCCGACGAGGTCGCCGCCTACATCCGCGACAACGACGTCGAGTTCGTCGACGTTCGCTTCTGCGACCTGCCCGGCGTCATGCAGCACTTCACCATCCCTGCGTCGACGTTCGGCGAGGACACGTTCAGCGAGGGCCTCGGTTTCGACGGCTCCTCGATCCGCGGGTTCCAGGCGATCAACGAGTCGGACATGCTGCTGCTGCCCGACGCCAACAGCGCCTTCGTGGACCCGTTCCGCAAGCACAAGACGCTGAACGTCAACTTCTTCATCCACGACCCGATCACGCGCGAGGCCTACAGCCGCGACCCGCGCAACGTCGCGAAGAAGGCCGAGGCGTACCTCGCCAGCTCCGGCATCGCCGACACCGCGTACTTCGGCCCCGAGGCCGAGTTCTACGTCTTCGACTCGGTGCGCTTCGACACCGGCATCAACGAGGCGTACTACCACCTCGACTCGGTCGAGGGCTCGTGGAACACGGGCTCGCCGAACGGCGAGAACGGCGTCGGGCCGAACCTCGGCTACAAGGCCCGCCTGAAGGGCGGCTACTTCCCGGTCGAGCCCTACGACCAGCAGAGCGACCTGCGCGCCGACATGATGGTCAACCTGGCGCAGGCGGGCCTCGAGCTCGAGCGCGGTCACCACGAGGTCGGCACCGGCGGCCAGGCCGAGATCAACTACAAGTTCGACACGCTGCTGCGTTCGGCCGACAGCCTCATGCTGTTCAAGTACATCATCAAGAACACCGCCTGGGCCCACGGCAAGACCGCCACCTTCATGCCCAAGCCGCTGTTCGGTGACAACGGCTCCGGCATGCACTGCCACCAGAGCCTCTGGAAGGACGGCCAGCCGCTCTTCCACGCCGAGACCGGCTACGCCGGCCTGTCGGACATGGCCCGCCACTACATCGGCGGCCTGCTGGCCCACGCACCGTCGCTGCTGGCCTTCACCAACCCGACGGTGAACAGCTACCACCGCCTGGTGCCGGGCTACGAGGCCCCGATCAACCTGGTCTACTCGGCCCGCAACCGCTCGGCGTGCCTCCGCATCCCGATCTCCGGTGACAGCCCGAAGGCCAAGCGCATCGAGTTCCGCGTGCCCGACCCGTCGGCCAACCCCTACCTCGCCTTCTCGGCGATGCTGATGGCCGGCCTCGACGGCGTGAAGAACAAGATCGAGCCGCCGGCGCCGGTCGACAAGGACCTCTACGAGCTGCCGCCCGAGGAGGCCATGGGCATCGAGAAGGTGCCCGCGTCGCTGGATGCCGCGCTGGACAACCTCGAGGCCGACCACGAGTTCCTCGTCGAGGGCGGCGTCTTCACGCCCGACCTCATCGAGACGTGGATCGACTACAAGCGGGCCAACGAGATCGACCCGATCCGCCTGCGCCCGCACCCGCACGAGTTCGCGATGTACTACGACATCTGATCTCGGCATCTGCTGAACGCCGCGGCCCCCGCCCTGCTCGTCAGGACGGGGGCCGCAGTGCGTGGCGCAGCAGCCGGTATCGCTCAGGCCCGGGGAACCCCGTCGAAGGCCAGCGTCTCCATCATGGCGTCGAGGACCCGGACGTTGCGGTCGTGGTCGGAGCCGGGCAGTTCGACGGCGTCGGCGACGAGCACGGCACCGTCCGCGTACCCGGGCCCCAGGTCGACGACGTAGGTGGTGATCCGGGTGCCGGTCGGGTAGAGACCGAGGCCGGTCACCTGCTCCAGTCGCACGGCCGGTCGGCTCCCGACCTCGATCTCCCTTCGGGCCGTCTCGTCGGGCCAGGCGCTGCCGGCATCGACGTCGCGTCGCACGGTGAGCGCCACGGCGGCTGTGCGCACGTCCGACGCCGGGGGAACGACGAAGTCCTCGTCCGCGAACCAACTGCACGCGGGGAGGGTGTCGCCGGGGTTGACCGCCCAGTCGGCAGGGTGCTCGACCCGGAACCCCTCGGGGCTGGTGCAGCCCGCAGTCGCGACGCTCGGCCGGACGTCCCCTCGGGCAGCGGCCTGCGCCGGGTCGGCAGGCGCCGGGGCGGCGGGCGCGGAAGCCACCGCCCCGCCGCAGCCGGTCACGAGGAGCGCTGAGCCCACTGCGGTGAGGAGGTGGCGCATGGAGCGGACCTGCTTCCGGTGCGGCAACGATCGGTCCCGATCTGCCTGCCCCGTGGCACGGTTCGGGAACGTATCGACCCGAACCGCAACGAGACCGTCACACGAGGCCGACGAACTCACGAGTCCTGCCGCATCCACATCGCACCGCCGCAGTGCGTCCCGGGTTCAGCTCGCGGGCGGAACGGGGAACGGGCCGGGCGACGTCGACAGCACGACGGTCGCGCCACCCGTCTCGACCGCCTGCAGGGTCCGCAGCTGCAGGAGCCCGGGCTGCTCGGTGACCATCCGCGCCGCGTTGGCCAGCGCCCGCGTCGCAGCCACCTCCGACCGCGCCCGCTCCAGGGCCGCCTGCCCCTGTGCCCGGGCCGCCGCCACGTCGGCCGCCGCCCGCCGGAGCTCGGCGGGGACCATCACGTCCCGGACCGACAGCGCCTCGAGCGCCATCCCGACGCTGCCGGCGGTCTCCGCCACCCGCTCCGCGATGCCGTCCGGCAGTGAGTCCCGGGCGGCGAGCACCTCGTCGAGGGTGCGACCGGCCACCGCCTCGCGCAGCCCGATCTGCAGCGCGACGTAGAGGAACCCGTCGGCACCCTCCGTCGCCTCGTGCCAGCGCCGCGGGTCCGCGACGCGGACGGTCGCGATCAGGCTCACCTTCACCGCCAGCCCGTCGGCCGTCAGGACCTCCTGCGCCGGGACCAGGAGCAGACGGGGGCGGACGGCTACCCGTACCTGGCGACGCCGGTACCGGCGCACCCGATGCCGTCCGGGGCCCAGTTCGGTCTCGAAGCGGCCGTCCCGGTACACCAGGACCCGCTCCCACTCCTGCGCGGTCATCCGCACGCTCTCCACCTCCTCGTCCGCTCCGGTCGCGCGGAGCGCCCGGCGCGCGGTCGGGCGCCGGTGGGGAGCGCACGAGACGCTGCAGACCATCGGAGCCGGGATGACCGCGCACCGGGCGGCGTCGGGAGTCGAACCCGCGCGTTCCTGAGACGCTTGCCCATACATGGCGACCCGTGACCGACGCGCAGGACCTGCGGCGGCGATGCCGCCCGGCTGCTGACCACGAGCCGCGAGAAGGTAGCGCGCGGACGCCCGCGCCGTCCTCCGGATTTCCGGGCCGTTGGCAGGTGCGGGAACGAGACCGCGTCCGTCCGCGCGGGAATGTCATCCCCCCTTGCCACCGTTGTCATGTGCAGGCGCCCGGTCCTCGCATCTTCGAGGGGCACCCGAGATGGCGCACCGGCCGAACGCGACACCGCCCGAGCGGGTCCACCGGCCAGGCAGCCCGGCACCGCCGCCGGCTCGGCACACTCCGCGAGCTCCCCAGCACGTCCGCAGACACCGTCGTCTCGCCTTTCCGCACGGCCTTACGCGCCGTACGCCGCACCGAGACAAGAGGTTCCCCGTGAACGCAGAGCGACTTCCCCTGAACGACGACCACAGCGACCGGTCCCCTGGCGCCCTCCCCGCACCTCCGCCCGCCCTCCCCCGCCACGAGGCGGCCGACGAACGGCTCGTCCGCATGCGGGCGGCGTACATCCACAAGATCAACTCTGCGGTGGAGGCCGACCGCGAGGACCTCGCCGACGAGCTGGCCGCGTCCTTCCGGCACGAGGCCGCCGCCCTCCGGTCCCCCGAGGCACGCACCCGGCGTTCCAGCCGCGGCACCCCTGCCCGCACCCGTACCGGCCGCCCGGCGAGCCGCGCGACCGGCGGGACCGTGCGGGCGGTGTTCCAGCGGTTCGACCGCTACACCCTCCAGGTCTTCAACGCCGGGACGCCGACCCGCCCGCTCGACTGAGCGCGAGCGGGCCCTCCGGGCCGGTCAGGTGCGGAACGAGCCGGCGTCGCCCGTCGGCGAGCCGGTGAGGAGCCCCACCCCGGCCTCGACGGCGGCATACACGAGCAGCGCCAGCCCGATGACCAGTGCGGGCGGGACCACCACCGGCGCGGCGAGCACCGAGATGCCGACGACGCCGGGCGCACTTCGCCACCAGCCGGGACGGCGCTCGGCGTCGGCCAGCGCGCCCCAGCGGACGCCGCACCACATCAGCCAGCGGCGCAGCACCGGCACGTCGTGCTCGCGCATGACCCGGCGGAAGATCCCGTCGGCCTCCCGCGAGGTCACCATCCGGGTCCGGAGGCCCTCGGTGCACAGCCAGTCGTGCAGGATCGCCGCCGCGGTGTACCGGCCGAACCGCGGCACGAGCCACACCACCAGCCGTGGCACCGTGGCGAAATCGGTCAGGAAGCCGGGCGGCACCACGAAGCGGTCCCGCTTCCCCCGGTAGACCAGGGGCTCCACCACGGCCCAGTGCTGGTCGTCGACGCGCCGGACAACGACGTCGCCGGACTCGAGCGGCACGGCGGTCAGCCGGCGTGGACGAGCGGCTCGGGCGCATCCGTCGCCGGGAGCCGGCGGTCGACGAACCGGAACAGCAGCAGGAAGGCCAGCGCGAGCAGGACGACGAACGCCAGGTTCCGCAGGGCGACGGCGTACCCGTGCGCGGCGACGTCCATGAAGTCGTAGGGGTACCAGTCGGTGACGGTCCCCTGGGCGAGGATCCAGGCGATCCAGGCCACCGGCCAGAGCAGCGCCCGGCCGACGACGGCAGTGGTGATCCGCGGCCGCGGGCCGAACAGCAGCCAGCCGAGCACCGCCATCACCGGCGACACGTAGTGCTCCCCCGCGTTGGTCCAGGCCTTGAGCCCCTCCGGGTCGTACAGCGGCGCCAGGACGACCGCGTAGACGATCCCGGTGATCGTGATGCCGAGCAGCGACGCGAGCCGCACCACCCGCCAGACCGGTCCGTCGTGCAGCGGGTTCCTGACCAGCGGGATCACCGCGGCGAGGACGAGCAGGTTGCTCTGCACCGTGAAGTAGCTGAAGAACCGCACCACCCGCTCGACCACGCCGAGGGAGGCGTCCTCCGGGTCGACGAGGTGCAGCACGAACTCCGTGCCCACCGAGACCGCGACCACGGCGGCCAGCGCGGCCCACCAGAGGCGGGCGGTCGGGGCGCGGTCCACTGCGGGTGTCGTACCGGTCACGCACCGGATCATGCCAACCGCTCAGCGCATCCGGCGGGACACCACCCGATCGGTGACGCGGCGGATCGTGTCGGCCCGGCCGGAGAGGACGGCGTCCAGCAACCGGTTCACCGGGGGCACCTCGCCGAGCCGGGCGACCCCCGACCAGCGCGGAACGCCGACGGTCCGCGACCGCGGCGCAGCCAGGCACTCCGCGATCCGGTCGGCGACGCGGTCCGGGGAGATCCCCCGCGACAGCCGGCCCTCGGCGTCGGCGTCCGACACCGGAGGCTGCCCGTGGCCGCGGGCCAGCCACTCGGTCCGCACGAAGAACGGGTTCACCGAGTGGACCCGGACGCCCCGGGCCGTCACCTCCCGCCGCAGCCCGTTCAGGAAACCGTCCACCCCCGCCTTCGTCGCCGAGTAGACCGTCAACGGCGGCACCTGCGACCACGCCGCCACCGACGAGACGGCGAGGACGTCGGCCCGTCCCCGGTCACCGGCCGTGGCCAGCAGGTGCGGCAGCGCGAGCCGGGTCAGCTCCACGACCCCGGTCAGGTTGGTCGCCACGATGCCCTCGACCGCCTCGCCCGGCATGTCCTCCACCAGCCCCGCCCAGGCCAGGCCGGCGTTGTGCACGACCGCGTCGATCCGGCCGTGCTCGGTGAGTGCCCGCTCCACGAACGCAGTCCGGCCCGCTGCGGCGGCGACGTCGGCTGCCGTCGTCGTCACTCCCGGCAGGGCACCGACCGCCTCCTCCAGCCGGGAGCCGTCCCGGGCGCAGGTGACCACCAGCGCCCCGTCGGCAGCGAGCCGCCGGACGGCGGCCCGGCCGATGCCTGCGCTCCCCCCGGTGACGAGGACGACGCGGCCGCGGAGAGGAGTCATGGCCCGCTCCTACCCCCGGGGGACATCACATCCACCGGCGCATCGTTTCCGCAGCCGTTGGGCAAGGGAACGATCATGCGCCTGCCCGAGCCCCGGGGTCCTCTCAGCGATGCCCTGGCCCACGACCTCGCCACGGGCTCCGCCCTGTCCGCCTCGACCCTCGGGATCGGTGAGCGGGTGGCAGCCGCCGACGACGACGCCATGGCGGACGACGACCTGCAGCTCAGCCTGGCGATCGCCTACGAGCTGCACTACCGCGGGTTCGACGACGTCTCCGAGGACTGGGAGTGGGATCCGGCGCTGCTGCAGCTGCGCGCCGGGCTGGAGCGCCGCCACCTGGCGGCCGTGCATGATCTGGTCGGGCCGATCAGCGTCACCGGCGAGCCGATCGACCGGCAGCTCACCGCACTGATCGACGCCGACGACAGCCCGTCGCTCTCGTCCTACATGGCCAAGAAGGGCTCGCTGGACCAGTGGCGCGAGTACCTGACGCTGCGCTCGGTCTACCACCTCAAGGAGGCCGACCCGCACACCTTCGCGATCCCGCGGCTCTCCGGGCGGACCAAGGCGGCGATGGTGGAGATCCAGGCCGACGAGTACGGCGGTGGGTCGGCGGCCCGGATGCACAGCGAGCTGTTCGCCGGCCTGATGCGCGACCTGGACCTCGACGCCGGCTACGGCGCCCTCTGGGACGACGCCCCCGCGGCCGCCTTCGCCTCGGTGAACACCATGTCCTTCTTCGGCCTGCACCGGCGGTGGCGCGGCGCCGCACTGGGGCACCTGGCCGCCGTCGAGATGACCTCGTCCGAGCCCAGCCGGCGGTACTCGGCCGGCCTGCGCCGACTGGGCTACGACGAGCGGACGACGGTCTTCTACGACGAGCACGTGGAGGCCGACGCCGTCCACGAGCAGATCGCCTCGGTGGACATGTGCGGCTCCCTGGTCGCCGCCGAGCCGGACCTCGCCGCCGACGTCCTGTTCGGCGCGGCCACCTCCCTGGCGATGGACGGGCTCGCCGCCCGCCACCTCCTCGGCGCCTGGGAGGCCGGCCGCTCTGCCCTCTACCGGGACCGCGCGCTCGCCGCCTGATCCACCTCGGCGCCGGCGTTCCGGCTGATCAGCCACCCGAAGACGGCGGCCAGCGGGAACATCAGCACGCCGTAGACGGCGGCGGGCACGGCCAGCTCGACGCTGTCCAACACGCTGATGGCCACCGCGATGGCCAGCGTGCTGTTGTGGATGCCGATCTCGAAGGCGCTGGCGGTGGCCTGCCGGCGATCGATCCCGAGGAGCCGCGGCACGGCGAAGCCGATCGAGAGGCTGAGCAAGCAGAACACGACGGCGGGCAGGCCGATCTGGCGGAGGTACTCCCCGATCCGGTCCTGCTCGGCCAGCATCGTCCCGACGATCACCAGGGCGAGCACGACCGCCGACAGGATGCGCACCGGCTTGTCCATGCGATCGGCGAAGGCCGCCGAGCGCCGACGCACCAGCATGCCCAGCGCCACGGGCACGAGAACGACCGCGAACACCTGCGCCGTCTTCCCGAACTGGAGCCCGAGCGAGCCGCTGTCGGCCGGGTCGAAGTACTGGATGGCGAGATTGGTGACGACGGGCAGCGTGATCACGGCGACCACGGAGTTGATCGCGGTCAGCGTGATGTTCAGGGCGACGTCGCCGCGGAAGAGGTGGCTGAAGAGGTTGGCCGTCGTGCCACCGGGAGACGCCGCCAGCAGCAGCATCCCGACCGCCAGCAGCGGCGGGAGGTCGAAGGCCAGCACGATGCCGAAGCACAGCGCCGGGAGCACCAGCAGCTGCAGCGCCAGGGCCAGGAGCACGACCTTGGGGCGCCGGCCGATCGCCGCGAAGTCCTGCGGCGTGAGTGACAGCCCGAGGCCGAACATGACGACGGCCAGGGCCAGCGGCAGGGCGACGGTGGTGAGCGCGGAATCCATCGGACCTCCGATCGGGAGCGCCGCCATCCGGCGCTCCCGAGATCATGAGGGATCCAGGTCACAGTGCCGGTCCCCGGCCCGCACAACCCGCCGATCGGGGCAGCGATACGGCTCAACATCGATCCGTTGTCGGCCGAAACCACCTCCCGAGTGGAACCGGCGCGAACGCGCCGGTCGGGACGCGAGGGGACCGCCATGCGTAGGCGCGAGTCAGGGCGGCACAAGGCCGGGCCGGTCGAGGAGCCCAGGGACGTCGAGGCGCTGGAGCGGGTGATCGACGCGCTGGACGACAGCGTCACCAGCGAGCTGGAGGCCCACCGCAGGATCATGCGCGTGCTCGTCGACTCCCTCGGACTCGTCTACGGCGCTGCCTGGCTGCCGGACGCACAGGGCAACTTCGTCCTGCAGGTGACCGAGGGCGAGGCCGCCCATGCGATGGCCGCCCGGTGGACGCCCGGCGAGGCCATGGTGGCCGGCGCCGGCTACGGCGGGGAGGCGCTGCAGCGGCGCACGCCCGTGCTGATGGACGACAGCACCACGACCACCAGCTGCCTGCGCTGGGCCGCGGCGCGGGCCAACGGAGCACAGCAGGGCTGCTTCCTGCCCGTCGTCGAGGGCAACCGCGTGACCGCCGTGCTCGAGTACTACAGCCGCAGCTCCCTGCCGTTCTTCGGGGGCCGCGCGAAGAAGTGGGAGGCCCTGGGGCGGCTCATCACCCACTCCCGCCGCAGCGTGCTGTCCACCGCGACCCTGCGGGAGAACCTGGACGACCGCAACGCCGTCACCGACGTCGTCGCCAAGGTGGGGGATGCAGCCGACGAGTCCTCCGCCCTGCAGGTGGCGCTCGACTCGGTGCGCGAGGCGTTCGGCTGGGCGTACGGCTCGTTCTGGGCGCTGGACCCGGTGGAGAACGTGCTGCGGTTCCAGCGGGAGTCCGGCTCCGCGGGCGAGGAGTTCCGCAAGGTCACCCTGGCGGCCAGTTTCGCCGAGGGCGTCGGCCTCTCCGGGCGGGCCTGGCGGGCCCGTGACCTGGTCTTCGTGCGTGACCTCGCCGAGGTGACCGACTGCGTCCGCGCCCCCGCCGCCGGGCGCGCCGGGGTCAAGTCCGGCGTCTGCTTCCCGATCCTCAGCGACGGCAAGGTCGTCGGGACGATGGACTTCTTCGTCACCGAGACCATCGACCTCTCCGACTCGCGCGGCTCGGCGCTGCGCAACGTGCAGCAGCTGGTCTCCCAGCGACTGGACATCCTCCGCCGTGCCGAGGCCGACGCACAGAACTCGCGGGAGCTGCTGGAGACCGTCTCGCGGCTGCGCGAGGCCGCGGACGACGCCGGCCGGGTCGCCGACAGCGCCGTGGGCAAGGCGTCCTCGATGACAACGGAGGTGCAGGCCCTGGCCAGCGCCTCGGCCGCCGTCGGCGACGTCATCCGGATCATCTCCTCGATCGCCGACCAGACCAACCTGCTCGCTCTCAACGCGACCATCGAGGCGGCCCGGGCCGGAGAGTCCGGCAAGGGCTTCGCCGTCGTCGCCAACGAGGTCAAGGAGCTCGCCCGCGAGACCGCCTCGGCGACGAGCAAGGTGTCCGAGCAGATCGCCGGCATCCAGGCCGGCACCCAGTCGGTCTCCGAGGGCATCCACGCGACCAGCGAGGCCATCGGCGAGCTCGACGCGGTCCAGGCCCGCATCGGGGAGATCCTCGAGGAGCAGGTCCGCATGGCCCGGGCGTTCGAGACGACGCACTGACCTCCGGCCCGCTGCGCGCTCAGCCGTCCTGGCGGAGCTGCGCGGCGGGCCGCGGCCGGCTCGGCGCACTCGGCGCCGAGAACCCCGACCGCTTGTGCGAGCCGTCGCAGAACGGCTTGATGCCGGACTTCCCGCACCGGCACAGCGCGATCGTCTCCCGGCCCGGGTCGATCTCGGCGCCGTCCTGGTCGACCAGCCGGAAGTCCCCGCGGACGATCAGCGGGCCGTCCCGGTAGGGCGTGATCGTCGTGCCGCTCCCCCGCTCCGCGACGGGGAGGTCCTCGTCGTACCGACGCGGCTCGGCGGGCATCTCCTCGGCAGGCATCTTCTCGGCGGGCTGTGCTGTCACCGGATCCCCCTGCCCGGGGTCCTCCGCCTCCACACGCCCGGTCACCCGTTCGGCCCGCTTCCGCCGGCCGCGGGGGTTCCGTAGAAGACCTCCTCGACGACCGCCCGCGCGTGCCGCGTGGTGCGCCGGTAGTCGTCGACGAACTGGCCGGGATCCTGGTCCGGGCCGTAGCCGCAGGCCCGGGCGACGCCGGCGAGCTCCAGGCCCGGGCGCGGGAGCTGGTCGCTGGGCCGGCCGCGCACCAGGAAGATCGCGTTGCGGGCGCGGGTCGCCAGCTCCCAGGCCTCGCGGAGGGCGGTCGCCTGCTCCTGGTCGAGGTGTCCGCCGGTCACCAGGGCGTCGAGCGCCCCTCCGGTGGACGCCTGCCGCAGTCCCTCGTCGTGGGCCGCGTGCTCGAGCTGCAGCAGCTGGACCGTCCACTCGACGTCGGCCAGGCCGCCGCGTCCCAGCTTGGTGTGCGTGGCCGGGTCGGCCCCCCGGGGCAGCCGCTCCCGCTCGACCCGGGCCTTGATCCGGCGGATCTCGGCCACCTGGTCGGCGGTGAGCCCTTCGTCCGGGTAACGGATCGGGTCGACCAGCGCCATGAACTCCGCACCGAGCTCCTCGTCCCCGGCCACCGGCACAGCACGGACCAGCGCCTGCACCTCCCAGACCGAGACCCAGCGCTCGTAGTACTCGCGGAACGCCGAGAGGCTGCGCACCAGCGCGCCCTGCCGGCCCTCCGGCCGCAGGTCGGCGTCCACCTCGAACGCCGGGTCGGGCGCCGGCTCGCTCAGCAGCCGGCGCATCGTGTGCGCGACGGCGTTGGCCGCAGCGGCGGCCTTCGTCTCGTCGGCGCCCGCGCGGGGGCGGTGCACGAACAGCACGTCGGCGTCGGAACCGAAGCCCAGCTCACCGCCGCCGAGCCGGCCCATTCCGATGACCGCGAGGTCCATCGGCAGCTCCTCGACCGGGATGCCCGCCTCGGCGGCGTGCGCCCGCTGCGCGACGTCCAGTCCGGCGCGCAGGGTGGCGACGGCGACGTCGGTCAGCGCCCGGCCGACCCGGTGCACGTCGAGCCGGCCGAGCAGGTCGGCTGCCGCGACGCGCAGCAGTTCCTGGCGCCGCAGGCCCCGGACCACGCGGATCCCGGCCTGCGGGCCGGGTGCCCGCCGCGCTGCCTGGCGCCATGCGTTGGCCAGCGTCTCGGCGCCGCGCGGCTCGAGCTCGGCGTCGTCGGCCAGCAGGCGCAGCGCCTCGGGTGTGCGGGTGAGCAGGGCGGCGATGTACTGGCTGGAGCCCAGCAGCTGGGCCAGCCGCTCGACGACCTGCCCCTCGTCGCGCAGCAGCCGCAGGTACCACTGGTTGCCGCCCAGCGCCTCGCTCACCTGCCGGTAGGCCAGCAGCCCGGCGTCGGGATTCGGGCAGGAGGCGAAGGTCTGCAGCAGGACCGGCAGCAGGTACTTCTGCATCGACGCCGACCGGGAGACGCCGCCGGTGAGCGCCGCGAGGTGGCGCAGCGCGCCCTCGGCATCGGCGAATCCGAGGGCCCGCAGCCAGTCCCCGGCCGCCTTGGAGCCCAGCTGGAGGTGCTCCCCCGGCACGCGGGCGACCGCCGAGAGCAGCGGACGGTAGAAGAGCTTCTCGTGCAGCCGCCGGACCTCGCGGGTGTGCAGCGCCAGCTCGGCCCGCAGCACGTCGACGGCGTCGCCCCGGTGGTCGGGCTTGTAGCCGAGCGACCGCGCCAGCCAGCGCAGCTGCTGCTCGTCGGTGGGCAGCAGGTGCGTGCGGCGCAGGCGGAGCAGCTGCAGCCGGTGCTCCACCGTGCGCAGGAACCGGTAGGAGGCGATCAGGGTGGCGGCGTCGTCACGACCGACGTACCCCCCGGCGGAGAGGGCCAGGAGAGCCGGCACGGTCCCGCCGACACGGAGCCGCTCGTCGGCCCGCCCGTGCACCATCTGCAGCAGCTGGACGGCGAACTCGATGTCCCGCAGGCCGCCGCGGCCGAGCTTGAGCTCCCGCTCGGCCTGCGCCGGCGGGATGTTGGCCTCGACCCGGCGGCGCATGGCCTGCACCTGGCCGACGAATCCGGGGCGGTCCCCGGCCTTCCACACCAGCGGCCAGAGGGCGTCGACGTAGGCCCGCCCGAGGTCCGGGTCACCGGCGACCGGGCGCATCTTCAGCAGCGCCTGGAACTCCCAGGTCTCCGCCCACTGGGCGTAGTAGGCGGCGTACCCGGCGACGGTGCGGACCAGGGCGCCCGCCTTGCCCTCGGGTCGCAGCGCGGCGTCGACCTCCCACGCGGCCTCGTGGCAGATCCGCATGAGCGCCGCGGCGACCCGGGTGGCGCTCGACAGGGCGGCGCCCTCGGGGTCCGCCGGGTCCACGCCCTCGGCGACGAAGACGACGTCGACGTCGCTGACGTAGTTCAGCTCGCGGCCACCGCACTTGCCCAGGGCGATGACGCTGAGCCGGCACGCGGCGGCGTCGGCCGACTGCTCGGCGACCGCGATGGCCAGGCCGGCGGTCAGCACGGCAGCGGCGATGTCGGCGAGCTCGACGGCGACGTCCTCCGCCGGGACGCCGTCGCCGAGGTCGCGCCCGGTCAGGGAGAGCACCGCGCGCCGGTAGGCCAGCCGGAGCGCCGCCACCCGCTCGGGCTTCGCGTCGGGCGCCGCCTTCCCGAGCCGGACGCCCCACGGCGGGTCGTCGGGATCCGCGCCGACCGCGGTGAGCATCTGCCGCTCCAGCGCGTTCGGCGTCGGGCGCGACGGCCCGTGCCGGTCGTCGTCGAGCACGTGCCAGTCCAGCGGGTGCGCCGCCAGGTGGTCGGCCAGCCCGGAACTGGCCCCGAGGACGGAGACCAGGCGGGCGCGCAGGTGACCGGGCCCGCGGAGCCGGGCGAGCAGCGCGGCGGCGGCGGAACCGTCGGGGTCCTCCTCGTCGAGCGCCTCGATCAGCCGGTGCAGCGAGCGGACGGCGAGGTCGGGGTCACCGGCGCGGGCGAGGGCGGCCACCACCGGCCCGGCCTCGGGGTCAGCGGGCTCGTTGCGGCCGAGGTCCCACAGGCCGAGCGCCGGATCGGACAGCAGCCGGGCGGCGCGCTCGCCGTCGCCGAAGCCGAAGCGGACCAGCCGGACGATCGCGCGGCGCGGGATCTCCGGGAGGGCAGCGGTCACGCCCGTGCCCCCGCCCGGGTGCGGACCAGGTCGGCGAAGCGGCCGGCGAAGGGCTGCCAGATCTCTGCGAGGTCGTCGTGCGCGGCGGTGGCGCGGGCGCAGAGCGTCTCGATGTCCAGGGGGCTGGCGCCGACGCCGACCGGGTCGCTCTCGGCCCAGGCGCGCACCATCTCCGGCGTCGTCTCGATGTGGAACTGGAGGGCGTAGACGTGCGCCCCGACCCGGTAGGCCTGGTGCGGGTAGTGCGGGTTGCTCGCCAGCAGCGTCGCGCCGGTGGGGAGCTCGGAGATCTCGTCGTGATGCCACTGGATCACGTCGGGCGAGAGCGGCAGCGGGCCGAAGACCCGGTCCTGGTCGGCGACGTCGCGCTTGGCCACCAGGGTCGCCCCGACCTCGGGTCCGTCGATGCCCACGCGCGTCCGGCCACCGCCGACCTGGGCCAGCAGCTGGGCGCCGAGGCAGATGGCCAGCGTGGGCAGGTCGGCGTCGATCGCCTGCCGCAGCAGGGAGCGGACGCCGACGAGCTCGGGGCTGGTCGCCTCGTCGTCCAGCGAGGACTGGGGGCCACCGAGCACGAGCAGGCCGTCGAAGCCCTCGAGGGTCTCCGGCAGCTGCTCGCCCAGCCCCAGGTGCCGCTCGTCGAGCTCGAGGCCGGCGGCGCGCAGCCACTCCCCCAGCCGCGCGGGCGGGTCGGTCTCGCTCGGGACGACGACGAGCAGGCGGCCGGAGGTCACGGAGTCGAGGCTAGTGGCCGTGTCGCGCACCGCTCGACCGCGCTCTGGGGCGTTGTTCGCGCTGTGCGGATCCTGCAGGACCCGCACAGCGCGAGGAACGTGGCCAGAGCGACCTGTCAGAGGCCGGGCAGGTACCGCTGGAGCTCGAAGGGCGTCACGTTCTGCCGGTAGGAGTTGAACTCCTCCCACTTGTTGCGGAGGAAGAACTCGAACACGTGCTCGCCGAGGGTCTCGGCGACCAGCTCGCTGCCCTGCATGGCGGTGAGCGCCTCGCCGAGGCTCACCGGCAGGTCCTCGTACCCGGCCGCGCGGCGCTCGGTGTCGGTGAGCGACCAGACGTCGTCCTCGGCCTCGGGTGGGAGCTCGTAGCCCTTCTCGATGCCGCGCAGCCCGGCGGCGAGCAGGACGGCGAAGGTCAGGTACGGGTTGCACGCGGAGTCAGGCGAGCGGACCTCGACCCGGGCCGACTGCTCCTTGCTCGGCTTGTAGCTCGGCAGGCGGACCAGCGCCGAGCGGTTGGCCCGGCCCCACGTCGCCGCCGTCGGCGCCTCGGTGCCGGCCAGCAGCCGCCGGTAGGAGTTCACCGTCTGGTTGGTGATCGCGGTGACCTCGCGGGCATGGGTCAGCAGACCGGCGATGAACTGCTTGCCGGTCGTCGACAGCCGCATCGGGTCGGCCGGGTCGTGGAAGGCGTTGCGGTCGCCCTCGAACAGCGAGAGGTGGGTGTGCATCGCCGAGCCGGCCAGCTCGGTGAACGGCTTCGGCATGAACGTGGCGTGCACGCCCTGCGCCAGCGCGACCTCACGGACGACGTGCCGCAGCGTCATGATGTTGTCCGCCATCGACAGGGCGTCGGCGTAGCGCAGGTCGATCTCCTGCTGGCCGGGCGCGACCTCGTGGTGGCTGAACTCCACCGAGATGCCCATCGCCTCGAGCGCGAAGACCGCCTCCCGACGGAAGTCGTGCGCCACGTTGTGCGTGGAGAGGTCGAAGTAGCCGCCGGTGTCGGCCGGCTGCGGCGGGGTGCCGTCGGTGGGCAGGTCCTTCAGCAGGAAGAACTCGACCTCGGGGTGCGTGTAGAAGGTGAACCCCATGTCCGCGGCCTTCGACAGCGTCCGGCGCAGCACGTGCCGGGGGTCGGCCCAGGACGGCGACCCGTCGGGCAGCGTGATGTCGCAGAACATCCGCGCGGTGTCGCTCGGGGTGCCCTTCGCCGAGGGCATCACCTGGAACGTGCCCGGGTCGGGCTTGGCCAGCATGTCCGACTCGTAGACGCGGGCGAAGCCCTCGATCGCCGAGCCGTCGAAGCCGATGCCCTCCGCGAACGCCGCCTCGATCTCGGCGGGCGCCACGGCGACGGCCTTGAGATAGCCGGAGACGTCGGTGAACCAGAGCCGGACGAACCGGATGTCGCGCTCTTCCAGGGTGCGCAGGACGAACTCCTGCTGTCGGTCCATGCCGGCCATGATCCAGTCCGCTCGTTTCGGGAGTGTGACGCCCCCTCAAGCCTGCCTCCTCAGGGGTGGCTCGGCGCAAGAGTGCGGCCCATCCGGGTTCGTGTCGTGCGTCAGGTGCCGCGCCGCAGCCCGGGCGGGATCCGCCGCCCGGCCCGGTACGAGCCGGCCGCCAAGGCCACCTCCAGGGCCAGGAAGGCTCCGGTCGGCCACGCCCGGCCCCGTCGCTCCAGCGCCACTCCCGCCAGCCGGGCCAGTGCCATCCCCGCGCTGGCGTCGCCCACCGTCCGGAGCACGGCAGCCCGCGCCGCTGCCCCGTGCTTCTCCGAGCGCAGCACCGCCGCGGCGAAGGCCAGCGGAATGCCGGCGTACACCGCCCGCACCTCGGTACGGGACTCCGGAGTCCGCGCCGAGCCACCGAACACCGCCGGCACCAGGGACGGTCGCAGCACCGCGCCCACGCCGATCGCCGCGTACCCGCCGGCCACCAGCCGCGAGATCACGGTGGGATCGCCCATGACTGCACGCTAGGACGGCCGCTCCCCGCTGTCACCCCGTCCTCGGACGAGGACGACCACCCGGCCGACGCCCCACCTGGCCCTTCGCTGCGGCGGAAGACGAGACTGGTGCCCGTGAGCGAGCAGCAGCCGGTGCAGTTGCGGGTGTCCATGGCCCAGGTCGACACGCGGGTCGGCGATCTCGCGGGCAACAGCGAGCTCGTCGTCCGCTGGGCGGCGAAGGCGGCCGAGGCGGGTGCGCACCTCGTCGTCTTCCCGGAGATGACGCTGACCGGCTATCCGCCGGAGGACCTGGTGCTGCGCGAGTCCTTCGCCGCCGCCAGCGAGCAGGCGCTCGTCGATCTCGGCGCCCGGCTGGCGGCCGAGGGCCTGGGCGACCTCGCCGTCGTCGTCGGGTACCTGGCACACACCGAGGGCACCGGCCCCGCCCCGGTCGACGCGACCCCCACGGACGACGACCGGCCCAGCGACGCGAATCCTCGGCGGGGCGCCCCGCGCAACGCCGCCGCCCTGCTGCACGGCGGCGACGTCGTCGTCCGGTACTACAAGCGCCACCTGCCGAACTACGGCGTCTTCGACGAGGCCCGCTACTTCGTGCCCGGCACCGAGCTGCCGGTCGTGCGGCTGCACGGGGTCGACGTCGCGCTGACCGTCTGCGAGGACCTCTGGGTCGAGGGCGGTCCGTGCGGCGTCGCGGGTGAGGCCGGGGTCGACCTGGTCGTCTCCCCCAACGCCTCGCCCTACGAGCGGGCCAAGGACGACCTCCGGCTGCCGCTGGTGCAGCGGCGGGCCGCCGAGGCGCGTGCGGCGATCCTCTACTGCAACCAGGTGGGAGGGCAGGACGAGCTGGTCTTCGACGGCGACTCGATGGCGGTCTCCCCCACCGGCGAGCTGCTAGCGCGGGCGCCGCAGTTCGTCGAGCACCTGCTCACCGTCGACCTGGCGCTGGACCCCTCGTCCGTGCCGGAGCGCCGCGAGGGCCGGGTCGGGCCGATGACCGTCACCCGGCACGTGCTGAGCGAGGAGGCGGTGCCCGCGTTCGAGGCCCGCCCGGCGACGATCGCCGAGCCGCTGAGCGACTGCGAGGAGGTCTGGCGGGCGCTGGTACTGGGCCTCAAGGACTTCATCGACAAGAACGGCATGCCCTCGGTGGTGCTCGGCATGTCCGGTGGCATCGACTCCGCGCTGGTCGCCGCGCTCGCCGTCGACGCCCTGGGCGCCGACCGCGTGGTCGGAGTCGGGCTGCCGTCGAAGTGGTCCAGCGAGCACTCGCTGGCCGACGCCGAGGACTCGGCGAAGCGGCTGGGGATGCACTACTCCGTCGTCCCGATCGCGCCGATGGTGGATGCCTACGAGTCCTCCGTGGAGCTCTCCGGCGTCGCCGCGGAGAATCTGCAGGCCCGGGTGCGCGGCACCCTGCTGATGGGGTTGTCCAACCAGCACGGCCACCTGCTGCTGGCGACGTCGAACAAGAGCGAGGTCGCCGTGGGCTACTCCACGCTCTACGGCGACGCGGCCGGCGGGTTCGCGCCGATCAAGGACGTGCCCAAGACCCTGGTCTGGGAGCTGGCCCGCTGGCGCAACGCACACGCCCGCGATCGCGGGGAGACCGAGCCGATTCCGGTGAACTCGATCGAGAAGCCGCCGTCGGCGGAGTTGGCGCCCGGTCAGCAGGACAGCGACTCGCTGCCGTCCTACGACGAGCTCGACGCCGTCATCGCCGACTACGTCGACCGCGACCTCGGCATGGCCCAGCTGCTCGAGCGCGGGCACGACGCCGAGGTGGTGGCACGGGTCCTCCGGTTGGTGGACGCCGCCGAGTTCAAGCGCCGCCAGTCGGCCCCAGGCACCAAGATCAGCCTCAAGGCGTTCGGCCGCGACCGGCGGCTGCCCATCACCAACCGCTGGCGGGAGACCCTCCCGACGGTGCGCGAAGGAGCGCAGGCATGACCGAGTCGGTTCTCTACGGCGGCACGTCCAGCGCGCGGGTGCGCATCCACCACCTGCAGCAGGCCAAGGCCCGCGGCGAGAAGTGGGCGATGCTCACCGCCTACGACACCTACGCGGCGTCCATCTTCGAGGAGGCCGGCATCCCGGTGATGCTCGTCGGCGACTCGGCGGGCAACGTCGTCATGGGGCACAGCAGCACCGTCCCGGTCACCGTCGAGGACATCCTGTTCATGACCAGGGCCGTCACCCGCTCCACGAAGCGGTCGCTGATCGTGGCCGACATGCCGTTCGGCTCCTACGAGTCCGGCCCGCAGCAGGCCTTCGACAACGCCGTCCGGCTGATGAAGGAGGGCGGCGCGCAGGCGGTCAAGCTGGAGGGCGGCGCCCGGGTCGCCCCGCAGATCAAGCTGCTCAGCGAGTCGGGCATCCCGGTCATGGCGCACATCGGCTTCACGCCCCAGAGCGAGCACGCCCTCGGCGGCTTCCGCGTGCAGGGCCGCGGCGCCGGCGCCGACCAGCTGCTGGCCGACGCGCACGCCGTGCAGGAGGCCGGGGCGTTCGCCGTCGTCCTGGAGATGGTGCCGGCCGAGATCGCCGGTCAGGTGACGAAGGAGCTGTCCATCCCGACGATCGGCATCGGCGCCGGCGTCGACTGCGACGCCCAGGTGCTCGTCTGGACCGACATGGCCGGGCTCAACGGCGGCCGGATGCCGAAGTTCGTGAAGAAGTACGCCGAGCTGCGCGCGGAGATGCTGCGCGCGGCGAAGGAGTACGCCGACGACGTCCGCGGCAGCACCTTCCCCGGCCCGGAGCATTCGTTCGACTGATCGTCCGCCGGGCGGAAGGGATGTGCGCGAGGGGCGGGTTGCCGGGCCCGAAAGCCGCCCCGACCCGCACATCGCTAGTCCGCCAGCTGCTCGAGCAGCACCCGCGGCGCCTCGACCAGCGACGGGCCGTACCAGGTGAGGTGCCGTCCGCTGACGAACGCCGGCCGAGCCTGCGGCCACGCCTCGGGGCCGTCGTCCGGGGTGAACGCGTAGGGCTCGTCGGGGAAGACGACCAGTTCTGCCGGCACGACCCCCGGCTGGTCGCGCTCCAGCTTCGGGTACCGGTCGGTGTGACCGGCGAAGACGTTGCGGACCCCGAGCCGGCCCAGCAGGTCACCGGCGAAGGTGTCCCGCCCCAGCACCATCCACGGCTTGCGCCAGATGGGGACGACGGCGTCGACGCCGGGCACCGTGGGCGGGTCGGCCCACACCTCCCGGGCCTCGACCAGCCACGCCGGGTCGGGCCGGTCGAGCACGGCGCACAGGCGGGTGAGCGAGTCCAGCGCCTGGTCCACCGTCGCCGGCGCGGTGACCCAGACGTCGACGCCCGCGGCCCGCAGCGCGGCGACGTCCTCCTCGCGGTTCTCCTCGGCGTTGGCGATCACGAGGTCCGGCGCGAGCTCGAGCACCCGGGCGACGTCGGGCCACTTGGTGCCGCCCACTCGCGGCACGTCCAGGCCGACCGGATGGGTGCACCAGTCGGTGGCCCCGGCGAGCAGGCCCGGATCGGTGGCGGCGATCGCCTCGGTCAGGGACGGCACGAGCGAGACCACGCGCCGCGGGGCCGGGCCATCGTGGACCCGGCCCTCGTCGTCGGCCGGGCTAGACGTCGGTGATCCGGACGCCGGCGTGCACCTTGTAGCGCCGGTTGACCGACACCAGGTTGATCGTCAGCGCCTCGACCTGGCGGGCGTTGCGCAGGCGGCCGGCGTAGATGCCGCGCATCCCGGGGAGCCGCCCGGCCAGCGCCTGGACGACGTCCATCGACGCGCGGTCGTCACCGACGACCATGACGTCGCCGTCGAGGGTGGGCTGCGACAGGTCCTCGAGCAGCTTCGCCGAGAGGTGGTGGAAGGCGCCGACCACGTGCGAGTCGGGCAGCAGCGCCGCGGCCTGCTGCGCGACGCTGCCCTCCTCGACGTCCAGCACGAAGGCACCGAGCTCGTCGAAGCCCATGGGGACGACGCAGTCGACGACGATCTTCCCGGCCAGCGGGGTGGCCAGCTCGGCGAGCGTCGCGGCGTGCCCGGCGAACGGGACGGCGACGATGACCAGGTCCGCGGCACCGGCCACGTCCACGTTCGACCCGCCGGTCACCGAGACCTCGACGTCGCCGGCGACGGTGGCGGCACGCGTGGCCACCTCGGCCGCGACCTCGCCGGCGCGCTCGGCGTCGCGGGAGCCCAGCAGCACCCGCTGGCCCTGCGCGGCCAGCCGTACGGCGAGCCCGCGCCCCTGCGGCCCGGTGCCACCCAGCACCCCGACGACCAGTTCCTCGACTGCGCGACCGTCCGTCACGTCCACCCCTTCCGCGGCACCGGACGACCCGGACGCCTCGGTCCGATCATGCCCCGCCGCGTGCGACGCAGCGTCAGTCGCCCTTCCAGGCGCGGTCCTCCGCGTCGAGCTCCTCGTTGCGCTCGGCCATGGCCTGCAGCGAGTGCTCGGCCTCCTCGCGGGTGTCGTACGGCCCGAGGCGGTGCTTGTCGGCACAGCCCTCGCGCGGTTCCACGGTGTGGTGCTTCAGGCAGAAGTACCAGGGTCCCCCGGCCATGCTGCGCCTCCTTCGGTCGGTCGTCGTCCCCAGCCTTCCACCCGGGGACCCCCGCCGCCCGGCATGGTTCCCGCGCGCAAGACGCTCCCGCACAGCCGGATCGTGCGACATCATCCGGCGGTGACCAGCGAGGACGTTCCCCGGGACGCACCAGCCGCCGCGGACCCCACCGAGCTGGCACAGCTGGAGCTGCCCGAGGGCCGTCTCGCCGCGCGGACCATGGCCGCGCTGCTGGTCGTCGGCGGCCTCATGGGCTCGGCCAACCTCTTCGTCGACGGCGTGCTCATCGCGGGCGCCGCCCGCTGGGCGTACGGGGCCACGATGGTCGCCCTGCTGGTGCTGGGCGTCGTCTTCGCCGTCCTCGGTCGGGTCGGCCCGCAGCACACGTTCGCCCTGGTGCTGGTGGGCGACCTCGTCTACCTGGTCGTCGTCCTGTGCATCGAGGACCGGTTGTCCTACGCCACCCCGCTCATGCTGCTCTTCCCCGCACTGGTGGCGGGCTGGTTCCTCGAGCTCCGGCAGATGTGCGTGCACATGGTCGTCATCGCCGCGGTGTGCCTGGGGGCGCTGTGGCCGAGCTACGACAGCGGCGTCGGGCTGGGTGTGCAGGTCGTCGTCAGCGCCCTCACCCTGAACTTCGCCTCGCTGACCGTCTTCCTGCTGCGCTGGCGCGTCCAGCGATTGCTGGAGGCCACCGAGCGGCTCACCCGGCTGGACCCCCTGACGGGGCTGTTCAACCGCCGGTACCTGGTGGAGCAGGCGCCGCGGATCTGGCGCCAGGCCCGCCGCGACGGCACCCGGGTCGCGGCCATGGTCCTCGACCTCGACCACTTCAAGCGGCTCAACGACCAGTTCGGGCACGCGGCGGGCGACCAGGTCCTCGGTTCGGTCGCCCGGTCCCTGCAGGCCACCGTCCGGCCGGCCGACGTGCTGGCCCGCACCGGCGGCGAGGAGCTGGTCGTGCTCGGGCTGGTCGCCGACGCCGCGGAGGCACGGCAGCTGGCCGAGCGCCTGCGTCGGGCCGTCGCCGCCGGGCGGACCGCGGACGACCACGGGGTGACGGCGTCCATCGGGCTGGCGGTGACCCGGCCCGAGGACGGCGAGGACGCCGTCGCGGCGCTCTGGCGCCTGGTCGACCTGGCCGACGCGGCGATGTACGAGGCCAAGCGCCGCGGCCGCGACCGGGTGGCCACGGCCGCCACTCCGCGGACCCGCGCCCCGCGGACGGAGGAGACTTCCGCCTGACGCGGCTCCCCGGTCGGGGGACCGGATCGGCGCTCTCGACCGGTGGACTCGCCGGTTCTCTGTTTTTCTTGAGTCATGTCGCTCGTCCCGCCGGACCCGCTGCGAACGGTGCCCCTGCCGCTCCGCGAGCAGGCAGCCGTGCGCGACCAGTGGCTCACGCAGCGACTGCTGGACGTGCTGCCCGGCCTGATGGACCGCGCGGAGATCGACCTGTGGATCGTGGTCGGCCGCGAGTGCAACGAGGACCCGGTGCTGTCCACGCTGCTCCCGGCGACCTGGCTGTCGGCACGCCGGCGGACGATCCTCGTCCTGCACCGCAGCGACGACGGCGTCACCGCCGCGGCGGTCTCGCGCTACCCGGTGGGCCAGTTCCTCCCCGCCTGGACGCCGGGCAGCGCCGGCGACCCGGACGCCCAGTGGGCCGAGGTGCGCCGGTTCGTGGAGCAGGCCGATCCCCGGCGCATCGGCATCGACGTCTCCGAGCGCTTCGCCCAGGCCGACGGGCTCTCGCACACCGAGCACCGGCTGCTCACCGAGGCGCTGGGACCCTGGGCGGACCGGGTGGTGCCGGCCGAACGGCTCGTCGTCGGCTGGCTGGAGACCCGGCTGCCGGAGGAGATCGCGGTCCTGCACGCGCTCAACGGGCTGGTGCACGACGTCGTCGACGAGGCCTTCTCCCCCGCCGTGGTCACGGTCGGCGAGACGACGGCGCTCGACGTCGCCTGGTGGATCCGCCAGCGACTGCACGACCTCGGCGTGGAGCCGTGGTTCCAGCCGTCGGTGCTGCTGCAGCGGCCAGGGGTGCCGCTGGCCGGCGCACAGGGCGCCCTGCTGCCGGCGGTCCCCCTCGACGCCGTCGTCGAGCCGGGCGACCTGCTGCACTGCGACGTGGGGCTCAGCTCCTTGGGCCTGCGCACCGACAACCAGCGCAACGCTTACGTGCTGCGCCCTGGGGAGACGGCGGCACCCGAGGGGCTGCGGAACGCCATGCGCGCCGCGAACCGGCTGCAGGACCTGACCGTCGAGGCGCTGGTGCCTGGCCGCACCGGCAACGAGGTGCTGGCGGCGGCCCGCGCGGCAGCGGCCGCCGAGGGCATCGACGGCGACGTCTACTCCCACCCCGTCGGGTATCACGGGCATGGCGCCGGGCCGGCCATCGGGCAGTGGGACGAGCAGTCCCACGTGCCCGGCGCCGGTGACTACCCGGTGCACCCCGACACCGTCTACGCCCTGGAACTGGCCGTGCGCCGACCGGTGCCCGAGTGGGGCGGTCAGTGCGTGCGGCTCGGGCTGGAGGAGGGCATCGCGCTGACCGGGAACGGCGTGGAGTTCCTCTCCGGCCGCCAGACGGAGTTCGTCCTCATCGGCTGAGGTCGCCGTCCCCGGTCGCGGCTACTTCTTCCGCGCGGCAGCGGTCTTCTTGTCGCTGGCCTTCTTGATGGCCTCGACGAGTTCCTTCTTCTTCATCGTCGACCGGCCCGAGACGTCGAGCTTCTTGGCCAGCTTCAACAGGTGGTCCTTGGTGGCGTTGGCGTCCACGCCGCCCATGGTCTGCCTGCCGGTGCCGCGACCGCCCTTGGCCTGCTCGTCGGAGGGCCCCTTCTTGCCGCCCTCCTTCTTCTCCCAGTGGTCGCCCACCTTCTCGAAGGAGTGCTTGACCGCGGCCCAGGCGGTCCGGTTGGCGCGCTCCTCGTCGTCGTACTCGTCGACCGCTGAGTCGTAGGCCTTGGTGAACGTGCGCTGGGCCTTCTTCTCCGACCGGCGCAGCGTGCTGGGCAGCTCCGACTGCTTCGCGTCGCCCTTCTTCGTGGTCTTCGGCATCGCCGTCTCCCTTCAGTCGAGGACGGTGCTACCCAGCGCGGCGCGGATGATCACATCGTGCGGGCCCGTCACCCGTCCGACCGATAGGTTCCGCCGGTGGACACGAACGCCTTCTGGGCCCTGGTCGAGGACACCCGCGCCGAGGCCCGCGAGGCAGCTCCGGACTCCGTGGTCGAGCAGCACGTGGAGACCCTCACCGATGCCCTGGAGGAGCTCTCCGACGACGACGTCCGGGGCTTCTACCGCCAGCTGATGGCCGTCCGTGCGCGGGCCAACAGCTGGGACCTCTGGGCCGCTGCCCACCTGGCCCTCGGCGGCGCGAGCGACGACAGCTTCCTGGACTTCCGCAACTGGCTGATCAGCCTGGGTCGCGAGACCTTCGAGCGGGTGCTCGCCGACCCCGACGCCGTCGCCGACCTCGAGTGGGACGACGACGAGGAGGACTTCGCGGCCGCCGAAGCGTGGGCGTACGCCCCGCTCGAGGTCCTGGAGGAGCGCGGCTTCGACGATGCCGAGATGGATCCCGAGGCCGACGAGGTCGACGACCAGTTCGGCGATCCCACCGGCGAGCCGTTCCCGGAGGACGACGACGAGTGGTTCGCCCGCCGGTTCCCGCGCCTCTGGGCCCGGTACGGCAGCGACCAGTACGGCAGCGACTAGTCCGCCAAGGACGCGCTCCAGTGGGCGCGTTCCTCATCGGTCAGGGGACGGCTGGTGTTGGTCTCGTAGTCGAAGACCACGAGGACGACGTCCGCCCGGAGGGCGACCTCGTCGTCCTGCACGAGCTCCTGCCGCACGGTGACCGACTTGGTGCCCAGCCGGGTCACCCAGCTGGTCACGGTGAGCGGCTCGTTGACGCGGTAGTAGAGCTGCCGGAGGTAGTCGACCTCCAGGCGGGCGAGGATCAGCCCCCCGCCCGGCCGGCCGTCGGTCATGGCCAGCCGGGCGTCCTCGAACAGGGCCAGCGCCCGCGCGTGGTTGACGTGCCCGAGCATGTCGGGGTCGGACCAGCGCAGCTGGACCCGGTGCTCGTGCCGCACGTCAGGGCAGGTCGGCGGTCTCGGCCGACTGCCGGTGCCCGCCCTGGGCGTCGTCGGGATCGGCGTGGACCGTCCGCTCCTCGGACTCGGCCAGGATGATCTCGGCCGCGACCTCCTCCATGCCGCTGCCCTGCATCTGCGACTCCTCGGGGAGCAGCTGGGAGCGCGTCTCGATGTTCTCCTCGGTGACGTTGTCCAACGCCTCGGGGCTGGGCTTCTTCTGGGTGGTCACCTCAGAACCGCTGCTGCTCGGTGCCCAGGCCCAGGGCCTGCGCCACCTCCTGCACGTTCTCGAACTGCTGGCCGGCGGGCAGGCGCTGGAGGTCGGAGAGGACCCGGTCGGCCGGGGTGCCCTCCTGGGCCTTGGCGATCAGCTGGTCGCGGTCGGCCGGCCACACCTCCTTACCCAGGGCCTCGGCGATCGCGGCGCGACGCTCGATGTCGGCCTGGTCGGTGCCGGGGCTGGTGGCGGGCTGGTGCGGGTCGGTCACGTCGATCTCCTTCGTCTGCGTGCTCCGGGAACGAGCACGTCGGAATCGCCGCCTACCCGGCGGCCCCTCCCTCACACCTCCCGAGGACCGTGACGCATCCGGCATCGGGCGGCGCGGTGTCGGATGCGCGAGAGCGGGTAGGCGGACTCCGGCCCATGTGCCGAGAGCTGGACGACCCGAGGAGGCACCTTGACCGAGCGCGACGATCTGCCGCTGCCCGACTACGACCACCTACAAGTGGGCTCGCTGACCACCCGCATCCGCACGCTGGGCGCGGAGGACCTGAAGACGCTGCTGGCCTACGAGCAGTCGCACGCGAACCGCATCCAGGTCGTCGGTGCCATGCGGCACCGGCTGTCCGGTCTGGCCGAGGGCGCGCAGCCCTCCGGCGGGGACCCGGCCGCGACCGGCGCCGACGCGCCACCGGAGGCCGCCGGAGGCTCGAAGGCCTCCGAGGCGACGACGGGTCCCCCGGTCAACCCGCCGTCCCACGGCGACCCGACCAACCCGGCCCAGCCCCGCAGCTGACCCGACCTCTGCACGGACGCGCTCCGCGGCCAGGAGGGAACGCCTCTTGGCCGCGGATCGCCTCATCAGGTCTTGCTGAATGCGTCGACGATGTCCAGGACCGCCGGACCGAGCAGCACGATGAACAGCGTCGGCAGGATGCAGAGGATCAGCGGGAAGATCACCTTCACCGGGATCTGCATGGCCTTCTCCTCGGCCCGCTGACGCCGCTTGAGCCGCATCACCTGCGCCTGGGTGCGCAGCACGTCGGCGATGGAGACGCCGTAGGCATCGGCCTGCACGATGGCCGCGATGAACCGCCGCAGGTCCTGGACGCCGGTCCGTTCGGCCAGGGCAAGGTAGGCGTCCCGCCGGGGCTGGCCCACCGCGATGTCCTGCAGCGTGCGGACCAGCTCCTCGGCCAGCGGGCCGGTGCCGTTCTTGCCCGCCCGCGCCATGGCCGACTCGAACCCGAGCCCGGCCTCCACCGCGATGGTCATCTGGTCCAGCGTGTCGGCGAGCTCGAGCCCGATCGCCTCCTGGCGCTCCTGGCCGCGCGAGTACAGCAGCAGCTCCGGAACGAAGTAGGCGATGACCGTCGCCCCGACGGCGACCAGCACGGTGAGGGCGCTGGGGTTCGAGCTCACGACGAGCGCGGACAGGCCGCCCGCGATGAGGGCGAGCACCAGCTTGGCGGCGACGAGACGGGGTACCGGCCAGGCCGCCGGGCGACCGGCGGTGCTGGCCAGCCGGTCCAGCCGGTCGGTGGTCCCCCGCGGGGTCAGGCCGTCGGTGAGGCGGCGCAGCAGACCGGGTCCGGCCGGGCCCGCGGACTGGCCCGCGCCGGTCAGCTCGATGCCGCGCAGCAGGTTGTCCCGGGTGCGTGTGGCGGACGTCGCGGGGCGGGCCAGCACCGCCCACCCGAGCAGGGGGACGGCGGCGGCCACGGCCAGGACGGCGGCGAGGACGGGGATCGGCAGCGTGGTCATCAGAACGTGATCGCCACGGTCTTCTTGAGCCAGAACCCGCCCACGCCGAGCATCACGGCGGCGACGGCGAGCATCGCGTAGCCGACGAGGCTCTCGGTGAAGCCGCTGAGATAGCCGGGGTTGCTCATCGCGATGAAGCCGAAGACGCAGAACGGCAGGCCCATCAGCACGACCGCCGAGAGCTTGCCCTCGGCCGCGAGCGCCTTGACCTGACGGCGGATGGCGCTGCGCTCGCGGATGGTGTGCCCGACCGCGTCGAGCACCTCGGCCAGGTTGCCGCCGACCTCGCGGTGGATGGCGATCGCCTGGGCGACCCAGACGAAGTCGTCGCTGGCCATGCGCTCGGCGACCTCGTCGAGCGCATCGCTGAGGTCGCGGCCCACCCGGGTCTCGTTCACGATGCGCGCGAACTCCTCGGAGGTGGGCGAGGAGGCGTCGGTGGAGACGGCGTCCACGGCGCGCAGCAGGCTGTGCCCGGCGCGCAGGCTGCTGGCCATCAGCTGCAGCGAGTCGTCGAGCTGGTCGGCGAAGGCAGCCCGGCGGCGGCCGGTCTTGAACTTCACGAGAACCCGGGCGCCCACGGGCACCAGGACCACCGCGACCAGGCCGAGCACCGGACCACCGACGAACGCGCCCACGGCACCGGCGACGACCGCGAACAGGCCGGTCGCGAGCACGAAGTCGGGCAGGGTGGCCGCGATGCCGGCGGTCTCCAGCGCGGCGGCGCCGGCGGCGAGCCGGCCCCGCTTGGCCAGCGCCTTCTCCACCGCAGCCCCGGCGGCGGCTCCCGCGCCGGCGAGGGTCGACGTGGGCGGCGCCGTCGTCGGGTCCAGCCGGCTCAGCGGCACCTTGCCGGGTCCGCCGGGCAGGACGACCAGCGCGAGCAGCAGCAGCGCGGCGGCGACCGCGGCCAGACCGATGAGCAGCATGACCGGCGACATCACTGCCACCCTCGTGCGGCGGCGGCCTCGGTCGCGCCGAAGACCCGCGGCGAGAGCTTGATCCCGAGGTCGTCGAACTTCTCGGTGAACCGCGGACGCACGCCGGTGGGAACCGGCTTGCCGAGGAACTTCCCGTGCGCGTCGACGCCTGCGGAGTAGTCGAAGAGGAACGCGTCCTGGAGGGTCACCGTCTCGCCCTCCATGCCCTGCACCTCGGTCACGTGGGTGACCCGGCGGGTGCCGTCGCGCAGCCGGGTGAGCTGCACGACCACGTCGACGGCGGAGGCGATCTGCTCGCGGATGGCGCGCAGCGGCAGTTCCATGCCGGCCATGAGGACCAGCGTCTCCAGGCGGGCGATGGCATCGCGCGGGGAGTTCGCGTGCACCGTCGACAGCGACCCGTCGTGGCCGGTGTTCATCGCCTGGAGCATGTCCAGCGACTCGCCACCGCGGCACTCGCCGACCACGATCCGGTCGGGGCGCATGCGGAGGGAGTTGCGGACCAGGTCGCGGATGGTGATGGCGCCCTTGCCCTCGATGTTGGGCGGGCGGGACTCCAGCCGGACCACATGGTCCTGCTGGAGCTGCAGCTCGACGGCGTCCTCGATGGTGACGATCCGCTCGCCCTCGGGGATGAACGAGGAGAGCACGTTGAGCAGCGTCGTCTTACCGGTGCCGGTACCGCCGGAGACGATGATGTTCAGCCGGGCGTCGACGCAGGCGTGCAGCAGCTCGGCCATCTCCGGCGAGAGCGTGCCGAAGCCGATCAGGTCGGTGACGGTGAACGGGTCCTTGGAGAACTTGCGGATCGTCAGCGTCGAGCCGCTGAAGGCCAGCGGCGGAATGATCGCGTTGACGCGGGAGCCGTCGGCGAGGCGCGCGTCGACCAGCGGCGAGGACTCGTCGATCCGGCGCCCCACGCGGGAGACGATCCGGTCGATCACCCGGCGCAGGTGCTCCTCGGAGGTGAAGGAGGCGGCGGTCCGGACGAGCTTGCCGTTCTGCTCGACGTAGATGTTGTCCGGGCCGTTGACCATGACCTCGCTGACGGTGTCGTCGTCGAGCAGCCGCTGCAGCGGGCCGTACCCGAGCACGTCGTCGGCCAGGTCGGCGGTCAGCCGCTGCCGCTCCTCCGTGCTGAGGGGGACGTTCTCCTCCTCCACGACGGCGTCGAGCTCGTCCAGCACGATCGCCCGCAGGGCGTCCTCGCCCATCGACGTGTCGTTCATCCGGGCGCCCATGCGCTCGAAGAGCGCCTTCCCCACCCGGTCCTTGAGCCGGGCGAGCGCATCGGTCGGCGGCGTCGGCGCAGGCACGACCGGACGGGAGCTCCGGGCGGTGGGCAGCGCGAGGTCCTCGACTGCCTGCCGGCCGCGCGCGGCCTCGAGACGGTCGGCGAGGTTCATCGCGCAGCCGCCCGGTGCTTGGCCCGGTACCGGCTCGGCGCCTTGAGCGGGGTGGCCTGGAAGCGCGTGACCAGCCGGTTGAGCTCCTTGACCATCGGGTCGCGGCGGCTGCCGGTGGCGATGAGCGGAACACCCTGGTTGGTCGACGCCGGGACCTTCGGCGACCGCGGCAGGACGACGTCGACACCGGTGCCGATCGTCGTCTCCACGTCGCGCACCGACAGGCCGCCCTTCGGGTCGGCGAAGTTCATGACCACGTGCCGGCCGGCCGGGATCAGGCACAGCTCGCGGAGCACGTCGAGCTCCTTGCGGAGCCCACGCACGCCGGGCACGTCCATGCTGGTCAGCATCACGACGTCGCTGGCCCGGTCGAGGGCGGCGAGCGTCTGCTCGGACAGCCCGGGGGCGGTGTCGACGACGACGTAGCGGAACTCGCGCGCCAGGGCGGCCAGCAGCCGGGTGACGTCCTCGCCGCGGACGGTGTCGCCGGCGGCGGGCGACTCGGCGCCGCAGACGGTGAACAGCCCGCTCGGGTGCTGGGTCAGGAAGGTCTTGAGGACCATCGTGTCCTCGACCGCGGGGCCGCTGACGACGTCGGGCAGCGTGTACTCCGGGACCAGCCCGAGCGCCGAGGCGACGTCGCCGAACTGGACGTCCAGATCGACCAGGACCGTCGACTGCGGAGCCGAGGCCGTGAGGCCGAGAGCCAGGTTGGTGGAGACGGTCGTCTTGCCCACCCCGCCCTTGGGAGAGGCGATGGTGATGACCCGGCCGGCGTAGCGCGAGGTCTCCTCGACCGGGCGCAGCACGCGCCGACGGCCGCTGGCGGTGGAGCCGGCGCGCTCGACGGCGGCGCGGAGCTCGACGACGTCGGCGCCCGGGGAGACCAGGTCACGGATGCCGGCGCGCATGGCGGCCTGCCAGAGGTCGGGCGCGGGCTCGGCGACCAGCACGACGCTGATCCCCGGGCTCTGCACGTCCAGCCGCGTGGCGAGGCCGAGCGCGTCGGCGACGGTGGCCTGGGGGCCGATCACCAGCACCTCGGGCAGCTCGCCGTCCAGCAGCTGCTCGAAGAGGCGGGACGGCTCGCCGGGCAGGCGGCCGGGCGGCAGCACCGACAGGTCGCCGTCGGTGGCCTCCTTGACCCGGAGGATGAGCTCCTCGTCGGCGGCTGCGAGCACGACGCGGCTCATGAGAAGACCTTCCCGTAGATGGTGTCGGGCGTGATGACCTCGGTGCCGGAGACGTCGGCGTCCTCGGGCTCGAGGGAGAGCCAGACGGTGCCGTGCTCGCTGCCGAAGACGACGGCCTCGGCCTGGGCGGCGGTGACCGCGAAGGTCAGCATCAGGCTGGCGCTGGGTGCGGGTGCGGGCCCGACACCGGCAGCGGCGGTCTCCGTGCCGTCCGGGGCGGGTGCGGCGACAGGCGCCCCCTGCACCTGGGTGACCAGGACCTTGTGGAGGACGGCGTGGGTGCGGCCGTCACTCAGGGACACGAGGACGCCCACGGTGTCCCCGGCGGCCAGGCGACCGCCGACGGCGCGCTGCGGCTCCAGGAGGATCGAGACCTCCTGCAGGCCCTTCGGGACGTCGACGATTTCCGGCCCGCGGATGTCGTCCGCAGAGCCGAAGCGGGCGGCGAGCAGCTGCTCTCCCGGCTGCAGGTCGACCAGGGCGACCTGGCCCTCGATCTCGGCCAGGTCGGCGACCCGGCCGGGCACGGCGGCCTTGGCCGGGATCGGCTCGAGGCTCAGGAACTCGGCCAGCCCGTCGGCAGGGGTGCCTGCCGGGATCGGCTCGACGACCACCAGCACCTCGACGGTGCGGGCACCGGCGAGGGCGCGGGCGTCGGCGCCGCGGACGTAGGCGAGCAGGACGACCGCTCCGACGAGGAGCAGGACGAGCGCCGCGACGGCGGCGAGGATTCGACGTCTCACTGTCGTGCCTCCTATCGGATCAGTCGAAGGACGGACGAGCCGAGGGTCGGCGCGTCGGGGCTGTAGTCCCAGGCGTCGGAGAGCTCGACGAAGCGGGTGAAGTAGCCCGCGATGCACTGGCCGCTGTTGCCGGATCCGCCGCAGTTCGGCGTCGGCGTGCTCTTTCCCTTGCTCTTGAAGTCGTAGCCGGTGATCGTGAAGGCGGCGTAGCCGTAGATCCGGTACCAGGCGTTGGACCCTGAAGCGCCGTACTCGTCGAAGATCGGCAGCAGCACCGGCTTCTTGAGCAGGCTCGCGAAGTAGGCCTGCGTGCACGGCGTGGGCGGGTTGTTGCCGGGCTCGGAGGTCACGATGCCGTCCATCGCCGTCGTGGCACCGCAGGTGGTGGAGTTGTCGGGGACCAGCCAGCCGAATCCGCCGGGGACCTGCAGATTGCTGGGGCCGGTGCAGCCGACCGTGCTGTCGGACTTGGTGAAGTCGACGACTCTCGGCGTCGTCCCCGAGGGCAGGCCGCCGCCGGTCTGCTGCTTGAAGGCGCACCACGAGAAGGCGAGCGGTAGCACTGCGGTTCCACCGACCGGGGCGCCCCATCCGACGGTCGCGGAGGCCGAGACGCCGGTGGACTCGTGCCCGATGACCGGCGCGAACCAGTGCTCCTTGGGCGTGCTGCCGGTGACGGTCACGCTGATCGGGTCGCTGCCGAGGACGGGCTGGCCGGCCTTGCCCTCGGGGTCGTTGGCGAGGAGGAGCGACGTCGCGGTGGCGAGCATGTTCCCGCAGTTGCCGCGGGCGCAGTCCTGGGCGACGGCGATCGCAGCGGCGTCGGCAGCGACCTGGAGCCGGGCCCGCTCGGCGTACAGCGCACCGACGTCGACGGCGATCGCCGCGAAGCCGAGCACCGGCACGAGGAGGACCGCGACGAGCGCCGCGG
Source organism: Blastococcus sp. LR1 (assembly GCF_020166105.1). Taxonomy (GTDB): domain Bacteria; phylum Actinomycetota; class Actinomycetes; order Mycobacteriales; family Geodermatophilaceae; genus Blastococcus. The sequence goes on from NZ_JAIUJY010000001.1 coordinate 411,425, forward strand.
AGGCGCCGTCCTCACGGACGAGCCGCCGGCGGAACCGGGAGGTCAGCCGTTGCATCGCATGACCCCCGTTCCGGTCAGTGTCAGGCCCGCACCGAAGAAATCGGTGAGGAAGGGCATGGGATAGGTGATCGTGAGCTTGACGGTGCTGCCGACGGGTCGACCGGCGCAGCTCTGCGGGATCGCGATCTGCAGGTCAGTAATCGCCGGGTTCAACGACCCGGCAGCGTTTCGTACGGCGGCGCGAGCTGCCACCTGGTCGTCCTGCAGGGCCATCGTGCGGACGCCCTCGCGGGCGGCGGCGGAGATGGTGCCCTGCACCTGGAAGGCGCGGCCGAACTCGGCGATGCCGAGGACGAGGAGGAGCAGCAGCGGGACGATGAAGGCGAACTCCACAGCACTCGCACCGCGCTCGTCGCGCAGCGAAGACCTCACGTCCGTTCCCACCTCCCTCCTCGTGCGGCGACGCAGCGACCCCCGTGCGGGGGCCGCTGCGTCGTCACAGCCGCGACCTGTTCAGGTGTGGGTCAGGGCGTGGTGGCGGTGCCGCCGGTGGTGGTGCCGGCCTTGGTCAGCTCGCCGCCGACCTCGGAGAAGAGGCCACTCAGCTGGCCACCGAGCGCGGAGACGACGCCGATGATGACGACGGCGATCAGGGCGACCATCAGGCCGTACTCGACAGCGGTCGCGCCCTTCTCCTCCGAGCGCAGGCGGTGCTGCGTGGCGGCGACGAAGGTGGTCACAGCGGTGTAGGCGTTCTGCATTGTCGTGCTCCCTGATGTGTCGGCCGTCCGGTTCGGATCGGGGCTGATCCGGCCTCGCGGCTGCTGCAGGGAGTTGTCGTGCCGAACGTTGCGGGGCTTGAGCGTTCTTCACCCGATCCATCGAGGAGACCCACCGATGGGATTACGTACAGCAGCGGATGATCACGCTGGGTGAGCAGTTGAGGTGCGGTCACCCCGCGAAGGCCGCACTCCACCCGATCACGGCAGCTGCGCCGAGCAGCATGGCGGGCCCCAGCGGGAGCTGGGTCTTCCGCCCGACCCGCCGCGTGACCAGCAGGGCGAGCACCACCGTCGCCTGCACCACGAACCCGCCGTAGGCGCCCAGCAGCACTGCCGCCCAGCCGACCCAGCCAAGGAGCAATCCGAGCAGGGCCACCAGCTTCACGTCACCCATGCCCAGGGACCGCGGGGAGATCAGCGCCATCGCCAGGTACAGGAGGAAGAGCAGCGCCGCCGCGAGGAGAGCACGCAGCAGCTGGTCCCAGGCCCCGTCGACCGCAGCCGCCAGGAGCAGCAACGCCGCGGTGCCCCCGATCGCCGGGAGGACGACCCGGTTGGGCAGCAGCTTGTGCCGCAGGTCGATCACCGTCAGCAGCACGCCCGCGCCGACGGCGAGCAGATAGGCGGGCAGCTCCCAGGCGGCGCCGAAGCGCAGGGCGGTCAGCGCGAAGAGCGCGGCCGTCACCAGTTCCAGCACCGGGAACCGCACCGCCCTGGCGGACCGCTCCCCTGCGCCGCCCCAGGGGAACGCCCCGGCTGCCCGGTTCGCGGCCGCACCCACGCCCAGCCCCAGGACGGCGGACACCGCGACGACGACCGCCGTCACGGCGAGCGGAGCAGGACGGCGGGCACGAGGTCACCTTGACACAGCCACCGCCCCTGACCCCGCACCGCCGGACCGGGCTACCGCAGGTCGTCCCACACGACGCGGGCCGAGCGCAGGGCCGCGCGGAACCGGTCGGCCACGGCGGGGCGCACCGATGACGCGAGCCGGGCCTCCAGCCGCGCCAGCCGGGCCTCCAGCACGTGCGGCTCCGCATGACGGGCCGGCGGGGCCGGCTGCACGGCGATCTCGGCGAGCCCGTCGGAGAGCCCCCCGATCAGCGCAGCCGCCTCGGCGGGCAGCAGCTGCGCGGTGCCCACGCACACGTCCTCCCGCCAGAGGCTGACGTTCAGCACGCCGACGTCGACGTGCGTGGAGACGCGGAGGCTTCGCCCCTGCCCCCGGTGGTCGCCGACCCATTGCCCGTGTCGAGGAAGCGGGATGACCGTCATGACCAGACGCTGGCCATCCTCACGGCGGGTGTCAAGACCGACGCGCACCGCAGCAGCGTCGACCCGGCGGAGGACGACGGACGAGTCGGCCTGTACGCCGGGTTCTGTCCACGGGCGCCTCGCGGCCTCCCGATGGGCGGTCATCCATCTACGCCTGCCGTTGCCGACAGGCTCCAGCGATCTACCCGCAGGCTCGGGCGGGCCGCCCTCGAACGCCTGCGCAGGACGACGGCGAACCGTCGTCCCTTCTTGATCTAGCTCCGGGTGGGGTTTACCGAGCCACACCGGTCACCCGGTGTGCGGTGGTCTCTTACACCGCCGTTTCACCCTTACCAGTGCGAGCACTGGCGGTCTGTTCTCTGTGGCACTGTCCCGCGGGTCACCCCGGGTCGCTGTTAACGACCACCCTGCCCTGTGGAGCCCGGACGTTCCTCGGCGGCGGGGTCTCCCCCGCCGACGCGACCGCCCAGCCGACTCGTCCGTCGTGCCGGCCAGTCTAGGTGGTGATCACGGCGGAGCCGCATCCGTCCGCGCAAACCCACCTGCCCCCTTGGGGGGAGGCCCCGGTCCCCGGATTCACCGGCACCGCCCGGCGGCCGATGAACCACGTATGCAGGCTGCCCTGCGCTCCCGGCTGCTGCCCGGTGCGCCCATGTGGACGACGGCGCTCGTCGTCGTCGCGGGCGTGGTCGGGCTGCTCGTGGGAACCGGCCGGCTGGAAGCGAGCTCGCCGTCGGACATGGGTCCGCTGCGCGTCGGGTTCACGCTCCTCCTGCACGGCGGCCTGCTGGCCATCCTCGTCTGGCGCGCACGGTCCGTGGCCCACGAGCGCGTCGTCTGGTCCCGGATCGCGGCCGGGGCGGTGCTGGTCGCCGGCACCACGCTGCTCGGCACCCTCCTGGGTCTGGTGCCGGCCACCCAGGGAGCCGCCGCCGCGGTGACGCTCTGGGCACCGGTCGTCGCCTTCCCGCTGTTCTACGGCGGACTGGTCCGCTGGAACCGGTTCAGCAGCAACCTCGCCGATCCCAACGACATCCTCAACGGCGCCTCCGCCGTGCTCGCCGTGGTCGCGGTCGCCCAGCTGGTGACCCACCTGCTCGGCGGCCCGGCGACCACGATCGCCTCGGTGGCGGTCGCGGCGTCCTTCGCGGTCTCCTTCGTCATCCTGGGCACCGTCGCCACCCTTCCCTTCCTCGGCGACATGGGCCGCGACGTCAGGACCTGGCTGGTGGTCGCCTCGTTCGGCGCGACCATGGTGGGCAGCACCGCCGTCATGCTCGGCGGCGGACAGCCCGACAGCTGGGCCTGGGCCACCGAGCCGGTCGCCGTCATCTGCCTGGGTCTGGCCGCAGTCCTCCGCCCAGGACGCTCCGAGCCCCAGCCGGCCGACCCCAAGGCGTCGACCATCGGCGCGTTCGTCGTCATCGTCGCCTCGACCGGCGTGCTCCTTGCCGTGTCGCTGGTCGCCCTGGCCGACACCGTCGCGGCCTGGTGCGCGGCCCTCGCGGCCGTGGGTTCGGGCATCCGCCTGCTGGTGAACGTCCGCGAGCTGGCCGTCCTCGCCGTCACCCGGCGCGAGGCGCTGACCGACGAGCTCACCGGCCTGGCCAACCGCCGCGCGGTGCTGCGCCGGGTGGAGGAGCTGTCTAGGGAGGGCACGCCGCTGGCGCTGGCCCTGCTCGACCTGGACAAGTTCAAGGACGTCAACGACGCCCTCGGCCACGCCGCCGGCGACGACCTGCTGCGCATGATCGCCGCCCGCCTGGAGACCGTGCTGCGCCCCGGGGACATCCTCGCGCGGCTCGGCGGCGACGAGTTCGCCGTCCTCGCCCCCATGGACGCCGACGCCCCGCTGGCCGAGGCCGCGCTGAGCCTGGGCCGCCGGCTGCACGAGCGGCTGGACCAGCCGTTCCCCATCGAGGGCATGGTCATCCACTCCTCGGCCAGCGTCGGGCTCACCGTCTCCCGCAGCGCCGAGGGCGACCAGGCGTCCCCGGCCGAGCTGCTGCGCGAGGCCGACGTCGCCATGTACGACGCCAAGCGCACCGGAAGCGGCGCCGCCCTCTACGACAGCTCCCGGCACGCCGGCAGCAGCGGCAATCTCGCCCTCGTCGAGGACCTGCGCACCGCGCTCTCCAGCGACCAGCTCGTCCTGCACCACCAGCCGCAGCTCGACGTCGCCACCGGCCGGCCCGTCGGCGTCGAGGCGCTCGTGCGCTGGCAGCACCCGGTCCGCGGCCTGCTGGGCCCGGGCGAGTTCCTCCCCCTGGCCGAGGCGCACGGGCTCATGGGCAAGCTGACCGAGGTCGTCCTCGACCGCGCCGTCGCCCAGGCGGCCGAGTGGCACCGTCGTGGACTCGCCCTGCAGATGTCGGTCAACCTGTCGGCGAGCAACCTGCTCGACGTCGGCCTGCCCGCCCGCGTCGCCGCGCTCCTCGCCGAGCACGGGCTGCCCGCCGGACAGCTGGTCCTCGAGGTCACCGAGAGCGTGCTGCTCACCGACCCCGACCGCAGCATCCCCGTCGTCCGCAGCCTCGCCGACCTCGGCACGACCGTGAGCATCGACGACTTCGGCACCGGCTACTCGTCGCTGGCCTACCTGCGCGAGCTGCCCGTCGGCGAGCTCAAGCTCGACCGCTCGTTCACCGCGGACCTGCTCACCAACGAGCGCACGGCCGCGATCGTCGCCAGCACCGTGGAACTCGCCCACCGGCTCGGCCTGCGGGTCGTCGCCGAAGGCGTGGAGACGGCGGAGACCTTCGCCCACCTGGGGTCGCTGGGCTGCGACTTCAGCCAGGGCTTCCTGCACGCGCGGCCGCTGCCGGCCGACCAGCTCGAGGAGTGGCTGAGCCGCTGCCCCGCCGAGATCTCTCAGCCCCGGTAGAGCCGGAAGCCCACCCGCCGCCGACCGTCCTCGGTCGTCGTGGACATGTCGACGACCTGCCGGGCCTGCGCCTCCACCGGATCGTCGGACAGGAGTTCCAGGTATCGCCGGTGCTCGGCCAGCGAGGCGACCGCGAGCTCGACGGCGTCGCTGACGTCCACCTCGTGCGGCGGATCGTGGAGCTCGCTGACGGCGATGTACCGCACGCCCGACCAGGGGTCCTCCGTCAGCTCCGGGAAGATCCACTCGTTGCCCGCGTCGGCCACGGCGTCCAGGACGCTCTGGCCGAGGGCCCGGTGGTCGGCCGAGTTGAGGTAGCCGGGTGAGGCGCCCGGCGGCGTCCAGGTCGGGCCGAAGTACCCGGTGACGACGAGGTCGGGACGGTGCCGCCGGATCGCGCCGGCCAGGTCGCGGCGCAGCTCGGGCCCGGCGACCAGGACGCCGTCCCGGTGGTCGAGGAACTCCACCTCCGACACCCCGACGACGGCGGCCGAGCGGCGCTCCTCGTCCTCGCGCAGGGGCGCGGCCTCCGCCGGCGGCACGCCGGCCATCCCCGCCTCGCCCCGGGTCGCCAGCAGGTAGTGCACCTCCTTGCCCGCCGCCGTCCAGATCGCGACGGCGGCGGCGATCCCGTACTCGATGTCGTCGGGGTGGGCGGCGACGACGAGGGCGCGCTGCCAGTCGTCGGGAAGCGGCGTGGGCATGGTCAGCGGCCCCGGGCGACGTCGAGCGCCGCGGTCACCATCGGGATCTGCAGCGGCAGCCGGCCGATCGCCACCGCCATGGGCAGCGGCTTTCTCGGGATCACGCGGAACGTGTGCAGGTGCGCCGGCACGAAGGCCAGCAGCAGCCCCGCGGCGGACCAGCCACCGAGGCGGCGCGTCGCGGGAGCCACGAGCAACGCCGCGGTGCCGATCTCGACGACCCCGCTGGCGAGGACCCACCTGCGCGGGTTGCCCAGCTCGGGCGGCACCAGCCAGTCGTACATCTTCGGCCGGACCATGTGCAGCACGCCGCCCCCGCCCAGCAGTGCGGCCAGCATCGACGCCTTGCCCGGCAGCTTCATGGCGTCACCGTAGGCCTTGGCAGAGCAGCAGGCCGCGGGAGAGCCCCAGGTCACGGTCAGGCGTCGGGGCGGCCCATCGGCCACCCCGGAGGGCGCCGCCTAGGTTGGCGCTCGTGTCCGCTCTCGACCTGCTCATCGCCGCCGGCGTCGCGTTCCTCGCCGGCGGCATCAACTCCATCGCCGGCGGCGGCTCGCTGATCCTCTTCCCCACGCTGGTCGCCCTCGGCCTGCCGACGGTGGCGGCGAACGTGACCAACTCGGTCGCGCAGTGGCCGGGCTACCTGGGCGGGGTCGCCGGCTTCCGCGCCGAGTACGCCGGGCAGCGCAGTCGGCTGGTGCGGTTCGGGGCGGTCGCGGTGGCGGGCGGGACCGCCGGCAGCGTGCTGCTCCTGACGACGCCCTCGGAGGCGTTCGACGTCGTCGTCCCGGTGCTGGTGCTGCTCGCCGGCCTGCTGATCGCCGTCCAGCCGCTCATCGCCCGGCGGCTCCGGGACGCCGACGCGCCGCGACGGGACCCCGCCTGGCTCTACGTCGCGCTCTTCCTCGCCACGGTCTACGGCGGCTACTTCGGCGGCGCGCTCGGGGTGATCCTGGTCGGCGTCCTGGGCATCGGGCTGCACCGGCTGAAGCTGGCGAACGCGCTGAAGTCGGCGCTGTCGGCGGTCACCGCGACCGTCACGCTCGTGGTGTTCGGCCTCTTCGGGCCGATCGACTGGGCGGTGGTGGCGGTGGCCGCGCCGGCCAGCCTGGTGGGCGGCTTCCTCGGCGCGCGGATCGCCACCCGCATCCCCGTGACGCCGCTGCGGGTGCTGATCGTGGTGTTCGCCGTGGCGGTGTCGATCTACCTGTTCGTGCGGATCTGAGCCCTAGCGCAGGTGCGCGGTGTCGTTCACCAGCCGGACGACGCTGCGTCCGTCCGAGGACCACGCCACCGTGCACAGCGAGGCTGCCTCCAGGAAGACCCGGTGGACGACGTCGTCGCCGGCGTCGAGCCCGGCGGCCAGCATCAGCTTGATGGGCGTGACGTGGCTGACGACCAGCACCGTCTTGCCGGCGTACTGGGTGAGGATCCGCTGCCGGGCCTCGGCGACCCGGGCGCTCACGTCGGCGATCGACTCCCCGCCGGGCGCGGCCACCCGGACGTCGGACATGAAGCGGCGCACGGCCAGCGGGAACTTCTGCCGCGCCTCGTCGGCCGACAGCCCCTCGAGGTCCCCGAAGTCCAGCTCGACCAGGTCCCGGTCGAGCTCCACCGGGAGCCCGAGGATCCCCGCGACGATCTCGGCGGTCTCCTTCGTGCGACGCAGCGGCGAGGCGAGGACGACGTCGATCCCGAGCCCGGCCACCCGGTGCGCGGCGGCCTCGGCCTCGGCGCGGCCGGTGAGCGACAGCGGCAGGTCGTTGCGCCCGCTGAACCGGCGCTCGGGGGTGTGCTCGGTCTGCCCGTGCCGCAACAGGTGGGTGACAGTGGTGGTCACCGGAGCCGGTTCGGTCGTCGGCTGGACGTCGTCCTCCAGGACGACGGCCTCGGCGGCGGCGTCGCGGTGGATCGGCCGGCCGTCCATGGCGCTGTTGGCCAGCGCGTCGGCGGCGCCGTTCTGCGCCCGCGGCACCCACGTGTAGCGGACCTGCCCGAGCTGGCGGGCGATCTGCTGGGCCTGCAGGGCCAGCTTCTGCATGTCGGGGTGCTTGACCTTCCAGCGCCCCGACATCTGCTCGACGACGAGCTTGGAGTCCATCCGGACCTCGACCGACGCCGTCGGGTCCAGGTCCAGCGCCGCCTGCAGGCCGGCCACCAGGCCGCCGTACTCGGCGACGTTGTTGGTCGCCCGGCCGACGGACGCCGCGCGCTCGGCGAGCAGCCGTCCGGTCTCGGCGTCCCGCACCAGCGCCCCGTAGCCGGCCGGCCCCGGGTTGCCCCGCGAACCGCCGTCGGCCTCGACGACGAACCTCCGGGTCACAGTGCTCCCCGTTCGACTCCGGACTCGTTCCGCTCCTCGGTCGCCGGCGCTCCCTGCGACGCTCGCTCCCCCGTCGTTCTCACAGCCCGGACTCGGCCGTACGGACGAGGATCCGGCCGCAGTTCTCGCAGCGCACGACCTCGTGCGGGTCGGCGTTGCGCACGGCGGTGAGCTGGTTGCCGTAGAGCTCCAGCCGGCAGCCCTGGCACTGACGCGCCTGCAGCATCGCCGCGCCGGTGGTGCCGGTAGAAGCGCGGACGCGGTCGTAGAGGGTCAGCAGCGGTGCGGAGATCGCGCCGGCGACGGCGGCCCGTGCGGCCTCGTGCCGGTGTGTGGAGTCGGTGATGTCGGCGAGGGCGTCGTCGCGCAGCTGCTCGGCGCGCTCCAGCTCCGCGCGGGCCTCGTCGCGGCCCTCCTGCGCGGCCTTGAGCGCCGCCTCGGCGGTCTCCAGGCTCTCCAACAGCTCGAGCTCCTGGTCCTCCAGGTCCGACTGACGGCGGGTGAGGGACTGCAGCTCGTGCTGGAGGTCGGTCATCTGCTTGGCCGAGACGCTGCCCGAGTCCAGCAGCTTCTGGTCCTTGGCCCCGCGCGCCCGCACGGTCTCGACGTCGCCCTCGAGCCGCTTGACCTCGCGCTGGAGGTCACGCACCGCGGTCTCGGCGCGGACGACGTCGTCGGCGAGGGTCCGCTCGGCCTCGGTGGCCGCCTCGACGGCGATCGCCTCCGGCAGCGTCCGCCTGCGGTGCGCGAGCTGGGTGAGCGCGACGTCCTCCGCTGCCAGCTCCAGAAGCTTCTGCTGCTCGAAATGGTCGACCTTCACGCCGAGAACCTACCCGTGCAGCGAGGCCGCTCTCACCGCTCAGCCCGCCGCGTGCCGACCGCCGACCTCCTCCTGCCCCGCCCGGCAGGTCCAGGGGTCGGTGTGCCGAGTCGAGACGACGACCTCCACCCGCCCGCCGAGGTCGGTGCGGAGCACGTCCGCGGCCACCGGCAGCCAGGGCCACTCGGAGGCGAAGTGCGCGACGTCGCACAACGCCGGACCCGGCACCTCGAGCGCCTCGCTCACCGGATGGTGCTTCAGGTCGCTGGTCAGCAGGACGTCGGCCCCGGCCGCCGCGGCGGCGCCCAGCAGCGAGCCGCCGCTGCCACCGCAGACGGCGACCGTGCCCACCACGCGGTCGGGATCGCCCGCGGCCCGGACCCCGCCCGCCGTGGCCGGCAGCGCCGCGGCGACGAGCTCGGTGAACTCCCGCAGCGTCATCGGCTCGGGCAGCCGGCCCACCCGCCCCAGACCGGCGCGCGGGTCCGCGGTGGAGGGCTCCAGCGGAACGGCGTCCTGGAGCCCCAGCGCAGCCGCGAGCGCGTCGTTGACGCCGTGATCGGGCGCGCGGTCGGCGTTCGTGTGCGCGACGAGCAGGGCGGCGCCGGCGCGCACCAGCCGGTGCACCAGGCGGCCCTTCGGGTCGTCGGCCGGCACGCCGTGCACCGGCGTCAGGAAGAGCGGGTGGTGGGTGACGAGCAGGTCCGCGCCGGTCTCCACCACCTCGTCGACGACGGCCGCGGTCGGGTCGACGGCGAACAGCACCTTCCGCACCGGCTCGTCGGGGTCACCGCAGACGAGGCCGACGGCGTCCCAGCTCTCGGCGAGCGCGGACGGGTAACGGGCGTCGAGGGCGGCGAGGACCTCACCGAGCAGCACGGGCACGGCTCCGCAGCGTAGGCGTCGACGGCGCGACCGCCGCGGCGGAATGACAAGCTGACCGCGTGGCAGAGCAGCGGCGACCGGACCGTGGCCTGCACGCCCCGGCCTGGCTCGAGGAGCTGCTGCGCACGACACCGCCCCGCGTGCCGTGGCGGGACGTCGCCCGGTTCGCCGTCGCGGTCCCCGCCCCCCTGGCCCTCGCGATGGTCGTCGGCGGCGGTCTGGACTCCGGCGCCATCCTCGGAGCCGGAGTCTTCGGCACGATGGGCGCGCTCGCCGCCTCGCTGGCCCCGCAGCCGGGTCCGATGCGCGACCGACTGCGGCGGATCGCCGCCGCGACCTCGTTCGGCACGGTCGGCCTCCTCGCCGGGCAGTACGCGACCGGCGGTGGCTGGGAGCCGGTGCTGCTCATCGCCGTCCTGGCCGCCGCCGCGGCGCTGATCAGCGCGGTCAACTCGGCGCTCTCGCTCGGGGCGCTGCAGCTGCTCATCTACACCGCCCTCGCATCGGGGCTCATGACCGAGCTGTCGGTGATCGGCGAGGTCGTGTTCTTCCTCTGCGGAGCGGCGTGGGCGACCCTCACCACCCTCGTGCAGATCCGCACCGAGGCGGTGGACCCCGACCGGTCCGCCGTCGCGACGGTCTTCACCCGCATCGCCGAGCTGCTCACCGTCGCCGGCACCGAGTCGGCGCCGACGGCCCGCCGGGCGCTCACCACCGCTCTCAACGCCGCCTACGACCGGGTGATCCGCAGCCGCAGCCGGTCGGCGGGGCGCAGCAAGGAGCTCAGCGAGCTCGCCGGCGTCCTCAACGCAGCAGCCGCGCTGGTCGAGGGCGCGGTCGCCACGGCCGTAGCGGGGGTGCAGGCCGACCCGCAGGACGTCGCCGCCGTGCACGCGCTGGCCGCGGGGGTGTCCGGCGGCCGCCTGCTGCCGGAGGACCGGCCACCTGAGCGGGAGACGGGCCATCCGGCTCTGCGGGCGGTCCGCCACGGTGTGCGCCTCGCGTGGAGCGTCGTCGGCGACCCGGTGGAGCGGGCCCGCGCCGCGGCTCTGCAACCGACGAGGGGCCTCCGCTCCCGGCTGCGGGACGTGGTCGACCGGACCCTGGCCAGCGCCGACGCCCGCGGCTTCGCCGTGCGGCTCGCGCTGTGCATGTCGATCGCCGAGATCGCCCGCCAGTACCTGCCGTTCGAGCGGCCCTACTGGGTGCTGCTCACCGTGGCGATCGTGCTCAAGCCCGACTTCGGCTCGGTGTTCACCCGGGCGATCCAGCGCGGCGCCGGCACGCTGCTGGGCGTCCTGCTGGGCTCGGCGCTGCTGGCGGTGCTCCCCCGCAACGGCTGGGTCATCGTCGCGCTGGTCTTCTCGGCGGCGGTGCTCCCGTGGGCCCGGGACACGAACTTCGGCCTGTTCTCGGTCTTCCAGACGCCGCTGATCATCCTGATGCTGGACCTGGTCCTGCCCGGTGGCCCGGGCCTCGTGGGCGCGCGACTGGTCGACACGCTGGTCGGCTGCGCGATCGTCCTGGTGTTCGGCTACCTGCTGTGGCCGCAGACCTGGCGGGCGCCGCTGGACCAGGCGCTGCGCGATGCCGCCGTCGCCCTCGACGAGTTCGTGGACGCGGCCTTCACCGGCAGCCCGGCCGAGCGCCGGCGTGCGCGTCGCCGCAACTACCGCGCGCTGACCGAGCTGCAGACCCAGTTGCAGCGCCGACTGGCCGAGCCGCCGCCGATCAGCACCCGCGCGGCGGCCTGGTGGCCGGTCATCGTCCAGCTCGAACGCGCCTCCGACGCCGTCACCGGCGCGGTCATCGCGACCCGCGGGGGCGAGCCCGCGCCCGACCTCGCACAGGTGGCCACGCTGCGCCGGGCCATCCGCCGACTGGAGGACGACGTCCGCGAGCACCGCCCGCCGGACGACGCCGAACTGCACGCCGACGGCGTCCTGGCGCCGCTGGCCCGCGAGGTGGACGCCGTCCGCCGCCTGGTGCGGGAGTCCGCCCCCAGCTGGCGCGCCCCGCACTGAGCCGCCCGCCCCCGCGCCGTCGACCTCGGGTTGCGCAGCGGGCGGGGAGCCCCTGGGATGGCGCGATGCCCCGGGAACTGCCGCCGCTGATCCTTCCGCCGCTCACCGATCCCCCGCCGCCGGGCTCGCGGGTGGTGCGCACCGACGACGGCGTGGACCTGCACGTCGAGTTCGACGGTCCGGCCGGGGGCGGTGGGGTGGGTGGAGACACCGCCGCTCCGTTGACCGTCGTGTTCTCCCACGGGTTCACCGCGCGCCTCGCCGAGTGGGAACTGCAGCGGCTCGTGCTGCGCGACCGCTACCGCCTGGTGTTCTGGGACCAGCGCGGTCACGGACGCTCGGCCGCCACCCCGCTCCCTGATGCCACGATCGACCGCACCGGGCGCGACCTCGCCCAGGTGCTGGACGCCGTCGTCCCCACCGGGCCGGTCGTCCTGGTCGGGCACTCGATGGGCGGCATGAGCATCATGGCGCTGGCCCGCCGCCGCCCCGAGCTCTTCGGCACCCGCGTGGTGGGCGCCTTCCTCCTGGCGACGTCGGCCGGCGGCCTGGTGGAGTCCGGCCTCCTCGGGTGGCTGCTCAAGCTGGTCCGCAGGCTGCACCTGCTGCCGGTCTACCTGCGCCTCCTGCAGCTGACGGCGCCATTGCTGGAACGCCTCCGCTGGCGGGGCAGCCCCTTCGGGCGCTGGTTCACCCGGCGCTTCCTGTTCGGCAACCGGGCCGACGCCGACCCCACCAGCGTCCGTCTGGTCCAGGGCCTGCTGGAGGAGACGCCGTTCCCGGTCACCGCGGCGTTCTACGCGACCTTCCTCGACCACGAGGAGTACGGCTCGCTGCCGGTGCTGAGCCGGATTCCCGTCACCGTCGTCGCGGCCTCCCACGACCGGCTCACGCCCGCGGCGCACGGCCGCCGGCTGGCCGAGGACATCGGTCCGAGCGCGGAGCTGGTCATGGTCGAGGGTGCCGGGCACAGCGTGAACCTGACCCGCACCGACGTCGTCGACCGGGCGCTGCTCGACCTGCTGGAGCGGGTGCAGACCGAAGGACGGCAGGCCGGTTGACCAGCGGATGAGCGGGGCATGCACGATGTGGCCGCCGCCACATGTTCGAGTTGCGCGTACTCCGCGACACACCTAACTTCGGCGGCCAACCGAGACCGTGCGATTGGCCCTGTCGAGCAGAGGCAGGGCAGCGAGGAGCGAGACGTGGACCGCATGAGTGCCCTCGACAGCGGGTTCTACTTCGCTGAGGGCGAGAACACCCCGATGCACGTGGGCTCGGTGGCCATCTTCGAGGGCCCGGCCCCCACGTACGGCGACGTGGTGCGCCTCCTGCTGAGCAAGCTGCCCCTGGTCCCCCGCTACCGGCAGCGCGTCCGCGAGGTGCCGCTGCAGCTGGGCCGGCCCATGTGGGTCGACGACCCGCACTTCCAGATCCTGTATCACGTCCGGCACACCGCGGTGCCCACTCCGGGCAGCGACGAGCAGCTGCGCAACCTGGCCGGCCGGGTGCTCGGTCAGCGGCTCGACATGGCCAAGCCGCTGTGGGAGCTGTGGCTCGTGGAGGGCCTGGCCGAGGGCCGCTGGGCGATCATCTCCAAGGTCCACCACTGCATGGTCGACGGCGTCGCCGGCTCCGACCTCATGCAGTTGCTGTTCGACCTCGAGCCCGACGCCAAGCACGACGAGCCGCGCGACTGGACGCCGCGCCGTGACCCCTCCGGCGCCGCCCTCGTCGCCGGTGCGGTCACCGAGGCGGTCACCCAGCCGCTGCGCACGCTGACCTCGCTGCCCAGCGTGGACACCGCGGTCAAGACCGCCAAGAGCGTGGCCGACTCCGGCCGCACGCTGGCCCAGACCATCCCGTCACTGGCCAGGCAGGCCGTCACGCCCACCGCGCGGTCGCTCAACGGGCCGATCGGCCCGCACCGCCGCTGGGCGTGGACCTCCGGCAACTTCGACGAGTTCAAGGAGGTCCGCACCGCTCTCGGCGGCACCGTCAACGACGTCGTCCTCACCGCCATCACCAAGGGGTTCCGCGACCTGCTCAAGGGCCGCGGCGAGCTGTCGTCGGAGAACCTCGTCGTGCGGTCGATGGTCCCGGTCTCGGTCCGGTCGGAGAAGAAGAAGGGGGCGATGGACAACCAGGTCTCCGCCGTCTTCGTCGACCTGCCCGTCGGTGATCCCGACCCGGCGTCCCGGTTGCAGTCGATCCGCGGCCAGATGGACGAGTACAAGCAGGCGATGCAGGCAGTCGACGTGCCCTCGATCATCGCGATGGGCGACTTCGTGGCGCCCACCCTGCTCTCGCTCGGCATCCGGGCCGCGGTGAACGCCGGCCAGATCTGGTGCCAGGCGGTGACCACCAACGTTCCGGGTCCGCCGGTCCCGCTCTACGTGCTGGGCCGCCGCATGTGCACCGCGCACGCCTACGTGCCCATCGCCGGTGGCACCCGCTGCTCCATCGGCATCTTCAGCTACATGAAGACGATGACCTTCGGGATCAACGCCGACTTCGACGCCTTCCCCGACGTCGACGTCCTCTCCGGCGGCATCCGGCGCGGCATCGAGGAACTGCTGGAGCTCGCCCGTGCCGAGAAGGGCACGCCCGAGGTGGAGCAGCCCACCAGCAAGGCGCGCGCACCGAAGAAGGCAGCCGCCCGGTGAGCCCTGCGAAACAGCGACGCACCTCGGCCTCCGGCGGCAAGCGGAAGAAGTCCGCCGCGGCCGGCCTGACGGTCGCCGTCACCGGCCCGACCGGCACCTTCGGCGAGGGCCTCGTCCCGCAGTTGCAGGCCGACGACCGGATCGGCCGGATCATCGGCATGGCCCGCCGTCCGTTCGACCCGGCCGAGCGCGGCTGGACGAAGATGGAGTACCGGCAGGGCGACGTGCGCGACCCGGAGGCGCTGCGCGAGGCCTTCCGGGACGCCGACGTCGTCGTCCACCTGGCGTTCATGATCACCGGTAACGCCTCGCGGGAGACGACCCGAGCGATCAACGTCGACGGCACGCTCAACGTGTTCCGGGCGGCTGCCGCCGTCGGCGCGAAGCGCTTCGTCTACGCGTCCTCGGTCGCCGCCTACGGCTTCCACGCGGACAACCCCGAGCGGATCAGCGAGGAGTGGCCGGTCCGCCCGGCGGCCCGGCTGTTCTACGCCCAGGAGAAGGCCGAGCTCGAGCACCTCCTGCAGGAGGAGTCCGCGGCCGCCCCGGACCTCGACCTCTACCTGCTCCGCCCGCCCGTGGTCGTCGGCCCGCACGCGATCGGCGGCAAGGACGTGCTGCCCGGACCGCTGGCCCCGCTGGGGCGCCGGCTGTTCGACCGGCCCCGCCGTCTGCCGATCCCAGTGCCGTTGTTCGTGCCGGAGCACCCGCTGCAGTTCATCCACGAGGAGGACGTCGGTCAGGCGCTCCTGCTGTGCATCGTCGGCGCCGGTCCCGCCGGGGCCTACAACATCGCCGGCGACGGCGTGCTGACCGCAGCGGACGTCGCCCGCGAGTTCGGCGCGCTCCCGATCCCCCTGCCGGCCGCTCCGGCCCAGGCAGCGGCGCGCGCGGTCTCCCGGCTCCCGTTCCTGCCCCCGGTGGCCGAGTGGATCGAGGCGGCCAGCCGCCCGGCGATCATGGACACCACGCGGGCCCGCGAAGAGCTCGGCTGGAGCCCGCGCTACACGGGGCTCGAGGCGCTCCGGGACACGCTGCGCACCGACGACTGACCGGCGGGATCGTCCGGGGGCGGCGACTCAGCCCCGCGGAGGGGCCAGGGCCGAGTCCCGGAGCCAGGCCAGGACCTCGTCGGCCAGCCGCTGGGGCTCCTGGAGCTGCGGCACGTGCCCGACGTCGGCCCATTCTGCGTAGCGCCAGGCGGGGTGCCGGCGGGAGATGTCGCGGGCTGCCGCTACCGGGACGAGCCGGTCGCGGTCACCGTGCACCAGCAGCACCGGCACGGCGATGGACGCCATCGCCGTGCGGTAGCGGCGGGGGTCGACGAGCGTGCGGACCAGCGAGCGGGCCGCGGCGAGGAATGCCTTGTCCATGCCGGCGACGTCCTGTCGCTCCTCGAGCAGGGTGACCGACCGGTCGATGACCTCCGACGGCACCTGGTCGGGGTCCACACCGACGATCTGCAGCATCTCCCGGACCCGCGCCAGGGCCGACTGGCGCTGCCGCCGCCACGACATGAACCGCTCCCCCACGAAGGGCAGCGCGTAGACGGCGAACATGACGACGACGAGCGGATCCAGCGCCCGGCGCGGGCCGGGGACCGCTGGGTCCAGCAGCACCAGCCCGCGCACCTTCTCCGGGTGCTCGCCGGTCTCGAGGATGGAGATCATCCCGCCCATCGAGTTCCCGATGAGCACCACCGGCTCTCCCACCACCTCGTCGAGGAAGCGGTGCAGCACTGCCACGTTCGCCGCGACGCTGGCGTTGCGTCCACCCGGCTCGCTGCGGCCGAAGCCCGGCAGGTCCACGGCGAAGATCCGCGCGTGCTTCCGCATCAGCGGGGCGAACAGGTCCCAGTTCAGGTGCGAGCCGCCCAGGCCGTGGACGAGCACCAGCACCGGGCCCGCGGCCGGGCCGCCGAAGTCGACGTAGTGGACCGGGCCACCCAGGTCCACGGTCGCGCTTCGTCCCGCCGTTCCCTGCTCACCCATCGGTGCCCCTCTCCCCGTCGTGGCCGCCCGTACGGTGGCACGTCCTGCCAGGGAGCGCAGGGTGGAATCCGCGAACCGAGGAGTGGAACGCAAACGTCCGATATGACCCAGGACACAATTCGGCAACATGTGCCCGCGCGGCTGTTACGAACACGTGTGAGGCAGGGGTCACATTGGTACTGCCCCTGCAAGAACGGACGGCACCCAGGAGGACGACGTGGCACGACTGCAAGGTGACGGCCCGGCACTCCCGCTCTACCTGACCGAGCCAGGGCGCGCGGTCGCAGAGCTCGGGCTCTACCTGGCGGCCCGGCCGCTGGAGGCGAGCCTGCCCAAGGGCGACGGCCACCCGGTGCTCGTGCTCCCCGGCCTGCTCGCCGACGACCGTTCCACTCGCGTGCTGCGGGCGACGCTGCGCCGACTCGGTTACCGGGTCCACGGCTGGGGGCTGGGCCGCAACATCGGCCCGACCGCCATCTGCGTCAACGGACTGCGCGACAAGCTGGACTACCTGCACGGCCGGTACCGCCGCAAGGTGACGATCATCGGCTGGAGCCTGGGCGGCATCTTCGCCCGTGACCTCGCCCGGCAGTGCCCGGACAAGGTGCGCTCGGTGATCACCCTGGGCAGCCCGTTCCGCATCGAACGGCACAGCCAGAGCCGCGCCACCAAGGTCTTCGACCGGTACGCCCACCTGCACGTGGAGCAGCGGCCCTTTCCCCTGGAGTCCGAGGGCTGCCCGCTCCCGGTCCCGGCCACCTCGATCTACTCGCACTTCGACGGCATCGTGCACTGGCAGACCTGCCTGAACGTGCCCGGCGAGCGCTGCGAGAACATCGCGGTGAACTCCAGCCACCTCGGGATCGGCCACCACCCGGCCGCGATCTACGCCGTCGCGGACCGGCTCGCGCAGCCCGAGGGCACCTGGAAGCCGTTCAAGGCGCCGGCCTACCTCCGCCCGGCGTTCCCGAAGCCCGCGGCCCCGGCCGCCCCGGGTCCGGTGGACATCCACGCGGTGCCCGCCGCCTGAGGAAGGACCCTCCTCCTCCCCTCCGCTCGCAAGCTCGCGGCGGACCCCTGGAGGAGGGCCGTTCCAGCACGTCACTGGGTGGGCGCGGAGGGATTCGAACCCCCGACCACTCGCTTGTAAGGCGAGGGCTCTACCGCTGAGCTACACGCCCCGCGCCGCCCAGGGTATTGGCCCCGGGCGGCGTGGACGAACGACTAGGCCGCCAGCTTGGCGACGGCGTCCTTCCAGCCGGACTGCTCACGCGCGTCACCGGGCTGGTTGACCTCGGCGAAGGCGATCGCGCCCTCGGCGTCGACCAGGAAGGTGCCGCGCACGGCCATGCCGGCCTTCTCGTTGAAGACGCCGTAGGCCTGGGCCGTCTCGCCGTGCGGCCAGAAGTCCGACAGCAGCGGGAAGTCGAAGCCCTCCTGCGCCTTGAAGGCCTTGAGGCTGAAGACGGGGTCGGTGCTGATGGCCAGCACCTTCACGCCGGCCTCGGTGTAGGAGGCCAGCTCGTCGCGCAGCTGGCACAGCTCACCGGTGCAGATGCCGGAGAAGGCGAACGGGTAGAAGACGACCAGCACCGGCGTGCCCCGCAGCTCGGCGAGGGACACGACCTGCTTGTCCTGGTCGGGCAGGCTGAACTCGGGCGCACGATCACCGACGGAAAGACTCATGCCGGTGATCGTGCCTGACCGGCGCACTGCGCCGGTCGCCGGGTTAGCGGCGGCTGCGCGCGGCCTTGGGCGTGACCAGGCGGATGCCCGACCAGTCCTTGGCCGCGGAGATGCTGCTGGTCTGCGAGAGCCCGGCCGTGGGAGCCACCTCGGTGACGTCACCCGGCTCGACGTGCCCGGGCCGGCCCGACTTGGGGACCAGCAGCCAGACGACACCTTCGTCCGCGAGGGAGGTCAGGGCGTCGGTGAGGGCGTCGAACAGGTCGCCGTCGTCCTCCCGCCACCACAGGACCACGACGTCGGCCACCTCATCGGTGTCCTCGTCGACCATCTCGCTGCCGGAGGTCTCGATGATGGAGTCGCGCAGGTCCTCGTCGGCGTCCTCGCTCCAGCCGAGCTCCTGCACGACCATGCCCGGCTTGATGCCCAGCCGGGCCGCCATGCCGGCGCTGTCGACGCTCATCCCTGCTGCTCCTCCATGTGTGCTGCTCCTGCTGATCCGCTGTGACGTGGATGGTGCCCTGTCGGGCCGGTGACCGCGCGGGGACGGGTCACGGGACGTCCGGGTGGACGTCGTGAACGGGCCGGGGGCGCAGCGGACGCGGGCCGACGGAGGACACGACCAGCGGGAGAACCACCCGCACCCCGGTCATGTCACCCCTCTCGCTGACGTCGACGCGCCCACCCCCGAGCGGTGATCCCCCCGGGGCGGCGCCGTCGAACGCGAGGCACCGCAGCGGAAGCGTAGGGCATGGCGGGCACGACGCAAGCTTCTGTGCACGGGCGAGGGCTGCTGAACCCCCTCCGGCGCGACACGCCTGCTTCCGCCCAACGGCACGAGACGTGACGCCGACGACTCCGGCGGTGGACGATGGGGGCATGAGCGCACCGCAGCAGACGGGCGGCGACCCCGCCCGCGACGCAGGCCAGCCCCGCCCGGTCATCACCAGCGGGCTGCCGAGCCAGCTGATCGACACCGATCCCGACGAGACCCAGGAGTGGGTGGACTCCCTCGACGCCGTCATCGACCACGCCGGCCGCGAGCGCGCCCGCTACCTGATGCTGCGGATGCTCGAGCGCAGCCGCGAGCAGCAGGTCGGCGTCCCGTCGCTGCGCAGCACCGACTACATCAACACCATCCCGCCGGACCGGGAGCCCTACTTCCCGGGCGACGAGCACGTCGAGCGCCGCATCCGCGCCTACATCCGGTGGAACGCCGCGATCATGGTGCACCGTGCGCAGCGCCCGGGCGTCGGCGTCGGCGGCCACATCTCGTCCTACGCGAGCTCCGCCTCGCTGTACGAGGTGGGCTTCAACCACTTCTTCCGCGGCAAGGACCACCCCGGCGGCGGCGACCAGATCTGGTTCCAGGGGCACGCCTCCCCCGGCATCTACGCCCGCGCGTTCCTCGAGGGCCGGCTCACCGAGGACCAGCTCGACGGCTTCCGGCAGGAGGTCAGCCACCCCGCCGGCGGCCTGTCGTCCTACCCGCACCCGCGCCTGATGCCGGAGTTCTGGGAGTTCCCGACCGTCTCCATGGGCTTGGGCCCCCTGAACGCGATCTACCAGGCCCGGTTCAACCGCTACCTGCACGGCCGCGGCATCAAGGACACCTCCGACCAGCACGTCTGGGCCTTCCTGGGCGACGGCGAGATGGACGAGCCCGAGTCGCTCGGCGCCATCGGCCTGGCCGCGCGCGAGGAGCTGGACAACCTCACCTTCGTCATCAACTGCAACCTGCAGCGGCTCGACGGCCCGGTGCGCGGCAACGGCAAGGTCATCCAGGAGCTGGAGTCGTTCTTCCGCGGCGCCGGCTGGAACGTCATCAAGGTGATCTGGGGCCGCGGCTGGGACAAGCTGCTGGCCGCCGACCGCGACGGCGCGCTGGTGCACCTGATGAACCAGACGCCCGACGGCGACTACCAGACCTACAAGGCCGAGGACGGCGCCTTCGTCCGCGAGCACTTCTTCGGCCGCGACCCGCGCACCCGCAAGCTCGTGGAGCACATGAGCGACAAGGAGGTCTGGGACCTCGCCCGCGGTGGCCACGACTACCGCAAGGTCTACGCCGCCTACAAGGCCGCGATGGACCACAAGGGGCAGCCCACGGTCATCCTCGCCAAGACCATCAAGGGCTGGACGCTCGGCAGCCACTTCGAGGGCCGCAACTCCACGCACCAGATGAAGAAGCTGACCGCGGAGGACCTCGCCGGCTTCCGCGACCGCCTCTACCTGGACATCCCCGACTCGGCGCTCGACAAGACCCTGCCGCCGTACTACAAGCCCGACCCCGACTCCGACGAGATGCAGTACATGCTCGAGCGGCGCCGGGCGCTGGGTGGCGCCGTGCCGCGCCGCCGGTCGGAGGCCAAGGCGCTCAAGGCGCCCGACGACAAGGCGCTGGAGGTCCTCCGCCGGGGCTCGGGCAAGCAGGAGGTGGCGACGACGATGGCGTTCGTCCGCCTGCTGAAGGAGCTGCTCAAGGACAAGGAGCTCGGCCCGCGTTTCGTGCCGATCATCCCGGACGAGGCCCGCACGTTCGGGCTGGACAGCCTCTTCTCCAGCCACAAGATCTACAACCC
The DNA here is from genome assembly GCF_020166105.1 of Blastococcus sp. LR1. Taxonomy (GTDB): domain Bacteria; phylum Actinomycetota; class Actinomycetes; order Mycobacteriales; family Geodermatophilaceae; genus Blastococcus. The sequence goes on from NZ_JAIUJY010000001.1 coordinate 432,047, forward strand.
GGCCGGCCAGCGCTACACCTCGGTCGACCGCGAGCTGATGCTGGCCTACAAGGAGTCCGAGCAGGGCGTGATCCTGCACGAGGGCATCAACGAGGCCGGCTCCACGGCGTCGTTCACCGCCGTCGGCACGTCGTACTCCACGCACGGCGAGCCGATGATCCCGATCTACATCTTCTACTCGATGTTCGGGTTCCAGCGGACCGGTGACGGCTTCTGGGCGGCGGCCGACCAGATGACCCGCGGCTTCATCCTGGGTGCCACGGCCGGGCGGACGACGCTCAACGGCGAGGGGCTCCAGCACGAGGACGGTCACTCGCTGCTGCTCGCGCACACCAACCCCGCGGTGGTCTCCTACGACCCGGCGTTCTCCTACGAGGTCGCCCACATCACCCGCGACGCGCTCGTGCGCATGTACGGCGACGACCCGGGCGCTCCGCTCGGTGGGCACCGCTCGCAGGACGTCATGTACTACCTGACCGTCTACAACGAGCCGTTCAGCCAGCCCGCCGAGCCCGAGGGCCTCGACGTCGCCAGCCTGCTGGCCGGCATGTACCGCTACGCCCCCGGCCAGGGCAGCGGCACCAAGGCGCAGATCCTGGCCTCCGGCGTCGCCGTGCCGTGGGCGCTGCGAGCGCAGGAGCTGCTGGCGAACGACTGGGACGTCTCGGCCGACGTGTGGTCGGTGACCTCCTGGGGCGAGCTGCGCCGGCAGGCCGACGAGGTCACCGAGCACAACCTGCTGCACCCCGAGGAAGAGCCGCAGGTCCCGTTCGTGACCTCCCAGCTGAAGGACGCCGAGGGCCCGGTCGTCGCGGTCTCGGACTGGATGCGCGCCGTCCCGGACCTCATCGCGCCCTACGTGCCGGGTGGGATGTCGACGCTGGGCACCGACGGGTTCGGCCTCTCCGACACCCGCCCGGCGCTGCGCCGGCACTTCCACGTCGACGCCGAGTCGATCGTGGTGCGGACGCTGGCCTCGCTGGCCGACAAGGGCCAGGTCGACCGGAGCGTCGTCAAGCAGGCGGTGGAGAAGTACCAGGTCCGCGATGTGCAGGCCGCCCCGACCGAGGAGCGGAGCGACCCCTCCCCCGCGACCTGAGGAAGGAACAGCAACAGGAGCCGGCGGCGCAGGACCCCTGCGCCGCCGGCTCCCGCTCCTGCGATCTAGCTGTCCGAGGCCTGCCGGTGGCGCCGGAGGATCTCCGCGTAGGTGCGCCCGCTGTCCTTGACGGTGCGTCGCTGGGTCGCGTAGTCGACGTGGATCAGCCCGAAGCGCTGCGCGTACCCCCGGGCCCACTCGTAGTTGTCCAGCAGGGACCAGGCGAAGTAGCCGCGGACGTCGGCGCCCGCTGCGATCGCCGTGGTCACCGACTCGAGGTGCCGGAGCAGGTAGTCGGTGCGCTCGGGGTCGTGCACCGCGCCGTCGTCCGACACCTCGTCGTCCCACGCGGAGCCGTTCTCCGTCACCACCAGCGGGAGCCCGGGCGCATGGTCGCCGATCCAGAGCAGCAGGCGCGTGAAGGCCTCCGGGCTCACGCCCCAGCCCATGGTCGTGGTGGGCCCCTCGGGATCCAGCTCCACGACGTCCTCGGCGCCGATGAACGAGGTGGGCCTGCCGGCCGGCCGGGTGCCCACCTGCACCGTGGACTCGAAGTAGTAGTTGACGCCGAGCCAGTCCAGCGGGGCGGCGATGACCTCGAGATCGCCGTCCTGCACCGGCAGCGGCGCTCCGGCCGCGGCCAGGTCCGCCACGACGTCCTCCGGATAGGCGCCCGTCACGACCGGTAGGAGGAACATCCGGTTCTGCTGGCCGTCGAGCCGGCGGGCGGCGTCGACGTCGGCGGGCCGGCCGGTCGCCGGGTGCATCGGCGTGAAGTTCAGCGTGATGCCGAGGGACTCGGTCCCCTTCTCCCGCAGGACGCGGGAGGCCAGGCCGTGGCCGAGGAGCAGGTGGTGGGTGGCGCGGGCGGCGGCGACGGCGTCGCGCTCCCCCGGCGCGTGCTGGCCCGACTGGTGACCGAGCAGCGCGCTGCACATGGGCTCGTTCAGCGTCGACCAGTGCCGGACCCGGTCCCCCAGCGCGTCGTGCACCACGCCCGCGTAGTCGGCGAACCGGGCCGCGGTGTCCCGGTCGGTCCATCCGCCCCGGTCCTGCAGCGCCTGCGGGAGGTCCCAGTGGTACAGCGTGAGCCATGGGTCGACGCCGCTGTCGAGCAGCTCGTCGACCAGCCGGCGGTAGAAGTCCAGGCCGCGCTGCTCGACGCGACCGGCTCCCTCGGGCAGCACCCGGGTCCAGGCGACCGAGAACCGGTAGGCCGACAACCCGAGCTCGGCCATCAGCGCGACGTCCTCGCGGTAACGGGTGTAGTGCTCGGCGGCCACGTCGCCGGTGTGCCCCTGGAACGTGCGCCCGGGAGTGTGGCTGTAGGTGTCCCAGATCGACGGGCCGCGACCGTCGACGTCGACCGCCCCCTCGATCTGGTACGCGGCGGTGGCCGCGCCGAAGGTGAAACCGGGCGGAAAGGTGAGCCCGGAGGCCAGGTCGGGACGGGCGTCGGTCGTGGTCATGTCAGGGGGCTCCTCGGAGGACGGGGATGGATCGGTGGCCTGCCTGCGGGTCGTTCATCAGTCGACGCGCGCCTGGGTGACCGGGTCGAAGACGTGCAGCGCGTCCTCGCGGATGCGCAGCCAGAGGGTCTGGCCGGGCACCGGGACGTGCCGCGGATCGGTGCGGACGACCACCCCGGACCCGCCGACGCCGGCCCGGACCCCCGCCGGCGTGGTGTAGAGGTAGGCGTCCGAGCCCAGCTGCTCGACGACGTCGACGACCACGGGCAGGCCGTCCCCGGGGCCGCCGAGTTCCAGGCACTCGGGGCGGAAGCCGACGGTGACCCGGCCGGTGCCGGCCGATGCCCGCGCCAGCCGGTCGCGGTCCACCGGCAGGACCGACGTCCCGACGCGCACGCCGCCGTCGGCGACCTCGCCGCTGACGATGTTCATGGCCGGAGAGCCGATGAAGCCGGCGACGAACACGTTCGCCGGCCGCTCGTAGATCGCCGCCGGGGTGTCGCACTGCAGCAGCAGCCCGTCCTTGAGCACCGCGACCCGGTCCCCCATCGTCATGGCCTCGACCTGGTCGTGCGTGACGTAGACGGTGGTGGTGCCCAGCCGCCGCACCAGCGCCGCGATCTGGGTGCGGGTCTGCACCCGCAGCTTGGCGTCGAGGTTGGACAGTGGCTCGTCCATGAGGAAGACCTGCGGCTGGCGGACGATCGCCCGGCCCATCGCGACGCGCTGCCGCTGACCGCCCGAGAGCGCCTTGGGCCGGCGCTGCAGGTAGTCCTCCAGGTCGAGGATCTTCGCCGCCTCGGCGACCCGCTGGGCGATCTCCGCCTTGCCGACGCCGGCGAGACGCAGCGCGAATCCCATGTTCTGCTCGACGGTCATGTGCGGATAGAGGGCGTAGCTCTGGAAGACCATCGCGATGTCGCGGTCCTTCGGTGGGGAGTCGGTGACGTCGCGGTCGCCGATGTGGATGGCGCCGTCGTCCACCTCCTCGAGGCCCGCCAGCATCCGCAGCGACGTCGATTTGCCGCAGCCCGACGGACCGACGACGACGAGCAGCTCGCCGTCCTCGATCCGCAGGTCCAGCGCGTCGACGGCGGGGCGTTCGGTCCGGGGGTAGAAGCGCGTCGCCTGCTCGAACGTCACGGTCGCCATGGGTCGGGCCTCTTTCGGGAGGAAGGGAGGGAGGGGCTGCGGAGCTCAGGTCCGCGCTGGAGGACGGCGCCTCGCGGAGGGCCGCCGGGGCCGGTCGTCATCCCTTGACCGCGCCCTGCATGATCCCGCCGACGATCTGCTTGCCGAGGATCGTGAAGACGACCAGCACGGGAAGGGTGCCGAGCAGGGTGCCGGCCATGATCACCGACTGCTGCGGCACGTAGCCCGAGCCGAGACCGGCCAGCGCCACCTGCACCGTGGGATTGGCGGTGGTGAGCGCGATGAGCGGCCAGAAGAACTCGTTCCAGGCGGTCAGGAAGGTCAGCATCGCGAGCACGGCCATCGCCGGCCGGGCCGCCGGGACGACGATCGACCAGAAGATCCGGAACGTGGAGGCGCCGTCCACCCGCCCGGCCTCGATCAGCTCGTCGGGCAGGGCGCTGATCAGGTACTGCCGCATGAAGAAGACGCCGAACGCGCTGACCAGGGTCGGCAGGACGACCGCCTGCAGCTGGTTCACCCACTGCAGGTCGGCGATCATCATGAACAGCGGGATCACCGACAGCTGGGTGGGCACCATCATCGTGCCGACGACCAGCGCGAGCAGGAGCCCGCGGCCGCGGAACCGCAGCTTGGCGAACGCGAACCCGGCCAGCGTGCAGAACAGCACGGTGCCCACGGTGATGGCGCCCGAGACCAGCACCGAGTTCAGGATCGCCTTGCCGATCGGCGCCTGCTCCAGCGCGGCGGCGAAGTTGTCGAACAGGCTGGCGCTCGGCACGAACGGCGGTGGGCTGGCCGCGAGCTCGGCGTTGGTGTGCGAGCCGGCCACCACCGTCCAGTAGAGCGGGAAGATCGACACCAGCGCGGTGAGGGTGAGCAGCGTGTAGGTCACCGGTCCGGCCTTGCCGGACTTGCCACCCCGGCCCTTGCGGGCCCTGCCGCCCGCACCGTCGGCGGCACGGCCGACGGGGCGGACCTCGGTGGAACCGGTGCCGGGAAGAGTGATGGTCATGTCCGGCCCCTACCGGTCGGCCCGGGCGCGGAGGCGGCCGATCACGGCGTTGAGCCCCACGACGAGCAGGATGATCATGAACATGGCCCAGGCCGTGGTGGCCGCCTGGCCGATGTGGAAGTTGCTCCAGCCCTGCTGGTACATAAGCAGGCCGAGCGTCTGGTACTGGCCCGACGAGCCGCCGGTGGTGGTGCCGTTGCCGGCGAACAGCAGCGGCTCACCGAACAGCTGGACCGCGCCGATGGTCGAGACGACGATGGTGAACAGGATCGTCGGGCGCAGCGACGGCACCGTCACGTGCAGGAACTGCTTCCACCGGCTGGCGCCGTCGATCTCCGCGGCCTCGTAGAGCTCGCCGGGGATCGACTGCATGGCGGCCAGGTAGATCAGGGCGTTGTAGCCGGTCCAGCGCCAGGTCACGATGACGGCGATGGCGAACTGGCTGCTCCAGGTGCCGCTCTCCCAGTCGATCCGCTCCAGGCCGACCGCCTCGAGGGCGGTGTTGATCAGCCCGTAGTCGCGGCCGAACAGCTGGGCGAAGACCAGGGTCGCCGCCGCGATGCTCGTCGCGTAGGGCATGAGCATCACGGTGCGGAAGAAGGTCCTCCCGCGGAGCTTGTAGTTCAGCAGGTGCGCCAGGCCGAGGGCCATGCACAGCTGCGGCACCGTGGCGAGGACGCCGATCGTGAGGGTGTTCCGCGCGGCGTTCCAGAAGAACTCGCTCTGCAGCAGGTTGCGGTAGTTCTCCAGGCCCACCCAGGTGCCGCCGTCGATGTCGGACAGGCTGGTCCGGTGCAGGGACACCCAGGCGGTGTAGGCGAACGGGTAGAGGCTGAACGCCGCGAACACCAGGAAGAACGGCGCGACGTAGGCGTATCCCCAGCGGTTCTGGCTGAGCTTCCGCCGCCGGCGGCGGGCCGGAGGACGTGAGGCCGGAGGGGCAGGGGGGCGGGGCGCTGCGACGAGCGCCTCGGCGGGGCTCTGGCTCGCGATGGTCATGCGGGGCCTCGAGGGGTTCGGAGGGCGGGCCGGGTGCCCCCGGCGGACGGCGGGGGCGGCGAGGTGCCGGTGCAGGTGCCCGGGAGCGGGATCGATCGCTCCCGGGCACCGCGTCCGGTGGGGCGCGCGCCGGGCGGGGTCAGCCGCCGACGGCCTGCTGCGTGGCCTTGATCGCGTCCTCGAAGGCGTCGTCGGGCTTCGTGCCGCTCGACGCGATGTCGGTCAGGGCAGTGGTGAACGCTTCCTGGATCTGGGTGTCGTACGGCCCGATCGGCGTCCGCTTGATGGCGGCGGCCGACTGCCCGAAGATCTCACCGGTCGGCGCGCCGCTGAAGAACTCGTCGACGTGGCCGACGACGGCCGGGTCCTCCGCTGCCTGGGGGCTGGACGGGAAGTGGCCGGTGCGGGTGAAGAGCTTGACCTGCTGCTCAGGAGCGGTCAGCCACTCGACGAGGTCCTTGGCGGCCTCGACGTTCTTCCCGCTGGAGGGCACCCCGAGCCACGAGCCACCCCAGTTGGCGGCGGACTCGCTGGAGCCGGGCAGGGGCGCGACGTCCCACTCCCCGGCGCGGTCCTCGCCCATCTGCGACGTGATGTAGCCGAGCATCCAGGCCGGGCAGGCGATCGTGGCGAACGCGTCGTTGGGGAAGGCCGCGACCCACTCGTCACCGAACTGCGACAGATTGGCGGTGAGGCCCTCGGCGGCCGCCTGGCTGGCGTAGTTCCAGGCCGACTCGACGCCGTCGCTCTCCTCCGGGATGGGGTTGCCGTCCTCGTCGTTGTAGGCGGTCTCGCCCTGGTAGACCGAGGCCGAGAAGATGCTCGCCGGGCTGTCGAGGAAGGCGCTGTCCGCCGGCTTGGTCGGGGACTCGTCGTACCGGCGGGCGACGTCGAGGTACTTGTCCCACGTCGACCACAGCTCGCCGAGCTCGGTGCGGTCGGTGGGCAGGCCTGCGGCCTCGAACATGTCCTTGCGGAAGCACATGGCCTCCGGGCCGGCGTCGGTGCCCAGCCCGACGACCTTGCCGTCCTTGCTGCTGGCCTGGCCCCACTTCCAGTCGTAGAAGTTGCCCTCCAGCTCGTCGGCGTTGTCCTCCGCGCCGAAGTCGACGAAGGCGTCGGAGTGGTTGGCCACGACGTCGGCGATGAACCCGATCTCCAGGCCCTGGATGTCGTCGAGTCCGGAGCCCGCGGCGAGGCGGGTCTGCAGCGACTTGTAGTACGGGGCGGACTGGGCCACGGTGTTCTGCTTGATCGTGACGTTCGGGTGGAGCTCCATGTACTCCTCGTAGAGCCCCGCGTTGTCGAAGTCGAACGTGCCGAACAGTCCGAGGGTCAGGGTGACCGGGGCGTCGGGGTCGTACGGGCCGTCGTCCTCGGCGGCTCCCGAACCGCCGCAGGCTCCGGTGAGCAGGGCGACGGCGACCGCCGCCGACGCCGCCTTGGTCCTCGCGGACACGGACATGGCTGACCTCCTGGTCGTCGGCCGCACCCACGGATGGACGGGGCTCGAGGGACGTCGTGAGAACGCTCTCACGACCGGATGGCGGCAAGAGTGGCCTGAGTCACAATCACCTGTCAAGGGGGTCGTGGAAACGCTTCCACGGCGTTACCGTTGCCCTGCCACCCCGGCCTCCGGGGCGGCGACCGGGACGGCCAGCGAGCCGGGAGGGACGGCCATGACGAGCACCGGCACGCGGAACGGCTCCCCCACCCTCGACGAGGTGGCCCAGCTGGCCGGCGTCTCCCGGGCGACGGTGTCGCGGGTCGTCAACGACTCCCCGCGGGTGAGCCCCGAGGCGCGGCTGGCCGTGCAGGCCGCCGTCGAGACGCTGCGCTACGTGCCCAACCGGATGGCCCGCAGCCTCGTCACCCGGCGCACCGACACGATCGCGCTGGTCCTGTCGGAGTCCAACACCCAGGTCTTCTCCGACCCCTTCTTCGCCAGCATCGTGCGCGGGCTCTCCGCACGTCTCGCCGACACCGAGCTCAACCTCGTCCTGCTGGCCGCCCGCGGGGCCCGGGAGCAGGAGAAGATCGGCCGCTACGCGCGGCAGGGCCACGTGGACGGCGTCATCCTCATGTCGCTGCACAGCGACGACCTGCTGCCCGACATCCTCGCCGGCACGCACCTGCCGCTGGTGCTCTCCGGCCGTCCGCTCGACGGCCGGTCCATCGCCTACGTCGACGCCGACAACACCGGCGGCGCGGTCGCCGCCACCGAGCTCCTGCTCTCCCTGGGCCGCCGCCGCGTGGCCACCGTGACCGGCCCCCAGGACATGGTCGCCGGGCTCGACCGGTACGCCGGCTACCGCGCGGCGGTGGAGCGGTCGGGCGGCCGCGTCGACCCGGACCTGATCGCCGCGGGCGACTTCACCGAGGCCGGCGGGATGCGAGCCATGACCGAGCTGCTGTCCCGCGCGCCGGACCTGGACGCGGTCTTCGTCGCCTCCGACCCCATGGCCGTCGGCGCCGTGCAGGCGCTGCGCGCGGCCGGGCGGCGCGTGCCCGACGACGTCGCCGTCGTGGGCTTCGACGACGCAGCGGTGGCCGCGACCTCCGATCCGCCGCTGACCACCGTGGCGCAGCCGCTCGGCGAGATGACCGCGCTGATGGTGGAGCTGCTGCTCGACCAGATCGAGAGCGGGGAGCGGTCGGTCGAGGCCCGCGTCTGCGACACCTCGCTGGTCCGCCGCGCCTCCGCCTGAGCCGGGCCCGCGGGGTCAGCCCGCGAGCGCCTGCAGCGCCATCTGCGCGTAGAGCGCGACGCCGGCCGGCAGCGGCTCCTCGTCGAAGACGACGAGGTTGGAGTGGTTCGCCGGCGCGGTCGCCGGGTCCACGCCGGGCGGGCAGGCACCCAGCCACGCCATGACGCCGGGAACCCTCTGCAGCACGTAGGAGAAGTCCTCGGCGCCCATGAGCGGGGCCGGCATGAGCACGCTCGCCTGCGGTCCGAGCAGCGCCGCCGCCGTCTCCAGCACCCGGGCGGCCGCCGCCGGGTCGTTCCGCGTGACCGGGTAGCCCTCGAAGTGCTCCCAGTGCAGCTCCAGCTCGTGTGCGGCCGCCACGTGCGTGGCGACCCGCTGCACCGAGGCCACCATGTCGGCCCGCCGCTCCGCCGAGAGCGTTCGGATCGTCCCCTGGAGCACCGCGGTGTCGGGGATGACGTTGTTGGTCGACCCGGCCTCGATGTGCGCGACGGTGACGACGGCGGGGTCGAAGACGTCGACGCGGCGGGTGACCATCGCCTGCAGCGCCAGCACGATCTCGGCGGCCACCGGGATCGGGTCGGCGGCCTTGTGCGGCTCGGAGGCGTGCCCGCCGCGGCCGCGCAGCGTCATCCGCCACTGGTCGGCCGCGGCCATCACCGGCCCCGGCCGCAGGTTGACGGTCCCGCTCGGCATCGTCGAGGAGACGTGCAGGGCGAACGCACCGCTGACCGGTGCCTCGGGGACGACCTCGAGCAGTCCCTCGTCGAGCATGTACCGGGCGCCGTGGAAGCCCTCCTCCCCCGGCTGCGCCATGAACACGACCTGCCCGGCCAGTTCCTCGCGCAGCCCGGAGAGCAGCCGGGCGGCGCCGACCAGCATCGCCACGTGGGTGTCGTGCCCGCAGGCGTGCATCGCGCCGGGCACCTCGGAGGCGAACGGCAGCCCGCTGTCCTCGTGCACCGGCAGCGCGTCCATGTCACCGCGGAGCAGGTAGGTCGGCCCCGGACGCGCGCCGCGCAGCACCCCGACCACCGAGCTCGTGGTCGTCCCGGTCGTCACCTCGAGCGGCAGCTCGGCGAACGCCTCCAGCACCGTCGCCTGCGTCCTGGGCAGGTCCAGCCCGATCTCCGGGTGCCGGTGCAGCTGACGGCGCAGCTCGATGGTGCGGTCGGCGTCGGAGTACGCGGCGGCCAGGAGATCGGCGGAGCTGGTGGGCATGCCCACCACTGTCACACGGCCCAGGACGGGCGCGCGGCGTCGACCTGCCAGACCACGACGACGGCGGGCTCCGCCACCACCACCGGGCCGGCTCCCTGCGTCGTGCCCTGCGGGCCGACGACGAGCACGAGGCCGGCCGGCACCTCCAGCTCCTCCCCCGGTTCCGCGCGGCCGAGCCACAGCCGGGCGTCGGCGCGGCCCAGGTCCACCCAGCCCTCCGCCGCCCGGCGGACCTCGTGCGAGGTGGGTGCCGCGGGATCGGCGCTGCGCAGGTAGCACTGGAGCACCCGGGCGCCGTCGTCGCCGGCCACCTCGTCGTGCGTCAGCCCCTGCCCGGCCCGCAGCACCGCGACGTCACCCGCGGCGGCCGTCGCGCCCTCGCCCCAGCGGTGGGTCACGCTGCCGGCCACGACGACGGCGACGACGTCCACCGCCCGGTGCTCGTGCCGTCCGTACCCGGCGCCCGGGGCCAGCCGGTCGTCGGCGATCCGCAGCAGCGGGCCGAGCGAGCCGTCCTCCGGCGCCAGCACGAGCTGCTGGTCGAGGCCGCTCATCGCGGCGGGAGGGCGGCGCGGCCGCCCGGGAGCGCGTCGAGGAGCACGGCCACGAGCAGGCACCAGGAGATCCCGAGGGCCCAGCCGCCGAGCACGTCGGAGAGGTAGTGGACGCCCAGCCACATGCGGGTGAGCCCGACGAGCACGACCAGCACCAGCCCGGCGGCCAGCCAGGCGCGCCGGGCGCTCGCCGTCAGCGAGGGCCAGGCCAGCACCAGCGCGACGGTCACCAGCGCGGCGATGCCCGACGAGTGCCCGCTGGGATAGCTGAGCGACTCGTAGCGCGCGCCGCCGTCGGCGAACGGGGGCCGGACCCGGCCGAAGAAGTCCTTGAGCACCGCCGTCACCGCGGCGACCCCTCCGGCCGCCAGCACCACCCATGCCGCCGTCCGCCAGGCGCGGCGGCGCACCAGCCAGATCAGGGCCGGGAGGAAGACCAGCAGACGGACCCAGGTCAGGCCCGGTGCCGTGAGCACCTCCAGCAGCCAGTCCAGCGCCCGCGCGCGGTCGTCGCCGGCGTAGAGCGCCTCGCTCACCGCGGCGTCCAGACGCAGTTGCGGCCCGAGATCGGTGCGCACCCCCGCCCCGAGCAGCGCCACCACCGCGGCGCCGACGACGGTCGCGACGACCAGCGGCACCGGCACGGAGGCACGCGCGCGGGTGACATCGGCGGTGCCGACCGGGGGAACGCTCACCAGTCCACTCTCCCCCACCCGGGAACGCCGTGACACGCTGACCGGGTGAGCCCGGTGAGCAACCGCGCGCCGTCGGAGGCCACCCTCCGGCGGCTGGAACGCGCCTCCGGATCGCTGGCCACGCAGGCCGTCGCCCGGATGGACGACGAGCTCTCCTGGTTCCGCGCCATGCCCGCCGACCAGCGGTCGTGGGTCACGCTCGTGGCCCAGGCCGGCATCGCGTCGCTGGTCGAGTGGTGCCGCAGCCCCGGACGGCCGCCCAAGCTGACCGGTGAGGTGTTCGGCGCCGCCCCGCGGGAGCTGGCACGGACCGTGGCGCTCAAGCAGACCGTGGACCTGGTCAAGGTCACCGTCGAGGTGGTCGAGGAGCGGGTGGCCACGGTCGCCGAGCCCGGTGACGAGGAGGCGCTGCGCCTGGCGGTGCTGCTGTTCAGCCGCGAGGTCGCCTTCGCCACCGCGCACGTCTACGCCAGCTTCGCCGAGAACCGTGGCGCCTGGGACGCCCGCCTGGAGGCCCTGGCGGTCGACGCCCTCGTGCGCGGGGAGCGGACCGACGAGCTCTCCGGGCGGGCGGCGGCCCTCGGATGGGCGGCCACGACGCCGGCCGTCGTCGTCGTGGGCGCGACCCCGACCGACGTCCAGGACCCGCACGCCGCGGTCCGCCGCGCGGCGCGGAGCGTGCGCTGCGACGTGCTCGTCGGGGTGCACGCCGAGCAGCTGGTCGTCGTCCTCGGGGGCGCGCACGACCTCGGGCTCGCCACGGAGCGGATCAGTGACGAGTTCGGCGAGGGACCGGTGGTGACCGGGCCGGTGGTCGAGGGCCTGAGCCGCGCGGCCGTCTCCGCGAGCGCCGCGCTCGCCGGCCTGCGCGCCGCCCGGGCCTGGCCCGAGGCGCCGCGCCCGGTCCCCGCCGACGCACTGCTGGCCGAACGGGCGCTGGACGGCGATCCGCTGGCGCGGGCGGCGCTGCAGGAGCGGATCGCGGCGCCGCTGCGGGCCGCCGGGGGTGGCGTCCTGGAGACGGTGCGGGCGGTGCTCACCAGCGGCGGCAACCTCGAGGCGAGCGCGCGGGCGATCTTCGTGCACCCCAACACCGTGCGGTACCGGCTGAAGCGGGCCGCCGAGATCACCGGGCTGTCGGCCACCGACCCACGCGGCAGCTGGACCCTCCAGGTGGCCCTGGCGCTGGCCGCGCTGGACGAGGACCGCTCCCTCTGGCATTGACGCCATCCGTGCGGATCCCACCAGGAACGCGGCCGTTCCGTCGATGTTTGGCTGCGTGTGTTGGAGGGTTCCCACAAAGATCACCGGTGGGCTTTCGTATCGCAGCCCACCGCGCGGGAGCCCGATCACTGGCACGGTGAACAGGTGCTCGCCGTCCTCGCTCCCGGTCAGGGTGCCCAGAAGCCCGGGATGCTGACCGACTGGCTCGACCTCCCCGGCGCGGAGCCGTTCTTCCGCTGGGCCGGGGCCATCGCCGGTGCCGACCTGCTCACCCTCGGCACCACGGGAGATGCGGAGGCGATCAAGGACACCGCCGTCACCCAGCCCCTCGTGGTCGCGATGAGCCTCTTCGTGGCCCGCGAGCTGGGGGGACTCCCCGGCCCGGTCGTCCACTCGCCGCAGACCGGCCGCGACGTCGTCATCGCCGGGCACAGCGTCGGCGAGCTCACCGCTGCGGCGCTGGCCGGGGTGCTCTCGGTCGAGGCCGCCATCGCGCTCACCGCCGTGCGCGGGCGGGCCATGGCCGCCGCGTGCGCGCAGACCCCGACCGGCATGTCCGCCGTCCTGGGCGGCGACCCGGACGAGTTGCAGGCCGCGCTGGAGAAGCACGGGCTCTCGGCCGCCAACTACAACGGCGGCGGCCAGGTCGTCGTCGCCGGGCCGCTCGACGGGCTGGCCGCGCTCAAGGCCGAGCCGCCGGCCAAGGCGCGGGTCATGCCGCTGTCGGTCGCCGGCGCGTTCCACACCTCGTACATGGCGCCCGCCCGCGACGAGCTCGACGGCCTCGTCGAAGGTCTGCGCCCGGCCGATCCCAGCCGCCTGCTGCTGTCCAACGCCGACGGGGCCGCCGTCTCCTCCGGGGCCGAGGCGCTCTCCCGCCTGGTCAGCCAGGTGACCAGCCCGGTCCGGTTCGACTCCTGCCTGGCCACGATGCGCGACCTCGGCGTCACCGCCGTCCTCGAGCTCCCGCCGGCCGGCGCGCTGGTCGGGCTGGCGAAGCGGGAGTGGAAGGGCGCGGGCATCGAGCTCCTCGCCGTCAGCAGCCCCGACGACCTCGACCGCGCCCGCGCGCTCATCGCCGCCGAACGCGGCCGGGCCGAGGCGGAGCACTTCCCCGACTGGCGCATGGTCGTCGCTCCCGCCCGCGGGACGGTGAGCCCGGCCGAGATCGCCGAGGGCACGCACGTGCCCGCCGGCTCCCCGCTCGGCTGCATCCGCGGCCGGCGGGAGGAGGTCAACGTCTCCGCCGGCTACGACGGCGTGCTCGCCGAGTGGCTGGTGCACGACGGCGACCTCGTCGACGCCGGCGACCCGATCGCCCGGCTCTACCCGGAGGTGTCCGCGTGACCCGACTCCAGCTCCCCACCGGCGCGCCCGGCGCCCGGATCCTCGGCTTCGGCAGCTACCGGCCCCGCACCCGGGTGACCAACGACGACCTCGCGAAGCGGATGGACACCAACGACGAGTGGGTCCAGAGCCGGGTCGGCATCGCCGAGCGGCGCTGGGCCGAGCCCGACGAGACGCTGGTGGAGATGTCGGTCGCCGCCGGCGGCAAGGCGATCGCCGCCAGCGGCCTCGACGCCGGCGACATCGACCTGGTGCTGCTGGCCACGACCAGCCCGCCCAAGGCGATCCCCGGCCTGGCTCCGCGGATCGCCCACCAGCTCGGGGTGCCCCGCCCCGGCGCCTTCGACGTCAACGCCGGCTGTGCCGGCTGGTGCTACGCGCTGAGCGCGGCGGCCGACGCCATTCGTAGCGGAACGGCGCGCAACGCGCTGGTCATCGGCGGCGAGCGGCTCACCGACTACACGAACCTCGAGGACCGGGCGACGGCGGTGATCTTCGCCGACGGCGCCGGCGCCGCGGTCGTCAGCGCCTCCGACGAGCCGGCCATCGGGCCGGCGGTCTGGGGCAGCGACGGCGACCTGCACGAGGCCATCGCGATCCCCGAGAACGAGACCGGCATGAGCATGGCGGGCCAGGCGGTCTACCGCTGGGCCACCACCAAGCTCACCGACACGCTGGTCGAGGCGATGCGCCGGGCCGGCGTCGGGCCCGAGGACATCGACGTGTTCGCCCCGCACCAGGCGAACCTGCGGATCATCGAGCTCATGGCCAAGCGGCTGAAGCTGCCGGAGCGCACCGTCATCGCCCGCGACATCGTCCGCTCGGGCAACACGTCGTCGGCGTCGGTGCCCCTCGCGCTGTCGGCGCTGCTGGAGAGCGGCGAGGCCAGGAGCGGCGACGTCGCCCTGCTCCTCGGCTACGGGGCCGGCCTGACCTTCGCGGGGCAGGTCGTCGTCCTCCCGTGACCACCACAGACCCCCGGGACACCGTGTCCCGGACGACGACGACGTCCCCGCCCGGGGCCGCCGTCCCATCCGAGAGAGAGGACCCCACGTTGGCCAGCACCCAGGAGATCCAGGCCGGGCTCGGCGAGATCCTGGAGGAGGTGGCCGGGGTTGCCCCCGCCGACGCCACTCCGGAGAAGTCGTTCACCGACGACCTCGACGTCGACTCGCTGTCGATGGTCGAGATCGCCACCGCCGTCGAGGACAAGTTCGGCGTCGCCATCCCCGATGACCAGCTGGCGAACATCAAGACCGTCGGCGACGCGATCAGCTTCATCGAGAGCAACCAGTAGCAGAAGGACCCCCCTGCCCCCCTCGCCTCGCTCCGCTCGGCGTGGGGCCCTGCAGGGAGGCCGGTTCCAGGCCGTCACCTGGCCAGCAGCGTTTTCCAGGAGGAAGTTCCATGAGCAGCACCGCAGACGTCGTCGTCACCGGCCTCGGGGCGACCACCCCGCTGGGTGCCGACGTCGACTCCACCTGGCAGGCGCTGCTGGCCGGCCGGTCCGGCGTCAGCCGCATCACCGACGAGTGGGTCAAGGAGTTCCCGGCCCAGCTCGTCGCGCGGCTGTCCGCCGAGCCAAGCGAGCAGATCGACAGGGTCCGCGCCCGGCGGCTGGACCGCAGCCAGCAGGTCGCGGTCATCGCCGCCGAGCAGGCCTGGGCGGAGTCCGGCGCCGCCACCGCGGGCGTCGACCCCGAGCGGATCGCCGTGGTGTTCGGCACCGGGATCGGGGGTGCGGTCACCCTGCTCGACCAGGACGACGCGCTCGAGGCGAAGGGCCCCAAGCGGGTCTCCCCCTTCACCATCCCGATGCTCATGCCCAACGGGCCGGCCGCCGCCGTCGGCCTGGCCATCGGCGCCAAGGGCGGCGTGCACGCCCCGGTCAGCGCCTGCGCCTCGGGCGCCGAGGCGATCCGCTGGGGCCTGGACCTGCTGCGTCTGGACCGCGCCGACATCGTCCTCGTCGGTGGCGCGGAGGCCTGCGTGCACCCGCTGCCGATGGCCGGCTTCGCCGCGATGCGTGCGATGTCCACCCGCAACGACGAGCCCGAGCGCGCCTCCCGCCCGTTCGACAAGGGCCGCGACGGCTTCGTCCTCGGCGAGGGCGCGGCCGCGCTGGTGCTCGAGCGGGCCGACTCGGCTGCCGCCCGGGGCGCCCGCGTGCACGCCCGGCTGGCCGGCGCCGGCGCCACCGCCGACGGCTACGACCTGGTCGCCCCGCACCCCGAGGGCGAGGGCGCCGGCCGCGCGATCAGGGCCGCGCTCCGCGACGCCGGCCTGACCCCGGCCGACATCGGCCACGTCAACGCGCACGCCACCTCCACCCCGGTCGGCGACACCGCGGAGGCCTCGGCCATCCGGAACTCCCTGGGCGAGCACGTGCTGGTCAGCGCCACGAAGAGCCAGACCGGCCACCTCCTCGGCGCCGCCGGCGCCCTGGAGTCGGTGTTCGCGATCCTCGCCCTGCGCGAGCAGATCGTGCCCGCCACCGCGAACCTCGAGGACCCCGACGACGACGCCGCCGTCCAGGCGCTCGACATCGTCCGCGACCAGCCGCGCAAGGCCGACCTGCGGGCCGCGGTCAACGACTCGTTCGGCTTCGGCGGTCACAACATCGCCCTGGTCTTCACCACCCCCTGAGTGCGGCCGCCCGGCCCCCGACCTCCCGAGGAGACGCCGTGACCGCTGCCCCGGCCGCACCGACCCTGACCGCCCCCGACCCGCGGGACCCCGAGGACCGCCTCCAGCGCTTCCTCGACCCGGGCTCGATGCAGCCGCTGGCCGCCCGGGACACCTCCGGGGTGATGGCGGCCCGCGGCACGGTGGACGGCAGCCCCGTGGTCGCCTTCTGCACCGATGCCACCGTCATGGGCGGCGCCATGGGCGTGGACGGCTGCCGGCACATCGTCGACGCGATCGACGCCGCGCTGCGGGAGCGGGTGCCGTCGGTCGGCATCTGGCACTCCGGCGGCGCCCGGCTGGCCGAGGGCGTCACCGCCCTGCACGCGGTCGGCGAGGTGTTCGCGGCGATGGTGCGGGCCTCGGGCCGGATCCCGCAGATCTCCGTCGTGCTCGGCGCGGCCGCCGGCGGCGCCGCCTACGGCCCCGCGCTCACCGACCTGGTGATCATGGGCCCGGCGGGCCGCGTCTTCGTCACCGGGCCCGACGTCGTCCGCTCGGTGACCGGCGAGGTCGTCGACCAGGAGCAGCTCGGCGGGCCGGACACCCACGGCCGACGCTCCGGCGTCGTCCACGTGGTCACCGACTCCGAGCCTGCCGCCCTCGAGACCGCCCGGATGGCCGTCGACCTGCTGGCCGCGCAGGGCACCTTCACCCCCGACGCCGCCGAGGCCGACGTGGACCTCGGCGCCCTCCTCCCCGAGCAGCGGCAACGCGCCTACGACGTGAAGCCGCTGATCTCCTCGGTGCTCGACGCGCCCGGCCTGGAGCTGCACCCGCGGTTCGCGCCGAACGTCGTCACCACCCTGGGGCGGCTGGCCGGCCGCACCGTCGGGGTGATCGCCAACAACCCGCTGCGGCTCGGCGGCTGCCTGGACTCCGCGTCGGCGGAGAAGGCGGCCCGGTTCGTGCGGATGTGCGACGCGTTCGGCGTCCCCCTGGTCGTGCTGGTCGACGTGCCCGGTTACCTGCCCGGCGTCGGCCAGGAGTGGGACGGCGTCGTGCGCCGCGGGGCGAAGCTGCTGCATGCGTTCGCGGAGGCGGTGGTCCCCCGGGTGACGCTGGTGACCCGGAAGTCCTACGGCGGCGCCTACATCGCGATGAACGCCCGCTCGCTCGGCGCGACGAAGGTGTTCGCCTGGCCGGGCGCCGAGGTCGCCGTCATGGGCGCCAAGGCGGCCGTGGGCATCCTGCACCGCAAGAAGCTCGCCGCCGCTCCTCCCGGGGAGCGCGAGGCGCTGCACGCGCAGCTGGCCGCGGAGCACGAGCGGATCGCCGGCGGCGTCAACCGCGCGCTGCAGATCGGCGTCGTGGACGAGGTCGTGGAGCCGGCGCACACCCGGCGGCGGCTGATCCAGGCGCTCGCCGAGGCCCCCCTGGGCCGCGGGGCGCACGGCAACATCCCGCTGTGACGTCCCTGATGATCAGCTGAGCTGATCATCAGGCGTCCTGGCTCACGGTCGACGGTGAGCCAGGACGCTCAGTGCTGAGCCAGGACGTGCCCTGGACGTGGAAAGGCCGTCCTGGCGCCGCTTCCCCGACGGCGCCTGGACGGCCCGGTCCAGGCTACGACGACTCCTCGCTGAACGCGGGAGTGTCGTGCCCCGATCGTGACCTGCCTTCCGGCAGGCCAGTGGCTAGACGACCTGGTGCAGCCAGGTGACGGGGCTGCCGTCGCCGGCGTGCCGGTAGACCTCGAGGTCGGCGTCCCACGCGGCACCGAGCAGCTCGTCCACACCGTGCCGGAAGGCCTCGATGGACCCGGCCGTCGCGGCGAGGTGGCGGAGCTGCTGCTCGGAGACGACGAGGTCACCGTTGGCGCTCGTGGGCGCACGGAACACGCCCTTGCCGGGCACGTACGACATGCGCTCGCCGTCGTTGCCGTGGCTGGCTTCCTCGGTCACCTCGAAGCGCAGCATCGGCCACTGCCGCAGGGCAGCGACCAGCTTGGCGCCGGTACCGGGCGAACCCGTCCACGCCACTTCAGCACGGTAGGAACCGTGCGCCGCGGGCTGCTCAGCCCACGACAAGGAGACCGGCGCGCCGACTACGCGCTCAAGCGCCCACTCGACATGCTGGCAGAGCGCCTTCGGGCACGCGTGCACGAAGACGACACCCTGGGTTGACCGTCGCTGCACGGGGCACCTCCATCGACTCGATCGGTCTCGTCTTCCCCTACGGACCCATCGATTCGGTGACTGGCTGTGTTCGGCAGTGGCGGAGCAGGGCTCCCGCGACAAGTTTGCACGATGGTCACCCCATCGCGCCAGCCCGAGTGCGACTCCTGGGACGAAAGTGTTCGATGATCTTCATCGACGCCTCTTGGCGCTGGTCAACGGCCCCTAGCACGGTTCAGTGCAGTCCGTCTACCGATCGGTAGGAGTTCGACTGCCCGCCCCGCGCGTCTTCACCCCGACTGCCGGGCCGCAGCGAGAGCTGCACGCGCCGGAGCATGACCGAGATCACTCTGCGTGAACGACCGTCGCAGCCCTCTCGGGCGTCGACCCCTCTCGACCTGCAGACGGGGCACAGCACTGGTCACTGTGCGTGTTCTGAGGAGCACGCGCCGTCTCAGCGCGAGCGGTCAGGTGCCGAGTACGCGGATCCGGTCGCCGCCGCTGGTCTTCGCCTGGTACATTGCCACGTCGGCGCGGTGCATGAGGTCCTCGACGTCGTCGCCCACCTGGATCTCGGCCACGCCGACGCTCGCCGTCACGCCGTACCGGGCGCCGGCGGCGGCCACGGCCTCCCGCAGCCGCTCGGCCAGCAGCTCGGCGGACGAGCCGGCCGTGACGTCGGCCAGCACGCCGAACTCGTCCCCGCCGAGCCGGGCCACGGTGTCGGTCTCCCGGACCACACCTCCGAGGGCCGAGCCCACGGCGATCAGGAGCGCGTCGCCGGCGGCGTGGCCGTCGGCGTCGTTGACGGCCTTGAAGCCGTCCAGGTCGACCAGGAGGACGACGGCGGGGTGTCCCCACGCCGAGTCCGCCACGGCGGCGGAGACCCGCTCCAGGAAGCGGCGCCGGTTGGGGATGCCGGTGAGGGGGTCGGTGGAGGCGAGCATCTCCTGCGTGCGGATGAGCAGCACCTGCCGGTCGTAGGCGGCCCACGAATTGGCCGAGCCCATGGCGCTGATGATGGTGAAGATGGCCAGGCAGGTGAGGAAGAAGCCGCCGGAGCGGCTGATGTCGGGCAGCTCCAGGAAGACCAGGTAGCCGGTGGTGATGAGCGCGCCCATCACGACCACGCCCTGCGGTGTGTAGGCGATGGCGGTGAAGGTGAGCGTCAGGAAGAGCAAGGCGTCCAGCGGGCTGTTCGCGCCGCCGTCGAAGCGGGTCACGGTGATCACCACCGCCCCCGTCGCGAGTGTCCACGCGTAGAACAGCCCCGGTCCCCGCCAGTCGTACATCATCGCCCGCAGCGGCAGCGCCAGGAGCAGGGGCACACCGACCACGACAGCCGCCGCCAGCACCATCAGGGCGCCGTGGTTGCGCCCCTCGCCGTCGGTGACGAGGGCATAGCCCACGACGGCGATCGCGGAGATCTCGCTGATGACGATGCCGAGCCGGACGTGCCGCTCCCAGTACGCGGCCCGGTCCTCGTCGGTGGCCAGCGGCCGGAAGAGGCCCGTCAGCACCGCGCGGAGCGCTGTGCGCAGCCGGCCGCCGGCGAGTGCGCCGGACGTGGTCGGCGGACTCGCTCGGCGGTCTCGCACGAGGGGCTGTCTCACGAATGGGCGATCGGCCTGCCGGCCCCGGTGCTTGACGCGCCCTCCCCCGTGGGGGTGAGACGGACGTTGCCACCGTCGGGTGGATGTGCGATCAGCAACTCCATGCCTGTCCGGCGCAGACCGCGGGTAGGGCGCTGACGTGGGACGACACCAGGGAATGGCCGATGCGGGCCGGGACGAGATCTCCCGGCTGGTGCTGGGCGCATGGGACGGTTTCATCGCCCAGGCCGAGACGCTGGACCTCGGGCGCGACTCCCGACTCCCCGGCTGGCGGGCGCACGAGATCTGCGTGCACCTCGGAGCCTGGGACGACCACCAGGCGCTGCGCGACCTGATCGCCTCGGCGCGCTCCGGCGAGGCCGGCACCCCTCCGGACCCCGACGCCGTCAACGCCCGCGTCACCGCGGCGCACCGCACGGCCTCCCGCGACGAGCTGCTGGACGCGCTGCGCCGGAACCGCGACGCCACGGCCCGCTACCTGACGGACGAGCCTGTGGAGCTGGACACCGCGCCGGCGGTCTCGGTCGTCGGGCGCATCCCGCTGCTGAGCGTCGTCCTCGGGCAGGCGTACGAGCTCGCCGTGCACTGGCTGGACCTGGTCTCCTGCGGTGCCGAGCCGCCGCCGGCGGAGGTGCTGCAGGCGGGGATCGCGGCGCTCACCGACGTCACCGGTGCGCTGGCCGCCGACACCGGCATCAGCGGCCGGGTCACCCTCGCCACGCCGGACGGCGGCTGGGGCTTCACGGCTGACGGCGACGGGTGGACGGTCCGGCAGGTCCCCGCGGGGACGATCGACGGGCCCGCCGTGGAGGGGGCCGCCGACCTCCTGCTCGAGGCGGCGTCCGGCCGGGTCAACCCGGTGCCGGCGGTCGCCCGGCGCAAGCTCAAGGTCCACGACGTCGGCGGGCTGCTGCAGCTGGCGCCGATCGTGCAGAAGGTGCCAGGCATCCCTGGCGGGCCGATCCTCCAGCTGGCCGCGCGCACCATGGGCGGGGCCGGTGGCATGCTCGGCCGGCTCTTCGGCAAGGGCTGACCGCTCAGACCGGGCGAGGCTGCTCCCCCGCACGGCGCGCGCGGCGCCGGAACCACCAGATGCCCGCACCGAGCAGGACGACGGCGACCGCGGCGGCCGGCACCAGCGTCAGCGTCGACACGTGCTCGACCACGAACTCGGTGGAGGCACCGATGCCGACCTGCACGAGGGTGCTCGGCACCAGCCCCACCGCGGTGGCGGCGACGTAGGGGCCGAGCCGGATGCCGCTGAGGCCCGCGCCGTAGCTCACCACCACGAACGGCACGACGGGGATCAGCCGAGCGGTCAGCACCGACACGAACCCGCGTCCGCTGAAGACCTCGTCGGCATGGTGCAGCCGGGGGCCCGCCAGGCGCGTCACGGCGGGGCGCCCGAGCGCCCTGCTGAGGCCGAAGGCGACGAGCCCGCCCAGCATCCCGCCGATCAGGGCGAGCGCCAGGCCCGCGCCGAAGCCGAGCACCGCACCGGCGAGCACGGAGACCAGTGACCGCGGCACCGGGGCGCACAGGACGAGGGCCACCCCGACGATCAGCAGCGCCCAGGCGAGCGCCCCGCCGTCGTCCAGCCAGGACCGCACCTGGCCGGCGCCGGGCAGGTCGATGACCAGTGCCGCGACGACGCCGGCGACGACGAGCACGCCGAGGACACCGGCGCGCAGCCAGATGCCCTCCCCCGTGCGCACGCGACCATCCTCCGTCACGGCCTCACGGCGTCAGCCGCAGCCACCCCCGAGAGAGATCCCGCGCTGCTCCAACCACGGCACCGGGTTGGAGCGGTTGGCGTAGAGACCGCCCCGGTGCACCTCGAAGTGCAGGTGCGGACCGGTCGACTGCCCACGGTTGCCGACCTCGGCGATCTGCTCGCCGCCCTGGACGACCTGCCCGGGGCGGACGAAGAACTGGTTGACGTGGCCGTAGAGGGTGATGGCGCCGTCGGAGTGCTGGACGGCGACGGCCAGCCCGAAGCCGCTCGCGGGCCCGGCCTGGAGCACGACGCCGGGCTCCGGCGAGTACACCGGCGTGCCGATGGGCGCGGCGATGTCCAGCCCGGCGTGCAGGGTTCCCCAGCGGCTGCCGTAGCAGGAGGTGACCCGTCCGTTCGTCGGCGCGACGGCGCCGCCGGCGACGCGGAGCGCACCGACCGCCTGCTTCGCGGCCTGCTGGTCCGCCCAGGCAGCCTCGGCGTCGGCGTTGCCGCGCTGCTGGAGCAGGCGGATCTCGGCGTCGCGCAGCTGCCGGTCCAGCGTGGCCTTCTCCGCGGAGAGGGCGTCGAAGACGGCCTGTGCGGTGGCCACCTGCGCGTCGACGGCGGACTGGGCGTCGGTGGCGGCGCGGGTCGCGGCGTCGCGCTCGGCGACGGCGGTGCGGGCCTCCTCGTCGAGCCGCTCCTCGCGGGCCTCGTCGCGCTCCAGGTCCTCGAGCACCTCGGCGCGCTCCTCCCCCAGGTGGTCGAGGGTGGCCGCCTGCTGGAGCAGTTCGGCTGGGCCGTCGGCGTGCAGGACCATCTGCATGGAGCTGCGCGTCTCGTCCGCGCCCATGAAGGCCTGCCGGCCGATGGTGGCGACGTCGTCCTCGGTCCGGTCCACGTCCTCGCGGACGGCGGCGAGCTCGGCGGCCTTCTCGTCGGCCTGCTGCTGTGCGTCGGCCAGCTGCGCCTGCGCCTCGAGCACGGCGCCGGCGGCGGCCTCCGCCTCGATGGTCATCCGCTGCAGGTTCTCCTCCGCGGCGCGGACCTTCTGCTCGATGTCCGCGACCTGCCTGGCGACGTCGTCAGGGGCCGCCGAGGCGGTCGGCGTCGGGGTGGTGAGCAGTGATGCGGCGATCAGCGCGGTGACGACGGCGGAGCGTCGGAAGATGCGGGCTCGAACGTGCTGGTGGTGGTGCAGGGTCGCCAACGCGACACTTCTCCGTTCCTCACGACCGCCTACCGAGTTAGCTGACGGTGGGGTTAGGCACCCACGAAACCCCCACGTCCCCGTACGCGGGCAGGACTCACCCCAGAACTGCGGTGGGTCCCCGGTCCCGCCGGCCATCAGGCCGGCGAGTTCGGCGGGGTCCGGCCGAGGTCCTCGGGTGTCGAGGACGGTGCTCGGTGGACCGCGGACGACCGTACGGGCGCGCGGCCGAATTGTCACAGGGATGTAACGGAGCTGGGGACGTCGCCCCGTGGACTCGCCGCAGTGACCAGCGCGTGGGCAGCGGATGTGATCCGCGACGCTCTGGCAGGCTGTCCGCAACGGGGCGGTAGCTCAGCTGGTCAGAGCATGGGACTCATAATCCCTGGGTCGTGGGTTCGAGCCCCACCCGCCCCACCGGACCTGACCAGGGGTTTCGTTCTCCCGCAGACGGAGGTGCGGGGCCTGCTGGCGCGCATCGCCCGCGGTGAGTCGACGGCGCCGGCGCAGGTCGTGCGCTGCCTGCGGGTGTTCGTCTGGCCGGAGGTGCGGCAGTGACCTACAGCTACGCCCGCCGTCAGTTGACCGTGATGCGGACGACGTGGCGCTTTTGGATCCAGACGGTGCCGAGTCGCGGGTCGTGGACATTCATGACGTCGTCAGCCTCACCCTCGTCGAACCACGTGGTGGTCCCCTCTGCCTGCTCATCGCTGCCGGTGATGTGAAGCGTCTCGCCGGCGGTGGTCTGGATCTCGATCTGCGGCATTGCGCGAGTCTCCCTCCACATGGCCGAATTTGCTCTACGTGCGAAGGCCGCAAGTGCTTGACCTTGATGCCCTGCGCCGGGTCTTCCTCGTGGACCAGGCGGCGGCTGCGCATGAGCACGCTGCCGCACTGTTCGCGGAGCTGGCCGGGCCGCGCGGGGTGGACTACTACTCGCAGCGCCCGTCTGGGTGGCTGCTACGGCTGGTGAGGCAGGCGCGGCACAACCGGTGTGCGCACAGCCCTCGCGAGGGTGCTCAGGTGGTGTTCGTGGCGGCGCATGTGGGCCGGATGGAGTGCCAGGGGTGCTCGGTGAAGACAGGTAAGGCCTTGGCGGGGTCGCTGGACAAGGGCCGGTGCGATGTGTGCCGAGAGCCGGCCGAGCTCGAGCAGTTCGCGTTCCATGCCGGGTCGACGCTGCTTGTCACCGGGCGCTGCTGCGCCGGGTGCCGGCCGACCGTGTACGGGGAGGGGCGTGAGAGTCCGTCGGTCAGGCGGTGACGGCCCAGCCGCCTCTGTCCTGCGGCTTGGGTCGCTTCATCCAGAACAGCCGGACCTTGTCGAAGGACTCGGTGCTGATCATCTGCCAACCCTCTGCTCCGAGTTCCGCGAGCAGACCCATCGTCCTGTTGATGGTGCCGTTCTGGTTGTCGACGAGGCGGAGCTCGCCGTCTGGTCCGACCGTGCTGACCTCGGGGTGCCCCTCGGATGTCTTGCTGATGACCTTGACCATGAGATGTTCCCACTGCTCCATGGCGGGGAAGGTACGACGGGCCACCGACAGTTCTGTCAGCCGCCAAGCTGGCCGGTAGCGACGCCAGTGGCGATCCCAACGATGACGTCGCGGCCAGCCTTGGTGAGGCCGTCGCGGACCTTCTGCAGTCGGGTCCTCTGTTCCTCGTCGGGCGCATTCACGATGGCCTGCTCAAGGGCGGCCATGAGGCGGTCTGCCGCGACATCGGCGGATGGCCACTGGCCGACCTCTCGACGGCCCTGGGCAGTGACGTCGATGAAGCGGATGACACCGCGCCCCATTGCCTCGCCCCCCTTGAGGAACCCGTCCTCCTTCAGTCGGAATCCGGCTTTGCCGACGACGCGCGGATCCATGTCGAGGGCCTGGGCGACGTCGGTGGCCTGGAGGGACTCGCCCGCCTCAACGCGGCGGGCGACCTCGCGAAGGATCAGGAAGTCGCGGCTGAACCAGGTGTCCGGCAGGGGCTCGGGACGCGTCATGTGGCCGAACGTAGCTGCTTCGGCCAGCGCTGCACCGTTGACGGCTGGCGGTTGTTGATGGGCGCGCCAGAGCGGGCGCCTCAGCCGATCCGCCGGCCAGCTCCCGGCGAAGTCCGACGGACCCGCCCCCATGGGCACGAGACGTAGACCTGCGGTTCCGACCCAGCTGTCGCGGCTTCTCCCCGCCCGGAGTCGGCGGTTCGCCGGCCTGGCCGGTGTCCCCTCGGCCGAGCGGCGGCTCGCCCGGCTCCTGCTGCCACTTCAACGTATAGCGCCCCTGGGGGCTTGCGGCAAGACCCCAGGGGTGCCGGAGACTCGCCCGGCACCGCCACCCAACGGCACGAACCGGATCGGAGCACGACCCCTGACCAGCACCGCGTTCGCCCTTCCCGAGAACCTCGTCGCCAAGGCCGATCCCACCCTGATCGCCGAGGACGAGAAGCACTTCGCCGCCATCGCCGAGACCCTCGAGCAGCAGATCGCCGAGCTTTCCGCGCGCCTCGACGCCGAGCGCAGGTCGCCGGGCGGCATCGGGCAGGAGGCGCTGGACCGCGACCTGGAGGTGCACCGGCTGAGCTCACGGCTGCGCGCGCTGCGCCGCTTCGGCCTGGACCTCTGTCTCGGCCGCATCGTGGCCGCGGACGGTTCCGAACCCGTGTACATCGGCCGGCTCGGCCTCACCGACAGCACCGGCCGCCGACTGCTCCTGGACTGGCGCTCCCCCGCGGCCGAGCCGTTCTTCGGCGCCACCCACGGCAACCCCATGGGCCTGGCCAGCCGCCGCCGGTACCGCTGGACCCGCGACCGGATCACCGACTACTGGGACGAGGTCTTCGCCCTCGACGAGTTCAGGGGAATCGCCGGTTTCGAGGGGCACGCGGCCCTGGACGACCAGTCCGCCTTCATCGCCAGCCTCGGCACCAACCGGACGGCACGCATGCGCGACGTCCTCGGCACCATCCAGGCCGACCAGGACGCCATCGTCCGCGCCGGCTCCCAGGGCGCTCTCGTCGTCGACGGCGGGCCGGGCACCGGCAAGACCGTCGTCGCCCTGCACCGCACCGCCTACCTCCTCTACTCCGACCCGCGCCTGGGCCACCGCCGCGGGGGTGTCCTGTTCGTCGGACCGCACGAGCCCTACCTGGCCTACGTCTCCGACGTGCTGCCCAGCCTCGGCGAGGAGGGTGTGCGGACCTGCACCCTGCGCGACCTCGTGCCCGAGGGTGCCGCCGCACGAGCGGAGACCGACCCGGAGGTGGCCCGCCTCAAGTCGTCGGTCGCCCTGGTGGAGGCGGTCGAGACCGCCGTCCGGTTCTACGAGGAGCCGCCGACGACGGCGCTCACGGTCACGACGCCGTGGGACGAGGTCCGGCTGACCGCCCGTGACTGGGCCGAGGCGTTCGAGGCGGCCGAGCCCGGGACGCCGCACAACGAGGGGCGCGAGGAGGTCTGGGAGGAGCTGCTCACGATCGTCGCGGACAAGCACGACGACGAGGTCGACGAGGACCAGCTCCGCAAGGCGCTGCTGCAGGACCGCGAGCTGCGGGCCACCTTCAGCCGGGCCTGGCCGGTGCTCGTCGCGACCGACCTCGTCGGCGACCTCTGGTCGGTCCCCGCCTACCTGCGGAAGTGCGCCCCGGGCCTCTCCCCCGACGAGGTGCGCGCGCTGCAGCGTCCGGACCCGCACGCCTGGACGGTGTCCGACCTGCCGCTGCTCGACGCCGCGCGTCAGCGGCTCGGTGATCCCGAGGCCTCGTCCCGCAAGCGTCGGCAGGACGCCGTCGTCGCGGCCGAGCGCGAGCGCATGACCGCCGTCATCGACGAGCTGATCGCGACCGACGACTCCGAGCTGCTGCTGATGACGACGCTGCGCCACGGCGACCTCCGCGACGCCCTGGTGGACGAGGCCGCCGCGCCCGCCGTGGACCCCGACTCGCTCGCCGGCCCGTTCGCCCACGTCGTCGTGGACGAGGCTCAAGAGCTGACCGACGCCGAGTGGCAGATGCTGCTGCTCCGCTGCCCGTCCGGCAGCTTCACCATCGTCGGCGACCGCGCTCAGGCCCGGCACGGCTTCACGGAGTCGTGGGAGGAGCGGTTGCAGCGCGTCGGGGTCCGGCAGGTCGAGCTGGCCTCGCTGAGCGTCAACTACCGGACGCCCGCCGAGGTCATGGCCGAGGCCGAGCCGGTCATCCGGGCAGCGCTCCCCGACGCCAACGTGCCGACCTCGATCCGCAGCAGCGGCGTCCCCGTCGTCCACGGGTCGACGTCGGAGCTCGGCGCGATCGTCGAGACCTGGCTCGCCGAGCACGCCGAGGGGGTCGCCTGCGTGATCGGCGATCCCACGTTCGAGGCGACCCCGCGGGTCCGGTCGCTCACCCCGACGCTGGCGAAGGGCCTGGAGTTCGACCTGGTCGCGCTGGTCGACCCCGAGGAGTTCGGCACGGGCATCGAGGGAGCGGTCGACCGCTACGTCGCCATGACCCGCGCGACCCAGCAACTGGTGGTCCTCACCAGCCGCTGATCCGCCACGGTGCTCAGTTGGGGTGCGGGCCGTACTTCTCCTCGAGGTCCGGCACCACGCCGGGCTTGTCGACGTCGACGTTCCGGGAGATGCCCGACCGCGGGTCGTCGGGGTTGAAGACGTTGAGGTAGATCAGCGAGATCGGGTTGATCTCGCTCTGCCAGACCAGCCGCACCGCCTCGTCGTACAGCGCTTCCACGTCGACGCCGGGCTCGACCTCGATGTCGACCAGCGTGCTCTTGGGGGCCGTGAAGGTGTCGACGTAGGCCACCTCGGCGGAGGTGACGCCGTCCCTGGTCATCAGCTCCTCGGCGATCCCGGCACCGATGCTGTTGTTCTCCTCCACGGTGTTCACCTTCTCCCCTGACTCGGCATCCGCGCCGCTGCAGCCGGCGAGGGCCAGCGCGACCACCGGCGCCAGCAGGATCGACCACTTGCGCATGCGCACCCCGCTCACTTCCGCTCGAGTTCGAAGACCTGCGCCCGTACCGAAGGGTTCTCGCCCGGCGCGGCGAAGAACGGCGAGGAGGCGGCCCGGAAGGCCGCGATTGACGGGTCGTCGCTGCGGTCCACCAGCCCGGCACCGTACCCGTAGGCCTTCTCGATGTTGTGGTTGCCACCGACCGAGCCCACCTGCTGCTCGAACGTCACGGTCGTGACGTTCGGGTCGTCGTTCGAGCGGCCGTCGAGGTGCGGAACGATGTCGTAGGCGTTCTCCAGCGCGAGCACCTGCACCCTCGGTGGGATCTCCGCCCGGGCGATCGGCGAGCCGGCGGTCACGACGCTCCGGACGTCGTAGGGGAAGTCGGCCGTCCCCGAGTCATGTGCAGCCTGCGCGGCCACCATGCCGCCCTGGCTGTGCCCGACGAGCATGACCGGGTCGGAGGAGCCGGCCCCCGCCTGGGCCAGGGCCATGGCGATGGCCTGCTGACGCGTCGTCGCGTCGCCACCGAGCACTCGGACGTTCGTGCCCAGGTCGTTCGACTCGGAGTTCGGCGAGAAGCCGGGCGGGCTCCAGTCCTGCGTCCCTGGGATGTCGACGATGTAGGCCTTGGTGCCGTCGGCATGCGTGATCACGCGGACGCTGATCTGGTCCTGGTTCCGCTGGGCCGCCTCCGTGTTGCGCAGGTCCAGTGCGACGAGGAGGTCGCTCACGTTCTCCGGCGCCTCGGTCACGGCCGGCCGCCGGTCGTCGCCCCGCCTGGTGACGACGGGTCTGCCGTCGGGCCACAGGTTCCCCAGCAGTGCGGCAGCTGCACGGACGTCGCCCCCGCCGAGCAGCGAGAACGGCCCGAGCAGCCCCGGCGCCTTGTTCACCACCGAGTCGACCAGGCCCGGGTGCTCGGTGATCCACTTCCCGGGGTCCTCGATCAGCTCCCCGATCGCGTCGATCGCGCCCTCGGGGTCGGTCAGCAGCTCGCCGGCCACCTCGGCGAGGACCGACGGCACGAAGGCCCCGGGAACGGCGCCCATCGCCCAGTTCATCGTGTCGGCCAGCTCGGCCAGCGCCGCGTCCGCGGCTTCGTAGGCGAGAGCCGCCGCCTGCAGCGTGACCGCACGGGCGGCGAACCGGAGCGCGAGTGCGCTCAGGCCACCGGGGCCGTCGAGCGCCTCGAGCAGCGCCGCCTCGAACCGGGCGACCCCGACCGGATTCAGCACCGCCGAGGCCAGGACGTCGGGATCGACCAGCATCCCGTGGCAGGTCAGGCTGGTCGACCCCAGCATCTCCGCGAGGTCGATGCTGTTGCGGCCCAGCGCCGCCAGGTCCTCGAGGTCGGCCTCCACCCCGCCCGCGCCGCCACTGACGGAGATCTCAGAGCTGGTCATCGTCGGCCTCCAGCAGGGCGGCCACCGTGGGCGCCACCCACGTGCCGAGGTCGGCCGGCTCCACCGGCACCAGGTCCACCATCCGCCGCGGCGACCCGTCGAGGCGGGGACGCAGCCCCACCCAGCCGGCATCGGTCGCCATCCACGACACCTGCCCCACGCCCAGGTCCGGTCCGGTCCGTCCGAGCACCAGGCAGCTCAGCGACCCTCGGGTTCGCCGCTCCAGCTCCTGCGTCAGCCGGCGTTCCTCCTCGGAGGCCTCCGGCGAGGGCTTGTCCTCCAGCAGCGACAGGGGCACCCCACCGGAGACCGGGACGCCGTCGGTGGGCTCCTCCTCGGTCGGCCACGGACCCGTCACCGCCGGGGCATCGGGAACGGCGCGAGCCAACTCGGTACCCAGCCGCACGGCCGGGGCCAGGGACAGCTCGACACCTCCGCCCGGCAGCGTGAGCACCCCCACGACGACGCCGGGGCCGAGCGCGAACCAGCCCTGCCGCGCCCCCGCCCGGCCCTTCACCTCGAGCCGGATGGTCATCAGCGGGCGGCTCAGCACGGCGAGGT
The DNA here is from genome assembly GCF_020166105.1 of Blastococcus sp. LR1. Lineage (GTDB taxonomy): Bacteria > Actinomycetota > Actinomycetes > Mycobacteriales > Geodermatophilaceae > Blastococcus. The sequence goes on from NZ_JAIUJY010000001.1 coordinate 461,776, forward strand.
CGGCAGCCACCGGCGGCACCGGCCGAGGGGAGCCTCCGGCCGGAACCACCAGCACCCGCGCCGCCACCAGCGAGGCGACGGCGCCGTCGCGGTCGGCGGGGGGCACCGGCGCCGGGACGAACGCCGCCGGCGGATCGGGCAACCGGTCGGTGACCAGCACCGCCCACTCGGCTGCGGTCAGCGTCAGCCGCCGCGGGTCCGCGCTCACCCGAACAGCCGGCCGAGCTGGTTGGAGAGCCCACGCCACGCGTCGGCACCGGACTCGGGGAGATCACCCAGGAAGTCGCCCACGTCGTCCAGCAGCTCCCCACCGCGGGCGGCCTGCTCGGAGAGCCAGGCGCGCACCGCCTCCTCGGCCCGGGCGATCGCCGCCAGCCGCTCGCGCACCTCGTCGGCGTGCTGACGCAGGAGATCGGCGGCGCGTTCCATCGCTTCGGCCGCGGCATCGACGTCGGCGCAGTCCTTCGCCTGCTGCTGCCGATAGGCGGACGCGGCGTCGGACACCCAGCGGGTGCGGGCGCCCTCGCGCCGGTGCTCGTCGCCGGCCGCCCGCACCTCGCGAGCGCGCTGCGACAGCTCCGACGCCACCGCGTCGAGGGCCGCCGGATCTCCGTACAAGCCCACCGCCGCTCCCTTCCGAGTTCCTGAACGTGGACGGAGACTATGTGAGCGGCCGCGCCGCGCGCAGCGCTCCGGGACGCCCTGTGGAGGCACGCCCAGCCTGTTGATGGATGCTGACCCGATGCCTGGTGCTCCGCTCGTCGACGCCCGCGTCCAAGCCGTTCTGGACATCCCGCTGCACCGGTTCCTCGGGGTCGAGCTGCGCGACGAGCAGGATCCGGCGTCCGGCATCCGCTTCCAGGTCGGGACGGCGTCGGAGAACCCGGCCCAGCTGCTGCACGGCGGCGTCGTCTACGCCCTGCTCGACGTCGCCTCCTTCCTCGCCCTGATGCCGACGCTCGGGCCGGGCGAGCACGCGGTGACCCACGACGTCGCCGCCTCCCTGCTCCGGCCGGTCAGCAGCGGGGCGACCGTCGACATCGTGGGCACGGTGCTGCGCCGCGGCCGCGCCGTCGCCTTCCTGCGGGCCGAGGCGACCGTCGACGGCGTCCTCGTCGCGACCGGCCAGGTCACCAAGACCGTGATCCCCGGCCGCTGACGGAATCCTCCCGCCCCGCCGCGTGCTGGCAGTTCCGTGATCACGAGGCTCTCGCTGCTGGACCGGTCGCGCACGCGGGTCGGTGAGCCCGACAGCGCGGCCCTGACGGGGACCGTCGAGCGCGCCGTCCGCGCAGAACGGCTGGGCTTCGACCGGTTCTGGGTCGCCGAGCACCACGGGGTCCCCGGCGTCGCGGGCTCCGCGCCCGCCGTCGTGCTGGCCGCGATCGCCGGGCGCACCGCCACCATCCGGCTCGGCTCGGCCGGCGTGATGCTGCCGCACCACCAGCCGCTCGTCGTCGCCGAGCAGTTCGCGACTCTGACGGCCTTCGCCCCCGGCCGGATCGACCTCGGACTGGGCCGCTCCCCCGGGTTCACCCCGCCGGTGCGCCGGGCGCTGCGGGAGACCGAGCGGGACTTCGCCGCCGACATCGTGGAGCTGGAGGCGTTTCTCGCCGGAACGGCGGAGATCACGATGCACCCGCAGCCGGCCGCCCCCGTGCCGCTGCACGTGCTCGCCACCGGCAGCGGGCTGCAGGTCGCCGCCGAGCTGGGGCTCCCGGTGATCGTCGGCGGCCCGATCCTCGGCATCGGCGGCGATCCGGAGCCCGGTCTGGAGGCGCTGGCCGGTTACCGCCGCGCCTTCCGCCCCTCGTCCCAGCAACTGGAGCCGCGGGTGTCGGTCAGCCTCGACGTGCTGATCGCCGACACCTCGGCCGAGGCGGCGGACCTGCTCCTGCCGGAGGCGTGGGCGATGGCCCGGTCGCGCACCGAGGGCGCCTTCCCGTCCCTGCAGCCGGTGGCCGAGATCCTGGCGACGCCGAAGACCCCGCGCCAGCAGCAGTACCTCGAGCAGACGGCGGCCGCCGCGATCGCCGGCACCGCCGACCGGGTGGGGAGCCGGGTCGCCGAGCTGATGGAACGCACCGGGGCCGCCGAGCTCGTCGCCAGCAGCAGCACCTTCGACCGCGACGCCCTCGCCGCCTCCGACGCCGCGCTGGCCGAGCTGTTCAGCTGAGCGGGCTCACCACAGCTCGAGCGAGCGCTGGAAGATCCCGGCGGCGTCGTCCTCGGTGACCGCCTTGGGGCTGGTCGCGAGGAGCCGCTGCTGCTTCATCGTGCCGTCCACCAGGTCGGGGATGTCGCCCTCGTCGAAGCCGACGGCGCCGATCCCGTTGGGCATGTCGATGTCGCGCATCAGGTCGGCGAGCACGGTGGGCAGGAACTCGGCCAGGTCCGACGGACGGTCGGCGCCGGGGGCCAGCAGCTCGGCGGCCCGGACGTGCCGCTCCGGGGACGCGTCGAAGGTGAACCGGAAGGCCTCCGGCGCGGTCAGCGACACCGACATCCCGTGCGGGACCATCGCCTCGCCGGCCGGGTAGTCCTTGGGGTGGAAGCCCTTCACCTGCCCGGCGATGGGATAGGCGTTGGCGTGCGGGATGTGCACGCCGGCGTTGCCGAAGCCCATGCCCGCGAAGGTCGCCGCGATCGCCATGTCCGACCGCGCCTGTGCGTCCTCGCCGTTGCGGACGGCGGTGCGGAAGGAGCCGGCCAGCAGGGTGAGCGCCTTCTCCGACCACATGTCCGAGATCGGGTTCGAGCCGCAGTAGGGCACCCGCTGCTCCGGCGTCCGGTGGTCGTAGGTCGTGTACCAGCGGGCGGTGTAGCTCTCCAGCGCGTGGCAGAGGATGTCCATGCCCGACGCCGCGGTGACCCCGGCGGGCTGGGTGAAGGTGAGGTCCGGGTCGATCACGGCCAGGGTGGGCCGCAGGCGAGCGTGGCTGATGCCGGTCTTCACCCGCGCCGAGATCACGTCCATCACGCAGATCGTGGTGCTCTCCGCGCCGGTGCCCGTCGTCGTCGGCACCGCGACCAGCGGCTTCAGGGGCTCCGGCGGCGCCTGCCCCTTCCCCACCGGCACGTTCACGTAGTCCATGAGCTCACCGGGGTTGGTGGTCAGCAGGTTGATCGCCTTGGCGGTGTCGATGCTCGACCCCCCGCCGACGGCGACGAACGCGTCCCACGGCCCGGTCGAGCGCGCCTCGTCGATCGCGGCGATCAGGCTGAGATCGGTCGGCTCGACGCGGACGCCGTCGAACACCCGGGCCTCGATGCCGAACTGGGCCATCTGGTCGGCCACGCGCTGCGGGTGACCCGTGGCCGCGACCCCCGGGTCGGTGATGACCAGGACGCGCTTCACCCCGTACCGGCTGAGGTCGTAGCCGATCTCGTCCGATGCCCCGCTGCCGAACTTCAGCTGCGGTGCGCCGTAGGTGAAGACGGTCTCCGGACTGCCGGGGACGGTGCTGGTCATGGACTTCTCCCGGGGCGGTGCGAGCGGCGTCGTGGACTCCCCAGAACCTTAGAACGGCTTGTGATTGACACCACAAGGGGGCCGTGGTGATGTCGGAGCACCTCATCCACGCGCTCTCCCTGGAGGACCCCGTGACCGATGCCCCCGCCGCCCCCTACATCGGCGACCTGCTCAAGGACTCGCCGAGCAACTGGGGCAAGTGGGGTCCGGACGACGAGGTCGGCGCGCTGAACTACCTCGGCCCCGAGCAGGTCCTCGCGGCGGTGAAGCTGGTCAGCTCGGGCAAGGTCTTCACCCTCCAGCGGCTGATCGGCGACCCCAAGGGCGACCCGGTGTGGCCCGGCCGCACCCCCGCCGTCCGCACCCAGGTGCTCGACGAGAGCGACTGGGACGAGGGCGGCAAGGGCGCTGCCTTCCCCGGCGGCCTGCACTACGCCGACGACAAGATCGACGCCTACCTGCAGGGCTCCACGCAGTACGACGCCCTGGGCCACCTCTGGTACGACGGCAAGATCTGGAACGGCTTCGACGCACGCACCACCGTCGGCGGCCTGGAGAAGGCCAGCGCCGAGCCGATCGCCGAGCGCGGCGTCGTCGGCCGGGCGGTGCTGCTGGACATGGCCCGCTTCCGCGGCAAGGAGACGCTCGACAAGGGCGAGACCTTCACCCACGAGGACCTCGTCGCCTGCGCCGAGGCCCAGGGCACGCCCATCCAGAAGCGCGACATCCTGATCATCCGCACGAACTTCCTGAAGCTCTTCCACGAGCAGGGCGACGCCTTCTACGAGGGCTTCAACGAGCCGGGCCTGGTCTACAGCCCGGAGCTGGTGCAGTGGTTCCAGGACATGGAGATCCCCAACCTGGTCACCGACACGATCGCCAACGAGGTCACCTTCGACCCGAACAACGGCTGCGCCCTGGTGCTGCACAACGCGCTGATGCGCAACCTCGGGGTCACCCTCACCGAGATCGCCGACGTGGAGAAGCTGGCCGCCGACTGCGCCGAGGACAAGCAGTACGCCTTCCTCTACGTCGCCGCCCCGCTGAAGGTCGCCAAGGCCGCCGGCACCCCGGTCAACCCCGTCGTCATCAAGTGACGCCATGAGTGCCTACGACGAGCGCCCCTGGCTGGCGCTCTACGGAGACCAGCAGGCCGACTACGACGTCGAGTTCGGCAACGCCCTGGAGATGTTCCGCGCCGGGGTGGCCAAGGACCCGGCGGCGGTGGCGCTGCGCTACTTCGACGGCGTCCTCACCCGGGCCGAGCTCGACGAGCTCAGCGACGGCCTCGCGGCCGGGCTGCTCGCGAACGGGTTCGGCCCGGGTGACCGGCTGGCGGTCTACCTGCAGAACGTGCCGCAGTTCGTCATCGCGATGGTCGCCGCCTGGAAGGCCGGCGGCGTCATGGTGTCGATCAACCCGATGAGCCGGACCCGGGAGCTCTCCTACCTGCTGAAGGACTCCGGCGCGAAGGTGCTGGTCTCCCTCGAGGCGCTCTACGACTCGGTCGCTCGGGACGTCGTCCCGGAGACCGACGTCGAACTGGTGCTCACCACCAGCGAGCTGGAGTTCCAGACGCGGAACGACGAGCGGCTGTTCGCCGGGATGACCCGGCAGCGCCACGAAGGGACGACGGACCTCTCCGAGTTCATCGCCCAGCACCGGGGCACCGTGCCGCCCCCGGTGGAACTCGCCGCCGACGACGTCGCGTTCCTGACCTACACCTCGGGGACGACGGGTGTGCCCAAGGGCGCGATGAACACCCACCGCAACGTCGTCTTCACCGCGCAGGTCTACCGCGACTGGGTGCACGCGGGGGCCGACGGCGGGGCGATCTTCGGCGTCGCCCCGCTCTTCCACATCACCGGGCTGATCGGCCACATCGCGGTCAGCATGCTCGCGCCGGCGCCGCTGGTCCTCGCCTACCGGTTCGAGCCGCAGGTGGTGCTCGACGCCCTCGCCGAGCACCGGCCGACGTTCACGATCGGCGCGATCACCGCCTTCACCGCGCTACTCAACGCACCGGGCTTCAGCAAGGACTCCTTCGCGTCGTTCGCCTCGATCTACTCCGGCGGTGCGGCGATCTCCCCGACCGCGGAGCGGGCGTTCCTGGAGGCGACCGGGAAGCAGGTGCACAACGCCTACGGCCTGACCGAGACGACGTCGCCGATGACGGTGACGCCGTTCGGCTCGCCCTCACCGGTCGACCCGACGTCGGGAGCGCTGTCGGTCGGTGTCCCGGCACCGAACACGATCGTCCGCATCCAGGACGACGACGGGAACGACCTGCCCCTGGGCGAGGTCGGCGAGATCGTCGCCGATGGTCCGCAGGTCGTCGCCGGCTACTGGGGCAAGCCTCAGGAGACGGCGGCCAACCTGCCGGGCGGGGCGCTGAAGAGCGGCGACGTCGGCTTCATGAACCCCGACGGCTGGGTGTTCATCGTCGACCGCAAGAAGGACATGATCAACGCCTCGGGCTACAAGGTGTGGCCGCGCGAGGTCGAGGACGTCCTCGCCGAGCACCCGGCTGTGCGGGAGTCGGCGGTCGTGGGCGTGCCCGACGAGAAGCGCGGCGAGACGGTCAAGGCGTTCGTCAGCCTGAAGCCCGGATCGACGACGACGCCGGACGAGCTGGTCGCGCACTGCAAGGAGCGGATGGCGGCCTACAAGTACCCGCGGATCGTCGAGCTGATCGACGAGCTGCCGAAGACGGTGACCGGCAAGATCCTCCGCCGGGAGCTCCGTGACCGCTAGGAACCGGCATCGGTTCGGGAACTGCCCGAACCCGTCTCGGAAACCTCCCGTTCCGCCGCTCCGGCAGTTACCGTGCAGCCGGCCCGGCTCCGCGGACCGCTCCTCGACCCGGCGGGAACGACGATGACCATCCCACCCCCACCGCCGATGGCGGCTGGACCGGCCGACCCCTCCGACGTCCGCGCACGGGACTCCGGAGCCGACGGACCGGCCCGGCGGCCTTCGCCGGTCCCCCGGGACCCCTCCGCCCGGCCGGTATCCCGACCGGACCGCCGGCGCATGGCGCCAGGGGGCCGCCACCGTGCGGAAGCGGCGCCCCCTCTCCCGGAGGCCACGGCTTCCCGCCGGGTGCGTGCGCTGGCCGTCCTCGCCGCGGGGCTGGCGACGGCCTCCGCCGTCGCGTCGACCGGCGTCCCCGCGTCGACCGGCGTCCCCGCGACGACGGCCGTGCGCGCCGCGGAGGTCGGACCGTCCGCCGCCGAGCCCCTGCCCGTCCCGGGCCAGATCCGCGTGGGCCCTCTGGCGATCCCGCTCATCGGCGTCCTGCCGGCCGGGGACTCGAACTGGTACCTCGCCGGTGTCGGCGCGGTGCAGAACTCGGATGCCGTCCGATGGCGGGGCATGGGCGCGCAGGCCGAACAGTGGGCGGCTCCGCCGCTGGTCCCGACCGCGCTTCTCGGCCCCGTGCCCGGCCCGGTGTTGGGCCCGGTCGCCCCCGTAGCGCCGCCCGGCGGAGCGACCGATCCCCTCCCGGCCCCGGACGACCAGCCGCGGGTCCCGGGAGGCACCGGCGCCGCACCCACGAAGCCCTCAGCCCCCGCTGCGCCGCCGCGCGAGGAGAAGCCGGCGGAAGAGCCGACCACAGCACCCGGGGCGGCGGAGCTGCCCCCCGCGCCCGCGGTGCCGCCGCCGGCCGACCCAGCGCCGGTCGACCCGGCACCGGTCGACCCACCGCTGGTCGACCCTCCGCCGGTCGGGCCCCCGCCCGCGGAGCCGACTCCCCCGGTGCCGGAACTCCCCGTCCTCGCGCCCGGGACGGCGCTCGGGGTCCTGGACCCCGTCTCCTGAGCGATGGCTCTCTCCGGCACCGTCGTCGACGCACGCACCGGTTCCCTGGGAGAGGAGATGCGTCCAGGTCAGGTACGTGGGTACGGACGCACCCGTGAGCGCTGATCCCGGAACCTCTGCCCGTGTCGTGGGCGGGCGCTACGCGCTCGGCGAGATGCTCGGCCAGGGCGGGATGGGCACCGTCTGGCAGGCGACCGATCTCGTCCTCGAGCGCCAGGTGGCGGTCAAGGAGGTCACCTTCTCGGTGCACGTCACCGCGGAGGAGCGCGCCCTCCTCCGCGAGCGCACCATGCGCGAGGCCCGCGCCGCCGGCCGCCTGGAGCACCCGCACGTCACGACCGTCTACGACGTCGTCGAGGAGGACGGCAAGCCCTGGCTGGTCATGAAGCACGTGCGGGCGCGCAGCCTCCAGGAGATCGTCGAGGAGCGCGGCCCGATGGATCCGGCCGCCGTCGCGCGGATCGGGCTGGACGTCCTCGACGCGCTGGAGGCCGCGCACGAGCTCGGCATCGTGCACCGCGACGTGAAGCCGGCGAACGTGCTCGTGGGAGCCGACGGGTCGGGCTGCCTCACCGACTTCGGCATCGCCACGACCACCGGGGACTCCAGCCTCACGACCCAGGGCGCCCTCATCGGCTCGCCGTCCTACATGGCGCCGGAGCGGGCCCAGGGCGAGGAGCCTCGCCCGGCCGTGGACCTGTGGTCCCTCGGCGCGACCCTCTATGCGGCGGTGGAGGGGCGCCCGCCGTTCGACCGCGGCGAGGGGATGGCCACGCTGATGAGCGTCGTCTCCGAGGACCCCGCACCGGTGCAGCGCGCGGGCCCGCTCGGGCCGGTGCTCGCCGGGCTGCTCACCAAGGACCCGGCACAGCGCCTTCGCGCGCCCGCCGCCCGTGCGGAGCTCCGCGCGGTCGTCGAGGGCCGGGCTCCGGCCCCGGACCCCACGTGGGCACCGCCGCCGTCCCCGCCGCGGGGCAGCATCGGCGGGAACTCGATGGAACGGATCGACGCCGCGGACCTGATCGCGCTGGCGTCGGCCTCGCGGACGCTCCTGGGATCCGTGGCCCGGGACGCCCGGGATCAGGTCAAGTACATGGCCGATCGCCGGCGCGAGCGCAAGGCGCCATCCGCACCGGCACCGGCACCGGCGCCCCCCGCCGCCGGTCCGCCGCCGCGTCGCCGCCGGCGCTTCAAGCGCCGCTGGGTCGTGGTCCCGGTGCTCACCACGCTGGCCGTGCTGCTGATCCTGCTCGTCGGTGCCGCCCTCGCCCTGGGCGCGTTCATCGACTTCTGACCCGCCCGGGGTGGACCGGCGGATGCGGGGTAGGGCTGCGGCATGCGGACCTCCGACGTCTACGGCTACGCCTACGACCAGATTCACGAGACCCTCCTGCGCAGCCTCGACGGCCTCGGCCTCGAGGACCTGCACCGCCGGGTGGCACCGGACGCGAACCCGATCGGCTGGCTGGCCTGGCACCTGCTGCGGGTGCAGGACGACCACGTCGCCGAGATCGCCGGCCGCGAGCAGGTGTGGACCGCGCAGGGCTGGGCGGACCGGTTCGACCTGCCCTTCGGCACGGACGAGATCGGTTACCGGTTCGACACCGACCAGGTCTCGGCCACGCGCATCCCCGCGGTGGACCTCCTCGTCGGGTACGCCGAGGCGGTGCACGCGCAGTCGGCGGAGTTCCTGCGCGGGCTCACCGACGCCGACCTGGACCGCGTGATCGACGACTCCTGGGATCCGCCGGTCACCGTGGGCATGCGGCTGGTGAGCGTGATCGGCGACGACTACCAGCACCTCGGTCAGATCGGCTACGTCCGCGGCCTGCTCGGATGAGCGGCCCGCGGTGACCTGCGCCAAGGTGGGGGCATGACCGAGACGCCGCAGCCCCGCGACATCGCCGTCGAGCAGGAGCCCGCCGAGGTGGAGGCCTCGTTGGAGGCGCAGAGCGAGCCCCGCGAGGCGCCGCAGGGCGACGAGGCCGACGTGGAGGGCCACCCCTCCTAGGCGCGCTGGGTGAGATCCCGGGCGGCGATGCGCCGGTCGGCCACGTAGTACAGCGTGGTGCCCGGCGTGACGGGCGTGTCCCAGGGCGGGCTGACTGCGAGCCCGTCCGCACCGCGCAGCGCCAGCACCGTGGCCTGGAAGGACCGGCCGAACCAGGTCTGGCACTCGCCGAAGGTCGGGTGCGGAAAGCCCTGCGGCACGGCCACCGAGTACGTGTTGCCGTGACCCCCGCTGCGCATCAGGTCCGCGTAGATCTGTGCGATGCCCGGATCCGTCGCCTCCTCGGTGAGGAGGAACGGCATGTGCCACTGCACCACCTGGATGTCGTCGTGCACGTAGCCCAGGTTCTCGGCGCGCTCGAGATCGCGGACGGCGGCGACGAGGTGGACGTGCGGGTTGGCGTGGTGCACCGCCACCGCGACCGCGAGGGTCTCGTTGTCGTCCCGGCCGTCGATGACCACGGTCCGGGCCGCCTGGACGCACGCCCGCGTCATGACGTCCTCGTGCGACAGGTCCCCGCGGACGAAGTGCACCGCGGGCAGGTCGGGCACCGGGTTCTCCGTGACGTCGTCCCAGGCGCAGAGGGCCACCTGGACCCGCCGCTCCGCGGTCAGCTCGGCGAGCATGCGCTCGGTGCGCCCGGGCCAGTAGCCGAGCAGGACCAGGTGGTCGGACAGCTCCAGGGGGACCACACCTCTCAGACGGCGGCCCCGCAGCGACTGCAGGGCGTCGGACAGCCGGGTGAACAGCAGCGTCAGGGTGACGATGCCACCGATGATCACGTAGGCCCCGACCATCCGGCCGCCGAGGGAGGCGGGGAAGACGTCGCCGTAGCCGACGGTCGCGGCGGTCACCAGGAAGTACCACCAGTAGGTGCTCGGCGCGACGATCGAGCTCCCGGCCGGCTCGACGAGCGTCATCGCCAGCCAACTGGTGAGGAAGACGACGAGAGCGACCGCCAGGGGAAGCCGCCAACCCTGCAGCCGGAGCCGCACGAACCGGGAGACGCGGCGGACGAAGAAGGGCAACGACACTCCTGATCCGAAGGCGGTGGGTCGACGCAAGCTACCGTGCGTCGCCCTCGGGCAGCCCGTCCCGCACCACCCGGGCGGCCAGCTCCGCAAGCAGGCGGGCAGCGTCCGACCGGCAGCGATCGAGGTCGGGCTCCACCTCGGTGAGGGCGTGCGCGGCGGCGACGCCGGCGGCCGCCAGCCGGTCTGGCGGGACCTGCACCGCCCCCGCCAGGACGACGCACGGCACGCCGGCCGCCCGGGCGCGCGCGGCCACCTTCGCCGGCGCCTTGCCGCGTAGGGTCTGCGCGTCGAACGCACCCTCCCCGGTGAGCACGAGGTCGGCGCCCTCGAGCGCGGCGTCCAGCCCGACCAGGTCGCACACCATCGCCGCCCCCGACGTCACCTCGGCGCCCAGCACGGCCATCGCGCCCGCGGCCGTGCCACCGGCGGCGCCCGCACCCTGTCGCCGCTCCACCCAGGCGCCGACGGTGTGCATCAGCACCGATGCATAGCGGGACAGCGCCGCGTCGAGGAGCGCGACCTCCACCGGGCCGGCCCCCTTCTGCGGTGCGAAGACCGCGGCGGCGCCGGACGGTCCGGTCAGCGGGTTGTCCACGTCGGTGGCGACGACGATGCGGGTCTCCGGCAGCCGCGGGTCCAGCCCGGCGAGGTCGATCCGCACGAGCGTGGCGAGGCCCGCTCCCCCGGGGCCGATGTCGTCGCCGGCGGCGTCCAGCAGCCGGGCGCCCAGGGCCTGGAGCATCCCGGCGCCGCCGTCGGTCGTGGCACTGCCGCCCAGGCCCAGCACGATGCGCCGCGCGCCCGACTCCAGGGCGGCGAGCAGCAGCTCCCCCACGCCGCGCGTCGTCGCCGTCATCGGCGCCGGCTCCTCCAGCAGCCCGAGCCCGGCAGCGGCGGCGAGCTCGACGACCGCCGTCGTCCCGTCGACGGCGAACGTCGCCTCGACCGGGCGCCCGTCCGGGCCGGTCACCGACGCGTCGCGCGCCTCGTACCCGGCGCGCAGCGCCGCCGCCACGGTGCCCTCTCCCCCGTCGGCGACCGGCCGGAGCACCAGGTCCGCGTCCGGCAGGACGCGGGCGATCCCGGCTGCGATCGCCGCCGCCGCGTCGTCGGCGGAGAGCGTGCCCTTGAAGGAGTCGGGGGCGATCACGATGCGCACGACGGGCAGCATGCTCCTGCTGGTCGTAGCGTCCGCTCCGTGACCGTCGAGAGCCCTGACTTCTACGCCTTCGAAGACCTGCTGGAGCCCGCGGAGATCGAGATCCGCGACCGGGTGCGCGCCTTCGGCGAGAAAGAGGTCGTGCCGCGCATCAACGAGTACTGGGAGCGCGCCGAGTTCCCGTTCGAGCTGGTGCCACTGCTGGCCGAGACCGGCATCGTCGGCGGCACCATCGAGGGCTACGGCTGCCCCGGCATGAGCAACGTCGCCGCCGGGCTCGTCGCCGCCGAGCTGGCCCGCGCCGACGGCAGCGTCGGCACCTTCAACGGGGTGCACAGCTTCCTGGCCATGCAGTCCATCGCACTGCTCGGCGACGAGGAGCAGCGCGAGCGCTTCCTCCCGCCCATGGCGCGGCTGGAGAAGATCGGCGCCTTCGGTCTCACCGAGCCGCAGCACGGGTCCGACGCCGTCGGCCTGGAGACCTCGGCCCGCGCCGACGGCGACGGCTTCGTGCTCAACGGCCAGAAGAAGTGGATCGGCAACGGCTCCATCGCCGACTTCGTGATCATCTGGGCCCGCGGTGAGGACGGCAAGGTCGGCGGCTACGTCGTCGAGAAGGGCACCCCGGGCTACGAGGCCACCGTCATGACCGGGAAGACGGCGCTCCGCGCGGTCTGGCAGGCCGAGATCACGCTGACCGACGTCCACGTGCCGGCGGAGAACAAGCTGGCCAACTGCCACTCCTTCAAGGACGTCTCCCAGGTGCTCGACCGCACCCGGTACACCGTGGCGTGGCGGGCGCTGGGCCTGGCGACGGCGTCCTACGAGCTGGCGCTGGCGCACGCCATGCAGCGCGAGCAGTTCGGTCAGCCGATCGCGGGCTTCCAGCTGGTGCAGGACAAGCTCGCCCGGATGCTGGCCGAGATCACCTCGATGCAGCTGATGTGCTGGCGGCTGTCGAAGCTCGCCGACGAGGGGCGGATGACGGCGGCGATGGCGTCGCTGGCGAAGATGAACCACGCGGCCAAGGCCCGGGCGATAGTCGCGGACGCCCGCGACATCCTGGGCGGCGACGGGATCCTCATCGACCACCACGTCGCGCGGCACTTCGCCGACATGGAGGCGGTCTTCACGTTCGAGGGCACCGACTCGGTGCAGGCGCTGATCGTCGGGCGGGCGATCACCGGGCTCTCGGCGATCAGCGGCCGCAAGCCCGAGAAGAGCTAGACCGGGCGGGCCCGTGCGAGCCGCTCAGCTCGCGCGGGTCAGCCGCTGGCCGGAGGCGGTGAGGCGGGCGCACTCGGGGCAGCCGGTGCGGCCGATGCCGACCCGCTCCCACCGCTGGGTGCCCCACACCTGGACGATCGCGCCGCAGACCGCGAGCTCGACCTCGCCGTCCAGTTCGGCCGGCGGGCGGTGCGCCTCCACGGCGTGCCAGGGGTAGGTCTGCTGACTCTGCTGGCCGCCGGACCAACGATCGGGTCGGGCGAACCCCACGGCATACGTGCTCACGAGTTCTCCAGTTCCCGATGTGCCTCCCGGCCAATCCCCCTGATCGGGCGAAACCGGACGGCTCCGCGCGACGACTCCGACCACTCTCCGCAGTCGTGCGCGGCGTCGTTCCCCCGGCGGAGGACGCCAGGACGGCGCTACCGTCGGAGGCCTCATCGAAAGAGGTGCACGCGGATGGATCCGGTCAGCCTGCTGGTGGGCGCCGCCCTGCTCGGCGTCGGTTTCGTGGCCGGGCGCCTGGGTCGCCGGAACCCCGCCCCTCCCCCGCCGGTGACGCCGCTGTGCGGGTGCGGCCACACCCTCAGCCAGCACGACACCGCCACGAACACCTGCTACGCCGAGCTCCGCCGCGACACCTACGACAAGCGCGGCCGCTGGTCGGGGCACAGCTGGGTGCCGTGCACCTGCCGCCAGTACGTCGGGCCGCGGCCGGTCGACGAGGTGTTCGTGCCGCGGATCCTGCCGCCGGGCGACTGATCTCGCCCCGTCCCGGGCATCGGGTGCGGGTGAGCACTCCGACCGAGCCCGCCCGCGCCGAGCGCGTCGACAACCTGCTGGCGCTGACCGAGCCCGCCCGCGCCCTGGTCAGCGTCGGCGCCCTGGCCGCCGGCTACCCCCTCCTGCGGTTCGCCGCCCGGGGAGAGCCGCACCCCGTCGTCGTCCTTCCCGGCTGGCTGGCGTCCGACGTCTCCACCCGCACCATCCGCGGCTGGCTGGGCTGGCTCGGCTATCCGACGGTCGGCTGGGACCTCGGCCGCAACCACGGGCCGCGCAAGGAGGTGACCGACGCCGTGCGCACGCTGGTCGAGCGACTGGCCGACCAGCACGGGACGCCGGTCAGCATCGTGGGCCAGAGCCTCGGTGGGATCTACGCCCGGCGGCTGGCCGAGCGCAGCCCGCACCTCGTACGCCAGGTGATCTCGCTCGGGTCCCCGTTCGCGGGCGTGCCGCCCCGCCGGAAGGCGGCCGCCGGAAGCAGCATGTACCAGGAGTACCGGAAGCTGCGGGCCGTCGAGCGGGTCCGCCCGGCGAAGCCGCTGAAGGTTCCGAGCACCTCGGTCTACTCGCGCCTGGACGGCGTCGTCGACTGGCGCACGTGCCTGCAGGAGGAGGGGCCGATCAGCGAGAACGTCGCCGTGCACGCCAGCCACCTCGGCATGGGCCTGGACCCGGCGGTGCTCTGGATCGTCGCGGACCGGCTGGCCCAGCCCGTCGGGGGCTGGCGTCCGTTCGAGCGCCCGACCCGCTTCGGGCTGCGCTCGCTGTTCCCGACCGACTGACAGCCGGGGACCGGCAGGTGCCCGTCCCCGGCCGGACGTCAGCCGCGGAGGAGCTCTCCGAAGCGGGCGCTGCTCTCGTCGATCGCCGCCTGCGCGGCCGGCGAGACGGTTCCCATGTCAAAGAAGCCGTGGATCATCCCGTCGTACCGCTGGACGTGGACCGGAACCCCGGCCGCACGCAGCGCCTCGCCGTAGGCCTCGCCCTCGTCCCGGAGCGGGTCGAACTCCGCCGTCACGATCACCGCCGGAGGCAGTCCCGAGAGGTCGGCACCGTGCAGCGGCGACAGCCGCGGGTCCTTGGCGTCGTGCCAGCCCTCGGCGTAGTGGCGGTAGAACCAGTCCATGGTGTCCTTCTCGAGGAAGTAGCCCTTGGCGTTCTCCACGCGTGAGGGGTACTCGCCCTCGGCGTCCACCGCCGGGTAGATGAGGAACTGGGCCGCCATGGGCGTGCCGTCGGCGTGCAGTGCTTGCGCGACGACGGCGGAGAGGTTGCCGCCGGCACTGTCCCCCGCGACCGCGAGCCGCTGGTCGCCGCCGAACTCGTCCAGATGCGCCGCGATCCAGCGCGCCGAGGCGACCGCGTCGTCCGCAGCCGCCGGGAAGGGGTGCTCGGGGGCCAGCCGGTAGTCGACGGCGACCACCACAGCACCGCTCCCCCGGCAGACGTTGCGGGCCATGTTGTCGTGGGTGTCGAGGTCGCCGATCACCCAGCCGCCTCCGTGGAAGAAGATGACCGTGGCGAACGGGCCCTCGCCCTCGGGGCGGTAGACGCGCGCGCGGAGGTCGCCCTCGGCCCCGGGCACGGTGCGGTCCTCGGTCGAGCCCACGGGCGCCAGCTGCTCGGGAGTGCGCGCCCCGTGGGTCAGGGCCAGGTAGAGCTGCCGCCCGGCCTCCGGGGTTCCTTCGTACATGGGCGGCATCCCGGCCTGCTCCATCATGGACAGGATCGCGGCGATGTTCGGATCGACGGGCACGGCGTCTCCTGGGTCTCGGGGAGTGCGAACGTAACCCGCGGCGCGGACGTGATCCAGACCGCCGATCCGTGCTCCGATCAGCCGTTCAGGCCCAGACCTGCCCGGCGGCGAGGACGACCAGGGTCGCCGCCGTCCCGACCTCGACCACTGCTCCGAAGACGTCGCCGTTCACCCCGCCGAGGCGTCGGGTGGCGTGCGCGGTCAGCGCGGTCGCGGCCGCCAGCGCGGCCAGCACCGCGCATCCGGCCCACACGGCGTCGGCTCCGTCGCCACCCGTTCCCATCCGCAGCCCGGCAGCGGCGGCGACCAGGAGGACCGTGAGCGCCCACCGCAGCGCCGGAGGATCGCCTCCGGCGACGAGGCTCCCGAGTGACGAGCCGCCCGCCACCGGGCGCGCGGCGGCGTGCAGCACCGCGACCCGTCCGGTCGTCGTCGCGAGGACGACGGCCAGCAGCCCGGTCGCCGGGGACGAGTTCTCGAGGACGGCAGCGAGGGCGGCTCCCTGAACGAGCAGCAGGCAGATCAGCGCGGCGACGCCGAACGCGCCCACGTCGGGACGCCGCATGATCGCCAGCGCCTGATCCGCCGGCCGCCCGCTGCCCAGCCCGTCGGCGAGGTCGGCCGTGCCGTCCAGGTGCAGCCCGCGGGTCAGCAGGGCGAGGGTGCCGACGACGAGGGCCGCGGCCAGCAGCGGCGCGCCGTCGTCACTCCCCCGCCAGACCGCGAGCGCCGACACGAAGGCGAGCGCGCCGAGCAGCACGCCGACCAGCGGCAGCCAGCGCAGCACGCCGGGACCGGGGGTGCGGGCCGAGGCCGGGACCGGCAGCACGCTGAACATCCCGAGCGCCGTGAGCGGGCCGGTCACTTCAGCCGCTGCGGCAGACCGGCGGTCAGCAGGAACACCCGCTGCGAGGCGGCGGCGATCCGGGCGTTGAGGATGCCCAGCTCGTCGCGGTAGCGGCGGCCGGAGACGGTGGCCGGCACGACTCCCGAGCCGACCTCGTTGCTGACCGCGACCACCCGTCGCCGGGTGCCCGACCAGGCGCTGACGACGTCGTCGACCGCGCGGGCCAGCCGCTCGTCGGCGCCGTCGTCCTCGGTCCAGATCCCGCAGTCGTCCATCACCCGCGCCAGCCAGGTGGAGAGGCAGTCGAGGAGCACCGGCGGCCCGGGGCGGCCGAGCTCCGCGACCAGGTCGACCGTCTCGACGGTGCGCCAGCTGCCGGGGCGGCGCTCCTGGTGCAGCGCGACGCGGTCGGCCCACTCGGGGTCGCCGTCGTCGGCAGGCAGCCCGCAGGCGACGTACTCCACCTGCCGCGCGCGGAACAGCAGCTCCTCGGCGTACCGCGACTTGCCCGACCGGGCTCCGCCCAGCACCAGGGTGCGGCGCGGGGGGCGGCCGATCACGAGACCCGCCCGGCGGTGCGGCGGGCGCGCAGCGCGGTGAGCAGGAGCTGGGCGGCGAGCGCTGCCCCGACGCCCTCGCCGGCGCGCAGCCGCAGGTCCAGCAGCGGCTCGAGGCCCAGGTCGGTGAGCACCGCGGCGTGCCCGCGCTCGCGGCTGCGCTGACCGGCGATCAGCGCCGTCTGCGCGGCGGGCTCCAGGCGCACCGCGACGGCCGCTGCGACCGAAGTGACCAGACCGTCGAGCACCACCGGGACGCCTGCCGCGGCGGCGCCGAGGGTGACGCCGGTGAGCACCGCGATCTCCGGCCCGCCGAGCGCGGCCAGGAGGGTCATCGGGTCGGGAGACGCGTGCTCGTCCCGGACCCGGTCCACGGCACCGCGTACGACGGCGCGCTTGCGCTCCAGCATGGCCGCGTCGGCTCCCGCGCCCAGGCCGACGGCGTCGTCGGGGTCGAGGTCCAGCAGCGCGCAGGCGAGCGCGGCGGCGACCGTGGTGTTGCCGATGCCCACCTCGCCCAGGCAGACCAGGCCGGCCGCGGCCAGCTCGGTACCCAGCGCCCGGCCCTCCGCCACCAGCGCCACGGCGGCGGACGGCGCGAGTGCGTCGGAGGTGAGCAGATCTCCCTGCGGGTCGGCCGACACCGCGGAGTGCGCCCGGACCTGCAGCCCGGCCTGCCGCGCGGTGGATGCGCCGAGCGACTCCCCGGTGCGGGTCGCGGCCAGCACGTCGGCGGTGACCGAGGCGGGGTAGGCGGAGACGGCGTGCGCGGCGGCGACCGGGTGGTCGGCGGCGGCCACGACCAGGGTGCCGGTCTCGGGGACCGCGCCGCCGAGCGCGAGCACGCGGTCGACGGCGCGGTCCAGCACACCCAGCGATCCGGGCACGGCGAGCAGGTCGTCGCCGGTGTCGCGCGCGGCGACGACGGCCTCGGGCTGCGGGCCGGCCAGGTGCGAGGGCGGCGCGGCCGGCCCCTCCCCCGGCCAGCGCTCGTGCAGAACGACGTCGTCCAGCGGCGCGCGGGTGGACCAGCCGTGCCGCATCAGGCCGGGCTCGGGCGGGCGCTCGTCGGGCCAGCCGAGGCAGAGCCAGCCGAGGGTCTCCACCCCCTCCGGGAGGTGCAGCAGCTCGGCGAGGTCGGCGGGCTGGAAGAGGGTCACCCAGCCCATGCCCAGACCCGAGGCGCGGGCGGCCAGCCAGATGTTCTGGATGGCACAGGCGCAGCTCCACAGGTCGGCGTCGGGGAACGTGGCGCGGCCGAGCACGCCGGTGGCGTGCGCTCGGCGGTCGCAGGCGACGACGATCCCGACCGGCGCCTCGCGGATCCCCTCCAGCTGCAGGTCGAGCAGGCGGGCGCGGCGGTCGGGGGTGAGCAGCTCGGCCTGGCGCAGCCGCTCGCGGTCGGCGAGCACGGCGGCGCGGTCACGGGTGGCCTGCTCGGTGACGACGACGAACCGCCACGGCTGCGAGTGCCCGACCGACGGCGCGCGGTGCCCGGCCTCGAGGACCGTGCGCAGCAGCTCCGGCGGAACGGCGTCCGGGCGGTACCGGCGGATGTCGCGGCGGGCTCCGATGACGGTGTGCAGCGCCTCGACCGTGGCCGGGTCGAACGCCCAGGCCGAGGGGTGGGCGGCGCGCTCAGCGGCGTGGGTCTGGTCCCCGATCACCGGGACCGGCCGGGGCCAGGTCATGCCAACTCCTCCATCGGTCTCCGGAGGAACCCTCGCACGCCCGGCCGCCGGCGCCGAAGCCCGGTTCCCCCGCACGGGCCGAGCATTCAGCCCTCCGTGGCGGCCAGTTCGCTCAGCGCGCTCCGGAGCGCGGCGGTCCGCTGGGCGCCGAGGGCGACGGCGAGCGCCGACTCGGAAGCGCCGACCAGCGCCTCCCACCGGGCCAGCCGGTCGCGGCCGGGGCCGGAGAGGTGGACGACGACCTTGCGACCGTCCTCGTGGTGCGGCAGGCGGTAGGCCAGCGCCCGGTCGACGGCGGCGTCGACCAGCCGGGTGCAGCTCGGCGCGGGCAGGTGCAGCGCGGTGACCAGCTCACCCATGGTGCGTCCCCCCGCGGTCAGGGCGCGCAGCAGCCGGTAGCCGTCCAGCGTGCCGCCGTCCTCGGCGAGGGCCGCGGACACCTGCCCGGCCAGCTTCCGCTGGGTGACGGTCAGCAGTTCGACGAGGTCGTCGGTCACACGTTCGGCGTCGATGCCTCCGCCCCGGACCATGCGGAGACCATACTTCTCGCCGTGTCCGGTGCCGAGCGTCCGCTGGACCCGTGGGACCTCCTCGTCACGGGTGCGCGCAGCGACGTCTTCCACGTCGGGCTCGCCGTTCCGCTCTCCGGGCCGCTGGCCCTCACCGCACCGTCGGCGCTCGACCTGGCCGGCCTGGCCGCCGACGAGCTCAACGCCGCTGGCGGGGTCGACGGCCGCGAGGTGCGGCTGGTCGCCGTGGACTCCGGTCGCGCGCCCGAGGTGGTCGCGGCCGAGGCGGCGTCCCTGTTCCGGGCCGGGGCCTTCGACGTCCTGGTCGGTTTCCACACCAGCGACGTCCACCGGGCGCTGGAGCGCGCACTCCCGCCGGGCGCCCGCTACGTGTTCACCCCACCGCACGAGGGCGGTCGGGCGCGGCCCGGCGTCGTCCGCACCGGTGCGTCACCCGCCGAGCAACACGCAGCCGCCCTGACCTGGCTGGTGGGCAACCGCCGAGCCCGGCGCTGGGTGTTGCTGGGCACCGACTACGTCTGGCCGCGGGCGGTGCACCGGGCCGCGCACCGGGCCCTGACCGCGGCCGGCGCGCAGGTGGTCGGCGAGGCGCTGGTGCCGTTCGGCCCCACCGACATGGGCCCGCTGCTGGACCTCGTCCGCCGGGTGCGGGCCGACGGGGTGCTGCTGAGCATGGTCGGGCGCGACCTGGTCACCTTCAACCGCGAGTTCACGCGGGCCGGGCTCGACCGACGGGTGGTGCGACTCTCCGGCGCGCTCGAGGAGAACGGCCTCTACGCCGTGGGAGGCGACGGGACCGGCGAGCTGTACGCCTGCATGCCCTCGTTCGCCTCGACTCCCGGCGGCACCGACGACGCACAGCTGGAGCTCCAGGAGCGGCTCGCCCGTCGCTCCGGTCCCTGCGCCCCGGTTGCCTGCGCCTACGCCCGCGGCCTCTACGACGGGGTCCGGGTCGCCGTCGCCGGGCCCGGAAGCTCGAGCCGCTCCGGGCCGCCCGCTCGCCTGGCCCGCGCCGACGGGCTGGCGCTGCGCGAGATCCCCGACGCTCTCACAGCCTGAGACGGATACTTCCATCTGGAAGGATTCGGTCCTACTCTGCTGGCGCCCCGGCACCGCTCCGGGATGACACGGAGGAAGAGCGCCCCATGAGCGAACCCCGCACCACTCCCGGCCCCGCACTCGGCGGGGTGACGCCCGCCGCCAGCGAGCAGGGCGTGGAGTCCTTTGGCTACAAGCAGGAGCTCAAGCGCTCGCTGAGCTTCGGCGACCTACTGGTCTACGGCCTGGTCTTCATGGTCCCGATCGCGCCGTTCGGCATCTTCGGCGGCGTCTTCCAGGCTTCCGGCGGAATGGTCGCGCTGGCCTACATCGTCGGCGGACTGGCGATGGCGTTCACCGCGGCGTCGTACTCGCAGATGTCGCGCGCCTTCCCCATGGCCGGCTCGGTCTACACCTACGCCGGCCGCGGCATCTCCCGGCCCGTGGGCTTCATCGCCGGGTGGATGGTCCTGCTGGACTACCTGCTCATCCCCGGCCTGCTCTACCTGATCTCCGGGTTCGCCATTAACTCGATCCTTCCCGACATCCCGGTCTGGGTCTGGGTCGTCGCCTTCGTGCTCCTGAACACGGTGGTCAACTTCTTCGGCATCGAGTTCACCGCGCGGGTGAACAAGATCGTGCTGGTCGCCGAGCTGATCGTGCTGGCGATCTTCCTGGTCATCGGCGTCATCGCGCTGTCCTCGGGCGAGGGGCGCGGCTGGGACTTCTCCCCCATCTACAACGCCGACACCTTCTCCCTGGAACTGGTCTTCGGCGCGGTCTCGGTCGCGGTGCTGAGCTTCCTGGGCTTCGACGCGATCTCCACCCTCGCCGAGGAGAACCGGGACTCGGCGCGCTCCATCGGCAAGTCGATGATCGCCGCGCTGATGCTCGCCGGAACGCTGTTCGTCGTCCAGACCTGGGTCGCGGCCCTGCTCGTGCCGAACCCGGACACCCTGATCGCCGAGGGCGACGCCGCCGGCACCGCCTTCTACGACGCGGCCGAGGTCGCCGGTGGCGCCTGGCTGGGCACGCTCACCGCCGTCGCCACGGCGATCGCCTGGGGCTTCGCCAACTCGCTGGTCGCCCAGGCCGCCACCTCGCGGCTGCTGTTCGCGATGGCGCGGGACCGCCAGCTGCCCTCGTTCCTGGCCACCGTGCACCCGACCCGGCGGGTGCCGGTCAACGCCACGTTCCTGGTCGCGGCCATCTCCCTGGCGCTCGGCATCTACATGAGCAGCCGGGACGACGGCATCACGCTGCTGTCCACGCTGGTCAACTTCGGCGCACTGTCGGCGTTCCTGCTGCTGCACGCCTCGGTGGTGGTGCACTACATCGGCCGCCTGAAGAGCCGGAACTGGTGGCTGCACCTGGTCGTGCCGGTCATCGGCTTCGCGATCCTGGCCTACGTCGTCTACAACGCGCAGGTCGCGGCCCAGGAGCTCGGCTTCGTGTGGTTCGCGATCGGCGTCGTGCTGCTGGGCTTCCTGCTCGTCACCGGCCGCAAGCCCGAGCTCAAGACGGAGGAGTCCCTGTGAGCCTCGAGGTCGTCCAGCTCTCCCCCACCCCGGACCAGTACCGCTACACGTTCGGCGGCGCCCCCGAGCCGCTGGTGCGGGTGCAGCCGGGCACGGTCGTGGAGCTCACCACCGAGGACTGCTTCGGCGGCCGGGTGACCAAGGCCGAGGACCTGCCCAGCGCGGTCTGCGACTTCTCGCAGCTCAACCCGGTCACCGGGCCGATCCACGTAGAGGGCGCCGAGCCGGGCGACACCCTCGCGGTGCACTTCGTGGAGATCGCGCCGGCCCGCGACTGGGCGGTGTCGACGACGTTTCCGCACTTCGGAGCGCTCACCGCCACCCACAGCACGGCGATGCTGCACGACCCCCTGGAGGAGGTCGTGTGGGTCTACGAGGTCGACCGCGAGCGGGGCACCTGCCTGTTCCGGCCGCGCCGTGGAGGCCCCGAGGTGGAGCTGCCGCTCGACCCGATGCACGGGACCGTCGGCGTCGCTCCGGCCGGCGGTGAGGTGTTCGCGACCGTCACGCCCGGCGCGCACGGCGGGAACATGGACACTCCCGAGCTGCGGGCCGGCACGACGGCCTACTTCGGCGTGAACGTCGCGGGCGGTCAGCTGGCCATCGGCGACGGGCACTGCCGGCAGGGCGAGGGCGAGGTGTGCGGCACCGCGGTCGAGGCGGCGATGCGCACCGTCGTCGTCGTCGACCTGATCAAGGGTGGCGGCAACCTGTGGCCGCGGCTGGAGACCGACGACTACCTCATGTCGACCGGCTCCACCAAGCCCCTGGAGGACGCCTACCGGGTGAGCCAGCACGACCTGGTCACCTGGGCGGCCGAGCTCACCGGCTGGGACACCCTCGACGCCTACCAGCTGGTCAGCCAGGCCGGGCTCGCTCCGGTCGCCAACGTCGTGGACACGAACTACACGATGGTCGCCAAGCTCGCGAAGGCCTACCTGGGCCGCGAGGGCGTCACCGTGAACGACGGCGTGCACGACCGGCTGCGCGCTGCCGGCGCGGCCTACCTCGCCCAGCGCTGACCCGCACACCCCCTCGGGGCCCGGCCGGATCATCGGCCGGGCCCCGAGGTCGTTCCGCAGACCCGAGAGAGGCGTACTCGTGAGGCCTCCTAGTGAGAATGGTTCTCATTCTTGTATGGTCCGGATCATCTGATCCCCCGACCGACAGGAGCGCCTCGCGCTGCGCCCGCCCACCCTTCCCACCCGCCCGCTCGCGCTCGTCGTAGCCCTTCCGATCGTCCTGGCCACCGCCTGCGGGTCGAACGGCTCCGACGCCGCGTCGCCGTCCTCCAGCCCCTCCGCGCCGGCGGAGCCCGTCGAGGCCGGCGCCGCCTCCCCGCGGCTGGCGATCACCTACGACGGCGGCGTCCAGGTGCTCGACGCCAGCACGCTCGAGGTGCTCTCCGACGAGTCGCTGGACGGCTTCCTCCGGCTCAACGCCGCCGGCGACGGCCGCCACTTCCTCGTCTCCGCCCAGGGCGGGTTCCACGTGCTCGACGGTGGCGCCTGGGCCGAGGGCCACGACGACCACGCGCACTACTACACGGCCGAGTCGGAGCTGACCGACGTCGTGCTGCCAGCCGAGGAGCCCGGGCACGTCGTCGGCCACGCGGGCCGCACCGCGCTGTTCGACGACGGCACCGGCGACATCACCGTCTTCGACAGCGAGGACGTCGCCGACCCGGACCGGCACAGCCGCGAGCTCACCACGCCGTCGGTGCACCACGGCGTCGCGGTGGAGCTCTCCGACGGATCGCTGCTCGTCTCCGAGGGCACCGAGGACGCGCGCACCGGCGTGCGGGTGCTCGACGCAGCCGGCTCGGAGCTCGCGGCCTCCGACGACTGCCCCGGTGTGCACGGGGAGGCCGTGGCAGCCGAGGACACCGCGGTGGTGGGCTGCGAGGACGGCGTCCTGATCTACCGGGACGGCGCTCTGACCAAGGTGACCAGCCCCGACCCGTACGGCCGCATCGGCAACCAGGCCGGCAGCCCGGCCTCCTCCGTGGTGCTCGGCGACTACAAGAGCGACCCCGACGCGGAGACCGAGCGCCCCACCCGCGTCTCGCTCATCGACACCGAGACGGCGACGCTCAGACTGGTCGACCTGCCGTCGTCCTACTGGTACCGCTCGCTGGGGCGCGGCGAGAACGGCGAGGCCCTGGTGCTCGGCACCGACGGATCGCTGCACGTCATCGACCCCGTCGCCGGCACGGTCGTGGACTCCATCCCGGTGATCGCCCCCTGGGACCTGTCGGAGGACTGGCAGGACCCCCACCCGCAGCTCGTCGTCGTCGGTGGGACCGCGTACGTGACCGAGCCGGCGTCGACGTCGGTGCACGCGGTCGACGTCACAGCGGGCCGGGTGACGGCGTCCGGACGGCTGGACGTCACGCCCAACGAGCTCGCCGGCGTCACCGGCGACGTCGAGGAGCACTCCGACCACGACTGATTCCGGACCGTCCGGCCCCGACCGTCGCACCGGCCGGGGCCGGACCCCTGTCCCCGGTCGCCGCCCTCTCCGGCTGCCTGCATCGTGCGGCGATGGACGGTGGCCGCCGGGGAGCAGGACATCGCGACCTGGTTCGACCGGAATCAGCTCGACGAGGCGTGGGTGCGGTGGAGGCCCGCGGGTACGCGCGCCGGCGCATGACCCAGGTGCAGGACCAGCTCGCCGGGCAGTGGGCGTGGCTGACCTGCCACCGGGGCCATCCAGGCGGAAACCTGCGGACCCGGCGAACGACGAAGGCCCTCGATCATGAGATCGAGAGCCTTGTGGGGGGCTCCCCCGACTGGACTCGAACCAGTAACCCTGCGATTACCTCGGAGACCATGCCCCTGTTCCCCGCTACCTACCGACAGTGCCCCTGACGTGCGCTTCTACGGCCTCCTGCCCCGTCCGCCCGTACCGTTACGAGCCACTGATACTCGCTATTTTTCAGGGGTAGATCATGGGCAGGCCCGGACTCGCACTCGGGACGGCAGGCAGAATCCGTCTGCACGCGACGCCGTCAGGGCATCGGGCCGTCGCCTGGTACCGCGACTACGACGGCAGGTGCCGCCAGGTGGAACGACACGCCAAGACCAAGGCTGCCGCCGAGGCGGCGCTACGGGTCGCTCTTCGCGACCGTGCTCGATTCGATGTCGGCGGGGACATCACCCCCAACACGCGAGTGAACGTTCTGGCCGAAGCGTGGTTCGCCGGCTGCAAGAACCTCAGCCCTACGACGATGCAGGCCTACCGCAATCGCCTCGATCAGCAGATCCTGCCTGGACTGGGCAGCCTTCGAGTGCGTGAGCTCAGCGTCGGCACGATCGAGCGGCATCTGCGTCTCATCGCTGACAAGCACGGCCCCGCCATGGCAAAGATGACCAAGAGCGTCTTGAGCGGTCTTTGCGGTCTGGCCGCTCGCCATGACGCGCTCGAACGCAACCCCGTCCGCGACACCGGCAGCGTGGAAAACGCAGCGAGGAAGGCTCCGCAAGCGCTCACGGCGGACGAAGCTCGCCGACTCCTCACCGCGGTTCATGCCGACGAGAAGGCCTGGAAGGCCGATGTGCCTGACCTTGTGGCGTTCATGCTCGCCACCGGCTGCCGCATCGGGGAAGCCTCAGCCGTCACGTGGGACGGCCTCGACCTCGACGCCGGCACCGCCCAGATCAGGTCGACCGTCGTCCGGGTCACAGGTCAAGGCCTGATTCGCAAGAGCACCAAGACCGCGTCCGGCGCCCGGACACTTCTTCTTCCCCCTGGTGCGTGGAGGAGCTACGGACCAGATCTGCCCGTCTGGGGGCATCGGGAGCGGGCCCAGCTGCTGCTTCGCCGGTGTTCCCGGCCCCGCTCGGCGGCTGGCGCGACCCCTCCAACACGCAGGCCGACCTACGGGCCGCCTTCTCCAGCGCCGGGTTCGGTCACATAACCAGCCACGTGCTTCGCAAGACAACAGCGACGATGCTGGACCACGCCGGCCTGTCCGCCCGTTCCATCGCCGACCAGCTCGGCCACGCCAACCCGAGTCTTACCCAGGACGTCTACCTCGGCCGCCAGGTGGCATCTACCCGCGCAGCGGTCGCCCTGGAAGGGCTCCGTCCGACCGACAACCTTCGACCAGGCCGAGCAGCAGCTGCAGAAGTTCTCTAGTTGCCGACTCTAGGTCTCCGTGGAGCACGCTACTGGGCCCCATGGTCCGTCGCGTCGGCAGACCAGGGGTTGATCGACGGCCACCGGAGGAAGACCAGAGGCGGCTCGGTCACAGTCCACGCATGCAACCGCAAAATACGGCCGGAGCTGTCGTAGCCGTTTCTCCCGCCGGCAAGGGTGGGCTGTTGACTCCCCAGCAAGCCGGAGACTACTTGCGCACCGGGGAACGGTTCGTCCGGCGGCTCATTGCCGAGCGCCGCATCCCCTACGTCAAGCTCGGAAAGTACGTCCGCCTACAGCAATCGGATCTCGACGACTTCATAGAATCCGGCCGAATCCCTCGGGCGCCGGGGGCCCGCTGACGGCTCCTGCACTCCCCGCTCGGGAAGCCTCACCCGCGGCGCCCTGCCCAACCGCCCCAGTGCCCCACCTCGTGGTCGTTGCAGAACCGTCAGTCCCTCGCCAACGCGGTCTTCAGCGTCGCGGCCTGCGGTGAGCCAGCCGAGATGTGCAGCCGGGGCGGTGCGGTGACCGGAACGGTCGGCGACAAGATCGGCGAGCCCCTCCGGTCGCCCGGCTTGGCGACGGCCCTCGAGACGTCGGCGGGGTCAAGGTAGTGGAGCTGCCGGTACGACATGACAGTCCTGTGACGACGAGCGCCCAGATCGCACATTGCCCCCCTAATCGGGCATCGATCGTCAGGGACGCACAACCCGGCGACACGAGGGAGTCAACCACCATGTTCCTGCAGCGACGGCGGTTGAACGCCAGGTATGTGCTGGCCGCCCTGGCCGTGTCCCTGACCGGCTTGTCCGGCTGCGGCAACGACCTGGACGACGCGGCCGTCACCCCGGACCTGGAGGCGGAGGTGCCCGACATCCGCGGCGTGGACGACCTAGACGACTCCTACCGCGGACTCCTCGACACCCGCTTCGTCGAGGACCTGCCGGCCTACGACACCCAGGAGGTGACCGTGCTGGCGACCGTGGACGAGGTCTTCTCGCTGCGCAGCTTCACCGTCACCTCCCCCGACGACCCCGAAGTCGGCCCGGTCCTCGTTGTCACCGTCGAGGAGGCCGCCTCGGTCGAGCCACAGGCCGGCCAGGACCTGGTCCTCGCCGCCACCGCCACAAACGACTTCGACGCCGAGGTCGTGGCCGCGGAGCTTGGACTGGACCTGGCCCGCGAGGATTTCGGAGAGTGGGACGGCAGCATGTTCCTGCTCACCACCATGATCGAGCCGGCGGGGTGACCCCCTCCTGTTGCCCCTCCTTTGCCGCAACCGGGTCGGCTGCGGCCGACCGTCCCGGACGCGCGCGACCGCCTTTGGCATCCAGCACAGCAGAGCTGCAGAAGTTTATCCGTAGATCCGTACGGGCATGCGGCCGTTGACTCGATCCGTCGCGCCACGGATCCAAGGCGCCGATCGAGCTTCCGAAGGCGCGTCCGCCCTGAAGCCGCGACCGGCCTGGACTCAATGGCCGGTAGCGGCGAAGGAGTCGGGAACGCGCGAAGTGTCACGACCGCCCACCACGAGAAACCGGAGACCGACCGATGGCGACCAAGCAGAACGACATGAAGCAGGGCGACGAACGCCACGAGGACGGCGACGGCGGCGGCATGTCGCACGAGACCAAGATGTACCTGCGCTTCGGGGCCATGCTCCTCACGGCCATGGTCGTCATGTACTGGGTGATGTTCGTCAGCTCGTGGGAATGGAGCCACGTCCGCTTCAGCGAGAGCCGCGTGTTCATGGCGCTCACAATGGGCGGGGCCATGGGGCTGGTCATGCTCGCCTGGATGCTCAACATGTACAAGAACATGAAGGGCAACATCGCGATCGTGGTGTCGAGCCTTCTGCTCTTCGGCGGGGCCGTGTTCCTCGACCGCAGCCAGACGACGGTGCAGGACTCCGCATGGATGAGCGCCATGATTCCGCACCACTCACTGGCAATCACCCGCTCGGAGCGCGCCGAGATCACCGACGTTCGCGTGTGCGAGCTCGCCAAGTCGATCAGTGAGGCACAGCGGCGGGAGATCGATGAGATGGAGTGGCTGATCCAGGACATCGAGGAGAACGGCGAAGCGGCGACGCTCGAGGAAGCCCAGGCGCGCCCCGTCCCCGAGTTCGCTGCATCCGCAGGATTTGACTGCCCGCCGGAGTGACCCTTCGGCGGGCCACCTCGGACGCCCGCGCCTCACGGCGCCAGCACCTGGTCTCACGTACCCCCGGCGAGCCTTCATGCGACAGCCAGACCGGATACTAGATTGCATAGTTGTGATTTGGCGGCGCGAAGCAGACGGATTGATTCAAGGCTCGGAACCCCTCCGCAGCCGCCCAGTCCTTCCGCGGCCACCCGTGAGAGGGTCTTGATGGAAGGCTTGGCACAGGTCCAGTCCAGGATTGCCGAGATCCAGGGGCAGCTGTCGTCGTTCGCTCGACCTGCGGCGACCACATCGGTCGCGTGGGCTGACGCCGCCTTGGTGACTGGCTTGACGCCCACGAATGAAGTGACGCCGTCGAACGCAACTCCGCTGCCGGCCGGCGCCAGGACGCCGGCCGGTACTACAGCAGACGAATCGGCCATCGTGGCGAAGGCGCAGGAGTACGTGGGCGTGCCCTACCTGTGGGGCGGAACAGATCCCAGCAAGGGATTGGACTGCTCGGGCTTCACTCAGCTGGTGTATCGAAGCCTAGGCATCGAGCTGCCTCGCGTCTCCGCCCAGCAGGCAACCGTCGGCCGAGCAGTTCCCTCACTCAACGAGGCGCGCCCCGGAGATCTGCTCTTCTTCGACTACTCGCCGTCCCGACCTGGAATCGACCACGCCGGCATCTACATCGGGGACGGCAAGATGATCGCCGCACCTCAGCCGGGCGAGGTCGTGAAGATCCAGTCCGCCGGCCAACCGACTCTGATCAGACGAGCTCTCCCCGAGGCAGCCGACTGAAGCGCTGCAGCACGACGTACCTGAGGTGAGGACCGGCGGGTCCTCGGCGGTGCCGCTGCCTCAGATGTTGAGAGCAGCGCACTCACGCCATGCCGTCGGACCACTTCTCGTCGATCCGGCCGAGCCGCCAGACGGCGACCGCCACTCCCCGCCACCGGCCGATGCGGACCGGGCCGCTGCTGACGTCTCAGGCCGACCTGGGATCGGCACCGTCGTTCTGGCTCACGCCGGTAGCGCCACCGACAACCACAGACCCGCACCTATGCCGAGCAGCAGGGACACCGCTGCCGCCGAGTGGAGGACGACCGCGGGCGTGCGCACACTCTGCTGCGCTGCGACCACCGCGGCACGGGCGCCATCGCCTCCCCCGCTAACGGGAGCAGCGGCAAGTGGGGCACCAAGCGCGCAGGCCGCGATCCACCGCAAGTAGTAGAAGAGGCTGGCCACGGTGTTCACGGCGGCGAGCACGACCAGCCACGTCAGGCCCCCGTCCCACGTGGCGGTGAACACCGCGAGCTTGCCGACGAAGACGGCGGTCGGTGGGGTGCCGACCAGCCCGAGCAGGCAGACGATGAGGCTGACGACCAACCACCGCCGCCGCCCCACCGCGGTGGCCCACTCGCCGATCGTCCGAGCTCCAGGAACCACGGCGACCGCGGCGAAGGCGCCCAGGTTCGTGACGGCGTACGCGGCCAGATAGACGGCCAAGGCGGGGAGGTCCAGGTCGGTGCGGGTGGCCACGGCGACGACCATGAAGAGGTAACCGACCTGGCTCACGGTCGAGTACGCCAGCAGCCGCAGGACCTCCGTCTGGTTGAACGCCGCGAGATTTCCCAGCGTCATGCTCGCCCCTGCGATCACCGCGACGAGCAACGGCACGTCCAGCGGTACGGCGGCGAACGGCTCGGCGAGCAGCCGGAACGCTGCAGCGACGGCCCCGATCTTGGGGATCGTGGTGATGTAGGCGGCCATCGCCGGACTCGTGCCCGCGGTCACGTCGGGCACCCAGAAGTGCACCGGCACGGCGCCGGCCTTGAACGCGACGCCGGCAAGGACACCGATCACCCCGAGTGCAGTGAGCGCGGGCGAGGCGTCGGGGAGCAGCGCGGCGAGTTCCGCGTAGTTCGTGGATCCACCCCCGAGCACGAGAGCCGCGATCCCGATCATCATGAGCACACCGCTGAGCGCACCCATGAGGTAGTACTTCAGCGTCGCCTCGACCCCGCGCGCGTCCTTCGCGAAGCCGGCGAGCGCGTAGAGCGGGAAGCTGGCGAGCAGGAACGCCGCCATCAGCAGGAGCATGTCGGTGCTGGCCGCCAGGGCGATCGTGCCGACGGCGCCCAGCAACATCAACACGTACGCCTCGGTCTCGCGGGGGTGACCCCTGACGGCAGACGCGGACAGGACGACGACGACCGCGACGGCGAGCGCCACGACGATCCGCACGATCCCGGTGACGGTGTCGACGGCCCAGGTTCCCTCGAAGACGGTCATGGCCGGACCAGTCAGTGCGATGGCCGCCGTGACGGCGCTGGCCAGGCAGGCCACCACCGCCACGGCCCGCACCCGGTACTGGCGGTGCTGCGGGGTCCATAGCCCGAGCAACAGCCCCCCGACCGCACCGACCAAGAGCAGGAACTCCGGAAGGAGGGCGAGGAACTCCGCGCCCGGATCGCCGCTCACCGCGCCACCAGCTGGGCCACCGCCGTGGCCGCGGGCTCGATGACGTCGAGGAGGGCGCGCGGCAGGAGACCCAGGACGACCGACAGCACGAGCAGCGGGACGACCGCCGCCAGCTCCGGCCCGCGCATGTCCCGCATGCGGGTGACCGTCCCGGTCGGGGTGCGCTCGAGCGTGGCGGTGGCGGCCTCGCGGGCGTGACCTGCCGAGCCGCGCTCCGGGTCGACACCGCCGTCGTCCGAGTCGGCGCCTGCAGCGGTGGGCACGACGAGCGGGCCGGTCAGCAGTCGCTGGATGGCGAGGAGGAAGAGCCCGGCGGAGACGAGGATGCCCGTGATGGCGAGGACGGTGGCCACGGGTGCGCCGGGCAGGGACCCCGCGAAGATCTGGAACTCCGCGACGAAGCCTGACAGGCCGGGCAGGCCCAAGGAGCCGAATGCCGCCACGGCGAAGGCGGCCGCGAACACCGGAGCGGGCCCTGCCAGGCCGCCCCACCGATCGAAGGCGTACGTGCGCCCCCGGTCCCACAGCACGCCGCTGAGCAGGAAAAGGGCGCCGGTCAGGAGACCGTGGCTGACCATCTGGTAGACGGCGCCGACCGTGGCCACCGTCCGCGCTTCCTCGTCGGCCTGCCCCACGAGTCCAGCGGCCCCCAGCGCGAGCAGGACGTAGCCCATGTGGTTGACCGACGTGTACGCGATCATCCGCTTGAGATCGCGTTGCGCGAGAGCGACGAACGCGCCCCACAGCACGCTCACCACGCCCAGGACCACCACGACCATCGCCCATCTCTGCCACGCCTCCGGGAGGATCGGCATGGCGATCCGCACGAAGCCGTAGGTGCCGAGCTTCAGCAGCACTCCGGCGAGGATCGCCGACCCGGGGGCCGGGGCGTCGGTGTGGGCATCGGGCAGCCAGGTGTGGAAGGGGAACAGCGGGGTCTTCACCGCGAGTCCCAGACCGATGGCGAGCAGCACCAGGCCGCCCGCGACCGGCGAGTCGGCCAGGGGCGGGTTCTCGGCCAGCGCCACCATGTCGAACGTCCGGTCCTCGCCGCCGAGGAAGAGCCCGATGAACCCGACCAGCAGGGCGAGGGATCCGACGAAGGTGTAGATGAAGAACTTCAGTGCGCTGCGTCGGGCGTTGCCGTGCCCCCAGCCGGCGATGATGAAGTACATCCCGACGATGGTCAGGTCGAAGAAGACGAAGAACAGGATCAGGTCCAGGGCGGCGAACGTGCCCAGGCAGGCGGTCTGCAGGAACAGGAAGAGCGCCGCGAAGGTGCGCGGCTCGTTCTTCTCCCGCAGCGACCAGATCGCGCAGGCGAGGAACAGCACCCCGGTGAGCGCCAGCAGCGGCAGGGACAGCCCGTCCACGCCGATGTGGTAGCCGGCATCCACCGTGGGGATCCAGCGGAGATCCACCTCGTAGGCGATCCCGTCGACGACCCCGGTGCTGCCCGGGCCAGGGTCGTAGCGCCACCACATCCAGCCGATCAGGGCGAGTTCCACGGCCGAAGCCGTCACCCACGTCCAGCCGGCCGCGCGGTCAGGCGGGCGCGCTGCGAGCAGCACCCCCGCGACGAGCACGGGAAGGAAGATCACCACGGTCAGCAGCACGGTCACCTCACCAGCAGGAGGAGGGCGAACAGGAGGGCGAGCCCGGCGGCGGCCTGGGCGTAGTACTGGTGCAGCAGGCCGGTCTGCGGACGGCGCGCGGCCGCACCCGCCCGGCGTGCACCGCGTGCAACCGCGCGGACGGCGCCGTCGACGACGTCGCGGTCCGCCCGGGACAGCGCTCCGGCGACCCGCCGCGCAGCCGTGGCGACGCTCCGGACTGCACCGTCGACGACCTTGTCGTCGACGATCGCCAGTGCCCGCGCGACCGCGAGCGCCGGCCGCGGCGAGAGCAGGCGACCCAGACCGACCCAGGCACCGAGCGGCCCCCGTTGCAGCGCTCCGAACAGGCCCGGACGCACGCGGGCCAGGACGACGGTGACCGCGAGCCCCAGGACCGCCAGGCTCCCGGAGAGCAGGAACTCCGCCGCTCCCGGTGACGGCTCACCTTCGGCCGCCAGGAAGCGCTTCACCGGCTCGGCGACGACCGGCAGCGCCAGGACCCCGAGACCTGCCGCCACCACCGCGAGCAAGCCGGCGACCCCGGTGCCCAGGGCCGGGACACGGCGGGTCCCCCGCCCCTCCTCGTCGAATGCCTCCTCCCCCGCCGGGCGGCTCAGGACGACAGCGAGCATCCGCCCGGCGTAGACCGCCGAGAGCAGTGCTGCGGCGAGGACGACGATCCTCAGGGCCGCACTGTCGACACCGGCGAGGATCTCGTCCTTGGTGGCCCACAGCGACAACGGCGGGATCCCGGCGAGCGCGAGCCCGGCCACGGTGGCCGCCGCTCCGACGCCGGGGTACCGCCGAGCCGCGCCTCGGAGGCCGGACAGCTGCTTGGTGCCCAGCGCGGTGAGCCACGCGCCGGCAGCAACGAACAGCGCCGCCTTCACCGCGGCGTGGGCGACGAGCTGCGCGGTCCCACCAGCGATGACCCCGGCGCCGGCGGCGAGCACCACGAACCCGATCTGGGCGGCGGTGCTCGCGGCGAGGAGCTGCTTGAGGTCCCGCTGGGCGACGGCGACCGCGCCGAGGACCAGCGCGGTCAGCGCACCGATCCACGCTGTCGTCGTCGCCGCCCAGCCCGACGCCTGCAGCAGCGGCTGGGTGCGGAGCAGCAGATAGCCGCCGGCCGCGACCATGGTGGCCGAGTGCAGAAGCGCACTCACCGGGCTGGGACCTGCCATCGCCCCCGAGAGCCAGGCGGAGAACGGGAGCTGGGCGGACTTGCCGAGCGCGGCGGCGAGGATGCCGGCGGCCGCCAGGTGCCGCCAGCCGCCGTCGGCCGCCGGCAGGTCGGCGAGGACCAGCGTGCCGGTGCCGGCCAGGGCTGCCCCGGCAGCGACGTACAGCCCGAGGTCGCCGGCCCGGGTCGTGAGGAACGCGCGGGTACCGGCGTCGAGCTTCTTGTGCTCTTGCCACCGGTAGCCGATCAGCGCGTAGGAGGTCGCACCCATCACCTCCCAGGCCAGCAGCAGAGTCGGGAGCGTGGCGGCGGTGACCGTGGCCAGCATCGCCGCGATGAACAGCAGGAAGTAGCCGAAGAAGCGCGCCCGGGCACCGTGCGCGGGAAGGTCGGTGACCGCGAACACCGTCACGAGCAGCCCGACGGTAGCCACGAGGACCACGAGGACCGCGGACAGCCCGTCGACGGCCACCCGGAGGTCTCCACCCTCGACGATGCCGAGGAACGGCACCGACAGACCCGGCCGCTCCGCGGCGACCACCGCCGCCAGGAGCGCCGTCCCCAGGGTGACGAGGACGGCGAGCGGCCCAGCAGCCCGGTCGGCCCGGCGCCCGAGGAGGAGCAGCAGCGTGCCGGCGACCGCCGGCAGCAGGACCAGGAATCCGAGGACCGCCGACCCACCCGGTGCCGCGATCTGCGTGCCGGTCATCCCTTCAGGTCCGCGGCCATGTCGATCATGTCGACCTGACGAGTTCGGTACGCCGCGATGACGGCCGCGAAGCCCATGGCCATCTCGACGGCCATGACGACCAGTGCGACGACGACGAGCATCTGCGCGTCGGCCCGGTCCGGCGCGAAGAAGTACCAGGCGGCTCCCCCGGCGAGGAGGACGCCGTTGAGGGCCAGCTCGAAGCCCATCATGATCATGACGATCGACTGCTGGGAGAGCGCTCCGAAGAGACCGACCCCGATGAGGGCGGCGGCGACGGTGAGCACGATCTGCAGAACCAGTTCCGCGCTCACCGGGGCAGTCCCCCGGGGACCGGATCGTTCGGACGAGCGGCGCGCAGATCGGCACCGAAGCGGTCGTACCGTCCACGGGCTGTGGCCAGCAGGGTGCCGGAGATGATGGTCGCGAACAGCCCGACACCGATGACGAGCATCGCCAGCATGTGGCTGCCCATGATGGCCTCGCCGAGCTGGCGGGTGCTGTCCGCGGGACGTGTCACCTCACCCACCGGCCAGTCGATCGTCCAGATCCCCACCGTGAGAGCCACGAAGGCACCGGCGCCGACCAGGGCGGAGCCGCGGGCGTTGTGGACCATGGTCATCGGCATGAGACCGGCCGGGTTCATCATGAACATGATCATGAAGACCGCCATGATGGCCATCTCGATGGTCATCATCAGCGCCGTCACGAAGGCCAGGTAGTCCAGGTCGAAGGCGATCAGGACGCCAGTGACGGCGAGGAAAGACGCCAGCAGCGCGAAGGTCGCTCGCGCCATCGAGTCCACGACGAAGACCGCGATGCCGGCGGCCACCGAGAGTGCGCCCAGCACCACCACAGCGGTCACGGCCCAGGCCGACAGGTCGGTCAGCACGACGGGGCTCCTCTTCCGGCCATGCTCCACTCCCTCACGCGTAGAAGCCGGACAGGGACAGGACGGCGACCACCAGCGCCTGGAGCAGCGTCAGCGGGATGAGGACCATCCACGCGACCTCCACGAACCTCTCGGGTCGCACGACCGGCAGCCGTCGCCCTATCAGGACGAACAGGACGACCACTCCGACCGTCTTGACCAGTTGCCAGACCGGACCGGGCAGCCACGGTCCTGCATCGCCGCCGAGGAAGGCTGCGGTCGCCATGGCGGCCGCGGCCCCGAGAAACGCCGCCCGGCCCAGCTCCACGAGCAGGCGCTCCACCCCCGAGAGCTCGGAGCGCACCCCGCCGGCGACGTCGACACCCGCAGGAGACGCGAACGGGCCCCAGAAGGCAAAAGCGGCAGCCGTGGCCAGGAACACGGCGAAGGCCACCGGCATGGTGAGGACGAACCACAAGCTCTCCTGCGCCGCCACGACGTCCGTCGCGCGCAACGACTGGGCGCCGATCCCGACCGTGATGAGGGAGAACATCAACGGGAGCTCGTAGGAGAGTCCCTGGATCAGGAAGCGGTATCCGCCCGTGAGGGCATGGACAGCGTTCGGTCCCCACCCGACCAGCCACACCGCAGCCCACAGGATCGACTCCATGGCGTTGAACCACACCAAGTCGGCACTCGTGGACAGCAGCGTCCGGCCGCCGAGCGGGACGACCGCGAGAGAGAGCAGCGCCAGCACCGGTACCGACGCACAACCCAGCCGCCACAGCAGCGAGTCCGGGGCCAGGGTCGTGCGCCGCTCCTCGGCCATCAGCCGGACCCCTGATCGCAGGGGCTCCCACATGGCCCTGGACCCGGCCCCGCTGACGACGAGGCGGTCCACCGCCGCCACGCCGAAAGCCAGGAGAAGGGCGACGACGGCGACCAGCAGCACCGCAGGCGCCAGGCCCCAGGCGGCCGCCGACGTCGCGATACCTGCGCCTGAGTCAGACACCGGCCGCCTCCGAGTGCTCCAGGGCGGTCTGTCGCGACAGCGGCAAGCTCGCCAGAGTCAGCCGCGCGGCGCCGATCTCGGCGCCCTCCAGCAACGTGGCCACGGTGTCCAGCCGCAGCTCCGGGAGCGGCTCCGGCGCGTGCTGCTCACCGGCGGCGGTGTCGCACCACCGCCTGACGCGATCCAGCACGTCTCCCTCGAGAGGGCCGCTCCCCTCCGTGGTCATCACTCCGGTCCCGCGAGCCGACCAGGCCAGCGTTCGTGAACGGCGCACCCGACGCGCCACCCGCACGGCGAGCCGGTCAGCCTGCGCCACTACGTCCGGGTCGTGCGACATAAGGCCGGCTCGGGCCTGCCGGGCCTCATGCGCGGCCAATGGCCACCCTGCGACGTCCAGGAAGCGCGCTAGCCGGTCCAGGGCAGCCGGCCGACTGTCCCCGGCGTCCAGGGCGTCGGCGCTCGCCCCTTCCTGATCGAGCCAGGACAAACCGACGCCGGTCAGGACGTCGCCCTGCAGACGGCCGCGCAGCAGCAGACCCGTGGGCCAGCCGGGCAGCACCGGCCCCAGGGAGACCTTGAGCTCGTCGAGCTGGAGTCCATCGCGGTCGGTCGCTGTCTCCGCCATCGG
Source organism: Blastococcus sp. LR1 (assembly GCF_020166105.1). Lineage (GTDB taxonomy): Bacteria > Actinomycetota > Actinomycetes > Mycobacteriales > Geodermatophilaceae > Blastococcus. Next base: position 498,032 of record NZ_JAIUJY010000001.1, read on the forward strand.
CAGCCCCGCAACATCCATGCCGCCGTGCCCGCTGTGGTCCATGCCTCCGTGGCCGCCGTGGCCCATCGCGGCGTGGTCCATACCGCCGTGCTCCGAACCGCCGTGGTCCATACCCCCGTCGTCGGAACCGCCGTGGTCCATGCCGCTGTGGTCCATCGCGGCATGGTCGATTTCGCCGTCGTCCGAGCCACCGTCCTCAGAATCGCCATGACTCATGCCGGCGTGGCCCATCGCGGCGTGATCCATACCGACCTGGTCCATAGCGCCGTCGTCAGAGTCGTCGCCGTGGTCCATGCCGACGTGGCCCGTCGCGGCGTGGTCCATACCGCGGTCATCGGAGCCGCCGTGGTCCATACCCCCGTCGTCAGAATCGCCGTGGTCCATGCCGCCGTGGTCCATGCCGCTGTGGTCCATGCCGCTGTGGTCCATGCCGCTGTGGTCCATGCCGCTGTGGTCCATGCCGCTGTGGTCCATCGCGGCATGGTCGATTCCGCCGTCGTCCGAGCCACCGTCCTCAGAATCGCCATGACTCATGCCGGCGTGGCCCATCGCGGCGTGATCCATTCCGCCGCCGTCGGAACCACCGTGGCCCATTCCGCCGTGGTCCATTCCGCCGTGCCCCATCGCGGCGTGATCCATTCCGCCGCCGTCGGAACCACCGTGGTCCATGCCGCCGTGATCCATACCGCCGTGGTCACGGGTCCTCTGGAGCAGGTCTTGGGGATCGGGCCGGGATGAGTCGCGCAACCGGCCACGACTGGCAGCGACCCTGAGGGCGCTCGCCGCCTCGTCCAGGGTGGCAACCAGAGGGGCGCCTGCCTCCAGTCGTACTCGATGCCGCGGCTCGGGGATCTGGGACCAGATCACGTCGACCGCTCGGGCGAGCGCCTCACCCGGTGTGCCGAGGACGAGGAGAAGGTCCGAATCGGCTGGCGACAGGGCCGCTCTCCACCCGCGTCGATCGAGTTCCTCCTCCAAGGACCAACGCAGCTGCTGGACATCAGGAGCGTCGACGACGAGCACGCGGGGCCTGGCGAACGCCCACTCCCGTAGGCCCCGGATCAGGTCCATCGCAGCCCACCTTCGCGCCAGACGTAGACAACCCCGACGACGAGCACCGAGAGGAAGGCGAACATCTCGACGACCGCACTCGTCCCCATCTCGGCGATCACGACGGCCCACGGGTACATGAAGATCATTTCCATGTCGAAAGCCAGGAAAAGGATCGTCACGGCGTACCACCGCGCGTGGTATCGGGAGACGGCGTGCTGCTGCGGGGGCATGCCGGACTCGAACGGAAGGGCCGAGACCGGACGCCGGGCACCGCTGAGCACCGACGAGGCCGCGTAGAGGCTCAGGACGAGCACAGCGACCAGTGCGAGCAGCGACAGCAAGGCGATCAACGGGCTCGTTCCTCCCTCACCGTGGTCGTACACCCGCGGAGCGAGCTCCGGCGGCAGAGCGAGTTATATCCGGACGATCTCACGGATGACCACGTGCTGCATCGGTAGCGGCCAGGGGGAACGGTTCAACCGACTGAGGCACGGTCCTCGCACCGGCTGCTGAGGGCAACCGCCGACGACGTCCGTTCCGCTCCAGGCGACGGTGGGGGCGGCGGGCCGCCGCCCCCGTCAGCTTCCCGAGGCGCCGACCGGCGCACCGTCCGCCGGCATGGTCTCGGGGCGGCGGTTCACCGCCGCCCCGCCATCCGTACGGTTTGCCGCGAGCGCCTTGAACCGGCGCAGCCGCAGACTGTTCGAGACCACGAATACCGAGGAGAAAGCCATTGCCGCCCCCGCCAGCAGCGGGTTGAGCAGGCCGGCGGCCGCCAGCGGCAGTGCCGCCACGTTGTAGGCGAAGGCCCAGAACAGGTTTCCCTTGATGGTGCTCAGCGTCTTGCGGGAAAGCCTGATCGCATCAGCGGCGGCCCGGAGGTCGCCGCGCACGAGGGTCAGATCGCTGGCCTCTATCGCCGCGTCGGTACCGGTGCCCATGGCCAGACCGAGGTCGGCCTGCGCCAGAGCGGCGGCGTCGTTCACGCCGTCCCCGACCATGGCGACGACCTTGCCCTCGCTCTGGAGCCGCTTCACGACGTCGACCTTGTCCTGCGGCAGGACCTCTGCGATGACCTGGTCGATGCCCACCTGGGCGGCCACCGAGCGGGCGACCGTTGCGTTGTCGCCGGTGAGCAGCACCGGGGTCAGCCCCAGGCCCCTCAGCTGCCTGATCGCCTCGGCCGACGTTGCCTTGACGGCGTCGGCGACCACCAGGACGCCGCGCACTGCGCCGTCCCACCCCACCACGACTGCCGTCCTGCCCGCCGTTTCGGCTGCCGCCTTGGCGCGCTCCACATCCGCCGGGAGGTGCTGGGACCAGTCAGCCAGCAGTCGCGTCCGGCCCACGAGGACCGCATGGCCGTCCACGACGCCACGGACGCCGAGGCCCTCGACGTTCGTGAAGCCCTCGACGGGGGGCAGGCTTCCGACCCGCTCCGTCGCACCCTTGGCGATCGCCTGCGCGATCGGGTGCTCGGAGGCGTCCTCGAGCGCACCGGCCAGCCGCAGCAGCTCGTCGCCGTCCACACCGTCGGCGGGGACGACGTCGAGAAGCGTCATCCGGCCGGTGGTGACGGTCCCGGTCTTGTCGAGGACGACGGTGTCGACCTTCCGCGTGGACTCGAGAACCTCGGGCCCCTTGATCAGGATGCCGAGCTGAGCGCCACGGCCGGTGCCGACCATGAGGGCGGTGGGAGTAGCGAGACCGAGCGCGCACGGGCAGGCGATGATCAGGACGGCCACGGTGGCGGTGAAGGCCACCGAGATACCGGCTCCCGTGCCGATCCAGAAACCGAGGGTTGCGACGGCGAGTGCGATCACGATCGGCACGAAGATGCCGGACACCCGGTCGGCGAGGCGCTGGACCTCGGCCTTGCCGTTCTGCGCGTCCTCGACCAGCCGCGCCATCTGTGCCAACTGGGTGTCCGACCCGATGCGCGTGGCCCGCACGACGATGCGTCCGCCGGCGTTGACGGTGGCACCGACGAGGGAGTCACCGGGGCCGACCTCGACCGGGACGCTCTCGCCGGTGAGCATGGAGGCGTCCACGGCCGATGACCCCTCGGTGATGACACCGTCGGTGGCGACCTTCTCCCCCGGCCGGACGACGAACAGGTCGTCCACGGTCAACCGCTCGACGCCGATCCGCTCCTCGCGGCCCCCGCGCAGGACCGACACCTCCTTCGCGCCCATCTCCAGCAGCGCGCGGAGCGCCGCCCCGGCCCGCCGCTTGGAGCGCGCCTCGAAGTACCGCCCGGCCAGGATGGCGGTAGTGACGCCGGCGGCCACCTCCAGGTAGATGTTCGCCGCACCGTCGGTGGCACGGATGGTCAGCTCGAACGGGTGGATCATCCCCGGTTCTCCGGCGGTGCCGAGGAAGAGCGCGTACAGCGACCACTCGAATGCGGCGATCGTGCCCATCGACACGAGCGTGTCCATGGTGGAACTGCCGTGACGGAGGTTCGTCCAGGCGGCGCGGTGGAACGGCAGAGCACCCCACACGACGACCGGCGCGGCGAGGGTGAGAGACAGCCACTGCCAGTACGTGAACTGCAGCGCCGGAACCATCGCCAGCGCGATGACCGGCACGGTCAGCGCAGTCGACACCAGCAGTCGCTGGCGCAGCGCCCGGACGGGGTCGTTGTCGTCCGCGCCATCGACCGCCGCACCGGCGCCTTCTGGACGGGGCGGCTCCGGCAGCCGGGCCGAGTACCCGGCCTTCTCCACGGCGGCGAGCAGGTCGTCGGTGCTGACCTCCCCGCCGTAGCTGATCTTGGCCTTCTCGGTGGCGTAGTTCACCGTGGCGGTGACTCCGTCGAGCTTGTTGAGCCGCTTCTCGATCCGCGCTGCGCACGACGCGCAGGTCATGCCGGTGATGGCGAGTTCGACCTGCTCACCGCCCGGCGTGGGCGTCGTGGCGTTCGTTGCGGAGCTCATCGGGTTCTCCTGTCGGTGGTGCCGAGGTGTTGCAGGCGACTGCGGCGTACCGCTCAGCCGTCGCCGTCCATGTCCATCCCGCCGTGCCCGTCCTCGGTCTGCACGACTGGGCTTGGGTCGGCCGCGGGGCCGACCGGGCCGACGGCGTTGCCGACGGCCAAGGCTCCAGCGAAGACGACCGCCAACGCCGCCAAGTAGGCCCCGAGCTTGGTAGCTGCGTTCACATCCCACTCCTTCCTCTCGCGGGCGACGGGGTCACCCGGGCGTCGCGACCGCGCGCATCGAGACCCGGACAAAGGGCGTCAGGCAAGCCCGTAGCCGGCCTCCTCGACGGCGGCACGCACGGCTGCTTCGTCGACGTCGCTCTCACTGCTGACAGTCAGTTCTCCGGTGGGCAGGTCCACAGCGACGTCGGAGACGCCGGGGACCTGGCTGACTTCCTCCGTGACGGAGTTGACGCAGTGCCCACAGGTCATGCCGACGACGGTGTAGGTGGCGGTGCTCATCGATGTGTCCTCCTGATTCGTCATTGGACGGGCGGTGTGGTGCGCCCTCCCGGAAGCCCCAGGAGTTCAGTTGCAGGTCAGGAGCGCACCAGGCGTGCGATGGCCTCGGACGCCTCTTTGACCTTTTCGTCAGCCTCCCGCCCGCCGGCCGCCGCTGCCTGGACGACGCAGTGGCTCATGTGCTCCTCGAGGAGCCCCAGGGCCACCGACTGCAACGCCTTCGTGCTGGCGGACACCTGGGTGAGGATGTCGATGCAGTACTTCTCCTCCTCGACCATGCGCTGGAGCCCACGGACCTGCCCCTCGATGCGGCGCAGGCGCTTGAGGTAGTCGTCCTTGCGGTGGATGTACCCGTGCCCGCCAGCGTCCTCCGGATGCGTCATCTCGTCCTCTCCACGGCTGTATCGATCCGGAAACCACGGTACCCCTCCGGGGTATTCCCACAACTGGCACTCGAACGCCCGGAGACGTCTTCTCCGACCCCGAGATCGGCTGCAGCCTCGCCCCCGGCCAGGAAGGACGTCGACGAGCGCCACCGGGAGCTACGCGCCGCCGTACCCGTGGTCGGCGGCGTAGCGCGCAAGCACCGTCGGGGAGGAATCGTCCCGAGCCACGAACTGCTGCCCGAGGAGGTAGGCGTAGTCGTCGACTGCCTCGCTCACGACACGGCCCGCCAGACGCAGGTCATCCCGCGCCGACTCCTCCGCGGCCCGGGCCAGTTGTAGCAGGTACGGGAGCTTCGCCGGGAGGGAAGCGTTCGGATCGCCTTCACGGAAGTAGTACGTCTCCGAGTACTGGGTGAGGTCGACGCGGACCTGGACCAGTTCCCCTGCCAGCGAGTGCAGGAGCGTGGAAGCCGCGGACGAATCCTGCGTCGACAGCGCCTCTGCGGCGCCGCTGCGTTCGAGAAGCGCCAGCCGGATGGCCAGGGCGCGCCGACGGGCCAGCGCGGGGTAGATCTGCAGGATCCACGACACCGCCGCGGTCAGCAGGGCGAAACCGATGAGGGCCTCCAGCGGTGCTGCGAGCCGCAGCCAGGTGAACGTCGGGACGATGTCGCCGTAGCCGAGCGTCGCAACGGTCACGAAGGAGACGTAGAGCGAGTCCAGGAGGTCGGACCGCTGAGACGGGACGAGGCCGGAGCTGAAGGAAAAGCCCTCGGCCATGTGCGGCCAGTAGATCAACGTCCAGCCGATGACGATCAACAGGAGCCAGGCGACGATCACGCACAAGATGGCGAGGGGCCCGACCACCGAGCTCTGCTTCTCACGACGCTTGAGCCACCGCGACCCCCGCCACACCGCCTGGATGACCAGCCCGCTGATGGACCCCTGCCCGCTGGGGTGCCAAATGGTGTGGAACATGTCCCGTAGGACCAACAGCACGACGAGCGCGCCGAGCCGAGATGAGCCAGTCCATGGGCGCCTCTCACCGAACCTTTCGATACTCGTCAACCAGCGCCGTCCGGGGCCCGGACGACACCCGAGCGCCTGGGGTGAAGTCGAAGCGGGTGTGTCAACCGTGGGTGCGCGGCCGCTCGACGCATGCCGGCACCTGATGCCGAACCACACGTCTGGCTACGGAAGCCCGCGGCGGGGATCCTCGGACTGCTGGGCAGAGCAGCAGCCCGAGAAGTCCCGCTGCCGTGGGAGCAGGCGCCCACGGACCAGCCTCTCAGCTGCAGCCGCACCCGCAGCCGGACGTCGAGCCGCCAGCCGGAGAGACCTCCCCGATCGGTGTGACGATCGTGTAGCCGGCCTCTTCCACCGCGGCCCGCACGGCGGCGTCGTCCACGGCGGTCTCGCTGCTCACGGTGAGCCCACCGCTCGCCAGGTCGACGTTCACGTCCGTAACGCCTGGCACCTGGCTGACCTCCTCGGTGACCGAGGCGACGCAGTGCCCGCAGGTCATCCCGCTGACGGTGTACGTGCTGGTGCTCATGGCTGTTGTCCTCTCGAGCTGCTTGTCGTGCGCTTGTACGTGTCGGTCCGGGACGTGGAAGACGTCGGACAGCGCATGTGGGCGACCCGACATCGCGGGAACTGCTCACACCGTGCCGTCGTCGCCCCGCGGGAGCCGTCGTTGCCCCGGCCGTGACGTCACCTTACCCCCCTGGGGTATCTGCTCGCAACGTGCCGGCGTCAGAGCGCCTGCGCGGCACCTCCGGCCGAAGTAGCGCCGACCCGTTCACTCCTCCTCCGGCACCGATCTCTCCGTGAGGACGATGAGCTGTCGCAGGCAGTGCTCCCGGAGTGGCTCGGGGAACCCGTCGGCGAGGCGGTAGTAGACGACCCGCCCCTGCTTCCGGTTGGCGACGAGCCCAGCAGTCCGGAGTAGCCGAAGTGCGTATCCGACGGCGTCCTCGTTCGCCTCGAGGGCGAGGGCGAGGTCGCCGACGCAGAGCTCCTCCACCATGTCCAGCGCGAAGAGGACGCGCGCACGGGTGGGGTCGGCCATCAAGCTCAAGACACTGGTCAGCTGGGCGGCCTCCTCCCGGCCGGGAAGGCGGGCGCGGGCGTGGGCGACCCGTTCGGGGTCGACCGGGTGTGCGTGTTCTGCTTCGGACACCGAAAACACCTCCGGCGCACCCTTACCCGTACGACTCTGCGGGTACCGCATGAATTGTCGGCGATGATCCCGGGCGACATCCGAGCCGTCCGGCGCCTACCCCCTGGAGGAACGATGTCCGCGGCCGCCCAGATGCTCGACACCTACCCGAAGGACCTCGGCGGGATCGACAAGCAGAAGCTCCTCGAGTGCATCGAGGCCTGTTTCGAGTGCGCGCAGGCCTGCACCGCCTGCGCCGATGCCTGCCTGAGCGAGGACATGGTCGCCGAGCTCACGAAGTGCATCCGCACCAACATCGACTGCGCCGACATCTGCGACACCACTGGCCGGGTGCTCTCCCGGCACACCGGTTACGACGCCGACCTGACCCGCGCCGTCCTCGAAGCGTGCGCAGCCGCTTGCAAGGCCTGCGGCGACGAGTGCAGCCAGCACGCTGAGATGCACAAGCACTGCCGCGTCTGCGCCGAGGCCTGCCGGCGCTGCGAGGCAGCCTGCCGGGACCTCATCTCCTCGCTGGGCTGACACCGATCGACGTCGGTCGCCCGCCGGAAGCACCGTCCTGGTGGGCGACCGACGGCAGTCGCACGTCCCGGGGCCCTTGCCGCTCTGTCGCGCCCCGGCCGGTCACAGGAACGAGCTGCCGAACCCCGTCGTCGCCAGCCATCCACGCAGCCAGATCATCAGTCCTTCCCACCCTGGCGCCGGGGCGGAGGTGGGTGGCGCTGCCGACGCACGCCGACAGCGCCACCCGGTGGGGTTAGCCCCCGAACTGGCTCAGCAGGTTCAGCATTTCCTCGATCTCGGCGTTCTGGGACTTGACGATCTGCTCGGCCAGGGCCACGGCGTCGGCGTTCTGGCCGTCCGCGATCTCGGTCTGGGACATCTCGACCGCGCCCCGGTGGTGCTCGGTCATCATCTCCAGCCACATGCGGTCGAACTCGCGACCAGAAGATCCCTCGAGGCCGGACATGGCCTCCTCGGACATGTCCATGCCGCCCATGTCGTCCATGCCGCCCATGTCGTCCATGCCGCCCATGGAGCCCGACTCACCGGCGGAGGTCGGCTGCCCCCAGTCCTCGAGCCAGCCGGTCATCGACTCGATCTCCGGGTCCTGCGCGGCCTGGATCCGACCGGCCAGGTCGATCACGCGTGCATCCTCCGAGCGGCCTGCAACCATGTCGGCCATCTCGAGGGCGCCTTGGTGGTGAACGATCATGCCTTGGGCGAAGGCGACGTCGGCATCGTTGAACTCCGCCGACTGGCTGGCACTGCTCTCAGCACTGCTGTCCATGTCCATGTTGCCCATGGAGCCGCCGGAGCAGCCGCTGAGGACGGCGGTGCCGGCGATGAGGCCCCCGGCGAGTCGGACAAATCGAGCGGTCGTGCGGGTCATATCTGTCTCCTAAAGATCTTGGATGTGGGCGAGCCGTCTGACCCCGGCCAGTGCACGACTGAACGGGGCCGGATGAGTCGGCCTAGATCCGAAGGAGACAGAGAGAAGACAGGTCAGGTGGTCGCGGTGGCCGGAACAAAGCCATGTCGAGTCGTGACCGCGCGCCCATGCCGCACACCGCCGCCCTCACCGATCTGCGGGGTCTGACGGATGCGATCAGCCACATCAGACCGGCGAGCAGAACTGCCAGGCAGACGGCCAGAAAGTGCTCGGCGGCGCCGTGGTTCGGGTCGTCTACCGGCACCTCGTGGCTCGCCGCTACTGGGCTGCTCACCGAGGATGATTTCAGCTGGACGTCGTCGACGGCGCTCGTCTGCACCGATGTCGCGCCCCCATCTGGGGTCCCCATGCCGTGATCCACGGTCACCGGCGTAGCAGCGTTCGGATCAGCACCGACGGAGCCGACGCCGTGCATGGAGAAGACCGCAGTCATGAGAAGCAAGATGCCCAAGCGTCTTGGAGTCACGACTTCCCCTCCCCGCTGAAGTTCCTATCCTTCATAGTAGACCCGGCGCGGGCACGGGCGAGCATCGGCGCGTGGAGGCGTGGGCAGCGCGGCACTCAGCGGGCCGACGTGTCGCGATGTCATCGTTCCCTGACAAACACCGCCGTCATGCCCATGACGCCCAGCGTGTCATCGAAGTCCTGGTTGGCGCCTCGGACGACCGCGCGGCGGCCGGCGCGGGAAGCGCGCTGCGCCCACCGCAGCAGGGGGGCGAACGCCGTCGAGTCGATGTAGGTGAGCTCGCGGACGTCGATCGCTACGACCGCCAGCTCCTCGAGCTGCCGTTGAAGCTCCAGCTGCTGGACGACTGCGGCGTCCACCTCGCCTCGGAGATGAAGCACTCGACCGGCTGCCTCGTGCTCGATGGAACTCAATCTCCGCTCCTTCGGGAGGGAAGGGCTGCGATCCTCGGCCACCTGCTGCATGTGATCCGGCAGCTTGGCCAGCTCCGAGTGAACGGTCCGCTGCACCGTCCGCTGCATCGACCTACGTCGCACGGCGCGCAGCAGCCGGCTGCCACGCCCGGGCTCGTGGGTCACCGTCACGGTGACGCCGGTAGAGCCCTCTTCCGCGTCGGCCAGTTCGATGCGGGTGTGCCAGCGCTCCGACGTCAGTTCCAAGCGGGTCTCGATACGACGCTGCGGCACCCACTCGACGACCTCCCCCTTGACCGCGCCCTGCGGCGGTGGTGCGCCGTCCAGGCGACCCGCTACACAGACGAATCGGGTGCCCTTGCCCATCGTCGCACTGCCTTCTTCATCTGTGCCGTCGGAGAAGATGTAGGAGACGTCGCAGACCGGGCAGTACGGGGCGAGGACGGTCAGCGCCTGCCACACGGACTGTCGTGGCAACGGGATCTCGCGTGTTCCTGAGGCGGTCGTCATCCAAGTCCTTCGGCAGGAAAGCTTGTCGCTGGCTTGCTTACTAGCAAGGCTAGTAGAAGCGGAGGCCACAGTTCGGTCGGTACCCCGACAGCCCGAGTCGCCACAGACCTCAGGCCGGTCAGCCGAACGGGCCTCGTGGGCCGCGGCAGCGAACCGACGCGCCCTTCCATGCGCGGACCAGGTGCTCAAGCCCCGCGCGAGCCGCGTGACCGCCAGAACCAGAAGGCACCCGCGAGCGCCGCCGCCACGAGGACGACGATGGCCACAGTCGGCCCCGTGGTGCTCGACTGGTCCTCTGCCGACACCTCTGCCGGCTCGTCCTGGGCCTCCGCCGACAGCGCGCCCTCCGTGCCTGGAGTTGCCGGAGCCGGACTGGATGGCGTAGCAGCCGTCGTCGCGTCGGCAGGGGCGGGAGCGACGGCAATGGTCGGCGCCGGATTCTCGGGCTCCGGGTTAGCAGGGCTGGGCAACTCGATCCAGGCGTCCTCGCGTCCGTCGGAGTAGCGCAACAGAGTCTTGAACGGCAGTTCGGTCACGTCTCGCGGGAGCCGTGCGATCGCGATGCTGAACTCCGCGTCCACGGCCGGCGCGATCGCTGGACCGCCGATCTCGTAGCCGTCTGCGGTCGGGGTCAGAATCCACCCCGCGGGTCCGGACGCCAGGGAGACCGACCCCGGCAGGATGCCGGCGGGCAGCTGCGTCTTCACCCCGACGATGCCGGCGGTGTCTGACTCGGCCGCTGCGGAGAACGCCACGGTTACCGGCCCCGTACCGGCCTGAGCTCCCTCGGCAGTCGCTTCCATGTGTGCGCTCGCGGGCCCTGCGCCGGCAAGCACGAGGCCAAGCAAGACGACGGTCGTCACGGCGGCTCGTCGGCCGCTTTGGAGAACGAAGCTGGTCACAGACCGCTAGTCGTTTGCTGTCCCCAAGAAGTTCCCGCCCCACCCAGATCCACCGAGATGTCCGGCCGGACGTCACGGCGAGGATTTCGACCAGCCGCCCCTCGGCGGCACCCAGATCCGTGAGGGGCGCCACAGATCCCCGACCACCGCCGTGGCGCGTATCCGCCAACCCGCAGCGGCTGCCATGCGTCCGTCACGACCCCATGGACCGACCTAGCCCGGCAAGGTGACGTGGGACCAGGCCGTGTGAGCAGACTGGCCGCCACGCACTTCCGCGTACAACGGAGCCACTCGAACGGCTGGGACCCAACACTCCCCCTGCGAGACGGGCCGAGGACATCGTCAGCCTCCACAGGCTCCCACTCGTATCCCGCGGGCGTTCAGCCACCCGACCGGATCCGACGCTCCGCTGTACATGGCCCCGTTCGGGTGGACCTCGAAATGCACGTGCGGTCCGGTCGATTGCCCCCTGTTCCCGACCTCCGCAACCTGCTCGCCGGCCACGACACGGTCTCCGGTGCGGACGAAGTAGTCGTTGATGTGCCCGTAGACGTACACAGCGCCGTCGTCGCCGAGCAGGTAGACAGCCAGACCGAAGCCGGTGGCCGACCCGGCACGCTTGACGGTTCCCGAAACGGGGGCATAGAGCGGCGTGCCGATCGAAGAGGCGACGTCCAGCCCGTTGTGATTGGTGCCCCAGCGTGCGCCGAAACAGCTGGTGACCCGTCCGGAGAACGGCTTGACATAGCCGGACGACGCACCCGAACCACCACCATCATGGGGGCCGTTGTTCCGCGCCGCTGCTGCCGCCTCGGCGGCCTCCCGGGCAGAGCGCTCGGCTGCCGCTGCTGCGGCAGCCTCTTCGGCTTGCTTCTGAGCCACCCACTGCTGATGGGCGTCACGCGCCCCCTGCACCTCCAGCAGCCGGATCTGGGCGGCCTGCAGCTCTGCCTCGTACCTGGCCTTCTGACCTGCCACCTCGGCGTAGGCGCTCTGCTGAGTGGCCAGTCGTGCGTCGGCGTCCGCCTTCGCGGCCTGCGCCGCCCCTTCGGCGGCGGCCATCTCGTCGCGGGCTGCGCGAGCGGAGGAGTCGGCGTTGGCGTGCGCGACCTTGGCCACCTGGAGTTCGCCTAGCACGTCGACCTCGTTGGCCCCCACGTAGTCGAGCAGGGCTGCGCGTTGGATCAGCTCCCCCGGGCCCTCTGCATCCAACAGTGCTGCCGTAGCCGCGAGCGTCGACCCCTTCATGTAGCTGTCGCGGGAGAATCGGCCGATACGGGCCTCGGCATTGGAGACGGCGGTCGCGGCCGCCTGGAGCTCAGCTGCCGCCTGCTCCGCTACCGCCTGCGCCTGCAGGAGCGCGTCCTCGGCGAGCAGGTAGGCGGTACCCGCCGCCTCAGCCTGGATACCGACGCGTTCGAGCTCGGCCTCGGCGACCGCGACCTGGCCGGCGATGCGCCCGACCTCGGCGGCTGCGGCGTCCTGCTCGCTCTGCGCGGCACCGATCTGCCCGTCCGTGGGGTTGGGGGGCGCGGGAGCCGCGAGCACCGGCGCGCCGGAGGCAACGAGCAAGACGCCGGCCAGCACACCGAGCAACGTGGTCCGCGACGGGCGCGGGCCCGGACAACCTAGGATCTGCGGTGGGCCACCGGGCCGTCCGATGAGTCTGAGGACGACCGGCCGGAAGAGACGGCGCTGGGACATGGGGCGCTCCAGGGGGACGGGTGTGACGAGCTCGAGGAGAGTCCCACTATCACCGTTAGTAGCTCCGGCAACACGCTGCACAACCGCCACGCGGCCTTGATTACTCAGTCATGCCAGGGGGTCACGGTCGGTGGTAAATCCCCTGCGAGGCGGGTCAGCCACAGCTCCCGCCGAGCGTGATACCACGGGCACCGAGCCACGGCGCCGGATTGACACGGTTCTGGTAGAGCCCACCCTGATGGGTCTCGATGTGCAGGTGAGGGCCCGTGGACTGCCCCCGGTTGCCCACCTCGGCGATCTGCTGGCCGGCGGCGACCTGCTGTCCTGCGTTCACGAAGTACTGGTTGATGTGGCCGTAGAGGGTGATGGTGCCGTCGGCGTGCTGGATGTAGACGGCCAGACCGAAGCCGTTCGCCGGTCCGGCTTGAAGCACCACGCCAGGAGCCGGGGCGTAGATGGGTGTGCCGATGGGGGCGGCGATGTCCACGCCGTTGTGCATGGCACCGGACCGGCTTCCGTAGCAGGAGGTCACCTGTCCGGCGACGAGGGCAGCACTACCGGCGCGCGCCAGCGCCAGGTCCGCGCGCTTCTGCTGATCGCGGGCGGCGGACGGGTTCGCCACTCCCCGTGCAGCCAGCAGCTGGATCTCCGCGTCGCGAAGCTGAGCGTCCAGGGCCGATTTTTGTGCGGCCACGGCGTCGTAAGCCCGCTGTGAGTCAGCGAGCTGCGTCTCGGCTACCGCTGCGGTCTCGACGGCGGCGCGTGCGGCCGCGTCGCGCTCGGAAACCGCACCTCGGGCCGCCCGGTCCGCCCGCTCCTGCCGCCCCCGAATCGCTTCGAACTCCGCGAGTCGCTGTGCGCGGTCTTCGCCGAGGAGATCGAGCGTCGCGGCTCGCTCCAGCACATCGTCGGGCCCGGCGCTGTCCAGCAGCACGGCCGCGTCGCCCAATGGGTCGGCACCCATGAAGGCCTCCCGCCCCAGGGCGGCGACGTCGTCCTGCGCCCGGTCGACCGCTGCACGGGCCGTCTCGAGCTCAGCCGCGGCGGCGGCTGCCTCGGCTTCCGCCTCCAGGAGCGCCTCCGTCGCCGCTCGGGACGCGTCGGCTGCAGCCTCCGCCTTCACGGTGAATCGCTCCAGGTCTCTTTCCGCCGTCGCGACCATCTCTGAGATCCTCTGGACCTCAGCGGTCGGCCCCTCGCGATCCGACTGCGGGTCGGCCTGAGCGGTGAGTGCTGTCGCGGCCGACAGCCCCATCAGCAGCGCTGCCGCGGCAGCGACCAGGCCGGTGCGCCGGGACCGAGCGAGGCTGGAGCCGGCCCGGGAAGCGCGGAACCGGCTGGTGCGGAATCGCCGACCGACAGCGACTGCAGGGGAGTCTTCGGGCGTGCGGACGATCTGGTGCAGCGTCGCCAAGGCGGCGAATCTCCGTTCTTCCTCGCCGCCTACCGAGTTAGCTGACGGGTTCGGGCGGGAAGGCGCCCGTCCCGAGTGCGCACGTGTGCACACCCGGAATTCACCCCAGGGGAACGGTGGGTCCCCGGTCCACCCGGCCGTGTGGCACGAGCAGTTCGGCGGGGCCTGCACGAGGCTCTCGGGTTGAGATGCTTGGACTCGCGAGGACCGCACGACACCGTAGTACGAAGCAGCTTAGTTGTCACGGTTCGATAACGGCTTCCGGAGTACCGCCTCCGGTGTGTGGCGGCGAAGCGCGTCTGGCGGTTCATCGGGTCGAGTCGACGGGGGTCCATACCGACGGTGCGGCGAGGAGCCTATGGCCGCGGATTCGACCCCTGGGCCAGCGTGCGGAGGCGGGCGTTGTAGGCCTCGCGATCGGCATCCACATGGCGATCGCTCGACTTCGTGCGCCGAGCCTCCGAACGGGTCCACTGGAGGAAGACGATGGCGACGGCGATGATGCTCGGCACCTCGCCGAAGCCCCAGACGATGTTCCCGGCCGCGAGCTGATCGGTCATCACATCGATGCCCCAGTCCCTCGGCGGATCCTCGAAGGCGCCGACCACGGGACGGATGGCCATCATGAGCGCCACCGCGAAGAAGGCGTGCAGTGGGCCGGGTAGCACCAGCTCGACGAGCCGCAGCGGAGGAGACGCGCGGTGCGGCCACGGACCGAGAGCGAAGGCGCCGCCGAAGGCCAGCAGGCCTGCACCGAGGAAGAAGCCGAGCATGCCGACATTTCCCCACCAGCTGGCCATCAGGAAGTCGAAGAGACCCGTGAAGTAGATGCCGTAGAGACTGCCCACGAAGATCACGGTCGTGACGACGGGATGGGCCAGGAATCGCGCGAACCGGCTGCGCAGGGCCGTCAGCAGGAGCCACCGGGAGACGGCACCCACGCCGTGCCGCGGCAGAGCCCGGATGGCCAGGCTGACTGGGTCGCCGAGCATCAGGAGCATGGCCGAGACCACGGTCAAGGCCATCTTCTGCAGCATGTGGATGGAGAAGACCACCATCCCGTATCCCATGACCTGGGTAGCGGTGACCAGCAGAACGGTGACGATCCCCGCCACGAAGCACGCCGTCCGGTGCCACGGCCACCGCATGCCCTTTCGGCGAAGAGCGCGGACTCCCAGCAGGTAGGCGATGAGCGCTACCACCGCCAACGCCGGCAGCACCGAGGTGGCGTCGAACTGCGGGGTGAGCAGTCGCATCAGTGTGGGCGGCTCGGTGGGCATGTGCATCCAGCCCGAATGTGATCCCACGGTTACGCCTCCCAGAACAACATGACGAGTCAGGTGCACCGACAGCCGGACCACTGTGGGCCGTCGGCGACCACCCCGGTGGGCCGCGCCATCGCCACGCCGCCCGCGGCCAGAAACTCGGCAGCAGAACTCGCGACACTCTCGGCCGCCGGCGAGCGGAACCCAACGAGCGGAGCTCCTGTACCTTCTCCTACGTAGCTTCGTAGAGTAGTGACCTCGGCGTTCGACCCGCCGGGCGGATCAAGAGGGAAGCGCTTGAGCACCAACCTGAAAATCTCCGCGGCCCTGGTGGCCTCTTTCGTCGTCGCGGTTGCCGTCTTCCTCGGCTTCGACAGCAGCGACGAAGAATCGGACGCCATCGCTGCTGGCGACGCTCCCGTGGTGCGCGACGACAGCCACCGACTGTCGACCGCCGCCGACGGGCGGGTCACGCTGGTGGAGTTCCTCGACTTCGAGTGCGAGAGTTGCCGAGCCGCCTATCCCTTCGTCGAGCAGTTGCGCGAGGACTACGAAGGTCGCGTCACGTTCGTCGCGCGCTACTTCCCCATGCCCGGACACGCGAACGGCGAGAGCGCGGCCGTCGCCGTCGAGGCCGCTGCTCGGCAGGGTCGGTTCGAGGACATGTACCACCGGATGTACGAGACCCAGACGGAGTGGGGCGAGCGCCAGGACTCGCAGGCGGCTCTGTTCCGGCGCTTCGCTGAGGACCTGGGGCTCGACATGGCCGACTACGACGCCGCCGTGGCCGATCCCGCCACGCTCGAGAGGGTACTGAAGGATCGCGAGGATGGCCTTGCCCTCGGCGTGGAGGGAACACCCACGTTCTTCTTGAACGACGAGAAGGTCGAGGTCCAGACCACGGACGAGTTCAGCGAGTTGATCGATGCTGCCCTCGCTGGCTGAGTCCGACCCGACCAGACCCGCCGGCGGAACTGCGGCGGTCGCTACCGACCGGCAGGGCCAGGACGGTGGGTCACAGGCGCGGAACCTGGCCTGGCTGCTGCTCGTCGGTGGACTGGTCGGGCTCGCGGCATCGTTCGTCCTCGCGGTCGAGAAGTATTCACTCCTGGCCGACCCCTCGTACGTCCCGACGTGCAGCCTCAACCCGGTGCTGAGCTGCGGATCGATCATGGCCAGCCCTCAGGCCGAGGCGTTCGGTTTCCCCAACCCACTGCTGGGGGTCGCCGGTTTCGCCGTGGTGGCCGCGACAGGTGCGGCCCTGCTCGCCGGGGCGCGCCTGGCCGGGTGGTTCTGGGGCGGGCTCCAGGTCGGCGTCACCGGCGCCGTCGTCTTCGTGCACTGGCTGATCTTCAGCAGCCTGTACCGCATCGGCGCCCTTTGCCCGTACTGCATGGTCGTCTGGGCCGTGACGATTTCCGTCTTCTGGTACGTGACTCTCCGCAACGGCGAGTGGATCGCTTCCCGTTCGATGCCCGGCATCCGGCGAGCCGTCACCGCGGCGCGGAGCCTGCACGGCGTCGTGCTCACCGCCTGGTTCCTGTCGATTTCCGCCGCCATCCTGCAGCGGTTCTGGTTGTACTGGAGCACCCTCCTTGGCTAATACCCCACCCCGCCGCTTGCTTCTCCTGTCTTGTGCACTTGCGGCCGCCGTCGCAGTGACCGGCTGCTCCGGTGGCAGCGCCAGCAATGCCAGCACGGCGACCGAGAACTCCGGGGGTTTCGACTTCGAGGGCAACACGCCGCTGGGCGAGGTCATCCCCGCCAGCGCGCGGGAGTCGGCGCCAGACTTCGACGGTGAGCTCCTCGACGGAACGGCGTTCGAGTCTTCGGAGCTGGCCGGCAGCATCACCGTCGTGAACTTCTGGGGGTCTTGGTGTGCACCCTGTCGCGTGGAGACCCCCGAGTTCCAAGCCGTCTACGCCGATGTCGCCCAATCCGATGTGCGGTTCCTCGGTGTCGACGTCAAGGACAACCGGCAGCTGGCTCAAGCCTTCGTCGACTCGGTGGGGGCGGAGTACCCGTCCTTGTTCGACCCACGGGGCGAGGTGGCGCTGGCCTTCCGTGGCTTTCCGGCCAACGTCGTGCCCAGCACCATCCTGATCGACCGCGCCGGTCAAGTCGCCGCCGTCTACGTCGCCGTCGTTCCGGAAGATGACCTGCGCCAGGCACTCGACACGCTGATGGCCGAGGAGGCGCCACGGTGAGCGACCTCGGCGACGCCTTCGCCAGCATCGTCAGCGATGGCTCACTGCTCCTCGCCGCCGGCGTTGCCGCGCTCGTCGGCTTGATCAGCTTCGCCTCGCCCTGCGTACTGCCCTTGGTCCCGGGCTACCTCGCCTACGTCGCCGGACTGTCCGGCGCCCAGGCGAGCACCGGGGCGGCACCCACCGCTTCTCCGCGCGAGGTCGATTCGGGAACAACGGATCGGACCGGGGGAACCATCACGGCACCACCGGATCAACGACGTCGCGTGGTCGCGGGCGCGCTCCTGTTCGTGCTCGGCTTCACCGCGGTCTTCGTGTCATTCGGCGCACTTTTCGGCGGCCTCGGCCGCCTGCTGCTCGAGTGGGCTCCCTTGCTGACGAGGCTCATGGGCATCGTGACCATCTTGATGGGCCTCGCCTTCCTGGGCGGACTGCACTGGCTGCAGCGGGAACGGCGCATCACCCGGCGACCACCAGCGGGCCTTCTCGGAGCGCCCGCGCTCGGCGTCGTCTTCGGACTGGGCTGGACCCCATGCCTGGGACCGACACTGTCGGCGGTCAACACGTTGGCCTACGCGGAGGCGTCCGCCGGCCGCGGGGCGATCCTCGGCCTGGCCTACTGCCTCGGCCTCGGGATCCCTTTCCTCCTCGTCGCCCTCGGCGCCCGGCGAGCACTCACCCTGTCCGCCTGGGCGCGGCGACATGCACCAACTGTGATGCGGATCGGCGGAGTGCTCCTGATCGTCCTGGGCGTGCTCTTGGTCACCGGCGCGTGGGACCACATCATGATGTGGCTGCGGTCCTGGGTGGCCTCCACCGGCTTCGGAACCTCCACCTTCTGACGAGGGCGTACAACGCGGAAGCGACAGCCTTACTCGAGGCGTTGGCGCAGCACCTCTTCGTTGAGCCCGGCCAAATAGGCGTTGTACGCGGCGAGCTCCGGATCGCCGGTCGTGTCGACACGCGCCTCCCGATAGAGGGCCACCGATGTGCCAGGCGCGCCGGCGTCAGGATGGCGCTCCATCTCCATGCGCATCAACCTCGAGTAGAACCACAGCCCCATGACGCCGTAGACCGGCCACTGGAAGGCGTACGACATGTTCTGCGCGTTCCACCCGCGCGCCGCGGAACGCTCCCATTGCCACCACCCCAGTTGCAGCGTCATGAGAAACAGCAGGATGACGACGGCGTGCATGAGCAGGAACCGCGGCCGGAGCAGGGCCGGCCAGTACAGCAATCGGGCGGCCGGAGCCGACGTCTCGACCCCATGTGTCACGTCCGCGGGGAGCCTCTCTGTGAGCCGCTACGGGGCGCGTCAGCAACCCGTAGCCCGGCAATCTGCAGCACCTACACTACTAACGTGCTTAGGCGTCGATCTTCCCGCGCGATGCTTGTCAGCCTTGCGACCGCCGCGATCGGTGCCGGTCTGGCCGGGTGCGGCAGCGCCGACGACGGCGGTGGTTCCCACGAAGGCGACCACGTGGCAACGGTCTCGGGGGGCGCACCCGAAGGCCCGTATGCCGGACGCGAGATCAGCGAGCCCAAGCCCCGGCCCGAGTTCACTCTGACCGACCAGACGGGCACCTCGTTCAACTTCGCCGAGCAGACAGCGGGGCAGCCGACGCTGCTCTTCTTCGGCTACGCCAACTGCCCGGACGTCTGCCCGACGACGATGGCCGACGTCGCCCTCGCCGTGAAGTCGCTCCCTGCCGATCTGGCCGCCCGCACCCAAGTCGTCTTCGTGACCACCGATCCCGCCCGCGACACAGCACAGTTCCTGGGCGACTATCTCGCACGATTCGATCAGGGTCTCCCCAACCGGTTCATCGGCCTGACCGGCACCCAGGCAGAAGTCGAGAATGCCCAGGGTGTGGCCGGGGTGCCCCTGGCCGAGTCCGGCGGAACCATGCACGCCACGAGTCTGCTGCTCTACGGCGCAGACGACGTGGCCCGTGTCATGTTCTCCGCCGGGGACACCCACGCCGCGATCGCGCAGGACCTCGAGACCACCGGGGCGGGCTGACCCGACGGTTGGACAGGCCTTGCTGTATTCAGCCTTCGCTGTATGGTCACGTCCGTGATGCCAGTCCTGCACGCCGAAGTCCTAGCTCGCTTCGGCCATGCCCTGTCCGATCAGACACGGACGCGCCTGTTGCTCGCGCTGCGTGAGGGGCCGGGGTATCCGTCAGAGCTCGCCGAGATGCTGGGGGTGACCCGGCAGAACCTGTCCAACCACCTGGCCTGTCTGCGGGGTTGCGGTCTGGTCGTCGCAGTCCCCGAGGGCCGGCGCTCCCGTTACGAGCTGGCGGACCCGCGTCTCGCTCACGCGCTCGGTGACCTGTTGGGCGCCGTTCTGGCCGTCGACCCTGACGCCTGTCGGAACGCAGCGAACGAGGAGTGCTGCTGATGAGCGCCGAGTTCCTGCCGCTGCTGACCTCTCCCCCGGTCACCGCATCCCCATCCGCAGCTCGTCGTGCGCTGCTCGCCCGGCGCATCCGGCTCTTCGTCGCAGCGACGATCACCTACAACGTCATCGAAGCGGTCGTCGCCCTCACGGCCGGCACCCAGGCGTCCTCCTCGGCACTGATCGGTTTCGGGCTCGACTCCGTCATCGAGGTGACCTCTGCCCTGGCGGTGGCCTGGCAATTCGCAGGTCGCGACCCCGAGGCCCGGGAACGTGTCGCCCTCAGGGTCATCGCGGTTTCCTTCTTCGTGCTTGCTGCGTTCGTCACCGTCGACGCGGTGCGTTCGCTGCTGGGGTCGGGAGAGGCGGAGCACTCCACCGTCGGTCTCGTCCTCGCAGCGCTGAGCTTGGCCATCATGCCGGTGCTCTCCTACGCCCAGCGCCGAGCCGGTCGCGAGCTCGGATCGGCCTCGGCCGTCGCCGACTCCAAGCAGACGCTGCTGTGCACCTACCTCTCGGCGGTGCTGCTCGTGGGGCTGGCGCTCAACAGTTTCTTCGGCTGGTCGTGGGCCGACCCGATCGCCGCCCTGGTGATCGCCGCGGTGGCGGTCAAGGAAGGCCGCGAGGCCTGGCGCGGTGACTCCTGCTGCTCCCCGGCCGCGGCTCTCCGCCCCGACCGGGCGGCGGGCGACGACGACTGCGGGTGCTCACCTGGCTGCGACTGCTGCGCGGTCCCCGGCAAGGCAGCGTCGTGAGCGTCGCCGCCCTCGTCCTGTATGTCTTGAGACTGGTCATGGCGTTCGGTGTTCGGACCTGGCTGCAGATCCGGCGAACCGGCAGCTCGGGCTTCCACGGCATCTCGGGGAGGCCAGGTTCGCTGCGCTGGTGGGCAGGCGTGCTGTTCGTCCTCGCCCTCGTCCTGGGTGCCGCCTCGTTGGTTCTGGCTGTCGCCGGAGTTCTTCCGACGCCCGTCGAGCTCGGCGCGCTGGCGGTCGTGGGACTCCTGGTGGCGATCGCAGGAACCGTCGGCGTCTTCGCCGCCCAGACCGGGATGGGATCGTCGTGGCGGATCGGCGTCGAGGAGTCCGAGCGGACGGCCCTGGTGACCGACGGCTTGTTCGCCGCCGTCCGCAACCCCATACTCACCGCGATGGTGACCGTCCAGACCGGACTGACGCTGATCGTGCCCACCTGGCTCTCGGCGGCCGCCCTGGCCTGCCTGACCGTGGCTGTGGAGCTGCAGGTCCGTCTCATCGAGGAGCCTTACCTGCAGCGGATCCACGGAACCGCCTACCACGACTACGCGTCGAGCACCGGCCGCTTCCTGCCGGGCGTAGGGCGACTGCGCCAGCGGGCGGGAGCGGCCCGATGAGCGGCGACCACGGCCACGCGCACGGCGGAGTAGCCGGGAATCCCGCCGACCACCGTCGACGCCTCGCCGTCGTCCTCGCCCTGACCGCGACCGTCCTGGTCGTCGAGGTCATCGGCGCAGTCGTCTCGGGCAGCCTGGCCCTGCTCGCCGATGCCGGGCACATGCTGACCGACACGGCAGGGCTGGGGATCGCGTTGATCGCTGCGACGCTGGCGCTGCGCCCCGCCACGCCCAGGCGTACCTGGGGTTATCGCCGCGCCGAGGTCCTCGGCGCCACGCTCCAGGCGGCAGCTCTGTTGGCGGTCGGCGCCTACGTCCTCATCGAGGGCGTACGGCGGCTCTTCCAGCCTGAAGAGGTCGCGACGACAGCCGTTCTCATCTTCGGCGTCGTGGGCCTGGTCGCCAATGCAATCGGCATCTTCATCCTCACCCGAGGCGGCCGGAGCTCGAACGTCAACATGCGGGCCGCATTCCTCGAGGTCCTCAACGACACTCTTGGCTCGGTCGCCGTCCTCGCCTCGGCCGTCGTCATCACCCTGACCGGCTGGCAGCGTGCGGACGCGGTCGCCTCCCTTTTCATCGCTGTCCTGATCATTCCGCGGACCATCAAGCTGCTGCGCGAGACGGTGTCGGTGCTGCTCGAGACGACCCCTCCCGGCCTCGACCTCGCCGGCGTCCGTGAGCACCTGCTCGGTGTCCCCCATGTGCTGGACGTGCACGACCTCCACGCCTCCCAGATCACCACCGAGTTGCCCGTGTTGACGGCGCACGTGGTGGTCGAGGACTCCTGCTTCCTCGACGGGCACGCGCCGCAGGTGCTAGATCAACTGCAGGCGTGTC
Source organism: Blastococcus sp. LR1 (assembly GCF_020166105.1). Lineage (GTDB taxonomy): Bacteria > Actinomycetota > Actinomycetes > Mycobacteriales > Geodermatophilaceae > Blastococcus. Next base: position 520,048 of record NZ_JAIUJY010000001.1, read on the forward strand.
TCACCGAGCACTTCAGCGTGAGCATCGAACACTCGACCTTCCAGCTGGAGAGCCCTGCGCACGCCTTGCACGAGCTCGCCGCACACGACTGACACGTGTGCACTGACTCGATCTGCGACAGCACCGGTGTCGGACGCGCCCAGTCCCACTGCGGCGCAGCGCCCGCTGCCCACTCTCTGCGGGGTCTCAGTCCTAGGCCAATTCGCGCTGGCCACGTGGCATCGGGGCGCCGATCACGCAGGCACGACGGTCATCATCCCGATCTGTCCCAGGGCGACGTGGAAGGAGCACTCGTACTGGTGGTCGCCCGGCTGGTCCACGGCGAACTCGATCGTGTCCCGGTCGCCCGGTGCCACGATGGGAATCTCTTCGACGATCTCCGCTGGCCCGGCGTCGGGCGTGAACCGGAAGTTGTGCGTCAACTGCTTCGCTTCGCTGATGAGCGAGAGCCGCACCCGCCCGGTCGTGACGGTGAACGCAGCAGGGTAGAAGTCGTAGTCGTCGCGCACCAGTACAGCGATCTCCTGCGTCCCGTCCGGAGCAGTAGTGACCGTGCCGGCCGCTGCCTCACCCGAAGGCGCACCCCCGGACCGGTCCTCCCCGCCACCTCCGCAGGCGGACAACGCCATAGCTCCCAATCCAGCCAGACCGGACAGCAGAACCGCCCTCCTGGGGATGGCAGCTGCGGTCTGGGCTACGCCGGCGGGACGCCGCACCACCTCGGTCACGGGATGTTGCAGAGGTCGCTGATAGCCGCGCACAGCGCCGGGTAACCAGCGATGAGCAGCGGGACCACCACAACGGCGAGCGCACCGGAAGCGGCGATGCGGTAGCGCCACGGCTCCATGGGAGGCCCCGGCTCCAGAAGGCGCGAGACGCGGAGCGCCGCCGCGTCCTGCGCCATCGCCATCGCGGCCCTCGGCGCCTTCATCTCCGCGAGACTGACAATTGCCGAAGCCAGGCTCACCCGGTCCACGCGGCGCACCGCAGCGTCGTCCGCCAGCAATTCGATCAGCTCGCGAGTCTCCTGTGTGGCCACCTTGAACAGGCGAACGCGAGGAAACGCCTGGGCCAGAATCTGAGAGAGGGCTACGGCTGCGTTGTGCCGTCCGCGGAGGTGCGCGAGCTCATGCGCCAGCACTCCTTCCAACTCCGGCGGCGAGAGGCAGTCGAGCGCCCCCTGAGTGATGACAATCTGCCCGGTCCGACCCGGGACACAGAATGCCGCCGGCGCCGTGGCGTCGATGACCACCACGCCCAGAGCGGCGTCGGGTTCGGTGACGAGGCTCAGGGAACGGTGGAGCTGGCGACGGCTCCACCAGCTGCTCATGAGCACCCGTGCACCGCAGACCGTGACCCACGCCGGGACGACGCCGGCCAGGAGAGCTCCCAGCAACTTGCCCGGGAGGAAAACCGACGAGCCGTAGGCCGTCGCCACGCTGACGGCACACGCGTGCACGATCGCGCCGAGATCCCCCGCGAGCGCGGTCATGGGGATCAACAGCGTGACGCCGGCGAGCACCACGGTGACTACCGCACTGACGGTCATGGCCTGCCAGGTGAAGATCCCCAGGCGCGGCGCCTGCCGGGTCCACGACGCCGCATGGAGCCGCGGACCCATGGTCACGATGGCCGCCGCGACACACAGCAAGGTCAGGCTGGCGATCATCCGGCGCCACCTCGATCCTGCTCTGCCCGACGGCGGGCGGCCTCTACCGCGGACCGCAGCTGCGCCACGCTGTCGGAGTCCAGATCCGCGACGAAGTGCATGAGCACCTCCTGGCGATCATCGGACTCGGCCAGCACGTCCTGAAGCAGGGCTGCCGCGTGCTCGGCCCGGCTGCGCACCGGCCGGTACAGCCAGGCACGGCCGTTCATCTCACGGGTCAGCTGGCCCTTGCGGTGGAGGTTGTCCATCACCGTCATCACGGTCGTGTACGCCAGCTTCCGCGAAACGCTGAGGCTCGCAAGGACGTCACGGACCGTCGCGGGCTCTCCTCGCTCCCACAGCTCGCGCATGATGGCCGCCTCGAGCTCTCCGAACGGTCGCATGCGCCCCCACCTTCTCTTGCTGCCCACGAGCACGGCTGCCGTCGTATCCGGAATACGTCCCTGATACGACGATCGTCTACGCCCCTGCTACGAGGCTGTCCTACTACTCACCCTAGAAGATCGACCTGCTGATGCGCCGCTGACGTCTTCGCCGCCGACGCGGCACCACCTCGTACGGGTCCGAAGGCCCGCTTCGAGCCCGACCAGCCGGACTGCGGGACCGTCGTGGGTCGAGGCGGACGTCAGAGAGCGGCACGAGCCCGGGCCGGTGCGAGGGAGTTGGACGGGGCCACCGGGCCGCGGCGGAGTCCGGACGACCCTCACCCCAGCCGCCCCAGCTGTCCGGGAGGCCTGGCCTGAACCACGAGTTGCGCCGGGCTGGCGGCTCTGAATCGCCGGCCCGCCTACGGTGTCGGAATGGCCTCGTTGGGAAGTCGCCTCGGCGTCCTCGGTCGTGCGCCGGTGGTGCTGCTCCTGATGATGGTCCTCCTGCTGGCCGCCGCCACGCCGGCGTTGGCGCACACCGACCGCGGGGTCGCCGGAAGCAACTACGCCGGCCGGGTGCTCGAGACATCGCAGCCGACGCCCGGCGTCACCCTGCGCGTGACCGAATTCGGCGACAGCCTCGAACTGCTCAACGGTTCGTCGACGACCGTCACCGTCGACGGCTACTCCGACGAGGAGTATCTGCGCATCGGCCCTGAGGGTGTCTGGCGCAACGCCAACAGCCCTGCTACGTACCTCAACATCCGCGTGGACGGGAAGACGTCCCTCCCCGCCAACGTCGACCCCAAGGCGGAGCCCGACTGGGAGATGGTGTCCACTCAGCCGGAGTACTCGTGGCACGACCACCGCACCCACTGGATGCTGTCGACTCCACCGCCGCAGGTGGCCGCAGACCCTCAGTCGGAACACACGATCATCAACTGGCGAGTGCCGATCGCCTACGGCGACACCGCCGTGGCCGTCGATGGCGAGCTCACCTGGGCGCCACCGCCTGCAGGAGCCCTGTGGTGGCCGCTGTACGGGGTCATCCTGGTCGCCGGCGCACTGGCGGGTCTACTCGGCAGGACGGCGCGGCCGCTTGCCGCCTTGCTTGCCGCATCGACCGCGGCGGCTGTGTGGCATCTGTTGGCGACGCCGCAACCGGGCCTCACGGCGCTGGACCGAGCGCTGGCAACAGGGACGGCGGCGCTGCCCGCGCTCGTCATGGCGGGCGTGACGGGCCTGGCACTTCGCGCGGCCCTAGGCCGCAAGAACCTGCTCGCCGCAATGCTCGCCGGGGTGGTCGGTTTCATGCTCTTCGTGCAGGGCCTCCCCGACATGGACGTTCTGTGGAGCGCCAACGTCATCACCGGAGGTCCCGTCGTGCTCGCGCGACTGACCGTGGCCTTGCTGATCTTCGGAGGTCTGGGGCTGCTGGTGGGGTCGGCGGCGGGCGTGCGCCGCTTCCGTCCGGCGATTCTGGACGAGCCGTCCTGCGGGGTAGAGGAGTCCGCGACAGCCAGTTGAACGGTGCCGTCGATCAGGCCTCGAAGAGCGTCCGGCCCCACCAGTCGTCGGCGTCGCGCACGCCGGGCGGGCAGGCGAACACCGCCGAGGACGTGTGCTGAACGAAGGGGTTGAGCGCGTCGCCCGACAGGTTCCGCTGCACCTGCACGAAGCCCCTCTCCGGGTCTCGCTGGAAGGCGATGAAGAAGAGGCCGGCGTCGAGTTGGCCGGCTCCGTCCGTGCCATCGACGAAGCTGTAGCCGCGTCGCAGAATCGCCGTCCCGGCATTGTTCGGGTGCGACAGGAAGACGTGCGAGTTCCGCGGGATGGCTGGCTGGCCGCCACGGACCGCGTTGAAGTCGGTGGGATCGAACTCCTCGCGCTGGCCTAGCGGGGCTCCAGCACTCTTCGTGCGCCCGATGATCGCCTCTTGGTCCGGCGCAGGCATTTGATCCCAGTTCTCGACCAGCATCCGGATCCGTCGGGTGACCAGGTACGTGCCACCGTCCAGCCAGGCGGCGGCGTCCTCCCCCACCCAGACGAACTGGTCGAGCGCGCTGCTGTTCTCGGCCTTGAGGTTCGCCGTGCCGTCCTTGAAGCCCAGGAGATTCCGGGGCGTCGCCTGGGCCGTGCTGGTGGAGGACGTACGCCCGAATCCGAGCTGGCTCCACCGCACCCGCACCACTCCGGCGCCCAAGCGGACGAGATTGCGGACGGCGTGCACCGCGACCTGCGGATCGTTGGCGCAAGCCTGGACGCACAGGTCGCCCCCGCTGATCGCGAGGTCCAGTCGATCTCCGGGGAACGGCGGCAGCTCGGTTAGCGGCGCTGGTCGGCGACTCGCCAATCCGAAGCGGTCGTCACCGTTCGGCGTCGTGAAGAGCGTGGGGCCGAAACCGACGGTCAGCGTCAGTCCGGACGGCGGCAGCCCGGCCGCCTCGCCGGTGTCCTCTGGACCGGAATCCTGGCCGGCCGTCAGCCTCCGAGCAGCTGTCGTCCACGTCTTCAGCATCTCGACCAGCGCGTCGCGGCTATCCGTCATGACATCCAGGGCAACGAACTGCAGGCGGTCCTGAGCCGGCGTCACGATGCCTGCCTGATGACGGCCGGTGAACTCGATGGCGGCAGTCGATACAGGCTCGGTCGCTGCGGACGCCGTCGGAGTCGACGCAGTAGCGCGGCCGATCGCTCCGCCGACACCTCCAGACGCGAGTGCGCCGGCGGTGCCGAGTCCCGCCAATCCGAACAGTCGACGGCGCGAGAGACCTCGGTCGGATGTCCGGCCCGAAGTCCGGGGCTCGGATCCGTGGCCCTGCGCGTGGGGCTCCGCGGCAGGGCCCGAGGTTCCGTCGCTCACTGGCATCAAGCTACTAGCCCGTCTAGGAGTTGTCCGGGACGTCAGCCGGAGCGCGGCCCGCCAAAGCTGCGCTGATCAGATCGGGGGACGAGATGCTCGTCGGTTCTCCCTCGAGGAGCGGTAACGGGAAGGGAGGCGGTTCGATTCACCAGGAGAGCCGCCGCGGAACGGACATCCCGACGACTAGGACAGAAGCGTGTCGATCAGCTGCTGCAGCTCTTGGGCGTCCAACTGGCCGACGACGCGGGCGACGATGCGCCCGTCCGCGTCCAGACCGAGCGTAACGGGCAAGCCGCGGACACCCAGCTCGGTGAGCAGCGCGCCATCGGGGTCGAGCACCTGTGCGTAGCCGATCTGCAGGTCGGTGACGAAGGACGCCGCGGCCTCGGGGCTGTCCTGCGTGTCCACGCCGAGGAAGCGCACCTGCTCGCCGTACCGCTCGAACGCGTCTTGCAGCAGGGGCATCTCCTCGCGGCAGGGTAGGCACCAGGTGGCCCACAGGTTGACCAGGGTGGGGCGACCGGTCAGCTGGTCGAGAGCAACCTCCGGACCAGGACCGAGGCACGCCAGCGTCAGCGGTGGCAGGACTTCCGGACCGATGGCCGCCACCCCGGTCGACGTCTCGCAGGGCGGCGCCGCGGCGGCGGTGGTCAATCCCGCTGCGCCCCCGCGGTCGGAGGCTGGGCCCTCGCCGGGCCCGGTGGTGCAGCCGGCGAGCACGGCGAGAGTGACGACGCCGACGAGCCAGCGGCGCATCAGTCGCCTCGATAGAGGTCGCGGAAGGTGGTTCCGCCGTCGGCGGACGCCACGACCGCACCTCCCACTGCGACGTACACGTCGTCGCCGTTGACACCGAGGGCCTCGGGGGCGCCGTCGACCCGCCCCTTCTCCTGCCAGGTGCGGCCGCCGTCGGTGCTGGCGTGCACCGCGCCGTCGGGCGCGACGCCGACGACGGCACTGGCGTCGGGCGACCAGGCGATCAGTTGGAGAAGGGGCGCCTGTGGGATGGGGGCGACGCTCCGCCCGCCGTCCTCACTGAGGGCGGGGCCATCCTCGGTGGTGACCACGAGGCGCTGCGGCCGAGAGGGATCGACGGCGAGATCGGCAATGTTCATGGTGCCGCGGTCGGTCCAGTCGGTCTTGTCGTCGCTCACGAGCAGACGGCCGCCGCTGTACCCGTAGATGACACCCTGTGCAGCATCGAGGGCGTGGAAGTCGGCCGCCCCGGCCAGCGACATCGTCTCCCAGGTCGCCCCGCCGTCGGTGCTCTCGATCAAGCCGAGGTTGGCCGGCCCCGACTGCCCCTCCCCCGGGTGCCCGCTGGCCAGGTAGTGCTCGGGCCCGACGACGGTGAAGCCCATGAAGTCCTGGACGCGGTCGGCGATCCGGGTGAGCCGGCCGTCCTCGGCGACCCGGACGACGCCGTGGTGGGTTCCGGCGTACAGCTCGCCGTCGGCCGGGTCGACTGCCAGACCGTGCACGTGCTCCAGGGTGACCTCGCCCTGGTCCCCGCCAGCAGCGGGTGGAGCACTGCCACCGCTGCATCCTGCAGCGGCGAGGACGCCGACCACGGCGACAACCACGTGGCCGCGGCGTCGACCGCTTCCGGTCGGCACCTCGAAGCGCGCGATAGGACGGACGGGGCGGGCGGTCGACAGCATGGACTCTCCGAGAGTGCAGGATCCGCCAGGCGGCTCCTACACAGAGTAGTAGCCCCGGGGTGCCGAGCCCTGTTGCGTGCTCCAGGTCACGGCGGCATCGAATGGCCGATACCCCCAGGGGTATGTATTGTCGACGCGTGGACATCCCCCAGGGCGAACTCGCCGACGTCGTCAAGCGGCTCAAGCGCATCGAGGGCCAGATCGGCGGCATCGTCCGCATGATCGAGGACGGGCGCGACTGCACTGCCGTCGTCACGCAGCTTGCCGCCGCCTCGAAGGCGCTGAGCAAGGCTGGCTTCGCCGTCGTCTCCACGGGGATGCGCTACTGCTCGATCAACGAGGACGGCGAGACCCGCGAGGTCAACCTGCGTGAGCTCGAGCGCCTATTCCTCTCCCTCGCCTGACCACCACTTCTCCTGGAGATTTCATGAACCCGCAGATCCCCCAGCTCACCCCCGCCCAGGCCGCTGACCGCACCGCGGCCGTCGTCCTCGACGTCCGAGAGGCCGCCGAGCTGGCCGAGGGACGGATCGCCGGCAGCACCCACATCCCACTGGGTCAACTCCCCGCGCGCGCCTTTGAGCTCGATCGAGCCCGTCCGGTCATCACCGTGTGCCGCAGTGGTGGGCGCAGCTCGCAGGCTGCACGGTTTCTCGACGGCCAGGGGTATGACGTGGCCAACCTCGACGGTGGCATGACCCGCTGGATCGCCGAAGGCCGTCCGACCGCCTGACAACGCTCATGATTTGCCTCGCGAATACCCCTGCCCAGTACCGTACCGAGGAGCATCCGTGCACATCGACATCATCGAGACGCCCAGCCTGGGCGACCGCAGCTACCTGGTCTCCGCCGACGGCATAGCCGCCGTCATCGACCCCCAGCGCGACATCGACCGGGTCGTGAACGTTGCCGCGGACCGCGGGGTCAAGGTCGTGCTGGTGCTTGAGACCCACCTGCACAACGACTACGTCACCGGCGGAGTCGAACTGGCCCACTGGGCCGGCGCCGAGTACGCCGTGCCGGCCGGTGACGAGGTGGCCTACGAGCGCCTGCCGGCCGTCGACGGCGACGTGCTCGAGGCGGGACCGATGCGGTTCCGCGTGCTGCACACCCCTGGGCACACCCACCACCACGTCAGCTACGTGCTCACCGACGCTGGAGGTGGGGTGCAGGCGGTGTTCACCGGCGGCTCAATGCTGTACGGCGCGACCGGCCGGACCGACCTGGTCGGCCCCGAGCACACCGACGAGCTGACCCACGCCCAGTATCACTCGGTGCGGCGGCTAGCCGACGAGCTCCCCGCGGGCACCCCGGTGTTTCCAACGCACGGCTTCGGCAGCTTCTGCTCGGCCACGCCGACCAGCGGCACCTCCTCCACCGTCGGCGAGCAGGCCCGGGTGAACCCGGCGCTGACCCAGGACGAGCAAGCCTTCGTCGACCAGCTGATCGCCGGGCTCACGGCGATCCCGGCCTGGTACGCCCACATGGGCCCGGCCAACGCAGCCGGACCGGCGCACGTCGACCTGTCCCCGCCACGCGCGGTGGACCCTGCCGAGCTCGCCGACCGGCTGTCTGCCGGGGAGTGGGTCATCGACCTGCGCGCCCGAACGGCCTTCGCCCATGGTCACCTGCCTGGCGCGCTGAACTTCGAGCTGTCCACAAACTTCCTCACCTATGTCGGGTGGTTGGTTCCCTGGGGTGCGCCGCTGACCCTGATCGGCGAGACGCCTGCGCAGGTCGCCGAAGCGCGCCGTGAGCTGGTCCGCATCGGTATCGACAGGCTCGCCGGCGCCGCGACCGGCACCCCCGAAGAGCTGGCCGCAAGCGAGGCGCTGGAGTCCTACCCGGTCAGCGACTTTGCTGGCCTGGCTGCGGCGATGGCCGCCGACGACGGCCTGGTCGTCCTCGACGCCCGGCGCGACGACGAGCGCGCCGGCGGCGGCGTCCGCGGCTCGCGGCACATCCCGATCCACGACCTGGCCGACCGCATCGACGAGGTCCCGGACGGCGACGTCTGGGTGTACTGCGGTTCGGGCTACCGCGCGGCGATCGCCGCCTCCCTGCTCGCCCGCACGGGCCGGCGCCCTGTGCTGGTCAACGGCGGCTACGGCGACCCCGACACCGGAGCAGCCGCCGCCGGCCTGCACGACGACGCCGTCACCCGCTGACCACCCGGCCACTCCACCGCCCCTCGACGAAAGCGACCGACCAGTGACCACGACGGCCCCGAGCCGCCACCCCGACCCTGCATCCACCTCTCTGCGCCCGGGTCCGCTCGGCCGGCTAGGGGTCTGGGTCACCGCGCACGCGAAGGCCACGACCGCCGTCTGGCTGCTCCTCATCGTCGGCCTCGGCTTCTTCGCCCCTCGCGTCGAGGCCGCACTCTCCGGCGCGGGCTGGCAGGCCGACGGCTCCGAGTCCGTCACGGTCCGCGAGCTCGCCGTCGACCACTTCGGCGGGAACGCCAGCTCCGCGATCCAGGTGGTCGTGCAGAGCTCCGATGGGCCGGTCACCGAGGGCGCCGGAGCTGACGTCCTCGCTGCGGCCACCGATCTGCTCGCGGGCGACGAGCGCATCGGCACCGTGGTCCAGCCACAGCCCGGCGCCACCCTCAGCGCGGACGGCAGCACCGCCGTCCTGCTCGCCGGCGCGGGCGCCGACACCAACGAGATGGTGCGCGTCGCCGACGACCTCAAGGCGCCGCTCGAGGCGCTGTCCACCGGATCGGTCGATGTCAGCCCGACCGGTACCTCGCTGCTGTGGTCGGACTTCAATGAGGCCAACCTCGACGCGATGCTCAAGTCGGAGCTGCTCTCCTGGCCCGTCACCCTCGGCATCCTCGTGCTCGCGTTCGGCGCGCTGGTCGCCGCCGGCCTGCCGCTGCTCCTCACCCTGGCCGGGCTGGTCGCCTCGGCCGGCTCGCTGGTGCTCATCAACGAGATCGTCCCGGTCTCCATCTGGGCGATGAACTTCGCGATGATGTTCGCCCTGGCGCTCGGGATCGACTACGCGCTCTTCCTCGTCGTCCGCTACCGGGCGGCCCGGATGGGCGGCGGCGCATCGCCGGTGCGGGCGGTCGCCGAGACGATGGACACTGCCGGCAAGGCCGTGCTGCTCTCGGGCGCGACGGTGCTCGTCTCGCTGTCGGCGGTGATGCTCGTCCCCTCGCCGTCGTTCCGGTCGATGGCCGGCGGCATCATGCTCGCCGTCGTCTTCGTCCTCGCGGCCACCCTCACCCTGCTGCCCCTGGTCCTGTTCAAGCTCGACCTGAAGATCAACCGGATCGCCCTGCCCTGGGTGCGCGCCGGGGAACACCGGTCCCCGCGGTTCGCCGCGTGGGGCGAGCGCCTGTGGAAGCGCCCCCTCGCCTTTGGCATCGGGGCACTGCTCATCCTGCTCGCGCTGGCCACGCCCATCCTCGGCCTGAAGACGGCGATGCCCTCGATCAAGGTCCTCCCCGAGGACGCCAGCGCCCGGATCGGCTACGACCGGGTCCAGGATGCCTTCGGCGACGGCGCACCCGGCACCCTCCAGGTCGTCGCCGACAGCGACGACGCCGCGGCCGCCACCACCGTGCTCGGCGGCGACCCCGGGATCGCGGGTGTCATGCCGGCGATGCCGGCAGCCGACGGAACCGACCTGGTGATGATCCAGGCCGTGCCCACCATGGATCCCTCGGACCCGGCCCTGTCCAGCCTGGTGGACCGGCTTCGCGTCGACCTGCCCGACTCCGCCTTGATCGGGGGCGCTCCGGTGGAGAACCTGGATCTCAAGGCCCAGCTCGACGAGTCCACCCCGCTGGTCATCGGCGTGGTGCTGGTGCTGGGCTTCCTGCTGCTGCTGGTCGCCCTCCAGGCGCCGCTGATCTCGCTCCTGGGGACGCTGGCCAGCCTGTTGTCCACCGCCGCTGCGTTCGGCATCGCCCGACTGATCTTCCAGGAGGGCTTCGGGGCCGGCTTCTTCGGTTTCGAGAGCCAGGGCTTCCTCGACGCCTGGGCCCCGGTGTTCTTCTTCGCGATGATCTTCGCGATCGCGATGGACTACACGGTGTTCCTGCTCGCCAGCGCCAAGGAGCACTACGAGCGGTCCGGCGACCCGCGCGAGGCGATGATCGGGGCGCTGGCGCACTCCGGTCGCGTCATCTTCGCCGCCGGCGCGGTCATGGTCGCGGTGTTCTTCACCTTCGCCCTGTCCGGTCCGCTGCCGCCCAAGGAGATGGGGATCATCCTCGGCGTCGCCGTCCTGCTCGACGCCTTCCTCGTCCGCCTCGTGCTGCTGCCCGTGATGCTCCGGCTCACCGGCAAGGCCGCCTGGTGGAGCCCGGCCTGGCTCACCCGGGTCCTGCCGAACATCCGCTTCGCCCACGACTGACCACCGGTCCGACGGCCACCCCGATCTCAACCACGAGGAGAACCACCATGTGCCGAGCTACCACCTGCAACACCTGCGGAAAGACGACCTGGGCCGGATGCGGCCAGCACGTCGACCAGGTCATGGCCCGCGTTCCCAGCGCACAGCGTTGCCCGGGCCACCCGCGACCCGAGCGGTCAGGGAGCTGGCTGAGCAGACTGCTCGGCCGCTGATGCCGGCCACCGTGGCAGCAGCCCGATGATCGCCCTGCCGATCGGCATCGGTCTGGTCATCGGCGCGCTCGTCGGGCTGCTCGGCGGGGGTGGCTCCATCCTCGCGGTCCCGGCGCTGGTCTACCTCGCGGGCCAGGACCTCCAGCAGGCGGTCGCCACCTCGCTCCTGGTCGTCGGCATCACCGCGGTCGTCGCGGTGATCCCCCGGCTGCGGCATCGGCAGATCAACTGGCGGATCGGGGCGCTCTTCGGGGCGGCCGGAGCAGCCACCGCGTTCGCCGGCGCTGCGGTCAACCAGATGCTGCCCGACGAGCTGGCCCTCGCCCTGTTCGCCGCCCTGATGGTCGGCGCCGGGGGCCGGATGCTGCAGGAGAAGCCGGCAACCGGCACCGCCTGCGCCGTCGACGGCGGCCGGGTGAACTGGCGCCGCTGCCTGCCGCGCACCCTGGCCGGTGGACTCGCGGTCGGCTTCCTCACCGGCCTGCTCGGCGTGGGGGGCGGCTTCCTCATCATCCCGGTGCTCGTGCTGGCACTGGGCCTGCCGATGCCCACCGCCGTCGGTACGTCGCTGGTCGTCGTGGCCACCAACTCCGCCGCCGGCTTCGCCGCGCACGCCACGGAGGCGACCCTCGACGTACCGGCCACCGTCGCCTTCACCGCGGCGGCGGTCGCGGCCGCCCTCGTGACCGGACGCGTTGGCGCGCGCATCCACACGGACCGGCTGCGCCGCTGGTTTGCCTGGTTGGTACTCACCGTCGCCGGTCTCATCGCAATCCAGCTGACGGTCGACCTGTTCGCCTGACCCTTCCGGACGATCTCCCGCCCCCATCGTCGACCTGCTTCGCCGGGGGCTACGACCCCATCCGAGCGTCGGCGATCCCGCGGTCATTCCCCTGGCCCCGGGGCCGGCCGCGTGGCCCCGCAACACCAGCGGTGAGAAACCCGTCGCGACCGGACTCGACGACGACGCTGGCCTGCCCCTGTCAGGTTGCCGACCACCTCGGGTGCGGCCATGCCAGCACAGCGGCTGGCTCACCGTGACCGCACCTCCCTGGCGGATCTGGTCGAGCACCGCCTCGTCCCGATTCTCGGGGGGCTGTCACCAATGAGCTCGAAATGGCGCCTTCCCCTGGTGAGCGCGACTACTCGCCAGCGGGAGCAGGGTTGTGCGGTCAGCGGAGACGACAAACGACGGCGGTACTTTTCGGTCGCTTCGTACCGGTGGTTCGCAGCCTGGTCAGCATCCCGGCGGGTGTCGAGCGCATGCCGCTGGTGAAGTTCATCCTGTACACCAGCGTCGGCAGTGCCCTCTGGAATGCGCTGTTCGTTCTGTTGGGGTACGGCCTCGGCGCCCGCTGGCAGCAAGTCGGCGCCTACAGCAGCTACATCAACAACACCACCATTGCGCTGATCGTCGTTGCTATCACCATTGGGGTCATCCGGAGAGTCCGCACTCGACGGGCGAGCGGACGAACGGCCCGATGAGCCGCAACAGACGTAGCTGGAGCGCCATCTTCGTCGAGCCCGAGGAGGCGTATCCCATCGCGGCAGAGGGCCCAGTACACACCCCGATGGCCGCGTCCCCTCTATGTGCCCGACGTACCATCGCCGGCCTCGCTGTTCCCACGCTCCCGGCGGCCATGCCCCAGCCGGAAGGACGAACCCACGTGGTGTCGTGGACTGCTCGGGCTGAGAGGAGGGCGGGCTGCCAGGCTGGACATGGGCTTTGATCGGGATCCCGGGCGGCCGATTGCTGTGCTGGCTGATCCTCGTCGTCGCCCGGTGGTTCACCCGTCCGGAGGACCGGCGGCTGCGCGAGCGCCCAAGCTGGAGTGCTCCATCTCCGTCGGCAAGATCCTCCTGGTCAGCCGCGCCGCCTCGCGTCGCCCGGTTTCGCCACCCCGCGCTCGCGCGACGGGCACTCCCGCCGGGTCTCTACTGGAGCACAACCGGAGGATGTTCCGTACGCCCCGACTGCGTGCGGCCAGAGGGCGCGTCGTCCATCGACGCCGTCAGATCCACCAGCCGCTGGTCGAGGCCACCCCTCTCACCCGCGTGCTGCGATACCCGTGCCTACCCAGGCGGCGGGTTGCACTGCTTCGGCAGGCTGCCTCATCCCCAAAGGCCGGGACAACATCCCCGGTGAGCCACAACGGCTGAATCAGGGGTTTTTCATGGGTTGCGGGCTGCGCGTGTTCGTACCCAGGCCTTCGACCTGCGCTTAGGCTCCCCCGACTGGACTCGAACCAGTAACCCTGCGATTAACAGTCGCATGCTCTGCCAATTGAGCTACGGGGGATCAGCGGGCCTGACCCGCTGGCCTGAGAAGACTACCTCAGACGCCGAGGCCCTCTGCGCAGGGCTCACCGGTGACGAAGCGTTGTGCGCCACAGGTAGCGTGATCGCCGTTCACCGCACGTCCACCCTGGAGGACCCCCATGGCCAAGCTGTCGTTCCTCGCCGGATTCGGTGCTGGCTACGTGCTCGGGGCCCGGGCCGGGCACGAGCGCTACGAGCAGATCCGCCGCGGCTGGGAGCAGGCGAAGGACGACCCGCGCCTGCAGAGCCTGGCGGGCATGGCGCAGGCCCGCGCCGACGACGCCGTCTCCGCGCTCAAGGCGCGCATGGGCGGCGAGCCCCCGCGCTGATCCTCAGATCGGCTGCTCGGCGGCCAGCGCCTCGCTGAGCTTCTGCCGCGCCGCCTCGCGCGCCTCTGGGTCGTGCCGGTCGGCGTCCTCGTCGAAGACGACGGTCCACTCCCGCTCGGCCTGGCCGGGCACCCGCCGGGCGACCAGCAGCACCCCGCCCCGACCGGGCAGCGGCACGCGGCGGCTGGTCAGCACGGTCTGGTCCACCCGCTTGCGCACCACGACCGGCAGGTCCCCGGCGTCGCTCAGCACGTGGCGGACGGCGGGCTCACGAGCCTGCACGCCGGGCTCCACCTCGGTCAGCGCGATGACCGTGAAGCTGCCGCCGCCGTCGTTCGTGCCCGCCCACCTCGCCGACCCGACCAGGTGCCAGGGCAGCAGGGCACCGGTCCCACCCACCGTGCGCAGTCCCTTCGAGGTGGCGACCAGCCAGCCGCCGTCACGGACGATCGGCCCCCAGGCCAGCACCCGCTCCTCCGGGTCCGCGAGGGCCGCCCGCACCGGCTCGGGCGGCCCGGCGAACCGCCGGCGCAGCGACTCCAGCAGGCTCATCCCAGCCCGCCGATCGCGCGCTTGCGGAGCGAGATCGCCAGCTGCTCCAGATCCATGAGCTGCTTGAACGCCTTCATGTACTCGTCTGCGGCCTCGACCGGGTTCATCCGCTGGAGCTTGCCCTTCAGCGCGGTGATCTCGCGGACGGTGGCCATCTCCTGCAACCGCGCCACCACGGCGGCGACGTATCCGGCGTCGGCGTTCCCCACCGAGCGCAGCGGCTCGACAGCGAGCGCGGTCAGCATCGCCCGGGCGCTCTCCCGCTCGCAGTGCTCGGCCACCTCGTCCAGCCAGGCCGGGCCCGTGACGGTCGCCGCCGCGGCTCCGCCGGCACCTGCCACGGCCGCAGCGACGGCGGCGTAGTCGGCGTCGGTGTAGGCGGTCGGCGGAACGGCGTCGAACTCCGGGCCCGCGTACTCCGGGACCTGCAGTGCCGCCTTGACCGCCTCCCGCTCCACGGCGAGGGCGGCGTCGTCCGGCGTCCGCTGGGGGGTGCGCGGGCGTCCCCGGGAGGGCGCCCCTCCCCCGTCGTTGCTCAGCCGGCGCATCCGCTCGAGCACCTCGGACTCGTCGACGTTGCCGATCATCCCGGCCAGCTGGCGGGCGTACGCCGGGCGCAGGGCGTGGTCCTTGATCTGCGCGACCAGCGGCACGGTCTTCTCCAGCGCGGCGACCCGGCCCTCGACGGTGTCCAGGTCGTAGCCGGCCAGCGTCGTCTTCAGCACGAAGGCGATCAGCGGGGTGCGGCGGGCGACGAGGTCGCGGACGGCGGCGTCGCCGTGCTCCTGGCGCAGCTCGCACGGGTCGTTGCCGTTCGGCTCGACGGCGACGAAGGTCTGCCCGACGAAGCGCTGGTCCTCGGCGAAGGTCTTCATCGCCGCCGCCTGACCGGCCGCGTCGCCGTCGAAGGTGTAGACCACCTCGCCGCGGAACTCGTCCTGGTCCATGAGCAGCCGGCGCAGCACGCCGATGTGCTCGACGCCGAACGCCGTGCCGCAGGAGGCGACCGCCGTGGTGACGCCGGCCAGGTGGCAGGCCATCACGTCGGTGTAGCCCTCGACGACGACGGCCTGGTGCCGCTTGGCGATGTCGCGCTTGGCCCGGTCGATGCCGTAGAGCACCGAGCTCTTCTTGTAGAGCGGCGTCTCCGGGGTGTTCAGGTACTTCGGGCCCGGGTCGTCGTCCATCAGCTTGCGCGCACCGAAGCCGATCACGTCGCCGGTGATGTCGCGGATCGGCCACAGCAGCCGGCGGTGGAAGCGGTCGATCAGCGTGCCGCGGGAGGACTCCTTGGCCAGGCCGCCGGTGACCAGCTCCGCCTGGGTGAACCCCTTGGCGCGCAGGTGGCGGGTGAGCGCGTCCCAGCCGGCGGGCGCGTAGCCGCAGCCGAAGTCCAGGGCCGCCTGCCGGTCGAAGGCGCGGTCGGCCAGGAACTGCCGGGCCGGCGCCGCCTCGGGGGTGGTCAGCTGCTCGGTGTAGAAGGCGGCGGCCGCGGCGTTGGCCGCGACCAGCCGGGCGCGCTGGCCCACCGAGGCGCGGTCCGGGCCCGCCGTCGGGCGGCCGCCGTCGTCCTCGTACTTGAGCTCGATGTTCGCCCGGTTGGCCAGCAGCTCGACGGCTTCGGAGAACGACAGGTGGTCGATCTGCTGGACGAAGGAGATGACGTCGCCGCCTACCCCACAACCGAAACAATGGAAGAGGTTCCTCGTCGGCGTCACCTGGAACGACGGCGACTTCTCGTCATGGAACGGGCACAGCCCCTTGAGGCTGCCGCCGCCCGCGCGCTTCAGCTGCAGGTGCTCGCCGACGATCTCGTCGATCTTGCTGCGCTCGCGGACCAGCGCGATGTCGGCGGCCCGGATGCGCCCTCGCCCGGCCATCAGTCGCCACCTCCCCCGCCGCCGTCGCCGTCGCCGAACACGGCCGCGGTGCCGTCGGCCGAGCCACGCAGCGTCGACTCGAGCCAGAGGAGGAACACCTGGTGGTGCAGCGGCAGGTCCGGCTCCGCGGTCAGCGTCGCGCGCGGCGCCCAGCCACCGGTGCTGCCGGTCTCGGCGATGACCCGTTCGCCGATGAGGTACCGGTGGGTGCTCGTCCAGTGCGACGCCGTCTGCACCTGGACCGGGGTGCCCTCGAGCTCCGCCGTCCAGGTGCCCTTCCACATCGAGACCCGGGACGCCCGCAGCCGGGCGGCGTGCTCCGGCTCCCCGGGCAGCCGCGCGGTGAGCTCCTTCGACGACTGCTCCAGCAGCCAGGTCTGCGCCCCGATGGTGGCGGTTCCCGGCTGCTTGCTGCGCTTGCCGTGCAGCGTGGCCACGACCGCGCCGTCGCGCACGACCGGCACGTCGTGCTTGTCGACGCCGAGCGAGCCGGCCTTGCCCAGTTCGAGCACTGTGTCCTTCCTCAGCCGATGCCGGGTGCCCCGGCGACGCTCTCACCGGT
Organism: Blastococcus sp. LR1; assembly: GCF_020166105.1. Taxonomy (GTDB): domain Bacteria; phylum Actinomycetota; class Actinomycetes; order Mycobacteriales; family Geodermatophilaceae; genus Blastococcus. The sequence goes on from NZ_JAIUJY010000001.1 coordinate 536,834, forward strand.
CACGCGGTAGAGCAGGTAGGCAGCAGTCTCCCGCAGGATGTAGCGGAACTGGGTGTCGCGGGTCTGCACGGCCGGACCCTGGCGCGTCGGCGAGCTCTCGGCCTCCATGCCGGCGTCCTCCGCCATGCGCACCGCCCGCATCGCGTGCCACGGGTCGGTCACCACGACCGCGCGCGACCAGCCGCGCTCGGTGAACGCCGAGCCGACGGCCCGCATGCTCTCCAGCGTGTCCACGCCCTCGGGGACCGCCAGCAGCGCCTCGGCCGGCACGCCCGCCTGCGCCAGGTAGTCGCGACCGGCCTCGGCCTCGGCGAACTGGTCCCCGTCGGCCTTGCCGCCGACGGTCACGATGACCGGCGCGACGCCCGCCTCGTACAGGTCGCGCGCGTGCTCGAGCCGGGCCTCGAAGATCGAGGACGGGACGCCGTTGTACTGCGCGGACCCCAGGACGACGATCGCATCGGACTGCGGGCGCGAGTCCTGCCGGGCGGTCCACCAGATGCCCAGCGCCGTGGAGACGACGAGCAGCACGGCGGCGAGGACGACCGCCCCCACCACCCGCGTCGTCAGCCTCCACAGCAGCATCCGTCATGGGTACCACGCGGAGCCGACGGGACGAGTCCTCCGGGGACGAGGTCGACCGGGCCCGACCACCCAGTCTTGATCCATTCAAGGTCATGCGGCAGGCTGCACACGTGCCGACCAGCCTTGAGTTCGAAGCGATGCTGCGCGCCGCCGCACTCCGCGTGACGCGCCCCCGGCTGGCCGTGCTGGCCGCCGTGCACGCCCACCCGCACGCCGACACCGACTCCCTGATCGACGTCGTCCGCCGCGATTCGGGCGAGGTCTCTCACCAGGCGGTCTACAACGTGCTCGGCTCGCTCACCGCCGCGGGGCTCGTGCGGCGCTTCCAGCCCGAGGGCTCGGTGGCCCGCTACGAGGCGCGCGTCGGCGACAACCACCACCACCTCGTCTGCCGGTCGTGCGGCGCCATCGTCGACGTCGACTGCGCCGTCGGCTCCGCGCCCTGCCTGACGGCCAGCGACGACGCCGGCTACGTCATCGAGGAGGCGGAGGTCATCTACTGGGGCCGCTGCCCGACCTGCTCGCGCACCCACTCATCCCCCGACCCCGACCGATCCGCCGCACAGAGAGGCACCCCGTGAAGGACGAGACCAACAAGGTCCAGACCGAGAGCACCAGCGAGAGCGAGAACCCGGCGATCTCGTCGCCGACGCAGGTGACGAACCGCCGGCCGCAGAGCAACCGCGACTGGTGGCCGAACCAGGTCGACCTCGATGTGCTGAACAAGCCCTCGAAGGACTCCGACCCCCTCGGCGACTTCGACTACCGGGCCGCGGTCTCCGCCCTCGACGTCGAGGCCGTCAAGCGCGACATCGTCCAGGTCATGCGCACCTCGCAGGACTGGTGGCCGGCGGACTGGGGCCACTACGGCCCGCTCTTCATCCGCATGTCGTGGCACGCGGCCGGCACCTACCGGATCGCCGACGGCCGTGGCGGCGGCGGCCAGGGCGCCCAGCGCTTCGCCCCGCTGAACAGCTGGCCGGACAACGCCAACCTGGACAAGGCCCGCCGCCTGCTCCTGCCGGTCAAGCAGAAGTACGGCCGCGCGCTCTCCTGGGCCGACCTGCTCGTGCTCGCCGGCAACGTCGCGCACGACGACATGGGCCTGCCGACCTTCGGCTTCGCCTTCGGCCGCGAGGACACCTGGCAGCCCGAGGAGGTCTTCTGGGGCCCCGAGGACACCTGGCTGGGCGACGAGCGCTACGCCGACCAGGCCGACCTGAACCTCGACGAGGGTCACCTCGCCGCCGTCACCATGGGTCTGATCTACGTCAACCCCGAGGGCCCGAAGGGCAACGGCGACCCGCTCGCCTCCGCCCACGACATCCGCGTCACGTTCAGCCGCATGGGCATGAACGACGAGGAGACCGTCGCCCTCATCGCCGGTGGCCACACCTTCGGCAAGACCCACGGCGCCGGCAACCCCGAGCTGGTCGGCCCGGAGCCCGAGGGCTGCCCGGTCCACGGCAACGGCCTGGGCTGGATCAACCAGAACGGCACCGGCAAGGGCGCCGACACCATCACCAGCGGCCTCGAGGGCGCCTGGACCCCCACGCCCACCACCTGGGACAACAGCTACTTCGACACGCTGTTCAGCCTGGAGTGGGAGCTGGTCCTCAGCCCCGCCGGCGCCAAGCAGTGGCAGCCGAAGAACCCCGAGGCCCAGGAGCTCGTCCCCGACGCGCACATCGAGGGCAAGAAGAACCCCCCGATGATGTCGACCGCCGACATGGCCCTGGCCGTGGACCCCGGCTTCCGCGAGATCTCGGAGCGCTTCCACAACGACCCCGAGTACTTCGCCGACGCCTACGCCCGCGCCTGGTTCAAGCTGCTGCACCGCGACATGGGCCCGAAGACCCGCTACATCGGCCCGGACGTCCCGGCCGAGGACCTCATCTGGCAGGACCCGCTCCCCGCCGTCGACCACGAGCTCGTGGGCGAGGCGGAGATCGCCGACCTGAAGCAGCGGCTGCTCTCCTCCGGGCTGACCGTCTCCCAGCTGGTGCACACCGCCTGGTCCGCCGCCGCGTCCTACCGCGGCACGGACAAGCGCGGTGGCGCCAACGGTGCGCGGATCCGCCTCGAGCCGCAGATCAACTGGGCGGCCAACGAGGGCGTCCGCGACGTGCTGCCGGTGCTGGAGCGCGTGAAGGCCGAGTTCGAGCAGACCGGCAAGAAGGTCTCGCTGGCCGACCTGATCGTCCTCGGCGGCACCGCGGCGGTCGAGAAGGCCGCGGCCGACGCCGGCGTGCAGGTCACCGTGCCGTTCCACGCGGGCCGGACGGATGCTTCGCAGGAGCAGACCGACGTCGACAACTTCAAGTGGCTCGAGACGCGCGCCGACGGCTTCCGCAACTGGATCGCCCCGGGCAGCAAGCTGGAGCCGGAGACCCTCCTGGTCGACAAGGCGTACATGCTCGAGCTCACCCCGAAGGAGATGACCGTCCTCGTCGGCGGTCTGCGGGTGCTCGGCGCCAACACCGGCGGCGCGAAGCACGGCGTCTTCACCGACCGCGTCGGGGTCCTGTCGCAGGACTTCTTCCGCACCCTGCTCGACCTGGGCGTCTCGTGGCGCACCTCGGCCGACAGCGAGGGCGTCTACGAGGGTCTCGACGCCGACGGCAACGTCGTCCGCACGGCCACCGCCGTCGACCTGGTGTTCAACTCCAACTCGATCCTGCGCGGCCTCGTCGAGGTCTACTCGTTCGAGGACACCAAGGAGAAGTTCGTCCAGGACTTCGCCGCCGCGTGGGTCAAGGTCATGGAGCTCGACCGGTACGACCTGCACAACTGATCGCGCACCGGGGCCGGCCAGCAGCCGGCCGGCTCCGGTGGACGAGCACCGCCCGACCGGGGCGCCGACGGAGCATCCGTCGGCGCCCCGCGCGCGTTCCGGGCACTTCCGGTAGGCAGTTGGTCAGTCGATCCCAGGAGGTTGGTCCCGTGATGGTGCGCAGTGCGGTCCGGTGGGCGGCGACCCACGGTGCGATGCGGTTGGCCATCGGCGCCCAGGCGCGACGGGGCAACCCCGACGCCGAGGTGCTGCGCGATCCGGCCGTGCGGGAGGACCCGTACCAGCACTACGAGCGCCTGCGCACCGATGCCCCGTTCGCCGGCGGCGCGTTCGCCCGGGTCAGCGTCCACCACGACGTCTGCACCGAGGTCCTGCGCAGCGACGACTTCGGGGTGATCGGCGGCGATCGCACCCAGGGGCTCCCCCCGGTGCTCCGGACGGCGTTGCGCCTGGCCGGGCCCCGGCCGAGCATCGGTCCGATCGACCCGCCCTCGATGCTCGCCGTCGACCCGCCGGAGCACGCCCGCTACCGCCGGCTGGTCAGCCGCGCCTTCAGCGCCCGCGCCGTCACCCACTTCCGCGAGCGCACCGAGCAGATCGCCGAGGAGCTGCTCGACGACCTCGAGCGCGACGCCGGAGGCGGGCAGCCGGTGGACCTGGTCGCCCGCTACGCCAGCCTGCTCCCGGTCACGGTCATCTCGGAGATGCTCGGGGTCCCGGTGTCGATGCGCGAGCAGTTCCTGGCATGGGGCGACGGCGCCAGCCCCAGCCTCGACATGGGCCTGACGTGGTCGACTCACCGCAGCGTCGAGCGGAACCTCGCCGAGCTCGACTCGTGGTTCACCGGACACCTCCGCCGGCTGCGCGACGAACCGGGCGACGACCTGCTCTCCCAGCTCGTCGTCGCGGCCGACGACGACGGGAGCGGCCTCAGCGAGCAGGAGCTCGTCGCCACCGCCGCCCTGGTCTTCGGCGCCGGCTTCGAGACGACCGTCAACCTGATCGGCAACGGCACCGCGCTGCTGTTCGGCTCCCCCGACCAGCGCCGGTTGCTCGTCGACGACCCGTCGCTGTGGCCCAACGCCGTCGACGAGATGCTGCGGGTGGAGTCACCTGTGCAACGGACCGGACGGCGGGTCAAGCGGGACACCACGGTGCACGGCGTCGACCTCCGCGAGGGCGAGCTGGTGCTGCTCGGGCTCGCGGCGGCCAACCGCGACCCGAAGGTGTTCGAGGACCCGCACACCTTCGACGTCACCCGCGCCAACGCCCGCGACCACGTCGCCTTCTCCAGCGGCATCCACTTCTGCCTCGGCGCCGCGCTCGCGCGCATGGAGGGCGAGGTCGCCCTGCGTGCGCTGTTCCAGCGGTTCCCCGACCTCGGCCCCGCCGGCGCGGGACGGCGGCGCGGCACGATCATCCTGCGCGGCTACGAGTCGCTCCCGGTCACGCTCGGCTCCCCTGCGTCCGCGCCGTCCGGGGAGCGCTCGACGGCCGTCCCCGGCTGATCCCAGGGACGGCCCCGCCTCAGGACCCGGCGAGTGCTGCCCGCCCGGCCTCGAGCCGCGCGACCGGCACCCGGAACGGCGAGCACGAGACGTAGTCCAGACCGACCTCGTGGAAGAAGTGCACCGACTCCGGGTCGCCGCCGTGCTCTCCGCAGACGCCGAGCTTCAGGTCCGGCCGGGCGGCGCGACCGGCCTCGACCCCGATCTGCACCAGCCGGCCGACGCCGTCGCGGTCCAGCGCCTCGAACGGCGAGATCCCGAAGATCCCCTTGTCCAGGTACTGGTGGAAGAACGCCGCCTCCACGTCGTCCCGGGAGAAGCCCCAGGTCATCTGGGTCAGGTCGTTGGTGCCGAAGGAGAAGAAGTCGGCGTGCGCGGCGATCTCGCCGGCGGTGAGGGCGGCCCGCGGCACCTCGATCATCGTGCCGATCAGCGGGGCGACGTCGATGCCGCACTCCTGGCACACCTCGCGGAGCACCCGCTCGGCGCCTTCGCGGATCGCCTCCAGCTCCTGCACGGCACCGACCAGCGGGATCATGATCTCCGGCCGCGGGTCGCCGCCGGCCTGCTTCCGCTCGCACGCGGCCTCGGCGATCGCCCGCACCTGCATGTCGAACAGGCCCGGCACGACGAGGCCGAGGCGCACTCCGCGCAGGCCCAGCATCGGGTTGGACTCGTGCATGCCGCGGACGGCGGCGAGCAGCCGCAGGTTGCCCTCGTCGGGCTCCCCGCGCTCCTCGGCCAGCGCGACCCGCACCGACAGCTCGGTGAGGTCGGGCAGGAACTCGTGCAGCGGCGGGTCGAGCAGCCGGACGGTGACCGGGAGGCCGTCCATCTCCTCGAAGATCTCCAGGAAGTCCTGCTTCTGCAGCGGCTCCAGAGCGTCCAGAGCCGCCTGCCGCTCGTCCTCGCCGTCGGCCAGGATCAGCTTCTCGACCAGCTTCCGGCGGTCGCTGCCGAGGAACATGTGCTCGGTCCGGCACAGCCCGATCCCCTGGGCGCCGAAGCGCCGGGCGCGGGCGGAGTCCTCGGGGGTGTCGGCGTTGGTGCGCACGTCCAGGCGCCGCACGTCGTCGGCGTGGGTGAGGATCCGGTGCACCGACTTCACCAGGTCGTCGGTGTCGTCGGACGCCGGGTCGATCTCGCCCTCGAAGTAGCGCACCACCGCCGAGGGCTCGACCGGCACCTCGCCGAGCCAGACCTTGCCGGTGGAGCCGTCGATGGAGATGACGTCGCCCTCCTCGACCACGGAGCCGTCGGGGGCGGTGAACTTCTTCGCCTTCGTGTCGACCTGCAGCTCCTCGGCGCCGCAGACGCACGTCTTGCCCATGCCGCGGGCGACCACGGCGGCGTGCGACGTCTTCCCGCCCCGGCTGGTCAGCACGCCCTCGGCGGCGATCATCCCGGAGAGGTCGTCGGGGTTGGTCTCCCGGCGGACCAGCACGACCTTCTCCCCGCGGTCGGCCCACTTGACCGCCTCCTCGGAGGAGAAGACGGCGCGGCCGACGGCGGCGCCGGGTGAGGCGTTCATGCCCTGGGTCAGCTGCGTGGCGTCCCCACCCGAGACGAAGCGCGGGAACATCAGCTGGGCGAGCTGGTCACCGCTGACCCGGCGGACGGCCTCGTCCATGTCGATGAGGCCCTCGTCCACCAGCTGCGTGGCGATCCGGAAGGCCGCGCCCGCGGTGCGCTTGCCGACCCGGGTCTGCAGCATCCAGAGCTTGTTGCGCTCGACGGTGAACTCGATGTCGCAGAGGTCGCGGTAGTGCGACTCGAGGCGCGACATGATGCCCATGAGCTCGTCGTAGGCGGGCTCGTCGATCGACTTCAGGTCCACCAGCGGCACCGTGTTGCGGATGCCGGCGACGACGTCCTCGCCCTGGGCGTTCTGCAGGTAGTCGCCGTACACGCCCTGCTCGCCGCTGCCCGGGTCACGGGTGAAGGCGACGCCGGTGCCGGAGTCCATGCCGAGGTTGCCGAACACCATCGAGCAGACGTTCACGGCGGTGCCGGCGTCGCTGGGGATCCGCTCGCGGCGGCGGTAGATGATCGCCCGGTCGGAGTTCCACGAGTCGAAGACGGCGTTGATCGCCAGGTCCATCTGCTCGCGGGGGTCCTGCGGGAAGTCGGTGCCCGTGTGCTCCTTGACGATGGCCTTGAAGCGGCCGACGACGTCCTGGAGGTGGGCGGCGTCCAGGTCGAGGTCGAGCTCGGTGCCCTGCTCGCTCTTCACGGCGTCGAGGGCGTCGTCGAAGTGCTCCCCGTCGATGTCGAGCACCGTCTTGCCGAACATCTGGATGAGCCGGCGGTAGGAGTCCCACGCGAAGCGCTCGCTGCCGGACTGGGCGGCGAGGCCCTGCACCGACTCGTCGTTGAGGCCGACGTTGAGGACCGTCTCCATCATCCCGGGCATGGAGGCCGCGGCGCCGGAGCGCACCGACACCAGCAGCGGGTCCGACGGGTCGCCCAGCGACTTGCCCATGGCCTTCTCCAGGGCCACGAGGTGCTCGGTGACCTGGGCGTCCAGCTCCGGCGGGGTGCCGCCCTGCTCCAGGTAGAAGCGGCAGGCGTCGGTGGTGATGGTGAAGCCGGGCGGCACGGGCAGACCCAGGTTCGTCATCTCGGCGAGGTTGGCCCCCTTGCCGCCGAGCAGGTCCTTCTGGTCCTTGTTGCCCTCGCTGAAGTCATAGACCCACTTGGCCGACGAATCGCCCGACATCCCCGTACCTCCACGCTCGACAACCGGCCCCATGGGGCCCAGATGCTGCCGTACCGGAGGCCCCAGGTCTGCCCGCCCGTTCCCGACCGCGGAACGGTCGCTCCCGGCGGACAGGTGCCAGTGATCTTGGCGCAGAGCAGGGTGCGTGGCTATTCGGCCACGCCCCTTCCGGGTCAGTTCCCGGCGATGCCGCAGATGCGGGGGCCGTCCTCGTTCATGACGCGAAGCTCGGTCGTCGCGCCGTCGTCCGCGCTCACGCTGACGACCTGCACGGCCGCGCCCTCGCTCGCGTCGTCGCGCACCCGGCCGACGTCGCCGTCGACCGCGTCGAGGTAGGAGCCCACGACCTCGTCGGGCTGCAGGCGGTCGCGCTCGTCCTGGCAGAGCATCGCGTACGCGGTCTCGGTGTCGCCGTCGGAGATCGAGGCGACGAACACCTCGGCGGCCTGGGTCGCCTGCTCGGCCGGGGACCCCTTGAGCAGGTAGAGGAAGCCGACCATGGCGGCGGCCAGGAGCGTGATGCCCACGATGCCGGCGACGATCCACGTCTTCCCGCTGCGCGGGGTGCCGGTGTGCAGCGGCGCCGGGTCGTCGTCGTAGAGGAAGGGTCCCTGCGTCATCGGGTCATCCGCCGCTCGTCTCGAGTTCGGCCCCGACCGGGGGCCGGGGGTCGTCCCGGTCGGCGAGCCAGCCTTCCGGCAGGGCCACCGGGCGGGGCGGGCTGGTGCGCCCGCGCGGCGCGCCGAGCACCGCCGTCGGGTACGGCTGGTCCGGGATGCCGGCGAGCAGTCCGGCCAGCTCGTCCAGGCTGCTGACCATGGCCAGCGCCCGGCGGACGTCGCCGCCGACGCTGAAGCCCTTGAGGTACCAGGCCACGTGCTTGCGGAAGTCGCTGCAGCCGTGCGGTTCGCCGTGCTCCTCGGTCAGCAGCTCGGCGTGCCGGTACATGATCGCGGCCACCTCGCGGAAGGTCGGCAGCGTCCGCTCGGTGCGGCCGGCGAACGCCGCCGCGAGGTCGCCGAACAGCCACGGCCGGCCCAGGCAGCCGCGCCCGATGACGACGCCGGCGCACCCGGTCTCGGCGACCATGCGCAGGGCGTCGTCGGCCTCCCAGATGTCGCCGTTGCCGAGGACGGGGATGTCGACGGCCTCCACCAGCCGGGCGATGTGGCTCCAGTCGGCCGTGCCGCTGTAGAGCTGGTCGGCGGTGCGTCCGTGCAGAGTGATTGCGGCGGCGCCCTCGTCCTGGGCGATCCGGCCGGCGTCGAGGTAGGTGACGTGGTCGGCGTCGATGCCGATGCGGGTCTTGATCGTGACCGGGACGTCCCCGGCCGCGCGGACCGCCTCGCGGACGATGTTGCGCAGCAGCACGCGGTGCCACGGCAGCGCGGAGCCGCCGCCCTTGCGGGTCACCTTGGGCACGGGGCAGCCGAAGTTCAGGTCGATGTGCGCCGGGCGGGTGCCGGCGACGCCCTCGTCCACGAGCATCTCGACCGCGCGACCGACCGTCCCCGGGTCCACGCCGTAGAGCTGGACGGAGAAGGCGTCCTTCTCGTCCGTCGTCGCGCGGATCATGCGCAGCGTCTTCGGGTTGCGCTCGACCAGCGCCCGCGTGGTGATCATCTCGCAGACGTACAGGCCGGCTCCGAACTCGCGGCACAGCGTGCGGAACGCCGGGTTGGTGATGCCGGCCATCGGCGCGAGCACGACCCCGGGGTCGACGACGAGCGTGCCCAGCTTGAGGGCAGGCAGGGACGTCACGCTCACAGCACCCAGAGTAGGCGGCGACGCACGTCACCCACCTCGCCCGGTCGAGTGTCGAGTTGCTGTCGTCTCGATGGGCGTGTGACGACGGCAACCCGACACTCGAAGCGGGGCGGAGGGATCAGAACGGGTAGACGCGGGGCTCCACCTGCATGCTGATCCAGCGCAGCTCGGTGAAGGCGTCGATGCCGGCCTGGCCCCCGAACCGGCCGTAGCCGCTGTCCTTCACGCCGCCGAAGGGCATCTGCGCCTCGTCGTGCACCGTGGGCGCGTTGATGTGGCAGATGCCGGACTCGATGCGGCGGGCCACCTGGAAGCCGCGGGCGGCGTCCTTGGTGAACACCGCCGCCGAGAGCCCGTAGGCGCTGTCGTTGGCCTTGGCGATCGCCTCGTCCTGGCTGCTCACGCGGGTGATCGTGACGGCGGGGCCGAAGATCTCCTCGGCGAAGATCTCCATCTCCGGGGTCACGTGGTCGAGCACGACGCCCGGCATGATCGTGCCGTTCGGCTTGCCGGTGGTGAGGACCTTCGCGCCCTTGGTGACGGCGTCGTCCACCAGGCGCTGGATGTGGTCGACGGTGCTCTGACCGATGACCGAGCCGAGGACGACGTCCCCCTCGCGCGGGTCGCCGACGGGCAGCGCCTCCACCCGGGCGACGAGCTTCGCGACGAACTCGTCGGCGATGGACTCGTCGACGATGATCTTGTCGGTCGACATGCAGACGTGGCCCTGGTTCACGAAGCCACCGAAGGTCGCGCCCTGGACGGCGGCGTCGATGTCGGCGTCGTCGAGGACCAGCAGCGGGTTCTTGCCACCGAGCTCGAGGACCGCGGGCACCAGGTGCCGGGCGCAGACCTCGCCGATGATCCGGCCCACCCGCGTGGAGCCGGTGAAGTTCAGCCGGCGGACGGCGGGGTGGGCAACCATGGCCTCGGTGACGTCGGCGGCGTCCTCGGGGGCGACGGTGATGACGTTGACGACGCCCGCGGGGAACCCGGCCTCGCCCAGCACCTCGCCGAGCAGCATGTGCGTGGCCGGCGAGAGCTCCGAGCACTTGAGGACGACGGTGTTGCCGGCGGCGAGCGGGAAGGCGACCGCGCGGGTCGACAGGATCACCGGCGCGTTCCACGGGGCCATGCCGATGACCACGCCGGCGGGCTGGCGGATGCCCATGCTCAGGCTGCCGGGGATGTCGGAGGGGATGACCTGACCGCCCACGGAGGTGGTGAGGCCGGCGGCCTCGCGCAGGATGCCCGCGGCGAGGTGCACGTTGAAGTGGCCCCAGCCGGCGGTGGCGCCGCACTCGGCGGCCATCCGCTCGATGAAGCGGTCGGCGCTCGCCTCGAGCAGGTCGGCGGCCTTGAGCAGCAGCATGCGCCGCGTGCTGGGCGTGGCGGCGGCCCACGACTCGAACGCCGCGGCGGCCGACTCGACGGCCCGCAGCGCGTCCTCGACACCGGCGGCCGGGGAGACCGTCACGACCTCGCCGGAGACGGGGTTGGCGCGGGTGAAGGTGCGTCCGCCGGCGGCGGACGACGGCTCGTTGCCGATGAGCAGGCTGGTCTCGAACACGGGTCACTCCTGGAGCTGGATCGGTACTGGGGTGGTTTCGGGGGCCGGCACGGCAACCGGCGGACGACGGGGGTGAACACCCATCGTCCGCCGGAGCTCGGTGCCGACGCGGTGGAGCGGGTCAGGCGGCCGGAACGGTGCCGGTGTTCATCGCGGCGAGGATCTCGTGCTGGCGCAGGGTCTCCCCCGACAGCTCGGCGCAGACCCGGCCGTGGTGCAGGACGTAGACGCGATCGCAGAGCGTCGCGAGCTCGTCGAGGTCGGTGGAGCACATCAGGACCACTGCCCCGGCCTCGGCGACCGAGCGGACCAGACCGTGCATCTCGGCCTTGGCCCCGATGTCGACGCCGCGGGTGGGGTCGTCGAGGAGCAGGACCGAGGGGTGCGTCTGCAGCCACTTCATCAGCACGACCTTCTGCTGGTTGCCGCCGGACAGCAGCCCCGCGCTCTTCTCCAGGGAGAACGTGCGCAGGTTGACCCGGGAGGCGTGCTCGCCGGCCCGCGCGCGGAGCGTCCGCTTGCGGACCAGCAGGCCGTCGCGGGCGAGGGCGACCGAGCGGACCTGCCCGGCGTTGTCCCAGATCGGCTTGTCCAGCATCAGCCCCAGGCGCCGGCGGTCACCGGTGACCAGCGCGACGCCGCGGGCGATGGCGGCGCGCAGTCCCTTGGGCGCGGGCTCGCCGTCGGGCAGCAGGACCGCGCCGGCGGTGGGCTGGCGCAGGCCGGCGGCCAGCTCGAGGACCGTCTGGTGCCCGGCGCCGGCGACGCCGGCCAGGCCGACGACCTCACCGGGAGCCGCCGTCACGGACACATCGGTCAGCCGGTCCTCCACCGAGACGCCCTCGACGCGGAGGACGCCGCTGCCCGAGGGAGCGGCGATCGCGCCGGTCAGGTCGACCGTGGCCTCGGGCCGCACCTCGGCGAGCTGCGCGTGCCGCTCCCCCAGCATCGACTCGACGATCTTCGGGATCGTGAGCCCGGCCAGCGGTGCGGCGTCGAGCACGGTCCGGCCGTCGCGGAGGACGGTGACCTCGTCGCACAGCGCCATGACCTCTTCGAGGATGTGCGAGACGAAGACGACGGCGACGTTGCGGTCGCGGAGCACGCGGAGGATGTCCAGCAGGACCGCCGCGGTCTTCGAGTCCAGCGCCGACGTCGGCTCGTCGAGGATCAGCACGCGCGGGTCGGTGACCAGCGCCTTGCCGACCTCGAGCAGCTGCCGCTGGGCCAGCGACAGCTCGCCGACCTTGTCGCGCAGCGAGACGCGCAGACCGAGCTGGTCCAGGATCGGCCGGGCCAGCTCGGCCATGCGGGTGCGGTTCACGAACGGGCCCCGTGTGGGCTCCCGCATCGGGAACATGTTGCTCAGGACGTCGAGGTCCGGGAAGAGACTCAACTCCTGGGAGACGACGGCGACGCCGTGCCTGGCGGCGTCGGCCGTGTCGGAGAAGGCGACGTCGGTTCCCTCGAGGCGCAGCACGCCGGCATCGGGGCGCACCGCGCCGGTGATGATCTTCACCAGCGTCGACTTGCCCGCACCGTTCTCACCGAGCAGGGCGTGGACGGAGCCCGGGCGGACCCGGAGCCCTGCGTCGGCCAGTGCGGTGACTCCGCCGTAGGTCTTGCGCACGTGCTGCGCCTCGAGGGCGAACATCAGTTCTCCAGGTCGCTGAGGTAGTCGTCGATGTTGGCGAACTGCTCTTCGGCGACGTCCTTGAACCAGGCCGCGCGCGAGTCCTCGTCCTTCTGCCGGGCGATGATCTCGTCGACGTTGTCGGCGGTCACCAGCAGCTCACCCGGGTTCCACCAGCCGGTGGGGAGCTCCTCGCCCTCCTGGGCGTTCAGGGCGAGCAGACGCAGGCCGATGTAGCCCTTGAGCCAGTGCTCGGGCGAGGAGATGGCGAACAGGTGCCCGTTCTTCAGGCCCTCGAGCGCGGCCGGGTCGAGGTCGCAGGCGCCGGCGAGCCAGGTGGCGTTGGTGCTCTCGTGCAGACGGGCCAGCGAGACGGAGTCCTGCGCGCCGGCACCGAGGTAGGCCACGGCGTCGGGGTGGGCCTTGAGCAGGTTGTTCCAGGCGTTGAAGTTCTCGGTCGGCTCGTTCGCCGTGGCCAGCGGGCCGACGACCTCGAGGTCGGGGCGCTCGGTCTCGAGCAGCTCCTTCATGCCGGCGAGGCGCTCCTCGATGGTCGGCAGACCCGGGATGGCGTTGCCCAGGACGACCTTGCCGCCCTCACCCTCCGGCAGCTGCTTGATGAGCTCCTCGGCCAGGATGCGGCCGACGTTCTCGTTGCTGTTGCCGACGAAGAACTCGACGCCGCTGCCCTCCGGCGGGGCGGTGTCGATCGAGACGATCGGGATGTCGCTGTCGGTGGCCTGCGTGAGCGGGCGGGTGAACAGGTCGGGGGTCAGCGTCTCGAAGAGGATGCCGTCCTTGGAGGTCTGCATCGCCGACTGGAACATCTGCACCTGCTGCGGGCCGTTGATCCCGGCGGGGGCCGACTCGCTGTAGTTGATCCCCTCGCGCTCCCCGGCCGCGGCCTTGGCGCCGAGGGCCATCTCCTGCATCGCGTTGATGGTGGAGGTGGCGTAGACGAACGACAGGTCGACCTCCTCGGCCGAGCCACCCGAACCGGAGTCACCGCCGTCCGAGCCGCAGGCCGCCGTCAGTGCCAGCGTGGACGTGATCGCGAGCGCGGCGACCGCCTTGCGACGCCGCGACGGTGCGGCGTTGGACAGGGAACGCATGGGTCCTTCTCTCTCTGGAGGCGGGTAGGGCGAGGAGCGGCGTCGCCGGGGACCGGCGGGCCGTGGTGCGGGGTGGAGCAGTGCGGGTGGAGCAGTCCGGGCTGTGGCCGGGGTTCAGAGACCGGCCGCGGAGGCGCGCGCCTCGCGCCGGCGCCGCAGGAGGCTGTCGATGCCCACCGCGATGAGGATGACCGCGCCGGTGGCGAACGAGCTCCAGTTCACCGGGATGTCGAAGTAGACGAGCCCGCTGGTGACGACGCTGAGCAGGATCGCGCCGAGCATGGCGCCGACGACCGTCGCGCTGCCGCCGCGCAGGGCGGTTCCGCCGATGACGGCGGCGGCGATGGCGAGCAGTTCGAAGCCGCTGCCGATGTTCGGGTCACCGGAGCCGAAGTAGGCCAGGCCGAGCATGCCGGCGAGGCCGGCGAGGCCGCCCATGAGCATGAGCGCCTGGATCCGCACCTTGGCGACCGAGATGCCGGAGAAGGCGGCGGCGTCGGGGTTGGAGCCGATGGAGCGGACGCGGTACCCGAAGGGCGTGGTGCGCAGGACGAAGGTGAGCACGACGGCCAGTACGACCAGGACGATCACGCTCACCGGGATGCCGAGGACCCGGCCGCCGAAGATCTCGAAGAAGGCGTGGTCCAGCGGCAGTCCGACGACCTGCTGGCCGTTGCTCAGCGCCAGCGAGAGGCCGCGGAACATCGAGAGGGTGGCGAGCGTCGCGACGATCGCGGGGATCTTGAAGACCTGCACGATGACGGCGTTCGCGAGGCCGAGCAGGGCGCCGAGCACGATGCCGGCGAGGACAGCGATCCAGGGGTTCCAGCCGTCGCGCATCAGCATCGCCGAGCAGATCAGGGTGAGCCCGAACATCGCGCCGACCGAGAGGTCGATCTCGCGCATGGCCAGCAGGAAGGCGACACCGGCGGCGAGGACGGCCACGTAGACCGACTGCTGCAGGACGTCGCGCAGCTGACGCGGGTCGAGGAAGTCGGGATGGATGGCGCCGATCACCAGGATCAGCGCGACGGTGGCGACGAGGACGCTCGCGGCCTCCATGCCGAACGCCCGCTTGAGGACGGCGAGGGGGCCGCCGCCGCTGGTGGTGGTGCTCCCCGGAGCGGGATCGACGTCCTTGCTCGGCGCGTCGGTGGTACTGCTCGTCACCTGGGTGCTCCTGACCAATCGCACGGCCGAGCTGGTCGGACCGCGTCGTCGAGTTCTGTTCGCCGCGCGCAGGCAGGGGCGGGTGGGCCCGATCACGCGAAGCGGACGAACCGTATGAGGGCAGTCACACCGGCGGCAACAACGTGTTCGACTGGTCGGGACGCCAAATCACTGGCTCGAACACATGTCAGACAGCGGCGGGTCGATGCCCCAGCCGACGGGAGATCTCGGCCGTCGTCCGGCGCAGCGCGGGCTCCAGCCGGCCGGCGAGCGCGTCGGCCGAGGACGACGCCACGCTGAGGTGCACCGCGATGTTGACCGCGGCCACGACCGCGCCGGTCCGGTCCCGCACGGGTGCCGCGAACGAGCGCAGGCCCGGCGCGAGCTCCTCGTTGTTCACCGCCACGCCCGTGGAGCGCACCTTGGCCAGGGCCGCCATGAGCTGCTCCCGGTTGGTCAGGGTGTTCGGGCCACGGCGGGCCATGTCGGTCCGGTCGAGGATCTCCCGCAGCGTGGCCGGGTCCTTGAACGCGAGCATCGCCTTGCCCAGGGAGGTGCAGTACGCGGGCAGCCGGGATCCGATGTGCACGTTGAGATCCATGGCCATCGGCGTCCGACGCCGGCCGCTGCGCCGGCGGTCGATGTAGACGATCTCCGGGCCGTCGCAGAGGGCCATGCTCACGGTGTAGCCGGTCTCGTCGGCCAGTGACTGCAGCGAGGGTGCGGCGACCCGGGTCAGCTCCATGGAGTCGATGGCGGCGAACCCGAGGTCCACCACCCGCGGCCCGAGGTAGTACTTCTTCGTGTCCGGGTCCTGCTGGACGTAGTCGAGCTTGACCAGCGTCGCGATGTACCGGTGGGTGGTGCTCTTGGTGAGCCCGACCGCCCGGGCGAGGTCCGCGATCCCGAGGACGGGACGGTTGCCGCTGAAGGCGGACAGGATGCTCAGCCCGCGCTCGAGCGAGACGGAGAAGTCCGCCTTCGTGGTGGTGGGGGTGGTCGGCGGGCTGCTCACCGGGTCAGAATAGCGACCAGGCGTTCCGTTCAGCCGAACGGCGCGTTGACCGGGGCCGGTGCCACGATGAGGGTTCCCTGCGTACCGCAGGGAACCCACCGGTTCCGCGCGATCGACGTCGACACCGGCGATCGGCAGAAGCAGCAGGGAGATGGGTTCGATGAGTCGCTCGGAGCGCGCCGGGGACGTCTGGCACAAGCGCGACGTCACCCACTTCATCGGCGGCGCGTGGGTCGAGGCCGAGTCGGCCCGCTGGTACCCGAACCACTCACCGTGGTCGGGCGAGGTGCTGGGCAACGTCGCGGCCGGCGACGGCGAGGACACCCGTCGCGCGATCGACGCCGCGCAGGACGCCTTCCCGGGCTGGGCGGCCATGACGCCGTCGCAGCGGCAGCGGATCTTCCTCCGTGCCGCCGACGTCGTCGAGGGCCGCCGGGAGGAGATCCTGCTCGCCCTCGCCCTGGAGACCGGCTGCGGTGTGCACTTCGGGCGGATCCAGGTCGACTTCGCGACGGCGCTGCTGCGCCAGGCGGCCGCGCAGGGATACCAGCCCGCCGGTCAGCTGATCCCCTCCGACGTGCCCGGCACCCGGGCGATGGCGATCCGCCGGCCGGTCGGCGTGGTCGCCGCCATCGCCCCGTGGAACTCCTCCCTCGTGCTCGCCGGCCGGGCCGTCATCGGCCCGCTCTCCCTCGGCAACACCGTCGTCCTCAAGCCCTCGGAGGAGTCGCCGTACACCGGCGGGGCGCTCTGGGCCGAGATCCTGCAGGAGGCCGGGCTGCCCGACGGCGCCCTCAACGTCGTCACGCACGCGCCCGGGGAGGCCGGCGTCATCGCCGACGCGATGCTCGCCCACCGCTCCGTCCGGCGGCTCAACTTCACCGGCTCGACCCCCACCGGACGGCGGCTGGCGGAGAAGGCCGGCTCGCACCTGAAGCGGACGGTGCTGCAGCTGAGCGGCCAGAACCCGCTGATCGTGCTCGCCGACGCCGACGTCGACTACGCCGTGGACGCAGCTGCCTACGGCGCCTTCGTCCACCAGGGCCAGGTCTGCATGTGCGCGCGCCGGATCTACGTCGAGCGCCCCCTGTTCGACCGGTTCGCCGAGGCGTTCGCCGCCAAGGTCGCGACCCTGCCCACCGGCGACCCCCGGGACCCCGGGACCGTGGTCGGCCCGGTGATCAACGAGTGGGCGCTGGCACTGCTCCAGCGCCGGGTGGACGAGGCCGTGGAGCTCGGTGCCCGCGTGCTCGCGGGAGGCACCCCCGCGCCGCCGTGCTACCCGGCGACCGTGCTCGTCGACGTGCCCGACGAGGCCGAGCTCGCCCAGGGAGAGACGTTCGGACCCGTCGTCCTGCTGGACCCGGTGGACTCCGCCGAGGAGGCGATCGCGCGGGCGAACGAGGCCGACCTGGGTCTCGCGGCGTCGATCATCACCGGCGACACCTACCGCGGCATCGACCTGGCGACGCGGCTCGACGCCGGCATCGTCCACGTGAACGACCAGCCGGTGAACGACGAGCCGCACATGCCCTTCGGCGGGGTCAAGGACAGCGGCTGGGGCCGGTTCGGGCTCGGCTTCGCGGCAGAGGAGTTCTCCGAGCTGCAGTGGATCACCTCCCGCGAGCAGGACCGCTCGTTCCCCTTCTGAGGCTCCGGCCTCAGCGCGTCGCGGCGGATCGCGGCCAGGACGCCGGACCCCGCAGCGTCTCGTAGGCCGCGCCCACCCGCAGCACCGTCGTCTCGGCGCCGCCGGGGCCGACGAGCTGCAGCCCCGCCGGCAGGCCGTCCACGAGCCCGCAGGGCACCGTCAGCGCGGGCACCCCGGCCGCGTTGAAGACCGACGTGAACCCGGTCAGCATCTCCTCGATGTGCAGGTCCTCCCCCGCGACGAGGACCCGCTCGGCCCCGATGAGCGGCGCGGTCGCGGGAGTGGTCGGCGTCGCCAGCACGTCCACCTGCTCGAAGGCGGCGAGCAGCGAGGCCACGCCGGTGGCGATGACCGCGTCCGCCGCCTCGAGCTGCTCCGCGGTGGGAGCGGGCCGGGACAGGTTCTCCGCCAGGTCCGCTCCGTAGTCGGCCCGGCGCGAGGGGAAGTTCGCCCGGTGCACCTCCTGCGCCTCGGCCCGGACCCGCAGGAAGATCGCCGCGACCAGCGGACGCAGGTCGCCGATCTCCACCTCGCGCACGGTGGCGCCGGCGTCGGCCAGCAGGTCGAGCGAGGCGCGGACGGCCGCACGGACCCCGGGGTCGACGAGCTCGAAGAAGTAGGACGTCGGAACCCCGACCGTGGTGCCGCGCAGATCCGGCGACCCGGCGTCGGGCGCGGGCCCCGCCGTCGTCGTCCCGGACATCGCGTCCAGCAGCAGGGCGGCGTCGCGCACCGAGCGGGTGATCGGCCCGCCGTGGTCGAGGCTCGGCGCCAGCTCCAGGACGCCGTCGAGGCTCACCCTCCCCCGGGTCGGCTTGAGCCCCACGCACCCGCACAGCGCCGCCGGGATCCGCACGCTGCCGCACGTGTCGGTGCCCACCGCGCCGGGCGCGGTGCCGCTCACCACCGCGGCGGCGCTGCCGCCCGAGGAGCCGCCGGGGATGCGGTCGCGGTCCCAGGGATTGCGGGTCGGCCCGTAGTGCGGATTGTTGCTCGTGCCGCCGTAGGCGTACTCGTGGGTGCTGGTCTTGCCGAGCAGCACGGTGCCCGCGGCGCGGAGGTTCCGGGCGAGGACGGCGTCCCGCTCCGGCACGTTGTCGGCCAGGATGCGCGAACCGCCCGTGGTGCGGATCCCCGCCGTCTCCACGAGGTCCTTGAGCGCGACGGGAACGCCGTGCAACGGCCCGCGGCGCTCACCGGCACGCAGCTCCTGCTCGGCCCGGACGGCGTCGGCGCGCGCCCGGTCGGCCGTGACGGTCAGGTAGGCGTTGACGTCGTCGTCACGCTCGGCGATCGCCGCCAGGTAGACCTCGGTGAGCTCGACGGGCGAGAGCTCCCCCGCTGCGAGCCGCTCCCCCGCCTCGGCCATCGACCACTCGAGCGGGTCGGACGACGACGGACTGGCGACGGACATCGGTTCTCCTCGGAGGGGACGGTGCTCAGCGGTGTGGTGGGTGCCCGGCCCGGTACTGCGTCGGCGTGCAGCCGTAGGCCTCGCGGAAGAGCCGGGCGAAGTGCGCCTGCGAGACGAAGCCCCACCGGCCGGCGACGTCGACGATGCGGTCCGCCGCGGCCGACGGCCGGGACAGGTCCCGGCGGGCCTGCTCCAGGCGCTGGTCCTGGATGAACTGGGTGACGGTGGTGCCTTCGGCGGCGAAGGATCGGTTGAGGTGCCGGGGAGAGACGCCGACCGCCCTGGCGACGACGTCGGCGCACAGCCCGGGGTCGCCCAGGTGGTCGCCGATGTAGGCGGTGGCCGTGCGGACGCGGACCGCGTCCACCGTGCCGCCCCGCCCCGTCGTCATGTCCCCGACCAGGTCCAGGACCTGGTCGGCCACCGACTCCCCTTCCGGCAGTGAACCGGCGAGGGTTGCGACGAGGAGCTCCCGGAGGGCGCTCGCCTGCCGGGCCGCCACCCCCCGACCGGCTCCCGAGATCGGCCGCGGAACGCCGACGTCCACGCCCCGTTCCTCGAGCAGGCCGTGCGGCACGTCGACCAGCAGCTGCCGCATGGACCCGCTGAAGCCGAACAGGTAGGGACGGTCGGTCCGGTAGACCACGACGTCGCCGGCGGCGAGCGCCAGGGAGCCGCCCGAGGAGTAGAAGAAGCCCGATCCCTCGAGCAGCACGCTCACGAAGGTGGCGTCCTTGGGCCTGGTCCGCACCAGGCCCGGCGGCCGCTCGATGACGTGCGCGTTCCCGGCGATGTCCGCGACGCGCAGCTCGCCGAGCCCCACGTTGACCTGACGGGCGAGCAGCCCCTCGGCCTCGTAGCTCCGGCAGGTGAGCCCCACCAGGGCCTCGGCGTTGTAGCGCTCCCAGAAGGCGAGCCGCTCCTCCTGGTCGACGCCCAGCGTGGACACCGAGGACAGCACGGTGGCAGCGGGCACGGGACCTCCGAGGAGCCTGCGGTCCGCCGGGACCGGGACCGGTGTGAACCGGCACACGGTACCCAGCGGACCGCCGGCCGCCGCCGCACGTCATCCGCTCAGCGGATGAGCGTCTCCACGAAGTCGGCGCCGATGCCCACCGAGTCGTAGTGCTCGCGGCACAGCGCCAGGTAGTCGTGGACGTCGAAGTGACCGTCGCTGTTGCCGTCCTCGTCCAGCCAGATCAGCGGGCCGGTGACGACGAAGAACGCGCGCATCGGCTCCTCGGACTCGTAGGCCACCAGCGTGTGGCCCTCGCCCGGGGTCTCGTAGACGAAGGAGCCCTCGGTCGCCGTCCACGGCTGCTCGAGGTAGCCCCACTTGCCGCTGATCGTGTACGCGAAGACCTCGTGCGGGTGGTAGTGCCGGTTCACCAGCCCGGCGGTCTTCGCCCAGAGGATGTCGGCCCAGCGGTTGTCGCGCGGGGAGATCCACAGCGGGCGCGAGCCGACCGTGGGGCTCAGCGGCACGTAGTAGCGCTCGTCCTCGAGCGGCGCGAACTGGTGGAAGACCTCCTGCTGCGCATCGGGCTTCATCGAGTTCACGATCGGCTTCAGGTCGCGCCAGAACTCGTTACCGGGCGTCTCGGGCATGGGGTCCTCCTCGGCTGGTGCAGCGGGTGCGAGACCGAGTGAAGACGACGGCACCGCGGGCGTCTTCCACCTGCGGGACAGACGCTTTGCCGGATCCGGACATGCCCCGGACGCACCGGCGCCCGGCTCCGAGGAACGGAACCGGGCGCCGGTGGACGGGCGGAAGGGGGTGCGGTCAGCAGCCGACCAGGCGGGCGGCGAGGTAGGACTCGACCTGGCTCAGGCCGACGCGCTCCTGGCTCATCGAGTCGCGCTCGCGGATGGTCACCGCGTCGTCCTCGAGGGTGTCGAAGTCGACGGTGATGCAGAACGGCGTGCCGACCTCGTCCTGCCGGCGGTACCGGCGGCCGATGGCGCCGGCGTCGTCGAACTCGATGTTCCAGTTCCGCCGCAGGGCGGCGGCCAGGTCCCGGGCCTTCGGCGAGAGGTCGGCGTTGCGCGACAGCGGGAGGACGGCGGCCTTCACCGGCGCCAGCCGCGGGTCGAGCTTCAGCACGGTGCGGACGTCGACGCCGCCCTTGGCGTTCGGCGCCTCGTCCTCGGTGTAGGCCTCGATGAGGAAGGCCATCAGCGAGCGGGTGAGGCCGGCAGCGGGCTCGATCACGTACGGCGTCCAGCGGGTGTTGCTCGCCTGGTCGAAGTACGAGAGGTCGGTGCCCGAGTGCTCGGTGTGGGTCTTCAGGTCGAAGTCGGTGCGGTTGGCGATGCCCTCCAGCTCGCCCCACTCCGAGCCCTGGAAGCCGAAGCGGTACTCGATGTCGACGGTGCGCTTCGAGTAGTGCGACAGCTTCTCCTTGGCGTGCTCGTAGTGCCGGAGGTTGTCGCGGTCGATGCCGAGGTCGGTGTACCAGCTGGTGCGCTGGTCGATCCAGTACTGGTGCCACTCCTCGTCGGTGCCCGGCTCGACGAAGAACTCCATCTCCATCTGCTCGAACTCACGGGTGCGGAAGATGAAGTTGCCCGGCGTGATCTCGTTGCGGAACGACTTGCCGATCTGGCCGATGCCGAACGGCGGCTTCTTCCGCGCGGCGCCCATGACGTTGGCGAAGTTCACGAAGATGCCCTGGGCGGTCTCCGGGCGCAGGTAGTGCAGCCCCGACTCGTCCTCGATCGGGCCGAGGTAGGTCTTGAGCATCATGTTGAAGTCGCGCGGCTCGGTCCAGGCGCCCTTGGTGCCGCAGTTCGGGCAGGAGATGTCGGCGAGGCCGTTCTCCGGCGCCCGGCCCTTCTTCTCCTCGTAGCCCTCTTCGAGGTGGTCGGCCCGGAAGCGCTTGTGGCAGCTCTGGCACTCGGTCAGCGGGTCGGTGAAGACGCCGACGTGGCCCGAGGCGATCCAGGTCTGTCGCGGCAGGATCACCGAGGAGTCCAGGCCGACGATGTCGTCCCGGCTCTGGACGACGGTGCGCCACCACTGCTTCTTGATGTTCTCCTTGAGCTCGACACCCAGCGGGCCGTAGTCCCAGGCGGAGCGGGTGCCGCCGTAGATCTCGCCGGCCGGGAAGACGAACCCCCGGCGCTTGCAGAGGTTGACGACCTTGTCGAGGCGGGCGGCGTCGTGCTTGGCGGTGCTCACGGGGGGAGAAGCTCCATCCGGCTGGCGGTCGGCGGGTGACCTCACAACGGTAGTCGCCGGGCCCGAGCGCTCTCCGGTCCGGTGCCCCTGCCCGGGAACCGCCCTCAGACGTCGCCGAGCAGCAGCAGCCAGGCGATCCCCGCACCCACGATCACGAGGATCGGCAGCAGGGTCAGCACCACCCACGGCCAGCGCCGCGACGTGCGCCCGACCTGGACCTGCTCGACCGGGCGGTGGCGCTGCTCCGGCGAGCTGAACGACAGGGTGCGGTCGCGGCGCTGGGCCGCGGGCGGCTGCGCCATCTCGTCGGTGGGCTGGGAGGCCAGCCTGCGTGCCTCGATGCGCGCGACGGCCTCCTCCTTCGTCACCTTGGGCGCCGCCGGCTCGGCCGCGGCCGTCTCCGGCTCGGCCGGGGTCACCGCGGGCTGCGCGACAGTCGCCGGCTGCGCGGAGTTCGGCGGTGCCGCCGGAGCCGTCACCGCCGTCATCGGCTGGTCGACCCCGGGCAGCGACTGCCACGCCTTCGGGATCGCCGGTGCGGGCCGGTCCGGCAGCGGCGGCAGGGTGATGTCCCGCGTCCGGTCGTCGGGCAGCGGAGGCTCCTGCTGCGGCCCATCGCTCACGGGGGAACTCCTTCGTCGTCGTCGTCGTCGCCGAGCGCCGTCGGCGGCCGGTCCACCAGCGCACGTGCCCAGTTGCGGCCGCCTCACGCGTCACCTGCGCCACGGTCGGGTCCGTCACGGCCCCCGAAGCCATCCGGATCACATACCGTGCGCGGCCATGCCGTTCCTGTCACGCTCCCGCGGCCCGGAGACTCCGGCCCCGCTCCCCTACGACTCCGCCTCCCCCGAGGGGCTCGCTGCGCGGTGGGTGCAGTGGGTGGCCGCCGCCGGTCCCCTCGCGAACCCGGTCGAGGACGAGGACGGCCGGCACGCCGCCGCCAACCAGCCCGACGACGTGTGGTTCCTCGCCGGCACCAGCGGCAGGCCACTGCAGCGCAGCTGCATCGTCCCGGAGGGCCGGCCGCTGTTCTTCCCGGCCTTCAATATGTGGGAGTACCCCTCCGAGGGGCCGGCGCCGGTCGTGGACCGGGCGTACGGAGCGGTCCACGTGGACGGCGTCGCGCAGCAGCTGCAGGAGATCGGCACGCCGGTGCCCTTCGTCGTCGCCGGCGCCCGGCTCAACGGCGTCACGCGCAGCAAGCGCCCCGTGCCGACGACGGCCTGGGGCCTGTGGTCCCACGTCGCCCCGCTCGCCCCGGGCGCGCACGAGGTGCACCTGGGCGGCGGAGACGGCTACGGCTTCGAGGTCGAGGCTCGCTACCGGCTGGTCGTGGGAGGCGCGAGCCCGGTCTATCCGACCAGGTAGACGCCGGGCTCGTCGACGGCGTGCACCCAGACCGGCGCCCCGGCGATCTTCACCTCGTAGGCGGAGAGCGCCCGCCGGTAGGAGCCGACGCCGTCCCACCGGGTGACCAGCGCCCACAGCGTGGGGTCGTCGGCGGCGGTGCCGACCTCGCCGTCGACGAACCCCGGGCGCCCCGACAGCGCGGCCAGGAGCTCCCGCACCTGCTCGGCGAGGATCGCCGCGTCGGTGGAGCCCACGCGCAGTCGTGTCACGGCGAACATGGCTACGCGGACCCGAAGCGGCGCTGCCGGGCGGCGAACTCCTCGCACGCGGCCCACAGGTGGCGGCGGTCGAAGTCGGGCCACAGCGTGTCGAGGAAGACGAACTCGGCGTAGGCCGACTGCCACAGAAGGAAGTTGCTCGTGCGGTTCTCCCCCGAGCTGCGCACGAACAGGTCGACGTCCTCCATGTCCGGCTCGTCGAGGAACCGGGCGACGGTGGACTCGTCGATCTTGTCCGGGTTCAGCCGGCCGGCCGCCACCTCGCGGGCGATGGCCGCGGCGGCGTCGGCGATCTCCGCCCGGCCGCCGTAGTTCACGCACATGGTCAGCGTCAGGACGTCGTTGTCCTGCGTGAGCTCCTCGGCGATCTCGAGCTCCTTGATGACGCTGCGCCAGAGCTTCGGACGTCGTCCCGCCCAGCGCACCCGCACCCCGAGCTCGTGCATCTCGTCGCGCCGGCGGCGGATGACGTCGCGGTTGAAGCCCATGAGGAAGCGGACCTCCTCGGGGCTGCGGCGCCAGTTCTCCGTGGAGAAGGCGTAGGCGCTGATCGCCTTGACACCCAGCTCGATGGCCCCCTCGACGCAGTCGAAGAGCGAGGACTCCCCCGCCTCGTGGCCGGCCGTGCGCGGCAGCCCGCGCTGCTTGGCCCAGCGCCCGTTGCCGTCCATCACCAGCGCGACGTGCCGGGGCACCTTGCCCTTGGGCATCTCGGGCGGGCGCGCGCCGGAGGGGTGCGGGTTGGGTGCCTTGACCTCGCGCTTCACGGGAGCATGGTCCCCGAGACGACCGCCAGGCCTGACTCCGGCTCCTCGGTCACAGCCGGGCGGCGGATGGCGGGAACGGACTCGGAGCGGTCGACCAGCGGCAGCGAGCGCAGTCCGCGCTCCAGGTGCCACTGCAGCATGGCGGCGACCAGCCCGCTGCCCTCGCGCCGGTTGATGCCCTGGCTGGCCTCGGCCCGCGCCCAGTTCCCGGTGAGCAGTGCGTCGAGGAGCTCGATGGTGACCGGACTGGGCATCGCCGACCCGGTCGGGCGGCAGGGCGGGCAGACGGTGCCACCGGCCGGCACGGAGAAGTGCCGGTGCGGCCCCTCCTCCCCGCAGCGGGCGCACTCGCCGAGCGCCGGCTCCCACCCGGCGACCGACATCGCGCGCAGCAGGAAGGCGTCGAGCACCAGGCCGGCGGGGTGGGTCTTCTCCCCCAGCGACCGCAGCGCCCCGACGACGAGCAGGAACAGCCGCAGCGACGGCTCCTTCTCCTCCGACGTCAGCCGGTCGGCGGTCTCCAGCACTGCGGTGCCTGCGGTGTAGGCCGGGTAGTCGGCGACGATCTCCTGGCCGTAGGACCGGATGGCCTCCGCCTGGTTCACGATGTCGAGGTTGCGCCCGGTGTAGAACTGCAGGTCGACGTGGGTGAACGGCTCGAGCCGGGCGCCGAACTTGCTCTTGGTGCGGCGCACGCCCTTGGCCACCGCGCGCACCTTGCCCGTGCGCCGGGTCAGCACGGTGATGATCCGGTCGGCCTCCCCCAGCTTCTGGGTGCGCAGCACGATGCCCTCGTCCCGGTAGAGGGCCTTCGGGGTCGTGCTCATCTCAGTAGCCCAGCCGATTCAGCTTCTTCGGGTCGTCCTGCCACTCGCCGAGGACGGTCACGTGCAGCTCCAGGTGCACCCGGGCGTCCAGCAGCGTCTCCATGCCGACCCGCGCCTCGCTGCCGATGGCCTTGATGATCGAGCCGCCCTTGCCGAGCAGCATCGGCTTCTGGGTCTGCCGCTCGCAGTGCAGCAGCGCGTGGATCTCCACCAGCTCGCGGCCCGCGTGCTTGGGGTCGGGACGCCGCTGCATCTCCTCGATCGTCACCGCGAGGGAGTGCGGGACCTCCTGGAACACCTTCTCCAGCGCGGCCTCGCGGACCAGCTCGGCCAGCTGGCGCTCGACGTCCTCGTCGGTGGTCTGCTCCTCCGGGTAGAGCGGCGGGCCCTCGGGGAGCAGCGTGATCAGCAGGTCCTCCAGGAGGTCGACCTGGTCGCCCTTCACCGCGCTGATCGGCACGATCTCGGCGGCCTCGACCAGCTGGCTGGCCGCGATCAGCTGCTCGGTGATCTGCTTCTTGCCGGTGGCGTCGGTCTTGGTCACCACGACGACGACCGGCGCCTTCACCTCGCGCAGCTGGCGGGCGATGAACCGATCGCCGTTGCCGACCGGCTGGTCGGCCGGGATGCAGAAGACGATGACGTCGACGTCGGAGAGCGTGTCCCGGACGACGTCGTTGAGCCGCTTCCCGAGCAGCGACTTCGGCTTGTGCAGTCCGGGGGTGTCGACGAGCACGATCTGCCCGCCGGGCCGGTGGACGACGCCACGGATGGCGTGCCGGGTGGTCTGGGGGCGGTTGCTGACGATGCCGACCTTCTCGCCGACCAACGCGTTGGTCAGCGTGGTCTTCCCGGCGTTGGGGCGGCCCACCAGGGCGACGAAGCCGCTGCGGTGCGGCGTCTGCTCGGGGCTGCTCACGGCTCCAGTCTCCCACCCGGGGACGACGGTTCCGGCACAGCGCCGCCACCTGCGACGATCGACTCGTGGCACAGCGTGCGAGAGACGGTCGTCGCCCCTCTGCGGAGGCGGTCGCGACCGCCCGGCGGCGGCACGTCGAGCAGGTGCGCGGGCACCGCTTCGTGGCCGGCTGGGGACCGAAGCGGACGGCGACCGTCGTCCCCGTTCCGCTGCGCTACTGGCAGTACCGGCCGGGCAGCCTCGCCGCGCTGGCCGTCTCGGTCGTCCTGGTCGTGGTCTGGGTAGGGCTCTTCGGGTGGCGCGGCGGCTGGCTCGCCGGCCGCGACGAGCTGCCGGTCGCGCTCCTGGCGGGCCTGCTGATCTACGTCACGAGCACCGGCCGGGTCACGGTCTCGGACTCCGGGCTCTCCTTCGACACCGCGGGCCGGCAGACCGAGCCGGACGCCGTCATCCCGGCCGTGGCGGTGCGGTCGGTGCGCAGCGGCCCGGCGCCGGCCGACTGGCCGCGCCCGCGGAAGCGCGGCGGCTGGTTGCCGGGGCGGACCCGGGTCGCCGTCCGGCACGTCGGCGACGACGGCGAGCAGGCGTCCGCCCTCTGGGTGCGGGACCCCGAGGCCTTCGCCGACGCGCTCGGCGTGCCGCTGACCCGCTAGGCGGAGTCGCGCACGACGCCGTCGGGACCGGCGAGGTGCACCGGGGCGCCGGCGGTGAGGTCGTGCACGGCGGCCAGGCCGTTCGGCTCCACGGACTCGGCGGCGGAGACGACGACGGCGGCCTCCAGGCCCTCGACGCCGCTGGATACCGCGGCCGCGACGGCGGCCTGCAGCGCAGTGAGGGTCAGCGACGGCAGCGCCACGCTGGCCGCGACGTAGGTGCGGCCGTCGGTGTCGCGCACGGCAGCCCCCTCCGTCGCGCCGGTGCGGGCGCGCGCCGAGCGGGCCAGGGTGACGAGCTTCGCGTCCTCGGGGTGCAGTTCAGCCACGCGACGAGTCTCCTACGACCGCGTGCTGCTCGGATCGGGTGGCCCCGGACGGCTGCTCCTCGGACTCGTCCTCGCCGTCCTCCGACGGCTCGGGCACGCGGCTGACCAGCATCGTGTCGATCCGGTTGCGCCGTCCGCCGGTGCTCTCGGCGACCAGCTTCAGGCCGCCGACCTCGGCCGACGCGCCCTCGATCGGGACCCGGCCCAGCTCGCGGGCGAGCAGCCCGCCGACCGTCTCGACGTCGTCGTCCTCGGTGAGCTCGACGCCGGGGAACAGCTCGACGAGGTCCTGCACCGGGAGCCGGGCGATGACCCGCACCGACCCGTCCTCCAGGTGCTCGATCTCCGGGCGCCGGAAGGTGTCGTGCTCGTCGGCGATCTCGCCGACGATCTCCTCGAGGATGTCCTCGATGGTGACCAGGCCCGCGAAGCCGCCGTACTCGTCGACCACGATCGCGATGTGGATGCGCCGCGCCTGCATGTCGCGCAGCAGTTCGTCGACCGGCTTGGACTCCGGCACGAACGCCGGCGTCCGCATCAGCTCCTCCACCTTGCGCTGGTCGCCGGAGTTCTGCGACCGGCGGACGAGGTCCTTGAGGTAGACCACGCCGACGACGTCGTCGACGTTCTCGCCGATCACCGGGATGCGGCTGAAGCCGCTGCGCAACGCCAGGGCGAGTGCCTGCCGGACGGTCTTGGTGCGCTCGATCCAGACGACGTCGATGCGCGGCACCATGACCTCGCGGGCGATGGTGTCGCCGAGCTCGAACACAGAGTGGATCATGTTCCGCTCGCCGGACTCCACGACACCGCGCTCCTCGGCCATGTCGACCAGCTCGCGCAGCTCGACCTCGGAGGAGAACGGGCCGTCGCGGAAGCCGCGGCCCGGCGTGATGGCGTTGCCGATGAGGATCAGCAGGGTCGCGACGGGTCCGAGCACGCGGCCGAGCAGCCGGACCACGCCGGCGGTGGCCAGGGCCGTGGCGTACGCGTGCTGACGGCCCAGCGTCCGCGGCCCCACGCCGACCAGCACGTAGCTGACCAGCGTCAGGACGCCGGCGGCGCTGAGGAAGGTCTGCCACCCCCCACCCCACAGGCGGTAGAGCAGCACGGTGGCGAGGACCGCGGCCACCATCTCGCAGGCGATCCGGAGCAGCAGGAGCAGGGAGACGTGCCGGGCCCGCTCCGCGACCACCTCCTCGAGGGCTGCGGCGCGCTTCACGCCCTCGCGGCGCATCTCCTCGACGCGGGCCTTGGACACCCGCTGGAGAGCGGCGTCCATCGCACCGAAGATGCCGGCCAACGGGACCAGGCAGCAGGCGACCACGAGCATCGTGACCGCGGTGGAGGTCATCGGGAGCCGGGCTCCTGACCGGTCGCCGCGCCGGTCACGGGCTCACGCGGAGCCGCGCGCCAGGCCTCGATGAGCGTCGACTGGAGACCGAACATCTCCTTCTCCTCGTCGGGCTCCATGTGGTCGTAGCCGAGCAGGTGGAGCACGCCGTGGGTCGCCAGCAGCACGAGCTCGTCGTCCATCGAGTGGCCGGCGGCCCGGGCCTGCCGGACGGCGACGGCCGGGCAGAGCACGATGTCGCCGAGCAGCGCGGGACCCGGGTCGGGGTCGTCGGGCCGCCCGGTGTCGAACTCGTCCATCGGGAAGGCGAGCACGTCGGTGGGGCCCTTCTCGCCCATCCACCGCTCGTGCAGGCTGCTCATGTAGTCGACGTCGACGCAGAGCACCGACAGCTCGGCCAGCGGGTTGATCTTCATCTCGCCGAGCACGAACCGGCAGATGCCTGCCAGCTCGGCCTCCTCGACGGCGATCTCGGACTCGTTGGACACCTCGACGGGCACGGTGATCAGCTCCCCTGCCGGCGCGGACGGGAGGTCCGGACCGGCGCGCCAGCAGCCGGTCGGGAAGGGGCGGGCTGGCGGGTGGCGTCGAAGCGCTCGTAGGCGTCGACGATGTCGCCCACCAGGCGGTGGCGGACGACGTCGGTGCTGGTCAGGTTGGCGAAGTGCACGTCGTCGATCCCGTCGAGGATCTCGCGCACGATCTTCAGTCCGCTCTGCGCGCCACCGGGCAGGTCGACCTGCGTGACGTCACCGGTGACGACGATCTTCGACCCGAAGCCGAGGCGGGTGAGGAACATCTTCATCTGCTCGGCGGTGGTGTTCTGAGCCTCGTCGAGGATCACGAACGCGTCGTTGAGGGTGTTGTGCGTTACGACGAAGTCGTCGGTCACGTACAGCGAGTCCTGCGCACCGACCTGGATGCACATCGTGTCCATCTCGCCCACCGGCTCGATGGAGTGGACGAAGCGCATCGGCCGGCCGCCGCCGGACGCGTCGTACACCTGCCGCTTCCGCTCGAGGCGGAACGGCTGGACGCCGGCGGGAAGGCGGATGTCGAGGATGTGGGCATCGTGCCGGTGGTGGACGGGGCGACCGAGCGCGAGGCCCGGTCGCCGTCCGGCCGCGACACGGGTCCGCGTCGTGACGACGCCGCCCAGGGAGCGGACCAGGAACATGACGTCGTCACGGAGTCGCTCCGACGTGGTCGTGTACTGGACCCGACAGGTGCATCCTCGCTGCGTGACGGGTCCGCCGTCACTGTCGAGCAGACCCTGGAGCACCGAGAGCCGGACCTCGGCGGAGTTGTGCGTGTACGTCCAGGGGACGAACTTCGTCGCCGAGCGGGTGCCGGCCAGCCCGAGTTCACGGATCGCTTCGGTGACCGGGTTCGCGATCCGCAGCCCACCGCGACCGCCGTCCACGTGCCGCAGCGTGTAGTCGGGCCCGGCCTTGTGCACCAGCTCGATGCCGTCGAGCACCGACTCGAGAGCTCCCACCAGCTCCGGGTCCGTGGTGGAGAAGGAGGGCGTGGTCGCGGTCGTCAGGCAACCGTCCCCGAGCAGGAGGCCGAGCGCGTAGGGGTCGAGCGGCACCTCCTGCGGCTCGAACTCGACGGCGTCGACCAGCGGCAGCTCGTAGCGGTGGGCACCGGCACCCCATCGGAGGTTGCCCAGCATCTCCTGCGTCTCGAGCGTCCGCGACGTCCCGCGGCGGCGGTCATCCGGCGTGGTGACGGTCCACAGGTGCTCTCCGCAGGCCAGCGTCGAGCCGCCGTCCTGGGTGGTGACCCGGTAGACCGCCTTCTTGCCCTGCGGATAGATGCCGAGGACCGGGGTCGGGAGCCCGTCGGAGCCCACCACCAGATCGCCGACCTGGAGCGTCCCGATGGGCATGAAGCCGTTGGGGGTGAGGACCTTGGCGTCGTAGGGCTGCGCCCGGCCGCGCATGTAGGCCAGCGGCGCGACCTCGATGGTGCCGGAGGCCATGAGCTTCGGGATGGACTCCGGGTCCACCATGTCGTGCAGCGCGTCGTACAGCGGCCGCAGGTAGGGGTCGATCTTCTCGCTGAGCGTGCCCGGCAGGTACCCGAGCCGCTCCCCCGCCTCGACGGCCGGGCGGGTCAGGATGATCCGGTTGACCTGCTTGGTCGTCAGCGCCTGCACCGCCTTGGCCATCGCGAGGTAGGTCTTGCCGGTACCGGCGGGGCCGATGCCGAAGACGATGGTGTTCTCGTCGATGGCGTCGACGTACCGCTTCTGGTTCAGCGTCTTGGGCCGGATCGTGCGGCCGCGACGGCTGATGATGTCGAGGCTCAGCACGTCGGCCGGGCGCTCGGACCCACCGGCGCGGAGCATCGCGACGACCCGCCGCACGGAGTCCGGGCGCAGCTGCTGCCCGGTACGGACCAGCGCGATCAGCTCGTCGAAGACGCGGACGGCGAAGGCGTTGTCCGCGGCCTGCCCGGTGAGGGCGATCTCGTTGCCGCGCACGTGCACGTCGGCCTCGAGTTCGGCCTCGAGCAGGCGGAGCAGTTCGTCTGCGGAGCCCAGGAGCGAGACCATGGGCACGCTGTCGGGAACGGTGATGGAGGTACGGACGGCCGTGGGCGACTGCCCCGCGACGTCGTCGGCGGCGGCGGCCTGCGCCGATGCCTCACGCGACGTAGGGGCACCTGGCACGGGGACGTTCGGGGAGGTGTCGGGCAAGAACCCTCGACCCTGCCTTCCTGCTACAGGCGATGGCGGACCGCTCGATGCTACCCGCGTGCGTGCCGGTGAAGCGCCGGTCGCCCGATGGGGTCACCGACCGGTGTAGGTCGCCTTGCCCGGGCCGTCGGTCAGGAAGGACGCGACCGCGCCGCGCAGGTCGTCGGTGGCGAACAGCGGACCGGAGATCTCCGGCACGCGCGCGTCGGCTGCGCGGGCCCCTTGGCGGACGGCGATGGACGCCAGCTGCTTGGTCGCCGCGTGGGCCACGGTCGGGCCGGCTGCGACCCGGTGGGCGTAGGCGCGGGCGGCCTCGGCGAAGCCCTCGTCGGGCAGCACCCGGTTCACCACGTTCCACCGCTCGAGCACGGCGGCCGGGTAGCGCTCGCCGGTGAAGATGAGCTCCTTGGCGCGGGCCGGCCCGGCGCGCTCGGCCAGCCGCTGCGGCCCGCCCATCGACGGCGTCAGGCCGACGACGATCTCCACCAGGCCGAACGACGCCTTCTCCGCCGCCAGCAGGATGTCGCAGGACAGTGCCAGCTCGAAGGCGGCGGTCAGGCAGAGCCCGTGCGCGGCGAAGACGGTGGGCACCGGCAGGTCCTCGAAGGTGTTGGCCACCTCCAGCAGCCGGGCCCACAGCGCGCCGCCGCGGCGGGCGGGGTCGGGCCCCTCGGCGATGTCGCGGAAGTAGGTGACGTCCACGCCACCGGAGACGACCTTGCCGCGCGCCTCGACCAGCACCGCCCGGGCCCGCTGGGGATCCTCGGGATCGGTGAGGAGCACCAGCTCCTGCGCCACCCGTTCCATCGCGTCGAACGTCGCGGCGTCGAACAGGTTCAGCGGCGGGTTGTCCAGGACGACGACGGCGACGTCGCCGTCCCGCTCGATGCGCAGGGGCTCGCTCATGCCCCCACCCTCTCAGGCGCCGGCGGGCCGGGTCACCCCGGAGGCCAGCCGAGTCCCCGCCCACCCAGCACGTGCAGGTGGACGTGGTGCACGGTCTGCCCGGCGTCGGGGCCGGTGTTGGCGACCAGCCGGTAGCCGGGCTCCGCGCCGTCGCCGCTGACCAGCCCCTCCTGGCGGGCGACCGCGTGCGCCGCGGCTACGACGTCGCCGAGCAGCGCCGGGTCGGTCTCGGCCAGCGCGCCCACGGTGGCGTGGTGGTCCTTCGGGATCACCAGCACGTGCGTGGGCGCCTGCGGGTTGATGTCGCGGAACGCGAACACCCGCTCGGTCTGGTGGACGACGTCGGCGGGGATCTCCCCGGCGACCATGCGGCAGAACAGGCAGTCGCTCACGCGGGCACCATAGAAGAAGGACCCCCGTGCCCCCCACCCGATGCTGTCAACTTCCGCTGTCGACGCCCAGGTAGGCCTGCACGATGCGCTCGTCGGCGAGCAGCTCGGCGGCCGGCCCCGAGTGCACGACCTCGCCGCTCTGCAGCACGTAGCCGTGGTCGGCGGCGCGCAGCGCCCGGCGGGCGTTCTGCTCCACCAGCACGACCGTCGTGCCCCCGGCCCGGATCTCCTCGATCACCCGGAAGACCTCGTCCACGATCTTGGGGGCGAGCCCCATCGACGGCTCGTCCATGAGCATCACCTTGGGCGCGGCGACCAGCGCGCGGGCGATGGCGAGCATCTGCTGCTCGCCGCCCGACAGGGAGCCCGCCGGCAGCGCCCGCCGCTCGGCGAGCACCGGGAACCGGTCGTACATGTCGTCCATCGAGCGCCGGGTGCCGGGACCGGTGTGCCACTGGCCCATCTGGAGGTTCTCCTCGATGGTCAGCGTGGCCAGGATCTGCCGGCCCTCCGGCACCTGCACCAGGCCGCGGCCGACCAGCTTGTGCGCCGGCGTCCGGGTGACGTCCTTGCCCTCGAAGGTGATCCGTCCGCCCGCCGGCCGGAGCATCCCGGAGACGGCGTTGATGACCGACGACTTCCCGGCGCCGTTCGCCCCGACGAGCGTCACCAGCGAGCCCGGCGCCGCCTCGAAGGAGATCCCCCGGACCGCCTCGACCCGCCCGTAACCGACCCGCAGGTCGGTCACGCTGAGGATGGGCTCGGTCATGTCGCGTCCCTCGGGGTGGTGTCCGGCGGTTCCAGGGTGCCCGCGGCCGCGGGACGCACGTTCAGCACGGCGTCCGGCGCGGCCGCGTCGGGTCCGCCCGCGGTCGGGTCCACGGCGGTCCCCTCGGCGATGGAGCCCGCGGCCGGGTCCACGTCCGCTGGCTCGGCGGCGCCGAGGTAGGCCTCGATCACCACCGGGTCGGCGGCGATCTGCTCCGGGGTGCCGCTGGCGATGACCTCGCCGAAGTTGAGGACGACGACCCGGGTGCAGGTGCGCAGCACCATCCCGACGTTGTGCTCGATGAAGAGGATCGTCAGGCCGTCGCGGGCCAGCGAGGTGATGAGCTGCGACAGCCGCTCGGCCTCGACGTGGTTCATGCCGGCGGCCGGCTCGTCGAGGATCAGCAGCGAGGGGTCCGAGGCCAGCGCGCGGGCGATCTCCAGCCGGCGCTGGTCGCCGTAGGACAGCGCCGAGGCGCGGGTCCCGGCGACGTCGGCCAGCCCGACCCGCTCCAGGCACCGGGCCGCCTGCTGCAGCGCCGCCCGCTCGTCGCGCCGGGCCGAGGGCAGCCAGAGCAGCCGCCGCAGGAAGGTCGGCCGGCTCACCAGGTGGGCGCCCACGAGCACGTTGTCCAGCGCCGACAACCGGTCGAACAGCTTCGAGTGCTGGAAGGTCCGGCTCACCCCGGCCGCGGCGATCCGGTGCACCGGGGTGCGGCCGATCGCCGTCCCGAGGACCGTGGCCGTGCCGGAGCTGGGCGGCACCAGGCCGCTGATCATGTTCACCAGCGTCGTCTTGCCGGCGCCGTTCGGGCCGATGAGGCCGACGACCTCCCCGGCACGGACCTCCAGGTCGACGCCGCGGACGGCGTGCACCCCGCCGTACTCCTTGCCCAGCGCCGCCAGGGTCACGACGGCGTCGCCGGCAGCGGGGTGACGGCGTCCGGCCAGGTCCTTGCCCTGGTCGTCGGTGGCCGCAGGCATGCGTACCCGCCGCGGGATGAAGCTGGTCAGCCCCCCGGGCAGGAAGAGGATGACGACGAGGAGCAGCAGGCTGGCGAGGAACGGCCGGATCCAGCCGGCCTCGATGCCCACGGCGCGCTGCAGCTCCGGGATCATCGTCTGGAAGCCGCTGCCCAGGATGGGTCCGGCGAACATCGTCGAGCCGCCCAGCACGGCGGTGACCAGGCCGTCGACGGCGGCGGCGAAGTCGAAGTCGCTCGGCGCGATCAGCCGCACGTAGTAGGCGAACAGCACGCCGTAGAGCCCGGCCACCGCGCCCGAGGTGACGAACGCGGCCAGCCGGTGCCGGCCGACGTCGATGCCCATCGCGCGGGCGGCGAGCTCGTCCTCGCGGATGGCCTCGAGCGCACGGCCGTACCGGGACCCGCCCATCCGCCAGAACCAGTAGGCGACGACGGCCAGCGCGGTCCACGCCATGCCGACGGTCAGGACGCGGGGCACGCCCAGACCCTGCGCCCCGCCGGTCCACTCGGCGTTCAGCAGCACCACCCGCACGGCCTCGGCGAAGCCCAGGGTCGCGATGGCGAGGAAGACACCGCGCAGGTGCATCGTCGGCAAGCCGAGCACGATCGAGGCCGCGGCGCCGACCCCCATGCCGATGACGATCGCGGTCAGGAGCGCGGGGACGTCGCCGACGTCGGCGGCGCTGGGCGCGAGCGCCGCGGCCGAGAAGGCCGCGAGCGAGGCGAAGCCCGCCTGGCCGAGGCTCAGCTGGCCGGCGATGAGCACGGCGTAGAACGAGTAGGCGAAGATCGCCCCGAGGGCGATGAAGGTCAGCGTGGTGGCGTACTGGGCGAGCATCAGACCTCCCGCACCTTCCGCGCACCCAGCAGACCCTGCGGACGCAGCAGCAGGATGATGAACAGCAGGCCGAAGGCGATGACGTCGCGCCACGACGAGCCGATGTACTGCACCGCGAACACCTCGGCCAGGCCCAGCAGCAGCCCGCCGATCAGCGCGCCGGGCAGCGAGCCCATGCCCCCGACGATGATGACGGCCAGGCCCTTGAGCTCGATGGCGATGCCCATGCCGAGCTGGGCGGTGTTCACGTTGATGGCGAACAGCACGCCGGCGACCGCGCCCAGCGCCGAGGAGATGGCGAAGACGGTGGCGGTGACCCGGTCGACGTTGACGCCCAGCACCCGGGCGGCCGTGGGGTTCTCCGCGACCGCGCGCATGCCCCGACCGAGCCGGGTGCGCGTGACCATGTAGGTCAGGCCGACCATCAGCGTCAGGGAGACGGCGAGGATGACGATCTGCACCAGCGTCACCTGCGCGCCGGCGACCTCGTAGCGGGTGTCGGGGAAGGAGCCGGCCGGGAAGCGGCGGGTGTCGGGGCCGTACCGCCACTGCAGCAGGGCGATGAGCATGCCGGCGAGGGCGATCGAGGAGATCAGACCGGCGAAGTGGGCGTCGGCCCGGTTCTTCAGCGGCCGGAACGCCAGCCGCTCGATGATCAGCCCGAGGACCGCACCGAAGACGAAGACCACGGGGAGCGCGGCCCACAGCGACATCCCGCCCCGCGCGACCAGCTCGATGCCGACGAAGGCGGAGGCGGCGAAGACCGAGGGGTGGGCCAGGTTCAGCCGGTCGAGGATGCCGAACACCAGGGTGAACCCGATCGCGAAGAGCGCGTAGATCGACCCGATGAAGATGCCGTTGAGGAGCTGCTGCACAGCGGTCCCGTTCTCGTCGTTGGTGGGGATGCGGTGGTGCCCTCCGGCCGGTGGGACCGGCCGGAGGGCACCGGACCGATCACTCCAGGACGGCGAACTTCCCGCCCTCGACGACCTGCACGACCGCCGGGTGCTCGGCGTCGCGGTTCTCGTCGATGGAGAACTCGCCGAGCACGGTCGGCACGTCCTCCAGCTCGCCGAGCGCCGTCTTCAGGCTCTCCCGGTCGGCGGCGCACTCGGAGCGGATGGCCTCGTCGATGAGCATGAGACCGGTGTAGGCCTGCGCGGCGAACTGGTCGGGAGCAGCGTCGTACTCGGCCTCGTAGGCCTCGAGGAACGCCTGGTTCTCCGGGTTGTCCGACGCGGAGTTCCACGCCGCTCCGACGACGACGCCCTCGGCCGCCTCGCCGCCGTCCGCCATCAGGCGCGGGTTGTTGAACCCGTTGCCGCCGATGATCGGCACGTCGATGCCGAGCTCCCGGGCCTGGGTGACCAGCGGGATGGCGGCCTCGATCAGCCCGGAGACGACGAGCGCGTCGGGCTCCTGGCCCTGCGCCTCGGTGAGCAGCGCGCGGAAGTCGGTGTCGGCCTTCGAGAAGGTCAGGGTGTCGGCGATCTCGACGCCCTCGTCCTGCAGTGCGGCCTCGAACGCCTCGTACCCGGACTCGGTGAACGCGTCGTCGTTGCTGTACATGACGACGACCTTCTCCAGGCCGAACTCCTCGGTCGCCTTGGCGATCGTCTGCGGGATGACGGCCTGCTCGGTGAGCGAGTCGCGGAAGATGTAGTCGCCGATGTCGGTGATGCCGGCGGCGGTGTTCGAGATGCCCAGCACCGGCACCCCGCCCTCCTGCGCGATCGGGTCGGACTGCACGGCGGCGTTGGACAGCGTCGGGCCGATGATCAGGCTGACGCCGTCGTTCACGAACTGCTCGAACAGCGTGATGCCCTGGCGGGGGTCGGTCTGGTCGTCCTCGATCGTGAGGTCGTAGGTGACCCCGCCCTTCTCGGCCAGCTCCTTGGCGGCCAGCTCGAGGCCGCGCTGCTGGGACTCGCCGTAGCTGGCGGCGGCGCCGGTCAGGCTGAGGACGGCGCCCAGGGGCACCTCGGCGTCGATGGTGCAGGAGTCGCCCGTGCCCTCGCCGGAGAGCTCGCCGGAGGCCGAGGAGCCGCCGCTCTCGCCGCCGGATGAGCAGGACGCCAGGACGAACACCGCGGCGGTGGCCGCGGCGACGGTGTGGAGCTTGGTGTGGCGCATTGTTCTCCCCTAGTCGTGCAGGACGGCCGCGGAGGCGGCGGCCGTGCGCACTCGCGTCGGTCCCGGTGCACCCGGGCGCCGTCTGGCCGGCCGCTGTTTCCAGCCGGTTACCGGCGTCACCCTAGGCAGGTCCTCCGGCGCGCCGGGCCGAGGGGGCGACGGTCGTGCCCAGAACGTGACGCGCCGGTGCTCCCGAGGGCTCGCGGCCGGCGCGACGGGGTCGCGCGGCCGGGGCAGGATGGGCGGGCCGTTCCCCCAGCTCCCCGGAGGTCC
The DNA here is from genome assembly GCF_020166105.1 of Blastococcus sp. LR1. Lineage (GTDB taxonomy): Bacteria > Actinomycetota > Actinomycetes > Mycobacteriales > Geodermatophilaceae > Blastococcus. Next base: position 574,433 of record NZ_JAIUJY010000001.1, read on the forward strand.
CCCGTGCCCCTGACCCTGTCCGCCCCGCTGCCACCCGCGAGGACGTAGTGAGCACAGCAGCCGCCGCCCGGTCGGGTGGCCCCGCTCCGAGAATCCCGCTCCTCTCCCGCCGCGCACTGCTGGCCGGCACCGGCGTCGCCGTCGCCGCCGCGCTCGCCGGCTGCACCAGCTCGTCCGCGGAGGACGCCGCCGCTCCGCTGCGCATCGGCGCGATCCCTGACCAGGACCCCGAGGTCCTCCAGCGCCTCTACGGCACCGTCGCCGACTCGCTCGCCGCCGCCCTCGACCTCGAGGTCGAGTACCGCCCGGTCACCGACTACGCCGCCGCCGTCTCCCTCTTCCGCACCGGCGACCTCGACCTCGTCTGGTTCGGCGGGCTCACCGGCGTGCAGGCCCGGCTGCAGACCCGCGGCGCCGTGCCGATCGCCCAGCGCGACATCGACGAGGCCTTCCGCTCCGTCTTCGTCGTCCACGCGGGAACCGGGCTCGCCCCCTCCGACGACCTGGCCCCGCTCGCCGGCCTGCGGTTCACCTACGGCAGCGAGACGTCGACGTCGGGGCGGCTGATGCCCGCGTACTTCCTGAGCGAGGCCGGCGTCGACCCGCAGGGTTTCCCCGGTGGCCCGGGCTTCTCCGGGTCGCACGACGCGACGATCACCCTGGTCGCCTCCGGCAGCTACCAGGCCGGCGTCCTCAACGAGCAGGTGTGGGACAGCCGGCTCGGCGAGGGCGGCATCACCGACTCCGACCTCGTCGAGTACACCCGCACCCCGACCTACCACGACTACCACTGGTTGCTGGGCCCGAAGGCCGTCGAGCGGCTGGGCGCGGACCTGCCCGAGCGGCTGACGGCGTACTTCACCGGGCTGACCCAGGACGACGACGCCGAGGTGCTGGAACTGTTCGGCGCCGGGTCGTTCATCCCCACCGAGGCGGCGAACTACGAGCTGATCGAGCAGATCGGCCGCGACCTCGGGCTGGTCCGCTGACCGCGATCGCGCGGCTCACCGGCGTCGAGGTCCGCTACGGCGGCGCGCTCGCCCTCGCCGGCGTGGACCTCGAGGTGGCCGCCGGGTCGCGGGTGGCGGTGGTCGGCGCCTCGGGTGCGGGCAAGTCGACGCTGCTGGGCGTCCTCGACGGGTCGGTGACGCCGACGGCCGGCGTCGTCGAGGTGCACGGCGCCGACCCCGCCGCGCTCCGCGGCCGGGAGCTGCGCCGGCTCCGGGCCCGCACCGGAACCGTGCGCCAGCACCTCGACCTGCCCGGGCAGCTGCGGGTGGTGCACAACGTCAACGCCGGCCGGCTCGCCTCGTGGTCGGCCGCCCGGGCGGCCTGGTCGCTGCTGCGCCCGGTCGGGACGGCGGAGGTCCGCGCCGCCCTCGAGCGCGTCGGGCTCGGCGACCGCCTGCACGACCGGACCGATCGCCTCTCCGGTGGGCAGCGGCAGCGGGTCGCCGTCGCCCGGCTGCTCCTGCAGCGGCCGGAGCTGGTGCTCGCCGACGAGCCCGCGTCTGCGCTGGACCCGGCGCTGGCCGACGTCGTCCTCGGACTGCTCGGCCGGCTCGCGACCGAGCAGGGCGGCGCCCTCGTGACCGCCCTGCACGACCCGGCCCTGGCGCTGCGGCACTGCGACCGGGTGGTCGGCCTGGAGGACGGGCGGGTGGTCCTCGACGCTCCCGCCGCGACGCTCACCGTGGCATCGCTCGAGGGCTTCTACGGGGTCATCCGGTGACGACCCTCCTCGACCGCCCGGCCCCGGTCTCCTCTCGGCCGGTCCGCGACCGCCGCCGGTGGGGCTGGGCGATCGCGGCCGTCGGGCTCGTCGGCTGGGCGCTCGTCGACAGCGGGCTGTTCTCCGGAGCGGTGCTCAACCCGGGCGGAGCCGCCCAGTTCGGCCGCTTCGCCTCCGCCGCGTTCCGGCCGGAGCTCGCGCCCGAGTTCCTCGCCGTCGTGGCGGAGTCGGCGCTGGTGACCGTGGCCTACGCGGTGCTCGGCGGCGGCCTCGCGGTGCTGCTCGGCGCGGTCGGGGCCGTCGCGGTCGCCCGCTCGACCTGGGGACGGCGCCGGACCGGCTGGCTGGTCGCGCGCGGGGTGGTCGCGCTGCCGCGTGGTCTGCACGAGGCGGTGTGGGGCCTCCTGCTGCTGAACGTGCTCGGGCTCGACCCGTGGGTCGGGGTGCTCGCCATCGCGATCCCGTACGGCGCGGTCACCGCCACGGTGTTCGCCGGGATCCTCGACGAGGTGCCTCGCAGCGGTTACGACGCGCTGCTCGCCGCGGGAGCCGGCCGGAGTGCGGCGGCGCTGTACGGGCTGCTGCCGCACGCCGCCGGAAGCCTGCTCTCCTACGCCTTCTACCGCCTGGAGTGCGCCGTGCGCTCCGCCGTCGTCCTCGGGCTCATCGGAGCCGGCGGGCTGGGCTACCAGTTGTCGCTGTCGTTCACCTCGCTGCGCTGGGAGCAGGTGTGGACGACCGTGTACGCCCTCGCCGTCCTGTGCCTGGCCGCCGACGCCGGGGGTCGCGCGGTGCGCCGCCGGGTCGCCGATCCCCGCCCTGGCGGCGACCGCGACCGGGTGCTCACCGGCGCGGGAGTCGTCGTCCTCGCGCTCACCGGCTGGGCGGTCTGGTACCTCACCCTCTCCCCCGCCAGCCTCGTCTCCGCCCGCGCGCTGGAGCAGCTGTCCTACGTCGTCTCCGCCGCCTGGCCGCCGTCCACCGAGGGCGCCCTGCTGGCCGACGTCGCCGGCGCCGCGCTCGACACGGTGCTCATGTCGGTGCTGGCGATCGCCTTCGCGACGGCGGGCGCGGTCGCGCTGGCCGGCCTCGCCGCCCGGCCTCCCTCGGCGGGGCTCCCCCGACGCTTCACCGGTGCGCTGGTGCGCGCCACGCTGCTACTGCTCCGCGCGGTGCCGCCGCCGGTGTGGGCGCTCGTCCTGCTGTTCGTGCTGCTGCCCGGGGTCCTGCCCGGCGCGCTCGCGCTCGGCGTCTACACCCTCGGCGTGCTCGGCCGCCTGGTCGGCGAGGCGGTCGAGGAGTCCGACCGCCGCCCGACCGAGGCGCTGCGCTCCGCCGGCGCGTCCCCCGTCGGGGCCTGGCTGTACGGAACCGTGCCCTCTCTCGCCGGGCCGGTCCTGGCCCTGGCCTGCTACCGCTGGGAGGTCGCGATCCGCGACACCGTGCTGGTCGGGCTGCTGGGCGCCGGCGGGATCGGCGTGCTCCTGTCGGCGGCGACGGCGTCCTTCGACTGGCCCGCGGTCGCCACGGTTCTGGCGGCGATCGTGCTGCTGAGCCTGGTCGTCGACCTGGTCAGCGAGCGGGCCCGCGCGGCGCTGCGCTGAACTCGCCGAACCGCCGCCGGCCGAAGGGGTCGAAAGCGATCCGGAATCCCTATGCTGCTGCCGCGCGGTGACGCCGGTGTCACCGCCGGGGTGGAGGCACAGATGGCCGGGACGATGACCAAGACCGACGACGGCGGGGGCTCGTCCTCCGCGGGCTCGGGCCGCAGCCGCCCGTCGATGAAGAGCGTGCTCATCTGGACGGCGGTGGCCCTCGTCGGCGCCGTCTGCTGGGGCGTGCTGGCCATCGCCCGGGGCGAGACGATCTCGGCGCTGTGGCTGCTGTTCGCCGCACTGTCGTCGTACGCGATCGCCTACCGCTTCTACTCGCGGTTCATCACCTACAAGGTGCTGCGGGCCGACGACCGGCGGGCCACCCCGGCCGAGCGACTGGAGAACGGCGTCGACTTCGACGTCACTGACCGCCGGGTGCTCTTCGGCCACCACTTCGCCGCCATCGCCGGCGCCGGTCCGCTGGTCGGCCCGGTCCTCGCGGCGCAGATGGGCTACCTGCCCGGCACCATCTGGATCGTCGTCGGCGTCATCTTCGCCGGCGCCGTCCAGGACCTGACGGTCATGTTCTTCTCGATGCGCCGCAACGGGAAGAGCCTCGGCCAGATGATCCGCGAGGAGATCGGCCTCGTCGGTGGCATCGCGGCGCTCATCGCCGTCTTCGCCATCATGATCATCATCCTGGCGGTGCTCGCGCTCATCGTCGTCAACGCGCTGGCCGAGTCGCCGTGGGGCGTCTTCTCCATCGCCCTCACCATCCCGATCGCGCTCTTCATGGGCCTGTACCTGCGGGTGCTCCGGCCCGGCAGGGTGCTCGAGGCCACCGGCATCGGCGTCGCCCTGCTCCTGATGGCCATCGTCGGCGGCGGCTGGATCCAGGACACCGCTCTCGGCGAGACGCTGACGCTGTCCAAGGAGTGGCTGGTCCTCGCGCTGGTCGTCTACGGCTTCATCGCCTCGGTGCTGCCGGTCTGGCTGCTGCTCACGCCGCGGGACTACCTGTCGACCTTCATGAAGATCGGCGTCATCCTGCTGCTCGCGGTCAGCCTGATCGTCGCCCGCCCGGTCATCCAGGCCCCGGCCGTCAGCGACTTCGCGCTCGAGGGCACCGGCCCGGTGTTCGCCGGCAGCCTCTTCCCGTTCGTGTTCATCACGATCGCCTGCGGTGCGCTCTCGGGCTTCCACGCACTCATCTCCTCGGGCACGACGCCGAAGATGGTCGCCAAGGAGAGCCAGGTCCGGCTCATCGGCTACGGCGGCATGCTGATGGAGTCCTTCGTGGCCATCAGCGCGCTGATCGCCGCCGTCGTCATCGACCAGGGCCTCTACTTCGCGATGAACAGCCCCATGGGCGCCACCGGCGGCACGGCAGAGTCGGCCGCCACGTTCGTCCAGGGCCTCGGGTTCGACACCACCGCGCAGTCGATCGCCGCGGCCTCGGCCGCCGTCCAGGAGGACTCGCTGGTCTCCCGCACCGGTGGCGCCCCCGCGCTGGCCGTGGGCCTGGCCCAGATCTTCAGCCAGGCGTTCGGCGGCGGCGGCCAGGCGTTCTGGTACCACTTCGCGATCATGTTCGAGGCGCTGTTCATCCTCACCGCCGTCGACGCCGGCACCCGCGTGGGCCGGTTCATGCTCCAGGACACGATCGGCAACGTCTGGAAGAAGTTCGGCGACCTGTCGTGGCGGCCGGGCAACATCATCGCCAGCGCGATCGTCGTCGGGCTCTGGGGCTCGGTGCTCTACATCGGCGTCACCGACCCGCTGGGCGGCGTCAACCAGCTCTTCCCGCTGTTCGGCATCGCCAACCAGTTGCTGGCCGCCATCGCCCTGACGCTGGTCACGGTGCTGCTCATCAAGCACGGGAAGCTGCGCTACGCCTGGGTGACGGCGATCCCGCTGGTGTGGGACCTCATCGTCACCATGACGGCCAGCTACCAGAAGGTCTTCTCCGACAACCCGGCGATCGGCTACTTCGCCCAGCGGACGCGCTACGCCGACGCGCAGGCGGCCGGTGAGCTCCTCGCGCCGGCGCAGGACCAGGCGCAGATGGACCAGGTCATCTTCAACTCCACCCTCAACGGCATCCTGCAGTCGTTCTTCGCGGTGCTGGTGATCGTGGTGGTCGTCCACGCCGCGGTGGTGATCGCGAAGGCGATCCGGTCCGGCGGCCTGCCGACGACCGAGGAGCCGGCGGTGGAGTCGAAGCTCGTCGAACCGGCGGGTCTCTTCCCGACCGCCGAGGAGAAGCGGGCCATGGCCGAACGCGACCAGTTGGTCGGCGCGGGCGCCGGGCGCAGCGAGGCGGAGCAGAAGTGACCGCTCCGCTGACCCGGGCCTGGCAGGGGGTGCGCTGGTACCTCAAGGAGTTCACCGGCGAGGCCCGCTGGGACGACTACCTGGCGCACTGCGCGGAGCACGGGCACACGCCGATGAGCCGGCGGGAGTTCGAGCGCAAGCGCGCCGACGCGGCGGAGGCCAACCCGATGTCGAGGTGCTGCTGATCGCCCGCTGACTGTCGGGTTGTCGTCGTCTCAACGCACTCGAGACGACGACAACCCGACACTCGGCGTCGACAGCCCGGGTCAGGCCTTCCAGCGGGTGCTGATGCTCAGTGCGGCAAGGGCGGCGGCGCCGGCGGTCGAGGTGCGCAGCACCTCGGGGCCGAGCCGCACCGGCTGGGCGCCGGCAGCACGGAAGGCGACCACCTCGCCATCGGTGAGCCCACCCTCGGGGCCGACGACGACGACGACGGTGCCGCTCGAAGGCACCGGCAGCTCGGCCAGGCCCCGGCGGGCCTGCTCGTGCAGGACGACGGCGAGGTCGGCGTCGGCGAGCAGTCCGGCGACCTCGCGGGTGCTCATCGGCGCCGTCACCTCCGGCAGCCGCGGACGGCGGGACTGCTTGCTCGCGGCGCGGGCGGCGGAGCGCCACTTCGCCACGCCCTTCTCCACCCGCTCGTCGCGCCAGCGGGTCACGCAGCGCGCGGCCTGCCACGGCACGATCCGGTCCACGCCGAGCTCGGTGGCGAGGTCGACGGCCAGCGGGCCGTGGTCGCCCTTGGGCAGCGCCTGGACCAGCACGAACTCGTGCGCCGGCAGCGGCACCTCGAACCGGTTCTGCACGGTGACCCGCAGGCCCTCGGGGCCGGCGGAGACGACCTCGCCCTCGGCGACCGTGCCCTCGCCGTTCCCGACCCGCACCCGTTCGCCGGCCTGGAGCCGCAGGACGTCGACCGCGTGCCGCCCCTCCTGCCCGTCGACGAGCAGCTCCGGCGCATCGGGCAGGTCCTCGACGAGGAAGAGCGGAGCCCCGTCGAGCTCGGGGATGCCGGAGGTCATCGGCTCAGCGCTCCTTGAAGGCGTCGCGCACCCGGGAGAACAGGCCGCCCTGCGCCTCGCGGTGCGACTCCGGCTGGTCCTCCCCGCGCAGCGCCGCCAGCTCGCGGAGCAGCTTCTCCTGCTCGGCGTCGAGCCGCGTCGGCGTCTGCACCTCGACGTGCACGACGAGGTTGCCGCGGCCGGTGGCGCGCAGCCGCGGGGCGCCGTGCGCCCGCAGCGTGAGCACGCTGCCGGACTGGGTGCCCGGCTTGATGTCGAGGTCCTCCTCGCCGTCGAGCGTGTCGAGGCTCAGCGTCGTGCCGAGTGCGGCCGACGTCATCGGCAGGGTGACGCGGCAGTGCAGGTCCTCGCCGTCCCGGGTGAACACGGGGTGCGGGATCTCGTGCACCTCGACGTACAGGTCGCCGGCGGGCCCGCCGCCGGGGCCGACCTCGCCGTGCCCGGTCAGCCGGATCCGCATGCCGTCCTCGACACCGGCGGGCACCTTCACCGAGATGGTGCGGCGGGCCCGGACGCGACCGTCGCCGGCGCACTTCGGGCACGGCTCGGGGATGACCTGGCCGGTGCCGGAGCAGGTGGGGCAGGGCCGGGTGGAGACGACCTGGCCGAGGAACCCGCGCTGCACGCTCTGCACCTCGCCGCGGCCGGAGCAGGTGACGCAGGTGGTCGGGTGCGTTCCGGGCGCGGTGCCCGCACCCGAGCAGCCGTCGCAGAGGACAGCGGTGTCGACGGTGATCTCCTTGGTGGTGCCGAAGACCGTCTCGTCCAGCTCGAGCTCGACGGGGATCAGCGCGTCGCGACCGGCGCGGGTCCGGCTGCGCGGTCCACGCGTGGCTCCCCCGCCGAAGAACGCGTCCATGATGTCGCCGAGGCCGCCGAACCCCGCGCCGCCGAATCCGGCACCGCCGCCGGCACCGGAGTCGAAGGGGTCACCGCCCAGGTCGACGATGCGGCGCTTGTCCGGGTCGGTCAGGGCCTCGTAGGCGCGGCTGACCTCCTGGAACCGGTCCTTGGCCTCCGCGTCGGGGTTGACGTCGGGGTGCAGGTCGCGCGCCAGACGGCGATAGGCCTTCTTGATCTCGCTGTCCGTCGCTCCCTGGGCCAGGCCCAGCACGCCGTAGTAGTCGGTTGCCATCGGAAAAGTCTCGTCCTCAGCTCTCGGCCAGCAGATGGCCGACATAGCGGGCCACGGCACGAACCGCGGCCATGTTTCCTGGGTAGTCCATCCGGGTCGGGCCGACGATGCCCAGGCCGCCGAGCGACCGGTCCGCCGAGCCGTACCCCACGGTCACCAGCGAGGCGCTCGTGAGCGCCTCGTGGTCGTTCTCCTCGCCGATGCGCACCAGCACGGTGCTCGCGTCGACCTCGCTCATGAGGCGCAGGACGACCACCTGCTCCTCGAGCGCCTCGAGGATCGGTCGCATCGTGCCGGGGAAGTCCAGTGCGCTGCCGCGGGTCAGATTCGCCGTCCCGCCGATGACCAGCCGGTCCTCGCTGGGCTCGACGAGGGTCTCGACCAGCGTCGTGCTGACCGTCGCGACCAGGCCGCGCAGGTGCGGCGGCGCCGTCTCCAGCAGGTCGGGCACCTTGTCGCCGGCGTCGGCGAGCGTGACGCCGGCGAAGGCCTGGTTGAGCAGCGTGCGCAGGTCGGCGACGGCTCCGGCGTCGACCTCCACCGCTGAGTCGACCACCCGCTGCTCCACCCGTCCGGTGTCGGTGATCAGCACGACGAGCAGCCGGGACGCGGTGACCTGCACGACCTCGAGGTGCCGGACGGCGCTGCGTGACAGCGTCGGGTACTGGACGACCGCGACCTGGCGGGTCAGCTGCGCCAGCAGGCGCACGGTGCGCCCGAGCACGTCGTGCAGGTCGACGGCGCCGTCGAGGAACCGCTCGATGGCCCGGCGCTCGGCACCGGACAGCGGCTTGACCGCCGAGAGCCGGTCCACGAAGAGCCGGTAGCCCTTGTCGGTGGGCACCCGGCCGGCGCTCGTGTGCGGCTGGGTGATGTAGCCCTGCTCCTCGAGGACCGCCATGTCGTTGCGGATGGTCGCCGGGGACACACCGAGGTCGTGGCGCTCGGCGAGGGCCTTGCTGCCCACCGGGTCGTTGGTGGAGACGAAGTCCTGGACGATGGCCCGGAGGACCTCCAGGCGGCGTTCGTCGTGCGCCACGGTGACACCTCCCCGTACCGGTCGACGCGTCCGCGCGGCGCGCCCTCGCGGGCTGGCACTCGCACGGACGGAGTGCCAGGCCAGCATACGCGAACGGGCCCCGCTGCCCGCGCCGCTCGCAGGCTCGCAGCGGGCCCCTGCAGCAAGGCCGGGAGACGGCGGCGGGGCTCCGGCCGGGCGACTAGGGTGAGCACGGTCGGTCGCCCCGCCGGGGGCTGAGAGCGGAGGTCGGTCCCCTGATCTTCAAAGGCGTGCGCGACGGTCGCCCCTACCCCGACCACGGGCTGGCGCCGCGGGACTGGGCGATGATCCCGCCCCGCCAGGTGCGGATCGACACCCTGACGACGACGAAGCGCGAGCTGGCGCTGGACGCGTTGCTGGCCGACGACTCGACCTTCTACGGCGACCTGTTCCCGCACGCGGTGCAGTGGCAGGGCGAGCTGTACCTGGAGGACGGGCTGCACCGGGCGCTGCGGGCGGCCCTGCAGCAGCGCAACGTGATCCACGTGCGGGTACTGGAACTGGACTCGGCGGGCCCGGCCGGACCGGACACCGCCTCGATCCCCGCCCAGCCCCCGGTGCCCGGCCCGCGCACCAGCTGACGTCAGCGCGCGGGCCGAGCGGCCGTGCGGTCGTTCAGGCGGCGGCGGTGCAGGCGACGCAGGTGCGGGCGAACGGGCGCAGTTCCAGCCGCTCCTCCGGGATGGAGGCGTCGCAGCCGGTGCAGCGGCCGTAGGTGCCGCCGTCGATGCGGACGAGCGCCGCGTCGATCTCCTCGATGGTGCGCTGGAGGTCGGCGCTGCGACGCTGGGCAACCGGGTCGGGCACCGACGTCGCGCACTCGGCGAGGGCCTCCGCACGGTGCTGCACGCACTCGGTGCGCTGGGCCTGGAGCATGGTGCGGAACCGGTCCGCAGAGGCGGCGGTCATGGAGTCGAGCTTCGCGGACATGCGGGTCTCCTTCGGGCAACGCGGAAAGACGCGGTCACCGGGTGGCGGCGCGTCAGGACGGGCGCTGATGACTCCGGGAGGAGTCAGGAGGTGTGCGGCGGGGCCCGGTCCTGGCTGCGTCGGAGGACGTCGAGTCCTCGCAGCCCTCGGGCCCGCCGGTTCATCGCCAGCGCGACCAGCATGCCGCCGGAGAGGGCGGGTGCGGCGGGGCGGAGACCTCGAGGGAACGCCGTTCGACGGAACGCGTACGCGTCCACGGGCGACACCCCCTCGATTCACCCGGCGCCGTTGCCGGAACGGGGACCATAGCCCATGACGTGCGTCACGAACCCGCCCTTTCGGGTGATTACCGGGCCGTCGTGTCGCCGTGCGGGACCGGGCAACTCGAGGGGAACGTGCCGAGAGCTGCGACGTCGTATCCGTCGGGGTGGCTGCACACCTGCGGCAGCTGCCGGGCGAAGAACGGCTCCCGGCGCGGCGGGAGCCGGCGCACCGCGCTCAGCACGAGCGCGCTGGACGCCGGGTGCGGGGACGGGAAGCCGGACGCCGCACGCAGCGGAGGCGTCGGTCAGTCCGTCAGGTCGCGGACGACGGCGTCTGCCAGCAGCCGGCCGCGGTCGGTGAGGACCGCCAGACCGCCCGCGTGGGCCGCCGGGTCCAGCAGCCCGTCGGCGACCGCCGACTCCGCGCGCGCCCGGCCGACGTCGGTCAGCGCGGTGAGCGGCAGCCCGTCGCGCAGGCGCAGGCCGAGCATCACCGCCTCGAGCGCCCGGTCCGCGTCGTCGAGCAGCTCGCTGTCCTGGGCCGGGCTCTCCCCGCGGGCCAACCGGTCGGCGTAGGCGGCCGGGTGCTTGACGTTCCACCAGCGCAGCCCGCCGACGTGGCTGTGCGCGCCCGGGCCCACGCCCCACCAGTTGGCGTTGGCCCAGTACAGCTCGTTGTGCCGGCAGCGGGCGGCGTCCGACGTCGCCCAGTTGGAGACCTCGTACCACCGGTAGCCGGCCCGGCCCAGGGTCGCGTCGGCCTGCTCGTACCGGTCGGCGAGGACGTCGTCGTCGGGCATGGGGAGCTCGCCGCGCTTGATCCGCCGGGCGAGCTTCGTCCCCTCCTCGACGATCAGCGCGTAGGCGCTGACGTGGTCGACCGGTGAGGCGAGGACGGCTTCCAGGGAGGCCGCCCAGTCGGCGTCGCTCTCCCCCGGCGTCCCGTAGATCAGGTCCAGGTTGATGTGTTCGAACCCGGCGGCACGGGCCTCGTGCGCCGCCTCGACGGCACGGCCGGGGGTGTGCCGGCGGTCGAGCGCGGCGAGCACGTGCGGCGCCGCGGACTGCATGCCGAGGCTCAGCCGGGTGTAGCCGGCCTCGCGCAGGCGGGCCAGCGACGCCGGGGAGACCGTCTCGGGGTTGGCCTCGGTGGTCACCTCGACGTCCGGGTCGACCGGGAAGAGTTCGCGGACCGCGCCGAGCACGGCGGCCAGGTCGTCGGCCGGCAGCAGCGTCGGGGTGCCGCCGCCGACGAAGACCGTGGAGACGGTCGGCAGGTCCGGGCCGAGGGTGCGGGCGGCGCGCTCCAGCTCGGAGATCGCGGTCTCCGCGTACTCGCTGCGGTTGGCGCCGGGGCCGAGCTCGTCGGAGGTGTAGGTGTTGAAGTCGCAGTAGCCGCAGCGGGTCGCGCAGAACGGAACGTGCACGTAGAGCCCGAACGGCGTGGTGGCCAGGCCCTCGCGGGCACTGTCGGGGAGCCGGTCGGGGCCGGGTGCGCCGGGCGGCAGACCCGTGTCGTTCAACAGCGGCAGGACGGTGTTCATCTGCTCCCAGTGTGCCGCTCCTTCTCGGCGGACCGGCAGGATCCCCGGCGTGACCTCCGACCGAGTGATCCAGGTGTCCGTGTCGAGGGGCGTCGCGACGCTGGTCCTCGACTCCCCCGCCAACCGCAACGCGCTGTCCCGGGCGCTCCGGGCGCAGCTCCGGGCGGCGCTGGAGCAGGCGCTGGCCGACGACGCGGTGCGAGCCGTCGTGCTCGACCACACCGGCCGGGTGTTCTGCTCCGGGATGGACCTCTCCGAGGCGGCCGGCGGGTCCAGCGAGGACCAGGGCGTTCGGGAGTTCCCGGAGCTGCTGGAGCTGGTGTGGTCCTCCCCCAAGCCCGTGGTCGCCGTGGTCCGTGGGCCGGCGCGCGCTGGTGGTGTCGGGCTGCTGGCGGCCTGCGACGTCGTGGTCGCGGCCGACTCGGCGAGCTTCGCCTTCTCCGAGGTGCGGCTGGGCCTGGTGCCCGCGGTCATCTCCGCCGTCGTGCTCCCGCGGATGGCGCCGCACGTCGCGCACCGGCTGATGCTCACCGGCCAGGTCTTCGACGCGTCGACCGCGGCGGGCGGCGGGCTGGTCGACCTCGTCGTGCCCGATGCCGACGTCGACGCGGAGCTGCACGCGCAGCTGGTGCACCTGACCGCCGGCGCCCCGACAGCGCTGGCCGAGACGAAGCGGCTGCTGCGCGCCCGGCAGGGGCTGCTGTCCTTCGACGACCTGCTCGACCTCTCGGCCCGGTTTTTCGCCGGCGAGGAGGGCCAGGAGGGGATCGCCGCGTTCCGCGAGAAGCGCCCCGCCCGCTGGGTGCCGGCGAGCGGGGAGGCCTGAGCAACGCTCCCTCAGGGCTGGGACGGCATCACGCCGGCTCCACGGATCTGTCGACGACCTGCCAGGCCGACCCGTCCCACTCCAGGATCACGATCCCGAGATGGCGGGGATCACCTGCAGCATCCCCTGGCCCGACCGCCGTGCCGGAGATCGTCAATCGTCCGCCGCCGCCCGAAACCGTCGCCGTCTTGAAGAAGTCCTCCACGAGCAGATTGCCCTGTGCGGTCGGCTCGCCGGTGGTGTCGTCGAATGCCACCAGTGCCTGGTACGACTCGGCCGATCCCGAGGGGCACGCGAAGAGCGCGAGACGAGACGGGGCTCCCGACGCCGAGGCCGCCAACGGCACCCACCGAATCCTGGCGTCGTCATATTTCTCAGGGGGGAACCGAGCGTCGATCCACTCCTCCCGGGTGGGGCAGCCCGCCGCGCGGAACGCCGCAGCGCGCTCGTCGGCCACGGGCGCAGCGGGCCCCTCCTTGGTCAGCGTCACGTCGAACCACCCGGTGAATCGCCGGTCCTCCGAGGCCCAGAGGTACTCCAAGGTGAGCAGCTGACGCCAGGTCGCATAGGTGGTGGGGAGGACCGCCAGGAGGTCTGCCAGGTCGGTGTCTTTCCTAGTCGCGTCCAGGGCGACTCGAAGGCATCGTCGGGCAACGTTGACCCCTGCGTCCTGGAGTTTCACCGGGTCCGGGTCGGCGCGAGCCTTCTGGACTTCGCCGAAGGTCGCGGAGACGCAATCGACGACCCCGATGAGCTGGGTCGTCTTCTGGAGAGGGAGCGGTGAGTCCTTCGCGAAACCTCGCCAGGTGTCGGTGAGGATCTCGATGGCTTCCCGCACGGTCAGCGGGGTCTCCCGATCGAAGGCCTCCTGGATCGCTTTCAGTACCGCCCGTTCCGATGCCCGGCCGATGGCCGCTTTCCCACCCTTGGTCACGGCGAGTCCGGTCAGCCCCACCTCCATCGCGATCGCGAGCGCATCCGGCACGGCGCGCAGCGTGATCGTGCGAGCAGCGGCCTCCAGTGCACCGACATGCGCCGCCGGGATGCGCATCGTGGCGTGTCCTTGGGCGGGAACCGGGAGGCCTCCGATCACCTGCCCTACGGCGGTCCCGACCATCGTGATCGTGTCGACGCCGGCCTCGAGGTCCATGAATCGGACCTGGAGCGGAGGCGGCACCATCAGCAGATAGCGGACATAGCCGTGGTTGGTCACGCGGACCGTGAGGGAGCCGTCCTGCTCGCGCACGACGCATCCCTGGAAGTCGTCATCCAGGTCGTCGGGCACCTGCACTCGCCAGGTGGGGTCGGCCCGGTCGCAGTCGGCCTCGTCGGTCACGCCGATCACGAACGTGGTCACCGCTCTCACCGCTCGGTAGGCGGTGACGACCTGCATCCGTGCGGCCAGGTACGCCAGCGAGCAGAGGGGGGAGTCCGCGCACGCGGAACCCGCACGGGCGGCGACCGCCTCCGCATCCGCTGCCGCCTCCTCGGCGTACCGACGCGCTATCGCAGCAGCCTGTCGCGCCCGGTCCGCGGCCGATCCGGCGGAATTCACGACCCCGTCGAGCGCCTGCTCCCCCACCTGTCGCACAGTCTCGACGGTCTGCCCGACCCAGTCGATCCCCTGGTCGAGGACGAACAGGCCGAAACGGCTGAAGTGTGGAGCCTCGGCCACCATCTCCCGGGCTTCGGCGTCATGCACGGTCGGCAACGGGATCCAGGTCTCCTCCGTTTCCCCGTAGACCGCCAGGAAAGCGAGCGCGGGATCGGCCACCTCCTCAGGCAAGGGAAAGCGAACCACCGCACCGGGCAGCTCCTCGCTGACCGTGATGTCAGCAACGGGTGCCGCCAGCCTCGCGAACTCCTCAACCGAGTCCAGGTCGGGAGCCATGTCCTTTCTGTCGATGGTGATGGTCGCGGCTTCGGCCACCCCGCCGGGAACCTCGACGCGGGGCCCACCGATCTCGCCGGCGATGCCCCCGCTGCGTCCGATCTCGGCCACTTCCCCCGAACCCGCCCGCAACCACACGACAACGCCTGCCGCGACGAGCGAGACGACCAGAAGCCCGATGACGAGCGTGCTGCGCCCCGACCGCCATCCCGTGTTCCCCCGTGTCACGCGGTCAAGATAGGGGCCGCGCCTCCGGACCGACAGGACTTCGTCGCCGGAGACGCCGAGAGACGGACCGAACGGTTCCGGCCATATTCCTGGGCCGGTCCAGAGCCCTCCTCAGGCTCGGCGCAGGCGGCGGGAGTTATCCGGCAGCCGCTCCGTGACCCCGCGGGCATCCAGCCACTCCATGAGCGGCACGGCGACCCGGCGGCTGGTGCCCCACGCCTGCCGGGCCTGGCTGAGCGTGAACGGCTGCGGGACGGTGGCCAGCCGGGTCCGGGCGACGCCCTCGACCTCCGGCGCGAGGTAGACGCCGTCGCCGATCTTCACCAGCTGGCCGCTGCGCACAGCCGCCGCCAGCTCGCGGATCCCGAGCCCGGCCGCGACCAGATCCGGCGCCTCCGGGGCGGCGAACGGGTCGAGGACCAGGCGCGCGCGGATCTCGTCGACGGCCTTCTGCACGGCCGGCGGCAGGTCGGTCGAGCCGTCGACGACCCGGCCCTCGCGCAGGAGCAGCGGCTCCCGGACGAGGGCGGGCACCAGGTCTGCGCCCGGGAGGTCCAGCGCGCGGCGCACGACCTCCACCGGCGGCCCCGGCTCCAGCGGACGCAGCCGCCGGTACCGGGCGACGACGTCGGGCACGCGGGCACTCAGCTCCTCCGCGAGCCCCGGCGCGAGCAGCCACGGCCCGTGCTCGGTGGCCCCGGCGGGCACCGGCCAGCCCATCGCGGCGAAGTCGGCGGCGCGGACGAACCGGCGGCGGGCGAGGTCCGTGGCGGCTCCGGCGTCGCCGGACGGCTGGGCGGCGAGCTCGGCCCCCCGCTGCCGGGCCGCACCTCGCCGCCGGAGCTCCGGTGGGTCGACGTCGCGCACGTCGGCACCCAGCACGCGGCGCGCACCGGGGTCACGCAGCAGCAGCCGGTCACCGATCCGCAGCGGCAGCGGCCTGGTGAGCCGCAGCCGGACCGCGGCGCCGTCCAGCGGTCGCAGCCGTGCGCCGACCGTCGCCGAGCCGACGTGCACGACCGGCTCCGCCGGCAGCTGTGCGTCCGGTTCGGCGTCGAGGGTCAGGTCGACGACGTCGGTCAGCCGGAACGCGCCCGGGGTCAGCAGCGCGTCGCCGCGGGAGATCTCCTCGACCGCGACGCCGCGCAGGTTGAGTGCCACCCGGGCGGTGGCCGACGCCTGCTCCACCGACTGGCCCAGGGACTGCACGCCCCGCACGGTCACCTCGCGGTCGCCGAGCAGGAAGCGGTCGCCGGCCGCCACGGTGCCGGCGGCGAGTGTGCCGGTGACCACGGTCCCGGCGCCGGTGATGGTGAACGCCCGGTCGATCCAGAGCCGCACCGGCGCGGCGCCGTCCGGGGCGGGCAGCCCGCCGAGCAGGTGCTCCAGCGCGGCGGTCAGCTCGGGGACCCCGGCCCCGGTCACCGAGCTGACGGCGACGCCGGGCACCTCGCCCATCGACGTCGCGGCCAGCCGTTCCCGCACGTCGGCGAGCACCGGCTCCGGGTCGGCGAGGTCGGACTTGGTGACGGCGAGCAGCGCGTGCCGCACCCCGAGAGCGTCGAGCACGGCGACGTGCTCGGCGGTCTGGGCCGACCAGCCGTCGTCGGCGGCGACGACGACCAGCGCGGCGGGGACCGAGCCCACTCCGGCGAGCATGTTGCCGACGAACCGCTCGTGCCCCGGGACGTCGACGACGGCGAGCCGGCGGCCCGAGGGCAGCGTCGTCCAGGCGAAGCCGAGGTCGATGGTCAGCCCGCGGCGCCGTTCCTCGGCCCAGCGGTCGGGCTCCATGCCGGTGAGCGCGCGGACCAGCGCGGACTTGCCGTGGTCGACGTGGCCGGCGGTGGCGATCACGTCCACTTCTCCGCCACCTCCAGCACGGCGTCGGCCAGGGCGTGGTCGGCGGCGGGCAGGACGCTGCGCAGGTTGAGCAGCGTGCGGTCGTCCTCGACGTAGCCGACGACCGGCCGGGCGCCGAGGCGCAGCGGCTCGGCGAACTCCAGCGGCAGCGAGACGGCGGCGCCGGGCAGCGGGTGTTCGGGCGCCCCTCCCCCGCCGACCCGCGACTCGGCGTCCACCGCGACGGCGTCGATCCCGGCGTCGGCCAGCCGGGCGGCGATCGCGCTGGCACGCGCCCGCAGCCCCTCGACGTCGGCGGCGAGCATCTCCTGCACCGGCGGCAGCGGGCCGCGGAGCGTCGCCTCCAGCGCAGCCAGCGTCGTCTTGTCCACCCGGAGCGCCCGGTAGAGCGGATGCCGGCGCAGCCGCTGCACCAGCTCGGCGCGGCCGAGGACCAGCCCCGCCTGCGGTCCGCCGAGCAGCTTGTCGCCGCTGGCCAGCACCAGGTCCGCGCCGGCGGCGAGCGTCGTCTGCAGGTCGGGCTCGTCGGGCAGCACGGGATGCGGGCGGAGCAGCCCGGAGCCGACGTCGGCGACCAGCGGAACGCCGGTGCCGGCCAGCGCCGCCGCCAGCTCGCCCACCTCGACGGCACGGGTGAAGCCGCGGACGACGAAGTTCGACGGGTGAACCTTGAGCACGGCGCGGGTCTCCGGGCCCAGCGCCCCGCGGTAGTCGGCAAGCGCGACGCGGTTGGTGGTGCCGACCTCGCGCAGCCGGGCGCCGGTGCTCTCCAGCAGCTCGGGGATGCGGAAGCCGTCGCCGATCTCGACCAGCTCGCCGCGAGCGATCACCAGCTCGCCGCCGAGCGCGGTCGCCACCAGCGCCAGCGCGGCGGCGCAGTTGTTGACCACGATCGCGGCCTCGGCGGCGGGCACGGCGCCCAGCAGCGCGGCGATCGCCGCCTCGCCGCGCGGGCCCCGCCGTCCCGTGCGCAGGTCGAGCTCGACGTCGGTGGTGCCGGTCGCGGCGGCGATCGCCTCGGCGGCGGCAGCCGAGAGCGGTGCCCGGCCGAGGTTCGTGTGCACGACGACGCCGGTCGCGTTGAGCACCGGGCGCAGGCTCGACGCGGTACCGGGCAGCTCCGCCAGGACGGCGTCGACGGCGCCCTCGGGGCTGACCTCACCGGCGCGCACCCGTTGCTGCACGCGCTGCACCGCGCCCTTCACCAGCGCACGGCCGAGCCGCTGCCCGGCGTCGGCCAGGCGCGGGTCGGCGAGCAGCGTGTCGGTGCGCGGCACCTGCCGGCGCGGATCGGCGCTCATCGCCCGGGAGCGTAGGCCCCGCACGGAATCCCGGCCGGACCCGCCGTTGACATACAGAGCACGCGCTCTCTAACCTTCCGCGACCGATGTGACGGGAGCAACAGTGGCGACCCAGGACGAACGACGCGCGGCGACCCGCGCGGCACTGCTGGACGCGGCGCAGGACTCCCTCGTCGACCGTGGCGTCGCCGGCACCACCACCGCCGAGGTCTGCGCCCGGGCCGGGGTCTCCTCCGGGGCGCTGTTCAACCACTTCCCCAGCAAGGCCGCCCTGCTGGGCGCCGTCGCCGGGCGGGCCTTCGACGCCGCCGTCGAGCAGTACGTCGCCCGGTTCACCGCGGTGTCCGCCGTGGGCGGCGATCCGCTGGGCGACGCCGTCCGGCTGTTCTGGCAGATCCACGACGAGCCCCGCATGGCCGCGGTCCTGGAGCTGTTCGTCTCGGCGCGCACCGACGCCGAGCTGGCCGGGCACCTGGCCGCGGTCAACGCCCCGCACACCGTCCGCGTGCTCGGTGTCGCCCGCGACCTGCTGCCCCAGTACGCCGACCATCCCGCCCTGGAGGCGGTCTTCGACCTCGCGGCCAGCGCCGTCTTCGGCGTCGCGCTCGGCGTCGCCGGGGAGGCCGACCGCAAGAGCCGGGTCGAGACCCTCGTGACCGTCGTCCGGGCCCAGCTCGATCCCCCCTCCCCTCCCTCCTGAAGGAGCACCGCACCGTGGAGCAGTTCCTGCGCGGCTCGCTGGCCGACATGGCCGAGGTCGACCTGATCCTGTGGGCGATCCCGGTCTTCTTCCTGCTGATGCTCCTCGAGGGCGTCGTCCTGACCCGGGAGGCCAGGGAGGACGCCATCGACCGCGCCGGCGAGGAGGCGGCACGGAAGGGCTATGCGCTCAAGGACACGGTCACCAGCCTGACGATGGGGCTGGGCAGCCAGATCATCCTGGCGCTCACCACGCTCCTCGGCCTCGGCGGCTACCTGGTGTTGTGGAACCTCACGCCGTTCGACCTCGGGTCGGGCTGGGTCGCCTGGACCGTCGCGATCCTCGGCAAGGACTTCGTCTACTACTGGTTCCACCGCGCCTCGCACGAGATGCGGTTCCTGTGGGCCGCGCACGTCGTGCACCACTCCAGCGAGCACTACAACCTGTCGACGGCGCTGCGCCAGGCGTGGACCCCGCTCACCGCCTGGCCGTTCGGCGCCGTGCTGATCCTGCTCGGTGTGAACCCGGCGCTGTTCGTGCTCGCCAGCTCGATCAACCTGCTCTACCAGTTCTGGATCCACACCGAGGCGATCGACAAGCTGTGGCGGCCGTTCGAGTACGTGTTCAACACCCCGAGCCACCACCGCGTGCACCACGGGATGAACCCTCAGTACCTCGACAAGAACTACGGCGGCATCCTCATCGTCTTCGACCGGTGGTTCGGCACGTTCGAGCCCGAGGTCGAGAAGGTGCGCTACGGGATCACCAAGCCACTGGAGAGCTACAACCCGTTCTGGGTCTTCGCCCACGAGTACGTCGCGATCGTCCGTGACATGCGCTCGGACCGGCGATGGGCCCACCGGGTCGCCCGGCTCTGGCGCGGTCCGGGGTGGGCCCCCGCCCCGGCCACCGCGGACTCCTGACCGGTCGGCAGCGGGCCCGGCACGTGCTGCCGGGCCCGCCGCCGGCGGCGGAATTGGCGGAGGCGGACGGGAATCGAACCCGCCTGGCCGAGATGCTCGACCACGTCGGCTTTAGAGGCCGCGGGGGCCACCAGACACCCTGACGCCTCCATCGGGCAGCGTACGTGCCGGAAACTGTCGGAGGGTCCTGCCAGCCTTTCCCCGTGACCCGCACCGAGCACCGCACCCCCGCTCCGCTGCCCCCGGTCGACCTCACCCCCGAGGAGGCCGCGGCCGTCGTGGGCGCGCTGGCGGCCCGGCCCGACGGTCCGTTCGCCGAGGCCGGGCACGCGGCGCTGGAGAAGGTGCTCACGGCGCTGGAGCCCGATCCGGGCCGGCGGTCGCAGATGCTGGCGAGCAGCCGGTGGGTGGCCGCGGACGCCACGCGGACGGCCGAGGTGCGGCGCTCGGTCGAGCAGGGGCTCGCCGAGCGCCGGGTGCTGGTGCTGGACTACTGCGACGGGCAGAACCGCTGGTCGCAGCGCGCTGTCGAGCCGCAGCTGCTCGTCCGCGACGGATCCGCAGAGTTCCTCGTCGCCTGGTGCCGCGAGCGCGAGGCGCTGCGCTGGTTCCGGGCCGACCGGATCAGCGAGGTCCAGCTCACCAGCGAGGCGGCCCCGCGGCGCGAGCTGCCCGGCGTCGACACACCGCAGGCGTCGAACCACCCCGCCGGCCGGAAGCTCCCCCGCGCTCCGGTCGCGCAGCCGGAGGCACCCCGTCTCCGGCTGCTCCCCGGCGGCCTCACCTGACCCGCGCCTAGATTCGGTCCCGTGACCACCGCATCCACCAGCATCCGGCTCACCCAGTACGCACACGGCGGCGGCTGCGCCTGCAAGATCCCGCCCGGCGAGCTCGAGGCGGTGGTCGCCGGACTGACGTCGCGAGGGCCGGTCGATCCGGCGGCCGAGCTGGTGGTCGGCCTGGACGACGGCGACGACGCGGCAGTGGTGCGCATCGCCGGGGGGCAGGGGCTGGTGCTCACCACCGACTTCTTCACCCCGGTCGTCGACGACGCCTACACCTTCGGCCGGATCGCGGCGGCCAACGCGCTGTCCGACGTCTACGCCATGGGCGGCACCCCGGTGGTCGCGGTCAACCTGCTCGGCTGGCCGCGTGACGTGCTGCCCACCGAGCTCGCCGCCGAGGTGCTGCGCGGTGGCCTCGAGGTGGCGCAGGAGGCCGGTTGCCACGTCGGCGGCGGCCACTCCATCGACGACCCCGAGCCCAAGTACGGCATGGCGGTGACCGGCGTCGTCGACATCGACCGGCTCATCACCAACTCCGGCGCGGTCGCGGGCACGCCACTGAGCTTGACCAAGCCGCTGGGCGTCGGGGTGCTGAACAGCCGGATGAAGGCCACCGGCGAGGTGTCGGAGGAGGCGGTCGCCTCCATGACCGCGCTCAACCGCGACGCCGGCCGGGCCGCGGTCGCCGCCGGCATCCGCGCGGGCACCGACGTCACCGGGTTCGGGCTGCTCGGCCACCTCTACAAGATGGCGCGGGCCAGCGGCGTCACCGCCGTCGTCGACGCCGCCGCCGTCCCCTACCTCACCGGCGCCCGGCAGGCGCTGGCCGACGGGTTCGTCTCCGGGGGTACGCGGCGCAACCTCGACTGGGTGCGGCCGCACACCGACCTGTCCGGGGTGAGCGAGGACGAGGCGCTGCTGCTCGCCGACGCCCAGACCTCCGGTGGGCTGCTGCTGGGCGGCGAGGTGCCCGGCGCACCGGTCATCGGTGAGTTCGTGCCGCGGCAGGAGTTCGTGGTCGTCCTCCGCTGACCTCCCGGCGCAGTGCCAGGGCCACCCCGACCGCGCAGACGAGGATCCCGGGCAGCGCGGTCGGTCCGGGGGCCTGGCCGAACATCGCCCACGCCCACAGCGCGGTCGCCGGCGGGGTCAGGTACAGCAGGGTGCTGGCGGCGGTCGCGCCGGAGCGCCGCACCACGAACAGGTAGCTGCCGTAGCCACCGATGGTCGACAGCAGCACCAGCCACCCCATCGCCGTCCAGAACACCGGGTCGGCCGGCGGGGCGAACTCCCCCCGCACCCCCGCCACCGAGCCGAAGACGAGCGCGGCGACGGCGGACTGCAGGGCCAGGGAGACGACCAGCGACTCCGACGGGGCCCACCGCCGCTCCAGCAGCGTGCCCGCGGCGAGCCCGGCGAGGGCGACCACCGGGAGCAGGTAGGCCACCGGCGCGGCACTGCCGTCCCGAGGTCGCCGGCGACCACGAGGGCCACCCCGCTCGCTCCGACCAGCAACCCCACCCGCTGCCGGACCGACGTCCGCTCCCCCAGCAGCGCCCCGGCGAGTGCGGCGACGAGCAGCGGCTGCAGCGCCGCGACGAGGGCCGAGGTCCCCGCGGGGACGCCGGCCCCGGCGGCCGCGAAGACCCCGCCCAGGTAGACCGCCTGCACGAGGACCCCGAGGCAGACCTGCCGCAGCAGCGGGCCGCGCCGCACGCGGGCGCCCCGGAGCAGCGCCCAGCCGCCGAGGAGTACGGCGGCGAGCCCGGTCCGCCAGGCCAGCACGGTGCTGACCGGGGCGTCCCGGGTGGCCAGCTCGGCCCCGACGAAGCCGGAGGACCAGCACACGACCAGGACGGCGGCGGCCGCAGCATCGGTTCGGGAGCTTCTCACCGGTCCGAGATAACCACACCGGTCGGTATACTCGCAGTGGACCCAGGAGGCCCCATGCCCGATGTGCAGCAACGTCCGCTGACCCCGGCCGGCGAGCGCCTGCTCGCGGCCGCCTCGTCGCTCTTCTACGCCCACGGGATCCGGGCCGTGGGCGTCGATGCGATCGCCGAGGCAGCGGGCACGACGAAGAAGACCCTCTACGACCGGTTCGGCTCCAAGGACGCGCTGGTCGCCCGCTACCTGCAGCACCGCGCCGCGCGCTGGCAGCAGGACCTGGAGGAGGAGCTCGCCTCGCGCCCTCCCGGCGTCGATCGGGTGCTCGCCGTCTTCGACGTCGTCCGCCGCTGGCAGGAGGGGCGAGACCGCGGCTGCGCGTTCATCAACGCCTACGCCGAGATCGGCGGGACCGACCATCCGGCCCTGCCGGTGATCCGCGCCGAGAAGGAGTGGATGCGACGGCGCTTCACCGACCTGGTCGCGGACACCGGGGCCGCCGATGCCGGACGCGTCGCGGCGACCGTGCACCTGCTCTACGAGGGCGCACTGGTGGCGTCCACCGCCGGCGACGACCCCGACGCCCTGTCGACGGCACGGGAGGCAGCCGCCCGCCTGCTCGGATAGGTTCGCGATCATGCTGGCAGCCTTCGTCTCCACCCCCGCCCCGAAGGACCCGCTCTCCGTGCTGGAGGTGGGCGAGCGTCCCGAGCCGGAGGCGCCCGACGGCTGGACGACGATCCAGGTGAAGGCGGTCTCCCTCAACCACCACGACCTGTTCAGCCTGCAGGGCATCGGGCTGCCCGCCGAGCGGATGCCGATGATCCTGGGCACCGACGCCGCGGGCATCGACGAGGACGGCAACGAGGTCGTCGTCCACGGGGTCGTCTCCACCCCCGACTGGATGGGTGACGAGACCCTCGACCCGAAGCGCTCGCTGCTGTCGGAGGTGCACCAGGGGTCGATGGCGGAGAAGGTCGCCGTCCCCCGCCGCAACCTGCTGCCCAAGCCCGCCGAGCTCTCCTTCGCCGAGGCCGCCTGCCTGCCCACCGCGTGGCTGACCGCCTACCGGATGCTCTTCGTGAAGTCCGGCCTGCGCCCCGGCCAGACCGTGCTCGTGCAGGGCGCCAGCGGAGGCGTGGCGACGGCGCTCATCGTGCTGGGCCGGGCTGCCGGCTACCGGATCTGGGTGACCGGCCGCAGCGAGGACAAGCGCGCCGCCGCGCTGGCGCTGGGCGCGGAGCAGGCCTTCGAGTCCGGCGCGCGGCTGCCCGAACGGGTCGACGGCGTGATGGAGACCGTGGGCGAGGCGACCTGGAGCCACAGCATCAAGTCGCTCAAGCCCGGTGGCGTGCTGGTGACCTCCGGCGCCACCACCGGCTTCAACCCGGGCGCCGAGCTGAACCGGGTGTTCTTCACCCAGCTGTCGGTCATCGGGTCCACGATGGGGACCAAGGCCGAACTCGAGGCGCTCATCCAGATGTGCGCCGTGACCGGCATCCGGCCGCAGATCGACGTCGAGCTGCCGCTGGCGCAGGCCCACGAGGGCTTCGCGCGGATGCTCGAGGGACGTACGAACGGGAAGATCGTCTTCACTCTCTGAGGAGGCCGCCGGTGATCGCTCGCACATGGCGAGGCTGGGTCGCGACCGCGGACCGGGACGCCTACGTCCGCTACGTCGAGCGCACCGGGGTCGCCGAGTACCGACAGACGCCGGGCAACCGGGGCGCACACCTGCTCACGCGCGATCTCGGCGACGGGCGCACCGAGATCCTGACCGTCAGCTTCTGGGACGACCTCGAGGTGATCCGCGGGTTCGCCGGCGAGGACGTCGAACGGGCGGTCTTCTACCCCGAGGACGACCGCTACCTGGTCGACCGCGAGGACACGGTCAGCCACTACGAGGTCGCCGCCGGGAGCTGACCCGGGCTCAGTGCACGAGCTTCAACCCGACGACGCAGCCGACGATCCCGGCGAGCAGGAGCATTTTCAGCACGGACGCGGACTCGGCGCCGGTGACCATCGCGTAGGAGACGGTGAGCACCGCGCCGATGCCGACCCACACCGCGTACGCGGTGCCCAGCGGTATCTCCCGCATGGCGTAGGCGAGACCGGCCATGCTGCCGACGAGCGCCACGCCGAACACCAGCGACGGCACCAGCCGGCTGAACCCTTCCGTGCGGTCCAGGGCCGTGGCCCACACCGCCTCGAGCAGGCCCGAGACCACCAGCACCAGCCACGCCATGACGAACTCCCGTGGCGCCGTCTTGTCGCACTCCGGGTACGGCACCGCTCGTCCGGGAGCCGTGATCCCGGCTCGCCCTCGACCATAAGCCTTTCCGTGCGTCAAAGCAGGTTGACACCTCCCGCGATTGCAACCTAAGTTGACAGCCATGGCCGACACAGCAGAGGTGGCCACCGCCGCCGGCAGCAAGGACCCGTCCGTGGGCCTGAAGGCGGTCCGGTCGATGCGGGTGCTCGTCGAACGCCTGGAGGCCCTCCAGGTGCAGAACGCGCGCGAGCAGGGCTGGACGTGGGAGCAGATCGCCCAGCTGCTCGGCGTCACCCGGCAGGCGGTGCACAAGAAGTACGCGAGCGGTCGTGGGCCGCTCCGACGGAAGGACTGACCATGTTCGAACGCTTCGCCCGTGAGGCCCGCGAGGTCGTCGTCGGCGCGCAGGACGAGGCCCGCGTCCTGCACTCGCCCACCATCGGCACCGAGCACCTGCTGCTCGCGCTGCTCCGCCAGCCCACCCCCTCGGCCGCGGTGCTCACCCGGCACGGACTGTCGGCCGACGAGGTCGCGACCGACGTCGTCCGGTTCACCGGCAGCGCCGATCTGGACGCCGACGCCCTCACCAGCGTGGGCATCGACCTCGACGCCGTCCGCAGCAGCGTGGAGGCCGCCTTCGGTCCCGGCGCCCTCGACGACCCGAAGTCGAAGCCGGCGCGCCCCGGGCACATCCCGTTCACCCCACGGGCCAAGAAGATCCTGGAGCTCTCGCTGCGCGAGGCGCTGGCTCTGAAGTCACGCAGCATCGCCGACGGCCACATCGCGCTCGGACTGCTGCGCGAGGGCGAGGGCCTGGCCATGAAGATCCTGCACGACCGGGGCGTCGATGCGGTCAGCCTGCGGAAGGACCTCGAGCTGGTGCTGAACTCCTGAGCAGGATCGCGGCCGCGACGGCGGCCAGCGCCGCCGCGATCGCCGCGCCGGCGAAGACCGTGTGCAGCTGGGTGAGCAGCGCGGCCTCCGTCGCGGCGTCGTAGGCGGCGCAGTCCGCCGGCGACGAGGGACACAGCTCCATCGGCGTTCCGACGGCCGCCACCTCGGCGGTGAACCGGCGCAGGGCGACGGCGGTGAGCAGCGAGAGCCCGACCAGCATCCCCACCGTCCGGGCGACGACGGCGAGCGCACCCGCGCTGCCGTGCACCTCGGGCCGGGTGACGGCGAGCAGGACGGCGTTCACCGGGGCGATCGCCAGGCCGAAGCCGAGGCCCGCCGCGAGCAGGACCACCCAGGAGCCGGCGCCGTCCAGCGCCTTCTCGTCCCAGCCGGTCATCACCACGAAGGCCACGGCCGCCAGCGCCATGCCTCCCGCCGCCACGATCCGCGGCGCGACGAACCGGCACAACCATCCGCCGGCGACGGCGCCCACCGGCACGGCCACCAGCAGCCGCACCAGCACGAGTGCGGCTCCCAGCTGATCGCCGGGCGTGGTGGTCGCCCGGGCGAAGAGCGGGATGTCGACCAGCGCCGCCACCAGTGCGACGCCGACGAGCAGGTTCACGACCAGCGCCCCCCAGGCGCCCACGGGCCGCAGCGCGTCCAGCGGCAGCACGGGGTTGGCTGCGCGCCGCTCGTGCAGCACGAACAGCAGCGCCGCGACCGCCGACAGCGGCAGGAGGACCCAGCCGTGGGCGACGACCTGCGTCTCGGTGTCGGCGGCGGCGAAGGCCCACACCAGGGCACCGAGCGCGACGACGGCGAGCGTCGATCCCACGACGTCGACCTCGCGGGCCAGCGCACCCAGGCCACGCAGCGGGAGCACCGCACCGGCCGGGTGCAGCAGGCTCCTCGCTGCGAGCCCGGCCGCCGCGACGAGGGCCGCCAGGACCAGCGGCGTCGTCCACGACGCCGAGTCGGTGAGGGGGACGTAGAGCAGGCCGAGGGTCACGTCCTCGGCGAGCGCCGTCGGCTCGGCGAGCTGCAGGCCGAGGGCGGCGGCCGCGACCGACGCCAGCAGCAGTCCGACGACGTCGGGCCGCCGCACCCGTCCGGCGACGGCGATCCCCGCTGCCAGCCCGAGGCCCAGCAGCAGGTTGAGCCAGAAGATCGCCCGCCAGTCGGCCACGGCCAGGACGGCGGCGCCGGCGAGCGGGCCGAGCACCGCGCCCGCCTCCTGCACGGCGCCGACCACGCCCAGCGGCACCGACCGGCGCTCCGGCGCCCACCGGTCGGCGACGAGCGCCAGCGTGGCCGGCACGAGTCCGCCGGCCCCGATGCCCTGCAGCCCGCGCCCGGCCACCGCGAGCCCGAGGCTGTCCGCCGTCGCGGTCAGCAGCGAGCCGAGGGCGAACAGCAGCAGGCAGCCGATGAGCACGGGGGTGCGACCGCGCAGGTCGGCGAGCCGGCCCAGCAGCGGCAGGGTGGCGGTGTAGCCGAGCAGGAAGCCGCCGACGATGGGCGTCGCCCGCTGGAGGTCGTCCAGCCCGACCCCGACACCGGTCAGGATGTCGGGCAGCGCCAGGACGACGACGTAGGTGTCGGCGGCGGTGACCAGGACCGCCAGGGTGGCGAGGGCGACCGCCGCCAGACCCGGGGCGCGGGCGCTGCCGACGGCCGACGTCTCAGCCGGTGGCGGGTGCGGTGATCTCGACATCGGCCCCGAAGTCGCTGAGCTCGAGCGTGTAGGTGCCGTCCTCGCCGGCGGCGAAGAACGGGCCGGTCAGCGTCGCCCGGCGCAGCTCGCCGGACTCCGATGCGATGGAGAACGTGGCCTGCACCGCCTGCGACGGGTCCTGGCTGGTGAGCAGCTCCTGGACCAGGTCGCCGGGCAGCTCGGCGGTCACCTCGCGGACGACCTCGCCGTCGACCCGCCGCTCCTCCCCCAGCTCGGCGTCCCGCGCCTCGGTGAAGAGCTGGGAGATGCCGGTGTCGGGGTCGATGAGCGCACCCGGGTCACCGATGCCGAACTGGGCGGGGTCGATGACGGTGAAGTTCGGCGCGAAGGGCAACTGGGCGTAGACGGTGCCGTCGACGGAGACGACGTCCAGGTCGACGGTGGAGCCGAGCGCCACGACCTTCAGCGTGCCCGTGAACGAGGCCGGACGGGCGATGTCGCCCTCACCGCCGACGAGGGCGGTGCCCGTGCTCGGCGCTCCCTCGCTGGCCAGGACGAAGTGCGCGCTGGAGGCCTCGTCCAGCGCCGTCTTGGCGCGGTCGAGCAGCTCCGTCGCCGACTCCCCGGACTCCTCCTCGCTGCCGCTGCAGCCGGCGAGCACCGGCCCGACGACGAGGGCGAGCGCGATCAGCGGAACCCGTGACCGGCGCAGCAGCATGGTGACCTCCCCGTGGGCCGGGCGGAGCCCGGGCGTACCGAGGGCGGACAGTAGCGCGGCGGTACGTCAGACCGCAGGAACGGTGCGCGCGGCGATCCGCGCGGCGGCCTTCGCCCGGTTGCGCTCGGGGAGGAAGTCCAGCGCCGGCGCCAGCTCGGCGGCCCGGTACTTCTGCGTCGTCCAGGCCCTGAACGTGAGGTCGACGGTCACCGAGTGGTCGGGGCGGGAGACGACCTCGATCGGATCCCCCGCGCCGAGCTCGCCGACCTCGAGCACGCGGAGGTACGCGCCGGGGGCGCCGCGGGCGGTGAACCGCTTGACCAGCTGCGGAACGTCCCAGAAGCGGGCGAAGTTGGCGCACGGGATGCGGGGGGCTGTCACCTCGAGCAGCGCCGTCCCGACCCGCCACCGCTCGCCCAGCAGGGCGAGCGTCAGGTCCAGCCCCGACGTCCGCAGGTTCTCGCCGAACCGGCCGGGCGGCAGCTCTCGGTCGAGCTCCGCCGCCCACCAGTCGGCGTCCTCCTGGGCGTAGGCGTAGACCTGCTGGCCGTCGCCACCGTGGTACTTGCGGTTGACCTGGACGTCGCCGTCCAGACCGTGCTCGCCGACGGCGACGCGGCCGAGCACCAGCTGCTTGTCGATGCCGGTGCGGACGGGCTTGCGGCCCGCCACCGCGGGCAGGTCCGTGCCCGATACGCAGACGGCCTCGAGCCGCCCGCTCACTTCGGCTTGGACGACGCGGTGGACTCGTTGGTGGAGAGCGCGGCCACGAAGGCCTCCTGGGGGACCTCGACGCGGCCGACCATCTTCATCCGCTTCTTGCCCTCCTTCTGCTTCTCCAGCAGCTTCCGCTTGCGGGTGATGTCACCGCCGTAGCACTTGGCGAGGACGTCCTTGCGGATCGCGCGCACCGTCTCGCGGGCGATGACCCGGGAGCCGACGGCTGCCTGGATCGGCACCTCGAACTGCTGGCGCGGGATTAGCTCGCGCAGCTTGCCGGCCATCATCACGCCGTAGCTGTAGGCCTTGTCCTTGTGCACGATCGCGCTGAACGCGTCGACGGCCTCGCCCTGCAGCAGGATGTCCACCTTGACCAGCGCGGACTCCTGCTCGCCGGCCTCCTGGTAGTCCAGGCTCGCGTAGCCGCGGGTCTTGGACTTCAGGGCGTCGAAGAAGTCGAAGATGATCTCGCCGAGCGGCAGCGTGTAGCGCAGCTCGACGCGGGACTCGCTCAGGTAGTCCATGCCGCCGAGCTGGCCGCGGCGCCCCTGGCAGAGCTCCATGATCGCGCCGGTGTAGTCACTCGGCGCGATGATCGTGGCGTTGACGATCGGCTCGAAGACCCGGTCGATCTTGCCCTCGGGCCAGTCGCTCGGGTTCGTCACGGTGATCTCGGAGCGGTCCTCCATGACCACGCGGTAGACGACGTTCGGCGCGGTGGAGATGAGGCTGATCCCGGCCTCGCGCTCCAGCCGCTCGCGGACGATCTCCAGGTGCAGCAGGCCGAGGAAGCCGACGCGGAAGCCGAAGCCCAGCGCCGCCGACGTCTCCGGCTCGTAGGTCAGCGCCGCGTCGTTGAGCAGCAGCTTGTCCAGCGCCTCGCGCAGCAGCGGGTAGTCGCTGCCGTCGATCGGATAGAGACCGGAGTAGACCATCGGCTTGGGGTCGCGGTAGCCCCCGATCGACTCCGCCGCCGGCTTGTGCTGCAGCGTGACGGTGTCGCCGACGCGGGACTGGCGGACGTCCTTCACGCCGGTGATGAAGTAGCCGACCTCGCCGACGCCCAGGCTCTCGACGGGCTTGGGCTCCGGGGAGATGACGCCGATCTCGAGCAGCTCGTGCGTCGCGCCGGTCGACATCATCTTGATCTTGTCGCGCGAGGAGATCCGGCCGTCGACCACGCGCACGTAGGTGATGACGCCGCGGTAGATGTCGTAGACCGAGTCGAAGATCATCGCGCGGGCCGGGCCTGCGGCCTCGCCGGTCGGGGCGGGGATGCGGTCGACGATCAGGTCGAGCAGCTCCGGAACGCCGACGCCGGTCTTGCCGCTGACCCGCAGGACGTCGTCGGGCTCGCAGCCGATGATGTGCGCGATCTCCGCCGCGTACTTCTCGGGCTGCGCCGCGGGCAGGTCGATCTTGTTGAGGACCGGGATGATCGTGAGGTCGTTCTCCAGCGCCAGGTACAGGTTGGCCAGCGTCTGCGCCTCGATCCCCTGCGCGGCGTCGACCAGCAGCACGGCGCCCTCGCAGGCGGCCAGCGAGCGGGACACCTCGTAGGTGAAGTCCACGTGGCCCGGGGTGTCGATCATGTCGAGCACGTACTCGGTGCCGGTGTGGGCGCCGGAACGCGGCGTCCACGGCAGACGGACGTTCTGCGCCTTGATCGTGATGCCGCGCTCGCGCTCGATGTCCATGCGGTCGAGGTACTGGGCACGCATGTGCCGCCCCTCGACGAGGCCGGTGACCTCGAGCATCCGGTCGGCCAGCGTCGACTTGCCGTGGTCGATGTGGGCGATGATGCAGAAGTTCCGGATGAGGGCCGGATCGGTGGCAGCAGGAGTCGTCACAGTGGCGCCATCGTCCCACGCCTCCGACGGCCGGGGCGGCACGACCCGGCAGATCGGGCCGCGGACCTCCCGTGGTTCCGCGAACGCCGGTTCGGGGCAGAGGCAGCACGTGTTCCTGACAGCGACCCTGCGGCCCGCGCCGACGGCCTCCCCACGGGCCCTCCCGCGAGCCCCGGCGGGGACGGCGATGCGCCGCTCGCCGCGATCGCTGCGCACGCACCCCGTCGCGGTCACCGCGTTCTCCGCCCTGGTGCTCGCGCTGCTCGTGGAGGCCGCGCCGGTCGTCGGTGGGGATTTGGTCGCGCAGGAGTGGTGGGCCTCGTGGGCGACGACGAACCGGGCTCCGGTGGACCTCGGCTGGTACGGCGGCGTGACCGTCGCCTCCTACAGCCTGCTGAGCCCCTGGGTCCAGGCGCTCCTGGGCCTGCCGCTGGCGGGGGTCGTGGGCACGGTGCTGGGGGCGGCCTGCACCGCGACCCTGCTCGGCCGGCTCGCGCCCACCCCCACGCGCTGGACCGTCGCCGGGATCTGCGCTGCCGCCACCTGGGCCGCCAACGAGTGGAGCGGTCGCACCACCTTCGGGCTCGGCGCCGCGCTGGCGTGCCTGGCGCTCGTCGTGGTCAGCGGACGCCGCGCGCGCATCGGGCGACCGGCCGGCGTCGTGCTGGCGGCGATGGCCGGGGCGATGAGCCCCGTGGCGTCGGTCTTCCTGCTGCTGGCGGCCGCCGCGTGGTGGTGCGGCCGGCAGCCGTCGGTGCGCATCTCCTCGTGGCGCCCGGGTCCGGTGGAGCCGTGGCTGATCGCCGCCGGCGCGCTGGTCCCTGTCGGGATGGCGCGGCTGCTGGGCGCGGTCAGCGGTCCCCAGCCGACGAGCGCCGCCCAGATGCTGGCCGCGGTGGCGGCGACCGGCCTGGTCGCGGCTCTGGTTCCGCCGGGGCACCGGGCGCTGCGCGCCGGCGCGGGCTTCACCGTCGTCCTCCTGCTCGCGACGTGGCTAATCAGCAGCCCGGTCGGCTCGACGTCCACCCGCCTGGTCCTGCTCTTCGCCGTCCCGGTCCTGGTCGCCGGTGCCCGCCACCGCCCGGCGGTGGTCTTCCTCGCCGTGGTGGGGGTCGGCTGGCTGCTGCCCCCGGTCGTGGCGAAGGACCTCATGCCCCGGGAGCCGGCGCAGCCGACCGGGGCGCTGCTGGCCGAGCTCCAGGACCGCGGGCCGGTCGGCCGCATCGAGGTGGTGCCGCTCAACAGCCACGAGGAGAGCGTCTCCGTGGCGCAGGACATCCCGCTGGCCCGCGGCTGGCTGCGGCAACTGGACACCGTGCACGCCGGACTGTTCTACGACGGCTCGCTGGACGCCGACAGCTACCTGGACTGGCTGCGCGACGCCGGCGTCTCCTACGTGGTGCTCCCCCGCGCAGACTTGGACTGGCCCTCCGGCGGCGAGGCGCGGCTGCTGCGCGACGGGGTGCCGGGCCTGCGGGAGGTGTGGTCCGACCGGTCGTGGCGGCTGTTCGAGGTGTCCGACGGCGGGCTGCTGCGGGGCGACGCCACCCTGGTGTCCAGCGACCGGTCGCAGCTCGTGGTGGACGTGCCGGCCGCCGGTCAGGTGGACATCGCGCTGCGCTGGACGCAGTGGTCGTCGGTCGAGGGACCTGGTGGCTGCGTGAGCCCCGGCGACCGCGACGGCTGGACGACGCTGACGGCGGACAGCCCGGGCCGCTACGTGCTCACGAGCGCGTGGCAGCCCACGGGCCGGTGCGGGTGAGGATGTCGACCAGCCGGGTTGGGAACCATCCCGGTGCGCTGGTATCTTGGCAGACCGGTCCTGTCGCGCGGTCGTACGCAGCGCCCGGACGCATTGTCAGAACCATTCCCTCCAGACTTTCGAGGCTCACGCGTGGCGAACATCAAGTCCCAGCTCAAGCGGATCAAGACCAACGAGAAGGCGCGTCAGCGCAACGTTGCCGTCAAGTCCGCCCTGAAGACGGCCGTCCGTCGCGTCCGCACGGCCGCCGAGTCCGGTGACGCTGCCGCTGCCGCCGCCGCTCTGGCGACCGCCAACAAGCAGCTGGACAAGGCCGCCAGCAAGGGCGTCATCCACAAGAACCAGGCTGCCAACCGCAAGTCGGGCCTGACGAAGCTCACCTCCGGCCTCTGAGCCTGCGGTCGCGCTCCGGCGCAGACCGAACGAGCCCCTGTCCCTTCCGGGACGGGGGCTCGTCGCATTCCCAGGCTTCCCCGCTCCGCGGCGGGCTCTCCGGCTCAGCGGCGAGCCGGCATCCGTCCACGGCCGGTCTCGGTGCGGATCGTGACGATCGTGCGGACCGCGCGCTCCAGGGCGTAGTCGGCGCTGGCCGCGGCGCCCTTCACGTCGGCGTTGAGGTCCGCGGCGACGCCGAGCGCCAGCTGCAGGCCCTCGATGCTCCAGCCACGCGCCTGCGCCTGGGCCTTCTTCACCTTCCACGGCGGCATCTTCAGCGTTCGGGCGAGATCACCGATGCTGGTGGAGCTCAGCGAGGCCACCCGTGCGGCGGTGCGCACGCCGTCGGCGATCGCGTCGGCGATGAGCACGTGGGCGACGCCCCGCTCCAGGGCCCAGCGCAGCATCTCGATCGAGCCGGCCCGATCGCCGGTCAGCACCCGCTCGGCGACGGTGAAGCCGGTGACCTCGGCCTGGCCGCGGTGGAAGCGGGCGACGTCGTCGGCGTCGATGTTGCCGCCGAAGTCGCTCACCAGCTGGCTGGCCGCCGCCGACAGCCCGCGGAGGTCGGCGCCGATCGCGTCGACGAGCGCCGTCACCGCGTCCGGGGCGATGCGCCCACCGAAGGTGCGCACCTCGTTGCGGACGAAGGCGATCCGGTCGCCGACGGAGCTGATCTTGGGGCACTCGTCGACCGCGGCCCCGGCTGACTTGAACGCCTTGACCAGGGCCTCGTTGCGCTTTCCGCCGGAGTGGACGATGACCAGCGTGAGCTCGGGGTCGGGGTCCTTGGTGTAGGAGATCAGCGAGTCGGCCAGCGCGCTCGCGGCCTCGTTCGCCCCGGTGACGACGACCATCCGGTGCCCGCCGAACAGCGAGGGCGCCAGGACGTCGGCCAGCTGACCGACCGGCAGACCCATGGCCGCCAGCTCGTGCACCTCCGCGTCGGGGTGGCGCCCGAGGACGGCGGCGCGGACGGCGCTCACGGCACGGGCCCGGAGCAGCTCCTCCTCGCCGATGACGACGCGCAGCCGGGAGGTCGGCTCGACCGGTGACGCAGGCACCTCCGCATGGTGTCACGCGCCGCTGACGTTCCCGGCCGGGCGGCGGACCGCGGACGGCGACGCCCCAGTCCCCCGCCTCCCCCACCACAGCGAGGTCACCCTCGCGGTCGGTGCGGTGCACCTGCATCCCTTCCTCGGCGAGCCCGTCGAGCAGTCGCGGCGCGGGGTGGCCGTAGGTGTTGTCCGCACCGACGGACACGAGCGCGACGCTCGCTCCGGTGGCCGCCAGGAACTCGGGATCGACGTCGCCGCTGCCGTGGTGCGGCACCTTGAGGACGTCGGCCCGCAGGTCGACGCCGTCGCGCAGCAACCGCGCTTCCGCCTCGGCGCCCAGGTCGCCCGTCAGCAGGAGCCGGAGGCCGCGGAAGGTCACGCGCACGACCAGCGACAGGTCGTTCCCCTCGGCCGCAGCCGTCGCGCGGCGCGGCGAGGGTGCCAGCACCTCCAGCACCGCTCCCCCGGCCACGCGACGGTCGCCGGGCACGAGGACCTCGCGCGTACCGCCCGCCTGGCGGACGAGCTCGTCGACAGGCCGGCTGCGGTCGTCCGCCGGAGGGAGGACGCCGGTCGCCACCGCGCCCACCTCCCGGCCGGCCAGCGCCCCCGCGAGTCCGCCCACGTGGTCGGCGTCCAGGTGCGAGAGCAGCACCAGCGGCAGGTCGTCGATCCCCAACCGGTCCAGGCAGGCGTCGACCGGGCCCACCTCGGGTCCGGCGTCGACGAGCACCCCGGCACCGTCCCCGAGCGGCAGCACCAGGGCGTCACCCTGACCCACGTCGCAGGCCACCAGCACGGTTCCGGCGACCGGCCAGCCGTCCAGCGGCTGCCGGAGCGGCCAGCCCACGACTCCCAGCCCGACGAGGGCGGCCAGCGCCAGCGGGCGCAGCCGGGAGAAGCGCCAGAGCGCCCAGCCCATGATCGCCACGAGCGCGGCGAGGAGCACCGCACCCCGCACTCCCCCGGGCCAGCCGGCCACAGCGTCCGGCATCGCGGAGGCCCGCTCGGCCACCAGCACGATCCAGCGCACCGACCAGCCGGCGAGCCATACCAGGACGTCGCCCAGCACCGGCACGACGGCGGCGGTTCCCGCGGCGAGCAGCCCGAGGACCGTGGCCGGCGCGACGGCCGGCGCCGCCAGCAGGTTCGCGGGCAGGGACACCAGGCTGACCGTGCCGTTCAGACCGGCGATCAACGGCGCCGTCGCCAGCCCCGCGGCGGCGCTCACGGCCACCGCGTCGGCCGGCCATGACGGCCAGCCCCGCCGGCGCAGCCGCCGCGCCCAGCCGGGGGCGAGGAGCACGATCGAGGCGGTGGCGGCGACGGAGAGCGCGAAGCCGGCATCGCGGGCGAGCGAAGGGTCGGCCAGCAGCAGCACCGTGACCGCGGCGGCCAGCGCCGGGAGCGCTGCCCGTGACCGGCCGGAGGCGAGCGCCAGCAGGGTCACCGCGCCCATGGCCGCGGCACGCACGACGCTGGCGCTCGGGCCGGCGAGCAGGACGAACGCCGCCAGGGCGCCGAAGCCGACGGCCGCCTGCACCCGCCGATCGACCGCCCGCCGTCGCAGGGGCCAGAGCACCCCGGCGATCACGATGGCGACGTTCGCCCCGGAGACCGCGGTCAGGTGGGACAGGCCCGCCCGCCGGAACTCCTCGTCGAGGACCGGATCCATGGCGCTGGTGTCGCCGACCACCAGGCCGGGGAGCAGCCCTCCGGGGCGGTCGTCGAGCACGCGCGCCGACGCCTCGGCCAGCGCTTCGCGGACTTCCGCCGCCACCCGCTGCTCCGGCGGCGGCGCCTGCACCACCTCAGGCGGTCCACGGGCCGACAGCACCGCGGCGACGTCGTCCCCGGGTCGAGGCGGCGCGGTCCCTGCCCGCGCCCGCACCTCCTGTCCCGGCAGCAGGCCCGCCCATCCGTCCGCGGGCGCGAACACGATGACCGGAACTCCCGGCCCGTGCTCGGGAGAGACGATCTCCGCGTCGAGCACGACCCGGGGCTCCCCCGCTCCACGCACGAGGTGCGGGGTGCCGGTGACGGCCAGCCAGGTCTGGACCGTCGTCCGGGCCGTCGCGAGATCGGTGAGCGGCGCGGCTTCGCGCTCGGCTACCCGGATCGCGCCGGTGCCCGCGGCCGCGACGACCGCGGCGAGCACCGTGATGACGACCGGCGCCCGGGCCCAGGACGACCTGCCGACCGCGAACGCCGACACCGCAGCACAGCCGGCTCCGATCCCCAGCACCCGCGCGTCGAGGTACGGCGCGGCCAGCCCGAGCGCCCACACGGTCGCCGCGACCGGCCACAGCCGCAGGTCGAGCCACTGCCACCGGGAGTCGGGCAGCTCGTCGGGCTCGTCCGCCCTCACACGGCCACCAGCTCGGCCAGCTCGGCCGCGATCGCCGGTCCGATGCCCGGGACGTCGTCGAGCTGCTCGACGCTGCGGAAGGGGCCCTGCTCGGTGCGGTGGTCGACGATCCGCTGGGCCAGCACGGACCCGATGCCGGGCAGGGCGTCCAGCTCGGCGACCCCCGCGGTGTTGAGGTTCACCCGCCCGCTCCCCGGCGGCGTCGAGCCCCCGGGGGCGGCCGCCCCTCCGGGACTCGGCAGCCCGACCGCGATCTGCTCGCCGTCGTTGACGGGGGCGGCGAGGTTCACCGACGCGGCGTCGGCTCCCGGCAGCAGTCCACCGGCCGCCGCCAGGGCGTCCGCGACCCGGGCGCCGGTGGGCAGGGTGACCAGGCCCGGCCGCGCGACCTGGCCCACCACCGACGCGACCACGGTCGGGGACGTCTCGGCCGCCTCGCCGACGGGCGTTGTCGACGGAGCCGGCGCTACCGCGGGGACGTCGGCGGCCGGCTCCACGACCGGGCGGTCCAGCCACGTCCAGCCCAGCAGCAGGGCCACCGCCAGCAGGGCAGCCACCCACAGCGCCCGGGCTCCGCGCCGACCGGTGTCCCAGCGGGCCGCCGTTCCGGGCGCCCGGTGCCGCCCCAGTCCGGGCGGCAGGCTCTCGTCCTCGTCCGCGTCGGCGAGCGGCTCCGGTGCCTCGACGTACGGGGCGGGCGCGAGGTCGTCGTCCGGCAGCCATCCACCCGGCAGCTCCGCCTCGCGCGCCAGGAGCAGCCGCAGACGGGCACGGATCAGGTCCGCGTCGTCGTCGCGGCGGAGTGGGAGGCGCACCCGGCCGACGCTAGGGAGACGGCGGCACCCGGAACGGGTCCCGGAGCGATCTGTGGACGCCGCCGCCCGCTGTGGACGACACCGCCCCTCAGTCCGTCTCGGCGGTGCTCTCGGTGGTGTCCTCGGCCGGCAGCGAGACGACGACGCCGACCGCACCCGGCCCGACGTGCGCACCGATGGCCGCTCCGAGCTCGCTGACGTGCAACTCCCGCACCGAGGGGACCTTCGAGCGCAGCTCACTGACCAGGCGCTCGGCGCGGTCGGCGGCCGCGAGGTGGTGCACCGCGATCGACACCTCCCGGTCCCCGGCGTACTCGACCACGTGCTGCACCAGCCGGTGCAGCGCCCGCGCGGAGGTGCGCACCTTCTCCAGCGGCACGACCCGTCCGTCCACGACGTGCAGCACCGGCTTCACCGCGAGCGCGGAGCCGAGGATCGCCGCCGCCGAACCGATCCGGCCACCGCGGCGCAGGTGCTCGAGGGTGTCGACGACGAAGAGCGTGCGGGTGCGGTCCACGGCCTCGCGGGCGATCCGGTCGACGGTGTCCCGGTCCGCGCCGTCGGCCGCCGCACGGGCGGCCTCGAGCACGGCGAAACCGGTGGCCATGGCGGTCGACCGCGAGTCGACGACGGAGACGATGTGCTCCCCCACCTGGGAGGCGGCCACGCGGGCGGCGTCCCAGGTGCCGGAGAGCTCCGAGGACAGGTGGATCGACACGAGCCGGTCGGCACCGGCGTCCAGTGCCGCGCGGTAGGCGGCCACGAAGTCGCCCGGCGTGGGCCGCGACGTCGAGACCTTCTGCCCCCTTGTGGAAAGGGCCTTCGCGACGTCCGCGGAGGTGATGTCCTCGCCCTCGCGACCCGACCGACCCGAGAGCACGACGTAGAGCGGGACGACGTGGATGCCGTAGGCCTCCACCAGCTCGCGGGGAAGGTAGGCCGCCGAATCGGTGAGCACGGCGACGGACACCCGGCGAGGCTAGCCGGGGCGGACACCGGATCGGGAACGGTGCCCCGATCGGAGGAGCTGTGGCGACTCAGCCGACCGCGTCGGCGTCCTGGACCGGACGGCGGGGAGCGACGCCCTCCGGGAGGGGCCCGGCGGAGGAGTTGTGCCGCAGCAGCCGCCAGCGGCCGCTCTGGCGGGCCAGCTCGCTCCACGCGCAGTTGCCGAGGGGGCCGAACACCCGGCGGTGCTCGGGGCCGAGCTCCAGCAGGCGCTCGATCAGCCGGCCGCTCGTACCTCCGTGGGTCACCACGACGGCGACGTCGACCGGCGGCAGCTCGGCCAGTGCGGCCAGCACCCGCTGGGCCACCGCCGCCGTCTCCTCGCCGCCGCGCCCGCGGACGGACCGACCGGCCATCCAGTCGGCGTACTGCTCGGGGTGCCGTTCGGCGATCTCGTCGCGGGTCAGGCCCTCCCAGGACCCCATCCCGTGCTCGCGCAGCCGCTCGTCCAGCCGCAGCTCCACGCCCATCAGGTCGGTGAGCAGGCGGGCGGTGTCCGCGGCGCGCACGAGGTCGCTGGAGACCACGACGACGTCCTGCCCGTCGAGACCGGCGAGCAGGTGCGGTGCGGCGTGCGCGGCCTGGGCGCGGCCGACGTCGTCCAGCGGCGGGTCCAGCTGCCCCTGGAAGCGGCCGGCCGCGTTCCACTCGGTCCGCCCGTGCCGCCAGACGACCAGCCGGCCGATCGGCAGCTCGGGCAGGGCCGCCGCGGTCACTGGCCGGCCGTCTCCGCGACCGGGGCGGATGCCTCTGCCGGAGCGGCCGGGGCGGGCTGCGCCGCGTCCACGAACGGAATGGTCGGGCAGTCCTTCCAGAGCCGCTCGAGGGCGTAGTAGGCCCGCTCCTCGGCGTGCTGCACGTGCACGACGACGTCCACGAAGTCCAGCAGCACCCAGCGCGCCTCGGCGACGCCCTCGCGGCGCACCGGCTTCACCCCGTGCTCGCGGAGCTTCTCCTCGACCTCGTCGACGATGGCCTGCACCTGCCGCTCGTTGGGCGCGGATGCGAGCACGAAGGCGTCGGTGATGGCGAGTCGCTCGCTGACGTCGACGATGGCGACGTCGGTGGCGAGCTTGTCCGCAGCCGCCTGAGCGGCGACGAGCGCGGTTTCCCGGGCTTCGGCCGAGGCGGTCATCGGGGTACCTCCTGGAGGTGAGATGTCGGTGATGGGTCAGCGCCGGCGCCGGGAGAGGTGTTCCCGGGCGCGTCCGGCGATCGGCGGTCGTAGGTGGGGCGGTCGCCCCGGGGACGCCCGTCGGCGGCCGTCTGGCGGCGGAGCGGCTGGCGGTAGAGGCCGCGCTTCTCGATGTACTGCACGACGCCGTCGGGCACGAGGTACCAGACCGGCATCCCGCGATCGACCCGCGCGCGGCAGTCGCTCGAGCTGATGGCGAGCGCGGGGATCTCGACCAGGCTCACCCGGCCCTCGGGCAGGTGTGCGTCCGCCAGCGTGTAACCGGGGCGGGTCACCCCGACGAAGTGCGCCAGCTCGAAGCACCGGGCGCCGTCGCGCCAGGTCATGATCTGGGCCAGCGCGTCGGCGCCGGTGATGAAGAACAGCTCGTCGTCGGGACGCTGCGCGTGCAGGTCGGTGAGCGTGTCGAAGGTGTAGGTCGGGCCCCCGCGGTCGATGTCGACCCGGCTCACCGAGAACCGCGGGTTGGACGCGGTCGCGATGACCGTCATCAGGTAGCGGTCCTCCGCGGGGCTGACCTTCTGGTCGCTCTTCTGCCACGGCTCACCGGTGGGAACGAAGATCACCTCGTCGAGCCCGAAGAGCCCGGCCACCTCGCTGGCGGCCACCAGGTGGCCGTGGTGGACGGGATCGAAGGTCCCACCCATCACACCGACTCGTCGCCCCGCCACCGAACGAGCGTATCCGGGGCTACCGGGGCCGGCCCCGTGAGGACCGGCCCCGGCCCCGCGAACCCGCCCGTCCCGGTCCTGGGACCGGGCCGGACGGACCCGCTGCGACCGGCTCCCCCGTGCAGCCGGTCGCGGTCCGGCCGCGACGTTGCGGTCAGCGGTGACGACTTGTCGACACCGCGTTGACAACGCGGCAGCGGCCTTTCGGTTACGCCGCCGTCTCGCACCCCGGGTGTGCCGCACGCCACGTCTGTCGACATGGCGGCACGTCGACCTGCGGACCTGCCGACGGATCGACCGCGAACCGGCTCAGAGGGTGGTCACGAACTCCGTCAGTTGCGCTGCATTGCGGCACTCGACCATGTCGATGACCTCGCCGTACCGGTCGGCAGCCGAGTCACCGCTCCCCCACAGCCGACGCGGCTCCGGATTCAGCCAGTGCGCCGAGCGGGCCCGGCGCACCAGGTCGGCGAGCACCGGGACGCCGGGCTGCCGGTAGTTCGTGCGCCCGTCGCCGAGCACGAGCAGCGAGGTCTTCGGGCCGATGGCCGACGCCCAGCGGTCGGCGAACACCTCGAAGGCGGTGCCGTAGTCGCTGTGCCCGTCGTAGGCCACGACCTGCGCCTCCCGGCCGATGCGGGCGATCGCGTCGGCGACGTCCACGCCCGGGTGGAAGAAGCGGGTCACCTCGTCGGTGGAGTCGACGAAGGCGAAGGCCCGGACGCCGCTGAAGTGCTCGCGTAGCGCCTGGGTGAGCATCAGCGTGAAGTGGCTGAACCCGGCGACCGAGCCGCTGATGTCGCAGAGCACGACCAGCTCGGGCTTGTGCACCTTCCGCGGCTTGTGGTGGGTCACGACCGGCACGCCGCCGGTGGCCAGCGAGGCCCGCACGGTCTTGCGGAAGTCCAGCCGGCCCTGGCGGCCCATCCGCCGCCGGGCCGAGAGCCGGACGGCGAGCCGCCGAGCGAGCGGGGTGACGGCGCGGCGCAGCTCGGCGAGGTCGGCGGCCTGGGCGCGGAGGAAGTCGACCTGGTCGGCGAGCGGCCGCACGGCGTTCTTCGCGACCCGGTCCCGCCCCTTCTCCGCCGCTGTCCGCCGGCGGACCTCCGCCTCGACCGCGGACTTGAACGCCGACACCCGGTCGCGCACCGTCTGCCGGGCGACCTGCTCGGCCAGCCCGCCGCGGTCGGCGTCGCCCAGCAGCCCGGCGAGCAGCTGCGCCACGAGGGTGTCCGGCGAGAGCGCCCGCAGCACCCGGTAGCTGAAGTAGGACTGCCCGGACGGCGTCGGCTGCCCCTGGCCGAGCTGGTCGACGGCGTCCCGGGCGAAGCGGCGCAGCTCCTCGGGGTCGCCCTCGGTCAGCAGCCGGAGCAGCTCGTCCCGCATGAGCTGGGCGAGAGCGGCGCCGTCGGGAACGTCGAGCGTGGACTCCCCGCCCTCGCCCGAGGCGTCGGCGTCGCCCTCGACGACCGGCCGGTCGCCGAGCGGCCACCACAGGTCGAACAGGACGTCGTAGCTCTGCCGCTGGGCGGCCCGCTGCAGCAGGACGGCGGCCAGCCCGTGGCGCAGCTGCTCGCGGTCGAGCAGGTCGACGACGGTGAGGATCTCGGCGGCGTCGACCGCCTGGCTGATCCCGACCGGGATCCCGGCCTCGCGCACCGCGCGCACGAACCCGTCGAGGTGCCCCGGGAGCCCACCGACCGCCGTGACCATCAGTTCAGCCCCGACATCAGTTCAGCCGCAGCTCGGCGGCGGCCCGGGTCTGGTCGCTGGCGTGCTTGAGGACCACGCCGAGCGTCGAGCTCATCGCCGACTCGTCCAGGGTGTCCAGGCCCAGCTCCAGCAGCGTCTGCGCCCAGTCGAGGGTCTCCGAGATCGACGGCGACTTCTTCAGCTCCAGGCCGCGCAGCGCGCGCACCGTGCGCACCAGCTGGTCGGCCAGGCCGGGCGCGAGGTCGGGCACCCGGGACAGCACGATCTCCCGCTCCCGCTCCGCCGACGGGTAGTCCAGCGACAGGTACAAGCAGCGCCGCTTGAGCGCCTCGGAGAGCTCGCGGGTCGCGTTGGAGGTGAGGACGACGATCGGCCGCCGGGTCGCGGTGATGGTGCCGAGCTCGGGGATCGTCACCTGGAAGTCCGAGAGCACCTCGAGCAGCAGGCCCTCGACCTCGACGTCGGCCTTGTCGGTCTCGTCGATGAGGAGCACCGTGGGCCCGGTGCGGCGGATGGCGGTGAGCAGCGGCCGGGAGAGCAGGAACTCCTCGCCGAAGATGTCGTCGTGGACGGTGTCCCAGTCCGCGCCGTCACCGGCCTGAGAGGCCTGGATGCGCAGCAGCTGCTTCTTGTAGTTCCACTCGTACAGCGCGCGGGCCTCGTCCAGGCCCTCGTAGCACTGGAGCCGGATCAGCTCCGAGCCGGTCGAGGCCGCGAGCGCCTTGGCCAGCTCCGTCTTCCCCGTGCCGGCCGGCCCCTCGACCAGCAGCGGCTTGCCCAGGCGGTCGGCGAGGAAGACCGTGGTCGAGATCTGCGCGTCGGGCAGGTAGCCGGCCGCGGACAGCCGCTTGCCGACGTCGGCGACCGAGGAGAAGTTCGGGGACTGCTGGCGGGACATGGAGCTCCTCGGATCGGTCAGCGGGTGTGGCCGTTGCCCGTGACGACGTAGGTGGTGGAGGTCAGTTCCGGCAGCCCGAGCGGGCCGCGGGCGTGCAGCTTCTGGGTGGAGATGCCGATCTCGGCACCGAATCCGAACTCACCGCCATCGGTGAACCGGGTGGAGGCGTTCACCATCACCGCGGCCGAGTCGACGCCGGCGGTGAACGCGGCGATCGCGGCAGCCGAGTCGGCGACGATCGCCTCGGTGTGCCCGGTGCTCCACCGCGCGATGTGCTCCAGGGCCTGCGGCAGGTCGTCCACCACCCGCACGGCCATGTCCATCGACAGGTACTCGGTGGCCCAGTCCTCGTCGGTCGCCGGGGCGACGGCGTCGTGGGCCGCCCGGGAGGCGTCGTCGCCGTGCAGGTCGACGCCGGAGCCGGACAGCGCCGCGAGGAGACGGGGCAGGTGCGGGTAGTCGCGGTGCACCAGCAGCGTCTCGGCGCTGTTGCAGACGCTCACCCGGTGGGTCTTGGAGTTGAGCACGACCGCCTCGGCGATGGAGGGGTCGGCGGAGGCATCGACGTAGACGTGCACGTTCCCCTCGCCGGTCTCGATGACCGGCACCCGCGACTCCCGCACGACCCGCTGGATCAGCGAGGCGCCGCCGCGCGGGATCACCACGTCGACCAGGCCGCGGGCGTTCAGCAGCTCGCCCACCGACGCGCGGTCGGCCGGCAGCAGCTCGACGAAGCCGGCCGGCAGCCCCGCCTTCTCCCCCGCCTCGGTGAGGACGGCGACCAGCGCGGTGTTGGTGCCGAACGCCGACGCCGAGCCGCGCAGCAGTGCGGCGTTGCCGCTCTTCAGGCAGAGCCCGGCGGCGTCGACGGTCACGTTCGGGCGGGCCTCGTAGACGATGCCGACGACGCCGAGGGGCACGCGGACCTGCTTCAGCTCGAGCCCGTTGAGCAGCCGCGACCCGCGGACGACGTCGCCGACCGGGTCGGGCAGCGCGATCAGCTGGCGCAGTGCGTCGGCCACGCCCGCGATCCGGTCGGCGTCGAGGCGCAGCCGGTCCAGCACCGAGTCAGGAGTGCCCGCGGCGGCCGCGGCGTCGACGTCGGCGGTGTTCGCGGCGAGGATCTCCTCGGTCCGCTCGACGAGCGCCTCGGCCATCGCCGTCAGCGCGGCGTCCTTGGCGTCGGTCGGCAAGGTGCGGAGCACCCGGGCGGCGGCCTTGGCGCGCAGCGCGGCGGCACCGATCAACGGCAGCTCAGCGGCGTCGGTCACACCACGAGCCTACGCGGGCACCCCCTCTTTCCCCGGCCCGCCGGGGCCGTGGAGGTGACACGCCCGTCGTATGTGAGAATGATTCCCATGAGCACGCACGCCGCACGCTGGACAGCCGCCCTCACCCTCTCCGCCACCGCGCTCCTCGCAGCCGGATGCGGGAGCGACGGGGACGACGGCGCTGCCGACGGCGAGCTGACAGTCGTGGCGGGCTTCTACCCGCTGGAGTGGGCGGCCGCCCGGGTCGGCGGCGAGCGCGTCTCCGTGTCGTCCCTGACCCCGGCCGGCGCCGAGGCGCACGACCTGGAGCTCGCGCCGCGCGACGTCGCGGCGGTCGGCGAGGCGGACCTGCTGGTCTACCTGGAGGGCTTCCAGCCCGCCCTCGACGAGGCCGCCACGTCCGAGGCCGGCGACTCAGCCTGGGACGCCGGCCAGGCGGCCGACCTCATCGAGGGCGAGCACGACCACGGGCACGAGGAGCACGAGGGCGAGGAGCACGAGGGCGAGGAGCACGAGGGCGAGGAGCACGAGGGCGAGGAGCACGCCGAGGAGGAGCACGACCACGGCGACGAGGCGGTCGATCCGCACTTCTGGCTCGACCCCATCCGCCTGGCCGCCGTCGGCGACGCGCTGGCCGAGCGCCTCGCCGAGCTCGACCCGGACGGCGCCTCGACCTACGAGGAGAACGCGGCCGCGCTCCGGGCGGATCTCTCGGCGCTCGACGGCGAGATGACCGCGGGCCTGGCCGGCTGCACGGTGGACACCCTGGTCACCAGCCACGACGCCTTCGGCTACCTCGGCGAGCGCTACGGTCTGGACGTGGTCGGGATCAGCGGGCTGAGCCCGTCGCAGGAGCCCAGCGCCGCCGGGCTGGCCGAGATCACGAACCTGGTGCAGGAGCGCGGGATCACCACCGTCTACACCGAGACCCTGGTCGACCCGGCCGTCGCCGAGACCGTCGCGGAGGAGGCCGGCGTCCGGACCGCCGTGCTCGACCCGATCGAGGGGCTGACCGACGAGTCGCAGGGCGAGGACTATCTGCAGGTGATGCGCGCGAACCTCGCCACCCTGCAGGAAGGCCAGAGCTGTTCATGACCCCTAGCTCTTCCGACGCCGTCCGGCTGCGGGACGCGCA
The DNA here is from genome assembly GCF_020166105.1 of Blastococcus sp. LR1. GTDB lineage: Bacteria > Actinomycetota > Actinomycetes > Mycobacteriales > Geodermatophilaceae > Blastococcus. Next base: position 618,913 of record NZ_JAIUJY010000001.1, read on the forward strand.
CATCGGCTACGACGACGTCGCAGTCGTCGCGGGCGTGGACCTCACGGTCCGGCACGGCGAGGCGCTCGCGGTCCTCGGGTCCAACGGGTCGGGCAAGACGACGCTCGCCCGGGGAATGCTGGGCCTGGCCACCGTCCTCGGCGGCGACGTCGAGCTCCTCGGCGCACCCGTCGGCCGGCTGCGCGACCGCGGCCGGGTCGGCTACGTGCCGCAGCGGCACACGGTCAGCGGCGCCGTCCCCGCGACGGTCCGCGAGGTCGTGTCCGTGGGACGCCTGGCCCGGCTGGGCCTGTTCCGCCGACTGCGGGCCGCCGACCGCGTGGCCGTGGGCGAAGCGGTCGCCGCCGTCGGGCTGGCCGACCGCATGGAGGAGCCGGTCGCGTCGCTCTCCGGCGGTCAGCAGCGCCGCGTCCTGGTGGCGCGTGCGCTGGCCGCCCAGCCCGAGCTGCTGATCATGGACGAGCCGACCGCCGGCGTGGACGCCGCGAGCCAGGACGCCCTGGCCGAGGTGCTCGGCCGCGTGTCGGCAGCCGGCACCACACTGCTCGTGGTCACCCACGAGACCGGTCCGCTGGCCTCCGTGCTGACCCGCGCCGTCGTCGTCGACCAGGGCCGGATCAGCTACGACGGACCGCTCGCCGGAGCCGAGACCGGGCACGGCGACCACCACTGTGGACCGGAGGACGACGGCGCCCGCGCCGGGTACCGCATGGACCAGCCCACGGTCAGCGCCCGTTCGGCACGATCGCTCGGAGGTCGCTGACGTGGAGATCCTCGAGTACGGCTTCATGCAGCGCGCGCTGCTGGCCTCCCTGATGGTCGGCCTGGTGGCCCCCGCGGTGGGCATCTTCCTGGTCCAGCGGCGGCTGTCGCTGCTCGGCGACGGCCTCGGGCACGTCGCCCTGACCGGCGTCGCGATCGGCGTCCTCACCTCCACGGCACCGGTGGGCACGGCCCTGGTCGCCGCCGTCCTCGGCGCGGTGCTCATCGAGCTCGTCCGCGCCCGTGGGCGCACCAGCGGGGACGTCGCGCTCGCGGTGCTCTTCTACGGCGGCATCGCCGGCGGCGTGGTGCTGCTCAGCCTCGCCCCGCGCGGGCAGGCGACCAACCTCGAGTCCTACCTCTTCGGCGCCATCACCACGACCAGCGGCGGGGACCTCGCCGTCTTCGCCGCGATCACCCTCGCCGTGCTGCTCGTCGTCGGCCTGCTGGGCCAGCGGCTCTACGCGGTGAGCGACGACGAGGAGTACGCCCGGGCCGTCGGCCTGCCGGTGCTGGCCCTCAACATCGTGCTCGCCGCCCTGGTCGCCTCCACCGTCGTGCTGTCGATGCGAGTGGTCGGCCTGCTGCTGATCAGCGCGCTCATGATCGTGCCCAGCGCGGTGGCGCAGCTCGTGGCCCGCAGCTTCCGCCAGGCGCTCTACCTGGCGTGCAGCATCGGCCTGGTCGTCAGCGTCTCGGGGACCACGGCGTCGTACTACACGGGCACTCCGTCGGGCGGCACGATCGTGCTGCTGGCGATCGCCCTGTTCCTGGTCGTGGCCGCGGCCGTGGCGCTCCGCGAGGCGACCGCCCGCCGTCGGCACCGCCGTCGGGGCGACGTCCACGCCGCCCACCCGCACGAGCACGGACCGGGCTGCGGTCATCCGGCCGTCCGGCACGGCGACCACGTGGACTACGACCACGACGGACACCTGCACGCGCCGCACCTGACCGGGACCGGCGTGCACTACGACGAGCACGGCACCGACTCCGCACCGGCGGACCGGGCCGCGACGGAGGGCGCCCGATGAGCGTGACGGAGCAGCCGGAGGGCGGCGCCCGCCGCCAGAGCCGGCAGCGGAGCGCGGTGCTCACGCTGCTCGACGAGCTGGACGGGTTCCGCAGCGCGCAGGACCTGCACGCGCTGCTGCGCGAGCGCGGGGACTCCGTGGGCCTGGCGACGGTCTACCGGGCGCTGCAGGCGCTGGTGGACGACGGCCAGCTGGACGTGCTGCGCAGCCCGGACGGCGAGGCCGCGTACCGGCGCTGCTCCCCCAGCCACCACCACCACCTGGTCTGCCGCTCCTGTGGCCGGACGGTGGAGGTCGCCGATCCGCCGGTGGAGCGCTGGGCGGCACGCGTCGCCGCCGAGCACGGCTTCGTCGACGTCCAGCACGACGTCGAGGTGTTCGGCACCTGCGCCGTCTGCGCGGCCACCCGCCAGGGCTGACCGCGGTCAGTTGAGCGCCCGCGTGCCGGGCGGCAGGACACCTCCGGCGACCATCTCGACGGCGGCATCCTGCAGCGCGGTGAGCGCGACCCGCTGGCTGAACGGGCCGGTGGACACCCGGGCGACACCCAGTTCCTGCATCTCGCGCGCCGGGAGCGAGGCGCCCGGCACGCTGATCAGCGTCAGCTTGTTGCGACCCAGACCCTCGACGACCGCAGCGATCTCGTCGTGGTCGACCAGACGCGGCACGAAGACCACCGGCGCTCCGGCCTCCAGGAAGGCACGCCCGCGCCGGATCGCCTCGGCCACCAGCTCGCCGCGGTCGGCGCCCTCGGCGGCGCGGACGAAGGCGTCGGTGCGGGCGTTGAGCACGAACTCCATCCCGGCGTCGCGACCGGCACGCACGACCGCCTCCACGGCGGCCACCGCCTCGTCCAGCGGCTTCATCTGGTCCTCGAGGTTCCCCCCGACGACCCCCATCCCGATGGCGCGGCGTGCCGTCTCGCCGGGGTCGCCGTAACCGGCCTCCATGTCCATGCTCACCGGCAGGTCCACGGCCGCGGCGATCCGCCCGACCATGTCCAGGTGCAGGTCCAGAGGGATGTGCTCGCCGTCGGGGTAACCGAAGGTGGAGGCGATGCCGTGGCTCGCGGTGGCGAGGGCCCGGACGCCGTCGGTGGCGGCGACCACCTGGGCGGAGACGACGTCCCAGACGTTCGTCAGGACGAGGATCTCCGGGGCGGTGTGGAGATCGAGGAGAGCGCGGGCGCGCGCCGCGAGGTCGGTCATGCCCGCGACCGTACGGCCCCGGGAGCACCTCCGCGGCCGGGCATCGTTCAGCGGTCGCGCAGCGCCCGCAGGGCCGACTTCCGCGCCTCGCCGGTGAGCCGGTCGAGGAAGAGCTTGCCGTCGAGGTGGTCCACCTCGTGCTGCAGGCAGCGGGCCATGAGGCCGCTGCCCTCGACGCGCACCGGCTTGCCGTGCACGTCCACACCCTCGACGACGGCGTGCATCGCCCGCACGGTGGGCGCCCAGATCCCGGGCACCGAGAGGCAGCCCTCGTCGCCGTCCTGGGTCTCCTCGGAGACCTCGACCAGCCGGGGGTTCACCACGTGTCCGATGACGCCGTCGATGTTGTAGGAGAACGCCCGCAGACCCACGCCGATCTGGTTCGCCGCGAGGCCGGCCCGGCCGGGGTGGTCGACGGTCTCCAGCAGGTCGCGCACGAGGGCGGAGAGGTCGCGGTCGAAGGACCGCACCTCGTCGCACGGGGTGCGCAGGACGGGGTCACCGACTTCGCGGATGGGGCGGATGGTCACCCGCGCAGTCTCTCAGCCGCCCCCTGCGGGTCAGCGCAGGCGTCCGACCAGCACCATCTCGTCGCGGTGCACGACCTCGCGGCGGTGCTCCGGCGGCAGGTCGCCGGTCTTGCGGCCGAGCAGCCCCGGCATCTCCCGCGCGTCATAGGCGACCAGCCCGCGGGCCACCACGGCGCCGTCGGGACCGACCAGCTCGACCGGGTCGTCGGCGAGGAACTCCCCCGTGACGCCGGTGATGCCAGCGGCCAGCAGCGAGGCGTGCCGCTCCCGCACGGCGGTCACCGCACCCTCGTCCAGGATCAGCCGGCCGCGCGGGCGGCTGGCGTAGCGCAGCCAGAACTGGCGGGCGCTGGGGCGCTTGCCCATGGCGGCGAACAGCGTGCCCACCCGCTCGCCGGCCAGCGCGCCGGCGGCCTGCGGTGTGGAGGTGACGACGACGGGCACCCCGGCGTGGGCGGCGATGAACGCGGCCTCCACCTTGGTGGCCATCCCGCCGGTGCCGACCCCGTTGCGGGTGGCCGACCCGAGCGTCACCGCCGCCAGGTCGGCCCGGTCCCGGACGGTGTCGACCAGCTGCGCCGGTCCGGTGCGCGGGTCGCCGTCGTAGACACCGTCGACGTCGGAGAGCAGCACCAGCGCCTCGGCGCGGGAGACGTGCGCGACCAGCGCGGCCAGCCGGTCGTTGTCGCCGAACCGGATCTCCTCGGTGGCCACCGTGTCGTTCTCGTTGACGACCGGCAGCACGCCCAGGTCCAGCAGCCGGTCGACCGTCTGCTGGGCGTTGCGGTAGTGGCTGCGGCGGGTCAGGTCGTCGGCGGTGAGCAGCACCTGGCCGACGGTGATCCCGTGCCGGGCGAAGGCGTCGGCGTAGGTCTGGACCAGCCGCAGCTGCCCGACGCTGGCCGCCGCCTGCGCGGTCGCGAGGTCCCGCGGGCGCCCGTCCAGGCCGAGCGGCGAGAGCCCGGCGGCGATGGCGCCCGAGGACACCAGCACCACCTCGCGACCCGAGGCCCGCACGGCCGCGAGGACGTCGACCAGCGCGGTCAGCCGCTCGACGTCCAGCCCACCGGGGAGGGTGGTCAGCGACGAGGAGCCGACCTTGACGACGACGCGGCCCGCACCGGCGATCTCCGGACGTGCGGGAACGGCGACGGGGGCCTGCGCGGTCACCGCTCGCCGTCCACCAGCACGTCCGCTTCCTCGGTCACGCCCGCGTCGTCAGCCTCCTCGGCGAGACCGTCGACGGCCTCGAGATCCTCGTCGGTCCAGCCGTCGTCACTCACCTCGAACGGCATCCGGCGGGCCTGCTTGGCGGCCAGCCGCTCGGCGGCGCCGATCCGGTTGTTGTCCTCGAGGCGGTTGTCCGTGCCTCGACCACCCAGGCCGGCTGCCTCCTCGATGGTGAGGCTGCCCGCGGGCAGGGTGGGCGACCAGTCGAAGGTGACGCCACCGATGGTGACGGCGTCGCCCTCGCGGGCGCCGGCCTTGGCCAGCTGGTCCTCGACGCCGAGCCGGTTGAGCCGGTCGGCGAGGAAGCCGACGGCCTCGTCGTTGGTGAAGTCGGTCTGGCGCACCCAGCGCTCGGGCTTGACGCCGCGGACCACGAAGCCACCCGCGTAGTCGGGGTCGGGCTCCACGGTGAAACCGGAGTCGTCGACCGCACGCGGGGTCAGCGTGATGCGCACGGGCTCCGGCGCGGGCAGCGAGGCGCGGTGCTCCTCGACGGCGGCGGCCATGGCGTAGCCGAACGCGCTCAGCCCCTCCCCCGTCACTGCGCTGATCGGGAAGACCGCCAGGCCGCGGGCCTCGAGCGTCTCGCGGACCAGGTCGACCAGCTCGCGGGCGTCGGGCACGTCGATCTTGTTGAGGACGGCGATCCGCAGCCGGCCGACGAGGTCGAGCTCGTCGCCGCCGTACTCGGCCAGCTCGTGCTCGAGCGCCGCGATGTCGGTCTCGGGGTCGCGGCCGGGCTCCATCGTCGCCATGTCGATGACGTGCACCAGGACGGCGCAGCGCTCGACGTGGCGCAGGAACTGCACGCCCAGGCCCTTGCCGGTGGAGGCGCCGGGGATCAGGCCCGGGACGTCGGCCATCGTGTAGACGGTGTCGCCGGAGCGGATCACGCCGAGGTTGGGCACCAGCGTGGTGAACGGGTAGTCGGCGATCTTCGGCCGGGCCGCGGACATCGACGCGACCAGCGACGACTTGCCGGCCGAGGGGAACCCGACCAGGCCGACGTCGGCGATGCTCTTCAGCTCGAAGACGGCGTCGAGCTCCTCGCCGGGCTCGCCGAGCAGGGCGAAGCCGGGTGCCTTGCGGCGGGAGTTGGCCAAGGCGGCGTTGCCGAGCCCGCCCTTGCCGCCGTGCGCCAGGACGACGCGGGTGCCGGCGCCCATGAGGTCGGCGATGACGCGCCCGCCCGCGCTGACGACGGTGCCCTCGGGAACCCGCAGCACGCGGTCCTCACCGCGGGCGCCGTGCCGGTTGCTGCCGGCGCCGGGGCGGCCGTTGGCGGCCTTCTGGTGCGGCCGGTGGTGGAAGTCCAGCAGCGTGTGCACGCTGGGATCGACCTCGAGGACGACGTCGCCGCCGTCCCCTCCGTTGCCTCCGTCGGGACCACCGAGCGGCTTGAACTTCTCGCGGTGCACCGATGACACGCCGTGCCCGCCGTTACCGGCGGCGACGTGGATGGTGACGCGATCGACGAATGCGGCCATGTGTCAGCTACTCCAGAAACGCCTCGAGCGCACGGGCCTCAGCCCGTGCGCTCGAGAGCGGATCGTTCGAGTGCTCAGGCCTCGACCGCAGCGATGGAGATGGTCTTGCGACCCCGTCGCGTGCCGAACGTGACCGCACCGGCCGCGAGCGCGAACAGCGTGTCGTCGCTGCCGCGACCGACACCCAGGCCCGGGTGGAAGTGGGTCCCGCGCTGGCGGACGATGATCTCGCCGGCCTTCACCACCTGACCACCGAAGCGCTTCACGCCGAGGCGCTGCGCGTTCGAGTCGCGACCGTTGCGGGACGACGATGCGCCCTTCTTGTGTGCCATGTCGAGGTCAGCCCTTCGAGATGTCGCGGACCACGACGCTGGTCAGGGGCTGACGGTGCCCCTGCCGCTTGTGGTACCCGGTCTTGTTCTTGAACTTGTGGATGTGGATCTTCGGGCCCTTGCCGTGCTCGACGATCTCACCGGTCACGGTCACCTTGGCCAGGGCCGCCGCGTCGCTGGTGACGGTCTCGCCGTCGACCAGGAGGATGGCCGGGAGAGCGACCTTGTCGCCCGCCGCACCAGCAAGCCGGTTGATCGTGAACGTGTCGCCCACGGCCACCTTGTGCTGGCTGCCGCCGGCCTTCACCACTGCGTACACCACTGACTCCTCGTTTTGCTTCGTCACGTCAAGCTCTGTGTCCGGCGCGCACGACCGGGGGGCGCCGGGTGCTTGGACGGAGCTGCGCACGCCGACCCGGCGGCACCCGAAAGCGCCTGCGCGGGGGCGCAGCAACCCGTCCAGCGTACCCGAGCCGTCCCCGGCCGGTCGACGCGCCCCGGCTGTGGTCCTGCTGACCCGGTCCTTCTCCTAGGCCGGCGGTCCGGCGGGGCGGCTGGCCGCCCGCCGACGACGCGGACGGGTCGCCACGACGGGCGCCTCGTCCTCGTCCACCGCCGGGGCCACGGAGGCCTCGGCGCCGGCGTCGGAGCTGTGGGCGACCCCGTCGGGGGTCACGTCGGCAGCCGTCGTCGCCGGGGTGATCGGCATCGCGTCCTGCTCCGGCGCCTCCACCATCGCGACCTCGCCGGCGGGCAGCACGTCGTCGAACCCGGTCTCCTCGACCGGCGCGGGCGCCACATCGGGAAGGGGCTCGGCGGCGGGCGCGACAGGCTCGATCGCCGTCACCGGCGGAGCGACGTCCTCCACGGTCTCCGCGGAGCCGTCGGCGGTCGGCTCGGCCGGCGCCTCGTCCTCGGCACGGACCCCGGCGAGCACGGCGGCGTCCTCGGCCACGCGGTCCTCCCCCGACTGGCCACGGTTGCGACGGCCACGGTTCCGGCGGCCGCTGCGCGTGCCCTCGGGCTGCTCGGTGTCCTGCTCCGGAGCGGCCGTGGCGGGAGCGTCGGCGCTCTCGTCGGTCGCCGGCTCCGAGGCTGCGTCCTTGCCGCCGTCGCGGGACTGGTCCCGGCCGCCGCGGTTCCGGCCGCCGGAGTCCTTGTTGCCCGAGTCCTTGCCGCCGCCGCCGCCGGAGTTGCCACCACCGGAGTTGCCGCCGCCGGAGTTGCCGCCGGACTCCTTGCCGCCGCCGCCACCGTTCCCGCGGCGCTTCTCGTCCACCGGGTCGGTGCTCACGATGATCCCGCGCCCGCGGCAGTGCTCGCAGTTCTCCGAGAAGACCTCGAGCAGACCCTGGCCGACGCGTTTGCGGGTCATCTGGACCAGGCCCAGCGAGGTGACCTCGGCGACCTGGTGCTTCGTGCGGTCCCGGCCGAGGCACTCGGTGAGCCGCCGCAGCACGAGGTCGCGGTTGCTCTCGAGGACCATGTCGATGAAGTCGATGACGATGATGCCGCCGATGTCGCGCAGCCGGAGCTGGCGGACGATCTCCTCCGCCGCCTCCATGTTGTTGCGCGTGACGGTCTGCTCGAGGTTGCCGCCGGAGCCGGTGAACTTGCCGGTGTTGACGTCGACCACGGTCATGGCCTCGGTGCGGTCGATCACCAGCGAGCCACCCGAGGGCAGCCACACCTTGCGGTCGAGCGCCTTCGCCAGCTGCTCGTCGATGCGCAGGTCGTGGAAGACGTCGCCCTGGCCGGTGTACCGGCTCAGCCGCTGGGTGAGCTCGGGGCTGACGTGCGCGACGTAGGCCTCGACGGTGTCCCACGCGTCGTCGCCCTGGACGACCAGATCCTTGAAGTCCTCGTTGAAGACGTCGCGGATGACGCGGATCGCCAGGTCGGGCTCGCCGTAGAGCAGGGTCGGCGCGCTCGAGGTCGACTCCGACTTCTGCTTGATGACCTCCCACTGCGCGGTCAGCCGGTTGACGTCGCGGGTGAGCTCCTCCTCCGAGGCGCCCTCCGCCGCGGTCCGGATGATGACGCCGGCGTCCTCGGGGACGATCCGCTTGAGGATGTCCTTGAGCCGCTGGCGCTCGGTGTCGGGCAGCTTGCGGCTGATCCCGGTCATCGAGCCACCGGGCACGTAGACCAGGAAGCGGCCGGGCAGGTTGATCTGCTGGGTCAGCCGGGCGCCCTTGTGGCCGATCGGGTCCTTGGTGACCTGGACCAGGATCTTGTCGCCGGACTTGAAGGCGGTCTCGATCGAGCGCTGCTTGCCGGAGAGGCCGGCGGCGTCCCAGTTGACCTCGCCGGCGTACAGGACGGCGTTGCGGCCCTTGCCGATGTCGACGAACGCCGCCTCCATGCTGGGCAGCACGTTCTGCACCCGGCCGAGGTAGACGTTGCCGGCGAACGACGTCGCCTGCGCCTGGGTCACGTAGTGCTCGACGAGCACGTCGTCCTCGAGGACGGCGATCTGGGTCCGCTCGCCGCGCTGCCGGATGACCATCTTGCGGTCCACGGCCTCGCGCCGGGCGAGGAACTCCGACTCGGTCAGGATCGGCTGGCGACGGCGACCGGTGTCCCGGCCGTCCCGGCGGCGCTGGCGCTTGGCCTCGAGCCGGGTGGAGCCGGTGATGCCGCGGACGTCGTCGTCGCTGGTGGCGCGGCCGTTGCGGCCGGCGCGCTCGGGACGGTCGTCGTCCTCGCCGTCGTCGGAGGAGTCCTCACCGGAGGCACTGCCGCTGCGACGGCGACGGCGGCGACGCCGGCGCGTGCTCGAGCCGCCGGTGGAGTCGTCGCCCTCGGTGTCCTCGTCGGAGTCGGTCGACTCCTCGGCGCCCTCGGCGTCGTCGTCCTCGTCGGACTCGGTGTCGGCGGGGCGCTCGTCGGTCTCGTCGTCGGAGTCCGCGGAGTCCTCACCGCTGCGTCCGCGACCGCGGCCACGACGGCCGCGGCGACGGCGCCGGCTGCCCGCGGAGCCGCCGTCCTCGCGGTCCTCGCCGGAGTCACGGTCCTCGGCGTCGTCGTCCTGCTCCTCGTCGACGACCTCGACCTCGGCCTCGGGCTGCTCCTCGGCCGGACGGCGACCGCGCGAGCGGCTCCGGCGGCTGCGGGGCGCCTCGACGGCGGCCTCGTCCCGGTCGTCGTCGCGGGTGTCGGCGACCTCGTCCACGACCTCGGGGTCGGGCGACTCGGCGGGGCGACGGCTGCGACGCCGGGGCGCCGGGGCCTCGGCGGGCGGTGCCACGAAGCTGATGAAGGCCGGAGCCGCGGCCACAGGGGCCGGCGGGGCCACCGGCTCGACGGAGTCCGGGTCGGGCGCGGCGACCGGACGGGTGGCCCGCCGGCGGGGACGGGCGACGACGGCGGTGGGCTCGGGCGAGCTGAACTGCGCGCCGAACGGCGAACCGACGTGCTCGTCGGTCTCCTCGGCCGCCGCCGGGGGCGGCGTCACGACGGCCTGAACGGCGTCCTCGGCCTCGGTCGGCTCCTCGGGAACGGCATCCTCGTCGGGCGCGCCCTCCTCGCGGGTGGCCGGCATCCCGGTCGCCTCGGCCTCGGCCGGCTGCGGGGTGTCCGCCGGGAAGCCGGCCCCCGAGTCGGTCGTGTCGGTCTCGCTGGGGGTGTGGTCGGTGTCAGCCACGAGGGCTCTCGCCTCCTGTGTGGTGCTCCCGGGCGCCGATCCGTGAGGACTGGCGGCCGCGCAGGAACACGGGTTGGGCGGAACGAGCCGTCGCACGGGGTACGGCGGGGGTGGCTCGTCCTGCGGAAGTCTGATGTCGATCGCCGCGCGACGGTTGCCGCGGCGGAGACCGCAGTGCTGTGGTGCGCGTCCCGGCAGGGCCGGGGCGATGGTGCTGGTCTTCGGTGGTTCGAGTCTTCGGTGGAGCAGGGTCTGCGTGGTCCGGACCGGCTGGCCCGGATCGGTGCGTCACGCCTGGCAGCCGTGGCGCTCGACGGCGCCCGGCCTCCGGGGACCCACCTGGTCAGATCGCTGCGTGCTCCTGGAGGGGGCGCGCCTCGCGGTCGGGACCGAGCGGATCGGCCACGGTCCCGGTGTCGTCGAGCCGGCCCTGCGCCACACGCACGGCCCGGGGGGGCGACGGCGGGCGCAGGTCGGCGACGGCAGCCAGGGCGGCCAACACGTCGTCCGGTCGTACAGCGGGCGTTCCCTGCCGGACGACCATGTGCAGTATGGCACAACCGGCCTCGTCGCCCACCCACGCGCTGGCCACCGCCGGGCGTGCGTCGATGTCCTTCAGCCCGTTCTTCGTGCGCTTCGCGATGGTGACGACGTCGGCGGCGAGGAACTTCTCCACGGCCGGCGCGAGCTCGGTCAGGCTCAGGCCGGGAAGCTCCAGCCGCCAGACCGAGGTGTCGATCCGGTCGGCGAGCGAACCGGTGCCCGGCGCGGCCTCCACGGCCTCGAGGACGGCGATGTCCTCCGGCAGTGCGGCGTCCAGCCCGGCCCGTACGGCCTCGGGGTCGCAGCGCACCGCCAGCCCGATCTCCACGTACTCCGCCTCGCTGGCCGCGCCCGTGGGTGCCGCCCCCAGGTAGGAGATCTTCGGGTGCGGGCTGAACCCGGCCGAGAACGCCATCGGCACCTGGGCGCGGCGCAGCGCGCGCTCCAGGGCGCGGGCGAGGTCGCGGTGGCTCGCGAAGCGCAGGCGACCCCGCTTGGCGTACCGGATCCGCAGCTTCTGGACCGTCGGGGGCGGCGGCGGGCCGTCGGGCTGACGGGCCATCAGACGACCGTCAGCGGGATCAGGCTGCGCCCGGTGGGGCCGATCTGGATCTCGGTGCCCATGGTCGGGCAGACACCGCAGTCGTAGCAGGGGGTCCACCGGCAGTCGGCGACCTCCTCCTCGGAGATGGCGTCCTGCCAGTCGTCCCAGAGCCACTCCTTGTCCAGCCCGGAGTCCAGGTGGTCCCAGGGCAGGATCTCGTGCTCGGTGCGCTCGCGGGTGGTGTACCAGTCGAGGTCGACGCCGAAGGCCGCGAGCTCCTCGGCCGCGGACTGCGTCCAGCGGTCGTAGGAGAAGTGCTCGCTCCAGCCGTCGAACTTGCCGCCCTCGCGCCAGACCCGCTCGATGACCCGGCCGACGCGGCGGTCGCCGCGGGAGAGCAGGCCTTCGATCGCTCCCGGCTTGCCGTCGTGGTAGCGCAGCCCGATGGAGCGGCCGATCTTGCGGTCCTCGTTGATCTTCTGCCGGAGCAGCCGGAGCCGGTTGTCGATGACCTCGGGGCTGGCCTGGCTCGCCCACTGGAACGGGGTGTGCGGCTTGGGCACGAAGCCGCCGATGGAGACGGTGCAGCGGATGTCCTTGCGGCCGCTGGCCTCGCGGCCGGCGCGGATGACCTCGACCGCGAGGTCCGCGATCTCCAGGACGTCCTCGTCGGTCTCGGTGGGCAGACCGCACATGAAGTAGAGCTTCACCTGGGTCCAGCCGTTGGCGTACGCCGTCGTCACCGTGCGGACGAGGTCCTCCTTGGACACCGTCTTGTTGATGACCCGGCGGATCCGCTCGCTGCCGCCCTCGGGGGCGAAGGTGAGGCCGGAGCGACGTCCGTTGCGGGACAGCTCGTTGGCCAGCGTGACGTTGAAGGCGTCGACGCGGGTGCTGGGCAGGCTCAGGCCGGTGTTGGTGCCCTCGTAGCGGTCGGCGAGCTCCTTGGCGACCTGGCCGATCTCGGAGTGGTCGGCGCTCGACAGCGAGAGCAGCCCCACCTCCTCGTAGCCGGTCGCCTTGAGGCCCTGCTCGACCATGGAGCCGATGCCGGTGATCGTCCGCTCGCGGACCGGGCGGGTGATCATGCCGGCCTGGCAGAAGCGGCAACCCCGGGTGCAGCCGCGGAAGATCTCCACGCTCATGCGCTCGTGCACCGACTCGGCCAGCGGCACCAGCGGCGTCTTCGGGTAGGGCCACTCGTCGAGGTCCATGACGGTGCGCTTGCCGACGCGCTCGGGCACGTCGTCCCGGGTGCGGGTGACGGCGGCGATCGTGCCGTCCGGGCCGTAGGAGACGGCGTAGAAGCGCGGGACGTAGACGCCGTCGATGCGGGCCAGCCGGGCGAGCAGCTCCTCGCGGCCGCCGGGGCGGCCCTGGGCCTTCCACGCCTTGACGACGTCGGTGATGTCGCCGACGGCCTGCTCGCCGTCGCCCAGCACGGCGCAGTCGACGAAGTCGGCCACCGGCTCGGGGTTGAAGGCGGCGTGCCCGCCGGCGACGACGACCGGGTGGCTCTCGTCGCGGTCGACGACGTGCAGCGGGATGCCGGCGAGGTCGAGCGCCTCGAGCAGGTTCGTGTACCCGAGCTCGGTGGCGAAGCTGACGCCGAGCAGGTCGAAGTCCCGGACGGCGCGGTGGCCGTCGACGGTGAACTGGCCGACGCCGGCCTCGCGCATCAGGGCGGCGAGGTCGGGCCACACGGCGTAAGTGCGCTCGGCGAGAGTGTCCGGGCGCTCGTTGAGCACCTCGTACAGGATCATGAGGCCCTGGTTGGGCAGGCCGACCTCGTAGGCGTCGGGGTACATCAGCGCCCAGTGCACGTCCGCGGTCTCCCACGGCTTCAGCTGGGCGTTGAGTTCACCGCCGACGTACTGGATCGGCTTCTGGATCTGGGCCAGCAGCGGCTCGAGTCGCGGGTAGAGCGACTCCCCTGCGGTGGTGCGGAGATCAGCAGTCATGACCGGTCCAGGGTAGACGGCGCTCTGCGCCACCCCTCTCCCTCGGCCGCCGGACGGCGGTTCTCCCCGGCGCGGCGTGGCCCTGGGTGCGGGAGGCAGACTGGCTGTCCGGAACGCCAGACGAGGAGAACCCGGTGGAACAGCGGACATCGACGAACGGCGCGCTCGGGCTGGCAGGCGGCGTCCTCGCCCTGCTCTCACTGCTGGGCCTGGTGCTCATCGGCGTGTTCCTCGAGTCGACGCCGGGCGGGGCCGAGGGCACCCTCCTGCTGCTCTGCTGGGCCGGTCTCGTCGCCGGGATCGTGCTGGCGGCCGTCGCGGTCGTGCGCTCCACGCGCTGACCCCTCCCCGAAACGGCGGTCGGCGCTTCCCTGAGGTGTAGCAATAATGCTACGTTTCGTCGCATGGGACGACAGCCCCGCTCCGAGGCGGACAAGGTGCACGACCGCATCGCCGTCCTGCGCGCCGACCGCGGCGTGAGCCGCAAGGAACTCGCCGACGCCGTCGGCGTCCACCCGCAGACGATCGGCTACGTGGAGCGCGGCGAGTACAGCCCCTCGCTGGCGCTCGCCCTGCGCATCGCCCGCTTCTTCGACGTCCCCGTGGAAGCGGTCTTCTCCCTCGACCCGCTGCCCTCGCTCAGCGAGGAACTCCTCAGGAGGACGACGTGAGCACCTCTCCCGAGCAGACCTACCTGGCCCGCGCCTTCGACGACGGCCGCTACGACTGGGCGCGCGCCCGGCGGATCCGCCGCCGCGTCGTCGTCGCCCAGGTCGTGCTGCTGACCGGACTGGTCGCCGCGGTCGTGGCCGCGGCGACGACCGACGACGGCTGGCCGGGATGGTTCTTCATCGCCTGGACGGTCGGTCTGCTGGTCTTCATCCCGCTGCACTCGGTGCTGAACCTGGGCATCCGGGGCGTCTTCGACCGCAGCGACCGGTCGCTCGACGAGCACCAGCAGACGCTCCGCGAGCGGTCGTTCCTGGCGATGGCCTGGCCGGCGACGGCGTTGCACTTCCTCGCGTGGACGGGTGCGGTCACCGTCGTCGCGACCAGCGGGCACGTGGCGCCGGCCCTGTGCTGGGGCTTCCTGCTGTGGTTCGCCGCGGGCCTGACGGCCTACTGGCACCTCGCCTGGACCGCACCCGACGAGCCCGCCGACCTCTGCTGAAGGACCCCCTCGTCCCCCACCACTCGCGAGCTCGTGGCGGGCCCCACGAGGGGCCCGCCACGAGCCGAGTACTAGGCGAGGCCGGGGAAGAAGATGCCGATCTCGCGCTCGGCGGACTCGGGCGAGTCGGAGCCGTGCACGATGTTGTTCTGCACCTCGAGGGCGAAGTCGCCGCGGATCGTGCCCGGAGCGGCCTTCACCGGGTCGGTGGCGCCGGCCAGTGCGCGGAAGGCCTCGATGGCGCGCGGGCCCTCGACCACGAGCGCGAGCAGCGGGCCGCCGGTGATGAACTCGACGAGGTCCCCGAAGAAGGGCCGCTCGCTGTGCTCGGCGTAGTGGGTCTCGGCGACCTCACGGGGCAGGGTGCGCAGCTCGGCGGCGACGAGACGCAGGCCCTTGCGCTCCAGGCGGGTGATCACCTCGCCCACGAGGCCACGGGCAACACCGTCGGGCTTGACGAGGACGAGAGAGCGTTCGGTCACGGGGCCGGAGCCTACGTGGTGGGCGTGGCCTCGCCGTCCGCGTCACTCGTCCGGGGCTCCGCGACGGCGCCGAACCGGCTGCCGACGAGCTCCTTGCGCACCTGCAGCAGATAGAGCCAGATGAGCACGAAGCCGCCGCCGACGAACCACATCACGCTGTTCATCAGGCCGGTGAGCAGCAGCGGGACCTGCAGCGCAGTGCCGATCGCCAGTCCGCGCTCGCGTCGCTGGACGCCGCTGGACAGGATCAGGATCAGCGAGAGCGCCAGCAGCAGGCCGAGCCGGACCCCGCCCAGCCCCTCCTCCGTCTGCGCGATGCCCCGCGGCACGAAGAGGACGGCGAGACCTTCCAGCACGAGGACGCCGGCGGCAGCGCCGCGCAGCGCCTTCGCCGCCCGCAGCGGATCGGGCGAGGTCACGCGGCACCGCCGGCGAAGAGGGTGCGGGCCTCCCCGGCGGTGATGACGCTGCCGGTCACCAGCACGCCCGAGCCACCGAGCGCGTCGTCCGGACCGGCCTCTGCCAGCTCGATCGCCTCGGTCACCGCCTCGGAGAGCCGGGGCGAGACGCTGACCCGGTCGGCGCCGAAGATCTCCACGGCCAGCGCGCCGAGCTCGTCGGCCGGGATCGACCGGGCCGAGCTGTTCTGCGTGACCACCAGCTCGGCGCAGACGTCCTCCAGCGCGGCGAGCATGCCGGCGACGTCCTTGCCCTGGACCGCCCCGACGACACCGACGAGCCGGGTGAAGTCGAAGGACTCCCGGATCGCCTCGACCGTCGCCGTCATCCCGGCCGGGTTGTGGGCGGCGTCGACCAGGACCGTCGGGCTGGTGCGCACCTTCTCCAGCCGGCCGGGCGAGCGGACGCCGGCGAACGCGGCGCGCACAGTCTCCTGCTCGATCGGCCCGGTGGCGGACCCGGCGCCGAGGAACGCCTCGACCGCGGCCAGCGCCGTCGCCGCGTTCTGCGCCTGGTGCTGGCCGAACAGCGGGAGGAAAACCTCGTCGTACTCGCCGCCGAGGCCCTGCAACCGGACCTGCTGACCGCCGACGGCGACCTTGCGCTCCAGCACGCCGAACTCGGTGCCCTCGCGGGCGACGACCGCCTCGACCTCGACCGCGCGGCGGACCAGGGCGTCGAGGCCCCCGGGCTGCTGGTGGGCGAGCACGGCGATGGAGTCGGCCTTGATGATCCCGGCCTTCTCCCCCGCGATCGTCGGGACGTCGGGGCCGAGGTACTCGGAGTGGTCCATCGACACCGGGGTGACGACGGCGACCCGCGCGTCGACGACGTTGGTCGCGTCCCAGGTGCCGCCCATGCCGACCTCGATGACGGCGACGTCGACCGGCGCGTCGGCGAAGAGGGCGTACGCCATCCCGACCATCACCTCGAAGAACGACATCGGGATCTCGCCGGCGGCGTCGACCATCTGCACGTAGGGCTCGATGTCGCGGTAGGTCTCGACGAAGCGCTCGGGGCTCACCGGCTGGCCGTCGAGCACGATGCGCTCGCGCATGGACTGCAGGTGCGGGCTGGTGAAGCGGCCGACCCTCAGGCCGAAGCCACGCAGCAGCTCGTCGATCATGCGCGCCGTCGTCGTCTTGCCGTTGGTGCCCGCCACCTGGATCACCGGCATCGCCCGGTGCGGTGACCCGAGGAGGTCGACCAGGGCGTTGATGCGGGTGAGCGAGGGCTCCAACCGGCTCTCCGGCCACCGCGCCAGGAGCTCGTTCTCCACCCGGGCGAGGTCACCGGTGCTGCCGTTGCTCATCCTGCTCAGGATGCCAGTCCCGTTGTTCCTAGACTGAGCCCCATGGCTAGCGATATGGCGACCTCCGACACTGCTGCCCCGGCTGCGACCGTCGCCGTACCCGAGAAGCCGACCATCGACGGCCTCGAGGAGAAGTGGATCGCCCGCTGGGCGGAGCAGGACACCTACGGGTTCGACCGCGACGCCGCGCTGCAGGCCCCGCGCGAGCAGATCTACTCGATCGACACTCCCCCGCCGACGGCCAGCGGCTCGCTGCACGTGGGGCACGTCTTCAGCTACACCCACACCGACATCGTCGCCCGCTACCAGCGGATGCTCGGCAAGCACGTCTACTACCCGATGGGCTGGGACGACAACGGCCTGCCGACCGAGCGCCGGGTGCAGAACTACTACGGCGTGCGCTGCGACCCGGCCCTCCCCTACGACCCGTCGTTCGTGCCGCCGGAGAAGCCGGGCAAGGACCAGATCCCGGTCTCCCGCCGGAACTTCGTCGAGCTGTGCATGCAGCTCACCGAGGTCGACGAGGCCGAGTTCGAGAAGCTCTGGCGCCGGGTGGGCCTGTCGGTGGACTGGTCGAACGTCTACCGCACGATCTCGGAGAGCTCCCGGGCCACGGCCCAGCGGATGTTCCTCAAGAACCTGGCGCGCGGTGAGGCCTACGCCCAGGAGGCACCGACCCTCTGGGACGTCACCTTCCGCACCGCCGTCGCCCAGGCCGAGCTCGAGGACCGCGAGCGCCCCGGCGCCTACCACCGGATCGGTTTCGCCGGCCCGTCCGGACCGGTCTTCATCGAGACCACCCGCCCCGAGCTGCTGCCGGCCTGCGTCGCCCTGGTCGCGCACCCCGACGACGAGCGCTACAAGCCGCTGTTCGGCAAGACGGTGACGACGCCGCTGTTCGGCGTCGAGGTGCCGGTGGTCGCGCACCGCCTCGCCGAGCCGGACAAGGGCTCGGGCATCGCGATGATCTGCACCTTCGGCGACCTGAACGACGTCACCTGGTGGCGCGAGCTGCAGCTGCCGACCCGCCCGATCATCGGCTGGGACGGCCGGCTGCTCGCCGAGCCGCCGGCCGGCGTCGGCGCCTCCCCCTACGACGAGCTGGCCGGCAAGACCGTGTTCAGCGCGCAGCAGCGGATCGTCGAGCTGCTCCGGGAGTCCGGCGACCTGAAGGGCGACCCGAAGCCGATCACCCACCCGGTGAAGTTCTTCGAGAAGGGCGAGCGCCCGCTGGAGATCGTCACCACGCGCCAGTGGTACATCCGCAACGGCGGCCGGGACGCCGACCTGCGCGACGCCCTCATCGCCCGCGGCCGGGAGATCCAGTGGGTCCCCGAGCACATGCGGCACCGCTACGACAACTGGGTCGAGGGCCTCAACGGCGACTGGCTGATCAGCCGGCAGCGCTTCTTCGGCGTCCCCTTCCCGGTCTGGTACCGCCTCGACGCCGAGGGCGAGCCGATCCACGACGAGCCCCTGCTCGCGCCCGAGGCATCGCTGCCGGTCGACCCGTCGTCGGACGTCCCCGAGGGCTTCACCGAGGACCAGCGCGGCAAGCCGGGCGGCTTCATCGCCGACCCCGACGTCATGGACACCTGGGCGACGTCGTCGCTGTCGCCGCAGGTCTCCTCGGGCTGGGACATCGACCCGGAGCTCTTCGCCAAGGTCTTCCCGATGGACCAGCGGCCGCAGGCGCACGACATCATCCGCACCTGGCTGTTCTCCACGGTCGTCCGTGCGCACTTCGAGCACGGCGCCGTCCCGTGGACGCACGCCACCATCTCCGGCTTCGTGGTCGACCCCGACCGCAAGAAGATGTCGAAGTCCAAGGGCAACGCGACGACGCCGATCGACGTGCTGGAGCGCTACGGCACCGACGCGGTGCGCTGGCGCGCGGCCGGCGCCCGACCGGGTGCGGACTCGCCGTTCGACGAGGCGCAGATGAAGGTCGGCCGCCGGCTGGCCATGAAGATTCTCAACGTCGGGAAGTTCGTGCTGGGGCTGGGCGCCTCGGCGTCGCTGACCGCCGCCGACGTCACCGAGCCGATCGACCGGGCGCTGCTCGCCGGGCTGGCCCGCGTCGTGGAGGAGTCGACCGCCGCGCTGGACGCCTACAACTACACCCGCGCCCTCGAGGTCGCAGAGACGTTCTTCTGGTCGTTCTGCGACGACTACGTCGAGCTGGTGAAGACCCGCGCCTACGGTTCCGGCCCCGAGGCCACCTCGGCGCAGGCCGCGCTGGCGGTGGCGCTGGACGTGCAGCTGCGGCTGTTCGCGCCAGTGCTGCCGTTCGTGACCGACGAGGTGTGGTCGTGGTGGCAGACCGGGTCGGTGCACCGCGCGCCGTGGCCCGTCGCCTCGTCGCTGCCTGGTGACGGCGACCCCGCGGTGGTGCCGGCCGTCGCCGCTGCCCTGGCGGGTGTGCGCAAGGCGAAGTCCGACGCCAAGCAGTCGATGCGCGCCGAGGTGGAGACCGCCACGGTGACCGCGCCGGCCGAGCAGGTGCCGCTGGTCGAGGCGGCTCGCGCCGACCTCGCCAACGCCGGGCGGATCAACTCGCTGGTGATCGAGGCCGGTGGGGGCGAGCTGCGGGTCGAGGTCGTGCTGGCGCCGGTCCCCGAGGCCTGACCGCCGGGTCAGACGGCGTCGACGGTCCAGGCCGGCGCGGGCCCCATGCCGAGCCGCCAGCGCGCGGCCTCCTCCGACGGGCTGAACGGGCCGAGCGCAAGGCCCAGTGCCCGGAGCTGGGCGCGGGTGACGGCCAGCTGCGCCGTGCCGCCGCTGCCGCGCCCCGGAACCCCGGCGCACCCGGCGATCGACGGCGACACCACGTAGGCAGCAGCGCCGGACAGCCCGCGGTAGACCACCCGCTCCGGCACGCTCAGGCCGGGCGGGGCAGCGAGGAACTCGCGCAGGGAGTCGGGCACGGGCCGGAGCTCGGGGCGGTGGGCGGCGAGGGCCTCGGCCAGCTCGGTAGCCGTCGTCGGCAGGTCGGTGGCGCCCAGCTGCGCCGCGGCGCGGGCCCACTCCCCCACGTAGGAGTCCGGCCAGCCGCGGCCGAAGCGTCGGGTCAGGTCCTTGCCGACAGCCTGCTGAGCTCCGAGGAACGCGTCGGTGAAGGCCAGGTGCACCCAGCGGAGCAGCGCGGGGTCCGACGCCGAGTAGGCCTGGCCGGCGACCCGGCCGCGGACGACCGCGTGCATGCCCCGGACCCGCGCCGCCTCCCGCTCGGCGAGCTCGACGGAGCCGAACGTGCTGACCACCAGCCAGCGGGCCGTCCCGGCCAGCCGCTTCCACGGGTCCTCGCGGTAGGCGGAGTGCCGCTGGACGCCGGCCAGCGCGAGCGGGTGCGCGCCCTGGCCCAGGAGTGCTGCGACCCCACCCACCAGCGTGGAGAGATCGCCGTGCACGCGCCAGACGATCCCGTCGGGCTCGAACCAGCCGGGGCCGGTGCCCACGAGGGCGATGTCGCGGACCCAGTCCGGCGCGCCGGTCGGGTCACCGGAGACGCGGGCCCGGAAGGCTTTCCGCGCCTGCTCGGGCAGTGACGTCAGGGCGCGCATGCCCCGAATGTCCCACGCACGCCCCAGAACGGGCCCGCAGGTCGATCAGCGGGTGAGCTCGACGAGCTTCGTCACCGTGTTCCAGTTGCGGTTGGTCCCGGCGACGCCGAGCACCCGGTCCCACTTCACCCCGCCGACGCCGCTGTTCTGGAAGCCGCCGGGCAGCCACAGGTACAGCTCCCGGCCGCAGAGCACGGATTCGCCGCCCTCCGCCTTCGGCGCCGCCGCCACCCGGTCGGGGTCCGGCGCCTCGGGGAAGAACGTGACCGAGTAACGGGAGCGGTCGGTGGCGAGGTGTCCGAGCGGGTCCGCGGCGAGGACGTCGGCCATCTCGTCAGCGGTCCGGAGGACGACCGGGACGTCGAGGCCGAACTCCTCCTGGATCGCCGCGGCCAGCTCTGCGGCCAACCGCGCCTCGGCTAGCTCGCTGTCGAGCAGCACGTTTCCGCTGGCCAGATGCGTGCGGACGGCGCCGTAGCCGCGCTCGGTCAGCACCTCGCGCAGCCGCGGCATGGACACCCGGCGGGTGGCGCCCAGGTTGATGGCACGCAGCAGCGCCACGTATCGAGTGCTCACGCCCGCACGCTAGCCCCGCCGCCCACGCCCCCGCCCCAGCCCCAGCCCCAGCCCCAGCCCGAGCGATGTGCGTCCAGGGCGCGACCTGCGGCCCATCACGCGCCCTCCGCGCACAGTGCCCCAGCTCTCTGTCCACAGATATCGGCGACGTCAGCCAGGCCCTCCCGTGGCGAGGCACCGTTTCGCCATGTCTCACGACCCGGCCGCGCTCCTCGGTCCCGACGGCGTGGCGCGAACCTCGGATCTGGTGAACCGGGTTGACCGCCACACCATCAGTTCCTGGGTGGCACGCGGCCGGCTGCTCCGCCCCTTTCCGGGCGTGGTCGTCCTCCCCGACGCGTGGCCGGACTGGCACTGCCGCGCACTGGCCGCGGTGTTCGCAACGGACGGCGTCCTCAGTCACGGCTCGGCGCTGGGGCTGTGGCGCCTGGCTCCGCGCGAAGGAGCCATTCACGTCTCCGTGCCCGCGTCCCGTCGCGCTCTCCGGCGACGCGGCCTCGTCGTGCACCGCGTGACCGAGGTGCCGGCCGACCGGCTGGGACGTCTGCCAGTGACGCTCCTCCCCCGCAGCCTGGTCGACGCCTGGGGCTGGGCGCACTCAGCGCGCGGTTCGGGCCGCGCCGTCGAGACGGTGCGCGGCGCCGTCATCGAGGTGGCCCGTGATCGCCGGTTGCAGCCGTCGGCCCTCCTTCTCGAGCTGAGCAGACAGCCCGCCCTGCCCGGCCGCCGTGCGCTGGTCGAGCTCATCGACCTGGTGGCGCAGGGCTGCGAGAGCGAGCTGGAGATCTGGGGCGTCCAGCGGGTGCTACGCGGCCCTGGCATGCCGATGTTCCGGCAGCAGCATCCGGTCCGGCTGCCGTTCGGCGAGGTGCGGCTCGACGCGGCGATCCCGGAGCTGAAGATCGCTGTGGAGATGGACGGCGCCGCGTTCCACGGCAGCTCGGAGGCCCGGGAGCGAGACCTCATGCGCGACGCGGCCCTCGCCGCCCGCGGCTGGGTGGTGCTGCGCTTCAGCTACCGCCGGCTGCGGCGGGATCCGGAGGGCTGTCGGCGGGAGATCCTCTCGGTGATCCGCGAACGGTCCGCGCTCCTGCTGCGCTGAAGCGATGTGCACTGACGGCGGATTCGGACCCCCACAATGCGCCCTGCGCGCACATCGCTTCGCAGGGCGCAGCGTGGCCCGAAAACGCAGCGAGCCCGCCCCCGGATCGGGGACGGGCTCGGAGCGGGAAGTGCTTAGGCCGACTTCTCGCGGGGGGCGCGAGTGGGCTTGCGCGGGACGATCGTCGGGTTGACGTGCTCCAGGACGACCTCCTTGGTAATCACCACGGAGGCGATGTCCTCACGGCCGGGGATGTCGTACATCACCGACTGGAGCACCTCCTCCATGATCGCGCGGAGCCCACGAGCGCCGGTGCCGCGGAGGATCGCCTGGTCAGCGACGGCCTCGAGCGCGTCGTCCGTGAAGTCCAGCTCCACGCCGTCGAGCTCGAAGAGCTTCCGGTACTGCCGCACCAGGGCGTTCTTCGGCTCGGTCAGGATGTTGATCAGCGCCTGACGGTCGAGCTTCTTCACGCTGGTGATGACCGGGAGACGGCCGATGAACTCGGGGATCATGCCGAACTTCAGCAGGTCCTCGGGCATGACCTCGGCGAAGGAGTTGGCCTCCTCGATCTCGGCCTTGCCACGGATCTCCCCGGCGAAGCCGATGCCCTGCTTGCCGGCGCGCGCCTCGATGACCTGCTCCAGGCCCGCGAAGGCACCACCCACGATGAACAGCACGTTCGTGGTGTCGATCTGGATGAACTCCTGGTGCGGGTGCTTGCGGCCACCCTGCGGCGGAACCGACGCCGTCGTCCCCTCGAGGATCTTCAGCAGCGCCTGCTGCACACCCTCGCCGGAGACGTCGCGGGTGATCGACGGGTTCTCGCTCTTGCGGGCGATCTTGTCGACCTCGTCGATGTAGATGATGCCGGTCTCGGCGCGCTTGACGTCGTAGTCGGCGGCCTGGATCAGCTTCAGCAGGATGTTCTCGACGTCCTCACCGACGTAGCCGGCCTCGGTGAGGGCGGTCGCGTCGGCGATGGCGAACGGGACGTTGAGCATCCGGGCCAGCGTCTGCGCCAGGTGGGTCTTGCCGCAGCCGGTGGGGCCGATCAGCAGGATGTTGGACTTGGCCAGCTCGACCGCGTCCTCGCGAGAGCCGGCACCGCCGGCCTGGATCCGCTTGTAGTGGTTGTAGACCGCGACCGAGAGCGTCCGCTTGGCCTTGTCCTGGCCGATGACGTACTGGTCGAGGAAGTCGTGGATCTCCTTGGGCTTCGGCAGCTCGTCGAACTTGAGGTCCGACGACTCCGAGAGCTCTTCCTCGATGATCTCGTTGCAGAGGTCGATGCACTCGTCGCAGATGTAGACCCCGGGGCCCGCGATGAGCTTCTTGACCTGCTTCTGACTCTTCCCGCAGAACGAGCACTTGAGCAGATCACCGCTCTCACCGATTCGTGCCACCTGCTGACCTCCACCTGAGAAGCGCTGGTCCTGGTGCCAGGTACCTGCGGTTGGATGTGTGCTGCTTGTCGTGCCCCTGCTCGACCTCGCTGACAGGCTGCCCCGCGAGGCTCTCCTCCCGGCGCTGTGGTCCGGGGTTCGGGCGTTCGCCGAACGTACCTGCCGCCGTCCACGAGCTCGGGCAATGACTCACCCGGGTTCGTCCCGGCCGTCCCTCTTCTGTCTCGCAGCCCCCGGACCCCCGACGGTACGGGCCGAGCACGCGTCACGCGCGCCCTCGGCCCGTACCGAAAGATCAGACCGGGGGAAGAGCGTTGAGCTTCCTGCTCTGGATCACCTGGTCGACGATCCCGTACTCCTTGGCCTCCTCGGCCGTGAGGATCTTGTCGCGGTCGATGTCCTTGCGGACCTGCTCCTTCGTCCGGCCGGTGTGCCGCGCGAGGATCTCCTCCATCTGCATGCGCACCCGCTCGATCTCCGCGGCGTGGATCTCCAGGTCGGAGACCTGGCCGCCGGCCTCGCCCGAGGGCTGGTGGATCAGCACGCGGGAGTACGGCAGCGCCAGGCGCTTGCCGGGCGTCCCGGCCGCGAGCAGGACGGCGGCGGCGGAGGCCGCCTGGCCCATGCAGACGGTCTGGATGTCCGGGCGGACGAACATCATCGTGTCGTAGATGGCCATCAGCGAGGTGAAGGAGCCACCGGGCGAGTTGATGTAGATGGTGATGTCGCGGTCCGGGTCGGCCGACTCGAGCGTGATGAGCTGCGCCATCACGTCGTTCGCCGACGCGTCGTCGACCTGCACCCCGAGGAAGATGATGCGCTCCTCGAAGAGCTTGTTGTAGGGGTTGGACTCCTTCATGCCGTAGCTCGTGCGCTCCACGAAGGAGGGCAGGATGTAGCGGCTGGAGGGCATCTCGAAGCTCATCTGTTTGTCCTCAGGCCTCAGTTGTCGCTGACCGGGTTGGCGCTGTCGGTCATGGCCGCCCTGCTCACCACGTGGTCGACGAAGCCGTACTCGAGCGCCTGCTGCGCGGTGAACCAGCGGTCGCGGTCGGAGTCCTCGAGGATCCGCTCGACGGTCTGCCCGGTGAGCTCCGCCTGCAGCTCCGACAGCTCCTGCTTGGTCCGCCGGAACAGGTCGGCCTGGATGGCGATGTCGGAGGCGGTGCCGCCGACGCCGGCCGAGGGCTGGTGCATCAAGATCCGCGCGTGCGGCAGGGCGTAGCGCTTGCCCTTGGTGCCGGCGGTGAGCAGGAACTGGCCCATGGAGGCGGCCAGGCCCATGCCGTAGGTGGCGACGTCGCAGTCGATGAACTGCATCGTGTCGTAGATCGCCATGCCCGCGGTGACCGAGCCGCCGGGCGAGTTGATGTAGAGGTGGATGTCTGCCTTGGGGTCCTCGGCGGAGAGCAGCAGCATCTGGGCGACGAGCTGGTTGGCGATGACGTCGTCCACCTGGGTGCCCAGGAAGATGATCCGCTCACGCAGCAGTCGCTCGTAGACCGAGTCGCCGAGGTTCATCATGCCGCCGGCGCCGCGCATCATCGGCGCGCTCGCCAGGGTGGGGTCGGTAATGCTCACGGGTGCGGTGACCTCCGTAGAACTGTCTGAGCAGTCGGTCTCGGTGGGTGGTGCGGGCTTCGAACGGCCCACCGGGGAGAGGTACCCCCCGGCGATCGCCTGAGTCCTGTCGACCCTAACGCGGACCTCCGACGACTCAGTCCCGAACAGGGCGGTGTTCGCCGTCGGCGCAGCGAAGGGCCCAGGAAAACGAGCGACGCCGCCCCTCCCCTGCCGGGGAAGGACGGCGTCGACGATCGGCCGGGGGCTGATCAGGCGTTCTCGGTCTCCTCGGCGGGAGCCTCGTCCTCGGCGGTCTCGGCGTCCTCGGCGGCGGGCGCCTGGATCGTCTTGGGCCGCATGGCCTCGAGGTCGACCTTGTTGCCCGAGGCGTCGGTGATCGTCGCCTGCTCGAGCAGCTGGGCCAGCGTCTTGGTCCGGCGCACGTCGGCGACGAACTCGGCGATGTTGTTCGACTGCTGCAGCTGCTGCGCGTACTGCTCCGGGCTCATCCGGTTGCGCTGCGCCTGCGCCATGATCTGCGCCGACAGGTCGTCGTTGTCGACGGTGACCTCACGGGCGTCGGCGATCGCGTCCAGGATGAACTGGGTCTTGACCGCCTCCTCGACCGTCTTCTTCTGGTCGGCGTCGTAGGCCTCACGGCTCTCGGCGCCGGTCATCTGGAGGAAGGCGTCCCAGTCCATGCCGGCCTGGCGCAGCTCGTTCTCGAAGGAGCGGTTGCGCCACTCGATCTCGCGCTCGACGAGGTTCTCCGGCATCGGCACCTCGACGGTCTCGAGCAGCTGCTCGACGATCTTGTCGCGGGCCTGCGCGCCCTGCTGGATCACCTTGGTGCGGGCCAGGCGGGTGCGGACGTCCTCGCGGAGCTCGGCGAGGGTGTCGAACTCGCTGGAGGTCTGGGCGAACTCGTCGTCCAGCTCCGGCAGCTCCTTCTCCTTGACCGAGCGCACCGTCACGGTGACGTCGGCCTGCTCGCCGGCGTTCGGGCCGGAGAGGAGGGCGGTCTGGAAGGTCTTCGACTCGTCGGCGGACAGGCCGACGACGGCGTCGTCCAGGCCCTCCATGAGGTTCCCGGAGCCGATCTCGTAGGACATGCCCGTGGTGGAGCCGTCCTCCAGGATCTCGCCGTTGAGCTTGGCCTCGAGGTCGATCGAGACGAAGTCGCCCTGCTGGGCCGGGCGCTCGACGGCCTGGAGCATGCCGAAGCGCTCGCGGGTGACGGTGATCTGCTGGTCGATCTCCTCGTCGGTGACCTCGACGTCGTCGACGGTCACGGCGATGCTCTCGAGCTCCGGCAGCGTCAGCTGCGGGGCGACGTCGACCTCGGCGGTGAAGGCGAGGGACTCGTTGTCGTCGAGCCGGGTCACCTCGACCTCGGGCTGGCCGAGGACGCGGACCTGGTTCTCGCGGACGACCTCGGAGTAGATCTCCGGGATGGCGTGCTGGACGACCTGCTCCAGGACGACGGGGCGGCCGATGCGCTGGTCGAGGACGCGGTGCGGCACCTTGCCGGGGCGGAAGCCGGGGACGCGGACCTGCTTGCCCAGCTCCTTGTAGACCTCACCGAAGGCGTGGTCCAGGTCCCCCCAAGCCGCCTCGATCGCAATCCGGACCCGCGTGGGGCCCAGTTCCTCGATGGTGCTCTTCACAGCGGCAGTGCTCCTCGGTAAGACAGCGGATGGGGCGCCAGAGTGCTCCGACGGCGCCGGTCGACCCCCGAGTCTACGGACGGCGGAGGCACGGGCGCGGGGGCGGGATGCGCCGCCCTCAGCGCCTGCGGTCGGGGTGACAGGATTTGAACCTGCGGCCCCCTGCTCCCAAAGCAGGTGCGCTACCAAGCTGCGCTACACCCCGTAGCGAGCGTGAGTCTAGGCGCGTCGGCCGAGCGGCCCCGTGCGCGCGTCCCCGTCCGCCCTGCTCACGCCGAGACCCCGGGCCGGCGACCGGCCCACGGCGCTGCCTCCTCCAGAGCCGCCGCGACCCTCACCAGCACGTCTTCGCGCCCGTTGGCCGCGACGAGCTGGACGCCGATGGGGAGACCGTCGTCGGTCAGGTGCAGCGGCAGGCTGATCGCCGGCTGACCGGTGACGTTGAACTGCGAGGTGTAGGGCATCAGGCTGTTGATCCGACGTCCCTCCTCCTTGTCGCCGCCCGCGGTGAGCCAGCCCAGCTCGGGCGGCCGCGCGGCGATCGTCGGCGTCACCAGGAGGTCGAACCCCTGCCCGCCGAGCTCGGGCGTAGCCCACCAGCCGGCCATCCGCCTGGTCCACGCCCCGAGCCATGCACGCGCGCCGACGTAGTCCTCGGCGGAGAGCTTCCGCCCGACGGCGCGGTACAGGGCGTTGCGGGGCTCGAGCTCGGAGTCCTCGACCGGCCGGCCCAGCGCCGAGCGCTCGAGGGCGGAGAGGGTGAGGGCGATGTCGGCCGCGATGGTGGTGGTGAAGAACCGCGGGAAGAGCGGCTCGAACATGGCCTCCGGCGCTCCCGGAGCGACATCGCAGCCGATGCCCTCCAGCAGCCGGCCGGCCTGCGCCACCGCTTCCCGGCAGGCCGGGTCGTCGAGGTACTGCTCACCCGGGGCGGCGTCCAGCAGGCCGACGCGCAGCCGGCCGACGGGCGCACCCACCTCCGCCGCGAGCGGCCGCGGCAGCGGCGGAGCGGCGTAGGGGTCGCCGGGCATCGGCCCGGCGATGAGGTCCAGGACGGCGGCGGTGTCGCGTACGGACCGGGTGAGGACGCCGTCGATCGTGGCGCCGGCCCAGCCCTCCCCCACGTCGGGGCCCTGGCTGACCCGGGCCCTGGTCGGCTTCAGTCCGACCAGCCCGCACTCCGCGGCAGGGATGCGGATCGATCCCCCGCCGTCGTTCGCGTGGGCCAGAGGGACCAGACCGGCGGCCACCGCGGCTGCCGAACCGCCGCTGGAGCCCCCGGTCGAGCGGCTGGTGTCGTAGGGGTTGCGGGCCGGCGGGTTCGCGGCCGGCTCCGTGGTGATCGTGGTGCCGAACTCCGGCACGTTCGTCCGGCCGAGGACGACGAAGCCCGCCGCCCGGAACCGCTGCGCGAGATAGCTGTCGTTCGGCCACCGGACGCCGGCGTCCCGCAGGAACGACGTGCCGTAGTGGGTCTCTTCGCCGGCGACGTGGCAGCCGAGGTCCTTGAGCAGCAGCGGAACCCCGCGGAACGGGCCGTCCGGGAGCTCGCCGCGGGCTTCCGCGCGGGCGGCGTCGAAGCGCTCGCGCAGCACAGCGTCCAGCTGGGGGTTGACCCGTTGGATGCGCTCGATCGCCGCCTCGACGAGTTCCGCCGGCGTGGCCTCGCCGGTCCGGACGAGAGCTGCCTGCGCGGTGGCGTCCAGCCAAGTGGTGTCGGTCACACCCCGACCGTAGCGGCGGGCGCCGACGGAGATCGACGCGCACGCACGACCGCCCGGCGGCGGATGAGCCACTCGGCGACCGCCAGGTTGATCAGCCAGCCGGCACCCATGGGCCAGGCCTCGGTGGCCGAGCCGGTCCCCCCCACCACCGCGAGCCAGACGCCGGCCGTGATCACCTGCGTCCCGGCGCCCAGGCCCAGTGCGTAGCCGCGCAGCATCCAGGCGCGGTGCCGGGCGAGGTCCCGCCGCAGGACGGCGGCCACGCCCAGGACCAGCGATCCGGCCATCCCGATCCCGGCGGCCGCGCGGAACAGCGAGAGCAGGCCGCTGTCGGTCCCGATGATGACGACGGTCAGCCAGAGCCCGCTGAGCGCTGCGACCAGACCCGCCGGCGCGGCGATCCGACCGGTGAGCCGGTGCCAGCGTGGCCGCCGACCGCGGGTGCCGGGCACGAACTGGAACGCGCCCACCACCGTGAAGACGAGCGCGCTGAGGATGTGCACCACGAGAGGCACGGGCGCAGCTGCCGACCGCGGCTGCTCGGGGAGCGCCACTGCGCCGCCGGACAGCTCGACCAGCCGGGCAGCACCGGCCGCGACCGGCACGAGGGCCAGGACGATGAGGGCGGCTGGCGCCAGCCACCGGGCGCGGGACGTTCCGGGCGCTGTTGCGGTCATGCAGCGATCGTCGGGGACGGCAGAACGCCGGTCATCGGGCGAAAGGCCGGACCCGCACTCGTCCCAAGGTATGAGCCGGCTACCGGCCCGGCGCCACGCGGCGGGTGTCGTACGCCCAGATGGCCAGCTCCACGCGGTTCCGGACGCCGAGCTTGGCCATGAGGCTGCCGACGTGGGTCTTCACCGTGCTCAGCGTGACGTGCAGCTCCCGGGCGATCTCGTCGTTCGAGCGGCCCCGTGCCACGGCGGCCAGGACCTCCTCCTCCCGGTCGGTCAACGGGACGACGGGCTGCGCCGCTGGAGGGGACGGCGCCGTGCCGGCGAAGGTGTCGAGCAGCCGGGCGGTGACGCTCGGAGCGATCAGGGCGTCCCCCCGGGCGGCGGCGTGCACCGCCTGGGCCAGCAGATCGGGGCCGGCGTCCTTGAGCAGGAAGCCCCGGGCCCCGGCACGCAGGGCGGCGTAGACGTACTCGTCCAGGTCGAACGTGGTGATGACGACGACGGCGATCGGTTCCGCGGCGTCGGGCCCGGCGAGCCGGCGGGTGGCCTCGAGCCCGTCGGTCCCGGGCATGCGGATGTCGAGCAGGCAGACGTCGGGACGCAGCCGGCGGGCGAGCTGGACGGCCTCCTCGCCGTCGGCGGCCTCGCCGACCACCTCGATGCCGGGCTGGGCGTCGAGGATCATCCGCAGCCCGGTCCGCACGATCTCCTGGTCGTCGGCGACCACCACCCGGACGGTCATGCCGGCCCCCGCCGGGGCAGCACAGCGGTGACAGTCCAGCCGGAGTGGGCGTCCGGACCGGCCTGGAACGTGCCGCCGAGCAGGGAGGCGCGCTCGGCCATGCCGCGGAGGCCGAAGCCGGGCGGGGCCGGACGGGCGCTGTCGCCGTCGTCCCCGACCCGCAGGTGCACGGAGTCCTCGTCGACGACGACGCGCACCTCGATGCGGGTCACGCGACGGGCGTGCCGGCGGGCGTTGGTGACCGACTCCTGCGCCAGCCGGTAGCCGGCGGCAGCCACCGAGGGAGAGACGGCGTCCGCGTCACCGACCACCTCGACGTCCACGACCGGCCCGTCCGCGGTCGCCAGCCGGTGCAGGTCGGCCAGCCCGGGGGTGGGCGAGAGCTCGGCGGGGTCGTCGCGGCGCAGCGTCCGCACCATGCTGCGCATCTCGGCCAGCGTGCTGGCCGCCTCGGCCTCGATCAGCCGCAGCGCCTCGGCCGCGGCCTCCGGGCGGGCGGTCGCGGTGGCCAGGCCGGCCTGCGCGCGGATGGCGATCGCCGAGACGTGGTGGGCGACGGTGTCGTGCAGGTCGCGGGCCAGGCCCTCGCGCTCCCGCGCCGCGACCTGGTCGAGCTCGCGCGCCCGGGCCCTCGCACGTGAGCGGGCAGCCGACCCCAGCGCCAGGGCCGTGAGCAGGATGGCGGACCCACCGATGGCGTCCCCCGTGGATGTCGTGCCCGCGAGCATCGACACGACTGCGCTGACGAGGAGGAACGCCAGCCCGCCGAGTGCCTCGCGCCCGGACCCCCAGCGGACGACGGCATAGGGCAGCACGAGGCCGACGACGGCCGAGTACAGACCGTTCTCGTCGCCGGTGACGACCGCGAGCACGTCCAGCGCGAGGAACCAGCCGACGAGGACGAGCAGTGGGTGCGTCCGGCGCCAGAGCAGCAGCGGCACGAGCGCGCAGAGGACGGCGACCTGCAGCCAGGAGAAGGGCAGGTCGACGCGGAGCACGCCTTCCAGCACCGCGGCGGCCGGGGCCAGGGCGACCAGGGCCACGTCCCACCAGGCGCGCGACGGCGGGTCCGGTGGCCGGGGCTCGGACCACACCGAGCGCAGCAGCGCATGCACGCCGGTCACCGTACGAGCCGGAACGGCGCAGGTGATCAGCCGTAAGTACGACTTGCCGAGTGCGGTCACCGACGCGGCGGACTCGGCGTTCCCGGGAGGCGCTACCCTCGACGCGAACTCCGGCCTGCCGATCTCCATCGGCAGGCGGGGCGTTCCGCGGGTGTAGCTCAATGGTAGAGCCCCAGCCTTCCAAGCTGGCCATGCCGGTTCGATCCCGGTCACCCGCTCCACGTACTGACCAGCCTGTATGTCCGTCTGCGCAGCTCAGCGCGGCCTTGCGCCGCTCCCGTGCCTTAACGGTGCTGCCCCCTGCTGACCGCTGATCACCGGCTCTGGCCGATGCTTAAGGCACGGATAAGGCACGCCCCGGCTGTGAATGACCTCGACGTCGTGCAGCTTCGTGCAGCTGCAGGGGCACGGGCCGCCAACCCACCAGCCACGCTGCGTATGGACCGCCAAGTGTCATCTCGTGGCTGGCCTGTCACGCATCGGGAGCGGCCGGCGCACCGTGATCGCGGCCTGACCGTCCCGTGTCGTTCACGTGTCGTGGCGGACATCAAGCGCGGGCAGGGAGTCCACCGACCTAATCGTCTCCAAGGAGACGGTGACGATGCCTGCCAGCAGGTCAAGAATGTAGCGCGGATCGCCCACTTCGCGGGACCAGTCGTTGGGGTCGCTGACAATGCCCGAAGCCTTGTCGGTCTCCATTTAGTAGCGGTCGATGATCCACTCGATGGCCGAGCGGCTGCCCAACTTGTAGCGGTACGCCTCGGCCGGGACGCCGCGGAGGGTGATCCGGTCGTTGTAGTGGATAACCGACTTGTCGCCGCGCGCTCCTTCGGCCTTCTGCTCCGGAGTGGGCCTGCCGAAGCTCATCTTCTTGTCCCGGACGGCGAAGAATGCGTAGTCCGCCTCGCCACCGGGACCGGAGACGTCGCGGCCCTCCAGCGGGTACGGCTCGACGGACTCGTACCCCAGGTGCAGCTCGGCCAGCCGCTTGCCCGCGTCGGCGAAGGCGCGAAAGTTGGCCGCGAAGGGGATGCGGGGCAACATCTTCTTCAGGTCCGCGGCATAGGTCTCCCGGTACTCCGGCGAGTGCAGGAGCTAAGGAGCTGTGGTTCAGCCCGGGGATGGCCAAGCGCCGCTACGACCTGTCCGAAGACACTCGCAGCGCGGGGGTACGGGAACTTGCCGACGCCGGACTGGTGAAGAACCTCCGGCGCAACCTGGACCCGGACCCCTTTGCACCCCTTCGACTGCGCAACGTCTACAAGCTCGACCTCGACCAATTTGAGCAGGACGCAGTGGTCTACCCAGCGCGCTAGCTCCTGGTTGTCTCGTCTCGCTTCGATCGGCGCCCCGGTCACCGCAACACGCCCCATGGCAATAGCCTCGTGCGCATCATCTGTGCAAAACTGAAGCTGACCGGGTCCGTAGGGGAGTCGGCTGAAGCTGGAGTGTGGCAGTGACTGTCTCCGCGTGGGCCCATGAGCTGTTTAATTCTTCGGCCCCGGCCGTGCAGGGCGCCGTCGTGGCAGCTATCCGGCACGCCCACGATGACTCCGTGGCGGCACAGTTCGTCAGCGGCACCACCCGCCAGGACCCCTACGGGCACACGCTGAAGAACCGCCAGTACGAGTGCCTGGTCGACCACCTGCGCGACGCCGACATCCCCGGAATGGACCTCATCCACCCCGCCGGCGCCGCGTTCGACCTGGTCCGGCTCGATGCCGGCAACACCATCCTGTTCCCTTGGCGGTTCTCCTCCGACCAGCGAGTGCGGCACGACAACGCCCAGCTGCCCCTCGCGCGCGCCTCCACCATCCGCCGCGGCATGCTCACCGTCGCTCCCGGCGAGGACGACCAGCTGTCCCTCGAGGACGCCGCGGTCAGCGACGAAGAACTGCTCGCCCAGAGCGCCGAGCGCCGGGAGGTCGAGGCCCAACTGCGCAACCTGGCCCGGGTCATCACCATCGGTTACGCCAGCAACTCCACCGGCATCTTCGAGCTGGGCTGGGGCGAGGCATCCCTGCTCGACGACGGCACGGTCAGCTGGGCGTCCTGGCACCCCTTGACGCACCTGCTGGCCGCCACCCGACCCAGCAGCGACGCGGCCCCAGGCCCGCGGGCCGTCCCCGGTACCGGCGGCGCCGACCCGGCCAACCGCGGCCCCCGGTTCGACGACGCACCCCTGAACACCGGGTTCGACCTGCAGCCCCGACACCCCCTGGCCGGCGAGCCGACCACCGAGCCCGGCGAGGACACCGGCAAGGACGCACAGGGCGACACGGGTGATGAGGCTCGGCCGTGAACCCCCCGCACCTGTTCTCCCTCCCCGACGGCGAGCCCGGCCCTGGCGACCTTGGCCCTGGCGCTCCTGACGGCACGGAACTGCTCTCGGCGATCGCCGCCGCCTTCGACCCCTACCGGCTGCGGCAGGCCCGCTACCTGGCCGAGCTGACCAAACGGGCGATCGCCGACGCCGTCGGGGTATCGGCGGCCGCGGTCGGCCAATGGGAAGCCGGGGTCACCGCCCCCCGCCCTGACCACATCACCCGCCTGGCCACGCTCCTGGACGTCCCGCCGGCGTTCTTCGCCGCC
The DNA here is from genome assembly GCF_020166105.1 of Blastococcus sp. LR1. Taxonomy (GTDB): domain Bacteria; phylum Actinomycetota; class Actinomycetes; order Mycobacteriales; family Geodermatophilaceae; genus Blastococcus. The sequence goes on from NZ_JAIUJY010000001.1 coordinate 652,347, forward strand.
GGGCGACGCGCGGTGCGACTGGACGCTTCCCATGCCCACTTCCGCAGCCTGCGCTCCACTCCGGCAGCGCTCCGCCACAAGGCAGTCGTGTTCACCGAACAGCTCGGGGAACTGGCACACGCCTTGGAGAAGCGGGTCCAGTTCCCACCGGTCGACCTCCCGGGCTTTGCCCCGGGCGACGTTCAGCCCAGCCCCTACAGCGGTGACCCGGCCGCAGCCGCGGCCGCGGTCCGCCAGCAGTGGGCCTTGGGGGATGGACCCATCCCACACCTGATCCACACCCTGGAACGCCACGGGCTGATCGTCACCTTCCTGCCCTTCACGGAGCGGGAAACAAAGACCATCGACGCGTTCTCCACCTCCCACCTGCCGCGCCCGATCATCGTGCTCACCCCCGACCGGTCCACCGACGTCTACCGGCATCGGTTCACCGCCGCACACGAGCTCGGACACCTGATGCTGCACCCCGACACGGCCCCCGGGGACCCGCTGCAGGAGAAGGAAGCCGACCGCTTCGCCGCCGAGCTGCTCACCCCAGCCGAGACGATCGTGCCTCGCCTGCCCGCCCGGCTAGACCTTCATCTGCTCGAGCGACTGGGCCAAGAGTGGGGAGTCGCCGTGGAGAGCCTGATCTACCGCTGCCATGAGGTCGGCAGCATCTCCGACGCCACCTACCGCCGCGCATTTCAGCGGCTCAACCAGATGCGCAACCTCGGTCTCTTCCCGCCGAACGACGTGCACGGCTTCCCCGGGGAGCTGCCGACCCTGCTCACGAAGGCCTTCGACCTGGCGCAGAAGCACGGGCTCACCACCCCGGCCCTCGCCAAGGAGCTGAAATTCACCCTCCCGCGGGTCCGCCAGCTGCTCGGACAACCCGATACCCGCCCTCAGCTGCGCGTTCTGTGAGTCGGTCGCCGGGCAGCAGGGGTCACCTCGAGAATGCTCGAGCAGGGGCCGACGCTCAGAGACCCAGACCTGTTGCGGCGTTGTCGACCCAGGGCTGCTGGATCCGCACATAGGTGCCGATGGTGGCCAGCGACCGGTGGCGGGTCTGGTGGGCGATGGCGCGGTCGCTGGCGCCACGCAGGTGGGCGTAGGTAACAAAGCCGGCCCGCAGGCTGTGCGCGCTGAACCGCGTGGGGTCCGTGCCGCCGCGGGCGATCGCCTGCTGGACCAGGTTGTTCACCGTTTCCGGATGCAGGCCGCGGTGCAGGACGGTGTTGCCTTTGCTCACGGGGCGGAAGACCAGCCCCTCGGTGATACCAGACAGCTGCAGCCAGCGGCGCAGGGCGACAACCGGGCAACGGGCCGGGTTGCCGGCTCGGGGGAGGACGACCAGCTCGGCGGTTTGTCCGGTCTGGTTGGTCTTCGACCGGGGCAGGGTCAGCACCAGACCGTTGTCGTGCGCGGCCACGTCGGCGGCGGTGAGCGCGGCCAGCTCGCTGCGCCGAAGCGCGCCCACGAAGCCGACGAGCAGCAACGCGCGGTCCCGGACCCCGGCCAAATCGACTTCCTCGTCGCGGCCGGGGGTGCGCCAGGTGCGGATGATCGGGCAGGCGTCGACGACGTCGAAGAGCTCGGGCGCATGAGCGGAGCGGCCTGAGCCGAAGGTGCGCCGTGGGTGCGGCGGATGCCCTCCCACACGGCGACCACCCGGGCGTTGGTGGTCGGGTCGGGCAGGTCACGCAGCCGATGGGTGAAGCGGATCGCCGACAGGCGCCGGCTCATCGTGCCCACCTTCAGACCCCGGGCGGTCAGGGAGGTGAGGTAGCCGGTGATCATCGCTGGCGCGGCCGGCAGCGGCTCCACCACGGCGTTGGCGCACCAGGCGCTGAGCTCGGCCCAGTCGGCCCGGTAGCCGCGGACTGTGTTGGCCGCGCGGGCGGCGGCGACGTAGGCGGCCTCGGCGTCGCTCAGGCGTACGTCATTGAGCAGCTGCAGGGCCGGGTTCCGGTCGGCTGCAGGATCGGCCGGCAGGAGGGTCACCGGCTGCCGTTCTGCTCGTCGAGGAGCCGGTTGGTGAGGTCGATGGTGGCCAGGTACCACCAGAACAGCCAGTCCAGGAACGCCTCGCCGTAGTCGCCGCGCTGGCCGGGACGGCGGTGCCGCAGGTCGAACTCGTTGGCGATCTGGAACAGCGCGCCTTCATCTTTGCGCGGCAGCGTGTCCTTGAGCAGTGGTCGCCGGTGCTCGAGCACCCGGGCCAGGGCGACGACCGCGCTTCGCTTGTCCTCCCGGGTCGCGCCGCGGGCCCGGTACAGCGTCACGGCGTGCTGCACCTCGCTGCGGTCGGTGGCATCGGGCGTGGTCAGAGCCTGTTCCAGCAGCTCGTCGCGCGGGTCGCCGGTCACCTGCACCAGGTAGCCGGCGTCCGGGCCGGACCCGGCCAGCCGCAGGTTCACCTCCGACCGGGCGAGCAGCTCGTTGATTCGCCAGCGGTAGACCGCCTGGCCGGCGGAGCGGCTGAAGGTGTCGTAGTCGTGCTCGGCGTGGAACCCGTGCCAGTACCGACGGCGGGGTCGGGCTACCTGGTCGTGCAGCGCCTCGATCAGGTCGAGGAAGAGCTCATCGCCCCACTCGTCTTCGATGCTGCTCAGTCCGTCAGCGGCGTAGCTCAGCGGCCACAGGCGCTCGTCGTGCTGGTCGACGGCATCACCGAGCAGCTGCTGCCCTCGAGCGTCGGGGTTGTCCCAGCGGTCCGGGCAGCGGCTGCCGAAGGCGTCCTCGAAGTACCCGGTGCCGTCCATGTCCCGCAGGGCGCGGACCACCACGACCTTGAGGTCAGCCATCGACCATCGGCGCGGCGCGGACGGGTTGCGCCGCTCGGAGTAGAGCCTCTTGCGCTCCCACCGGGGAAAATCCTCGGCTGCGCGCACGATGGCGTCGAACAGCTGCGCCTGTGGGGAGACGTAGGGCGCCGGCCGGTCCCCGGTCCCTATGGCGGTCACCGCCCCGGCGACCGCCGCCATCTGCGTGGCGCGCTCCCATTGGGCGTACTCCCGGTAGAGCTGCAGGGCGCGGCCGCCGTGGAACGCCTCGTCCAGCAGCCAGCCGACGGTCTCTTCGTCCTGGGCCCCGGACTGCAGGAGTGCCTCGGCCTCTCGGCGGAACAGCTCCGGCGGCCACATCAGCCGCAGTTCGTTCCACTCCACCGGCACGCAGGCAGCCTAGCGGTCAGCGCATGGGATTCCTTTTGTTATCCCATGTGCTGCCGAATCGCCCGGCGCGAGATCTTGAGCCACATCTGGACGCCACTCAGATTGGGGAGGCACGCCGAGGTCGAAGACACGCGGTGACTATCGGCGCAAGGCTCTGGGGAGTCTTGCGTGTACGCCCTGTGACTGCCAAGGTCGTCGAATCAACGGCCACCTCTGGGCGGCGCCAACGTGCCGTCCTTCCCTGAGGCCGACTCCGGTGAAGGGATTTCCATGAAACTGAACGTGCTCCGCGCGGCCAAGAAGGCACTACTCATCAGCACTCTGGTCGCCGGCCTGGTTGTGACAGGAGGAAACAGCGCGCTCGCCGGCCCGAGCGAAGGTGCCGCCTCGACCGCGACTGTCGACGTGACAACAGGCTCCCTCAACGGCGCAAACCACAGCGAGGTCCTTCTGGATTCGGATACGGGTGCTGTCGTCTCCGTCACTGCAATTCCGAACAAGAAGTCACGTGCGACCGGGACGATCGAGGCCTACGCCATCAGCAACCCTTGCGGTTCCAACGACGTCTGCTGGCAACCTAGTCGGATTCCCTACGCCCAGATCGGTTTCACGAGCCCAGGAACCTACTACGGTAGCTGGACTTATCGGGGCACGCTGTCCACTAGGTATCACACGGTGCAGGGCATCTGCTGGACCAGTGGAACCTCCACACAGCAGGTGTGCAACAACAACAGGTTCTACAACACGTCCATCGCCTTCACTGGGACGATCACCGGTAAAAAGGTCGTCGTCATCAGCTAGCAGGACCTCGACCTGCGCATGGGGACGTCGGCACGAATCGTCAGCGCCCCATGCGTTCGGCCGACATTCGAGCGTACTGGCGGACTCGTCGACATTACCCCTGCCACGAGTCACGACCATCAGGAGGCACGCCGTTGAGAACTACAACGTGCACGTCGAGCTCGACGCGCGCCTGCCGATCAGCGACGACGACATCGGTGCCGTCGTCGACCCGCTCATGGACCTGATCGAGCCGTTCGGCGGCTCGGTGGGCCGCACAGCCGACGGGCGGGTGAAGCTGATCTTCCCCGTGCCCGCCGAGAACGTCCGCAGGCCACCTCGGCCGGCCTGGCCCTGGTCACCGCCGAGGGCCACACCGCCTTCGCCGTCGATGCCATGCCGCAGGAGGAGTTCCTCCGGCGGTCCAGGCTGCAGCCAGTCCCCGAGCTCGTGTCGGTGCCGCAGGCCGCGGAGCTGCTCGGCATCAAGCGGCAGTCCGCCCTCGAGCTCGTCCAGCGCGGCAGCCTGACAGGCCGGAAGGTCGGCGACACCTGGGGTATCCCTCGCGCCGCCGTCGAGGACCGCGCCGGCGTCGACGGCCTACGTTGGGAAGGCGTCCTGATCCCAATGAACGTCGTCTCCGACCTCGGCCAGCTGGTCGAGCCTGACGCGATCGACTTCGACCTCCCTGTGCCCGTCCTCGACGAGCGCGGGCAGGTGATAGGTATCGCCCGCAGCATCAAGATGGACAGCGACGCCTGGACCGCCGACGGCATCGTGACCGGCCTGCCGCCCGGCGAGTACTCCATGGTTGTGCAAGTCGACCGACCGCGCTGGTCTCTGCAGGGTGAGGTCGACCATCTCAAGCGCGGTGACCTCACCGTCATCACCGTGCTGACCGGTGACGGCCGCGGGCCGGCGACGCTTCCCCAGGCGCGGATCCGGGTGTCCGAGGCAACCGGGCACATGAATCTAAGCCGGGTGCACCCACCGGCGCACATGGTTGTGAGCTACCCGTGAGCTAGCTGTCGAGTCCTCTCGGAAACGCCCGCGCGTTCCCCTCTGGCACTCCCTCCAAGTGCTACTGGAGCCTTCAAGATCACGGGCCGTCACACGTCTTGCACTGCCCCTGCAGCCCTCCATGGGACAGGCGGCTGGCGCAGTGCCCGACGCCTACTTGGGTGGTCGCGTGGCGTGGAAATGTCGTCACCGGCTGATAAACCGCCCGCCATGGCTTACGACTTCTGGTTGACTGCCCGTAGCGGCTCGGCGGGAGACCGGCACGTGGTGACACCCGACAGCGCCCCCGGGGCGTTCACGACGTCGCTGTGCGGGCGCCTCGTCACCACCGAGCGAGGCAGCGTGCAGGTGGAGGACCTAACAACCGGCACGGTCGACCCCGTCTGTCCAACGTGCGTCGCCGAAGTTGTAAAGCCTGCTTGAGTTCGCGCCCTACCGTCTGGCCGTGTCGACGCCAGCTTGAGCGAGGACCTCGCTGAGAATCTCTCAGACCGTAGGGCGACGCGACCTGGCCCCGCCGTGAGCGCGTCTGGGTGTCCCTGATGCCGCCCTCCGTCTTCTAGCGGCGAACTCCGGGTCACCCGTATGAGGCGCGCTGCCTGGTTGACCATGGTCAACCAGCCGTACAATCGTGGCATGGCGCCCAGGCACCGGTTCGTCACCGCGAAGGACCGGCACCCACAGAAGGTGCATCGTGTCCAGCGCGGTCGCGCCGCCGAGAGCACGCCGCCGGAGGCCGCTGACGCTGCCGAGGCCGTCGTCGCGGATCGGGTTGCGACAACGGACGAGGTTCGCACGGCCGGTGAGCGCGCTTCTGCGCGCTGGGCCAGCTTGCTCCACCGCCTCGGCGGGTGACCGTCTATCTCGACGTCGACCGAAAATCGAGCTGCACGATCTAGCAGCCGGGGCTGTCCCGGTCATCGACCGCGCGACGCTGGAGAGCGCGGTTGCCCGCTGCCAGGCGGGCTTCGGCGACGAGGACTCTTTCCCTCGCCGAGTTGACAAGGCTGCAGCCCTGCTGCACGGCATTGCCAGTACGCAGTGCTTTCAGGACGGCAACCTGTGAACCGCCTGGCTGGCCACGGTTGTGTTCCTCGAGCTTAACGGCCACGATCTCCTCGACATCACGGACATCGAGGCCGAAGCGTTCGTCATGCCCGTCGCCGTGAGCGCCTGGACCGATCGCACGGTCGAGAAGGCCGCCGAGTGGCTCCAGGTGCAGGTCGAGCGAAGCTCACGTCGCCACCCCAAGCTGGACTGAGTCCTCCTAGCGCGTGCTGAGACGATGAGTGGCGACGGCACCTTCACCGTGCTGGGCGCTGGCCCCGCTGCTGTCATCGTCTCGGACCTGCCGCGCCCGGTGACGCTGTGCTGCCTGCAGAGTCTTCGGGACGCCGACGGATGAGGGCCGCCCGCATTAGCTGTCGGCGGGACTGGTGCCTTATAGGCCGGCCCACTGTCCCTGAGCGGCCCACTCAGGGACGGTTCGGTCCATCAGGCGAATTGGCGTAAGCCTGCTGACAAAGCGGGCTAGCGGTGATCTTGGTATGCGGAGCGTGCTCAGATTGTCACCCGTTACACGGAAGGCGTCGTCAGGCGTTAGGGCGGCACGCGAACAACCCGCGCCTCCCCGCACCGGCTCCACTGCAGCGCCAAACTGCCGGGATGGCGGAAGACCCGAAGGGTGCAGCCTCCCAGGCTGCGAGTTCGGCAACGGAGACGCTTTCGCAGCTCCTGGCGCGCATCTTGAATCAACTGGCATTGAGCGCATGGCTACCCTCAGCAGCCTTGACGCTGCTGTTTGCGTTCATGTTTCAACTTGGGTCTGTTTTGGACGGCGCCGAGCGTTCACTAAGCCCTGGTAGCGCGATCTCGCAGACGTTCCAGACATTAGGCAAGATGAGCATCGGCGCGTTGATTCTTCTAGTGGTAGTGATCATCGTCCTCACCATGTTGACACAAGCCTTCTCTTTCGAGGCGATCCGCATCCTAGAAGGCTATTGGGGCACTAGCCGCCTTGCTGAGGCCGTCGCCGGTTGGAGGTGTGAGCGCTTTCGTAGGAGACGAAGGCGGCTGGACGGAATGCTCCTGGAGCTGAACAAGCGGGCGTGGTTGCCGGCTGAAGCCCGAATCACAGAGATTCAGTAAGACTTGCTCAATCGCGGGAAGCCGGCACCTCTGACCCCAAATACCATCGCAGCACTCAAGGCCAAGGCGCTAGCGCTCAGACGGGGCGCTTCGCTGAACGACGACGGGAAGTCGCGCGTCGAACACACCGACTGGAAAGACTACGCGTCGCCCGAGTTGCTTCGGCGCCGTGTCAGCGTACAGAAGCGGCTCAGGGACTATCCCAAGATAGCCCATGTCATGCCTACTCGACTAGGCAATGTACTACGTCATCACGAAGACTTGACTGGCAGGGAGGAGGTGGAAAGCCTTGTTGATGACTTTTCGACAAACTGCCATTTACCCTACGGCTCAGCCATGATGAGCAACGCAGCAGGCTGGATCTCTACTGCTCAATGGTCTTCATTCTACTTTTTACCGGGATGGTGGCAGTTGCCCGATTTTGGGCCGATCACTGGGAGTACGCAGTAGCCGCCGTCGTTCTGTGCACGGTAGGAGCACTCTTCCTGTACCGAGCCGCGGTCGCGAGCGCCCGGGCGTACGGCGCCACCCTGCTAACTATTTCCAGGTACAACAGCTCAACGGCAGCGTAAGCGCAGGGGGCTCCGAGCGCGTAAAGCTCAGGCCTTATTTCGCGTCATCTTATCGAAGGGGTGATCGGGGCACGGCTCCGGCTGATCAATTGACTCAACCTGGTACTCGCAGTCACGGTCGGGGCAGTACCACGTGACCTCCCTTTGCACGGGGCTCGGCACGCGCCTGTCAACCACACCTCAAGGATGATCCGGTCCGAGCGCCTTGTCGATACCTGTCCTCAGGCGGTGCTGGTGACTCGGTGAGAAGGTCGGCGCGCCGCCGGGCCCGGGGCCGGAACGTGAAGCCCCGCTGGACTGTCGGCGAGCCGCGCATCCTCGGTTCACTGAGTGACGGTCTGTTCCGGCTTCGTCCGCCCTCCGGACGGAGTCGCTTGCCCGTTGAGCACGACAGCAGCCACGAGCCCTTCTCGCGAGCCTCGCGGGGCGCCGCCGGGTCGCGGCTGTGCACGCCGTTTCGACGCTTATACCCAGGACCGCGATCGGCGCGTCCCACGCAGCCGAAGTCCTATTCCGAGGTGGTGCTCCGCCGCTCCAGCCACCGCGGCCGGCGTGGTCAACAGCTAGAGCCTTCTTGACGTCACCCCCGCCGGGCTGCGGATGGCTGCGAACGCCTCGGTTCCCGGGCAACTCGACGGGCTCCACGCAATCCGCGCGCTCCTAGTCGACTTTAGCGACGCGCTCCTTGGTCCTCCCGGGCATAGACCTGTCGGGCTCCTGGCTGTGATGGCTCGGCGACCCTGCGCGGAGAAGTGATCGGCAACCCTTGTCCCGGTGTCACCCCGCACGACTTGCCGATCGCCGGGCGACCGCACCCCTGTCACCCCGCGTCGCCGTCTACTCGTCAGGATGGATTGCATAGTCCTTGATGCATGAGGTGTGTCAGGTCGTGGTCTTCTCCGGTTCGACCGTCGAGATGGCCGGGCGAAGCGCTCAGGTGAGGACGCGCCTCCGTAGCCAGTCGGGTGCTCGCTGCGAAGTCCGCTGACGGGGTGACGTCGCGCCGTTCGCTGCGGCGCCCCCTGCCGGACGCGTGCACTGGACATCCCAGGGCGCTGGCGGCATCGATGACTAACCCAGCGAGGGTCGTAGGCCCGTTCGCAATAGCGCGACTCGTGCGTGCGGTGTGCCCGCGCCCGCAATCGGAACGAGCAGTCCCTGGAAGCCTCCAGCCGTGCGGACCTCGTCGAGCGCGACGCCGTCCGTGCCCGCGCTAAGACCGGCGGACCGACTCGATTCGCTATGCCCGCGGGACGCTGCCCCAAGCCGTCGCCGGCCTGCAGAGGCTGCGGCAACCGTCGGGGCAGTCGACAGACGTCACCCTCGGCGACGGGCCCGGGCTGCCAGAGAACCGGAGGCAGCGAGACTTCCGCCGGTGATGTCACCAAACTTCCGAAAATGGCGCCTTCTCCGGGTGGGCACCCGGCGCCAGATGCCGGCGCACGGGGGCTACTGACGAGGAGGCCGAGATGGGCGGCGCGCAGCGACTGCGGGGGCCGACGTCCGGCGGTCCGCTGCTTCCTACCCGTCAGGAGGCTGCCCCAGTGCTCCGCTCTCGGCGCACCACGATCTACAAGCTGACGGAGGTCATAGGGACGCGGGCGCTCCGTTGGGGTGGAACCTGCCGTGGGAGACCGCCTGCTCGACGGTGTCGCCATCCAAGAATTGACTGTGGGGCGCCATTGGGTCGTCGTCTCAAGGCCACCGTTCTAGGTCGTGCGCCTGCAAGAGACCCCAGATGGAGCACCCGAAACCTCCCGGCCATGAAGCGCCCAGTTCACCCGCAGCCCGAACACTCCCCTCACCGGCCCCCGGTGCAGCCGTTCGGTGACTCCGGTGCACCGTCGGTGAAAGGGCTCCCGCGAGGTCGCCCGGGCGCCGTCCATGCCTAGGACGAGCCCGCAAGGCCTGCCTCACGAGCAGCACGATCAGCTGCTGACCGTCGCGCAGGCCGGGGAATACCTGGGAACCGGAGAACGATTCATCCGCCGGCTGATCGCACAACGGAGGATTACCTACGTCAAGCTCGGCAAGTACGTCAGGCTCCAGCGATCAACCCTCGACGACTTCATCGAGGCTGGACGTGTCGCCAGCGAGGGCTAGCCCGACTCGCGGGGCGCGGGAGGCCCGGGCAGCGGGGGATGCCGGCCCGGCCAACAGGTTCGCTAGGCCACTAGGGCGCCGACCGTCCCGTCGGCCAGACGACCGACCCCTGCGCGCAGCGAGCTCGCCGGCGCCGGCTATGGCCAATCCCCATGGTCTCCGGATAGCGACACGGCTCCCGGAGGAAGTCAAGTCCCCTGTGGAACCGGTGGACGGTTGTCCGCCGATCGACGCAGCCGCCACAGCCCGAGTCGGCACCACCGCAATCTCGTGTCCGCGGAAAAAAAGGAGGTCGTCATGGGTCGAAGGGCTTGGGGCACGGTCCGCCGGCTCCCCTCAGGCCGCTACCAGGCTCGGTACCCGGACGTCTCGGGCAAGCAGGTCTCGGCACCCCACACGTTCGCGACCAAGGCTGACGGCAATCGATGGCTCGCCAAGGTGCAGACCGAGTTGGACTCGGGCCGCTGGATCGACCCGAAGGCGGGCAAGGAGACGCTCCAGGTCTATGCCGAGCGGTGGGTCGAGACCCGCCTCGTCCGCGGCCGACCGCTGGCCCCCCGCACAGCCGAGCTCTACCGGGCACAGCTCAGGAACCACATCGTCCCCGCGTTGGGTTCGACGCCACTGCGCCAGCTGGACGCGTCCACCGTCCGGGCCTGGTACGGGAAGCTCAGCGGTCTTGATGGACCTGGCCAGGTCACGGCAGCGAAGTGCTACCGACTGCTGCGCGCCATCTGCACCACGGCGGTCGACGACAACCTCATCGCTCGAAACCCCTGCTCCATCCGTGGTGCGGGACAGGAACGATCGAGCGAACGACCGATGTTCACTGTTACTCAGGTCCAGGCGCTCGTCGATGCCGTCGAGGATCGCTGGCGAGCGCTGATCCTCCTGGCCGCCTGGACAGGCCTCCGCATAGGTGAGCTGTCGGCGCTTCGCCGAGTACACCTGGACTTAACGGCAGGCACCGTGAGCGTCCGGAGCTCCGTCGTCGACGTAATCGGGCAGGAACGCTCCTACGGACCGCCGAAGTCGGCCGCCGGCCGCCGAACGGTGGCCATCCCGCCGCACATCATCGACAACCTGGAGCACCACCTCGCGACCTACGCGCAGCCCGGCGCACAAGGGCTGGTCTTCATAGGGCCCAAGGGTGGGCCGATCCGGCGCAACAACTTCTCCGCACGGGTGTGGGGTCCAGCAGCAGCGGCCGCCGGACTCCCGGCCGGCGCCCATCTGCATGACCTCCGCGGCTGGAGCGCCACCGTCGCCGCCCGGCACGGCGCTACCACCAGGGAGTTAATGCACAGACTAGGGCACGCCTCCCCCGCCGCGGCCCTGCGCTACCAGCGTGCCGAGCAAGAGCGAGATGCCGCGCTCGCCGCCGCGATGAGCGCAACCCAGTCGTCATCGGCAGATGCGGACGCAACTTGACACGGCGGTCCGCGAGTAGCTCGACCCTGGTCGACCCAGGACCAGCACGTCAGACGGCTCCACGCGCGACGGCCGGTCCCGAGGCACCCCCCGGCCTCACGCTCACCGGCCCGGTCGCGAAGAGCTCCTCCCTCCGAGCTCTTGAAGTCCCAACTGCATGGCCGGGCGCTCAAGCGCGACCAACACGCTGCCGAGCCGGTGTTCTTCCTCGCCTACCCGGACGAGGGCTTCATCGCCGTCAGATGCTCAGCGTCAACGGCGGCCTGCACATGAACTGACCCACAGGACATCCTGCGGAGGGTGCGCCTCGTCTGCGCGACACTTCCACGCGGTCGCAGACCACCCCAGCACGCTGCTCGGCCAGGGGCCGGGCAAGCGAGCGCTCGAGCCGGCGGCTGCGGGACACGCCTAGCAATTCGAAAATCATCACCATGCGCTGCCTGACAGCCAGACTGCGCCCGGTGGTCGCGGACCCATGCTCGTGACGACCCCATCGAACCATCAGACTGCCAAGTCGACGGTGGGTACGACCCGGTTCCCAGCTAGTAGCGACGGCCAACGGAGGCGCGCGCGTGTACGAAGTGCTTTCCGCCCTGCTGTGCCACGGTTACACCGAACATGCTGTGGACTTTGATCTCCGGGGCGCTGGCATCCACGCCGTGCACGTGCACCTTCCGACGACGGGTCGGATGACCGTGATCGTGACCATCGCGCGTACTGACCGCGAGCCTTTCACCCCGCTCGAGTCGGCCAGAATCGATGTCGCACTTCGCTATCCCGACGGTCAAGCCCGGCCCACAGGATCTCACGCTTTCATCGAAGGCGAGAACGACGAGTCCGTGCGTCCGGTCGCGCTCACCTTGCCAATCAACCTTGAGATGACCGTTACCTCTACCGGGCTGCATGCGGTCGAGGTGTCGGTCAACCCCTCTCGAACCCCAACGTTGCTCAGCCTTCCGCTGGCGGTTCGCCCCTGGTCAACGCAACGGTCTTAGCGAATAGGTGCATTCAGTTAGCAGTGACCCTGTCGCTCCTTGACGGCGTCGTGCGACTAAGCCTTGCCACGCACGTGCTCGCCGCTCCGCCGACCGCACGGCATCTTAAGGAGACGACGCGGACCTCAGCACGGACTTCGCCGCCCCTGAACGTGCAGCTGCCTGTACTCGACTTGCATGCGTAGCACCTGGTCGTTTGCGGTGCATGGCAGCTGCGGTATGCCTCGGCGCCGTGAGCCGCAGCGCGGAGCTAACGCGGGTCGTCGGCTACCGCTACCCAATGTCCGTCGACCTGGCGCTCCAACGACAGATCGACGTGTCGGCTGAGATGCGCGCGGGATGCTCGCAGGTCCCGGGCATGTTTCACGGCGTCGGCGTCAGTAGTTGCGCCGAAAAACGCCACCGGACCCCCGTCCAGCGCGCGGCGCAGTCGGTAAAGGCCCATCTGAATCGAATGTACGCCTCCAGTGCCACCGATTCATTCGACGGCCTTGACGTGCACTATCGGAGTTCAGCGCCGGAAGGTGGTCAGAGCACCTGGACCAGGCGGCCACCGTCCGCGCGCAGCGCGGCGCCGTTGGTGGCCGAGGAGAGCGGGCTGGCGAGGTAGGTGACCAGGCTCGCCAGCTCGGCAGGCTCGAGGAAGCGCTGCACGAGCGAGCTGGTGTTGCTCGCGGCGATGGCGGCCTTCATGTCCTCCTCGGACAGCCCCTGCACGTCAGCGACGTGGCGGACGGCGGACGCGACGCCGTCGCTGTAGGTAGGGCCGCCCAGGACCGTGTTGACCGTGACCCCGGTCCCCCGCGTGAGCTTGGCGAGACCGTTGCTCAGCGCGAGCACCGCAGCCTTGCTCACCCCGTAGTGGATCATGTCCGCCGGGACGTCGACCCCGGATTCGCTGCTCACCATGACGATGCGCCCCCACCCCCGCTCGAGCATGCCCGGCATCAGCTGTCGCGACAGCCGCACGGCGCTCATCAGGTTGACGTCGAGGACGCGCCGCCAGTCCGCGTCCGTTAGGGCCGCGAAGGGCCTGACCTCGAAGACCCCGACGTTGTTCACCAGGACGTCGACGTCACCGACCGCCTCGAGCAGGCGGCCGAGCTCGTCGTCGTCCGCGACGTTACCGGCGATCCCCGACACCTCGGTTCCGTGCTCCTCCTCGCGCAGACGTCGGACGGCGGCCTGGACGCCGTCGGGCGTGCGGCCGTGGAGGACCACGGCCGCGCCCTCGGCCGCGAGCGCCCGCGCAACGGCGTAGCCGATGCCTTGCGTCGAGCCGCTGATGAACGCCCGCTTGCCGGTCAACCGCAGATCCATGTCCGTCCACCCTCACCCGTGATGACTTGCTTGAGCAAGCGAACGTACACGTGACTTGCCTGAGCAACTGACCTAGCCTGCGTGCATGTCCTGCACCCGCCGTCCGCGACCATGACCGAGCACCCCGACCCGTCCCGGTTCGACGGCGACGAGCTCCTCACCTGGTCCGGTCTGGCAACGGTGCTGGAGTGGCTGCCGCCCCTGCTGGACGCCCAGCTGCAGCGCGACGCCGGGCTCACCCACTTCGAGTACGGCCTGCTCTACGCGCTCTCCGCCGCGCCCGACCGGACCCTGCGCCTGAGCGTCCTGGCGGGCTACGCCAACAGCTCGCTCACCAAGCTCTCCCGCGGCATCACCCGGCTGGAGGGGCGGCAGTGGGTCCGCCGCACGATCGACCCCACCGACGGGCGCTACACACTGGCGACCCTGACCGACCTCGGGCAAACCACGGTCGAGCAGGCGACGCCGGGGCACGTCGCGGCCGTCCGGCAGCTGGTCCTCGCGCCCTTGACCGCGGCCCAGCGCCGGCAGCTCCGCGACATCACCCAGCGCATTGTGGGCGCCGCCGGATCCGTGCAGCCCTGGCGATCGCCCGCCGAGCAGCCCCCGGCCGACACGACCGAGCACCGCTGAGTCCGGCGGCGGCTGCGCCCGCAAGGACGTCGGCAGCACGCAGGATCGACCTGGCAGGGGTCGGCTGCGCCGCGGGGGTCACAGCAGCTGCTTCTCGAACCAGTGATGCGCGAACGGTTCGTCGTTGAACGCCGGAACCTCCACGAACGCGGCGCTGCGGTACAGGCCGATCGCCTCCACCAGCGTCCTGTTCGTCTCCAGCCGCAGGGTGCGGACGCCCGCGTCCCGGGCCTGGTGCTCGAGCTCGTCGAGCAGCCGTCGACCCACACCCAGCCCCCGAACCGACGTCGACACCCACATCCGCTTCACCTCCGCCGGTGCGTCGCCGTGGAACCTGAGCGCCACGCACCCCACCGGCTCAGCACCCGCCCGTGCGACCAGGAGCAGTCCGGCGGGGAGCCGCAGGTCCTCGTCCGTGGCAGGCAGGCTGGCGGCCGGGTCGAACCGGTCGTCCCGGCTCGCGAGCTCGGCGAAGTAGGCCGCGATGCACCACCGCGCATACGGGTGCGCCGGATCCTCGGGGGCGACGTCCACTGCCCGACGACCAGCCTGCCGTCCGGACTGCCCCACGAGCCGGACCCTACGTCGTCGATGCGACCGTTGGTGGGCCACCTCCTTCAGCCTCGTCGGTCATACGACGGCGGCGGACGCACTCGATGGCCCGGCGGCAGCCAGAGCCAGCTCTTGGGCGACTGCGTAGGGGGTTCGGCTGGCGAGATTGCGACTGGCAGCGCTTGCTCAGCGTGGCGGCGGCATTTCGCTGCGTGGGTCGCGGAGGACCTGCCCCGTCGTTGCCCGTCCGGCGAGGACGTTCAACCATCGGAAGGGATGACGGCAGCGGCTATCCCCCGGTCGAGGCAGACCGCCGCCCACTGAGCCAAGCCGGGAGTGCGAACGGCCGATGTACGCGAGGTGAGTGACATGCAAGCCGCCACGGATGACGGTATCGAGGACATCTTGGCCTCCGGAGACGTGCGCGGCGTCTTCCAGCCGATCATCGACCTCGACAGCGGGCAGGTCGTGGCCTATGAAGCCCTCGCTCGCGGTCCCGAGGGTAGTCAGTTGGAGCGGCCCGACGTCATGTTTGCCGCGGCCCGTGCGGCCGGACGCCTAGCCGAGCTGGACGCCGTCTGCCGCAGCGCTGCTTTCTGCGGCGCGGTCGACTTGGGTCTCCTGGCCCCGCTCACCGTCTTCGTCAACGTCGAGCCGGAGGTGCTGGACTACGCGCCGTTGGACGACCTGCTGGCCATCGCGGCCAACGCGCCCACCGAGCTGCGCGTGGTCATGGAGATCACCGAACGAGCCCTGGCCGCCCGCCCGGCGGAACTGTTGCGCACCGTCGAGAGGGTTCGCGAGCTGGGATGGGGGATCGCGCTGGACGATGTCGGCGCCGACTCCATGTCGCTGGCCTTCATGCCGCTGCTGCGCCCGGACGTGGTCAAGCTCGACCTGCGGCTCGTGCAGGAACGGCCCGGGCCGGCGATCGCCGAGATCACGAATGCCGTCAACGCCTACGCGGAGCGCAGCGGCGCAAGGGTGCTGGCGGAGGGCATCGAGACCGACGCCCACCTGCGTACCGCGAAGGCGCTCGGGGCGACCCTGGGCCAGGGGTGGCTGTTCGGTCGTCCCGCTGCGGGGCCCGCGGCCACTTACCCGATCGGCGCGTTGGCGCTGCCGCTGCCGACCGAGGTGTTGGGGGATGCGAGCGCGTCGCCGTTCGCTGCCCTGCCCGAGGGAACTCTGCTGCGTCGCTCTCCGAAGTCGCTGCTCATCGAGCTGTCCAAGCAGCTGGAGCGTGAGGGCATGCGACTCGGGGAGACGGCGGTCGTGGCCGCCACGTTCCAGGAGGCCCAGCACTTCACGCCCGCAACGGCCGCCCGCTACCGCGACCTCGTCGCCCGCACCGGGTTCGTCTGCGCGCTCGGCGAGGATCTTCCCGTCGAGCCCGTGCCGGGGGTCCGCGGCGCTGCGCTGCAGCCGGAGGACCCCGTCCGTGGCGAGTGGGACCTTGTCGTGCTCGCCCCGCACTTCAGCGCCGCACTACTCGCCCGCGATCTGGGCGACACCGGACCGGACCTGGAACGGACGTTCGAGTTCGCCCTCACCTACGAGCGGGAGACCGTCGCACGAGCGGCCCGCGCGCTGCTGTCCCGCGTCGCCCCCCGACCCGAAGGCGCCGTGACACAGCCTTCATCGCTCGGGGTCGGCCCGACCGGTAGCGCACCGGCCCCGGCCGGCCCGGCAACGACCGAGGAGCTGCTGCACCGGGCGCTGTCGGCCACGACGAGCGGCGTCACGATCGCCGACATGCGACGGCCGGATGCCCCCCTCGTGTTCGTCAACTCCGCCTTTGAGCAGCTCTCGGGTTTTCGTCTCGAGGAAGTGCTCGGCCGCAACTGTCGATTCCTCCAGACCGCGGACACCGACGCTGCGGCGGTTGCCCGCATTCGCGATGCCATCGCCCGTGGTGGGGAAATCCGCGAGACCCTGCTCAACGTGCGCGGCCCTGAGCGCACGCCGTGGTGGAACGAGATCTACCTGGCCCCGGTGACCGACGAGATGGGCGCCGTCGTCCAGTACATCGGCGTGCAGAACGACGTGACCGCGCGGGTCGAGGCCGAGCGCGCGCTCATCGAGGAGCGAGACCGTGCCCGCAGCTACCTGACCCGGATCGAGCAGTTCGCCTTCACCGACCCGCTGACCGGCTTGCTCAACCGCCGCCGGCTGGAGGAGCAGGCAGAGGCCATGCTGCTCGACGCCCAGCTCACGGGCTCTGCGCTGGCGCTGCTCTTCGTGGATCTGAACGGCTTCAAGGCAGTCAACGACCACCTCGGGCACGCGGCTGGAGATGACCTGTTGGTGACCATCGCCGGACGGCTACGGGGACGGCTTCGGCGCGGCGACCTGCTCGCCCGGCTCGGTGGCGACGAATTTCTCGTGATCCTGCCGGGGCTCGATCCGGCCACGGCGGTAGACGAGGCGGCTCAGGTCGCGGACGGCCTGACCGCTGCCGTCGCGGAACCTGTGGTGCTCGGCGAGCACCGGGCGACCGTCGGTGCCAGCATCGGGGTGAGCACCAGTCCCGCGGACGGCACGCAGTTCGCCGGTCTGCTGCACGTGGCCGACGTGCGCATGTACGAGGTGAAGCGGAGCTCCGCCCGCTAACCTCGGGCGTTCCGTCGTTGGCCTCAGCCAGCTCGTGGCCGTGCAGGAAGATTGCCTCATCCGATGCGCGCGGTGCCAGGGAGTGAACGGCAGTTGCGTGCGTGGGCGCCGTCTCATCCACCGTGCCTGACGGCCGCCGATGCACCTCGGCACCCAGGGGTCAGGAAGCCATGGCTTCGAAGGCTGCGGCCATGCTTGCCTGCTCCTCCAGAACGTCTCCGATGCGTGCCTGTACGGCGTCCAGTCGGCCGATGATGTGGCTGGTGGCACCGATGCCGGCGGTGACGGTCTGACTGGTCGCCTGGATTGCGGCGATCTGGTCGGCAACCCGCTGTGTTGCCTTCGCGGTTTCTCGGGCGAGGTCCTTGACCTCGCTGGCGACGACGGCGAACCCCTTACCGGCCTCCCCGGCGCGGGCGGCCTCGATCGTGGCGTTGAGTGCCAGCAAGTTGGTCTGCTCCGCGATGCCGGAGATGATCCGGATGACCTCGCCGATGGCCGTCGACGCCTGGGTGAGGGCGTCGACCTCGTCGCTCATGGTGGAGGCCTGCGTCACCGCCTGCTCGGCGACCCGGCCGGCCTCCCCAGCCGCGTCTCGCAGCCGGGCGACGGTGTCCAGCAGATCCCGGGCACTGTCGGCCGAGGACTCCGTGCGGCGCAGCACGTCCAGCCGCTGGGAGACCAGTTGCTGGACATTGCGCAGCGCAGCGGCCCGCGACTCGGACAGCTCGATCGTCTCGGTGACGAAGAAGTCCATCGTGCCGATCACCCGCCCGCCGACTACCAGGGGGAAACACACGCCTGAGCGGACCCCGGCGCGCTGCGCGGCAGGAGCGCGCACGCAGTCGGTCACCTCGGCCAGATCGCGGACGAAGTACAGGTCTCGCGCCCGCCACGCCCGGCCCGACAGCCCGACGCCTTCAGCGAAACTGGCGGCCAGGGTGACCTCACGAAATTCCTCGCCGGCGGAGCCGGACTCCTGCTGGAAGCGCAGCAGCTGCGCGTCCTCATCAAGCTTCCAGTAGGAGCCGTAGGCCCAGCCGAAGGCGGTACGCACGGTGTCCAGTGCCACTCGTAGCGCCGCCTCAGCGGTCCCGGCGGACCCGATCTCGGTGACCACGGCGGTAACGGCGGCCCGATCGTCGAGAGTTTCCCGCAGCGCGGCCTTGTCCAGGGCGGCGCGCCGTGCGTGGGCCACGAGCCGGTCCAGCGCCTCCCACTTCTCTTGACGGGCACCGGCGAAGGTCATCGACCCAGCGTTGTAGTACTCCTTCAACGCCACCACCCGACCATCCTCGATCACCGGGACGAGCACTCCGTGCGTCGCCCCGGCGGCCTGCGCAGCCTGCCACCGCAGACACTCCGACGGATTGCTGCTGGCGTCCGTCAGCACCACCCGGCGCGTCCTGATCGCCTCGCCGCCGAACCCATCTCCTGCCCGGAGACGCTCCACCCGCCGGCCGCCGAAGCTAGCCATCCCACCCGACAGCGGGCCCGACTCGCCCACCATGTGGAAGGCCCCGGCGTCGTCGGCCATCCACACCGCCCCGTAGCCGAGACCGAGAGCAGCCACCAGGGTTGCCCCCACGGTCTTAAATGCCGCGGTCCGATCTCGAACGCCGTCGAGGGCAGCGATCACCTTCTCGACCGCCTCCACGTCGCGTGGCATCTCAACGGCTGACGGGCCCGCACTGACCTGAGGACGACGACGCATCGAATTCTCCCGCAAAGCTTGGCGACGGGTCGCACGACAGCAGCAGCGCAGCCGAATCGCCCCGAACGCTTGGTAGTTCCAGCTGGTCATCGGCGACCACGGCTGGAGCTCAAGTCGAACTGCACCCGCCCGACACATATCACCATGTCGCGTTCGCGCCACGACGTTGCACGAGCGCGAATGTGCTGATCGGCGGGTGGCGAAGGGCCGTATCAGACGCCAGCAGGTTCTGGCCGCGAGCTGGGCAGTTGTCGGTTCGCCGATCCGCTACCGGCGGTACGCCGAGCACCAGCATGGGCTCGACAACTTTACGGATCCGTGGCGGGCGTCCGTGCGGATGGCCGATCCCTGCGCCGGACCCGAGCCATCAACAGGAGGGGTTCGGACGAGGTCTGCGAGCCCGGCCAACCGCAGCAACCGCGTCAGCCAGGGGCTCGGGTCGAGCAGCCGCATCCCGAACCCGCGATCGCGCGCAAGGGCGCCGGCACGCGCCAGCGCACGAAGTCCCTCCACATCGCAGAAGGTCAGCTTCGCCACGTCGACCACCAGCGTGCACCGGGTGGTGCGCGTCAGCGCCGCGACGGCGTCCGTCATGCGCTCCGCGCAGAAGCGGTCGAGCTCGCCGGCCAGCCGAGCAAGACCCGCCTGCGGGTCGACCGTCAGCGTCAGCGGCTGCAGGACGGATTGAGGCCACTGGAGGCCAGTTGGTGGTTGCACTGCACTCTCCCGGCGAGCACGAAGATCGGCGGCGCAATCGCATCGCCGCGCCCACATTCGTGAAGCCCGGCCGGTGGTTCGACCAGTTGACGCTCCGGATCTATGCCGAGACAGCACCGTCTTCAAACCCACTGCCCCTTCCGCGCGTGGCGTACGAGGACTCCCCGCCTCGCGCACCGACCATCACGCCTCGGGGAGGACACCGCCGACACAACGGTGCCGTCCAACTCTGTTAGTTGAGGCGGCCTGGTCAGGACCCGATGCGCCATGCGGTCGCTGCTGTCGTCGGAAGACGCTTGAGTCTTGGCGGCCCGGAGCCAAATCATGACCGCGCTGCTCTCAGCGGCCATGCTGCGCACCAACGCGCGGCCGGAGCGAGAACCGGTGTCGGGCCCGCCCGCGCTGCAGTGCAGTTCGCGACGGGGGTAGTAGCACCACGTCCCGATGGCGTGGAACCAAGCGGCTGTAGCCATCGACCGCATCGGCTGGGGTGGTGGAACCACGAAAGGGTCCGGCACGCCGCTCCAGCGGCGTCGCGGACCACTGACCGGGCCACGGTGAGCGCTTACGCGACCGAACGGATGACGGCCCGAATTCGCGAAATCAGGTCGTCCGACATCTGCGGCTCGGTGAGCCCGTGGTCGTGCTGCGCGTGAACGGTGCAGACCGCCAACAACTCTTCCTCGCTGCTGACACGGAAGCTGGCGCCACAGCCAGGCACGACGTCGCCGCAGGCATATTCCTTCATTGCCCTACTCCTCAGTCCTCACCGCAGCGCCGACCAGCCGCAGCTCTCGGTCTGGACTATCGGCACTCGCAGGCGCACTCGTGAGCTGAGCGAGACGCAACATCATGCGTTCGGGGCGGACGATGCCGGCGTAGCCGCCGAAGCTGTCCTCGCACACCACCGGGTCGAACCGCGTACCTGTCGGACGAGTCATGGCGCGCGTCGCCACGTCGGCGACGTCGGCGTCAGCGGAAGCCCGCAGGCTCACGGAGAGGACGTGGGTCTCACCGGGGGAATCGCCGCTTCGCAGCTGGCGGCGGACCAGGCAGACTGCCCGGTCGTTCCGGTCCAGTACCGCGACGAACTCCAGACTTGGATCGGCGCAGAAGACGGTCGGAACCTGGCCCAGGTCGGAGTCGCTGATAGCCGTGGTCCGCTCCACCAAGCTGGCGATGCGGTCGACCCGGCTCCGGTCATCGGCAAGAGCGCGGATCCGCTCCCCCAGCTCGGGGGCCAGGCTGGTCCAAGTCGGTGACGGGCGACCGAACAGCCAGCCCTGCCCGAGCGGCACGCCCATGCGGATGAACGCCTCGAGCTCCTCCGGGCGCTCGATACCTTCGGCGATGAGCGCGGCGTCGAGACGGCCGGCATAGCTACCCAGCAGCTCAGCAAGGGCCAGCTTTACCTCGTCACGATCGGCGTGGTCCACGAGCGCCCGATCGATCTTCACCAGTTCCGGGCGGACCAGAGCCAACTGCTGAAGACCGGAGTAGCCAGATCCCGCGTCGTCCAAAGCCACTGTCGCACCGACGGCGCGCAGCCGATCGAGGAGCGCAGTGAGCCGCGCGTGATCGTCGACCTGGACGTGCTCGGTCAGCTCCAGCACCAGCCGGCTGAGGTCAGGCGCCGCCGCAAGGACGTCGGCCAGCTCTGGTTGATGCATCAGGTGCGGACTGATGTTGACGGTGAGGAAACAGCCCGCGGGCAGTCGGTCCCGGGCCGCGATGGCTGCGGTCACGACCCTTGCTTCGAGCTGAGCGGCGAGGCCCAATCGGTCGGCGGCCGCGAACCACACGTCGGGGGAAGCAGTCGGAGGGCCCGCGAAACGGGACAACGCCTCGTATCCAGCGACGACGCCGCGCCGAAGGTCGATGATGGGTTGAAACACGAGGGTCGGCTGGTCCGGGTCACCGAGCACCTTGTCGATGGCTGCGCGCCACACCGCATCACCCGACCTTCCCGGTGCAACGGCTTCGATCGTGCCCTCCATGCCTTAGCGCCTCCGTTTGCTGAATCGGACAGCGCACCTCGTCGGTGCAGTCCCTCTCGATATCGACAATGCGGTCGCTGAGCTTGACGACGACACAGCTGACCACCCCATCGAGTCAGGCACCGGCGCTGCCGACGGTCCGCAGCGGTTACTGATCGCACTCGCTGCATCGGGTGGGGGCAACACCGTCGGCCGAGACAGGTGCCGCCCAAGTCAATTGGACGCAAGGCGGTTTCGAGTCAACTCCCCGAACGAGGTCCCGATGTTCAAGGCGACCTCCGGATGCAGGTCGCCTTCGCCGTCAGGGCGAGTTCGGCGACGGCGGATGGATAGCCCTTCTCTTCGTGTGAGGCTCTCCGTGATCTCGCTTCTCCGCCGACTGCGTCTCGGGCCGCGGCTGACGATCGCCTTCGCTGTTGTCCTGCTGCTCCTGGGCGGGGTACTGGCCGTCGGCATGCTCACCGCCGCGCGTCAGGACGCGGCGGCCGAGGCCATGGAGCGGGAGGAGCGTCTGGTCTCGGTGGCCCATGAGGCGAAGTTCGGCTCGGCCGACTTCAACGGCTGGCAGACGGCGTACGCGCTCGACGCCGTGCTGGGCAACCCGCTACTCGACGAGACAGGGTCGCGACAGTCGTTTCTGCTCTCCACCGCGGGCTTCGAGCAGAGCTTGCGACGGATGGCGGACATGAGCCACACCGATGCTGTCGACGAGCACCTGGTGACGCTCGGCAACTTGTACGACCAATTCATGGCCCTCGACCAGCAGATCGCTTCTGATTACCAGTCCGGTGACGCGCAGCGGTTCCAGCGAGCCACCGAGGCGGTGCTCGGGCGAGCGATCGAGCTGTTCGACGCCATGGCGGGAGAGGTCCAGACGCTGGTCGACACCGCCGAGGCAGACTTCGCGGCCGCCCGAGAGGATGCTGAGGCGGCGCGTCGCGACGGCGAACTGCTGATGTGGCTGATCGGTGGGGCCGCGCTCGTCATCGCAGCAGCGGTGGGCTTGGGCATCACTCGGTCGCTCACCGGACCGGTGAGCGCCGTACGTGAACGGCTGGACCTCCTCGCGGACGGGGACCTGGCGACGCCGCTCGAGGTGGGCGGCCGCGATGAGCTCGGTGACATGGCTCGCTCCTTGCACCGAACCCTGGGCACCCTGGCGGCGGCGATCACGGAGATCTCCGCCGGAGCCGTAACCTTGTCCGCCGCCGGCGAAGAGCTGACCGCGACTTCAGCGCAGCTCACCACGACCGCAGAACGCTCGGCAAACCAGTCCGGCATGGTCGCGGCCACCGCCGAGCAGGTGGCGGCCTCGGTGCAGACTGTCGCCGCCGGTACCGAGGAGATGGGCGCCAGCATCCGCGAGATCGCCAGCAACGCGGCTGGTGCTACCGAGGTGGCCAATCAGGCTGTCACCATGGCGGCCGACACCACCTCTGCGGTCGCCCGGCTCGGGGCTTCGTCGGCTGAGGTCGGCAACGTGGTCAAGGTCATCACCTCGATCGCCGAGCAGACCAACCTGCTGGCGCTTAACGCCACCATCGAGGCCGCGCGCGCCGGCGAGGCCGGCAAGGGCTTCGCCGTGGTCGCCAATGAGGTCAAGGAATTGGCTCAGGAGACGGCGAAGGCCACCGAGGACATTGTCGTCCGGGTAGCGGCCATCCAGACCGACACAACCGCAGCAGTGGCGGCGATCTCCTCGATCAGCGACATCATCGGGCACATCAGCGACCGACAGACCACCATCGCCTCCGCGGTGGAAGAGCAGACGGCCACCACCAATGAGATGAGCCGGAGCGTCGCCGAGGCAGCCACCGGAGCCAGCCGGATCGCTGGGACTGTCGCCGAGGTCGCGGCGGCTGCGCAGGAGGCGACCCAAGGGGCCAGCGGCACAGCCTTGGCCGCGAACGAGCTGTCCCGCATGGCCGGTGAGCTTCAGCAACTCGTCGGCCGTTTCCGCTGCTGACTGCCTCCACGAGGGGGCCTGATGAAGAGCGTTGAGCCGGCGATGCGGCCTCGCATCGGCCCACAGCTCGGAGCCGCAACCTCTGCCACACCCAGTCCCCGAGCCGCCACGGCGACGAGTCACTGCGTCATGGCAGGGGCGCGGATCGGCGCGCTCGTCGTCATCAGCGCACGGTGGCGACCGCAACCTGACGCAGGCGAGAAGAGGCCGGAGCTCGGACGGCTGCCGACCCCGATGGCGGTCGTCCGTGCTGACGCCGGGCACACGGTCAACCGCGGCCGCATCGCCGACCACGACAATCACGGTTGACGGGCGCCCTTCCGAGGTCGAGGCGAATTTGGGATCCAGGGGTGTGGCACCGGCGGCGTTGCCGGACACAAGCAGGATGATGAGTAGCGACGAGGCGTTCGCCGACACATACCGGATCCACCATGCTGCGGTCTGCCGGTACGTCGCGCGGCGGCTGGGGTCCGCGCCGGACAACGAAGTGCACGACATCGCCTCCGAGGTCTTCGCTACCGCGTGGCGGCGGCGGGCCGTCGTACCTCCGGAGCCGTTGCCTTGGCTCTACGGTGTGGCCCGGCGGGTGCTGGCCAACGAACGCCGGGCGGCAGAGCGCCGGCGACGCCTGGTTGACCGGCTCTTCACACAAGCGCCCGACCTCGTCGCGGGCGCCGTGGACGCCGACCGGCCCGTGATCCTCGACGCCTTGGACCGGCTCTCCCCCGCCGATCGCGAGGTGCTCGCGCTGGCAGCGTGGGAGGCCCTCGGACCCGCCGACATCGCTGTCGTGCTGCGGTGCTCGCGTTCAGCGGCCTCCATGCGGCTGCACCGGGCCCGCGTCCGTCTTCGCGAGGCGATGTCCGAGCTCGACCCACCACCGAGGACTGCCGTCCACCACGATCTCACCCCGGAGTCGATCCCGTGACCGATGACCTGCAGCTCCTGGCCGCCGCCGACCCTGCACCGGCATCCCGCTGGCCCGATGGGCGGCTAGCGGCCAGCTCCGAGGAGCACCTGCTCCGTTTGCTGAACGGAAGGCAGGACCACGCGCAGGCAACGCTCCGCCGCCGGGCCCTCCTCGTCGTAGCGGCCGCGGGTTTGGCCGCCACACTTCTGCTGGTGACCACCGGCGGGTCCGGGGAATCGCCGCGTCCGATCTCCCTGGCGGTCCAGCCGGTATCGGCGCCCGCGCCGCTCGCCGTCGATCCGGGGTCGGCCGTTCCCTCGCTGGCCGACCTGGCAGCCATCGCCGCCGAGCGAGCGACCGGCACTCCGCCGTCCGTCGTCAGGGGCAGTCATGTGCGCGCCTGGTACCTGGGCTTCGGCGTCGAGGGGGAAGGGTTCCCTGCCGTCGTGCTTCCCGAAGAGCGACTGTCCGTAGCTCGCGCCGACGGCAGCCTGCAGGTCACCACGGTCCCGGCCGATCCCAGCCGTCCCGCGGAGGTCAGGCTCGCCGCCGACGCTCCGGCGCCCGACGATGCGCAGTTGCAAGTGGTCGACCCGGCACAGCTGACGGAGGATTCCGCGGACCGGACTCCTCCGCCCGCGGAGCCGAGCGCGCTGGCAGCACACCTGGCCGTCGTCCGGGCCCCCTCACCGCCGACCCCCTCAGAGCTGCTGACCGGCCTCGAGCAGGTGTTGATCCGCTGGACGCCAGGGCCGGCGGAGGATGCCGCGATCGCCGGCTGGCTGGCCCAGCAGCCGTGGCTGGCCCCCCTCGGCACCGTCACCGACCGCCTCGGCCGGCCGGGCGTGGCCTACGCCCTCGACGCCACTGCGGACGGGGCGACCTTCCAGACCCGGCACACCGTCGTCCTGGACCCGGCGACCGGCGCCGTCCTGTCCATCGAACTGGCCTTCATGGAGAACACCGGCGAGTGGGACGTCGAACCGCATGCAGTGATCAGCTACGTCGCTTACCGCGTCCGATAGAGCCCGGACGCTCGGGCGGCGCTCTCCGTCGACCAATCGGCTGCTCATACCCAGCACGTCAGCAAGCCGCGCCCGCCGTCGCAACGGGACTTCTCTTGCCATCACCGCCGGCGTCGCCGAGGGCTGGACGGGCGCGGAAGGGCCGACCTGGCTGGTCCTACGCCGAAGCTCTCACGGAGCCGGAAATTTCCAACTCCACCAGCTTGCCGATCGCGGGTTCCGATCGTCGCAAAGAGCACGACCCGTCGCGTCAACTCACCAGGACTGGTGCGACGAGCGTGCGCGAACATTCAGGCCGCGCTTCGTAGTGATGCAAGCGTGCGCACAGGGTCGGGTCCAGTCGTCTGAGCGTCGAGCGAGACAACCACAACGGCCGCGCGGTCGCCGCTCCATCTGTCTGGTGCGGCCCGCGGTCGGGCGCACGTTGTCGTGCTCGCAGGTGGCGGCCAACGTCCCTTTCGCCACGTTGTTCATGGTGGCCGCTGCGGCGTCTGCTGGCCTGATCGCGGCCGAGATCTCGCGCGTCGGCAACGTTGCCGCGATAGGCGCTCCCAGTCGATGAGCGATGAGGGGCGACAGCTGGAACGCGGTGTTGTCCGCCGCGCTGTCCTTGGGCACTTCTTGTCCCTCCGGATGGGCTGGACGGTGCGCGATCACATTGCAGATGACAGCGATCCTGGACGTTGTCCCGCTATCGCTCGCCGTCGCCCTCAGCCGATCCCGGCCGCCCCCGCTGAGCGCGGGCCTCGTATCGCCAAGAAGTGCCGAGGACCCGAAGCCGTCCCCTGCAGCCACCAGCCGGTTACGGGAACTGCTCGTGTAAGGACCTCTAAGAGGACACCGTCGGGTCGCATGCCGAC
Source organism: Blastococcus sp. LR1 (assembly GCF_020166105.1). Classification (GTDB taxonomy): domain Bacteria; phylum Actinomycetota; class Actinomycetes; order Mycobacteriales; family Geodermatophilaceae; genus Blastococcus. The sequence goes on from NZ_JAIUJY010000001.1 coordinate 678,861, forward strand.
GGCTCGCATGCGACCTACGTCCGGCGGCGCGCCTTATCGGCATACATCAACCCGTCTGCCTCGTGCAGGATTCGGCTGCGGTCGACATCGAGCGCCACTTCACTGGGCACGTGCGCAATTCCTGCAGAGAACTGGATGGGCTTGTCTGCCAGGCGGGCGTGCAAGGGTGCTGCCATCGCTGCTCGTAGCCGGACGACCAGTCCGCGCGCCCGCGCCGGGTCGCTGTCCTCAAGGACGACTGCGAACTCGTCTCCGCCGATTCGGGCAGCCGTGTCGCTGGTGCGAAGCACCGAGGTCAAGCGGTGGGCGAAGGCCACCAGCACAGCGTCGCCGAGCGAATGACCGTAGTTGTCGTTGACCGACTTGAACTCATCCACGTCGATCATCAGTACGCATGTCGAGGTTCGCTGGCGGGCGCCGCGGTCGAGGGCGTGACGAAGTCGGTCCTCGAACAAGCGGCGATTGGCGAGGCCTGTAAGTGAGTCATGCAGCGCACGATGCTCAAGGTGCGCCTCGATAGCCTTCCGTTCGCTGATGTCATCGACGACCATGACGAGTAGACCCACCTCGTCAGGCTCGTGGACCCACGAGGTGATGACCTGCACCGGCACGGCCTCCCCATCCACGCGCATCAGGCGGCACTCGTGCCGCCACAGACGACTGCGGCGCTCGTTCAGGTCGACGCATGACTGCGTAGCTGCCGGCACGTCGTCCGGGTGAGTGAAGTCGAGCATTGACCGGCCGCGCAGCGCAGCCGGCTGGTCGCCGAGCAGCCGACACAGCGCGCCATTGACGTGCAACAGCACGCCGGACGTCGACGTGACCGCCATACCGACGGGGGCGAACTCAAAGCCGACGAGCTGGCTGGAATCGAGGCCGATGGGTGGGTCCAACACCTACTCAGTAATGCCCGAACCTCGGTCGATCTACGCCTTCGCCCCAGGAGCTGCCCCATACTCGTAGGTCTCCAGAGCCGCTCAGCTCTCATGCGCCGAGGCCGCCACCGCGCTCGAGCAAACCGTGACCGCTCGAGCCCCATGACACTGCTGCGCTGATCCTGGCGCTCTGCGCAGCCTCGCGGGCCAACATCGTGACGGTATGAGCGAACGCGACCGGACGTCGGCGGCCGTGCCGGACCTCACGCCTGGAAGAACATTGCGCTCGCACCCGGCTTATCGATCACACGCAGGGGTACGCCAACGGAAAACCGATACCAATGGAAGTTGATGTGAGCGAGCAAGATTGGGCGCAGCAGCCGCCACCCGTCGTCAAAGGCAACATCTGGACCTGGCAACTAGAGAGCACCGGTCAACTACCTGCCGTGCGTGCGGAGCTTCGTGGCCTGCTCTCGCTGGTGAGCCGCCTCGATCCAGTCAGCGACACCGACTTCCAGGACGTGTTCCTGTTGGCCTTCGACGAGTTGGCGTCCAACGCACTACGCCACGGCGGCTGCCCCGTGCGCGCCCGGGTGACCGCTGGCTCCGACGGGGTACTGGTCGAGGTGAGTGACGCTGCAGCCACCTGTCCGCCGACGCCGGCCGTGGGCCGGGATCCATCCCAAGGTGGCCTAGGCCTCGGGCTGGTGGCTGCGTTGGCCTCTGCGCACGGATGGGCGACGCGGGCCGAGCGCAAGCACGTGTGGGCGTTCTGTCAGAGGTTGGCCTCGCCACCCCCCGGCTCATTCGGCTGACCGCGCCGGGCGCCGGAGCGGTATGACGGCACCTCGTCGGGCGTGACCACAGGGCAATCGCCGCTCGTCGGCCTCGCTCGCAGCATTGACACGCTCATCGGCCGGTGCACCGGCTTATCGAGCGGCTGTTTACGATGTACACGCAACGCTCCCACGAGCACGACTCCGTAGAAGGAAGCACGGTCCGTGAGTCCCGCACCCCCACATCCTCCAGGGTCCATCGTGGTCGACCACACGGAGTCAGGTCCTGTCCTTCAGCTAGATGGCGACATCGATATGGCTGTAGTTGCTGCATTCGAGGCCTTGGCGTCTGACGACATCGCAGCGCTGAGGAACGACACCCGCCTGTCAGTGAACGCGTCCGCGGTCACGTTCATGGATTCCAGCGGACTAGCGTTTCTGGTCCGCATGACGCTGCCGACCCGGGCCGATGGCGGTCGCCCTGCGCTGCACTCTCCTAGCAAGTCCGTGCGAAAGATCTTGGATCTGACCGGACTGCACGGTCTGTTCGACGTGAAGCTCTGACAGAGGCGCCCCTCTCGCTAACGCGCTTGGCCTTCTGACGGTCACCCGGGCCTCATGAGCCACCGCTCCGATTCGGCGCGGCCTCGAACGCGCGTGTGCAACCACGTTGTCCTGATCCAGCGCGGGAGCTCCACCAGGCGTGCTTCTCCTTCAGTGGCGTGACGCGTGGTCGCGCGCGGTTGATCAGAGCACTCGATGCCGAGCGGGTGCCTCCGCTGGGGCAACGGGCTCAAGTAGTGAACGGCCAGAGCCGATCTTCAAAGTTCGAGAAGAAACGAGCGCTGGAGGTGGGCAAGGTGGTCGACGAACGCTGCGTCGCACCCCCACGACAGATCGCCACATGATCGACCCGATTCAGCAACGCGTACGCCGTGACGCAGGAGCGGTAGCACTGGCGACGGGAGTGCTTAGCTGCCTGAGCGTCATTCTCGACCTGCCTGCGCGCATCACTACCTGGTCCGCCGCGCACTTCCCACTCGGCGACGACGTCGTTCTCGTGATCGCCGGCGCGCACGCCTTCATGCTTATCTTCGGTCTTCGACGCGCAAAGGACCTCAAGAGTCAGGCTGCGGAGCGGCAATCTGCGGTCGCGGAGCTGCGACATCGCGCAACCCACGATCCTCTGACTGGCCTCTATAACCGGTCGGAGATCATCTCTCACCTCGAAGAGGTCCTGACGGGAACGGACCCATCCTGGCGCGGAGCTGCATTGCTCATCGACCTCGATGGATTCAAAGCGGTCAACGACAGCTTCGGCCATCACGTGGGCGATCAGGTTCTGGTTGCGGTTGCCTTGCGCCTGTCCGGAGAGTTGCGCGCCGATGCCCGGGTCGGGCGGCTCGGCGGCGATGAGTTCGTCGTCGTGCTCCCAGAACCGAGCCTCGTGTTGGTGGCGGATATAGCACGCCGCCTCGTCGACGTCGTTCGGCAGCCCTACGCGGTGGACGACCTTCGCGTGACCATCGGCGCCAGCGTGGGAGTCGCGCGCGTGACCGGAGACGACGCGCCAGAGGCGACGGACCAGACGTCTCGTCCCGAGCGGCCATCGGCTCGCGCTACGGCACTGCTGCGACAAGCCGACGCCGCTATGTATCACGCGAAGCGCACACGTGCAGGGCTTCATGTGCACGGCGCTATGGACCCAAACAGCTGGGGCTTGCCCTGCACCGAGAGTTCTGCACCCCAATACGGAACCGGTTCGGCTGGCAAGGTGTGACAGCTGCGGATAAACTGAGGCACGGTCGAATCCCTGGCCTGTTCACCGTATACACGCAGTGGCCCGCGCATCGAATACTCCGTGGCGACCCGGCAGCTGCGCTGAGGTCGCCATATGCCCTTGCACCCCGTGTCCGCAGCTGAAGAAATTCGCCCCGAGTCAACGCTCCTCGGGGTGCACATCGATCTGACCGTCGGTCGACTGCAATTGGCCGGCTCACTCATCCGCAGCACCACATTCCTTTTCCATGACGCCATCACAATCCTGTTGTTGCAGGGCAACGCCGAGTGGCTCGTCGATGCAACCGAACTCGACGCGTGCGACCTCGTCGGGGTTCGCTCAATCGGCACCGCCTACCGCCGAGCTCTTCGACATAACCGGCGAATGACCCTCGCAGGGGCATCGACGTCGCTCCGGCACGAGTTGACCCGCCTGCGCCTCGACCGCCATCTTCTCGAAGCGGTGACCACAACTGTTCGACGCCTCGGCGAGCCGGACGCCATGTCGACCAGTCGCCCGACGCCGTCCACCGCCGCACCCTGCGGGAGTGAGACGAAGACTGCTCCGTAGTGCACGAGCCCCGGCCGCCTCGTCGCTGCGATCCGAAGGCGCACGACGCGCCGACGCGAGAGCAGTCACTGGTTAGCGATGGAGCTGAGCGAGGAGTTGGTGCCGAATTCGATACGCCGACCACCACCCGCCGCGCCCCACGGCCACCTAGTTGGAGTCGTTCACGTACCGGTCGGCCGCTCGCTCGAGTGCTCCCGCGAGCTGACGTGCCGACTGGCACTCCACCCATGCACAGCGCTGCAAGACCAACAGCCGTCCACGCTCGGTCAATGCGAGGCTGTTTTCCTCGGGCCCGCCGGCGAGCAACCATGCGTCCACGTCGGGGAGGTCCCGCGGTAGCCCGGCCGCGGCCAACGCCTCGGCCGCAGCGCGGAGCCCCACCCGGAGCTCAGCGATGGCGGCCGCCTCGTTACGTATGCGACTGACAGCCGAGGACCACAGATCCGGAACCGACATGAAGGTCAGAGGGCTTCAGTGGACGGCGGCGCGGCACCAGACTTCTTGGCGACCCTGCCGTCCGACCAGGCATTCGGCTCTTGCCACACCGGCTTCTGCGGACGGGGAACCCACGTGCGTATCCCGGCCCAGGCACCCACATCGCCCCGCTGCAGGGTGAACACCGCGGCGACACCTGTGCGCCCGCGCATCCAGTCCCGGGCCTTGCGGGCAGCCTTCGCCTCGTCGTCCGCCTCGAACGCGAACAGTTCACTGTCCTTATCGTCAACGAGCCGGTACAGCCCCACGGCCGCGCTCCCATCCCCCAGTGGCAATTACGTTGCCCACAACCGATACGTGGAACGCGTGTCAGGTTACATGACACACGAGGCCTCTGACCGGGCAATTCGTGACCCGAGAAGGCTTTTTCGTCACGGATGCTTATGGTGGGAAAGATGACGGCACGGCGATTCGGCGCACGGCCCCCACTCGCGCGACTGCTCCTTCTGGCCAGTCGCTGGTTCGACGAGCAGTCCCGCGCAGAACTCGAACGACGCGGCTGGCCGAAGCTGTCAGCAGCACAGACCGCCGTCTTCGCTCACCTCAGCGACTTCCCCGTCCCTCCCGCCGAGCTCGCGCGGCGACTGGGCAACACCAGGCAGGCCACCTCCGACCTCGTCCAGGGCCTGATCCGGCTCGGGCTGCTGGAGATGCTCGACGACCCCGCACGTCGCGGTGGTCGGCTGGTTTGCGTCACCCAGCGCGGCGTTCGGCTGGCCCAGGACGGGTACGTCGTCCTTCTCAAGCTGGAGGAGCAGTTGGCCGACGCCGAGGTCGTCAAGCAGCTGCACACACTGCTGGCCGGCCTACCGGCCGTCGCGACCGGCCCCAGCAAGTCTCAGGATCCGTAACCGCGCAGCGGGATGATGCCCGCTTCGGGCACCCAGGCGCGCACCACCCGCCACCGGGTCTCATCCTCCCGCTCGAGCAGGAACGTCGGGAAGCGGCCCTGAGGCGGCACAGGAAGCTGGCATGCAGCGTGGCGCGCGTGCCGCTCCGCCGCTTCGTCGTCGTCAGCGTCGAACAGCACAGGATGAGTCCGCTCGAGGGCTACGAGCCGGTACAGAGACACGCCCTCACGGTAGTGAGCAACGTCGCATCCCGCAGAAGTGATCGGATGTGGCGCCATGATGTGGCCCGCCATGGATCTGGATACGTTGCCCGTCGTGACGGACGCGGACCCACTGCAGGCCCTGCTCGACGACAGCCACCTGCTGGCTCCCGACCAACTGTCAGCGGTAGTTTCGCGTCGCGCCCGCGAGCTCGGCGCTGCCGAGACCGTCATCTACCTCACCGACTACGAGCAGCTCCTTCTGCAGCCCATCCGTGGCGAAGGCGTGCCGGTCCGGCAGGAGCTCACCGTCGACGGCACGGTCGGCGGCAGGGCGTTCCGCCGGGTAGAGGTGCAGTCCACCCGCATCAACCCCCGCGTACGCCGACTGTGGATGCCCCTGGTCGATGGTGTGCAGCGCGTGGGCGTCGTCGAGATGCTGGTCGCCGACCTCACGCCAGAACTCGAGGGCCGACTGCGGGCGTTCGCGGGCCTAATCGCCGAGCTACTCGTTGTCAGCGGCCAGTACACCGATATCTTTGCCCAGCTGCGCCGCCGCAAGACCCTCAGCCTGGCCGCCGAAATTCAGTGGGACCTGCTGCCGCCACTGACCTTCGCCACCGACCGCGTCGTGATCGCCGGCGCACTGGAGCCGGCCTACGACATCGGCGGGGACACCTTCGACTACGCCGTCAACGGTCCCACGGCAGACCTGATGGTGCTCGACGCGGTCGGCCACGGCCTACCCGCCGCTCTGCTGGCCTCGGCCGCGGTCGGCGCCTACCGCCACGCCCGCCGCAACGCATGGGACCTGCCCGACATCGCCGCCACCATGGACGGCGTCATCGCCGGCGAGTTCACCGGCAGCCGATTCGCGACCGCCGCGATCGCCCGCCTGCACCTGGACACCGGCCAGTTGCGATGGGTCAACGCCGGCCACCCCGCGCCGCTCATCGTCCGCAACGGCGCCCTGCTGGACCCCGGTCAGTGCAAGCCGCACCCGCCCCTGGGGCTTCAGGTCCGCAAGCCAGACGTCTGCGTGACCCAGCTCCACCCGGGCGACCGGGTCGTCCTCTACACCGACGGCATCGTCGAAGCTCGCTCGCCGGACGGGGAGTTCTTCGGCGAGGACCGGCTGGCCGACTTCATCGACCGCGCCGCCGCCGACGGCGACCCGGCACCGGAGACCTTGCGCCGGCTCATGCGCCGCGTGCTCGACCACCAGGCAGACCACCTGCAGGACGACGCGAGCATCGTGCTGCTGGAGTGGCGGACCGGCACCGAGCGGCAGCTCGCCGGCCTCGGGCCCGCCGCGGCATAGCTTTTATCGCTCCAACGACCCGGTAAGGGTGAACTGGTAGGCGATGTCGCGCAGCTTGACGTTCCGCCGCTGACTCGTGCGACGGAGCAACTCGAAGGCCCGCTGATCGGTCAACTTGTAACGCTCCATCAGGATGCCCATCGCGATCCCGATACGGCGGCACGACTTCAGCGCCTCGTTGCACGAGGCAAGTTCAGCCCGAGTGGCTTCGAGCTCAGCGACGACGCGGGCCAGCTCGCCCTCCACCAAGGGCGCATCTTGACCAGCCACGATGGGATTGTGCCCGATGCGGCGTCAGGAGACCTGACGTCGATGCTGAATGTGTGATGACTTCGGGGTGTAGAGCTCACGATCTGGCGGCGCTGCCAAGAATTCGTCCGCGTGGCTTCGCGCCATCGCCGTCGCGACCGCCATCGCGGTCGACCGTCTAACCGGCGGTCAGGGGCGTCACGGGGGGCGCCCAGCGCTCACCTCCGCTCACGCGCTTCTCTCAGCGACGCCGCTTGGCGACTGCCATGGCGTCGAGCGCGCGTCACGCGTAACTCCCTCCTGCGCTGTCAGTTGAAAGTCGGGGTCCAATCCGACGGCTGTCCGCGCCAGTTGCCGTAGACGGGGGTGACCGAGTAGCGGACGGTTCCGAGGGTGACCAGTGATTCGTCGGTGCAGCTCTGAGTGGCCGCCATGGTGTCCGCGGGCACGTAGCGGTTACCGGTGAACAGGCCGGCACAGCTACCGCCGGAGAGCAGGGCCAAGCCGAGGAGGCTGGAGTTGCGGCTGATGATGTAGCCGGTGGCGGGCCGGCCGGACTGAAGCCAGGCGGTGGGCCAGGTGATCGTGTAGGCGCGTCCGACCACTCCAAGGCTGACGCCGGTGACGCTCACCGGGGTGGTGCCGGTCGGCATGGCCATGGCCTTCTGGGTGGCCGGACCGACGCCGGTCGTGGCCCAGGCCGCCTCCGCCGAGGGCGTGACGCCAAGCACGAGCGCGGCGGAGGCGGCGAGCAGCAGGCTCGCGAGACGGGCCAGCACGGGAGGGCCTCTCGGTCGGTGATGCCGTCAGGCCGACGCCGCGGTAAGCGTCAGCGTCAGGCTGATTGAGGCGCCCTGGCAACCGTCCTCGGCGGAGGAGATCATCTCGATCGCGCCTGGGATGTCCACGGCTGTGGGAGCGGAGTTGGCCGCGAGGCTGATGGGCGCGGTAAGCGTCATCGGACCGGGGGTCGAGGCGATGACGCTTCCGGCGGTGCAGGTCTTACCACTGACCGGGGTGATCGTGATCGCGCCGACAGTGGCCTGCGTGATCCGCACTGGATAAGCGTTGGGGTTGGACACCGTGGTGTGCACGGCGCCGACAGCGCCGTTGCCGTAGCCCCCGGCGGGCTTGGGGTAGAGCGTGCCAATCGGGGTCCCCGGGCCGACGACCAGGCTGTCGGCGGTGGTGGCCTGCGCCGTGGCAGCACCGGTTCCACTGGTCGTCCAGGCTGCCCAGGCGACGCCGCCACCGATGAGCAGCACGCTGGTGGAGAAGATGACGCCGGCGCGCTTGCGGTTGCGGTGGGCGGGCTTGACGTGGGTGTGGGTGCAGTCGCACATGGCGGTCTCCATTCCTTGGTCGACCACCGTCCGTGGTGGTCGGAGTTTCGGAACCAGAATGGTTCTCTCGTACACAAGACATCGGCACACATGTGAGTCGCTTGAGGAATTTCCGGCGTGCGCTGATCACCCTTTGGAGGGAGCTGCCCCTCTGAGGCCGTTTGCCCCACCTGCACCAGGGGCAACGCGACGCGTCCGATTTCGCTAGCGCACAACCTTTGTGCCCTTGACTGGCCCCATGGACACGGTCCCGCAGCCGAGCACGCTCCTCGACGACCAGATCTGCTTCGCGCTGTATGCAGCTTCCAGGGCGGTGACCGCTCGCTACCGCCCGATGCTCGATGACCTGGGCATCACCTACCCTCAGTGGCTGGCGTTGATGGCGCTGTGGGAGACCGACGGCATGTCCGTCAACGGGCTCGGCGCCCGGCTGGGTCTGGACTCGGGCACGATGTCCCCGCTCGTGAAGCGCCTCGAAACGCTCGGCCTGGTCACTAGGCACCGTTCCACTGACGACGAGCGGCTGGTCTTGGTGCGACTCACGGACGCCGGCCGCGCCCTCCAGGACCCCTCGTGCTCGCTCTCGCAGATGATGATCGACGAGCTGGGCATGACCGTCGCCGAGTTCGCCGAGCTCAAGTCCGTCTTGGAGAACATCGCCCAGCGCATGGGCCGCCCGATGTCCACCAGTCGCGTCTAGCTCTGGCTCAGGTTGGGTGCTTCGTCTTATAGTCCAGCCACCCATCGTCGCCGAGCAAGTCGCTCGGCACTGACCGAGACCGCCGTCGCCGGCGTGTCCTGGAGCACCAGCCGACCAGCCCCAGGACGACGGCACCAGGGCGCGGGAGACGTGCCCCCGGCCCCGCGACGATCGACCAACAGCTGCCGGCGGACGGCGCGCTGAGCAGCATCCGGTGCTCGATGTCGTGGTGCACGGTGCCGGTGTCGGCCAGGGCCCGCTGCTTGTCCGCTTCGCCGGGGTCGAGGGTGAGGACCTCTTCCACACCCTTTGGTGGAGCACCAACTGCAGTCTGCGGGTGCCCGCCTCGACGGGCTCGCCAGCGATCCAGCTGAGCTGCCGGACCTTCACGCTGGTGTCGGTGGCACCGCGAGGCGTCAGCGACGCCGTCGGTCAGAACGCTGGGACTGCAGCAACCGCTCGAGGCGGTCGAGAAGGTTCTCCAGAGACTCCTCGAACTCGGCTGCGGACTCATCCTGGGACAGGAGCGGTTCCACCCGCAGAAGGTGGGGGTACTCGCTCAGATCCGTGGTCGACTCCTGCTCGGCAGCCTCCTTATCCCGCGAGCTGATCGGAACGCCCAACTGGGACACCTCCAGCAGGAGGTGACCGAGAAGGAAGCTGGTATAAGCCCGGTAGGCGGCCACCGCAGACTCGTCGGTGAACCCGTGCTCGGCGAGCGCATCGAGGAAAGACTCCACCCAGCGCAGGCTGCGCAGCGGAGGGCGGACCCAGGGGGCCGCCGGTGGCCTCGTGGCGATCAGCGGGAAGACCGCGGGATGGGCCAGCGCGATGCGCCGCAAACCGTGAGCGAGGCGCTGCAGGAAGTCCTGCCAGCCGTGCGTCGGCCGCAGGTGGACGTCCGGGTCTCCGTAGAGCTCGTCGATGACGGTTTCCACCACCCCGTCGAGCAGTGCGTCCCGGCCCGAGACGTGGCGATACAGCGCCATGCCCTCCACGCCGAGGTAGGCGCCCAGACCGCGCATCGTCAAGGCGTCGAGGCCGTTCTCATCGATGAACGCGAGCGCCGCTCCCAGCACCCGCCTCCGATCCAACGAGGTTCGCCCAGCTCCCGGTGGTGCCGCCGGGATGGTCGCAGCCGCCCCGCCACGCGCCTCTGGGGTATCTGGATCCACGAAACCGTCTGATCCGCTCACAGAACCTCCACGTCGCCCGTCTGGTTCCTCTGCAGCCAAGGCGCCCAGTCTTCCCGATGCTGGCCGCTGCCCGCCTCGTGAGGACGTCACCGACCATGCAGCCCTCACCTCGCGCAGAACGCCGCCAGCCCCCATCACCGGTTGAGAGACCCAGCCATCCGGGTCCGGCCCCTACGCTGCGAGGCCGATGATCGCCATGTTTACCCCGTAAGCAGAGGGGCAGTTGAGTGCCCGCGGCTTGATTCCCAGGCCGCTTGCAGCGCCCCCGGCGTCACCTTGCACAGGGTTGCGCGGCGCATCTCCCTGTCCCAAGTAAGCCCGCGAGGAGTCTCATGATCACCGAACAGCAGATCAGCCAGGTCATCGGCAGCACCGCGGTCGCCAGCGACGGCGGCAAGCTGGGCAAGGTCGGCGAGGTCTACCTCGACGACGAGACCGGGCAGCCGGAATGGGCGACGGTGAACACCGGCCTGTTCGGCACCAGGGAAACCTTCATCCCGCTGGCCCAGGCCGACTTCTCCGGCGACCAGCTCCGCTTCCCGTACGAGAAGGCGAAGGTCAAGGACGCTCCCCGCGTCGATGACGAAAGCGGTCACCTGTCCCCGGAGGAGGAGGCCGAGCTCTACCGCTACTACGGGCTCGGCGGCCCCCAGCCCGACACCGGCCTGGCCGCCGGCAGGAGCGACCGACCTGAGCGCCGCGACGCCGACGGCGACGGCGTGTTCGACGACGTCCAGGGCCGCACGGTCGGCCATGACACCTCCGGCCTCACCACCGACGACGCGATGACCCGCTCCGAGGAGCAGCTCAAGGTCGGCACCCAGCGGGTGGAGACGGGCAAGGCGCGGCTGCGCAAGTACGTGGTCACCGAGAACCAGACCGTCAACGTGCCCGTGTCGCGCGAAGAGGTGCGGCTGGAACGGGAGCCGATCACCGACGCCAACGTCGGCAACGCGATGGATGGCCCCGCGATCTCCGAGGAGGAGCACGAGGTGGTGCTGCACGCCGAGCGTCCGGTCGTGCAGAAGGAGGCCGTGCCGGTGGAGCGCGTGCGCCTTGACGTCGACACGGTGACCGAGCAGCAGCAGGTCAGCGAAACGGTGCGCAAGGAGCAGATCGAGCTGGACACCGACGCGGTCGACCGCAACCGCTGAGTCACCGCTGGAGCCAGACGGAGACGTCCTCTCCGTCTGGCTCCCCGACGGCTCCCTGCAACACGATCGGTTGGGCTCGGATCTCCAGCGTCGGCTAGGTGCTGGCCGACGCCGTCTCGGCCGTGATCGTCGCCCTGGGTGTTGTTGCCGCGCTCGACCAGCTCGCGCTCGCGCAGAAGCTGGTCAACCCGGTCCTTCACACCATCCTGGTCGCGATCGTCGGCGTCATCGTCGTGGCTGTGGGCGGCGGCGGCATCGCCCGAGGCGTCAGCGCTGAGAGACCACTGTGGTCGAGGGGAGGCAGCGGCGCCCCGCGCCGACGCCGAATCTCGCGGGACCGCACCGGTCGATGGCGTCCGCACCCGAGACCCCAGTGGCACGACGGAGCCACCCGCACCATCAGTGAAGCCGGAGCCGCCCCAACGGCGGCGACACGGGCTAGCAGCGATGACCCCAGCAGTTCTGCACGACCGGGCCGGCGGACATCCAGCCCCGGTGCCCGCCGACCCGCCCCCACCGCACTCAGGAGCAACCATGCCCGACCACGACCGCACGCGATCCGATCTCGACGCCACCGCCTCCACCGAGGGGGCGCATGCCACCCGCGGCGCCGCCCGTGACGCCGTCGATGCCCAGCACGACCGCTACGGTGGCATCAAGTGGGGAGCGGCCTTCTTCGGCTGGCTCTCGGCGAACGGCCTGGCCGTCATCCTGCTCGCCATCTTGTCGGCGGCCGGCATTGCCTTCGGCCTCACCCAGATCTCCTCCGCCGACCAGGCCGCCGAGCGTGCGACCGACCAGGCCGACACCATCGGCATCGCCGGAGGCATCGCCCTGGCCGTCGTCCTCTTCCTGGCCTACCTCGCCGGCGGCTACGTCGCCGGTCGGATGGCCCGCTTCGACGGCCTCAAGCAGGGACTCGCCGTCTGGTTGATCGGGCTGCTCATCGTCGCCGCCCTGACCATCGCCGGTGCCCTGCTCGGCTCGGAGTACAACGTGCTCTCCCAGCTCAACCTGCCCACCATCCCGGTCAGCGGCGACACCCTCACCACCGCCGGCATCATCGCCGGCATCGTCGCCCTGCTGATCACGCTGCTCGGCGCCATCCTCGGCGGCAAGCTCGGTGAGCGCTACCACCGCAAGGTCGACCGCGCCGGCTTCGGCGCCTGAGCGCAGCCGGCCGACGCCCGTCGGACCGATCTCCTCGAGCGGTCCGACGGGCGTCCCAGTGGGAAGAGCGACGATGTCGAACTCCGACGGCGAGCCCTCAGGCAACGTCATCCGTGGTCCGGACAGCTGGGACCGTGGCCACGAGGCCCGGGCCTACAGCGGCCCGGCTCACGGCCAGCAATGGCAGGTGATCGATCCGGAACCGCCCGCCTATGTCGAGCTGCCGGTCGGCGCCGCGTCAGCGCTGTATCGCCTGGTCCGCCAGCCCCGCTCACACCGGCCGGCGCGCGATCAGCTCGGCAATTACCTGTACGTCCCCATGACGGACGCCCCCCACGAGCCGATGGACGAACGAACGCCGGACAGCTCGTTGCCTCCATCCTCCATCGGTATCGACCCGCCGACGCGCATCCGCCGAGACCGGCACCCGGTCGACGCCGAAGACGACGAAGAGAGCCGCGTGAGCACCTCGCTGCAGCGCCTGGCAGAAACCGGCCAGAGCACCTGGATCGACCACCTGTCCCGCCGATTCGTCCAAGACGGCGATCTCGCAACGCTGCTGGACCGCGGGGTCACCGGGCTCACCTCGAACCCGACGACCTTCCACACCGCGATCGCCGAGGGAGACGCCTACGACAAGCAGCTGCGCGACGTGCTCGCCGCCGAGACCGACCTCAAGGAGGTGTTCCTGGCGCTGGCCACCGACGACATCCGCGCGGCCTGCGACGCCTTGGCCGGAGTGCACACCCGCAGCGATCAGACGCGGGACGGCTGGGTCTCCCTGAGAATTGATCCGCACCTGGCGCACGACACCGAAGCCACCGTTGCCGAGGCGGTCCGGCTGCACCGGCTCATCGACCGGCCCAACCTGTTGATCGAGATCCCGGGCACGGAAGAGGGGCTTGCCGCCGTCGAGGAGACCATCGCCGTCGGCATTCCGGTCAACGTCACCCTGCTCTTCTCCTTGGACCGTCACCGGGCCGCCGCGCACGCCTACATACGTGGGCTCCGCAAGCTGCAGTCGGCCGGTGGGGATCTGCAGTCAGTGGCGTCGGTCGCCTCCTTCTTCGTGTCCCGGGTCGACACCGAGGCCGACCGCTGGCTCGACGACCTCGGCAGCCACGAACACCTCAAGGGCACGCTGGCCATCGCCACCGCCAAGCTCGCCTACCAGACGTATCTGCTGCTGTTCACCGGCGCGGTATGGGATGACCTGGCAGCCGCCGGTGCCTCGCCCCAGCGCTGCCTGTGGGCGTCTACCGGGGTGGAGAACACGGTCCACCACGACGTCCGCTACGCCGAGGAGCTGGTCGGCCCGCAGACGGTGACCTGCCTGGCTCGCGACACAGCCGAGGCCTTCCTCGACCACGGCAAGGTCGCGGAGACGCTGACCGCCGATGTCGACGGCGCCCGCCACACGCTGGAGGCGTTCACCGAGGCCGGCGTCGACTACGACGACCTGACCGCGGTGCTGGAGCAGGAGGGCGTGGAGGAGTTCGTCGCGTCCTTCGATGAGCTCATGGCCGGCGTCGCGGCCAAGCGCGACGAACTCATCCGGGACTAGGAGAGCCGCCAGGCCAGATACCGCCTTCCGCCGCGAACTCAGCCAGCAACTGCGGGTCGACTCGCTGCAGGAACTCCCGGGCCACCTGGGCGACACGGGGTCGCTCGGCTGAATCACCGACGTTCGACCCACATCACCGTCCGCGCATCCCCCGCGGCCGTTGCCAAGACACCTAGACTCGGAGCTGACACATGCCCTCAACACCCCCTCCCACCACCGGCCCGCAGGCTGGCGCCACCCCGGTCGGCGGCCGAAAGCCGACACGGAGACGGGCCGGCTGGCTCCTTCCGCTGCTGCTCCTCCTCGCTGCAGTCGTGATCGGTTCGCTGCTGCTCAGTCAGTGCGGCGACGACGGCGACTCCGACACCAGCGGCTCGTCCGCGGGCGCGGGTAGCAGCGCGTCCACGTCTCCCGAGTCCGGCAGCACCTCCCGCAGCGGATTGAGCACCGCAAGCCCGAACGACGGCGGCGCGAGCGGCCAACCCGGCACCATCACCGCCGGCGACACCTCCGTGCTGCCGTTGACCGCAGGCGCCGATCCGGCCCCCGCCCTGGCACAGGTCTCGGGACAGCCGGCCCAAGGCAGCGCGGTGCAGGTGCTGTCGGTGCCGGCCGACGAAGGATTCTGGGTGGGCACCTCCGACACGGAGCGGATCTGGGTCCAGCTGACCGGCAGCGGCGAGTCGCCCTACCAGGTGCAGGAAGGCGACACGGTGGACTTCCAAGGCACCGTCGTCGCCCACTCCCCCGGTTTCGCCCAGCAGGTGGGTCTCGAAGTGGCAGAAGGCGCCGCTCAGCTCGACGCCCAAGGCCACCACCTCGAGGTTGATAAGACGTCCGTCACCCTGGCCGACTGACGGCGGCCTGACACACTCATAGCGGCAGCGGGTGCTCCCCAAGATGGGGACCACCCGCTGCCGCTCGTGTGGACCAGGTCAGGCGTTGTCAGGCCCAGCGGGCAAGTCGTCGACCTGGGAGTCGTCCTCCGTGGTCAAGGTGACCCCCGAGGTATCAGCCTCGGCATCGCCGCTCAACCCTGGAGAGACGTCGCTTCCATCGGTAGCTCTGGGGTTCTGCTCCGCTGGTGTTGTCGTGGTGCTGCCTCTCACATCTGGGTGATCGGGTCGCGCTGGCTCACGGTCGTGAGGCCCACTCTGCGAAGCCGCAGGAAGCCGGTCAGGTCTGGCTCGACGTGGGCGTCCTGCTGCTGCCGCGCATCAACCCGCGAAGTCAACTTCGTCTCGGGCCTGGGCAAGCGGATCTCAACCGAATTTCGAGGCGTGACGCACCGCAGCCCAGCGCGCCAGCGGAAGGCCACCGAGGGGAGCCAGCGCCAGGACGAGCTCGGTGGCAACCGGCCGGAGAAGCACACAGAAGTGCGGCGACTTCCGCCTCGTAGCGGAATCACGTCGGACGGAGGCCGTCGGCCGGCATGGCTCGATCCGACGGAGCGTCGACGAGAGCCAGGACCCGGTGGTGCAGCTGATCCTCAATCGCCCGCAGGGCCATCCTCACCCATTTCTCGCGCAGAGCCGGTCCTGAAGACGCTGATCGAGATCGGCAGCCCCACCGCCAGCACGGCAAGCATGAACGGTGCGATTCCCGCGGGCGACAGTTCGCCGGAAGACAATATCGCTGCCCCGGACATCGCGGCGACCGCACCCGAGGCCGCCAGGCTCAGCCCCAACGACGCGGTCTCCACCGCGACGTCCTCGGAAGGCTGCATCTTTCTGGCCTGGACCATGATCGGTGCGGCATACGCCGAGAGCAGAGCGGCCAGGGCGAAGAGTGCCATCGTCACGAGGGCCGTCACGGGCTCGTCAGCTCCGGCGCAGTCTCGGGTTCTTCAGACCGGTGGTCAGCGGGATCGCGCGCCTCGTCGCCCAGTGACGGCGACGTAGACGCCGAGCACCACGATGGCGCCGATGATGGAGCCGATCCATCCGGCGGTGCCGAGTTCGAAGCCTCGACCGCTGATGAGGCCCCCGAGCAGGTTGCCGACCAGCGAACCGATGACGCCCAGCACGATGGTCATGGCGATGCTGAGGTCCTGCTTGCCGGGGATGACCGCTCGGGCGATGAGGCCGGCGACGAGGCCGATGACGAGCAGAACGATAAAGTTCCAGATCATGATGTCTCCTGGGGATGCACCGGGACGGCTTCGACGAGTGCCCGGTCAACGGGTGATGACTTTTCGCACGCCATGTCTCCGGCGCGCAGACTGCTCGCCGGCAGCGCGCCGGCGGTAGTGCAAGTGCCGGCGATTAGAGCCCGAGCTTGCCGCCCAACCCACCGCCGAGACCGCCGAGCAGCTGCTTCAGGTCGATGCCGAACTCGCTGAGCAGCCCGGCGTCCTTATCGGTGTCAACCTGAGCGGGGAGTTCACTGCTGGCCTGGTCGGCCTTGGCGCTGTCCCCGTTAGAGCGGAGGAACTCGAGGATCTGGTCCTTGGGAATCTGCATGAGAACTCCTGGCAAGCGGTGGCAGGCGCGCGGATACGACGTAAACGCCAATGCCCACGACTCGCCGAGTTGTCACCCAGTTGAAGGCAGATTCTCCGGTTCCCGTTCCGGGCAGGGCGTCCTACAGCCGGGATCGCGGGTCAGAGGAGGCCTCGTCCACCCGACCGGGTCCGACTGGGCCGGAGCTCGATGTCGACCGGCAGCTGCGGGTCGTCCAGAGCCTGGCGCATGTTGCTGACCAACCGGTCCTCCAGGGCCTGCCGGACCTCGGCGATGTCGGCGTAGTCGGTCAGGTCCACGGCAAGGGCGACCCGTCGACCCCCTCGGTCGAGCACGTGCGCAGATGCCCCGGCAACGCCGCGCAGGCTCTCGGCCTCGGCCTCCACGGCATCGGCGAGCGCACTGGTGTGGACGGTTGTGAGTCCGTCGCGGTCGTCGGTGGTCAGCTCCAGGCGCCCGATCCGGTCTGTGTGCAGCTGGGCCAGCAGCCATCGGAGTCCGAGCAGGGCCAGCAGGAGGCAGACGGCGGCGACGGCCCACCAGAACCACGGCTGGTTCCGGGCGAAGTCGCGCACGGGCTGCGGCAGAACGGGCTGATCGCCATCGCCGAAGGCCCCAAAACCCAGGGCCAGCCCGAGCCCGCCGGCAGCGAGCAGGAGCAACCCCAGCAACGCCAGGATCGTGCGGTTGACGCCATTGACACGTGAGCTCATCGCGAGGACTTTCCAGAGACGGTGACGCGCGGACGGAGGACGTCGGACAGCCCGAGCTCGCCGAGCCGCTCGGTCACGGCTGCGGTGACCGGCTGCTGCAGCTCTTGCGGGGAGCGCATGGCGGTGGCTGCCTTCACCCGCACGATGCGACGTCCGGCCTTGGCGCTGGCGCTCTTCACGCCGTCAGCTCGACGCGCGGCGGTGGACAGGGATCGCTCGATACCGCGGCGCGAGGCGGTGACGCGGACCCCGTCGGTGCGACCCGGCAGGGTGAGAGAGCCGGGCTTGCCGCGGCGGAGGGCGACCACCAGCAGGAGCAGCCCGATGATGATCAGACCGATGAGGACGGCGCGGACGACGCCGTCGGTGAAGGACTGTTCACCCAGCCATGTGCTCCACATCGGGTGGGGGACCAGCGAGTACGGACGCCCCAGGGCGGCCAGGACGATCTCCACGACGGCGAGGAGGCCGCCGAGGAGGAGCGCCAGCGCCAGCACCGTCGCGATGACCCGGTTCACGATGGACATGGACACTCCTTGGTCGAGTCGGGGCTCACTGGACGCGTCGCCGATGGGCGGAGGGCGTGCTCAGGCTGACGACGTCGATGTCGACGTGGGCAACCCGGACGCCGGTGATGTGCTCGACATCCTTGCGGACCCGCTCGCGCACCCGGCTGGCCACGGTGCGGACCGAGGCGGGCCAGCCGATCGCCACGGTCGCGTCGACCGTGGCGGTGTGCCCGTCGACGCGGGCGTCGACGGACGCCTCCTTGTCCGGGCGGGCGTCCCCGACGTTGATGCCGAGCACCCGGCGTGGAGCGGCGGTCGCACCCTCGACCTGCGTGACTGCATAGCCGGCGACTCGCTCGACGACACGGTCGGCGATCTCGAGGGTGCCCCGCTCGGCGGGGTCGCCGAGCTCCGGGAGGGCGGCGCCGTGTTCGTCCGGCCCGGAGGTGGCCTGCGGGCCATCGGGGGGAAGTGTGACGGCGCTGCTCACCGCGGACCGCGCCCACCGAGGTAGGGCGTGAGGTCGAGCTGACCGGACACCACCTTGCCGATCACGAAGCCGATGACACCGAGCACCGCGGTTCCGACGAAGGCGTCGAAGCCGCCGATGACCCAGGCGAGACCGAGCAGCAGACCGGTGAACAGACCCACGACGGTGGGTGGCATGGCAACCTCCAGGACAAGACGGGTTCAGGGCAGTTCAGACGACGCGCCGTGGTCTGCGGCGACGGTGGTACCAGGCTGCGATCCTGGCGAGACCCCGGGGCCGGCGGACGAAGCGGACGTCGTCCGCCGGCCGGGGGCCTGCTCTGCGGGCTCGCCCCTCGAGCTCCGCCATGACCCGGAGGAACTCGGACGGATCGCCCCCGAGGTCGGGATGGTGCGCGCGGAGCAGCGCCCGTCGTCGGCGACGCTCCTCCGGGTCGGTGGTCTCAGGCATCAGGCCTGCGGAACCCCCACACCGGACGGCCCGGGGGGCAGGGCCGGCGGCTGTTCTTCGGGCAGCTGGAGGTCCGCGACGTGCACGTCTACCGGCTGTCCGGCCACGAGCGGCTCGACCGCGCGACGCACCTGGTCGGCGATCGCGATGATCGGAACGCCCTGGACGGCCACGACCGACACCAGCACGCGGTTGGGTTCGATCCGCACCCCGTCGACCCGACGCCCCGGTAGGTATGTGGCGACGTTCCGCAGGCCGCTGCCGCGGGACAGCGACGCGACGGCGGGGCAGGCGACCGCGGCAGCGGCGATGGCGTCGGCAAGCTCGGCCTCCGACATCGCCGCGATCGCGGCCGAACCACTGGATGCTGAGGTCACTGGACCCGCGGAGGCTCCTGGGAGCCCTCGTCGTCGGACGGCAGGTGGATGTCGTTGACCGAGATGTTGACCTCGGTGACCTGCAGACCGGTCATTCCCTCGACCGACGCGATGACGTTTCGCCGGACCGACCGGGCGACATCGGCGATGGGGGCGCCGTACTCGGTGACCAGGTCCAGGTCGACCGCTGCCTGCTTCTCCCCGACCTCGACCGAA
This sequence comes from Blastococcus sp. LR1, assembly GCF_020166105.1. Classification (GTDB taxonomy): domain Bacteria; phylum Actinomycetota; class Actinomycetes; order Mycobacteriales; family Geodermatophilaceae; genus Blastococcus. Next base: position 698,322 of record NZ_JAIUJY010000001.1, read on the forward strand.
ACGCCCTGACCGGCCGACTGCGTGGCGCCCGGGATGCGCTCGCGGAGCGCGCCGAGGGTGCGTGCCGCGCCGCCGCCGAGAGCGTAGACGCCGGACACCTCGCGCGCAGCCAGGCCGGCGATCTTCTGGACGACGTTGTCGGCGACGGTGGTGGTGCCCTGGCTGGTCTGCAGAGCCGACGGCGACGCCTGGGTGACCGCGCTCGACGACGCGGAGGTGCTGGAGCTCGGGGACTGCGTCACTGGGTGACCTCTTCTTCCGTGATGGGAGATAACGTCGTAAACCGACGGGCGGCCCGGTCGTGCCCTCGGGTCGCCGACTTACACCAGTTGGACACAACTGGATGGGAAGGGTTACAGCAGATGGCGAAAAAAGCTCCGCGGAAGCGAGAGCTTCACCGGTGACCCGAGAGGCAGAGCCCGCCGCCGACCACACCAATCCGATGGAAGAGCACTGGGTCGCGCTGGCTGCGCAGGGCAACGAGGACGCCTTCGCATCGCTCGTCCGCGCGCATCAAGACCGGCTCTACCGCGTGGCGCTGCGCCTGGTGGGGCATCCTGCAGACGCTCAGGAGGCCGTGCAGGAGTCCCTCCTGCAGGCTTGGCAGCACCTGGATGGCTTCCGCGGCGACGCGAAGTTCTCGACGTGGGTCACGCGCATTCTGATCAACCGCTGCCACAACGTGCTGCGCGCTCGCAAGCTCACCGTCCCCCTGCCCGACGATCCGGGATCCGACCGTGGCCTGCCTCAGGCGCCGGCAACCGAGGACCTGGCCGTGCGTGCTCAGCGCAGGGACGCCGTCCGCGCCGCGGTGCTGTCGCTACCTTTCGACCAACGCGCGCCACTTGTCCTGACCGTCTTCGGCGGTTACACACACGCTGAAACGGGGCGCATTCTCGGCATCTCCGAGACAGCAGCCAAGGTGAGGGCGCATCGTGGACGCAAGACCCTGCTGTCCCGGCTCCAGGAATGGAGGTGACTCCCGTGTCCCCGAGCAACAGAGCAGACGACGACCGCCTGCCCTGCGGCGTAGGCGTCGACGATCTGCTCACCCAGGTGGCCGAGCATGCTCACCCCCGTGACCCGGCACACCAACGCAGCTGTCCGCATTGCCGGGCCGCCCTGGCGGCGCTGGCCGACCTGTGGGCCCCCGTCACCGAACTGGCAGCGGAAGACGTCCGCGCACCGGCCAGCCTGCTGCAGGAAGTCATGGCACAGATCCGCGAACTGTCCCGCAACGCCTGGCACGCCGTCCTGACCGACCCGACCGGGCAGACCCGCATCGCGGCACGCGTCGTCGGCGCCGTCGCACGACTGGCCGCCGAGTCCGTTCCGCACGTCTCGGTCGCCCTCGGCAACGGTCGCCCCGAGACCCGGGCCGGACAGTCGCCCTCCCCCACCGAGATCGCCGGCGCCGCGGGAGAACCTGCCACCGACGTCGGAGTCGCGGGCTCGCACGTCATCATCGACGTCCAGATCGCCGTCGACTACGGCGTTCCCATCGCGCACGTCGCGCAGGCGGTTCGGAGCCGGATCATCGAGCACCTCGTGGCGCACACCGGGTTGACCACCAGCGAGGTGAACGTCATCGTCATCGACGTCCTCGCATCGCCTCCTACGGAGACCTAAGAACGCGCCCCCCAGCGCCGGCCACATCGTCTCCAAGGAGCAGTGACGGGCGACCGCTCATCAGGTTCAGGCGACCTGACGCTCCAGCGGGCCCTGCGCCGACGTCAGCAGGTCCGCCCACCATGTGGTCGCCCTGACCGCCGGCCTCGACAGCACCGGCCCGGACGGCGCCACGACGAGCGCTGGAGGCAACCTTGCCGGATCGAGGGAGGCGTGTAACACGCAACCACCTTCATCAGCCTGTCGTCGCATGGTGCTTCGGAGCTGGTTGCGAAACCGCCGTCGCCGGTAGGTGTTCGCCGGACCCCGCCCTTCTCGTGACGAGGCCGTGCTCGCGCCGACGGCGTCGGCGGACGGTGCAGAGTGATGAGCAGCCGAGAGTGCCCTTGGTGCGCTCGTGGTTAAAGGCACACGAAAGGCACGGGATCCACCCGCGCCGATGCTGACCAGCCGAGATCCAGCCAACAGCTCAAGCCTTCCAAGCTGGCCATGCCGGTTCGATCCCGGTCACCCGCTCCACCCACGGCCCGACGAGGACCGGTGGCGGCGTCGCTATTGCGAGGATCAGGTGCCGAGGCTGATGCGGTCGGTCTCCGGAGCGGCGACCGGCTCGCCGGACAGGTACGTCACCAGTGCGTCGACCTCGACGCCGGGCTGGTCGACCGGGTTCGTGCCTTCGGTCAGAACCGTGAAGCCGTCGCCGCCGCCGGCCAGGAAGCTGTTCACCGTGATCCGGTAGGTCTGATCGAGGACGACGGCCTCGCCGTCGATGGTCAGGGAACCGGGCACGACTCCGCTGCCGGCAGCGGTGACCGTGTAGGCCACCGTGCCGGATGGGGCCAGCACGCTGTCGACCTCGAACTGCTGGTCGAGCAGCGCGTACAGCTGCCGACCGGTCAGGTCCAGCGTGGTGAGCAGGTTGTCGAACGGCTGCACCGTGAAGGCCTCGCCGTAGGTGACGACCCCGTCGCCCTCACCGGCGGCGGATGAGGCGAAGGTCAGGTCGGCCCGCACCCCGCCGGGGTTCGTGAAGGCTGCGACGGCACTGGCCTCGTCGTCGGTCGCCGCGAGCTGGGCGTCGGCGATCAGGTCGACCAGTGGGGACTCCCCGCTCAGGCCACCGGCCAGCGCCTCCCGGGTGCGAACGATCTCCTCGGCGACCGCGCCGACCGGCTCGTCGGCGATCGGCCGGGCGATCTCGGCGTACCGGTCGACGAGCGCCTGTGCCTGCGGATCGGCCGGGACGTCCCGGGTGACGACGACGTTCTCGGCGGTGCTGGTCACGACGTCCCCGCCGCGACGGTCGATGGTCAGGTCGACGTCGGTGATCAGACGGCCGTTCGACAGCCCCTGGGCGACCAGCTTTCCGTCGACCTCGCACACGAACCCTCTGTGGGAGTGCCCCGTGAGGACGACGTCGACCGCGTCGTCGATCGCTCCGGCGATGTCGAACGCAGGCCCCGTCGGACCGGTGCAGCCGTTGGCGTCGGCGCCGGCCGAGCCGCCTTCGTGCAGCGACACGACGATCGCCTCGACGCCGTCGGCGCGCAGTTCGGCGACGTACCGGTTGATCGTCGCGACCTCGTCGGAGAACTCGACGTCGGTGATGCCCGCCGCGGAGACGAGAGAGGGCGTCTCGTCGAGAGTCAGCCCGATCACGCCCAGCTCCACGCCCTGGAACGTGTAGACCCGGTACGGCGGCAGGATCGGCTCCCGGCTCTGCCGGTCGACGACGTTGGCGGCGAGCCAGTCGGCGTCGGAGCCGTTCCAGCCGTCACCGTCCAGGCAGCCGTCGTCGGGGTGGCACGCACCGCCGTCGACGATCCGGCGCAGTTCGTCGACGCCTTCGTCGAATTCGTGGTTGCCGACGGTGGCGATGTCCAGGCCCAGCTGGTCCATCGCGTCCACGGTCGGCTCGTCGCGGAACAGAGCCGACAGGAGGGGGCTCCCGCCGATCAGGTCGCCGTTGCTGATGGTCAGGGTGTTGTTCTCGTTCTCGGCCTCGAGCGCGCGGTGGTGGGTGGCGAGGTACGCGAGGCCGCCGGCGTCGACTCTGCTGTCAGGGGACGCGACTCGTCCGCCGGAGCCCGTCGGCGGCTCGAGGGCCCCGTGGAAGTCGTTGAAGGCCAGCAGCTGGACCTTCACCGGCCTCGGCTCCGCCGACGCCGGTGCGGGGACCACGACGGCGACGGCGACGGCGACGGCAGACAGGCAAGCGGTGGCGCCTAGGGCCGCGAGGTGGCGCTTCCTCATACGGATCTCCTCGGGGAGAAGCAGGGGCGCTCGCGACGCTAGGAGCGCTCCGTGCACTTCCGGCAAGGAGCAGATGAACCCCGGAGGACCGTGCGATGCACTTACCCCGGGACCGGAGGAGGTCCGCATCCGGCCAGGTCAGCGGGGAGCTCGGGGCGCCGGACGGTCACTGCGCCGCGGGCGAGGACTCCGCCTCGGGAGCCGCTCCGGCCGGCGCGGGCACCGTCACCTCGTCGACGAAGCAGTAGCCCCAGCTCTCCCCCGGCTCGGCCGACGCGATCAGCGGGTGGTCGTCGGCGGCCGCGTGCGCACGGGCGTGCCGACGCGGCGAGGAGTCGCAGCAGCCGACGTACCCGCAGCTCAGGCAGGTGCGCAGGTGCACCCACTCGGTCCCCTCCTGCAGGCAGCCGACGCACCCCGACGCCAGGGGCACCACCGGCCGGGACGCTGCACCGTGCTCGCAGCCGCTGCCCGTCGGCCACGCGTACCGGACCACCCGGGCGGTGTCGACGACGGTCCCGTCCCGGTCGGCTACCTGGTGACCGAGCTCCGCGAGCACCGAGCGCAGCAGCGCCTGGCCGGAGAGCCGGTCGCGATCGAGGATGTGGTCCGCGCCCGCGTCGGCCAGCTCGGCGACGTCGACGGCGCCCAGCGGCCGGGCCAGGATCGGCGCGGACGTGACCGCCCGTGCGGCGGCGACGACCCGCACCGCCTGCTCGGGGTCGTCCTCGGCGATCACGGCGAGCCGGGCCTCGGGCACCCCCGCCGTCCGCAGGATCTCCCCCTTCGTCGGGTCGCCGCGGACGACGGCGTGACCGGCGGCCTCGGCCTGGCGCGCGCCGTCGGGGTTGAGCGTGGTCATGACGACGTCGACGCCGCGGCTGCGCAGGGTGGCGGCGAGGTCGAGGGCGGTGGGACCCCAGCCGATGATCGCGACGTGCTCGCGGGGCGTGCCGCCGTCGGCGTCGGAACCGTCGTCCGCGACGGTGTGCCGCCGGTCGATCCGGGCGCCCGCGGCGGCGAGCTGCGGGGTGAGGAGCATCAGCAGGACCGTGGTCGCGACGACGACCTGCGAGCCGTCGTCGCCGAGCCCCAGCGGAGCCAGTCCTGCGGCGGTCCCCACGGTGAGGAGCACGAAGGAGAACTCGCCGATCTGCGCGAGGAGCAGACCGGTGGCGACCGCCGTGCGCAGCGGGATGCGGGCCACCGTCGCGGCGGCTGCCGTGGTGAGCGTCTTGACGAGCAGGACGACGGCGGCGGCGCCCAGCACCAGCGGGAGGTTGGCGAGCATGAACCCGACGTCGAGCAGCATGCCGACGGAGACGAAGAAGACCGCGCTGAACACGATCTGCAGCGGCAGCACCTCGGCGAACGCCTGACTGCTGGCCCGGCTCTCGCTCACCACCAGGCCGGCCAGGAAGGCGCCGAGGGAGACGCTGACGCCGGCCAGCGCGGTCAGGTAGGCGGTGCCGAAGCAGACGGCGACGATCGCGAGGAGGAACACCTCCGGCGAGCAGGTCCGCGCCACGACGTCGAGCACCGCGGGCATGACCCGGCGGGCCACGACCAGGACGACGACGATCACCGCGACGGCGGTGAGCAGGGCCCACAGCAGCGAGCTGCCGCCGGACCCCTCGCCGTCCGCGGAGGGGCCCAGCAGGGGGACGACGAGCACCATGGCCACCACGGCCAGGTCCTGGGCGATGAGCACCGCCAGCGCCAGTCGGCCGCGCACCGCGGAGTTCTCCCGCCGCTCCCCCAGCAGCTTCAGCACGATGGCGGTGGACGACAGCGCGAGCAGGAACCCGGTGAACAGCCCGTCGCGCCACCCGCCGCCGGCCAGCAGGGTCAGCCCCAGTCCGGCCCCGGTCGCCGTCAGCAGCTGCAGGCCGCCGGCGACGGCGATCCAGGTCCAGACCCGTGCCAGCCGGTCGAGCGAGAACTCGATCCCGATGGTGAAGAGCAGCAGGATGACGCCGATGTCGGCGGCGGCCTCCACCGCCTCGCCGTTCTCGACGATGCCGAGTTGCGCCGGGCCGATCAGGACGCCGGCCACCAGGAAGCCGACGATCGGGACCACCCGGGCGCGGGCCGACAGGTAGCCGATCACCGCGGCCGCCACGATGAGCGCCGCGGTCGGCCCCAGGTAGCCCGGCACCTCGCCGGCCGCGAGAACGAGTTCTGCCTCCGGAGCCATGCCGGACATTCTGCTCGCCGCCACGCCGCCGGCCGAGGCCCCGTCGGGCGGGAATCCCTGCTGGCCGCCCGCGTTGACCAGCGGCGGGCAGCGCGGCGATGCTGTCGGCTACCGGCCGAGGAGGTACGGGCATGACCGCTCCTCCCGCGGGGCTGCGCATGGGCACGGCCCGGGCCCGCTGGGTGCTGCTCGCCACCGTCCTCGGCTCGGGCGTGGCCCTGCTGGACGCGACTGTCGTCAACGTGGCGCTGGAGCGGATCGGCGGCGACCTCGACGCCGACTTCTCCGGCCTGCAGTGGACGGTCAACGCCTACACGCTGACCCTCGCCTCGCTGATCCTGCTCGGCGGATCGCTGAGCGACCGCTTCGGACGACGCCGGGTCTTCCTCGTCGGCGTGTGCTGGTTCGCGGCGGCCTCGGCGCTGTGCGGCCTGGCCCCGGACATCGGCACTCTCGTGGCGGCGCGGGCCCTGCAGGGCGTCGGCGGGGCACTGCTCACCCCGGGCAGTCTGGCCATCATCGCGGCATCCTTCTCCGGGCCCGATCGAGCCAAGGCGGTCGGAGCGTGGTCCGGTCTCACCGGTGTCGCCGCCGCCGTCGGGCCGTTCGTCGGCGGCTGGCTGGTGGAGTGGAGCTGGCGGGCGGTCTTCCTGATCAACCTGCCGCTGGCCGCCGTGGTCATCGTCGTCGCGGCCCGGCACGTGCCCGAGTCGCGGGACCCCCAAGCCGCGCCCCGGCTCGACTGGGCGGGCACGGCGCTGGTGGCCGCGGGACTCGGCGCGCTCACCTACGCCCTGACCGCCGCCGGGGACCGCGGAGTGGTGCCGGCGGTGTGGCTGGGTGCCGCGGTCGGCGTCCTCTGCCTGACGGCGTTCGTCGCGGTGGAGCGGCGATCACGGCACCCGCTTATCCCTCCGGAGCTGTTCGCCGACCGGCAGTTCAGCGCGGCCAACGCCACCACGCTGTTCGTGTACGCCGCGCTGGGCGCCCTGTTCGTGCTCCTGGTGCTGCAGCTGCAGGTGGTCTCCGGGTTCAGCCCGCTGCTGGCCGGCACCGCACTGCTCCCCCTCACGGCCCTGATGCTCGTGTTCTCCGCCCGGGTCGGGGCGCTGGCCCAGCGGATCGGGCCGCGCCCCCTGCTCACCGCCGGGCCGCTGGTGGCCGCGGGCGGGGTGCTGCTGATGCTCCGGGTCGGCCCGGAGGCCTCCTACCTGTCCGACGTGCTGCCCGCCGTCACCCTCTTCGGCGCGGGCCTCACCCTGCTGGTCGCCCCGCTGACGGCGACCGTCCTGGACTCCGCCGAGGACCGGCACGCGGGGGTCGCCTCGGGCGTGAACAACGCCGTAGCGCGCGCGGCCGGACTCCTCGCGGTGGCGGTTGTCCCGGCCGCTGCCGGCCTGGGCGGAGAGGACTACACCGATCCGACGGCGTTCGCCGCCGGCTTCCGCGCCGCGGTGGTGATCCTCGCCGGGCTGCTGGTCGCCGGCGCCCTGGTCTCCTTCGCGTTCGTGCGGCGCCCCCTGGGCGCCGAGGCACCCGCAGCGACCGGGCGGGTTCCGGTCGAGCGGTGCCTGCACTGCGGCGTGAGCGGCCCCGCCGTCCACCCGCCGGACCACAGCCCAGAGACCGCTGACGCAGCCGCCCCGGATCGCTGACGCCGGCCGTCAGCCGGCCGTGCGGCCGAGGACGCCGGTCAGCGCCTCCCGGAGCCAGTCGGAGGCCGCCTGCCCCGAGGACGGCGCGGACACGTGGCGAGCGGCGACGACCATGTCCGGCCGCACCAGCAGCACGCCGCCGTCGTCCATCTCGCTGAGATCCGCCCAGGTCCCGTACGGGTCCTCGAACTCCTGGCCCGGACCGATCGCGACGGGCGTGATCGCCAGCCCGAACTCCGCGCCGAGGGCCACTGCCGCCTCCAGCCAGGCCTCTCCCCCGATGCCGGTGACGAGGCTGAACCGGCCGCGACCGACCAGGTCCAGGGTGGACACCCGGTGGCCGCCGCGGGTCACCCAGGTGTGCGGGATCTTCGCGCCCGGCCAGGTGGTCGGCTGGGCGTAGAGCTGCGGGTCGCGGCGGAACTCCGGCATCGGCGTTCCGTCGGGGACGACGGCGGACGACGCGTACCGGTGATTGTGCTCCACGCCGTGGGCGTCGAACTCGTAGGCCTTGTAGGCGATCGCCTCGCGCAGCGCCGCTCGGACCTTCTCCCCTTCCGGTCCCGGGGCCTTGCGCAGCGCGAGCTGGGCCTCGAGCTTCTCGACGTCCGTGGTGTCGGTCAGGTCGAGCGCGGTGATGATCTTCCCCGTGTCCGCGATGCTCTGGTTGGCCCGCTCGACGATCTGGCGGGCGACCGGAGCCCGCTCGGCGTCGTAGGAGTCCAGGAGCGCCGGGGACGCCGCCCCGGAGAGCACGTGCGCGATCTTCCAGGCGAGGTTGTAGGCGTCCTGGATCGAGGTGTTGGAACCGAGCCCGTTCGTCGGCGGGTGGCGGTGGATCGCGTCACCGGCGCAGAAGACCCGGCCCCGGGCGATCGTCGTCGCGAAGTGGTGGTTGACGGTCCACGGCGAGCGGGACTTCACCCGCATCTCGAAGTCGTCGGTCCCGACCAGCGCGACCGCCAGCTCCCGGACGACGTCGTCGGTCAGCTCCGGCGGCCCGGCGGCGACCTCGTAGCCCCACATGAGCATCCACTCGGTCCACGGCTTGATCATGCGGAGCACGCCCAGCCCGACGCCCTCCTTCTCGGCGCCTGGCTGCAGCATCCAGTAGAGGACCGAGGGCCGGTGCGCGACGAAGCGCGAGAGGTCGGCCTCGAAGACGATGCTCAGCGCCCCGCCCACGGCGCCCGGCCCCTCGAACGGCAGGTCCAGGTCCGCGGCGACCTTGCTGCGGGCGCCGTCGGCACCGATCAGGTACTTCGACCGGATCACGTACTCGGCGCCGGTGAGCCGGTCGCGGACCGTGGTGCTGACGCCGTCGTCGTCCTGCACGGAGCTCAGGTACTCGACGTCGAACCGCACGCGGGCCCCGCGCTCCTGCGCGGCCTGGATCAGCACGGGCTCGGTGATCGTCTGCGGCGCGTCGAGCATCGTGCACGGGCTCTGCAGCTCGTAGTCGGCGTGCCGGACGGTGTCGGTGCCCCAGGAGGGGATCCGGCCCAGCTCCTCGCCGGCCAGGCTCGTGCAGAAGGTCGTGTTCCCCATGAACTCCCACGGGGTGGCCTCGCGCATGAGCCGGTCCTCCAGGCCCATGTCCCGCAGCGCCTCCATGGTGCGCTGGTTGGTGATGTGCGCCCGAGGGGTGTCCGACAGCCGGGAGTACTTGGTGATCAGCAGCGCCGGAACCCCGTAGGTGGCCAGGAAGAGGACGGCGGATGCGCCGGCCGGCCCGGACCCCACCACCAGCACGTCGGTCGTGACGGCGGGGTCGGGAGAAGTGCTCGTGGGCGAGTCGGTCATGACGTCCTCTCGAGGAACTGGCGCACGGGTGCTCGCGCGGATTAGTTGAGGATTTGACCAACGTCTCCACTGCTGTGTCAAGGGTCACACGGCGCGGCGCCGCCGGGACTGTCGCGGCGGCCTTCGCGCGAGCCCGCTCCCTCGCGATCACCCCTACGATCGCCCCTCACATCGGGGACGGGGAGCACATGACGACGTGGGGCTGGGCAGGGCTGTTGGTCGGGGTCGCGGCGATCGTCGGGATCGTGGCGTTCGCCGTGCCGGGCGTGCGACGCATGCGCTACGGACTCCTGCTCTGCGCCGGCGTGCTCGTCCTGGGAGGCGTCGTCATGGGCGTGGTCGCACTGAGCGGCTCGAACTCCGACGACTCGGCGTCGGGCCCCGTGGCGGACGGACCGGTGACGGTGACCGTCGACAACCGGGTCACCGATGGCTCCGGTATGCGGGAGGACTCCGGCCCCGCCGTCCTCTCCACCGTGGCGGAGAACTACTGCTCGTCCCGCGGTTGCGCCCTCCCGGACACCGGCATGGGATCCGGCGACACCGTGACGGCGATCTGCCGGACCGAGGGTGAGCGCACCACGAACGGCGACGACTCGAGCGCCGCCGACGACGAGAACCCGGACCTCTACACCTCGACCCTCTGGTACCGCGTCGAGATGCCCGACGGCCGGACCGGCTTCCTCTCGGAGGTGTGGCTCAGCGCGGACGCCCGGGGCGGCCTGGGCCTTCCGGCCTGCTGAAACCGCCGCCCTCTACCGTTCGCGCCATGAGCGCGCCCGATCCCCTCCCCGGCTACGAGCCGGCCATGCAGAACGCATGGGACAAGGAGGTCGACCACCTGGACCGGCACTGCCAGGCCTTTGTCCGGCAGTCCCCCTGGCTGACGCTCGCGACCTCCGACGCCGACGGCTTCCCCGACGTCTCACCCCGCGGCGGCGAGGCCGGCTTCGTGAAGGTCCTGGACGCGCACCGCCTGGTGCTCCCCGACCGTCCGGGCAACAACCGGATCGACAGCCTGCGCAACGTCACGGCCAACCCGCAGGTCGCGCTGATGTTCGTCATCCCGGGCGTCCAGGAGACCCTCCGGGTGTTCGGGACGGCGGCGGTCGTGGCCCCCGACGAGCTGGACGTGGACCTCACCGAGTTCGGCCGCGCCCCGCGCAGCGCCCTGGTCGTGCAGGTGCGCAAGGCGTTCGTCCAGTGCGCCCGGTCGTTGCTGCGGTCGGGCCTCTGGAAGCCCGAGAGCTGGCCCGGGCGCGGGGACCTCGCGCCGATGGGCGAGGTCTTCCGCGACCACTGCCGGCTGCCCGCCCCGCTCCCGGCGGACGACGTGATGCACGCCGACCTCGCGCAGAACCTCTAGGCGGTACCGGCCGCCGACGTCGTGTGGTGCCGGCCGAGCGGCAGCATCAGCGGCCGGCCCGACGTCGGGTCGACGATGACCCGGCTCTCCAACCCGAAGACGGCGCGGATGCAGTCCTCGGTCAGCACGTCGGTCGGCTCCCCCGCGGCGTGCACCCGACCACCCGCGAGCGCGACCAGGTGGTCGGCGTAGCGAGCGGCCAGATTCAGGTCGTGCAGCACCATCACGATCGTCGTCCCGCGGGTGCGGTTGAGGTCGGTCAGCAGGTCGAGCACCTCGACCTGGTGGGCGACGTCGAGGAAGGTCGTCGGCTCGTCGAGCAGCAGCAGATCGGTCTGCTGGGCCAGTGCCATCGCGATCCACACCCGCTGCCGCTGGCCGCCGGAGAGCTCGTCCACCGCGCGGTCGGCCAGCGTGGTCGTCTGCGTCGCCTCCAGGGCTGCGGCCACGGCGGCGTCGTCGTCCCGGCTCCAGCGGGAGAAGACTCCCTGGTGCGGGTGCCGGCCACGGCCGACGAGGTCGGCGACGGTGATCCCCTCCGGCGCGATCGGCGACTGCGGCAGCAGGCCGAGCGTGCGGGCGAGCTCCTTGGCCGGCGTCCTGTGCACGGCTCGTCCGTCGAGCAGCACCGTGCCCGCGCGCGGTGCCAGCAGCCGGGACATCGACCGCAGCAGCGTCGACTTCCCGCACGCGTTGGCGCCCACGATCGCGGTGATCCGCCCCGCCGGCACGGCCAGGTCCAGGTGTTCGATGACGATGCGCTCGCCGTAGGCCAGCGCGAGATCCTGCGCCACGAGCGAGTGGTCAGTGGTCAGAGCGAGCCTCCGGCGCGGTTGGTGCGGATGATCAGGTACAGCAGGTACGGCGCCCCGAGCACTCCGGTGACGACGCCGACCGGATAGCGCGTCCCGAGGGCGAACTGCCCCACGAGGTCGGCGACGAGCACCAGCAGCGCGCCCACGAGCGCGCCCGGCACGAGCAGCGAGCCGTTCGGCCCGACGAGGCGGGCCGCGATGGGCCCGGCGAGGAACGACACGAACGCGATCGGCCCGCACGCGGCCGTGGCGAAGGCGACCAGGCCGACGGCGGTGACGATGGCGATCAGCCGGGTGCGCTCGACCCGGACGCCCAGCGCCGAGGCGGTGTCGTCACCCAGCTGCAGCGCCGCGAGGTTGCGCGTCTGGCCCAGCAGGACCGGCGTCAGCACCAGCAGCGCGACCAGCGCCGGGCCCACCGCCACCCAGGTGGTTCCGTTGAGGCTGCCGGTCAGCCAGCGCAGCGCCTCCTGGTAGTCCCACTGCCCGGCCCTGGTCAGCACGTAGTTGACGACGCTGTTGAGCATCGCGCCGACGCCGATGCCGATCAGGATCAGCCGGGTGCCGGCGACGCCGTTGCGGGACGACAGCAGGTAGATCAGCAGCGCCACGCCCAGCGCCGCCGCGACCGCCAGGGTCGACACCGCCGTTCCGCTCAGCCCGAACACCACGATGCCGACCACCGCGGCGGCACTGGCGCCCGAGCTGATCCCGATCACGTCCGGGCTGGCCAGCGGATTGCGCAGCATGGTCTGGAAGGTGACGCCGGCCAGGCCGAAGCTCAGCCCCGCGACGACGGCGAGCACCGCCCGCGGCAGCCGCAGCCGCCCGACGGTGAAGCTCGCGCCCGGCACCTGCTCGCCGAGCACCACCCGCCAGACGTCGCCCATCGGGTAGAAGGTCCGCCCCACCATGAGCGTGAGGGCGAAGGTGGCGACGACGAGCACCGAGAGCAGGGCGATCACCAGGCGGCGGCGCGAGGCGCGGCGGACCCGGTCGCGGGCCACCGCGTCGACGGTTCCCTCGGGAGAGGCGACGACGGCGGTCACAGCTCGCGCACCTTCTGCCGGCGCACGATGGCGATGAACAGCGGAGCCCCGACGAGCGCGGTGATGATGCCGACGTCGAGCTCGCTCGGGCGGGCCACGATGCGCCCCACCACGTCGGAGAGGGTCAGCAGGCAGCCGCCGGTCAGCGCCGAGAACGGCAGGAGCCAGCGGTGGTCCACGCCGACCAGCAGCCGGCACAGGTGCGGCACGACCAGTCCGACGAACCAGATGGGCCCGGCGACGGCGGTGGCGGCGCCGCACAGCACCACCGAGCCGAAAGCGGCGAGCGCGCGGGCGAGGGCGACCCGCTCACCGAGGCCTGCCGCGAGCTCGTCGCCCAGCGCGAGGGAGTTCAGGCTGCGGGCCGACAGCAGGCTGATGACCAGCCCGGCAGCCAGGAAGGGCAGCACCGGAACGAGGGTGGCGAAGGTCGCGCCGCCCACGCCGCCGACCTGCCAGGACTGCACGCCGGCGGCGATGTCACCGCGGGGCAGGGCGATCGCGGTGATGAAGGAGGTGAGAGCCGCAGACGTGGCGGCGCCGGCCAGCGCCAGCTTCAGCGGCGTCGGCCCGCCGCGCCCCAGCGACCCGACGACGTAGACGAAGACCGCGGCGAGGGCGGCTCCGGAGATCGCGGTCAGGATGATGCTGGTCGCGGAGAACAGGCCGAACCAGGCCAGGCCGGTGACCACGGCCAGCGAGGCGCCCATGTTGATGCCCAGGACGCCTGGGTCGGCCAGCGGATTCCGGGTGACGCCCTGCATGACCGCGCCGGACAGGCCCAGGGCCGCGCCCACCAGGACGGCGAGGACCGTGCGCGGGATCCGCTTGGTCACCGCGGCCTCGGCGATGGTGTCGGTGGACCCCCCCAGCGCGCCGACGATGTCGGACCAGCCGACACCGCGGGAACCGATGGCCACCGAGGCGATCATCAGCAGCACGAGCAGGCCGACGACGGCCAGCAGCCAGAGGAACCGCACCGACCCCGGGCGCCGCGCGGGAGCGGCGTCCGGGGTCGGGGCGGGGTGGAGCGCGGTCACGGAGTGGTCGTCACGCCGTCTTGTCGGCGGCCTCGGCGAGCATGGACACGTAGTCCTCGAGCACCCAGGAGATCGCCAGCGGGGTCGGGTTCGCCGCGGTGCCGAGCGGGGTGTCCGGCAGCAGGACGATGGAACCGTTGGCGACGGCCGGCATGCGCGAGAGCAGCGGGTCGGCCTTCAGCGCGTCCACCAGTTCCTGGTCGCCGTAGGTGACGATGATCTGCACATCGTCGAGGGTGTCGATCTGCTCGGCGCTGATCGTGCCCGAGAACTGCTCGGGGTCGGTCGCGGCCGCCTCGACGCTGGCCGGAGTGGCCAGTCCGAGGTCCTCGAAGAACGCGCTGCGGGTGTCGAACGGCGTGTAGTAGCTGACCACGCTGAGGTCGGTCGTGTCGACGTGCGTCAGGAACATCGTGTTCTTGCCCTCGAGCTCGGGGTGCTCCCCGACGGTGTCGTCGATCTGCTTCTCGAGGTCGGCGACGAGCTCCTCGCCCTCGGCCTCCATGCCCATGCCCTTGGCGTTGACCTCGATCATCTCCCGCCACGGGGTCGCCCACGGCGCCTCGGGGTAGGCGACGACGGGCGCGATCTCGCTGAGGGTGTCGTAGTCCTCCTGGGTCAGCCCGGAGTAGCCCGCGAGAATCACGTCGGGGTTGGTGTCGGCGACGGCCTCGAAGTCGATGCCGTCGGTCTCGTCGAACAGCACGGGGGTCTCGGCGTCGAGCTCCTCGAGCCGCTCCTTCACCCACGGCAGCAGGCCGTCGCCGTCGTCGTCGCCGAAGTTGGCGGCGGCCATGCCCACGGGGACGACGCCGAGCGCCAGGGGCACCTCGTGGTTGGCCCACTGGACCGTCGCCACGCGCTCGGGCTTGGCGTCGATGACCGTCGTGCCGAGCGCGTGCTCGATGGTCACGGGGGTGAAGTCAGCGCTGCCGCCGGGCTCCGTCGTGGAGTCGGAGGAGCAGCCGGCGAGACCGCCGGTCAGCACCAGCGCAGCAGAGAGGGCGACCAGGGTCGTTGCTCGGGTCATGGGGGCCTTCCGTCGTCAGGCCGTGCCGCAGGGGGACGGCACGGGAGTCACGCGCTCCGGTGCGTGACCCGCGACGGACGTGCGGGTGAGAACCCGGGAGGACGCCGCTGCGCCGGAGCGAAGCGGACTGAGGTTAGCCTTACCTGACTGGCAAGATCAACGAGGGTCCCCGCCGCCGTCGGGGACGCCCTCGATCACAGCTCCGTCGGCAGGCCCAGCGCGGCGAAGAGCTCGCAGTCCAGGTTCAGGAAGCTGGAGATGTGGGCGATCCGGCCGTCCTCGATCTCCAGCACGTGCAGACCCCACGGCACGTGCCCACCACCCTCGACCGGGCGGTACTGGGCCACCGCCGGCGTTCCGTTGGCCGAGGTCTGGATCAGCTTGGAGTTCTTGCAGCCGGCACCCGGACCGAGCATCCAGGTGCCGATGTCCTCACGGCCCTTGAGCCACATCTCGAACGGCGGCATGTGCTGGGTCGCGTCCTCCGCGAGCAGCTGCACGAAGGCGTCGATGTCGTAGCGCTCGAAGGCGTCCAGGTAGCGGGCGAGCAGGGCGCGGTCGTCGGAGTCCAGCGAGCGGGGCGCCGGCCGCCCCTCGAGGTCGGCCAGCGTGGCGCGCGCCCGCTGCAGGGCGCTGTTCACCGACGCCACCGTCGTGTCGAGCAGCTGCGCGACCTCCTCGGCCTTCCAGCGCAGCACCTCGCGCAGGATCAGCACCGCCCGCTGGCGCGGGGGCAGGTGCTGCAGCGCCGCGACGAACGCCAGCCGCACCGACTCCCTGGCCACCGCCTGCTCGGCCGGGTCGCCGTCCTCGGGGATGACCTGGCGGTCGAGCACCGGCTCGACCCAGGCCGAGGCGGGCAGGCGACCTGCCAGCGAGGCCTCCACCGGCGCATAGGGCGAACCGGAGAGGTCCATCGGCAGCGCCCGCCGCTGCCGGCCGTTGAGCTGGTCCAGGCAGACGTTGGTCGCGATCCGGTAGAGCCACGAGCGCAGCGCTGACCGGCCCTCGAAGTCGGCGATCCCGCGCCAAGCGCGCACCATCGTCTCCTGCACCGCGTCCTCGGCGTCGAAGATCGAGCCGAGCATCCGGTAGCAGTAGCCGGTGAGCTCACGGCGGTGCTCGAGCAACCGCGGATCCAGCTGGTCGATCGGGCCGAGCGCGACGCTGGTCACCTGCATGCACCTCCGGGGAGCGACGAGGCGATCAGCAGACCACAGCCCACCGACGGAACGGGAGGGGTCGCGCGCTACTGGTAGCTGATCAGGTCGGGAACGGGCGCCACGCCGCTGATCGTCTCGCCGGGGGTCAGCATCGGGAGGTCCTCGTCGTGGAAGTTCTTCCAGCCCCACGACAGACCGGCGGGCGCATCGCGGTGCAGCGCCGCCCAGGTCGCCTGCTTGTCGCCCTGGCCACCCTGGCCGTCGGCGTGGATCATCACCGCGAGCTCGTCGCGGCTCGTGTCCACGCGCTCCCGGCCGGGCAGCATGTCCAGCCGGAACTGGTGCAGGACGAGGAGCTTCTGCGGCAGCGCGCTCTCCCGCGTGAGATCGGCCAGCCAGGTGACCACCTGGTTGACCTCCTCGACGCCCACCGAGCCGATCTGCTCGAGGTGCACCTCACCCGGCCCCAGCCGCCACTCGGGGTCCAGCGCCAGGCCCACGTGCGGGAGCTCCAGCAGCGAGCGGTACTGCTCGGCCTGGGTGACGAAGTCGGTGCGCCCCGGCTGCAGGTCGAGAACGACGTAGAGCCCGGCCTTCCCGGCCGCCTCCACCCACGGACGGAGGAACTCGGGATCGGCCTCGGCGGAGTAGTTGCCGTCGCTGCCGGCGGACGACGAGGCGACGGTCGCGATGATCTCGAACGCCGGCACCACCGTCGCGTCGACGAGCGGCTCGTAGGAGGCGGCGTACTCCTGCGCCCGCTCGATGGCCGCGTCCAGCGGCTGCTCGCCCATGACCCCGAGGGCGCCCGTGCCCGGGTGGCCGTACAGGGCCACGATCAGCCGGCCCGGGAAGAGCAGCTGCCCACCGCCGGGCAGCTGCTCGCCCGTCGCGGCGGTCGCCGTCTTCCAGTCCAGCCCGTCCTCGGCGGCGAAGCCGGCGCCGAGCGCGACGACGGACGTGTTCGGCGCGTCCGCCAGCGCGCTCACGACGTCGGCCGAAGCCCGCGGGTCGGTGGCACCGCCGGTGAGGACCACCTGCGCTCCGGCCGCCCGGGCAGTGGCGATGCCGGCCACCGACTCCCCCGTCGCCAGCACGACGACGTCCTCCAGCGGCTCGGGACGGTCGACCGCGGGCAGCGTGCCGTCGCCCGCCTCGCCCGACGGTTCCTCGCCCCCGGCGCGCAGCGCGGCGGGCTCCGAGCCGTTCAAGCCGGCGACGGCCGCGGCGTCGCCGTCGACCGGCACCTCCTCCGCGTCCGCGAACTCCAGGCCGGTCGCCTCCTCGACGGCCTCGGGGCTCGCCGGGACGGCGAGGACCTCGGGTCCGTCGGAGCCCAGCTCCACGTTCCCGACCGCCAGCACGTCCGTGGCACCCAGCCGCTCCAGCTCCTCGGCCACCGGCGCGGCGTCGGACTCCACGACCAGCAGCGGAACGCCCAGGCCGACGGCCGCGGAGGCCCCGAGCAGCGTGCCGGCCCGGTCGTCGGCGTCCGCGACGACGGCGACGCCGGACCTCTCGAACAGGGTGCGGCTCGTGCTGACCGAGGCCCCCGCCGGGTCCTCGTCGGCGACCAGGGTGAGCTGCTGGCCCGGCTCGGCGAGGGTGACGGTCGCCTGTTCGTCGCCGGACGGCTCGTCGGTTCCGGTGCACGCGGCCAGCAGGCCTGCGGTGAGCACGAGCGGCAACGCGCGGGAGCGCACGAGGCGGCCTCCGTTCCTCGGGAGTGAAACGTCCGACCCTAGCGAGGGAGCCGGGCACGGACCGGTGCTGGACACGGCGCCACGGCTGCCGGGAGCATCGACGCGGAGATGAGCGCACACGCACGGTCGGGCCAGCCCGACCACGAGGAGACCGGGCAGCGGGATGGGTTCGGCGTCCCCGGCCGAGCAGGGTCGACGGCATGACCACAGACACCCTCGTCCTCCCGCCGCCGCCGGCCGTCGCCTCGCCGCCGGACCTCCGTTCCCGCCTCCGCCAGCTCGGGATCGACACCGGGTACACGCTGAGCAACTTCCCGATCGGGATCGCCGCGTTCGTCGTCGTCGTCACCGGCCTGGCGCTGGGGGCGGGTCTGCTGGTGATCTGGGTGGGCGTGGCGGTGCTCGCCGCGACCCTGCTGGCGGCGCGCGGCTTCGCCATGGCCGAGCGGGCCTGGCTGCCCGCCGTCCTCGGTCGCCCGGTCCCCCGCCCGGCCTACCTCCGGCCCGAGGGCCGACCGGTGCGCAAGCTCGTGACGCCGCTGCGCGATCCGCAGACCTGGCTGGACGTGCTGCACGCGCTGGTGCGGTTCCCCTTCACCATCGCGGGCTTCGTCGTGACCGTGACGATGTGGGCCGGCGCGCTCGGGGGCCTGACCCGCGGTCTCTGGGACTGGGCTCTGCCGAACGGCCCCGGCGACCGGGACCTGCCGGAGCTGCTCGGACTCGGTAACGGCGCCACCACCCGGATCATCTTCTACACCGTCGTGGGTCTGCTCTTCGCCGTCGTGCTGCCGTTCGCCGTCCGCGGCATCGCGCTGCTGCAGGCGCAGCTCGGCCGGGTCCTGCTGACCTCGCGGGCGGCCGCCCAGGCCGAGATCGGCCGGCTCTCCGAGGGTCGCGACGCCGCCGTCGCTGCCGAGGCAGTGGCGCTGCGCCGCCTGGAGCGCGACATCCACGACGGCCCGCAGCAGCGCCTGGTCCGCCTCGGCATGGACCTGGCCCGCGCCCAGCGCCAGCTCGACCGCGACCCGCAGGCCGCGCGCGACACCCTCGGTGAGGCAGCCGATCTGGCCCGCGAGACCCTCGAGGAGCTGCGCGCGCTCTCCCGCGGGATCGCGCCGCCGGTGCTCGCCGACCGCGGCCTGGCCGCCGCGCTGGCCGCGCTCGCCGCCCGCTCCCCCGTGCCGGTCGACCTCGCCGTCGACCTGCCCACCGAGCGGCTCGCTCCGGTCACCGAGAACACCGCCTACTTCGTCGTCAGCGAGGCGCTGGCGAACGTGGCCAAGCACAGCGAGGCCGACCTCTGCCGGGTGGTGCTGGCCTGCGACGCCGGCCGGCTCCGGGTCGTCGTCGAGGACGACGGCACCGGCGGCGCGGTGCTCGCGCCCGGCCACGGCCTGGCCGGGCTCGCCGACCGGCTGCAGGCGGTGGACGGCGTCCTGGCCGTCGACAGCCCGCGCGGCGGCCCGACCCGGCTCACCGCGGAGCTCCCGTGCGGGTAGTGCTCGCCGACGACTCCGTCCTCCTGCGGGAGGGCCTGGTCCGGCTGCTGGAGGAGGCGGGCACCGAGGTGGTGGCCGCGGTCGGCGACGGGCTCTCGCTCGTGCGCGCGGTCACCGAGCACCGCCCGGACGTCGCCGTCGTCGACGTGCGGATGCCGCCGACGCACACCGACGAGGGTCTGCGCGCCGCCGTCGACGCGCGCCGGGCGGTGCCCGGCACCGCCGTCCTCGTGCTCTCCCAGTACGTCGAGGTCGCCTACGCCGACGAGCTGCTGGCCGACGGCGCCGGCGGGGTCGGCTACCTGCTCAAGGACCGGGTGGCCGACGTCGACGCGTTCCTCACCGCGCTCGAGGACGTCGTGGCCGGCGGCACGGTGCTCGACCCGCAGGTGGTGGCCCAGCTGTTCGCGCGTCGGCGCTCCGACGACCCGGTGCGCCGGTTGACCGCGCGCGAGCGGGAGGTGCTGGGGCTGATCGCCGAGGGGCACTCGAACGGCGCGATCGCCCGGCTCCTGGTGGTCACCCCGGGCGCGGTGGAGAAGCACACCCAGCACATCTTCGCCAAGCTCGGGCTCGCTCCGGACGAGGACCAGCACCGCCGGGTGATGGCCACGCTGGCCTATCTGCGCGGCTGAGCGGCCGCCTCCTGGTCGGGGGGCGGTCCGCCGGGGATGGGCGGACGGACGTCATGTCCGCGTTGCAGTTCTGGGTGCCACACGCTCGCCCACCTCCCGCTCCGGGGCTCGCTGCCCCGACGCTGGAGGGCGGTCCTGACCCGCCGGTGCAGCTTGTCGAGGCGATGCCGCTCGGTCCTGAACCCGGCGGTGACGATGTCGTTCCTCGTCCCCGAACACCGGTAGCGAGGCGACTCGCGGTAGTGGAGGGCCCCGGTCCACCCATCGTTCGCGAGCACCTGGACGGAGCAGTAGGCCTTGTCATGGAGAGCCAGGAGCGCCTCCAACGTCCGGCCCTTGGACGACACCCCTTCGTGCCCCCAGGCGTGCAGGCGTTCCTCCGTGCGCTGGGTCATCTGCTCCACCTCCAGGTGGAGGATGGTGTGCGCCCGGGGCCCCAGCGTCTTCATGTCCGCCGGCGATGTCGCGAAGCGGAGCGACATGGACGTGCCTGCACGTCCAGGGTCGACGCCCTCTGCGAAGACGCGCGCATGAAGTTCTGCCGCTGCGATGGAGCGGAGCCAGCTCGCATTCTTGACCTTGACCCGATAGGCCGATCCGCTGCGCTTCGTCGAGTCCGGCCACTTGCTGATGAACGGTGACCACTTCAGCCGGGGCGTCAGCAAGAGCTGGGCGATGGTCCAGGCGACGACGCCGGTGACCAGCCCTCCGGCAACAGACGCGACTGTGCTCCCCATGTCCGGCCCCCGTCGTCCTCGTCCCTGGAAGCAGGGTGGCGGATGCGTTTCACGGACGCCAGACTGTGCGGCACGGCCGGTCCACGGGCCAGGGCTTGCGTGCTCGGCGCGCAGAGAGCCTCAGACGTTCGCGCGGTACGCCTCGGCCAGCAGATCGCGCACCTCGTCGTCGACGTCATCCACCGACGTCAGCGCGATCCGGACGGCGCAGTCGCGGTTGCCGACGCTGCGCGCGGGAAGCAGCCGCCCGCCCGGTTCGCGGTCGTCGAGCCGCAGCCCCAGGTCGACCCGGCTCTTCGTGGAGGCCTGGAGGACGGCGAAGGTGCGCCGCGGGCCGACCAGCGAGACGTAGCCCTTGCGCGCCTGCACGTGCACCTCGCCGAGCGCCAGCGCGGCCGCGACGACGGCGTCGTACACCGGCCGCAGGTCCGGCCGGTCGGCGTACTGCGCCTCGACCAGCTCGTCGGCCGACGCGGTGAGGAACGCGAGATATCCGAACCGCTCCATGACCAGCAGCATCTGCGCGTAGCCGGTGATGCCCCGCTCGGCGAGCCACGCCCGCAGCTCCGGCTCGGTGGTCGCTCCGGACTCCTGCACCCGCGCGTTCCAGGTCGGGACGTCGTCGCCGGTGGTCGCCACCAGTCGTTCGGCGATCCCGCTCATCATCTCCGCCCAGCTGCGCGTCACGGCCGCCATCCTGGCGCACCGATATCCGCTGGCCCGCTGTCGGACCCGGCGGGTAGACACGACCCGTGGCCGACGACGTCTCCTCCCAGCTGCGCCCGTTCACCGTCGACGAGTGGCCGCTGGTCAGTCGCGCCATGAGCTCGGTGTTCGCCCACGACCCGAGCGGCCCGTACCAGGACGAGCCCTCCCCCATCGCCGAGCTGGACCGGTCCCTGGGCCTCGTCGAGGACGGCCGCGTGGTGGCGACCTCGGGGATCTACAGCATGCAGCTGACCGTGCCCGGGGCAGTCGTGCCGATGGCCGGCGTCACCTGGGTGACCGTCTCCCCCACCCACCGCCGGCGCGGCATCCTGACCGCGATCATGCGGCGCCAGCTCACCGAGCTGCACGAGCAGGAGCGGGAGGCGGTCGCCGGGCTCTGGGCGGCCGAGGCGCCGATCTACGGCCGTTTCGGATACGGCGTCGCGAGCCGTCGTGGCGGCTGGACCGGGCGGATCGAGCGGCTGCGACTGCGCGGCGACGTCGACACCGGCAGTGGCCGGGTGCGCATCGTCGAGCAGGACGAGTTCCGGGGGCCGGCCGCGGCGGTGCACGAGACCCTGCGCCGGTTCGTGCCGGGCAACACCGCCCGCGACGAGCGCTGGTGGGACCGCGCGCTGCACGACGACCCGGAGCAGCGGCACGGCGCGACCGCCCGCCGGTTCGCGCTGCACACCGAGACCGACGGCTCGGTGACCGGCTACGCGACCTACCGGGTCAAGGAGGGGTGGACCGACGCCGCCGAGCCCAACGGCACGCTTCTCGTGGAGGACGTGCGAGCGACCAGCTCGGCGGCGTACGCCTCGCTCTGGCAGTTCCTGCTCGCCCACGACCTGATGCGGACCCTCGAGGCGCCGAACCTCTCCTCGGAGGATCCCCTGCTCCACCTGCTGCAGGACTGGCGGGCGCTCAACGCCCGGACCGTCGACGGGCTGTGGGTGCGCCTGGTCGACGTCGGCCGCGCACTGGCGGCCCGCCGCTACCCGACGCCGATCGACCTGGTGATCGGGGTGCGCGATCCGTTCTGCCCGTGGAACGACGGGAACTGGCGGCTCTCCGGGCATCCCGCCGGCGGCTACTGCGGAAAGACCGACCGCGATCCCGACCTGGTGCTGGACATCGAGGCGCTCTCGTCGGCGTACCTGGGTGGCATCTCGCTCGGAACGCTGCAGGCCGCAGGACGGGTGACCGAGGTGAGCCCGGGCGCGGTCACGATGGCCAGCACCGCGTTCGGCTGGCCGGTCGCGCCCTGGTGCCCCGAAGAATTCTAGAAGGACCCCGCCGCCCCCACACCTCGCTCCGCTCGGCGCGGGCCCCTGCAGCGGGGCCGTTCCATCCGGTTACCTGGTGGGCAGGCCGCCCGCGGGGCGGTGCCGGTCGCGCTCGTAGTCGGTGATCAGACCGATCCGGCGGACGTGCCGCTCGTCCTCGCTGAACGGCGTCTTCAGGAACTCCAGGACGAGGGCGGAGGCCTCCTCGTCGCTGTGCTGACGGGCGCCGATCGAGACGACGTTGGCGTTGTTGTGCTCGCGGGCGAGCTGCGCGGTGGCGGTGTTCCACACCAGCGCGGCGCGGACGCCGGGCACCTTGTTGGCAGCCATCTGCTCGCCGTTGCCGGAACCGCCGATGACGACGCCCAGCGAGCCGGGCTCGGCGACGGTCCGCTCACCGACCTCGAAGCAGAACGGCGGGTAGTCGTCCTGGGCGTCGTACTCGAACGCCCCGCAGTCCACCGGGTCGTGGCCTGCCTCGGCCAGCACCTTCTTCAGGTACTCCTTGAACTCCAGGCCTGCGTGGTCGGTACCGATGAAGACGCGCATGGCGACCAGTTTGGCAGGCTCGCCCCGTGGCGGTGCTCGGGGTCGACGGCTGGCGGGGTCGGTGGGTCGGCGAGCGCCCGGAGGGCCAGTACGTCCGGCTGATGGTGCTGGAGGACGTCGCCGCCGTCCTCGCCGTACCGGACGTCGAGCTGATCGCCATCGACATGCCGATCGGGCTCTCGGAGACCGGCCGCCGCACCTGTGACGACCTCGCCAGGAAGCGCCTCGGACGAGCCGGCAGCTCGGTGTTCCCCGCTCTCCTGCGCCAGGTCCTGGCCGCCGGCGACTACGCCCTGGGTGACCGACCGAGCGGATCGTGGAGGTGCACCCGGAGCTGGCCTTCCGCCAGATGGACCTGCGGGTGACCGGCCCGAAGGTCACCACCCGCGGCACCATGCAGCGACTCACCGCGCTGTGCGGCGTCATGGACGTCGAGCGGGCGCTCGCGGAAGCGCCGCCGCTCGTGCCGATGATCGACGCCCTCGACGCCTGCGCTGCGGCCTGGTCGGCGCAGCGCCTCGCTCGGAACCGGGGCGAGTGCCTCGGCGACGGCACCCTCGACAGTCGCGGCCGCCCGATGCGGATCTGCTTCTAGGACCCGGAAAACCACGGGCCATCCCGGCCCTGGCCCGCCAGAATCCCGGAGCACCGACCGTTCCGGGAGGCACGTCCATGCGCATCACGACCGAACGACTGCTCGACGGCGGGCTCCTCGAGCGCGGGTTCACCCTCGGCGACATCCCCGGGATCTTGTGGACGCCAACGTCCGCTTCCGGTTCGGTCCCGCTGATCCTGCTCGGCCACCCGCCACTGGGCCTGCGACAGATGTACCCGAGGCTTCTCGCCCGGGCCCGTAGCGCAAGCGCCGACGGCTTCGCCGCAGCGACCATCGAGCTCCCTGGGAGCGGGGAGCGGCCGCGGGAGGACGCTCTCGAGCAGGGCCGGGGCGACCTGCTCCGGGTGACGCAGGCCGGTGGACCGGTTCCGGCCGCGGTCGTCGACGCCCTGATCCTGCCCCTGGTGGAGCGCGCGGTCCCCGAATGGCGGGCCGCCCTGGACGCGCTGCTGTCGCTGCCCGGGATCGGCGGTCCGGTCGGCTACTCGGGCGGGGTCATCGCCATCGGTGTCCGCCTGGCGGTCGTCGAGCCGCGGATCGTGGCCGTCGGCCTCTTCGCCGGCAGCCTCGTACCCCGCGCCGTCCTCGAGGAGGCCCGACGAGTGACCGTTCCGGTGCACGTGCTGCTGCAGTGGGACGACGAGGGCAACGACCGGCAGGCGTCTCTGGACCTCTTCGACGCCTTCGCCTCCGCGGAGAAGACCCTCCAGGCCAACACCGGCGGGCACACCGGAGTCCCGGAGCACGCCGCGCACGACGTGTCCCGGTTCTTCCGCCGCCACCTCGGGCGACCAGCGGTCCCTAGGAGCCGGTGAGCTTGCGGACCACCGAGAGCGGCAGCGCGCGGAGCAGTCCGGCGACCGGCCGCCACGGGAGCTCGGGCACGTAGCCGCGCACCGGCTCCCGCTCGATGACCTCGGTGAGCGCCTTCACGCCCTTGTCCAGGCCCACGGTGAGCGGGCCACGGCGGCCGACGTTGATGTCGGTGGCGATGTACCCGGGCAGGATCGCCGAGATCACGATCTGCGAGCCATAGACGTCGGAGCGCATGCCCTCGGCCAGTGAGTTGAGCGCGGCCTTGCTCGCGCCGTACGCCGTCCGGGTCCCCGGCATGCCGCGCACCGAGGCGACCGAGGAGATCAGCACCAGGTGCCCCATCCCCTGGGCGCGGAACAGCTCCATCGCCGCCTCGCACTGGGCGTGCGAGCCGAGTACGTTGGTGTGCAGGACGGCCCGGTTGGCCGCGGCCTTCCCGGTGCCGATCGAGGCGCCCGCGCCGATGCCGGCGTTGACGATCACCCGGTCCAGCCCGCCCAGCCGGTCGGCCAGCTCCGGGAACACCGTGGCGACCGACTCCGGGTCGTCGACGTCCATAGCGGCGACCTCCACCCGGATGCCCGGGTGCTCGGCCAGCAGCTGCTCGCGCAGCGCCTCGAGCCGGTCGACGCGTCGGGCGCAGAGCGCGAGGTCGCGTCCCATGGCGGCGAACCGGCGGGCCATGCCCTCGCCGAGTCCCGCGCTGGCGCCGGAGATGAAGATGCGCTGACGAGTGGGGTGCGGCACACCGACAGCATGCCGCACCCCCCGCCGTCAGCTGCGGGTGAGCTCCAGGGCGTCGGCGGGCACCGAGTCCATGTCCGGGCCGGTCGACCGGGTGCGCTTGAGCTCCCAGAAGTCGGGGAGGTTGGCCAGCAGGACGGCGCCGTCGAAGGCCTTGCCGGCGTCCTCACCGGTGGGCACCTTGCTGATGACCGGACCGAAGAACGCCACGCCGTCGATGTGCATGACGGGGGTGCCGACGTCGTCGCCGACCGGGTCCATGCCCGCGTGGTGGCTCTTCTCCAGCGCCTCGTCGTACTCGGTCGACGTCGCCGCCTCGGCCAGCGACGCCGGCAGGCCGACCCGCTCCAGCGCCGGAGCGATGAGCTCGTCGAGCTCCTTCTGCTCGTGGTGCCGCAGGGTGCCCATGGCGGTGTAGAGGTCGCCGAGCACCTCGTCGCCGTGCTGCTGGGCGGCGGCGATGGCCACGCGGACCGGGCCGATCGCCTGCTTCATCATCTCCTGGTACTCCTCCGGCAGGTCCCGCCCGCGGTTGAGGACCGCCAGGGACATGACGTGCCAGTGCAGGTCGATCTCCCGCACCTTGGCGGCCTCGAGCACCCAGCGGCTGGTCAGCCAGGCCCACGGGCACAGCGGGTCGAACCAGAAGTCGACCCGGGCCTTCGTGGGGGCGCTCTGCACTGCCTCGGTCATCCGTACTCCTCGCTCCGTGGTCGGGCGGCTGTGCCCCGACGTCGTCTGGTGGCTGGCAAGCCGGGGCGGGCGACGGTTGTTCCCGTGTACCGGGCGGACGGGCGCGCCCCCATGACAAGCTGCCGGGGTGGCCGTACCCAACCTGACCCGCACCGATGCCGCCGCGCGCGCAGAGCTGCTCGCCGTCCAGAGCTACGACATCTCCCTCGACGTCACCGACGGGGCCGGACGCCCCGGGGAGCACACCTTCCGGTCGACGACGACGGTCGAGTTCACCAGCCGCCAGGCCGGCGCGGAGACGTTCATCGACCTCGTCGCGGAGAACGTGCTGACGGCGACGCTGAACGGCACCGAGCTCGACCTCAGCACCTACACCGAGGACGGCGGCCTGCCGCTGCCCGAGCTGGCGGAGCAGAACACCCTCGTGGTGACGGCGGACTGCCGGTACTCCAACTCCGGCGAGGGCCTGCACCGCTTCCTGGACCCGGTCGACGGGCAGGTGTACCTCTACACGCAGTTCGAGCCGGCCGACGCGAAGCGGATGTTCACCTGCTTCGACCAGCCCGACCTCAAGGCCACCTTCACGATGCACGTGACGGCACCCTTCGACTGGCAGGTCGTCTCCAACACCGGCGACCGCACCATCGAGGCCGGTGAGGGCGGCTCCCAACTGGTGCACTTCGCGCCCACCAAGCGGATCTCCACCTACCTGGTGGCGCTCATCGCCGGCCCCTACGCCAAGGTCACCGACCTGCACGAGGGCATCCCGCTGGGCCTGTACTGCCGGGCGTCGCTGGCGGAGTTCCTCGACGCCGAGGAGCTCTTCCGCGTCACGAAGCAGGGCTTCGACTTCTACCACCGGGTGTTCGACTACCCGTACCCGTTCGACAAGTACGACCAGCTCTTCGTGCCCGAGTTCAACGCCGGGGCCATGGAGAACGCGGGTGCGGTGACGTTCCTCGAGGACTACGTCTTCCGCTCGAAGGTGAGCCGGGCCCGCTACGAGCGGCGCGCCGAGACGATCCTGCACGAGCTGGGGCACATGTGGTTCGGCGACCTGGTGACCATGCGCTGGTGGGACGACCTGTGGCTCAACGAGTCCTTCGCCACCTACATCAGCACCCTGTGCCAGGCGGAGGCCACCGAGTACACGACCGCGTGGACGACGTTCGCCAACACCGAGAAGGCCTGGGCCTACGCGCAGGACCAGCTGCCCTCGACGCACCCGATCGCCGCGGACATCCCCGACGTCGAGGCGGTGACGGTCAACTTCGACGGCATCACCTACGCCAAGGGCGCCTCGGTGCTCAAGCAGCTGGTGGCCTACGTCGGCCGCGACGAGTTCCTCGCCGGTGTGCGCCGGTACTTCCGCAAGCACGAGTACGGCAACACCACGCTGGACGACCTGCTGGCGCCGCTGTCGGAGGCCTCCGGGCGCGACCTCTCCGAGTGGGTCGAGCAGTGGCTCCGGACCAGCCAGGTCAACACCCTGCGCCCGGTCTTCGAGCTCACCGAGGACGGCAGGTACGCGAGCTTCGCCATCGAGCAGACCGCGGTCGCCGAGCACCCGGTGCTGCGCAACCACCGGCTGGCCGTCGGCCTGTACAGCGAGGGCCCCGAGGGGCTGACCCGCAG
Organism: Blastococcus sp. LR1; assembly: GCF_020166105.1. GTDB lineage: Bacteria > Actinomycetota > Actinomycetes > Mycobacteriales > Geodermatophilaceae > Blastococcus. Next base: position 725,949 of record NZ_JAIUJY010000001.1, read on the forward strand.
CCACCGCGTGGAGCTCGACGTCGCCGGTGCCCGCACCGAGGTGCCCGAGCTCGCCGGGCACCCCGCCGCCGACCTCGTCCTGGTCAACGACGACGACCTGACCTACGCCAAGCTGCGTCTGGACGAGGCGTCGCTGGCCACCCTGCGGGCCCGCATCGGCGCGATGCCCGACCCGCTGGCCCGCGCGCTCTGCTGGTCGGCCGCCTGGGACATGACCCGCGACGCGGAGCTGCCGGCCCGCGAGTGGGTGCAGCTCGTGCTGGCCGGGATCGGCGCCGAGACCGAGAGCAGCGTGATCCAGTCGCTGCTCGCCCGGACGCAGACGGCGCTCTCCTCGTTCGCCGATCCGTCCTGGGCGCCGACCGGCTGGACGCAGCTGGCCGACCATGCCCTCGCCGCGCTGGAGGCCGCGCCGGCCGGGAGCGACGAGCAGCTGCTGTGGTCGCGGACCCTCGCTACCGCCGCGCGCAGCGACGAGCACGCGGCTGCCCTGCGCGGGCTGCTCGACGGCTCGCGCACTCCGGAGGGGCTGACCGTCGACGCCGACGCGCGGTGGGCGTTCCTGCACGGCCTGGTCGCCATCAGCGCGGTGGGCGACGCGGAGATCGACGCCGAGGCGGAGCGCGACGCGACCGCCACCGGCATCCGGCGGGCGGCGACCGCCCGGGCACTGCGTCCGACGGCGGAGTCCAAGGAGGACACCTGGCAGCGGGCGCTCACCGACGAGACGATCCCGAACGCCGTCCACGAGGCGATGCTCCAGGGCTTCTGGCACAACGCCCAGCGGGAGCTGACGGCCGGGTACGTCGAGCGCTACTTCGCCGAGATCCGGCCGCTGTGGGACCGCCGGCCGGGCGAGATCGCGAAGAACGCCGTCCAGTACCTGTTCCCGCCGGTGGTGGAGCCGCGGACCCTCGTCGCCGCCGACGCGTGGCTGGCCGACGCCGAGCATCCGCCGGCGCTCCGCCGGCTGGTGTTCGAGGGCCGTGACGGCATCGCCCGCGCCCTGCGTGCCCGTGAGCGGGACGCCGAGGCCGGACTCGCCGAGGGCTGACCGCACGAACGACGGAGCCCCGTCCACCAGCTGGTGGACGGGGCTCCGTCGTTCCCGGCCCGTGGTTCAGGCCGCCTCCAGGGACGCACGGAGCCACTCGCGGAGGCGCTGCGCGTGCGCTGCCAGGTACTCGGCCACGTCGGCCGGGCGACGGACGTTCAGGGTCAGGTTCACCTGGTGGAGGACCCGGGCCGCGAGCAGCGTCTCCAGCAGCTCGTCGGGGAGCACCGGCCAGGGCCGGAGCTCCGCGTAGCCGCTCCGGAAGGCGTCGACCAGTCGGGTCCCGCCGGAGGTGCGACGGAGCGCGGCGATGCTGATGGCCAGGTCCTGGACGTCGAAGCCCCACACGAGGTCCTGGAAGTCGATCGGCACGAGCCCTCCGTCCCGGGCCACGATGACGTTGGCCGGTGTGAGGTCGCCGTGGAGCAGGTACGGGCGGTGCGGCGGGTTCCGCCACAGCTGGTCCAGTCCGGCCTGCGCCCGCTCGAGGGCATCGGCGAAGACGCCGCCGCACGGCACCTCCGGTTCAGTCAGGCGGGTGGGGAGGCGCCAGTGGAGCACCCGGTCGGCGACGAGCACGTCCGGTCGGCCCGGAAGGACCCACGCCTCGGCGTCCGCGTGCAGACGCGCGGCGAGCCGGCCCAGCGCCGCAGCGGTCGGCGCGGTCAGCCGGGTGCGCAGCGAACGTCCGCCGATCCAGTCGAACAGCGCACAGGTCCGGGTTTCCCCGTCCCCCGTGTCGACCTCTGTGCCGACGGCGCCGGTCCGGTTCGCGCGGAGTGCGGGCACGGCCATGCCCCGCTCTCCGAGTCGGCGGAGCCAGTCGCCCTCCGTCTCCAGCGTGCCCTCGGGATGGATCTGCAGCCGCGCCCCCACGCGAAGGGCGTAAGTGCCGGAGGCCGTGGTGACCCGGGAGACGCTGTTGAACGACTCGGCCGCCCGGGAGACCCGGCGCGGGACGAGGTCGTAGCGCCGCAGGGCCGTCAGCGCGATCTCCCGCGGGTCGTCCACGAGGGCATCGTGCCCGCCGGAGCGCGGAAGGACGAAGGCGCCGCAGCCCCGAGGGGTGCGGCGCCTTCGGCGTCGTGCGCCCCGTCCGGGGGGACGAGGCGGTGCGTTCAGTGGCGCAGGGACGCCGGGTGGCCCGCCTGGTCCGACAGCTGGCGCAGCCCGTTGACGATGCCGCCCACGATGTCGCCGTTGCCGAACGAGCTGGTCATGGAGAGCACCGCCAGCGCGCAGGCGCGGTCGGGCAGCCGGCGGGCCGCGCCGGCACCGGTCACGACCTCCACCACCCGCTGCCCGGGCGAGAGCGCGATCAGCACGGCGTCGCTCGGGTGGGCACCGGAGCGGGCGTGCAGCTCCTCGGCATGCGAGCGGGTGGGGGTGCGCAGCTCACCCACATAGAGGGTGAAGCGCAGGCCGGTCTCCCGGGAGGACATGGTGAGCGCCTCGTCGAGGCGGGCCAGCTCCTTGTAGGTGAACACGTCCTCGATGCTGCTCTCGTCGGTGCGGGCAGCAGCGGTCGTGGCGGTGGCGGTGTCGTGGGAGTCAACTTCGAGCGCGCGGGTCATCGCCGGTCTCCGGGGGTGTTCGTGAGGACGTCGGAAGGGGTCACCGGAGCACCGGTCACCAGGTGCCGCGGGCGCCGCCGAGCGGACCCGCGGGCTGGGCGGCGTGCGCGGTGGAGGAGGAACCGTGCGACTGGCCGCCGCTCACGGCGTGGGTGGCGGTCGCGTCGCTGCCGTGCCGCTCGCCGTAGACCGAGGAGCCGATCGCGGCGGTCTCGCCGCCACCGTGGCCGCCGCCGGGGGCGTGCGCGGGGTGCGGCTCGAACCAGAGGGGTGCGTGGTCCCAGGCCTGACCCGGCTTGTACCGCGGACGCCGGTTGGCGCCGGGCTTCAGGGTCAGCAGCGCGAGGACGACGACGATGGCCAGCGGGATGCCCGCGAACACGAGGAGGGCTTCGGCGACGTTCACGGGGGACAACTTACCGGTGGCGCGCCCGGTTCACCGGCTCGCCGCCCAGACGGCGGGGCGTCGTCCCGCCCACGGCCGGGCTTCCTCCAGCTGGGCCGAGAGCGCGACCAGCGTGGCCTCGTCCGCGGGCCGCCCCACGAGCATGCTGCCGATGGGCAGATCGTCCGCCGTCCAGTGCAGCGGCACGCTCACCGCGGGCTGCCCGGTCACGTTGAACAGCGCGGTGAACGCCGCGTAGCGCTTTTGCCGCTCGAAGTCCGGGCCGCCCTCGCCGTCCTCGGTGAACCAGCCGATCGGCCGGGGCGTCATGGTGAGCACAGGTGCGAGCAGCACGTCGTAGCCGGCGGTGGCACGGAGGAACTGCCGGGAGAACATCCGCAGCGCGAACATGGCCTCCATCGCGTCGCGGGCCGACAGCGCCAGGCCGCGGTCCTGCATCCACCGGGTGAGCGGCGCCAGCCGGTCCTCCCGCCCCGCGGGCACCGGCAGCGTGGTCGCGCTCAGCGCCCACACCCGCTCGAAGGAGGGCAGCACCGCCGGGTCCAGCAGCCCGTGCGGCACGTCCTCGACCGTGTGCCCGAGCGACTCCAGCAGCCGGCCCGCGTCGTCGAGCGCCTCTGCCACCTCCGGCTCCAGCTCGGTGCCAGGCATCGCCGACTCGGTGTAGCGCCCGATCCGCAGTCGGCCCGGGTCGCGGTCGGCCCACCCGAGGAAGCTCTCCCCCGGCGGCAGCGGCGGCGCCCAGGACGGGTCACCGATCTCCGGACCGGCCATCGCGTCGAGCATCGCGGCGGCGTCGCGAACCGTGCGGGCCAGCGGGCCGCTGGTGCCCAGTCCGGTCACCTCGCTGCCGTACGGGGCGTTGCTGATCCGCCCGCGCGTCGGCTTGATCCCGAACAGACCGTTGATGCTGGCCGGGATGCGAATCGAGCCGCCGCCGTCACTGCCCTGGGCGAAGGGCACGAACCCCGCGGCGACGGCGACCGCCGCTCCCCCGCTGGAGCCGCCGGCCAGCCGCGAGGGATCCCAGGGCGACCGCGCCGGGCCGACGAGCTGGTTGTCGGTGTAGCAGGGGAAGCCGAACTCCGGGGTGTTCGTCTTGCCCAGGCTGATCGTGCCGGCGTCGGCCAGCCGGGTGACGACGGCGTCGTCCACCGAGGGCACGAAGTCGGCGAGCGCCGCGGAGCCGAACGTCGTCCGCACGCCGGCCGTGTTGTTCAGGTCCTTGATCGCGGTCGGGACGCCGAGCAGCGGCGGCAGCTCCCCGCCGGCCCGGACGCGGGCCTCCGCCTCGGCGGCCTGTGCGCGGGCGCGCTCCGGCGTGACGGTGAGAAACGCTCCGAGGGCGGCGTCATGCGCCTCGATCCGCGCCAGTGCGTGGTCCACCAGCTCGGTCGGGCTGATCTCCTTGGCGCGGACGGCGGCGGCCTGCTCGAGCGCGGTGAGGTCGTGCAGCTGCGTCACGACCAGGACGTTAGCCGTCCCCGCCGACAGCGACCGGGGGTCAGGACGCGACGGCGAAGACCACGAGGTTCTCGGTCGCCGCCCGCGCACCGGCGCGCTGGAAGCAGGTGATCAGCACGAGGCGGCCCGGCACGGCCTCCCACACCTCGACGGCGTCGGGGAGGTCGTCCTTGTCGTACCGCGCGGTGCGCTCGACGGTGTAGTCCGCCGTCCCCTCGGGCGTGCTCACCTGGACCAGGTCCCCCGCCGAGACGGCGCTGTCGCGGCGGTCCGCGGACAGCAGCGGGTCGAATCCGTCGCTGCCGCGACCCGCCGAGTGGGCGGCGATGTAGACGGTGTTGTCCACCGCTGCCGGATCGGCGGCCGGAACGCCGTAGGGCTCGATCCAGTAGCCGGCGGTGAGCGCCGGCGGGTTGATGACCCCGCGCCGCGGCGTGTGCGCGAGCAGCGGCAGGTCCAGTCCCACGGAGGGCACCAGCAGGTGCACCGGCGAGGTGGGGACGACGCGGGGGGCCTCCCCCGACGTCGCCGCGACGACGGCTGCCGGGAGATCACCCGGAGCGGCGGGCGACTCGACGAGAGCCCTCGAGCCGACCAACGGCTCCGGAGACAGACCAACACCGAGCACGGTGGCGCCGGCCAGGGCGAGGGCGGTCAGGCCGGCGCCCAGGGTGCGCCGGCCCGGCCGCCGCCTCAGTCCGCGCACGTCCCGGACGTCCGCCGGGTCCGCGCCAGGGCGACACCGCCGGCACCGGCGGCCAGGAGCATGCCGGCGCCCGTCGCCAGCAGCGGCCACGAGCCCGAGGCCTCGTCGTCGATCCAGCCGGTGTCGGAGCGGAGACCGGCGTTCACCGGCATGGCCACCACGGGCGCCGCCGGAGCCACGACGGGCGCAGCGGCGACCTCGAGGAAGACGACGGTCGTGGCGTAGCGGCTGCCGGGGGTCCCGTCACCCTCGCTGATGAACAGCGCGTGGCTGCCGGCCTCGGTGTCGGCCGGCAGGGTCATCGTGGCCGCGTAGGGCCCGGTGGCCACGAGGGTCGGCTCGACCAGCTCGTGTCCGGCGGCGGTCACCGGCGCGGCATCCGCGGCGAGGACACCTGCGGCCGCCGGAGAGGCGCCGCCGGCGTCCGGGGCACCGCCGGTCACGGGCGCACTGCCGGCCAGCAGCTCCGCGGCGAACGGGGGGACCTCGGCCGCCGTCTCGGCGGGCAGCTCGGGAGTGAGCTCGCCGCCGACGTACTGCTCCTCGCCGACGGACTCCCAGTGGAAGTACTCCTCGTCGTCCATGGGCAGCAGCATCACCTCGGCGTCGGCGAGGTTGCCCACGCCCGCCGCACGCAGCGCCGAGGTGGGCGGAACGCTGAGCGCCAGCTCGTCCCCTGCGGTCACCGGGATGCCGTCGCAGACGGACTCGTACTGGTCGCACGGCACGGAGGAGTCCACGAGCACGGCCGGGGAGACCGTCTGAGTCGCCGGGAACGCGGCGTCCAGCTCGAAGAAGTAGGCCAGCCCGGTGTCCGCGAGCTCGCTGCCGGTCATCGTGGCGGTCAATCCCTCCATCACGAGGATCGCCATCGAGTCGCCCAGATTGGCGTCGACCGGCATCTCCACCTCGAGCTCCCCGTCGCCGAGGTCGGTCACGACCAGCACCCCGGGCGGGGGCATCTCGGTGGACGGCTCGGTGCTGAAGATGCGGGACGGCTCCTCGGCCTCCTCCTCGCCCAGCAGCAACTCGGCGGTCAGGTCGGTGGCGTCCACGCCGTCGGGCAGCTGGACCACGACCGACCCACCCCACTGCACCTGCACCGGGGTGAAGTCCTCCTCGCCGAAGTTCTCCATGGGGTACAGGGAGATCGCGAGCGCGGAGGGCTCCAGCGGGATGGCGATCCCGGCGGCAGCGGCGGACGGGGCCCCCGCGAGGAGGAGGAGCGCGGCCGCAGCCCCCGTCGCTCCGGTGCGACAGAGGCGGGCACGGCGGGTGTGTGAGCTGGCCATCGACGGGCGTCCTTCGCAGCGGGGGCGCTTCCGTGCGCCGACGATGCGGAACCTATTGGTACCAAGCCCTCACGATGAGGTGCGACACGCCCACCGACCTGCGGTCAGGCGCTGACGCTCTCCGGCACGCCCAGCCACTCCCGCCAGCGCGGGTCGACGGTGCGCGCCCCCAGCAGGCGCCAGGCCGCACCGCTCGGCGTGCGCGGCGGCTGCGGGAGCTTCCAGCCCATCTCGGCCAGCGAGCGGTCGGCCTTGACGTGGTTGCAGCGGCGGCAGGCGGCCACCACGTTGTCCCACGTGTGCGTGCCACCCCGGCTGCGCGGAACGACGTGGTCGATGCTCGTCGCCGAGCCGCCGCAGTAGACGCAGGTCGAGGCGTCGCGGGTGAAGACCGCCCGCCGCGACAGCGGAACCGACGCGGGGAACGGCACCCGGACGTAGCGGGTGAGCCGCGCGACGACCGGCACCGGCAGGCTGACCGTGGCCGCGTGCACCACGTCGGCGGTGACGTCGACCGGCTCCGCCTTGGCGGCGAGGACCAGCACGATCGCCCGCCGGCTGGAGACGACGCACAGCGGCTCGTACGTCGCGTTGAGCAGCAGCGTGGCCGCCGTCGTGGCGGGCGCGGGCACGGGGACGAGCGGCAGGACGGGGTCGCGACGCGAGCCTGGGTGACCCGCCGTCGACGACCCGGGCGCGGAACGCGGCACGGATCACCTCCGGACGCCCCGGACCACCGGGTGCTGCGCGACCCGCGGGCAGCCCCATTCTGACCTGACGGAGCCCGCTCGGCGCAGTCAATTCTCCGCAGGGCCCGGATCGCCGTCGGTGGCCGGGACTAGCGTGCCAGCCATGCGCTACCCGGAGGCCCCGCGCCTGGACCTCGTCGACGACCTGCACGGCCACCGCGTCGCCGACCCCTACCGATGGCTCGAGGACCCCGCCGACCCCCGCACGCAGGAGTGGTCGCGGGCGCAGGACGCGCTGGCCGGCGATGTGCTCTCCGCTCTCCCGCTGCGCGCCCGCTTCGCCGAGCGCCTCGAGCAGCTGGTGCACGCCGGCGCCGTGGGCATCCCGGTGTGGCGGGGCGAGCGCGCCTTCTCCACCCGCCGCGACCCCGGTCAGGAGCACGCGGTCCTCCGGGTGCGCGAGGCCGACGGCACGGTGCGCGTGCTGGTCGACCCGATGCAGCTCGACCCCGAGGGGACGACGACGCTGGACGCGTGGTCGCCGTCCTGGGAGGGCGACCGGCTGGCCTACCAGGTGAGCAGCGGCGGCGACGAGGAGTCGACGCTCTACGTCCTCGACGTCACCACCGGGGAGCTCGTCGACGGGCCGGTCGACCGCTGCCGCTACTCCCCCGTCGGCTGGCTGCCCGGCGGCGAGGAGCTCTTCTACGTCCGCCGGCTGGCGCCGGACCAGGTACCCGCCGGCGAGGAGCAGTTCCACCGCCGCGTGTGGCGTCACCGTGTGGGCGACGACCCGGCCGAGGACGTGCTGATTCACGGCGAGGGCCTGGACCCGACCAACTACTACGGGGTCCGCACCAGCGCCGACGGCCGCTGGCTGGTCGTCTCCGCCTCGGCGGGCACCGCCCCGCGCGACGACGTCTGGCTCGCCGATCTCGCCGGGGACGGCGACCTCCGCGAGCTCCAGGTCGGCGTCGACGCGCAGACCGCCGCCTGGGTCGCCCGGGACGGCCGGCTGTGGCTGATGAGCGACCGGGGCACGCCGCGCTGGCGGGTGGCGGTGGCCGACCCCGCCGACCCCGCGACGTGGGCTCCGGAGGCGTGGACCGACGTCGTTCCGCAGCAGGACGACGCCGTGCTCTCCGACATCGCCCTGGTCGACTCCGCCGACGGCGCGCTGCAGGTGCTGGCCGTGCACGCCGTCGACGCCACCGACCGGCTCTCGCTCTGGGCCGCGGACGGCTCCGGCCGGCTGGCCGACATCACCCCGCCGGGTGCCGGCAGCATCGCCGGGGTCAGCGCCCCGCACTCCGGCGGCACCACCGCGTGGGTGGGCTACACCGACTACGCCACTCCCCCGTCGGTGCTGCGCTGGAACTCCACCGACCCGGCCGCACTCACCGAATGGGAGAAGGCGCCCGTCGCGGGCGAGGTCCCCGAGCTGACCGTCGTCGAGACGCACGCGACGTCGAAGGACGGCACACCCGTGCACCTCTTCGTGCTGTCCGGCACCGGCGCGCCGGACCGGCCGCGCCCGACGGTTCTCTACGGCTACGGCGGCTTCAACGTCTCCCTCACGCCCGCCTACTCGGCGCAGGCTCTCTCCTGGGTCGCCGCGGGTGGCGTGTGGGTGGTGGCGAACCTGCGCGGCGGCTCCGAGCACGGCGAGGAGTGGCACCGCGCCGGAATGCGGGAGCGCAAGCAGAACGTGTTCGACGACTTCGCCGCCGCCGGTGAGCACCTGGTGGCGCAGGGCTGGACGACGCACGAGCAGCTCGGGGTCATGGGCGGCTCGAACGGCGGGCTGCTGGTGGGCGCCACGCTCACCCAACGGCCCGACCTCGCGGCCGCCGTCGTCTGCAGCGCTCCGCTGCTGGACATGGTCAGGTACGAGCTGTTCGGTCTCGGCCGGACCTGGAACGACGAGTACGGCACCGCCGAGGACCCCACCGAGCTCGGCTGGCTGCTCGGCTACTCGCCGTACCACGCGGTCCGCGAGGGCACTGCCTATCCGGCGACGCTGTTCACCACGTTCGGGTCCGACACCCGGGTCGATCCGCTGCACGGCCGCAAGCTCGCCGCGGCGCTCCAGTCCGCCACCTCCGCCGAGGCGCCGATCGTGCTGCGCAGCGAGTCGTCGGTCGGGCACGGCGCACGGGCGGTCAGCCGGACGGTCGGGCTGGCCGCCGACCAGCTCGCCTTCCTCGCGGCGCACACCGGTCTCACCTCGTGAGATTCCGGAACCCGCCCGGCCGGACACGCGCAAAGGAGGGCTGACGGCGACCGATCCACCTGACAAGATTTCGGTAATGACCGGATCACCGAGCGTGCTCGCAGCGGACGAGGGCGCCGTCGACTGCGCGGACTACTGGCTCTGCCAGAAGGTCTACGACTGGTCCGGCATGGACTGGCTCGCCGAGAACGCCCGCACGCTCATCGCCACTCCGGCGCGGATCCTGCTGGTCGTCGTGCTCGCCGTCGTCGCACGCGGGCTCGCCCACCGCGCCCTCCGGCGACTGACCGACCGCACGGCCACCGGCGCGATGCCGACGATCCTGCGTCCGCTGCGCAACCGCTCCGCCCAGGCCGGCGAAGCGATCGACCAGGTCGCCGCCCGCCGCACCCAGCGCGCCGAGGCGATCGGCTCGGTCCTGCGCAGCTTCGCCTCGATCGTGATCATGGGCATCGCCGTCGTCCTCGTGCTGGGCGAGCTCGGCATCAACCTGGCGCCGATCGTGGCGAGCGCCGGCGTGGTGGGCGTCGCGCTGGGCTTCGGCGCACAGAACCTGATCAAGGACTTCATCGCCGGGATCGGGATCATCCTCGAGGACCAGTACGGCGTCGGCGACGTCGTCGACCTCGGCGAGGCAATCGGCACCGTCGAGGCGGTGGGGCTGCGGATCACCCGGCTCCGCGACGTCAACGGTGTGGTCTGGTACGTCCGCAACGGCGAGGTCCTCCGGGTGGGGAACAAGAGCCAGGGCTTCGCGCAGGTGGTCGTGGACATGCCGGTCGCGCACGACACCGACCTCGAGCGCTGCCGCGCGGTGATGCAGGAGGTCGCCGACGCGATGGTGGCCGAGGACCAGTGGGGCGAGGTCGTCCTGGCCGAGCCGGAGTCGCTGGGCGTCGAGCAGATCACCGCCGAAGGCGTATTCATGCGACTGGTCGTGCGCACCACGAACGCCGACCAGTGGCGGGTCGGACGCGAGCTGCGCATGCGTCTCAAGGAGCGCTTCGTGGCCGAGGGCATCCGCACCCCCGTGCCCCTGCTGGGCAGCTCGGCCGGCGCCGGGTCGGGGTCCCGCTGACCACCGACACGGCGAAGGGCGGCACCTCGGGGGCGCCGGTCCGCCAGGCCACCTTCCGGCAGGTCTTCGCCGTCCGGGAGTTCCGGGCGCTGTTCGGCACCTTCCTGCTGTCGGCCGCCGGGGACGAGCTCGCCCGCGTGGCCCTCACCGTGCTGGTCTACGCCCGCACCGAGTCCCCGCTGCTGGCCGCGCTCACCTTCGCCATCGGCTACCTGCCCTGGCTGCTCGGTGGCCCGCTGCTGTCGGCGCTGGCCGACCGGTTCCCCCGCCGCGAGGTGCTCATCGCGACGGACCTGGCCCGGGCGGCGCTGGTCGCGCTGATGGCGCTGCCCGGCGTCCCGCTGTGGCTGCTGCTGTTCCTGCTCTTCGTCGTCGGCCTCTGCGCGCCGCCGTTCGAGTCGGCCCGGTCCGCGCTCATGACCGACGTCCTGGACGACGACCGGTATGCCGTCGCCACCTCGATCGTCGGCAGCACCGTGCAGCTGGCCCAGGTGGGCGGCTTCCTCGCCGGCGGGGCGCTGCTGCTGGTCTTCAGCCCCAGCACCGCCCTGCTCGTCGATGCCGCCACCTTCCTGATCTCCGCTGTCTGGTTGGGGGCCAGGCTGCAGCGCCGACCGGCCCCGGCCGCGGCGGACGACGCGACCGGACCGCCCTCGCTCTGGCAGGACGCGCTCGCGGGACTGCGGCTCGTCCGCGGCACCCCTCGGCTGCTGGCCATCATCGGAGTCGTCTGGCTGGGGACCGGGTTCCTCTACGCACCGGAGGGCATCGCCGCTCCGTTGGCCGACGAACTCGGCGGAGGGCCGACCGCGGTCGGAGTGCTACTGGCGGCCAATCCGCTGGGCCTCACGATCGGCGGGCTGGGAATCGCGCGGCTCGTGCCGCCTCATCACCGGGAGCGCCTGGTCGAGCCGCTCGTCGTCCTCTCGCTGGCCGCGGTGCTCGCGAGTGGGCTGGTCGCGGTTCTCGCCGGCCCCGGGCCCTCCACCTACTGGACCGTGGTGGCCCTGCTGTTCGTCTCCGGCCTCGGCGGCGCCTGGACGATCCCGCTCAACGTGGCCTTCGTGCAGGCTGTGCCCCGCGCCTATCGCGGACGGGCGTTCGGGGTCGCGGTCAGCGGCATCGCGGGCATCCAGGGCATCGGAGCGCTCGCCTCGGGGCTGGCCGCCGAGGCCGTCGGCCCCTCGATGGTGGTGGCACTGGCCGGGGGGCTCGGAATGATCGCGCTGGCGCCGGTGCTGTGGGCCTATCGGGGGACGCGGATCCAGGCCCCCGCCACGGTCGACGCTGAGGGAGCATCTCGGGAATGAGCGAGTCGAGGCGGTCCCTGCCGTCGGCACGGACCTTCTACGACGAGGTCGGCGGCGAGCCCACCTTCCGCGCGCTCGTGCAGCGCTTCTACGCCGCGGTCCGCACCGACCCCGTGCTCCAGCCGATGTACCCCCAGGACGACTGGGAGGGCGCCGAGACCCGGCTGCGCGGCTTCCTGCAGCAGTACTGGGGCGGCCCCACGACCTACTCCGAGCAGCGCGGCCACCCCCGACTGCGCATGCGGCACGCGCCGTTCGCCATCGGGCCCGCCGAGCGGGACGCCTGGCTCTCGCACATGCGCGACGCGGTCGACTCCCTCGGGCTCCCTCCCGAGCAGGACGCGACGCTCTGGGGTTACCTGGAGATGGCGGCGCGCAGCATGCAGAACCGCTTCCCGGCCGACAGCGACGGCGACCTCTCCCCCGCCTGACGACCCTTCCGGCGGCGTTCTGTGCCGTTGTTCGCGCTCTGGCCGTCCTCCAGGGATGCGTGAGGGCGAGAACCACTGCCACAGCCGCGCCACCGCACCGCACCGCACGTACCGACCCCTGAGGAGCCCGGTGTCCCCGGAGCCGACGACGACCCCGTCCGCCGAGTGGTGGCGGAACGCGGTCTTCTACCAGATCTACATCCGCAGCTTCTCCGACGGCAACGGCGACGGCGTCGGCGATCTGGCCGGCATCCGGTCCCGCCTGCCCTACCTCGCCGACCTCGGCGTCGACGCGCTGTGGATCACGCCGTTCTACCCCTCGCCGATGGCCGACCACGGCTACGACGTCGCCGATCCCCGCGACGTCGAGCCGGTGTTCGGGGACCTCGCCGAGTTCGACGCGATGCTCGCCGAGGCGCACGCCCTGGGCATCCGGGTGACCGTCGACCTGGTGCCCAACCACAGCTCGCACGACCACGAGTGGTTCCAGGCCGCGCTGACCGCCGCCCCCGGTTCCCCCGAGCGGGCGCGGTACCTCTTCCGCGACGGCCGCGGCCCCGCCGGGAGCGAGCCGCCCAACAACTGGCCCTCGGTGTTCGGCGGGCCGGCATGGACGCGGGTGCCCGACGGCCAGTGGTACCTGCACATCTTCGCCCCCGAGCAGCCGGACCTGAACTTCGCGAACCCCGAGGTGGTCGCCGACCTCGAGGAGACGATGCGCTTCTGGCTCGACCGCGGCGTCGACGGCTTCCGGATCGACGTCGCCCACGGCATGGCCAAGCCCGACGGCCTGCCGGACATGGTCCCGATGGAGGACACCGGCCTGCTCGACGACCACGGCCCCGGGGACAACCGCTTCGACCAGGACGGCGTGCACGTCCTCCACCGCCGGATCCGGGCGGTGCTGGACCAGTACCCCGGAACGATGGCCGTCGGCGAGGTCTGGGTGTCCGACGACGCCCGGCTGGCGCAGTACCTGGCCCCCGACGAGCTGCAGCTGGCGTTCAACTTCAAGCTGCTGACGGCGGACTGGACGCCGGAGGGCCTGCGGGACGCGATCACCCACTCGCTCGCCGCGGTCTCCGGAACGCCCGCGCCGGCCTGCTGGGTGCTGTCCAACCACGACCGGCCGCGGCACGTGACCCGCTACGGCGGCGGCGAGCTCGGCACCCGGCGGGCCCGGGCCGCGGCGCTGCTGCAGCTCGCCCTGCCCGGGGCTGCCTACCTCTACAACGGCGACGAGCTCGGCATGCCCGACGTCGATCTGCCCGACGAGGTGCTGCAGGACCCGATCTGGTTCCGGTCGCAGGGCGCCGAGCGAGGCCGCGACGCCTGCCGCATCCCGGTGCCGTGGTCGGGCGACGAGCCCTCGTACGGCTTCTCGTCGCGTCCGGACACCTGGCTGCCCATGCCGGAGGGCTGGGGGCCGTTGACCGCTGCGGCCCAGCGGGACGACGACGGGTCGATGCTGTCACTGTACCGAGAGGCGCTCGCCCTGCGCGGCTCCAGCACGGCTCTGACCGGCGAGGATGTCGACTGGTTACAGGCACCCGACCGATGTGTCGCCTTCAGGCGGCCGGGTGGACTGGTCTGCTTCCTCAACCTCTCGGGCGCCCCGGTACCGCTGCCCGAGGGTCGAGTGCTGCTGAGCAGCGCCCCCCTGAACGACGGGACGGTTCCCGACGACACCGCCGTATGGCTGCGGGGCTGACGAAGGCTCGCCAGCGGGCTCCGGTACCTTCCGCCGCGTGAAGTCCAGGGATCTCGCCTACGTCGCCCTCTTCGCCGCCATCGTCGCGGTGCTGGGGCTGATTCCGCCCGTCGCCGTTCCGGGCCTGCCCGTTCCGATCACCGCGCAGACCCTCGGCGTGATGCTCGCCGGTTCGGTGCTCGGTGCCAAGCGCGGCGGACTGGCGCTGCTGGTCTTCCTGGTGCTGGTCGCCGCCGGCGCCCCCCTGCTCTCGGGTGGCCGCGGCGGGCTGAGCGTCTTCGCCGGCCCCACCGCCGGCTACCTCTACAGCTGGCCGATCGCCGCCTTCGTCATCGGCCTGCTCACCCAGCTGTTCTGGAAGCGCTTCAACCTGGCGTGGGCGCTGATCGCGAACATGATCGGCGGGATCGTCGTCATCTACGCGATCGGGGTCCCCTTCACCGCTCTCTACGGCGACATCTCCCTGGGGGCCTCGTTCACCGGCTCCCTGACCTTCATCCCGGGCGACCTGGTCAAGGCCGTGGCCGCGTCGGTGGTGGCGGTCGCCGTGCGCCGCGCCTACCCGGTCATCGAGCTGCCTGGCCGGCGCGCCGCCGCGAGCTGACGCGCGTGCGCTGGGGACGGCGTCCCGCGGCGGACGCGGACGACGCCGTCGTCGTGCCCGGCGCCGGCATCGAGCTGCGGGACGTCGAGCACGTCTACGGCGAGCGCGTCGTCCTCGACGGCGTCTCGCTGACCCTGACCGAGCGTCGCGTCGGGGTCATCGGCGCCAACGGCTCGGGCAAGAGCACCTTCGCGCGGCTGCTCAACGGCCTCGTCGTCCCCACCTCGGGGACGGTGCTGGTCGACGGGCTGGACACCCGCAGCCAGGCGCGCGCGGTGCGCCGCCGGGTCGGCTTCGTCTTCCAGGACCCGGACGCGCAGATCGTGCACCCGACGGTCGCCGAGGACCTCGCCTTCGGGCCGCACAACCAGGGCGTGCCGGACGACGAGGTGCAGCGGCGGGTCGAGGAGATGCTGGACCGCTACGGACTGGCCGGGCACCGCGACCACCCCGCCCACCTGCTCTCCGGCGGGCAGAAGCAACTGCTCGCGATCGCCGGGGTGCTGGCGATGCGGCCGCAGCGGATCGTGTTCGACGAGCCGACGACGCTGCTCGACCTCGCCAACACGCGCCGGGTGGCCCGGGTGATCGACGAGCTGGAGCAGGACGTCGTCGTGGTCACCCACCATCTCAACCTCCTCGCCGGGTTCGACCGGGTGCTGGTGGTCGAGGACGGGCGCGTGGTCGCCGACGGGGCGCCCGCCGAGACGGTCCCCTGGTACGTGGGCAGGATGGACTGATGCTGTCGCTGTACGTGCCGGGCGACAGCGTCGTCCACCGGGCGAGAGCCGGCCTGAAGCTGGCGGTGCTGGCTGCCCTGGGCATCGGCCTGTTCCTGGTGGAGTCCCCGGCTGCGATGGCCGGTGCGCTGGCGCTGGTCGTCGTCGTCGGTGTGACGGCGGCCCGGCTGCCGTGGCGCGCTCTCGCCGTGCAGGTCCGGCCGGTGTGGCTCTGGCTCGCGCTCCTCTTCGGCTTCCACCTGCTCGCGACCGACCTGCGGACCGGGAGCGTGGCGGTGCTCCGGCTGCTGGCGCTGCTCGTCGCGGCGGCCGTGGTGACGGCGACGACCCGGGTGACCGCGCTGGTGGCGGTGATCGAGTGGCTCGCCGCGCCGCTGCGGGTGTTCGGGGTGCGCCCGGCGCGGATCGGGCTGGTGCTGGCGATGACACTCCGGTTCATCCCGCTGGTCGCCGAGAAGGCGGCGCGGATCCGCGAGGCACAGGCCGCCCGGGGTGCGGACCGGATCCGGCTGGGCATGGCCGTGCCGCTGCTGATCCAGGTGCTGCGGATGGCGACGACGGTCGGCGAGGCGCTGGACGCCCGCGGCGCCGACGACGCCCCGGCCCGCCGGCCCCGGCGGACGGCAGCGGCGTCATGAGCGGCACGGTCCACGAGATTTGGCTGACCGACTCCGCGGCGTCGCCCATGCGGCGGGTGCCCGGTGGGCGACTGGTCCCCGGCGTCGGGCTGGACGGCGACCGCTACGCCCGCGGTGGCGGCACCTGGGCGCAGTACCCCGACCTGGAGAAGCAGCTCACGCTCATCGACCGGGACGACGTCGCCACCGTCGCCGCGGAGGTGGGCGCCGACCTCTCCCCCGGCGACACCCGCCGCAACCTGGTGACGACGGGCATCGAGCTGCCGTCGCTGGTCGGCAGCTGGTTCGCGGTCGGCGACGCGCTGCTGTTCGGCATGAAGCGCTGCCCGCCGTGCACGCACCTGGAGCGCCTCACCGGGCTGAAGCTGGTAAAGGCGATGGTGCACCGCGGCGGGATCAACGCCGCGGTGTTCGGCGGCGGTCAGATCACCGAGGGCGCGGTCGTGCGGCCGGTGTCGGACGAGGAGGCGGCCCGCCGGGGTGCGCCCACCGGCGCAGCCCGGCCGGTGCCGCGGATCGTCAACGGTTGAGCCGTCAGTCCTCGTCGCTCCAGCGGGCGAGGAACTCCTTCTCCTCGGCGGTGAGCCGGCGCGGCCGGTTCAGCGAGAAGTCGAAGGGCACGAGCAGCGTGCTGCCGGTGACCGCCAGGGCGCCGTGGTCGAACAGCTCGTAGGAGCAGGTGAAGGCGGCGGCCCGGACGCCGGACACCCAGAGCTGCACCTCGAGCGGCTCTTGCCCGTAGACGACCGGCCGCTTGTAGGCGATCTCGTGCGAGGCGACGATCAGGCCGCGGCGCATGCCCGTGTGCTCGTCGTGCGTGGGCTGCTCGAAGAACAGGTTGACGCGGGCCATCTCGAAGTAGCCGAGGAAGGCGACGTTGTTGATGTGCTGATAGGCGTCCATGTCCGACCAGCGCATCGGGACCTGCACGGTGTGCCTCATCCGCTGCACCCTGCCCTACTGGTGCCGGAGCGCGCAGACGGACTCAGCCGGGACGGCGCATGAGACGGACGCACACGGCGGCGACGTGGGTCCGGGCAGCCACCTCGGCACCGGCCGCGTCGCCGGCCTCCACCGCATCCACGATGCGCCGGTGCTCGGCGACGGCGAACCGGCGGTCCTCCGCGTGGTCCCAGGTGGCCGAGCGGTAGAGGTGGCCCTGGACGTGCAGCCGGTGCAGCGTCGTCGCGAGCGGGACGTTGCGGGCGAGGTGCCGGACCAGGGAGTGGAAGGCGAGGTCCAGCTCGGCGTCCCGGCGCGCTTCGACGTCGGCGTCCAGCAGCCGCTCCTGCTCGGCGAGCATGCCGCGGAGGACGCCGATGTCCGCCGCGGTGGCGTGGCCGACGGCCTCGCGGGCGGCCAGCCCGTCGAGGACCTCGCGCACCGCGAGCAGGGAGCGCATCGTCGAGTCGTCGATCGTCGCGACCCGGGCGCCCGACCGCGGCGTCGAGACGGCGAGGCCCTCGTGGATCAGTTGCTGCACGGCCTCGCGCACGGGACTGCGGGACACCTCGAGGCGGGCAGCGAGCGCCGGGACGCTCAATGCGGCGCCCGGCGGCAGCGACCCGTCGAGCACCTCCTCGCGCAACCGCCGGAGGACGGTCTCGGTGAGCAGCGCGCCGTCCTCCATCCCTGCCCTTCCACCGTCGTTACATCGGCATTACATGTCACGCGGTCCCTGGCGGGACGATCTGCGAGGAGGTTACATGTAGCGCAGAGCCGCGACGGGTGCGTCGTGCGGCCACGCGAGAGGTCCTCCGACCATGACCACCTTCTCCCTGACCGAGCTCGAGCTGGAATCCCGCATGGGCGCCGTCGGCAACGAGAGCTCCACGCGCGAGATCCGGCAGATCAGCCTCACCGACTTCGCGGCCCGCCGGGACGAGATCGCCGACCAGCTGTGGGCGGCCGCCACCGACATCGGCTTCTTCCAGCTCGTCGACCACGGCATCGACCTGGCCGACGTGGAGCGGGCGTTCGACCTGGCCCGGCAGTTCTTCGCCCTGCCGGAGGAGGTCAAGGCGAAGTACCCGCTGAAGAAGGGCCTCAACTCGGGCTGGGAGTCCAAGACGCAGGTCCGCCCCTCCACCGGGACGCCGGACCAGAAGGAGTCCTGGCAGCTGACCCGGCCGCACATGGACGGGCTGTGGCCCACCGAGGAGGAGGTCGCGGGGTTCCAGGAGACGATCCTGGCGTTCGAGGCGGACTGCTGGCGCCTGGCGATGGACGTGCTGTCCTGCTTCGCGACCAAGCTGGGGTTCGACGAGAACTTCTTCACGGTCGCGCACGACCCGGCCAAGCCCACCTACCAGAGCACCCTGCGGCTGATCCACTACTTCGCCTTCCCGCCGGAGCTGGTCGGCACCCCGAACCTCTGGCGGGCGGGCGCGCACACCGACTTCGACTGCCTGACCCTGCTCTTCCAGCGGGCCGGACAGGGTGGCCTGCAGGTGCTCCCCGGCGCGGAGGTGGAAGGCCAGGAGTGGACGCCCGTCGAGCCCTCGGACGAGGCGATCACCTGCAACATCGGTGACATGCTCATGCGGTGGAGCGACGACCTGCTGCCGTCGAACTTCCACCGGGTGAAGGCGCCGGCGGAGGGCGACCACATGGGGCCGCGCTTCAGCATCGCGTTCTTCGCCCAGGCCGACAAGGACGCAGTGATCGAGTCGCCGAAGGGCACCTACGAGCCGATCACCGCGGGCGACTACCTGCAGCAGCGGATCCAGGCGAACTTCCGAAAGTGATCCGGCGCGGGTGACCGGGGGCGACTGGGATCCCTCGGCGCCCGGCCTGCTGGTGCTGCCGTCGGGACGGCGGGTGCGCGGGCGCGGCCTGCGCGCACCGCTGCCTGCGGGGCCACTGCCGTCGTTCGGGCTCTACCTGCTCGGTCGGCGGCCGGCGCCCGTGCCGTGGGAGAGCCGGTGGGTGCGGTGGCCGGACTTCCGGCTGCCGGCAGACCCGGCGGCGCTGAGGACGGCGCTGCTGGAGGTGTGGGAGCGGTCGGCGGACGAGCCCGTCGAGATCGCCTGCGGCGGCGGCACCGGCCGAACCGGAACCGCGCTGGCCTGCCTCGCGGTACTCGAGGGGGTGCCGCCCGCCGAGGCCGTTCCCTTCGTCCGGGACAACTACCGGCGTCGCGCCGTGGAGACGCCGGGGCAGCGCCGGTTCGTCACCGGGTTCGCCGGCTGACGCCTCGGCACGTCCGCCTGCTTCCGGCTCAGGCGGCGACCCGGCGTGCGACCTGCGGCTGACCCGGACCGGAGAGCTCGCCGACGGCGGCCCGTCGTCCCGCCACGGTCATGAGGATCGCCTCCCCCGCCCCCCGCACCTCGGGACCGCGTCCGAACGACCAGTCGATGTCCGTGGCGACCAGGCGGACGTCCCGCACGCGCAGCACCCCGAGGAGGGTCGGCGCGAACAGCGCCGTCCGAAGAGCAGGGATCAGCCGGTCGGCGGGGATGGAGCGGGGCAGCCCCAGCGGTCGGCGGATGTCCTGCTGGTGGATCATCCCGTCGGTCAGGCCGATGGCTCCACCCATCCCGGCCGTGAGCCCGGTCGGGGTCAGGTGATCATCGAGGAGCTCGATCAGCTCGGCGGGAGTGCGCGTCGAGCACTCCCGGAGCCGCAGGGCGTTGACCCGGTCGACGACGAGCAGGCCGCGGGCGAATCGTTGCGCGAGTTGCCCCCAGCCGAGCTCCTCGTAGCCGAGCAGGTGCGCCACGACGTCCTGCACCGACCAGCCCTCGCACAGGGACGGCGCCCGCCACTGCTCGGGGCTCAGCGTGACCAGGAGCTCTCGCAGTTCCTCGCGCTCTGCTCGCGCCAGAGGCATCAGGGTCATCCGAACTCCGCGACGTCACGGCCGCGCCGGTGCGCGACGGGAGGCCCGCGACGCTAGAGGACTGAGGGCGAACACCGCACCCAGATGCGCGTCAGGCCGGTCTCCCCCGGGGGGGAAGACCGGCCTGACGCGGATCTCAGCGGTCGAGGTCGGGAACGAACTCAGTCGCGGGCGAGCTTGCGGTACGTCGCGCGGTGCGGACGCGTCGCGTCGGCGCCGAGCCGCTCGACCTTGTTCTTCTCGTAGTCGTCGAAATTGCCCTCGAACCAGAACCACTTCGACTCACCCTCGTACGCGAGGATGTGGGTGGCGACGCGGTCGAGGAACCACCGGTCGTGGCTCACGACCACGGCGCAGCCGGGGAACTCCAGCAGCGCGTTCTCCAGGCTGGTGAGCGTCTCGGTGTCAAGGTCGTTGGTCGGCTCGTCGAGCAGCAGCAGGTTGCCGCCCTGCTTGAGCGTCAGCGCCAGGTTCAGCCGGTTGCGCTCTCCGCCGGAGAGCACGCCCGCCATCTTCTGCTGGTCGTGGCCCTTGAAACCGAAGGCCGCGATGTAGGCGCGTGAGGGCATCTCGACGTTGCCGACCTTGATGTGGTCGAGGCCATCGGACACGACCTCCCACAGCGACTTCTTCGGGTCGATGCCGCCGCGGCTCTGCTCGACGTAGGAGAGCTTGACCGTCTCGCCGACCTTGATCTCGCCGCCGTCGGCCTTCTCCTCGCCGACCAGCATCTTGAACAGCGTCGTCTTGCCCACGCCGTTCGGGCCGACCACGCCGACGATGCCGTTGCGCGGCAGCGTGAACGACAGGTCGTCGATCAGCACGCGGTCACCGAAGGCCTTGGTGAGGTTCTTCGTCTCGACCACGATGCTGCCCAGGCGCGGGCCCGGCGGGATCTGGATCTCCTCGAAGTCCAACTTGCGGAACTTGTCGGCCTCCGCGGCCATCTCCTCGTACCGCGCCAGACGGGCCTTGCTCTTGGCCTGCCGCGCCTTGGCGCCCGAGCGGACCCACTCCAGCTCGTCCTTGAGCCGCTTGGCGCGCTTGGCGTCCTTGGCCCCCTCGACCTGCAGGCGAGTGGCCTTGGTCTCCAGGTAGGTGGAGTAGTTGCCCTCGTAGGGGTAGGCGCGCCCCCGGTCGAGCTCGAGGATCCACTCGGCCACGTTGTCCAGGAAGTACCGGTCGTGGGTGACGGCGACGACGGTGCCGGCGTACTTCTCCAGGTGCTGCTCCAGCCACGCGACGCTCTCGGCGTCGAGGTGGTTGGTGGGCTCGTCGAGCAGCAGCAGGTCGGGCGCCTCGAGCAGCAGCTTGCACAGCGCCACGCGGCGGCGCTCACCACCGGAGAGGACGGTGACGTCGGCGTCGCCGGGCGGGCAGCGCAGCGCGTCCATGGCCTGCTCGATGCGGGCGTCGAGCTCCCAGCCGTCCTGGTTCTCGATGACCTCCATGAGCTCGCCCTGCTCGGCGAGGAGGGAGTCGAAGTCGGCGTCGGGCTCACCCATCGCCGCACTGACCTCCTCGAAGCGGGTCAGCGCGTCGCGCAGCGGCTTCACCGCCTCCTCGACGTTGCCGCGCACGTCGAGCGCCTCGTTGAGCGGCGGCTCCTGCAGCAGGATGCCGACGCTGGCGTCGGGCGCGAGGATCGCCTCTCCGTTGGAGGGCTGCTGCATGCCGGCCATGATCTGGAGCACGGTCGACTTGCCGGCGCCGTTGGGGCCGACGACGCCGATCTTGGCGCCGGGCAGGAACGCCAGGGTGACGTTGTCGAGGATCACCTTGTCGCCGTGCGCCTTGCGGGCACGAACCATCGAGTAGATGTACTGAGCCACTGGCTTTTCAAGCCTTCCGTCGTCTCGCGAGCGGGGGCGGGGCCGCCGGATGCGACCCCACCCCGTGCGTTCTCGCGTGCGATCCTCCCAGCCCCCGGCAACTACGCGTGCACGGGTTCCGGCGAGGCCTCGGTCATCTGCTGCAACGCGTCCTCGGCCCCCAGGTAGTCCCGCTCGACCCGGGACTCGTCGTCCGCACCCGGGAAGCCGTGGTCCTCGGTGGTCTCCGGGGTCGGCGGCACGACCTCCCCAGTCCGGGCGAACTTGTCCCGGGTGAACAGCGCCCGGCCCTTCTGCAGGTTCGGCCCGACGGAGAACGCCTTGATCTGCGGCTTGCTGCGCGGCCCAGCCTCCGACTCCCACGAGTGCGTGGTCATGGCCCCGTGCACGATCACCGGATCGCCCTTGCTGATGCTGGCCGAGACGTTGCTGCTGAGGTTGCCCCAGCACTCGACGTCGATCCAGAGGGTTCCGGAGTCGACGAACTCCTCGCGGGACGCGTCGTACCGGCGGGCGTTCGACGCCATCCGGAAGTTGGTGACGGTGCCGTTCTGCGTGTTGTTGCGGCGGGGTGCGTCGACGACGTTGCCGACGACGGTGACGATGGTGTCGTTCACGGTGCTCCTCGAAGGATGCGGCGCCGGACGGCGCGACCGGACCTCTGCCGGTGTGCCGTCGACCCTGAGCTCTCCTGACCGCGGCGAGCAGGCCTTTCGCCGATCTGTGGACGGCCGTACCCCTTGTGGACGACCCGCCGTCCAGGCCCGCGACCGGCGTCCCGGGGCGATGCGATGATCGAGCGCGAGCGCCCGTAGCTCAGTGGATAGAGCAGGTGCCTTCTAAGCACTTGGTCGCAGGTTCGATCCCTGCCGGGCGCGCAACGGCGAGCCGGGCCGCCACACGATCAGTGGTGGAAGGCGTGCACGACGGCGTGCCCCTTGCCGCGACCGATCAGCCAGCGGTTGACCGGCACGGTCACGACGAAGGCGACGGCGAGGGCCACGGCGAGCGCGCCCCAGAACAGCCAGCTGTCGAGGCCGGCCTCCATCGCGCCGGGAACGGCCAGCATGATCCCGTTGTCGACGATCTCCATGACCGTGATGGAAATGGTGTCGGCAGCGAGCGCGACGGGGATCGCCGCACGCAGCGACAGCCCCGAGCGCATGACCGGGCCGATGGTGAACGAGTAGCCGAAGACGAACGCCAGGGCGACGGCGAGCACGATCGTCTGCAGGTCCGACCACCCGAGCGCGGTGCCGATCACCATGCCGAGGACCTCCCCGATCGCGCATCCCGTGAGGCAGTGCAGGGTCGCCGAGATCGCCAGCCGGGTGAGGGCCGGGCCGGTCGGGCGCTGGGTGTGCATCGAGTGGTCCATGGCTGCTCCTCGAGCTCTGTCCTGTGTGGCGGCCTGGCTGGCTGCCCGTTCGAACCGTACCCCTAGGGGGTATATTCCGCGAGGTGTGGACAGCGTTTGCTCGTTCCCGCCGGCGCGCCGGTCCGGCCGCTCGGGCTCGTACTCTCGGCGGGATGAGCGCGGCGGCACGGGCCTGGACGGCGGCACTTCTGCTGGCCGCGGTCTTCCTCGGGCACGGGCTGCAATGCGGGTCGTCCTCGACCGCCGAGGGGCACGCCCACGCCGCCATGACCGAGGTCGTTCTCGTCGCGTCCGCTCTGCAGCCGGCCGGCATCCCGGCACACCACGACGCCGTCGACGACGGCGCGACCGACCACCGGCACGGCCTGCCCGGCCATCTGCTGGCCGTCTGCCTGGCCGTCGTCGCCGTCGGCCTCGCGGTCCTGCTCGGCACCGCCGGAGCGTCGAGCCGGTCGGTGCGGCGCGGCCCGCCACCGTCCGCACGGTCCAGCACGACCGCGTGGCGAGTACCAGCGAGGCCACCGGACATCCTCACCCTCTGCGTCCTGCGGATCTAGGCCGACCGCCGCCCGCCCCGCCCCGGTCCAACTGCCGCGGCGGCGGACCGCGCACGCCTCCAACCCGCACCGACCGCAGGAGAAACGCTCATGAACCGCACCACCGCACGCCGCACCGCCCTGGCCGGCGCCCTGGTCGCCGGCGGCCTCGTCCTGGCCGGCTGCTCCGGCAACGCCGGACACGAGGGCATGGCCGGAATGTCCGACAGCTCCTCGCCGAGCTCCTCGGACGCGGAGTCCGCGACCACCGCACAGTTCAACGATGCCGACGTCGCCTTCGCGCAGGGCATGCTGCCCCACCACGAGCAGGCGGTGGAGATGGCACAGCTCAGCACCGACCGGGCCGCCGATCCGCGGGTCACGGACTTCGCCGACCGCATCGAGGGCGCGCAGGGACCGGAGATCGAGACCCTGACCGGCTGGCTCGAGGCCTGGGACGCCGACGCCGGATCCGGCGGGATGGACCACGGCAGCGCCGGCCACGGCTCCATGGGCGGAATGATGTCCGAGCAGGACATGCAGGCCCTGAGCGATGCCTCCGGAGCCGCGTTCGACCGGATGTTCCTCGAGCTGATGGTGGCCCATCACCGGGGCGCGACCGCGATGGCCGAGACGGAGCTGACCGACGGGGAGAACCCCGATGCGCTCTCCATGGCCGAGGAGATCCGCGATTCGCAGACCGCCGAGATCGCCGAGATGGAGCAGCTGCTCACCGAGCTCGGGGGCTGACCCGTCCGACTCGGCGGCGCGGTCGGTCAGGCCGGTGGGCGGAGTCCCGCCATGGTCACGCCGACCAGCCGCTGCACGGCGGCGGCCGAGGGCAGTTCCCCGGCCGCCGTCAGGGCGCCCAGCACGAACTCGGCCAGCTCGGCCGGGGGCACGTCGTCGCGCAGCCGGCCGGCGCGTGCCCCCTCGGCGAGCAGGTCGGCGACGAAGTCGCGCAGCTGGTCGCGGGCCCGGCCCACGTGGTCCGACCGGTGCAGCCGGGCCGCGGCCGCCGAGTGCCCGCCATGCCGGGACATGCCGGCGTATGCGGCCAGGACCGATTCGACCCGCTCGACGGGGTCGGCGACCCGGTCGCGGACGCCGGTCAGGTGCTGCAGGTGGTGGACGACCTGCCGTTCGTGCCAGGCGGTCAGCACCGCATCGACGTCGGCGAAGTGCCGGTAGAGCGTGGCCCGGCCGATGCCGGCGCGCTCGGCGACCTGCGACATCGTCACGGCCAGGCCCTGGGTGGCGACCAGAGCCGCCGCGGCGTCGAGGACCGCGTCACGAACCGAGGACCGGTGCCCGGTGACGGTCTCGGTCCAGGACGTCGCCACGCGGCCACGGTACCGCCTGTGAGACAGTCTGTCTCACAGGCGGACGCACTGTCCCACCACAGGAGGAGCGCTGGATGACAGACCCCGGGACCACGCCGGACGCCGAACCGCCGCCGGGCGCGCCGCGCTGGGTGAAGGTCCTCGCACTCCTCGTCCTGCTGCTGGCGCTGGTCTTCGTCGTCCTCCACCTGACGGGGAACAGCGTCGGCGGGCCTGGCCGCCATCTGGGCCTCGCGGAGCTGTCGTGGCCCTGATGCCGCCGACGCTGCGGAAGCTCGCACTCACCGCGCACGTCACGACGTCAGTGGGCTGGCTGGGCGCGGTCGCCGCGTTCCTCGCGCTCGCCGCCACCGGCCTCGCCGCCGACGGCGACGCCACGGTCCGCGGCGCCTACATCGCGGCGGAGCTGGTCACGTGGGCGGTGATCGTCCCGTTGGCCCTCGCCTCGCTGGTCACCGGCGTCGTCCAGTCGCTGGGCACGTCGTGGGGACTGCTCCGGCACTACTGGGTGGTCGTCAAGCTGGCCCTGACGGTGGCGGCGACAGCGCTGCTCCTGCTGCACACCCGGCCGATCGAGCACCTCGGCGGCGTGGCCGCGAGCGGGGCGCCGCTGACCGCTGACCTCGGCGGGATGCGGCAGCAGCTGCTCGTCGACGCCGTCGCGGCAACGGTCGTGCTGCTCGGGGCCACCGCGCTCGCGATCTACAAGCCGCGCGGCCTCACCCGGTTCGGGCGCCGCCGGGCGTGACCGTTCGACACGCATACCGCGATTGAGTGACCCAGGTCACGGGTAGCTGACGCCCACCGGTCGGGGGACGGGACCACACATCAGCCAGCGGTCGTTCGGAGGAACGGGTGCGCAGGTCCACGGGTACAGGTGTTCAGAGACTTCGCCGTCAGCACGGCGGGTCCGGACAAGGCAGACGGCGCGGCGTGCTCGCCGCCGCCCTGCTCGTCGGTCTGGCCGGCGTGGTCGCGGGAGTCGCCCAGCCCGCCGAGCCGGAGCTGACCGAGCAGGCCGCTGACTCCGAGAGCGAACCGGATGAGCGGCCGGTGTTCAGCATCCCGGCGCTCTCCGCCGGCGCGCCCCCGGGTGCACGCACCCTGGGCATCGATCCCGCCCGGACGAACCAGCAACCCCCCTCCCCCGAAGCCATCAGCGGTCTCGCCGCCAACGGCATCCCGACCGTCGCCCTCAACGCCTACCGGGTGGCGGCCGCGCGGATGGCCGACGCGAAGCCGCAGTGCGGCATCGACTGGTCGCTGCTCGCCGGCATCGGCCGGGTGGAGTCCAACCACGGCCGCTTCGGCGGCGCGACCCTGCAGTCCGACGGCACCTCCATGCCCGAGATCCGCGGCCCGGCGCTCGACGGCGGGAAGTTCGCCTACATCGGCGACTCCGACGACGGCCGCTTCGACCGCGACACCACCTACGACCGCGCGGTCGGCCCGATGCAGTTCATCCCGACGACCTGGCGCTCCTACGCCATCGACGCCGACGGCAACGGCAGCACCGACCCGTTCGACATCGACGACGCCGCCCTGGGCGCGGCGAACTACCTGTGCGTCGCCGGCGGCAACCTCCGCACCGAGCCCGGTCTGCGCCGCGCCGTCCTGGCGTACAACCACTCCGACGAGTACGTCGCGCAGGTGCTGTCGCTGGCCCGCGCCTACGCCACGGGCGTTCCGGTCGACAACCTGCCGCTCGACGGCATCACCAGCGGCGCGGTCCCCCCGCCGAGCGGCTTCTACCGCGCCCCCGCGTCACCGGGTCCGGCGATCGGCGCCGGGGACACGACTCCGGCGTCCGGCGACACCGTCGGGCAGAGCTCTCCGCCACCTCCGCCCCCCGCGGGTCCGGCCCCTCGGGAGGAGAGCCGGTCCGCTCCGCCTACCGAGGAGGGCGCACCGCCGGAGTCGGCCGGTCGCCCCGCGCCGCCCCCGCCGCCCCCGGCTTCCCCGCCGCCGCCGGCGCCCGCTCCGCCGGCACCGCTCCCGCTGCCGCAGCTGCCGCCGCCGCCCCTGCCGGTGCCGCAGCTCCCGCCCCCGCCGCCTCCGCCGCCGGTGGTCACGAACCTGGTCGAGGGCGTCAGCTGCAACGTGGTCGGCAACCTGGTGCCGGATCTGCCGTTGCTGCCGGAGTGCCCCAGGCGCTGACCGACACGATCTACAGTCCCCGCATGTCGTGGCGACCGACGTGGGACGCCACACCGCCGCACCGGCTGGACCGCTACGCCTTCCGCGCCGGTGAGCTTGGCGGCACCCAGGGCGTCGGGCACGTGTTGGTGCTGGCGACGGAAGTCCGAACTCAAGTCGGCGGACACCTGTGGTGGCGGCGATGGGGTCCAGCCCGGCCGGTCGCGGAGATCTGGGTCGCAGCGCCGGACGTCGACCCCTCCTACCAGGTGAGTTGGGCGGACGGCGACATCCTGGACGCCGACATCGATCGGTGGGCGGGCGGAACGGTGCTGGTAGGACATCAAGACGTCCGACCAGTCCGCTGGCTCGACGACGCCACCTCGGCCCGGGTTGCCCGGGACGTGTTCGGTGCCGACCTCAACGAGCTGCGCAGGGAGCACGCGGGCTCAGCGGGCGGTCGGCGGCTTCAGGACGGCGAACGGGTCGGTGACCTCGAGACCTGACGCCACGAACCGGTAGAGGGTCGCGGGCCGACCACCGGCGCGACCGGACGCGGCCATCTCCCCCGTCGGCTCCAGCACGCCCCGGCGCAGCAGCACCCGCTGCAGGTTGGTGGCGGTGACCTCGTAGCCCAGCGCGGCCACGTAGATCTCCCGCAGCTCGGCGATGGAGAACGCCGGCGGCGCCAGCGCGAAGGCGACGTTCGTGTACGACAGCTTCGCCCGCAGGCGCTCCAGCCCCGACCCGACGATCGACCCGTGGTCGAACGCCGTCTCCGGCAGGCCGTCGACCGGGTGCCAGGCGGTGTCCTCCGGCAGCACCGGGTCGACGTCCGAGGGGATCAGCCCCAGGTAGGCGGTCGCGACGGTGCGGCTGTGCGGATCGCGGTGCGGATCGCTGCGGGTCTCCAGCTGTTCGAGGTGCGCCAGCTGCGCGACCTCGACCTTTGACGCGAGCTGCCGGCCGATCGAGGCACCCAGCGTCTCCTCCGGCAGCAACGGCCCGCCGGGCAGCGCCCAGGCGCCGGCGAACGGCTCCCCGGCGCGTCGCCACAGCATGACGTGCAGCCGCGTGGCCCTGACCTGCAGCACCACGGCCAGAGCATGGTGCGGAAAGGCCGGCCGCTCCGCCGAGGACCACACAGATGTCACGAACCCCATGCTAGGTTTCGCTCCAGAGGTTTTCGCCTCACAGTCTGGAACCTAAGTCCTCCGGAGGTCTCGGTGACCGCAACGCTCCCCGCCCCCACCGCCACGCAGTGGTCGCCGGAGCAGTGGCAGAACTGGCGCGACGAGGTCCGCCGGCTCGCCGCCGAGCGCGACGCCGTCGTCCTGGCGCACAACTACCAGGCCGCCGAGATCCAGGACGTCGCCCACCACGTCGGCGACTCGCTGGCCCTCTCGCGCATCGCCGCGTCGAGCGAGGCCTCCACGATCGTCTTCGCCGGGGTCCACTTCATGGCCGAGACGGCGAAGATCCTCAGCCCGGAGAAGACCGTGCTGGTGCCCGACGCCGCGGCCGGCTGCTCGCTGGCCGACACGATCACCGCCGACCAGCTGCGCGCGTGGAAGGCCGAGCACCCGGGCGCCGTCGTCGTCTCCTACGTGAACACGACGGCCGAGGTGAAGGCCGAGACCGACATCTGCTGCACGTCGTCCAACGCCGTCGAGGTCGTGAACTCGATCCCGGCCGACCGCGAGGTCCTCTTCCTCCCCGACCAGTTCCTCGGCGCGCACGTCCAGCGCGTCACCGGCCGGGAGAACATGCGGATCTGGATGGGCGAGTGCCACGTGCACGCCGGCATCTCCCCCACCGACCTGCGCGCCAGCGTCGAGGCCGCCCCCGACGCCGAGCTGCTCGTGCACCCCGAGTGCGGCTGCGCGACCAGCGCGCTGTGGATGGTGTCCGACAGCCAGCTGCCGACCGAGCGCGTGCACATCCTCTCGACCGGCGGGATGCTCGACGAGGCCCGGCGGACGACGGCGAAGCGCGTCCTGGTCGCCACCGAGATCGGCATGCTGCACCAGCTGCGCCAGGCCAACCCGACGACCTCGTTCGAGCCGGTGAACTCCCGCGCGGCGTGCCCCTACATGAAGATGTCGACGCCGGAGAAGCTGCTGCGCGCGCTGCGCGAGGGCCGCGACGAGGTCACCGTCGATCCGGCGATCGCCGCCCGTGCGCGCGCCGCCGTCGAGGCGATGGTGGCCATCGGCACGCCGTCCCCGGTCGGTGAGTGAGGTGACGTCGGGCCTCGCCCGCGTCGTCCCCGCCCTGCCGATTCCCGCGGCCGGGTGGACCCGCACGACCGACGTCGTCGTGGTGGGCTCCGGCGCTGCCGGGCTCATGACCGCCCTCGCTCTCGCCGACGCCGGGCGCGCGGTCACCGTCGCCACCAAGGGCGCGCTCGGAGACGGCAGCACCCGCTGGGCGCAGGGCGGCCTGGCCGCGGTGCTCGGATCCGACGACGACGTGGCGCTGCACGTGCGCGACACCCTGGTCGCCGGCGCGGGCCTCTGCGACGCCGACGCCGTGCGGACGCTGGTCGCCGAGGCGCCGGCCGCGATCGCGCTGCTGCAGGACCTCGGCGCGCGTCTGGATCTCGCCGCCGACGGCCGACCCGCGCTCACCCGCGAGGGCGGGCACAGCCGCGACCGGATCGTGCACGCCGGCGGCGACGCC
Organism: Blastococcus sp. LR1; assembly: GCF_020166105.1. GTDB lineage: Bacteria > Actinomycetota > Actinomycetes > Mycobacteriales > Geodermatophilaceae > Blastococcus. Next base: position 755,630 of record NZ_JAIUJY010000001.1, read on the forward strand.
AGCGGCGCTGAGGTCACCCGGACGCTCGTCGAGGCGCTGGCCACGGCCGGCGTCGAGGTGCTCGAGCACACCGTCGCGCTGGATGCCCTGAAGTCCGGTCGTGGTGACGTCGTCGGACTGCGGGTCGCCCGCGTCGCCGACGACGGCGCACTCGTCGACGCCGGGGACCTGCGCGCGCACGCCGTCGTCCTCGCCACCGGCGGGTACGGGCAGGCGTACGCCGCGGCCACCAGCCCGGCCGGTGCGACCGGCGACGGGCTGGCGCTCGCGTTGCGGGCCGGCGCCGAGGTGGCCGACGTCGAAATGGTGCAGTTCCACCCGACCGTGCTCTGGCAGGGGCCCGGCGCCGCCGGTCAGCAGGTGCTGATCAGCGAGGCGGTGCGCGGGGAAGGTGCCGTGCTCGTCGACGGCGAGGGGCGGCGGATCATGCTCGACGCCCACCCGCTCGCCGACCTCGCTCCGCGCGACGTCGTCTCGGCCACGATCGCCGCGCACCTCGCCACGACCGGCGAGGACTGCGCGTACCTGGACGCCACCGGCCTGGGTGCGGAGTTCCTGGCCCGCCGCTTCCCCGGCATCCTCGCCGCCTGCCGCGCCGCCGGGTACGACCCGACCACCCAACCGGTGCCGGTCACCCCGGGCGCGCACTACACCTGCGGCGGAGTGCTGGCCGACCTCGACGGCCGCACCGGCGTCGCGGGGCTGTACACCGTCGGCGAGGTCGCCTGCACGGGCGTGCACGGGGCCAACCGGCTCGCGTCGAACTCGATCACCGAGGGCCTGGTCGCCGCCCGCCGGTGCGCGGCCCTGCTCGACGCCGACCTGCCTTCCGGGCCTCCCGCGACGCCCCGGCGGTCGGGCGCCGCGGCCGGCGCGATCGACCCCGCCGCACGGCAGGCCATAGGCGTGGCCACCAGCCGGCACGCCGGCGTCGTCCGCACCGCCGAGGGGCTGACCGCGCTGACCGGTTCACTGGCTGCGGCGCCCCGGCTCGACGGGCCGCTGACGCTGCCCGCGGTCGAGGTCACCGCCGTCCACACGGTGGCGACCCTCCTGGCCACCGCCGCGCTCGCCCGCCCCGAGAGCCGGGGCTGCCACCGCCGGGCCGATGCCCCGGCTCCCCGGCCTGAGTGGCAGGTGCGGATCGCGCACAGCCTCGACGCCTCGGGTCGCCTGCACACCCGGACCGTGCCGCTCGGCGTGCCGGCGACCGACCAGACCCAGGGAGTGGCATGACCGAGTGGTTCCCGCTGCGGAACGAGCTGGCCGACGTCCTCCGCGAGAGCGGCCTGGACCCGGCGTCGGTCGAGCAGGTGGTCCGCCGCGCGCTGGACGAGGACCTGGCGCTGGGCCCCGACGTCACGACGATCGCCACCGTGCCGGCCGACGCCCGCGCAACCGGCGACATCGTGCCGCGCTCCCCCGGAGTGCTGGCCGGGGTTCCGGTCGCCGCTGCGGTCTTCGAGATCGTGGGCGGGGGCGACGTCGAGGTGAGCCTGCTCGCTGCTGACGGCATGGCGGCGCGCCCCCGGACGCCGGTGCTCAGCGTGACCGGGCCGACCCGGTCGCTGCTCACCGCCGAGCGGACGGCGCTGAACCTGATCAGTCACCTCTCCGGGGTGGCCACGCTGACCCGGCAGTGGGTGGACGCCGTCGCCGGCACCTCGGCCGCCATCCGCGACACCCGGAAGACCATCCCGGGGCTGCGGGTGCTGGAGAAGTACGCGGTCCGCTGCGGCGGCGGCGTCAACCACCGGATGGCGCTCGGCGACGCGGCCCTGGTGAAGGACAACCACGTGGCCGCGGCCGGCGGGATCGGCGCAGCGGTCGAGGCGGTGCGGGTGCACGCGCCGACGATCGCGCTCGAGGTCGAGTGCGACACCCTCGACCAGGTCCGCGAGGCGATCGCTGCCGGCGTCGAGCTGATCCTGCTGGACAACTTCTCGCTCGAGGACACCCGGACCGCGGTCGAGCTGGTGCGCGGCACGGGCGTGCGGCTGGAGGCCAGCGGTGGGCTCTCGCTCGAACGCGCGGGCGAGGTCGCCGCGACCGGCGTCGACTACCTCGCCGTCGGTGCGCTCACCCACAGCGCCCCGGTGCTCGACCTCGGCTTCGACCTGCGCTGAACTCCGCTCTGCCAACGTTCCTCGCGCTCTGGGCGTCCTGCAGGACCCACAAAGCACGAGGAACGGCCGCAGAGCGGGCCCTCAGCCGCGCTTGTCGGGGTGCACCCAGCCGATGGCCGGGGCGACGTGCTCCACGATGTTCTGCATCAGCCGCGCGTTGTAGTCGACGCCGAGCATGTTGGGGATCGTGATGAGCAGGGTGTCGGCCTCGCGGACGGCGGCGTCCTTGGCGAGCTGCTCGGCGAGGACGTCGGGTTCGGCGGCGTAGCTCTTGCCGAAGCGCGAGCGCACACCTTCGAGGATGCCGACCTGGTCCTGGCTTGACCGCTCGCCGCCGAAGTAGGCGCGGTCCTCGTCGCTGACCAGCGGAACGACGCTGCGGCTCACCGACACCCGCGGCGTGCGGGAGTGGCCCGCGGCGGTCCAGGCGGCGCGGAAGCGCTCGATCTGCTCCGCCTGCAACTCGTCGAAGGGGACGCCGGTCTCCTCGCTGAGCAGCGTGGAACTCATCAGGTTCATGCCCTGCTGCGCGGTCCACTCGCCGGTCGCGAAGGTGCCAGCACCCCACCAAATGCGCTCGGCGAGGCCCGGCGACTGCGGCTGGATCGGCAGCTGGCCGGAGCGTCCGCCGGTCATGCGCGGATCGGCGTCGGCCACCGGCTCGCCGGAGATCGCGGCCAGGAAGAGCGCGGTCTTCTGGCGGGCGAGGTCGGCGTCGGTGCTGTCGGGGCCCGGCACGTAGCCGAAGGCCTCCGAGCCGCGGAGCGCCGTCTCCGGTGATCCCCGGCTGACGCCGAGCTGCAGCCGGCCGTTGCTGATCAGGTCGGCGGCCGCCGCCTCCTCGGCCATGTACAGCGGGTTCTCGTACCGCATGTCGATGACGCCGGTGCCGAGCTCGATCCGCGATGTGCGGGCGGCCATCGCCGACAGCAGCGGGAAGGGCGAGGCCAGCTGCCGGGCGAAGTGGTGCACCCGCACGTAGGCGCCGTCGAACCCGAGCTCCTCGGCGGCCTCGGCCAGCTCGATGCTCTGCACCAGTGCGTCCTGCCCGGTGCGCACCTGCGACCCGGGGATGGGCTGCCAGTGCCCGAAGGACAGGAACCCGATCCGCTTCTCCACTGCACTTCCCTCTCGTCGTCCTGCCCTGCCCAGCACCGACGACGGCGGCGGGATTCCCGGTCGGGGTGAGGCCGAGCTGCACGAACTCGTGGCGATCAGCGGCTGATGACCACGAGTTCGTGTAGTTCGACGGCGGGGACCGCAGACCCTCGCGCGGAGCGCCATACGACGACCTCACCAGCATCCGCGCCGTCGTTGGTACATGATGACGAGGCGACACCCCCAGATAACACGCAGTGATGGCGCCAACACGACTCTCCGTCTCCAAGTTCCGTCACTTTTCGATGACGATGGGTGACGCTGTCCCGGTGAGCCTTCCCGCATCCGAGATGCCCTCGTCCCCGGGCACGCCTGGCGGCGCCGCCGGGCAGCGCTTGCGGGCCATCGACACGCTGCTCGCCGACCGGGGTCAGCTGTTCCAGGCGCTCTTCCTCGCCGCGCCGATCCCCAAGGCCCTCGTCGACCTCGACGGGCACGTGCTGGTGGCCAACCCGCGGATGTGCGCCCTCACCGGCCGCACTCCCGAGGCCCTCTCCGGCCGGCACATCGACCTGCTGGCCCACCCCGACGAGCCGCCGGTGGGCGACCTCGGCCTCGAGCCGGCGCCCGGCGAGCCCGCGATGGACCCGAACCTCCTGCTCGACGGCGAGCGCCGGCTGCGCCGCTCCGACGGCACCGAACTGTGGGTCGTCCAGTCCCACGAGGTCGTGCACCAGAACAACGGGACGCCGCAGTTCGTCGTCCTCTCGATGGTCGACGTCACCGACCGCCGCCGCGCGGAGGAGGACGCCGTCCGCCGCGCGTACACCGACCCGCTGACCGGCCTGCCCAACCGCCGGGCGCTCGCCGACCGGCTGCGGCACGCCGTGGCGCTCTCCCGCCGCCGCGGCCTGCAGGTCGGCCTGGTCCACCTGAACATCGACCGCTTCCAGGCGGTCAACGAGGCGCTGGGCCACGAGGCCGGCGACCTGCTGCTCAGCCAGTTCGCCGACCGGCTCCGCTGGAGCACCCGGGTCGAGGACACCGCCGTGCGCCTGGGCGCCGACGAGTTCCTGGTCGTGGCCGAGGACGTCGAGGACCTCGCGGGTCTGCGCACGCTCGCCGAGCGGCTGCTCAGCGTGCTGGACGAGCCGTTCGTCGTCCACGACCGCGAGCTGACCCTCTCGGCCAGCGTCGGGCTCACCCTCGGCTCCGACATGACCCCCGACGACCTGCTCCGCCAGGCGCACAGCGCGCTGCAGAAGGCGAAGGCCGACGGCCAGCGTGCGCGCATCGAGGTGCACGAGGGAGCGCTCAGCCGCGACGAGGTCGACGCGATCCAGCTGGAGACCGACCTCCGGCATGCCCTCGACAACGAGGAGCTGCGGCTCTTCTACCAGCCGATCGTGCACCTGGGCGACGAGGCGCTGCTCGGCTACGAGGCGCTGATCCGCTGGCAGCACCCCACCCGCGGGCTGCTCCCCCCGGGCGCCTTCCTCGACGCCGCCGAGAACAACCGGCTCACCGCCAAGCTCGGCGCCTGGGTGCTCCGCCGCGCCTGCCTGGACGCCGTCACCTGGGCCGACGACCTGCGCGTGCACGTCAACATCTCGGCCCGGCATCTCGCCGAAGAGGGCTTCGCCGAGCTGGTCGCCGACGCCCTGGCCGAGTCCGGCCTGCCGCCGCACCGGCTGGAGCTGGAGATCACCGAGTCGACGGCGCTGTTCGCCGCCGAGGCCACGCTGCACGCCGTCGCCGTCGTGACCGATGCCGGAGTCACCCTCGCCCTGGACGATTTCGGCACCGGGTACTCGGCGATCACCGCCCTGCACCGGCTGCCGATCCACACCGTCAAGATCGACCGCTCCTTCGTGGCCGACGTGGTCACCGAGCCCTCGACCGCCGCGCTCGTGCACGGTCTGCTGCAGCTCGGCCGCGGCATGGGCCTGCAGGTGATCGCCGAGGGCATCGAGGACCTGGACCAGGCCGACTGGCTGCTGCGGCACGGCTGCGCCATGGCCCAGGGCTTCGCCTTCGGCCGCCCCGCGCCGCTGCCCAGCCCGGCCGAGGTGCTGATGAGCGAGGCCACCGAGGCGCCGGTCGAGGACGTCGCCGGACCGCTGCTGCCCGAGCCGCCGGCGCCGCCGATCGAGCTCCCCCGGCCGCGGATCCCGCGAACCCCGGAGGCGCACGACCTGCAGGACACCGGGTCCTTCGCGTCGCGCACCCTCTTCGACGAGCTCGCCGACCCGGATGAGGATTAAAGGGCCCCGTCCTCCCCACCCTTCACACGCTCAGGGCGGGACCCTGGACGGGGCCGTTCCATCAGGTCACCTGCGGGGCAGCGCGAGCGGGACGGGGCGCTTGGGCTGACGACCGTCACCGGAGGAGCGCCCGCGCAGCCGGCGCCCGATCCACGGGGCGACGAAGCCGCGCACCCAGGCCGCTTCCTCCGCGACCGCCGCGCGGAACGCTCGCGGGCCCTGCGGCGGGAGCGGCGTCCGCCAGTCCTCGCCGTTGGCACCGGGCAGGCCGAGCGCGGCCGCGGCGGCCAGCGCCATGCGGCGGTGACCCTCGTCGGTCATGTGGATCCGGTCGGTGTCCCACAGCCGGAAGTCCTGCACCCACTGGGCGCCCCACTGGTCCAGGACGAGCGCCCCGGTGCGGTTGGCGACCGACCAGATGTTGGTGTTGAAGACGGCGATCTTGCCGCGGACGCGGCGCAGGATCGGGGTGTTGCGGGTGTCGACGCTGGTCGCCAGCAGCACGTCGGCACCGGCCGAGCGGAGGCGGACCACCGCGGCCTCGAGCCCGGCGGCCAGCACATCGGGGTCGGAGCCAGGGCGCATCAGGTCGTTGCCGCCGGCGACCAGGCTGACCAGATCGGGCTTGGCCTCCAGTGCGACGTCCACCTGCTCCTCGACGACCTGCTTCAGCAGCCGGCCGCGGATGGCGAGGTTGGCGTACTCGACGTCGTCGTCCGTGGCGGCGGCGAGGTGCTCGGCGAGCCGGTCGGCCCACCCGCGGTACTCACCCGGGCGCGCGGGGTCGGGGTCGCTGAGCCCCTCGGTGAAGGAGTCGCCGAGAGCGATGTAGCGGCGCCAGGGGGACGGTGCGGAGGGTTCGAGCGGCACCCGACCACTCCAGCACGACGTCGGCCCCGACCGCCCGCGGCGACGGCGTGAACCACCTCACCGACGACGCCGCTCCGCCACCAGATCCCGCGCCGCCCCGTCCCACGTCGGGTGGGTGAACACGAAGCCGGACTCCAGCAGCCGTCCGGGCACCACCCGGCGGCTCTTGAGCAGCAGTTCGGTGTCGGTGCGCAGCACGAAGGCGCCGATCTCGGCCATCCACGCGGTGGCCGGCAGGCCCGGCCGCCGCCCCCAGGCCCGGCGCAGCGACCGCATCAGCGCGCGCTGGGTCACCGGCTCGGGTGCGGCGAGATTGACCGGCCCCTCGATGTCCTCGCGCTCCAGGAGCAGCTCCACCGCGCGGACGAAGTCGTCGCCGTGGATCCACGACACGTACTGCCGGCCGCCCGCGACCGGACCGCCCACGCCGACCCGGGCCATCCACGAGAGGTAGTCGAAGACCCCGCCGCGGTCCGGCGTCATCACCATCGCCGCCCGAAGCGCGACCCGGCGGGTACCCGGGACGTCGGCCGCCGCCTGCGTCTCCTCCCACCGCCGGGCGATGCGGACGCTGTACTCCCAGTAGAGCGGCACATCCGGTTCCTCGCCGCCGATGATCCCGTTCGTCTCGTCGTGCGGGAGGTCGTCGGGGCGGCTGCGGGCGTCGGCGTAGATCGTCGCCGTGCTCATCTGCAGCCAGACCGTCGGCGGCTGCGCAGCGCGCTCGATCGCCTCCCCGACCACGCGGGTCGAGTCGACGCGGGAGTCCATCATCTGGCGCAGGTTCCGGTCGTTGTAGCGGGCGCTGACCGTCCGGCCGGCGAGGTTGATCACCGCGTCGGCGCCGTCGATCTCGTCCGCCCAGGCGCCGAGCGTCCGGCCGTCCCACAGCACGTGCCGGACGCCGTCCTCCAGCTGCTCCGGCCGACGGCTGAGGACGACGACCTCGTCCCCTCTGGCCGCCAGCGCACGCCGCAGCACGCCACCGACCTGCCCGGTACCGCCGGGGAGAATGATCTTCATCCGGCGAACCTAGTGCGGGATCACCCGCGGTAGGCCTCGAGCAGTCGCAGCCAGATCTCGCTGATCGTCGGATAGGCAGGGACGGCGTGCCAGAGCCGGCCGATCGGCACCTCGCCGACCACCGCGATGGTCGCGGCGTGCAGCAGCTCGGCCACGGCCGGGCCCACGAAGGTGACGCCGAGCAGCACCTCGCGCTGGGTGTCGACGACGGCGATCGCGGTACCGGAGTACCCGTCGGCGAAGAGCGAGGCGCCCGCGATGCTGCCGATCGGGTACTCGACGACGCGGTGCGCCAGCCCCTCCTCCTCCGCCTGAGCGGCCGTGCGGCCCACGCTGGCGACCTGCGGTGAGGTGAAGACCACCGACGGTGTCGCGACGTCGTCAGCGGTGGCCACGAACGGCGACCACGGCGCGGTGTCGGTCTCCTCGCCCCGGGCCCGCGCCACGATCGCCGCCCCGGCCTGGCGGGCCTGGTACTTGCCCATGTGGGTCAGCTGCCGGCGTCCGTTGACGTCGCCGACGCCGTAGAGCCAGGACGAGCCCTCGACCCGGAGCGTGCTGTCGACGGAGAGGTACTCCCCCGGCTCCAGGCCCACGGTGTCGGCGCCGATGTCGGCGGTCCGCGCCCTGCGGCCCACCGCGACCAGCACCTCGTCGCCCCGGAACTCCCGGCCGTCCTCGGTGGTCAGCACGACCTCGGTGCCGTCCCGGCGCGCCCCGGTGACCGAGGTGTTCAGCCGGACGTCGGCGCCGGCGTCGCGCAGGGCGGCGGCGACCGCCTCGCCGGCCTGCGGCTCGAGGCCGGGCAGGAGCCGTCCGCCGCGCTGCAGCACCGTCACCTGCGAGCCCAGCGCCTGCCACGCCGTCGCCATCTCGCAGCCGACGTAGCCGCCGCCGAGCACGAGCAGCCGGGCCGGGGCCGCCTTGGCGCTGGTCGCCTCCCGCGGGGTCCACGCGCCGACGTCGGCCAGCCCGTCGATCGGCGGCGTGGATGCCTCCGACCCGGTGCACACGACGACGGCCTGCCGGGCGGTCAGCCGCACCGTGCCGCCGTCGGCGTCGGTCACGACGACGGTGCGCTCGCCGTCCAGCCGGCCGGTGCCGCGCAGCAGGTCGATGCCCGCCGAGCCCACCCACTCCGCCTGGCCCGAGTCGTCCCAGTTCGAGGTGAAGGAGTCACGCCGGGCCAGGGTCGCCTCGACGTCCTGTTCGCCGGTCACCGCCTGCTTCGCGCCGTCCACCGACCGCACCTCGGCCAGCACCTCCGTGCCGCGCAGCAGCGCCTTGCTCGGCATGCAGGCCCAGTAGGAGCACTCGCCGCCGACCAGCTCCGGCTCCACCAGCACCGCCGAGAGCCCGCCGCGGACGACGACGTCGGCCACGTTCTCCCCGGTCGATCCGGCTCCGAGGACGACGACGTCGTAACTGCGCTCTTCTTCGCTCACCCGGCCCATCCTCCGGTTGTGATCGACTGGGCGCATGCCGGTCGACCGCAACGAGTTCGCCGCAGCACTGGCGCAGTACACCGCCGGGGTCTGCCTGCTGACCGTGCGGGACGACATCGACGACGTCGGCACGACCGTCACCTCGGTGATGAGCGTGTCGGCGTCGCCGCCGCTGGTCGCGGTCGGGCTGACCGCCGACGGCTACCCGGCGGAGGTGCTGGAGTCGGTCGGCAGCTGCGCGCTCACGGTCCTCGCCGCCCCCCAGGCGATCGTCGCCTCCCGGTTCTCCTCCGCGGGGCGGCCCAGCGCCCGGCACCTGCTGGAGACGGTGCCGTGGACCCGGGCGGAGCACAGCGGCGGCATCGTCCTGAGCGAGTCGCCGGCGGCACTGGACTGCCGGCTGGAACGCCTGGTCGAGGCCGGTGACCACGTCCTGGCGCTGCTCGAGGTGGTGGGCGTGCCGGTGCTGAACCCGGCGGCCCTCCCGCTGCTCCGGCTGCGCGGCCGGTTCGTCGACGAGACGGGCGGCCTGGCCGGTCGCGGCTGAGCGAATTCCGGCGCGGATGTCACATCCGCGACCTCGGCGGTGCTAGTCAGGCATGGAGCTCGTAACCCAGGGACGACCGGCGGCCGCCGTCGTCCTGGCACGCCCCCGCGCTGCGGGAGGCCGGCCCGGAAGGCTGGACGCGGTGGCGACGTCGGTGCGGCCCGACCTCGAGGAGGTCTTCCGCCTCGAGTACGCGCGGGTCGTGGGCGTCGCGGCCCGGGTGCTCGGCTCGCGGGACCAGGCCGAGGACGTCGCCCAGGAGGTCTTCCTCTCCTTCGGGCGGTCCCGCGTCCAGGCCGGTGAGGCGGGCGGCTGGCTCGCCGTCGCCGCCGCGCACACCGCGCTCAACCTGATCCGCTCGGGACGCCGCCGGACCTCCCGCGAGGAGACCGTCGCCGCCACGGAGCACGCCGTCGTCCCCGACGTGGCCGACACCGTGCTCACCCGGGAGGACCGCAGCCGCGTCCGCGCGGCGCTGGCCACCCTCCCCCGCACCCAGGCCGTCGCCCTGGTGCTCCGGCACAGCGGCCTCAGCTACGCCGAGGTCGCCACCGCACTCGATCTGTCCCCCGGCAGCATCGGCACGACCGTCCGTCGCGCCGAGTCCGCCCTGCGCAAGGAGCTGAACCGTCATGCGTCATCCGACTGAGGGCGTGCTGCGCCGACTGCTCGACGAGCCGGCCGGCGTCTCCGATCCCGACCGCCGGCACGTCGCCGACTGCGCGCAGTGCCTGACGAACCTGGCCGCCGCCCGGAGCGACGCCGCCGTCGTCGGTGCCGCGCTGACCGACACCACCCCGGCACCCGACGTCGCCGCCGGCTGGGCGCGGCTCGCCGCGGCCACGCACGCGACTGCCCCCCGGCCGGCGGCGGCTCCGGCTCGCCGCGGCCGCGCCGGCGAGTGGCTGCGCCGGCCCGCGGCCGCGGCGCTGGCCGTCGGCGTCGTCCTGGCCGGTGCCGGCACCGCGGCGGCTAACGACTGGCTGCAGATCTTCCGCACCGAGGAGGTCGCCGCCGTCGGGCTGCGCACCGCGGACCTCGTCGCGCTGCCGGATCTCACCGCCTACGGGGACGTCGTGTTCACCGGCGACGACGGCCTCCAGCAGGTGCCCGACGCCGCGACTGCGGAGGAGCTGAGCGGCCTGGACCTGCCGGAGGTCGACGCCCTGCCCGGCGGCGTCATCGGGGAGCCCGAGTACCAGGTGGCCGGCGAGCTCAGCGCCACCTTCACCTTCTCCGCGGAGAAGGCCGCGCAGGCCGCCGCGGAGGCCGGCCAGAGCCTGCCGGCCCCGCCGCCCGGGCTGGACGGCAGCTCGGTCCGGCTGGACGCCGGCCCCGGCGTGGCCCAGGTGTGGACGAGCTCGTCCGGCATCCCGGCGCTGGTCGTCGGCCGCGCCGTCGCCCCGACCGCGTTCTCCTCCGGCGTGCAGTTCGAGACGCTGCGCGACTACCTCCTCTCCCTGCCCGGCCTGCCGGGGGACGTGGCGGACCAGCTGCGCACCTTCACCGCGGACGGCTCCACGCTGCCGCTCCCGGTGCCCTCGGACTACGTGACCACCTCGACCGCCCAGGTCGACGGCGAGGAGGCGACCGTGCTGGAGACCCGGGACCGGGCGCTGGCCGCCGTGGTCTGGGTGGAGGACGGCGTGGTGACCGTGGTGGCCGGCGTCCTGGACACCGATGAGGTGCTCTCGGTCGCCCGGGCGCTGGGATGAGCCAGTCCGACCTGCGGGAGGCCGCCGACCTGGTCGCCGGCCTCCCGCCCACGCCCGCCGTCTGGTGCACCGGTCTGCGGAAGCGCTACGGAAAGCGGACCGCTGTGGACGGCGTCTCGCTGGAGATCGGCCGCGGCGAGGTGGTCGGGCTGCTCGGGCCGAACGGCGCGGGCAAGACCACGGTCATCAAGATGCTGCTCGGCCTGGTGCGCCCCGACGCGGGCGAGGTCATGCTGCTCGGCCGGCCCGCCGCCGACCCCAGCGCGAGGGTCCGGGTCGGCTACCTGCCCGAGCTCTTCCGCTACCAGCCGTGGCTGACCGCCGCGGAGGTGCTCGCACTGCACGTCCGGCTCTCCGGCGTCGACATCCCCGCGCCCGAGCAGCGGGAGGCGCTCGCCCTCGTCGGGCTGGGCGAGCGGGCCGCGGACCGGGTCGGCGGCTTCTCCAAGGGCATGCAGCAGCGGCTGGGTCTGGCCGTCGCGCTGGTGGCCCGACCGGAGTTCGTCGTCCTCGACGAGCCGACCAGCGCTCTGGACCCGCTGGGCCGGGTGGACGTGCGCGACATCGTGCTCTCGCTGAAGTCCCGGGGCATCGCCGTGCTGCTCAACTCGCACCTGATCGGCGAAGTCGAGCGGGTCTGCGACCGGGTGGTGATCCTGGACCGCGGGCACGTCGCCGCCTCCGGCACGCTGCTGGAGCTGCTCGGCCAGCACGAGGTGCGGCTGCACCTCACCGGGCTCCCGCCGGCCGGCGAGACCCGGCTGTCGGCCGCCGGCCGCGTCGAGCGGGAGGGCGAGTGGTTCACCGTGGCTCTGCCCGTCGACGACGAGGACACCGTGCCCGATCTCGTCCGCGACCTCGCGGCGCTCGGCGTCCGGGTGCACGCGGTGGAGCCGGGTCGGATCAGCCTGGAGGAACGCCTGCTCGGCATCCTGCGCGACGGCACCGAGGGTGGTGCGGCGTGAACGCCCGCGCCGTCCTGACCATCGCCGGGCTCACCCTGCGCGAGGCCTCCCGCCGTCGCGTGCTGCTCGCCCTCGGCGTCCTCACCCTCGTCCTGCTGGGGCTCAGCGGCTGGGGCTTCTCCCGGTTCGCGGCGGAGACCGGCGGCTCGCTCACCAGCGGCGAGGCCCGGCTCACGGCGTCGATCGTGCTCAACCTCGTGATGTTCGGCTACAGCCTGATCGCTGCGCTCGGCACCGCGTTCCTCGCCGGCCCGACGCTCTCGGGCGAGACGGAGTCCGGCATCGCGCTGGCCGTCCTCGCCCGCCCGATCCGCCGGTCAACCTTCCTGCTGGGCAAGTGGCTGGGGCTCGTCGTCTTCGGAAGCGGGTTCGTCGTCCTCGCCGGGCTGGCCCAGTGCCTGATCGTGCGGGCGTCGGTGGACTACTGGCCGCCGGAGCCGACGAAGGCGCTCGCACTGCTGGCCGCCCAGACGGTCGTCCTGCTGACCCTGGCCGTGCTGCTCTCGACCGTGATCTCGCCGATGGCGTCCGGTGTGGTGTCGGTCGGGCTGTTCTGCACCACCTGGGTCGCGGGCGTCGTCGGCGGCATCGGGGACTCGCTCGGCAACGACGCCGTCGCCCGGGTCGGCAGCGTCTCGCGGATGATCCTGCCCACCGACGGCCTGTGGCGGGGGGCGATGAACGCCTTCCAGGACCCGTCGGCGCTGGCCTTCTTCGGCGACGCCGACGCCGGCGCCTTCCCGTTCCTGAGCATGGCGCCGCTGACCGGCACCTACCTCGCGTGGGCCGTCGTCTGGACCGCGATGGTGTGGGCGCTGGCCGCCGTGTCGTTCGCCCGCCGCGACCTGTAGGCCGGGGCGGGAACACGATCGACATCGCGCGGGGATAGCGTCGGTCCTGCTATGAGCGCTCTGCCTGCCCCCTCCGAGTCCGCCGTCCGCCGCGCCCTGGTGCGCGCCGAACGCGGCGTTCCCCTCGACGCGGTGGAGGCCGAGACCCTGCTGCACGCGCGCGGGCTGGGCGAGGGTGAGCCGCTGGACCGGCTGCTCACCGCCGCCGGCCGGGTGCGCGACGCCGGTCTGGCGTCCGCCGGACGGCCGGGAGTGGTCACCTACAGCCGCAAGGTGTTCATCCCGCTCACCCACCTGTGCCGGGACCGCTGCCACTACTGCACGTTCGTGACGACGCCGGGCCAGCTCCGGGCGCAGGGCAAGGCGCCCTACCTCTCCCCCGACGAGGTGCTCGACGTCGCCCGCGCAGGTGCGGCCATGGGCTGCAAGGAGGCGCTGTTCACCCTCGGCGACCGCCCCGAGGAGCGCTGGCCGGTCGCCGCGGAGTGGCTGGAGGCGCACGGCTTCGACTCCACGCTGGGCTACCTGCGGGCCATGGCGATCCGGGTGCTCGAGGAGACCGGGCTGCTCCCCCACCTCAACCCCGGCGTGCTGTCGTGGGAGGAGATCCAGCGGCTCAAGCCGGTCGCCGCCTCCATGGGGATGATGCTGGAGACGACGGCGACGCGGCTGTGGTCGCAGCCCGGCGGACCGCACTTCGGCTCCCCCGACAAGGAGCCCGCCGTCCGGCTCCGGGTCCTGGAGGACGCCGGCCGCTCCGCCGTTCCGTTCACCACCGGTGTGCTGCTGGGCATCGGCGAGGACTACGCCGAGCGGGTGGACGCCGTCCTGCAGATCCGGGCGAGCGCCCAGCGGCACGGGCACGTGCAGGAGACGATCGTCCAGAACTTCCGGGCGAAGCCGCGGACCGCGATGCAGGCGCACGACGACCTCGACCTGCAGGAGTACGTCGCCGCCGTCGCCGTCACCCGGCTGCTGCTCGGCCCGAAGGCACGCGTCCAGGCGCCGCCGAACCTGAGCGACTCCACGGAACTCGGCCTGCTGCTGCGCGCCGGCGTCGACGACTGGGGCGGCGTCTCACCGCTGACCCCGGACCACGTCAACCCGGAGCGTCCGTGGCCGAACATCGACAAGCTCGCCGCGCTCTCGTCCGAGGCCGGGTTCGAGCTGCGCGAGCGGCTGGCCGCCCAGCCGCCGTACGTGCTGCAGCCCGAGCCGTGGCTGGACCCGCGGGTGCGGCCGCACGTCGACGCGCTGGCCGGCCCCGACGGGCTGGCGGTCGAGGGGCGGCTGCCGGTGGGCCTGCCGTGGCAGGAGCCGGACGAGTCGTGGACGTCCACCGGGCGGGTGGACCTGCACGTCGAGGTCGACACGGTCGGGCGCACGGATGACCGGCGCAGCGACTTCGACGCCGTCTACGGCGACTGGTCCGAGCTCCGCTCGCGCACCGAGTCCGCGCGGGACGGTTCCTCCACCGCGATCGCTGCCGGCGACCGCGAGGTGCTGGCCGCGCTGCTGCACGCCGAGCAGGACCCGGCCGGGCTGACCGACGCCGAGTACCTGGCCCTGCTGGGCGCCGACGGCACGGACCTGGAGAACCTCTGCGCGCTGGCCGACGCGGTGCGCGCCGACGTCAACGGTGACGACGTCACCTACGTCGTGAACCGGAACATCAACTTCACCAACGTCTGCTACACCGGCTGCCGGTTCTGCGCGTTCGCCCAGCGGCGCACCGACGCCGACGCCTACACGCTGTCCATGACGCAGGTCGGCGACCGCGTGGACGAGGCGTGGGCGGCCGGGGCGACCGAGATCTGCATGCAGGGCGGCATCCACCCCGACCTGCCCGGGACGGCGTACTTCGACCTCGCCCGCGAGGTGAAGAAGCGGCAGCCGGGCATCCACCTGCACGCCTTCAGCCCCATGGAGATCGTGAACGGGGCGGCGCGCACCGGGCTGTCGTTCCGCGACTTCCTCACCGAGCTCAAGGCCGCCGGCTTGGACTCGATCCCCGGCACGGCGGCGGAGATTCTCGACGACGACGTCCGCTGGGTGCTCACCAAGGGCAAGCTGCCGACGGCGACGTGGCTGGAGATCATCGGCACCGCGCACGAGGTCGGGATCCCGACGACGTCGACGATGATGTACGGCCACGTGGACACCCCGGCGCACTGGGTCGGGCACCTGCGGACGCTGGCTGCGCTGCAGGACCGCACCGGCGGCTTCACCGAGTTCGTGCTGCTGCCGTTCGTGCACCACAACTCACCGATCTACCTGGCCGGCGTCGCCCGCCCCGGCCCGACGGTGCGGGAGAACCGGGCGATCCACGCCGTCGCCCGGCTGCTGCTGCACGGCCGCATCCCCAACATCCAGACCTCCTGGGTGAAGCTCGCCGACGCCGGGACGAAGGCGGTGCTGCAGGGCGGCGCCAGCGACCTCGGCGGCACGCTCATGGAGGAGACGATCAGCCGCATGGCCGGCAGCGAGAACGGCTCGCTGAAGACCATCGCCGAGCTGGAGGCCATGGCCGCCGCGATCGGCCGCCCGGCCCGTCAGCGCACCACGGAGTACGGCACGCCCTCGGCCGAGCGGATCGCGACCGCACGCTCCGACGAGGGCCGCGCACGGCTCACGCTCTCGATCACGCCTCGCTGAGCTCCGGCGCCGCCGCCCGCAGTCCCCACCAGCGGGCCAGCCACAGGGCCCCCGCGCAGGGGGCGGCGACGAGGAGCAGCTCCACCAGGACGACGGGTATCGCGGTCGAGTAGTCCTGGGTCCAGCCGAACCAGATCGCGGCTGCCACGCCCAGCGCCGCGGCGACGGGCAGCAGGACCGCGGCCCGGACCACCGACGCGCGGGCTGCTGGCCGGCCCGCGAGGAAACGGCCGTAGGCGGTCAGCCCGACGCCGAGGGCAGTCAGGGCGAGGAGCGCGTACACCAGCGCGGGCCCGGCGTGCGGATAGCGGCCGTCCAGTTCGAACCAGCGGCTGAACAGCGGATTCAGCACCTCCAGGAACAGCAGGTAGCCCAGGACGAGCGCGACGCCACCGCCTGCCAGCGCGATCGCCGCACCGTTCCAGGAGTCGTGCGGGCGCGACACCAGGCCGCGGGCCGAGACGGCTTCCCGGGCGAACGTGGCGACGTCACCGAGCAGGGCGTCCGGGGTGAGCCCGTCGGCGGCACCGGCGCGGAGGTCCTCCCCCACCTCGGTGACCACCTCGGCGCGGTCCCTGCGCGGGATCCGCAGGCGGATGAGCTCCCGGTCGAGCGCACGGATGGCCGACTCGATCTCGCCCGTCGTGGTCGCGGTGTCAGGCATGGGCATGGTCGGGAACCTCCTGGTCGGGGAGCGCCCCCGTGGTGGCGAGCAGGGTGCGGACGGACGAGGTGGTGGCATCCCACTGCTGGGCCCACTCGGCGAGTGCGGCGAGACCCGCGGCGGAGACGGAGTAGACCTTCCGCGGCGGTCCGCTGGGGCTGGGCTCGGACCGCTCCTCCACCAGCCCCTGCCGCCGGAGCCGGCCCATCAGGGGATAGACCGTGCCGTAGCCGATGCCTTCGACGCCGTGCTTCTCGAGGAGGACGACGAGGTCGTAGGCATGTGTGGGCGTACGGGCGAGCAGCGCCAGCAGGCAGGTGTCCAGCACCCCGCGGAGCAGCTGGGTGCGGCGGTCGGGATCCGGTGCCATGCGAGACAAGGTAGCGGAGCTATTCGGTGTTGCCTAGTAGTGACCGGCCTCGATCTTCGGCGGGTTAGCGTTCCGCGGTGCGCATCGCGGCGATCTCCGACGTCCACGGAAACCTGCCAGCTCTGGAGGCGGTCCTGGCCGACATCGCTACCCAGGGCGTCGACCTGGTGGTGAACCTGGGCGACCTGCTCTCCGGCGCGGTCCTCCCCAGGGCCACCGCGGACCGGCTGATGGAGCTCGACGTGCTCACCGTGGCCGGCAACCACGAGCGGCAGCTGCTCACGCTGCCCCGCGAGCGGATGGGCGCCTCCGACCGGCTGGCCCACGACACGATCGACGAGCGGCACCGCGCCTGGATGGCACGGCTCCCGCTCACCCTGGAGCCGGCCGACGGGGTGCTCGCCTTCCACGGCTCCCCCACCGACGACCTCGTCTACCTGCTGGAGACCGTCGACCCCGACGGCGCCCGCCCGGCGACGGAGGCCGAGGTGCTCGATCGGCTCGGCTCGTCCGCCGGCGTCCCTCTCCTGCTGTGCGGCCACACCCACCTGCAGCGTGCGATGCGGCTGTCCACCGGCGCGCTGGTGCTCAACCCGGGGAGCGTGGGCTGGCCGGCGTACGACGACGACGCTCCGCATCCGCACGTGATGGAGGCGGGCACTCCGCATGCCCGCTACGCGATCGCCGACGACGCCGGCGGCAGCTGGGCCCATGAGTTCCGCGCCGTCGAGTACGACTGGGAAGCCGCCGCCGCGATCGCCGAGGGGAACGCGCGGCTCGACGTCGCGGACGCGTTGCGCACCGGCCGTGTCGACGACCGGCCCGCACCTCGCTGAGCCGACCCCGATCAGCCGCGGAGCAGCTCCGCGAGCACGCCGACGTCGGCCAGGTCGAGGTGCGGGCGCACTTCGGGCGGCAGCTCGGTGAACGACTCCGCGTGCCCGATCCCGGTGTGCACCGCCACCGCGAACGCCCCGCCGGCGTGCGCCATCGGCACCTCAAGCTCCGGGTCGTCCCCCACCACGGCGAGGTCCTCGGGCTCGAGCCCCAGCCGCCGCGCCGCCGTCCGCAAGGCGTCCAGCGACGGCTTCCCGACGACGGTCGCCTCGCGGCCGGTGATGTCGCGGACGACGGCGCTGATCGCCCGTGACGTCCCCAGCGAGCGCCCCTCCGCCGTCGCGAAGAACAGCGACTGGGAGGCGCTGTACATCGCGGCCCCGTCGAAGACGGCGAAGACGGCTGCCTCCAGCGCGTCGAAGGTCAGCTCCTGCCGGAACCAGCCGGCCATCACCGCGTCGCACGGCGTCCCCCGCAGCGGCGGCACCGTCTCGATGCCGGCCGCCTCCAGCGGCTCGGTGATCCCCTTGCCCCCGAGCACCATCACGCGCTGGTACCCGCGCTCGACGAACACGTCCACCGCCGTCGACGACGGGGTCAGCACCTGCTCCTCGCGCACCGGCAGCCCGATGCCCTGCAGGACGTCGGCGATCTGCTGCGGGGTCTTCACGGTGCCGTTGGTGTAGATGCAGAACCCCGTCCCCCGCTCAGCCAGCGTCTCCAGGAGCGCGGACGCGCCGGGCAGCGGGACCATGCCCTGGTTGTTGCGGTCGCCCATCACCAGCGTGCCGTCCATGTCGAGGACGACACCGTGGACCCGGCGCAGGCGGTTGAGAGCCGCGGGATCGGGGGCGGCGGAGTCAGGCACTGAGGGTCCCTTCGGAGGTGCGGCGCACGGAGAGCCGGAAGCCCGGCTTGGCGACGGAGAGGTCGTGCACGGAAGGGCGGGAGCCGAGCTGGCCCACCAGGTCGAGCACCGGAGCCAGACCTGCGTTGAAGTGCCGCGGCGCCGGGCCGGCGGCTCGCATGGCGTCGACCTGCTCCTCGGGCATGTGCGCCCGCAGCAGCAGTTCCTCGTCGCCCACCCCGGGCCACCGCTTCCGCAGTTCGGCAGGGGACGGCGGGGGCGGCTCGGCGGCGAGCTCGCGGGCCCGCGGCCGGTCGAGGATCCGGTCGAGGACGGCGGGGTCGATCGGCGCGGTCGGCCGGCCGAAGCTGCCCATCGCGTACCGGATGACCTGGTCCGGGACGTTCGCGTAGCGCTCCGCGCCGATCACGTTGAACAGCGCCTGCGAGACGACCATCTGCGGGAACGGCGTGACCATGATCGGGTGGCCCATCTCGGCGCGGACCCGGCCCACCTCCTCGATCAGGCTCTCGAAGCGGTCCTCCATGCCGATCTCGCGCAGCTGCCGCCTCGTCGTCGTCATCACGCCGCCGGCGATCTGGTGGTGCAGGAAGGCGGCGTCGAAGTCCTGCGGGCGGCCCGCCGGCAGCCCCTCGGCGACGGCGACGCCGTCGAAGAAGTCGCACACCAGGCCCAGCGCCCGGTCGTCGATCGCGACGGTGTGCCCCATCTCCCGGAGGTTGGCGACGGTGCGCCGCGCCTCGGGCAGGGAGGACCCGTTGCCCAGCGCCCCGCTGCCCACCTGCACGACCTCGACGCCGAGGTCCGGCGCCAGGGAGTAGGTGAGCGGCGAGAGCCCGATGGTGGCGTGCGAGTGCAGCTCCAGCGGCTTGCCCCCGAGCGCGGCCGTGATCGTGGGCAGCAGGGTGCGGGCCCGCTCGGCGGTGAGGATGCCGGCCGGGTCCTTGACGTAGGCGCGGTCGAAGTTCGCGTCGGCGGCGTACTGCGCGGCGATCCCGGCGTAGAACGCGTCGTCGTGGACCTCGCTGATCGTGAAGGTCAGCGCGCCGACGACCTCGTCGACGCCGGCCTGCTTCAGGCGGCGGGCGGTCTCGCGGGCGGCGTCCATGTCGTGCATCGGGTCCAGCACGACCACCCGGTCGATGCCGTTGACGACCAGCCGGTCGTAGACGAGCTGCATGGTCTCCGGGTGCGAGTTCTGCCAGCTGATGAAGCGGAACCCGGTGCCGATGAACTGCAGCTTCGTCGTCGGCATCGCCGCGCGGGTCAGCCGGATCCGCTCCCACGGGTCCTCCTGGTGCACCCGGACGGCGACCCCCATGGCGGTGCTGGAGAGGTAGTCCAGCGCCCGGAAGCCGACCCGCTCCAGCAGCGGTGCGGCCTGCACCACGTGTGCGGTGCGGAAGCCGGTGGCCCCCCACAGGCTCTGGTTGCCGTCACGCAGAGAGACGTCGACGAGCTGCACGTCGGCCATCAGCGGGCTCCCACCAGGTCGCGGGCGGACAGGAAGCGCTCGAAGAAGCCGGTGTCGACTCCCCCGGCGCGGAACTCGGCGTCGTCAAGCAACGCCCGGTGCACCGGCACCGTCGTCGTCACCCCGTCGATCCGCAGCAGGTCCAGCGCAGCCCGGGCGCGGGCCAGGGCGTCGTCGCGGTCGGTGCCGTGGACGATCAGCTTGGCCAGCAGCGAGTCGTAGAACGGCGGGACGACGGCGCCGCCCTGCACGTGGGTGTCCACGCGCAGGCCCTCCCCCACCGGGAGCACCACCCGGTCGATCCGGCCGGGCGACGGCCGGAAGCCGGCCGCGGCGTCCTCGGCGTTGATCCGGCACTCCACGGCGTGCCCGGTGAGGACGACGTCCTCCTGGCGCAGCCGCAGCGGCTGCCCCTCGGCGACGGCGAGCTGCTCGGCAACCAGATCGAGGCCGGTGATCATCTCCGTGACCGGGTGCTCCACCTGGATGCGGGCGTTCATCTCCAGGAAGTAGAAGGTGTCCCGCACCCGGTCCACGAGGAGCTCGACAGTGCCCAGCCCGCGGTAGCCCAGGTGCGCGCACAGCCGCAGCGCGGCGTCGGCCATCTCGGCCCGCAGCCGGTCCGAGAGCAGTGGGGCGGGGGCCTCCTCGAACAGCTTCTGGTAGCGCCGCTGCACCGAGCAGTCGCGGTCGCCCAGCGCCACGGCCCGCGAGCCGTCGCCGAGCACCTGGATCTCGACGTGCCGGCCCGAGGAGACGTACCGCTCGAGGTATACGCGGGGGTCCCCGAAGGCGGCGGCTGCCTCGGAGACGGCGAGGTCGAGGGTGGACGCGAGGTCATCCGGCTCGCGGACCAGCTTCATGCCGCGGCCGCCACCGCCCCCGACCGCCTTGACCAGCAGCGGGTAGCCGACCTCCTCGGCCACCGAGCGGGCCTGGGTCAGATCGGCGGCCTCACCACCCGGCACCACCGGCAGCCCGGCGGCGACGGCGTGCGAGCGCGCGGTGAGCTTGTCCCCCACCGCCTCCAGCGACTCCGGGGTGGGCCCGACGAAGACGATGCCGACCGCGGCGCAGGCGCGCGCCAGCGACGGGTTCTCCGACAGGAAGCCGTAGCCGGGGTGCACGGCGTCGGCGCCGACCGACTGCGCCGCGCGCACCACGGCGGCCGGGTCGAGGTACGACGCCGAGGCCGCCGCCGGGCCGAGCCGCACCACGCGGTCGGCCAGCCGGGCGGGCAGCGAGTCGAGGTCGGCGTCGGAGGCGGCGAGCACCGACTCGATGCCCAGCCGCGCGCAGGTCCGGATCACCCGCGCGGCGATCTCCCCGCGGTTGGCGATCAGCAGCCGGCGGATGCGACTCATGCCGGCTCCACCACGCAGAGCACCGCGTCGGCGTCGGCGAACTCGCCGTTGCCGGTGCGGAACTCCACCACCGTCCCGCGGACGCCGGCGTGCACCGGCGTCATCATCTTCATGGTCTCGACGATGCCGACGACGGTCTCCTCGTCGACCGTGTCGCCGGCGTCGACGAACGGCGGGGAGCCCGGCTGAGGCGCCCGGTAGAAGGTGCCCAGCAGCGGCGGGTGCACCGCGACCAGGCCCTCCTCCACGGCGGCAGCCGGCGCGGCCACAGCGGCGGCGACCGGCTCCGCGCGCTGCTCGACGACGGGCGCACGAGTCACCTGCTGCTCCGCCGTCCACCCGGCCGCGCCCTCGCGCCGCACGGTCAGGGACAGGTCGGCGGTCTCCAGGTGCAGCTCGTCGAGACCGCTGGAGTCCAGCACCCGCAACACGTCGCGGACGTCGTCCGGCGTCAGGTGCATGCCGCTCACTTCCCCGTCGGGCGGGAACCGCCCAGCAGGTTCAGCACGTGGTCGAACGGCCGTGCCGTCGGGGCCTTCGCGGCCTTCCTGGCCGCGTCCTTCGCCGCCCACACCGTCTCCGGCCGGCTCTGCAGGAGGAAGACCTCGCCCGCATCATTGACCGCCCACTCGATGTCCTGCGGGCAGCCGTAGTGGGCCTCCACCCGGCGGGCCGTGGCCACGAGCTCGGCGATCTCCGCGTCGGAGATCGACGGACGGTCCCGCAGCTCCTCCGGCACGTCGTCCTCCACCACGCCGGCTCCGGACGGGTCCGGCCGGTGCCAGCGGGTCTTGGTCGCGACGTTCCGCTTCATCTCGCCGGTCACCTTGCTCACCACGAACGAGTCGGGGGTGACGTCGCCGCTGACGACCGCCGAGCCGAGCCCCCAGCTCGGACTCCACCGCCGCGCGAATCTCGGCAGCACCCGCCGCGAGCCCCTCGGCATCGGCGGGGTCGAGCGCGGCCACCCGTTCCGGGATGGTCTGCCCGCCGACGGTGAGGTGCTCGACGGTCTGCCGGAAGGCCGCCGTCGTCACGGAGAAGCCGATGGGCACCCGGATGCCGGCACGGAGCAGCTCGCCGAGGCTGGCGCCCTTGCCGCCGACGTCGGGGACGTCGCGCAAGCCGACCTCGGAGAAGTGCAGGACGGGGCGGGTCGTGGTCATGACGGATCCCATCAGCTCAGGACGGTGACGACGCCGCGGTCGCCGTCGACGCGCAGCCGGTCACCGGTGCGGATGCGGGCGGTGGCCGTGCCGGTGCCGACGACGGCGGGCATGCCGTACTCGCGGGCCACGATCGCGGCGTGGCTCATCGTGCCGCCGATGTCGGAGACCGCCGCGGCGATCTTGCCGAAGACCGGGCCCCAGCTCGGGGCGGTGACCGGGCAGACGAGGATCTCGCCCTCGCGGATCTGGCCGATGTCGTTGACGTTGAGCAGCACGCGGGCGACGCCCTCGACGACGCCCGGGGAGGCCGCGTACCCGCGCACGGTCGACCCGTCGTCGTCATCGCTGCCGAGCCAGGACTCGATGGTGTCCTGGGTGATGCCCCAGAGCATCTTCACCGCGGGGTCGTTGAGCGCCTCGGGAACAGCGCCCAGCGCCGGCGGCGGGGACCAGCCCGACAGCGCCTCGACGATCCGCTTGCGCTCGGCGACGATCGGCTGCCAGTGGCGGGCGCCGAGCTCGGTGCCGCCGGAGGCCCAGGCCAGCATCACGTCGGCGAGCGCGTCCTCGACCTCGGTGTGCCGCAGGTGGAAGACGTCGTCGGCCTCGAGCAGGACGCCGCGCTCGGCCAGGAGAGCACCGAAGGCCCGGATCTTCTGGAAGAAGCGGGTCGTGAACCAGTGCTCGCAGTAGAACTTGTGCGACTCGATGTAGGGGAAGACCTGCCGGCAGAGGCCGAGCATCTGGTCGAAGGCGGCCTGCTCCTCCTCGGAGTCCAGCAGCGCGCGGTACTCGCCGGAGATGCGGTCACGCTCCTCGGCCAACCGCTCGGTGGGCCGGGTGAGGTCCTCACCGGCCGCGACCTGGTCGACGTAGCGCGGCAGCGCGGCGAAGGGCACGGTCAGGTCGTCGGCCCAGGACAGGTGGTGGTGGTAGAAGCCGTCACCGACGGAGACGTTGAACCACGGGTCCTTCGCCGCCTCCAGCGCGGCCAGCCAGCGGGCCCCGGGCTCCCCGCGCTCGGCCAGGGCGGAGAGCACCTTGGCCGGGTCGCTGCCCTCGACGAAGAGGTCGGCGAGGTCCAGGTCCACCGCCAGCGCCGCCAGCTTCTTCAGCTCGTCGTCCGGCCGGTACATGGTGACATCCATGCCGGCGACCATCCGGGCCACCATCTGGTCGCCCATCTCCGGGAACACCTGCTTGCAGAACTCGAAGAAGACGACGTAGGCGCCGTAGCCGAGCATCAGCAGCTCGGTGTGGTGGTGCCACATCTTCGAATACAGGTCGATGCAGCGGTGGAACCGCTCGCGGAGGAAGTGGTTGGACGCGAAGCCGCGGCCGCTGGTGATCACCTCGATCGGGTCGAGGTCGCCGAGCTCGGGCACCTCGACGGCCTCGATGTCGGCGATCAACGCCTCGATGCGCTGCTGCCACTCGCCGTAGATGCGGTCCCAGTTGCCGTAGTAGTGGCCGGCCCGCTCCTGGAAGTCGGCCAGCCGGCGCCCCTGCTCGGCCTCGTCGAGCACCGGGTTGGCGGTGATGTAGACCCGCCCGTGGATGATCCGGTACTCGATGCCCATCGTCGTCGGGAACGAGAACAGCCGGGCGGTGTTCGCCCCGATCGCGGTGTAGGGGATCTCCGAGGTGATCCCGTCGAAGGCGGGCACGACCTCGGGGAAGTGCATCGAATTGTAGAACCAGAACCGCTGGTCGTCCTCCGGCTGGAAGCGCGAGAAGTACGGGTACATCGACTCCCACCCCTCGGCGCCCGCGACGGGCTCCAGCTGGGACGGCAGGGGGAACGAACGCTCGGTCATGGCTGGTTCCTCTTCAGGCGGTGGATGAGGTCAGAGCGAGTAGTCGGTCTGGGTGCGGGCGTACTCGGCGATGCCGGCGAAGGCGTCCGGATCGGCCATCGCGTCGGGGTCGGCGATCGCGGCCAGGTCGGCGCCGAGCAGCAGACGGCGCACCGGGATCTCCATCTTCTTGCCGCTGCGCGTCACCGGGATCGCGTCGACGGCGACGATCCGGT
Organism: Blastococcus sp. LR1; assembly: GCF_020166105.1. GTDB lineage: Bacteria > Actinomycetota > Actinomycetes > Mycobacteriales > Geodermatophilaceae > Blastococcus. The sequence continues at coordinate 779,967 of NZ_JAIUJY010000001.1, forward strand.
CGGGCACGTGGCGCGGCGTGCAGTCGGCCCGCAGCCTCGACCGCAGCCGGGCGATCAGGTCGTCGTCCAGCTGCTGGCCGGGCTTCAGCACCACGAAGAGCGGCATGAAGAAGCCGCCGTCCGGCAGGTCGAGGTTGACCACCAGGGAGGTGAGGACGGCGGGGTCGTCCTCCACCACGCGGTAGATCTCGGCGGTCCCGATCCGCACCCCCTGCCGGTTGAGGACGGCGTCGGAGCGACCGCGCACGAAGCAGCCGCCGCGCTCGTTGACCTCGAAGAAGTCGCCGTGCCGCCAGACCCCGGGGAAGGTCTCGAAGTAGCTGGCCCGGTAGCGCGCGCCGTCGTCGTCGCCCCAGAAGAACAGCGGCATCGAGGGCATGGGCTGGGTGATGACCAGCTCCCCCACCCGGCCGACGACGCTGGCACCCGACTCGTCCCACGCCTCGGCGGCGACGCCGAGCGAGCGGGCCTGGATCTCCCCGGCGTGGACCGGCAGGGTCGGCACGCCGCCGACGAATCCGGTGCAGCAATCGGTGCCGCCGCTGCCGGTCGCCAGGGAGAGGTCGTCCTTCACGTCGGCGTAGAACCAGACGCTGACCGCCGGGCCGACCGGTGAGCCGGCCGGCATGACGACGTCCAGCGCCGAGAGGTCGAACCGCTCGCGGGGCACGACGCCGGCCTTCTGCATCAGCTCGACGAAGGTGGGACTGGCGCCGAAGAGCCGGGCCCGGCCGTCCTGGGCGATCCGCCAGAGGACGTCGACGTCGGGATGGCTGGGGTTGCCGTCGTAGAGCACCGGCACCGCGCCGACCAGCGGCATGGTGAGGAGGAAGTTCCACATCATCCAGCCGGTGGTGGTGAAGAAGAACGCGCGATCGCCCGGGCGGAGGTCGTGGTGCAGGACGTGCAGCTTCAGGTGCTCGAGCAGGATCCCGCCGTGCCCGTGCACGATCGCCTTGGGCAGACCGGTGGTGCCGGAGGAGAACAGCACCCAGAGCGGGGAGTCGAAGGGCACCTGCTCGAACGCGAAGTCCGGCACGTCGGGTCCGGCGGCGACGTCGTCCCACGGGGTGCCGGGCTGGTCGAGCCCCAGCACCGGGACACCGACCACTTCCCGCAGCCCGGGGAGGCCCGCGACGAGCTCGGCCACCTCACCCCGGCGGTCGAAGTCGCGGCCGCCGTAGCGGTAGCCGTCGGCGACGAACAGCACGGCCGGGTCGAGCTGGCCGAGCCGGTCCAGGGCCCCGCGGGAGCCGAAGTCGGGCGAGACGCTCGCCCACACCGCGCCGACGCTCGCCGTGGCGAGCATCGCGACCATCGCCTGCGGCACATTGGGCAGATAGGCGGCGACCCGGTCGCCGCGGCCGATCCCCCGGTCGCGCAGGTAGGTGGCGAGGACGCGCACCTGCCGGGCGAACTCCTCCCACGACAGCTCGCGCAGCGGGTTCTGCTCGTCGGCGAAGAGGAGGGCCGGCTCCCCGGGGCGCTCCGAGCGCAGGACGTGCTCGGCGAGGTTCAGCCGGGCGCCGGGGAACCAGCGCGCGCCGGGCATGACCCGCTCCTCCAGCACCGCGGTGTACGGAGCCGACGAGCGGACGTCGAAGTAGTCCCAGACCGCCTGCCAGAAGCCCTCGAGCTCGGTCGTCGACCACGCCCACAGCGCGGCGTAGTCGGGAAAGGTGCGCCCCGTGCGCTCCTCGGCGAAGCGGGTGAACTCGGTCAGCTGCGCGCCGGCCACCCGCTCGGGAGACGGCGTCCAGAGCAGCTCGCCCTCGGCGACGGAGGTCCGTCGCGCACCGGTCGCGGAGTGGAGATGCGGCATGGCGAGACAGTGGCGCAGACCACATTCCGTGGGCAACACTGATTCGCGCCGATTTCACGGTGCGAAAAGCTGCAGCGGAGGAATGCAGTGCGCAACTACAGGGTCAAGCCGATCGAGTCCCTCGCGCGCGGCCTCCAGGTGCTGCAGACCCTGCAGGAGGTGCGGGCCGCGAGCCTGCACGACCTGCATCTCGCCACCGGGATTCCCAAGGCGACGCTCACCCGCATCCTCTGGACCGCGCACCAGCAGGGGCTGGTGTGGCAGCGGATGGTCGACGGAGCGTTCCTGCCGAGCCACACCCAGCACCGGGTGGAGCCCGACGACGATGCGTGGCTGGTGGAGACCGCCTCCCCCGTCCTCGACGAACTGGCGGGGCGGCTGCAGTGGCCGTCCGTCCTCGCCGTTCCGCGGCTGGACCACATGGAGACGCTGGAGACCAACAGCACCCGCACCTACTTCGACGCCCTCCCACCGCGGCCGCGCGGCTACCGGGTGAACATGCTGGGCTCGGCCTCCGGTCGCGCGTACCTGGCGTTCTGCACCGAGCGGGAGTTCGAGGCGGTCATCCGCCGCCTCCGCCAACGGGACGCCCCGGCGCACGGGCTGGCGTTCGACGACGAGGCGTTGCGTCGGCTGGTGTCGACCACCCGGGAACGCGGCTATGGCATCCGGGCGCCCGACTTCGGAGGCGACTACTCCCGCCCGCGCTCTGAGGTGGACGACGGACGGGAGTCGATCGCGATGCCGGTCCGCGTGGGAGATCGGGTGGTGGCCACCATCAACCTGACCTGGCGACGGCAGGTCCTGTCCACGACCGGCATGATCCAGCGCCATCTCGGTGACCTGCGCCGGGCCGTGGACGACGTCGAGGCGCGCGCCCGCGCGGTCGGGCTCGGTGGGCCGCCGCGCGCGCCCGACACGACCGGCCAGGACCGAGGCGGCCGCTAACCTCGGAGCCGTGGGCCTGTTCCGGAAGTTCTCCTACAGCGACGGCCGGTGGAGCACCGGTGGCCCGACCGTGGTGCCGTTCCTGCTCCTGGACGTGCACGACAGCGGCTTCGCGACCGTCGACTACCGGATGTCCGACGCCTCCGGTGGGCGGTTCTTCCTGCGCTACGAGCCGCGCTACTACTTCGACGACGCCGACGCCGCAGACCCGGTGGACGCGCCCGCCGAGGCGGAGGGCTTCTCCCGCTGGGCCAAAGAGGCGACCGGCACCGAGATCGATCCGGTCGACGCGCTGGCCCTGCTGGCCTCACCCGCCGGCGTCCCGCCCGAGGACGAGGTGGTCGAGCTGACCGTCGACCGGATGATCGCGCTCGCCGGGCTGCCGCCGTTGGAGTGGCCGACCGATCCGCACGCCTACGCCGGCTGAAAACCCGATGGGGCGCCCGGGCGAGCGCGGCTAACGTCTCGGCCGTGACCGCGCCGCGCCCCGCCACCCCGCTGTCCGAGCTGGCCGACCGCTTCGTCGACGACTACGCCGCCGCGCAGCCCGTCGTCGCCACGTACATCGGGGCGCCCGGCCATGACGACCGCTGGCCCGACCTCACCCCGGACGGCTCCGCCGGCACGGCGGAGCTGCTGCGGAGGACCCGTGCGGAGGTCGCCGCGCTGACCCCGGCGGACGCGCACGAGGAGGTGGCCCGGGCGGCCATGGTGGAGCGGCTGGGCGCCGAACTGGACCGGCACGACGCAGGCCTGGCGCAGGCCGACCTGAACACGATCGACAGCCCGCTGCAGGGCTTCCGCCAGCCGTTCGACCTGATGCCGACCGACACCGACGAGGACTGGGCGACGATCGCGCGCCGGCTCGCCGCTCTCCCCCAGGCGCTGCGCGGCTACACGGCCGGGCTGGACGATGCTGCCGCCCGTGGCACGGTCTCGGCCGCCCGCCAGGTCCGACTGTGCGCCGAGCGGGCCCGGCAGTGGGCGGCACCGGGCGGCTTCTACGCCGGACTGGTCGCCGGCGCCCCGGTGCCGTCCGACGGCGCGCTGGCCCGCGACCTCTCGGCTGCCGCGGCCGGGGTCTCCGCCGCGCTGCGCGAGTTCGCCGACCACCTCGAGTCCGACCTCCTGCCCCGGGCGCCCGAACGGGACGCCGCCGGCCGCGAGCGCTACGCCGTGGAGTCGCGCTGGTTCACCGGCGCCGACCTCGACCTGGAGGAGACCTACGCCTGGGGGTGGGAGGAGCTCGCGCGGATCGTCGCCGAGAAGGAGTCGGTCGCCGAGTCGATCGCGCCGGGCGGCGGCGTCGCCGGGGCCATGGCGGCACTCGACGCCGACCCCGCCCGGATGGTGCGCGGCCGGGACGCGCTCCAGGCCTGGCTGCAGAACACCGCCGACCGCGCCGTCGACGCGCTCGCCGGCGTGCACTTCGACATCCCCGATCCCGTCCGCCGGATCGAGGGGCGACTGACCCCCACCGCCGGCGAGGGCGTCTACTACTCCGGCCCCACCGAGGACTTCAGTCGGCCCGGCCGCATGTGGTGGTCGCTGCCCGACGGCGTCACGGAGATGACCACCTGGCGCGAGACGACGACGGTCTTTCACGAGGGCGTGCCGGGACATCACCTGCAGATCGGGCAGACGGTGGCCAACGCCGCGCTGCTCAACAGGTGGCAGCGGATGCTGAACTTCTGCTCCGCGCACGCCGAGGGCTGGGCGCTCTACGCCGAGCGGCTGATGGGCGAGCTCGGGTTCCTGGAGGATCCCGGCGACCGGCTGGGCATGCTCGACGCCCAGGAGCTGCGGGCGGCGCGCGTCGTCCTCGACATCGGCGTCCACCTGGACCTGCCGATCCCGCCCGGCTCCGGGATGGACGCCGGCCGCTGGAGCTACGACGTCGCCGCCGAGTTCCTCCGCCGGCACGTCTCCATGGACGACGCGATGCGCACCGACGAGCTGCACCGCTATCTCGGCTGGCCCGGGCAGGCCCCGGTCTACAAGGTCGGCGAGCGGGTCTTCCTGACCGCCCGCGAGGAGGCGCGCGCCCGCGCCGGCAGCGGCTTCGACCTCAAGCAGTGGCATCGCGCGGTGCTCGACCTGGGGCCGCTCGGTCTCGGTCCGCTCGCCCAGGAGCTCGCCCGGCTCTGACCGCTGGACCGCCCCAGGGACGACGATGCGCCGGCGGGATGACCCGCCGGCGCATCAGTCGCTGGTGCGACCGCTCACTCGAGCAGGCCCTCGCACACCAGGTACTCGCCGTCCTCCAGGACGAGGTCGAGCTGCTGGTCGCCGGTGCCGAACACGCTGCGCAACTCAACTTCGACCTCGACGTCACCGTTGCTGTCCTGCTCCACCTCGCCGGTGACGGTGGCGCCGTGCAGCGCGCCCCCGAAGCTGTTGACCATCGAGGCGCCGTAGTCCTCGGCGTCGTCGTAGGACGCGCGCTCCTCGGCACACAGCAGCTCGTACGCGTCCTCCCACTCGCCCGACACGAAGGCTTCGACGTGCTCCTCGGCGGTCTCGACGGGCGTGCGGTCGGACCCGCCACCGGTGGCGATGATCAGTCCGACGACGGCGACGCCGGCCCCGGCCACGTAGAGCCAGCGGCGGGAGCCGGTGCCGGTGACAGGCCCCGTGGACGCGCCCGGGGAGATCCACGGGGCGGGGCCGGTCGGGGGCTGCGGGTCGCCGACGGGGGGCGGCACGGTGGTCACGGTTCCTCCTGCTGGGACGGGTGGGCCCGCACGAGCGGGACTGGGGAGACCATCGGTCCGCCGGCCAGATGGCCTGAATCTCCCTCCCCCTTGAGGGAGGGCTCTGGCGCGGACCCCACCGATGTCTGACCCGGGACCGCGTCGGGGTAGGAAGGCCGCGTGCGAGCGATCTCCTACAGCCGTCCCGGTGGTCCCGACGTCCTCGAGCTGGTCGAGCGGGCGGTGCCCGAGCCCGGCCCCGGCGAGGTGCGGGTACGCGTCGCGTTCTCCGGCGTCAATCCGACCGACTGGAAGTCCCGGAGCAAGGCCGAGCCCGGCCCCGAGGGGCAGGTGCCGAACCAGGACGGCGCCGGCACCGTGGAGGCCGTCGGCCAGGGCGTGGACCCCGCGATGCTCGGCCAGCGGGTGTGGATCTGGGAGGCCGCCTGGCAGCGCCCGTGGGGCACCGCCGCCGAGCACACCGTCGTCCCGGCGCGGCACGTCGTCCTGCTCGGTGAGGACCCCTCGTTCGAGCTCGGCGCCGCGCTCGGCATCCCGTTCCTCACCGCGCACCGCTGCCTCACCGTCGCCGAGTCGCTCCCTGACCGGCTCGGCCCGGGCACGCTCGACGGGCACACCGTGCTCGTGCAGGGCGGCGCCGGCGCGGTCGGCAACGCGGCGATCCAGCTGGCCCGCTGGTCCGACGCGACGGTCATCGCGACCGTCAGCTCGGCCCGCAAGGCGCAGCTCGCCGCGGCGGCCGGCGCCGACCACGTCGTCAACTACAAGGACCAGGACGTCGTCGCCGAGGTCCGGAAGATCGCGCCGAAGGGCGTGGGCGCCATCGTCGAGGTGTCGGCTGCGGTGAACGCCGCCGTCGACGCGGAGGTGATCGGCATGCACGGGGCGGTCGCCATGTACGCCGACGACGGCGGCGCGGAGGTGACCGTGCCGGTGCGCGCGCAGATGGGCCCGAACGCCCGGTGGCAGTTCGTGCTCGTCTACACCGAGCCGGAGCGGGCCAAGGTGCTCGCCATCGAGGACGTCGCCACCGCCGTCGGCGAGGGCGTGCTCCGGGTGGGCGAGGAGGCCGGGCTGCCGCTGCACGTCTATCCGCTGGCCGAGACCGCCGCGGCGCACCAGGCCGTGCAGGACGGGGCCGTCGGCAAGGTGCTGATCGACGTCACCGCCTGACCCCGCGCCGGGGACCGTTGACCGCGCCCCGGATCGGCGGCACCGTGGCCGGACCGCCGATCCGCGGAGGTGCCCAATGACGATGCTCGGACCCGCCGAGGGTCAGCGGCTCACGGCCCTGGGCTCGACGTACACGACCAAGGCCGACGGCGGCACGACCGGCGGGGCGTACTGGCTCGTCGAGGAGGAATTCTTCGGCGAGACGACGCCACTGCACCGGCACACCGCGGCGGAGGAGGCGTTCTACGTCCTGTCCGGTCGGGTCGCGGTCTGGCAGGACGGCACGGAGAGCACGGTCGGCCCGGGCAGCTTCCTGCTGGTGCCCCGCGGCAAGGCGCACGCACTGCGGCGGCTGAGCGACGACCCGGTGCGCTTCCTGACCCTGGTGAGCCCCGCCGGGATGGAGCGGTTCTTCCAGGCGGTCGTCGACGCCGGAGAGGACGCGCTGCTCGCCGACCCCGAACGGCTGCTCGAACTCGCCGCCGAGCACGGCACCGACATCCTCGGCGCCCATCCAGGAGGTTGAGGCGGCGCCGTCGGCACGGTGCTCGTCGCCGTCACCGCCTGACCTCCGGTGGGCACGGTCGGTCGCGACGCACAGCGGGGGCACGCCGATCGGTCCGGAAGACGGGCTCATGACCGGCACGGTGCTCACCTGACCCGCACAGTTCCGGTGTCGTCCGGATGCCGAACTCGGGGAGCGTGCCGTGCCGGAGAGCGTTGCTGCAGCCCTCGCCGTGGGCGGGCTCCTCGGCGGCTACGTCGGGTACCAGCTCGGCAACTGGCGGGCCGCTTCCCGTGCCGCCCGGGCCACCTACCGGACCCAGCGCGGCATCCGGCGCTGATCGAAGCCGGCGGGCAGGCTCCAGGTCCGGCGGCGACCCGGGCAGACCGACCACCGAATGTGCACTTGTGGACGTCTCAGGGGTGTCGAGAGGTCGACAAGTGCACACTCGGCGCCGGCGCGGCCGGTCAGCCGACGCCGAGGTCGCGGGCGATCAGCATCCGCTGCACCTCGGACGTCCCCTCGCCGATCTCCAGGATCTTGGCGTCGCGGTAGAAGCGGCCCACCGGGAACTCGTTCATGAACCCGTACCCGCCGTGCACCTGGGTGGCGTAGCGGGCGTTGTCCATGGCGACCTCGGAGCTGTACAGCTTGGCGATCGACGCCTCCCGCCCGAACGGCTCACCGCGCAGCATCTTCTCCGCGGCCCGGTAGTAGGCCAGCCGCGCGGTGAAGGCGCGCACCTCCATGTCGGCGATCATGAACTGGATCGCCTGGTTCTTGCCGATCGGCTGCCCGAACGCCTCGCGCTGCGCCGCGTACTTCACCGACTCGTCGACGCACCCCTGAGCCAGCCCCACCGAGAGCGCTGAGATCGCGATCCGGCCCTCCCCGAGGATGGAGAGGAACTGCGCGTAGCCGCGGCCGCGGACGCCGACCAGGTTCTCCTCGGGCACCCGGCAGTCGTCGAAGGAGAGCTCGCGGGTGTCCGAGGCGTTCCAGCCGACCTTCGAGTACCGCTGGCCCACGGTGAAGCCCGGCGTCCCCGACGGCACGATGATCGCCGAGATCTCCTTGCCGCCGTCGGGCCGCGTGCCCGTGACGGCGGTGACGGTGACCAGCCCGGTCAGCTCGGTGCCGGAGTTGGTGATGAACGCCTTCGAGCCGTTGATGACCCAGTGACCGTCCTCCAGCCGCGCGGTCGTGCGCGTGGCACCGGCGTCCGAACCGCCGCCGGGCTCGGTGAGACCGAAGGCGCCCAGCACCTCGCCGGTGCACATCCGGGGCAGCCACTCGTGCTTCTGCTCCTCGGTGCCGAACCGGTAGATCGGCATCGCACCCAGGGAGACGCCGGCCTCGAGCGTGATCGCCACGGACTGGTCGACCCGGCCCAGTTCCTCGAGCGCGATGCACAGGTCGAAGTAGGTGCCGCCCCCGCCGCCGTACTCCTCGGGGAAGGGCAGGCCGAACAGCCCCAGCTCGCCCATCTGCCGCACGATCTGGGTCGGGAACTCGTCCCGCTCGTAGAACTCGCCGATCTGGGGGGCGACGACCTCGCGGGCGAACTCCTGGACGGTCTTCCGCAGGGCCTCGGTCTCGGGGTCGAGCCGGTAGTCCAACATCAGTTCTCCTGCTGCTCGGGCGCCGCGGTGACCACGGCCAGCCGTTCGTCCAGCGCGACCGTCTGGCCCGCCGTCACTCCGAGCTCGGTCACCGTTCCCGCGACGGGGGCGGTGAGCACGTGCTCCATCTTCATCGCCTCGACGACGAGCAGCGGGGTCCCCGCCTCGACCTCGTCGCCGACCGCGGCGCGCACCACCGTCACCGTGCCCGGCATGGGCGAGGTGACGACGCCGTCGCCCGCGGCCGCACCGGCCGACGACGACAGCCGCTCCTGCTCGCGCAGCGCCGTGACGTGCCCGTCGGCGGCCAGCCACACGGTTCCGCCGTCATGCCGGAGGAGGTAGGACGACGTCAGCCCGTCGAACGTCACGGTGAGCCGCTCGCCGTCGCGCACCGCACGGGCCGGTACCGGCTGCGCCTCCCCCACCGCGACCTCGGCGGCGCCGGACCGCCCGCGCACCCGCACGGTCTGCGGCTCGCCGCCCGCGACCTGCAGCCGGCGCACGGTCCACCCGGGCTCGCCCAGCCGCCAGCCGTCCGGCACGTCCCAGGGGTCGACGACCGGGCCGACGGGCTCGGCCTCGACCAGCAGCGCCAGCGCGGCGGCGGCCAGCACGTGCGCCGACGGCGGCTCGACCGTCGTCAGTTCCTCGCCGCGGCGCTCGATCAGCCCGGTGTCCAGCGTGCCGGCGACGACGTCGGCGTCGGTGAGCAGCGCGCGCAGGAAAGCGGCGTTCGTCGTCACCCCGAGGACGGCGGTCCGCCCGAGCGCGCCGACCAGCCGGGCGCGGGCGGTCTCGCGGTCCGGCGCCCAGGCGATGACCTTGGCCAGCATCGGGTCGTAGTCGGTGCCGACGACCGAGCCGACGGCCAGCGCGCTGTCCACCCGGATGCCGGGGCCGGTGGGCTCGACCAGGCCGAGCACGGTGCCCGCCTGGGGCAGGAACCCGCGCGCCGGGTCCTCCGCGTAGAGCCGCGCCTCGATCGCGTGCCCGTCGAGGGAGACGTCGCTCTGCTCGATCGGCAGCCGCTCCCCCGCCGCGACCCGGAGCTGCTGCTCGACCAGGTCCAGACCGGTGATCGCCTCGGTGACCGGGTGCTCGACCTGCAGCCGGGTGTTCATCTCCAGGAAGAAGAAGTCCAGGCCCTCTCCCCGCCCACCCGGGTCGGCGTCGACGATGAACTCCACCGTCCCCGCCCCGGTGTAGCCCACGGCGCGGGCCGCCTCCACCGCCGCGCGGCCCATCGACGCGCGCATCGCGGTGTCCAGCAGCGGCGACGGCGCCTCCTCGATGACCTTCTGGTGCCGGCGCTGCAGCGAGCACTCGCGCTCGCCGAGGTGGATGACGTTCCCGTGGGAGTCGCCGAGCACCTGCACCTCGATGTGCCGGGAGTTGCCGACGTACCGCTCGACCAGCAGGGTGTCGTCGCCGAAGGAGCCGCTCGCCTCGCGGCGGGCCCCGGCGATCGCGTCCGGCAGCTCGTCCTCCGTCCGCACGACCCGCATGCCCTTGCCCCCGCCGCCCGCGCTGGGCTTGAGCAGCACCGGGAAGCCGACCTCGACCGCCGCCGCGGCAACGGCGTCGTCGTCCATGCCGGGCTCGGTCCGGCCCGGCACGACGGGCACGCCGGCGGCCATCACCGTCTGCTTGGCGCGGATCTTGTCGGCCATCGCCTCGATCGCCGCGACCGGCGGACCGACGAAGACGACGCCGGCCTTCTCGCACGCCCGGGCGAACTCCACGTTCTCCGACAGGAAGCCGTAGCCGGGGTGGATCGCCTGGGCGCCGGTGCGGGCGGCGGCTTCCAGCACCCGCTCGATCGACAGGTAGCTCTGCGCGGCCGGCGCCGGGCCGATCGGGACGGCGACGTCGGCCAGGCGGGTGTGCAGCGCGCCGGCGTCGGCGTCGCTGTACACGGCGACCGAGCGGATGCCCAGCTCGCGCAGGGTGCGGATCACGCGGACGGCGATCTCGCCGCGGTTGGCGACCAGGACTGTCTCGAACATCTGACTCACATCCGGAAGACGCCGTAGCCGACGTCTTCGAGGGGCGCGTTGGCGCAGGCGGAGAGCGCGAGGCCCAGGACGGTGCGGGTGTCGGCCGGATCGATGACGCCGTCGTCCCAGAGCCGGGCGGTGGCGTAGTAGGGGTGGCCCTGCGACTCGTACTGCTCGCGGATCGGCGCCTTGAACGCCTCTTCCTCCTCGGCCGGCCACTCCTCGCCGCGGGCCTCGAGGCCGTCGCGGCGGACGGTCGCCAGCACCGAGGCCGCCTGCTCCCCGCCCATGACCGAGATGCGGGCGTTGGGCCAGGTGAAGAGGAACCGGGGCGAGTACGCCCGGCCGCACATCGAGTAGTTGCCCGCGCCGAACGAGCCGCCGATGACGACGGTCAGCTTCGGCACCCGGGCGGTGGCGACCGCGGTGACCATCTTGGCGCCGTGCTTGGCGATGCCGCCGGCCTCGTAGTCGCGACCGACCATGAAGCCGGTGATGTTCTGCAGGAAGAGCAGCGGGATCTTGCGCTTGTCGCACAGCTCGATGAAGTGCGCGCCCTTGAGCGCGGACTCGGCGAACAGCACGCCGTTGTTCGCGATGATGCCGACCGGATGGCCGTGCAGCCGGGCGAAGCCGGTGACCAGCGTCTGCCCGTAGAGCGGCTTGAACTCGGCGAAGCGGGAGCCGTCGACCAGCCGGGCGATGACCTCCCGGACGTCGTAGGGAGTCCGCGGGTCCGCCGGCACCACCTCGGTCACCGACGCCGGCGCGGAGGCGGGCTCCTCGACGGGTTCGACGTCCCAGGGCCGGGGCTCGCGTGGGCCGAGGGTCGAGACGATCTGCCGGACGATCTGCAGCGCGTGCGCGTCGTCGTCCGCCAGGTGGTCGGTCACGCCGCTGACCCGGCTGTGCAGGTCGCCGCCACCGAGGTCCTCGGCGGTGACGACCTCGCCGGTCGCCGCCTTCACCAGCGGCGGGCCGCCCAGGAAGATCGTGCCCTGGTCGCGGACGATCACGCACTCGTCGCTCATCGCCGGCACGTAGGCGCCGCCGGCGGTGCACGACCCCATCACCGCGGCGATCTGCGCGACGCCGGCCTTGGAGAGGTTCGCCTGGTTGAAGAAGATCCGGCCGAAGTGCTCGCGGTCGGGGAAGACCTCGTCCTGCATCGGCAGGAAGGCCCCGCCGGAGTCGACGAGGTAGATGCAGGGCAGCCGGTTGGACAGCGCCACCTCCTGCGCGCGCAGGTGCTTCTTCACCGTCATGGGGTAGTAGGTGCCGCCCTTGACGGTGGCGTCGTTGGCGACGATCACGCACTCGCGGCCGCTCACCCGCCCGATGCCGGTGATGATCCCGGCGGCCGGCGCATCGCCGTCGTACATGCCGTGCGCCGCCAGCGCGGAGAGCTCGAGGAACGGGCTGCCCGGGTCGAGCAGGGCGTCGATCCGCTCGCGGGGCAGCAGCTTGCCGCGGGAGGAGTGCCGCTCGCGGGCGCGCTCACCGCCGCCGAGCGACACCCGCCGCAGCTGACCGGCCAGGTCGGCAGCCAACTCGGCATGCGCCGCGGCGTTGCGGGCCGCCGCCTCGGGGTCGGCCGACTGGGCTCGGGGCAGCACCGGTGCGTCCACGGGCTGAGGTTAACGGTGGTTCACAGCTGCGGTCCACTCCCCACGACGAGGAGTTAACAGTGGTTCACGGCCGCGCTAGCATCCCGGCATGATCTCGACGCGGGACGCGGCGCTGCACGCCGACGTCGACCGCCCGTCGCGCCGCGAGCAGATCCTGCAGGCCGCGGCCCAGCTGTTCGCCGAGCGCGGGTCCCGCGCGGTGGGTGTGGACGACGTCGGCGCCGCGGTGGGCGTGACGGGCCCGGCGATCTACCGGCACTTCGCGAGCAAGGACGCGATGCTCGCCGAGATGCTGCTGCGGATCAGCGAGCGACTGGCCGAGGGTGGCCGGGCGCGGGTCGCGGCCGCCGGCGCGGATCCGGAGGCCCAGCTGCGCGCGCTGATCGACTTCCAGGTCGAGTTCGCCCTCGACAACCCGGCGCTGATCGTGGTGCACGACCGCGACCTCCCGTCGCTGGCCGAGGAGCAGGCCGGCCAGGTGCGCCGGCTGCAGCGCCAGTACGTCGAGGTGTGGGTGGCGGTGCTGGCACGCCTGCACCCCGGCGCGGAGGCCGCCACCTGCCGGGCACGGGCGCACGCCGTCTTCGGGCTGATCAACTCCACCCCGCACAGCGCTGGCCGGCTGGACCGCTCCGCCATGGCCGCACTGCTGACTGCGATGGCCTGGGCCGCCGCGACCGCCTGACCGTGCAGACCGACCGAACGTGGTCGCCTCCACCCTCGCCGGGTCGAATACACATCTACAGCCCCTTCCGCGCCCCTGCCCGCAGCATCGATCACGGGCGACAAGAGTCGTTCTGGTCGAATACGGCGGCCCAGGGCAGGAGGACGCTCTCCGTCGGCCTTCCCCGTCTCAGAGGATCCGGGCGCATATCGGAGCAGGAATAGCCGAAGCTATTGACGCGACGACTACTGATACCCAAGATTCACCTTCCCCGCTACCGGAAGGTGCTTCAGCGAAGTCTCGGGTCCTAGTCGCAATTTGTGCTGCGTTACTGCTTGTCAGCAGTCGGGGCGGGGGCGGCGAACGCCGCTCCCAAGGGCCCCCGAGTGATCGACGATCCCCCTGGCTCGCAGTACGCAAACAGCTGGGAGGTCGACACGCCTCCCGCCGAGGCTTCGACCGGCGATGGCATGTCGACGGCCAACTGGCCAGTGGGAGTGTGCCGAGGGACCTTCTCGAATGCGATTCGGAATACGAGATCGGTCCAGTTCGGCGCCTACTGGCAGTGCACGTCGGGCTCGGTCTACACCGAGATCAAGGCAGGCGTTCAGGTGTGCGATCGGGTAGGTGCCAACTACGGGTGCAATAAGGAGACCACTCGATTCGATTCGATCACCCGCAAGGCAACCGGCTACATGAATCGTTCCGACGCCAGCTATCCCTGCACTCCTGGTGTGACCCGTTACTACAGGCCGGTCGCCGTTCAAATGTCTGTGAACCATCAGCCCGTGTACGACAAGCTCGGAACGATCGTCAGCGTGGGCTGCGGCACCTGATCGCGGGCCGTGCCTACGGTGACGGTCTTCCGCTGACCCCCGAATAGCGGCGGGCGGTCATGCCCCTGGTGTGATCGCCCGCTGCACCGCCGTCGATGCACCGTACCGAGGAGAGCCAGCCGTGAACGAAGGGCCAGAGCCCACCGAGCCGAGCGGCGGCGGGCTCATCGAGCTCATGCAGGACGCAGACTCCTCGTGGACGACCGCGCGCGGCGTGTGGAGGCATTGGCGGCGTCACGATCTGGTCCTGCTCGCCTTCGACCAGCACTTCGCTCGTCTGGCGGCGTCCGGCTCGGCGGTGTGGGAATCACCAACTCTCCCATCGGAAGGGAGCCGACCTGCGGTCGTCGAGGCACTCCGAACGGTCACGGTCGATCGCAACGGCACCAGGGTGCGCGTCGAGCGGCTGTCCTCCCAGGGTGACGACACACCGCCGGACCTCCTGGTGCTCGACGGGCCGATCTTCTGGGTGCGCACCGGCCCGAAGGTGTCGACCAACGTGGGCGATCCGGGACTGAGCCACGGAGGTGCAGAGGCGCTGGCCCTCTTGCGCCCCGGACGCCTGCCGAAGCTCTTCGAGCTCAGACCCGTCAGCAGGTCACGCGTCGCTGGGCGGCACTGCTACACGGTCACTCTCGTTCCCCGAGCCGAGACCCAGGACCAGGATCCAGCTGCCAACGCCCTAGGGATGATCGCCGGCGGTGACGAGTTCGTCCTGGAGGTCGATGTCCTCACCGGGCTCGTGCTCCGGGCGACCAAGATCGTCGACGGCCTGAGCGCCGAGATCCACGAGTGGCTCAGCCTCGAGCTCGATGTACCGGTCGCCGATTCGGACTTCGCACCGCTGACCGCGACGACCTGAGGGCTCGTCGGCCCGAGGGCCCGGCTACTTCGGCAGAGGGGGAACCGGCAGCGCCAGGCCCGCGGTGGCGACGGCGTCGATCGCCGCGGTGCTGCCCGCCGTCGCCGGGTCCGACCACGAGCTCTCCACGATCGTGACCGTGGCTCCGGAGACGGCGCTGGCGTACTCGGCGGAGCTCAGCGCCTCCGGGGCGCCGTCGAACGTGACGCCCTCGCGCAGCAGGTCGCTGACGTTGCCGCTGCCGTTGGTGTCGGCCAGCCCGCGCAGCTGCCGCGCCGTCGCCGGGTCGGCCATGGCCACCCGGGACACCGAGACCACGACCGGAGCGCCCTCGACGCTCGCGGAGTACAGCGCCCGGGAGAGCCCGAGGCAGTCGGTGCCCTCCAGGAAGGTGGCCACGTCCCCGTAGGCGTGCCCGGCGCAGGTGTCGTCGACCTGCACCTGCTCGACGGTGAAGCGGGTCCCCCCGGCGGGCAGCACGTCGCCGGGCACGGGGCCCACCTCGGCCGTCGGGGTCGCCGCGGCGGTTCCGCCGTTCCCGGACCCGCCCTCCGGGTCGCCGGAGTTCACCAGCCACACGGCGACGCCGCAGACGACGACCAGCGCGAGCACCGCTGCGGCGACGACCAGCGTCCAGCGGGACCGGTCGCCGCCGGACCCGGGCTCGGTCGGCGATCGGTCCGGGCCAGCAGGGAGCCACGCGGGCGACAGCGGCGGCCGCGGCGGCGGCTCTTCGGCCCGCGGGGTCACCGGCTGGACGGCCGTCCGCGCCGGTCCCGCCTGCTCCGGCTCGGGCGCGGCACCCGCGAACAGGCCGCCAATCCCGGCGTCACCCTTCGGCGGGGAGGCCGGGCCGTCGACGGCGACGGTGTCCCGCTGCCCGGTCAGGTTGGGCGCCGCCCGCGGTGGCGCCGCGGCCGACACGGCGGCGGCGTGCCCGGAGGCGACCGAGGCGGCGACCGCGCGCGCGACCGCGGTGGCGCTCAGCGGATCGGCGGCGCCGCGAACCGGGGCGCTGCCCTCCGAGGGCGGCGCGGCGGGGTCGGCGATCATCGGCGCGGCGGCCATGGCGGCCGGGGTCAGCAGCTGCGGACGGCGCAGCACGTAGGGCGAGTAGGGGAAGGCCTCCCCGTTCAGCTCCTCGACGGTCGGTCCGCGGCCGGGGAGCTCCAGCGCCAGCAGCGCCGCGCGCACGTCGGCCGTCGTCCAGAGCCGGGGGTTGTCGACGCCGGCGTGCCGGCTGGCCCGGGCGAAGGCCAGCAGCAGCGACCTCGGCTCGAGGGTGGCGACGATGTCGCCCTCCCCCAGGTCGCCGTCGGCCGGCACCAGTCCGGTGACCTCGCCGACGAGGACCGTGAGCCGGGCGATCCGGCCGGGCTCGAGCCCTGCCCGGCGCAGCTTCACCGCGGTGTCCATGCCGGCCCGCATCAGCCCGTCGAGCGGGCTGGACCCGCCTCCGGCGAGCTGCAGCACCTGGCTGTCCCCGCCCTCGGCGGCGATGCTCCACGCACCCTCCGGCGTGGCCGTGACGACGCCGGACTGCCGCGCCACCTCGACCACCCGGATCACTGCGACGCCCTCGGGCACGAGCAGGACGGCGTCGGACTGCCGGCGCCCCAGCGGCCCGTCCACCAGCGGGATCGACGCGACCACCGCGGCGCGGACCGAGGCGCCGGTGTCCCACCGCGACAGCTCGCCGAAGAAGGCGCGCTCCCCCGCCGTCTGCAACGGCTCGGGAGTCAGGACCAGCACGTCGTCGTCCTCCGGGCGCTCGCTCGTTCGGTTCCGGTCTGCGCCGCCGGGCGCACGTCGGGGTGCGGGCTCCGGCGCCCCCGTGACGCAGCCACCGTCGACGCTACGTCATCCCCGCAGCCGCTCCGGCGCTCCGCGCCGAGGCGGAGCGGGTCAGGCGGTGGCGGTCTCGGCGAGCACTGCGGGCTCGTCGGCGACCCGCCAGCGGGCCAGCCAGGAGCTGCGCCCGACGAGGTCGACCAGTGCCCAGAGCACCGCGAAACCGACGGCGACCGGCAGCGCCGACCACCAGTTCCACGGCGGCAGCAGGCCCATGGCCTCCAGCGGGAACGCCAGGCCGTAGACGGCCGCGGTGACCGCGATCCCCGCGGCCCAGCCCGGCACGCGGTGGGTGACGGCGACGTCGATGAGCACGGCACCGAGGATCAGCACGACCGGGAGCACCGAGGACGGGAAGCCCATCGCGACCAGCGCCAGCCACATGACCCCGCGGTAGCCCAGGTAGACGACGGCGATGACCGTCGCGGTCCAGCGCAGGCCGACCATCTTGCGGGCCACGACCAGGGAGAGCAGCCCCGCGCAGATCAGCCAGGCCGGGTGCACCCAGGAGGGCACCGGCAGCATGAACATGGCCGGCGTCTGGCCCTGGGCGGCGGCGAAGTCCAGGAGCATCGGCTCGGCCGTCGTGCGGCCGGCCTGGTAGGCCTCCAGCGACAGGACCCCGTACTCCTGGTGCTGGTTCGGGAAGACGACGTTCTCGACGAAGAACAGCCACAGCCCCAGCGAGACGAGGTCGCGCACCCGGCCCGGCGCGGCGTAGAGCCACCAGCCGCGCAGCGCGCCGGCCAGCATGATCGCCGTGCCGAGGTAGAGCAGCGCGTGGCTCGGGCTCCAGCTGGTGATGTCCAGCCCGTTGATGCGGTGGTTGACGATGTCGATCGGGATCGCCACCAGGAAGGTGCCGATGCCCACCTGCATGAGCCGCAGCGCCCGGCGGTCGACGCCGTAGCCGCTGTAGCTGTGGAAGAGCACCAGGACGACGACGACCGCGGTGCCGACGGTGTTGAGCAGGTGCGGCGGTGCCAGGTCGTCGCGCAGCCACTTGAAGTGCCACGAGACGTCCCACGACGAGCCCAGCATCTTCAGCAGGAAAGCCCCGAGCCAGGCGGTGTAGATCCACCGCAGCTCGGTCTGGTCCGTGGCCCGCCCCGGGCGGCCGGGCGTCATGTAGGCAGTCCAGAGCCACCGGAGGAGCGCCACGGGGTGGGCCAGCCCTGCGCGGAGCGTTCCCGGGGCCTCGGGCGTGGTGCGTGCGGGTGCAGTCGACACAGGGATTGCTTCCTGACGTGAGGCGTTCCGGCGACCCTAGCGGTGAACCGGGCCGTGGCCGAGCGTTTCGGCTCGCGCCGTTGCCGCTGGTGCGCCAGAGCCGACACCCGCGGGGCGATCGGGGCGCACGCGACGGGCGGTGCGTACTCTCAGCCGACGTGGCGGAGAGCGCGGGACACCTGGTCTGGATCGACTGCGAGATGACCGGTCTGGACCTCATCAACGACAAGCTCATCGAGATCGCGGTGCTGATCACCGACTCCGACCTCAACGTGCTGGACCCCGGTCTGGACCTGATCATCTCCGCCGACGACGCCGACCTCGACGGCATGACCGAGTTCGTGCGGGACATGCACGCGAAGTCCGGGCTCACCGACGAGGTCCGCGCGGCGACGCTCACGGTCGCCGAGGCCGAGCAGCAGGTCCTGGCGTACATCAAGCGGTTCGTGCCGGAGCGCCGGACCGCCCCCCTGTGCGGCAACTCGATCGGCACCGACCGCGGCTTCCTCGCCCGCGACATGCCCGAGCTCGACGACCACCTGCACTACCGGATGGTCGACGTCTCCTCGGTCAAGGAGCTGGCCCGGCGCTGGTACCCGCGGGTGTACTTCGCCCAGCCGGCCAAGGGCCTGGCCCACCGCGCGCTGGCCGACATCATCGAGTCGGTGCGCGAGCTGGCCTACTACCGGCAGACGCTGTTCGTGCCGACGCCCGGCCCGAACAGCGATCAGGCGAAGAGCGCCGCGGAGCAGGTGACCGGCTCGTTCAGCGAGCTGCTGAGCGCGGGCGACGCCGGCACCGCCTGACGCCTGCCGATCCCCCGGCGGATCGGCCCGCGGTCTCCGGTATCGTTGCCGCGTTCCCTCGGGCGTCCGCGTCCGGGGTGGGCACACGGTGGGTGTAGCTCAGTTGGTAGAGCGCCAGGTTGTGATCCTGGATGTCGCGGGTTCAAGTCCCGTCACTCACCCCACGAAGAGAGGCCCCGGTCGGTTACCGACCGGGGCCTCTCGCCGTTCCGGGTGACCCCCCGGACCCCGGGTGGCGGATACCCCCCGGGGTATGTACCGTCGTCGCCGTGGACATCCCCCAGGGCGAGCTCGCCGACGTCGTCAAGCGGCTCAAGCGCATCGAGGGTCAGATCGGCGGCATCGTCCGCATGATCGAGGACGGCCGGGACTGCTCCGCCGTCGTCACCCAGCTGGCCGCCGCCTCCAAGGCGCTGAGCAAGGCCGGCTTCGCCGTCGTCTCGACGGGAATGCGCTACTGCTCGACCAACGAGGACGGCGAGACGCGCGAGGTCGACCTCCGCGAGCTCGAACGCCTCTTCCTCTCCCTCGCCTGACAGCCGCCTGACGCCGGGACGAACCTTCCGGTTCCTGCGTCATCTGGATACCCCTGCCCCGTACCGTACCGTACCGTACCTTATCGTACCTAGGAGCTTCCGTGCAGATCGACGTCATCGAGACCACCGGCCTCGGGGACCGCAGCTACCTGGTCAGCGCCGGCAGCGTCGGCGTCGTCGTCGACCCGCAGCGCGACATCGACCGGGTGCTGGCCCTCGCGGAGCAGCGGGACGTCCGCATCGCGCTCGTACTGGAGACCCACCTGCACAACGACTACGTGACCGGCGGGCTCGAGCTGGCCCGGACGACCGGCGCGCGGTACGCCGTCCCGGCCGGGGACTCGGTGGCCTACGAGCGGGTGCCGGCCGCGGACGGCGACGTCCTCGAGGCCGGCCCGATGCGCATCCGCGTGCTGCACACCCCCGGCCACACCCACCACCACGTCAGCTACGTGCTCACCGACGATGCCGGGTCGGTGCAGGCGGTCTTCACCGGTGGCTCCATGCTGCACGGCTCCACCGGCCGCACCGACCTGGTCGGCCCCGAGCACACCGACGAGCTCACGCACGCCCAGTACCACTCGGTGCGCCGGCTGGTCGACGAGCTGCCCGCCGGCACCCTGGTGTTCCCGAGCCATGGCTTCGGCTCGTTCTGCGCGGCCACGCCGACCAGCGGGGACTCCTCCACCGTCGGCGAGCAGGCGGCGGTGAACCCGGCCCTGACGCAGGACGAGCAGACGTTCGTCGACCAGCTGGTCGCCGGCCTGACCGCCGTCCCCGCCTGGTACGCGCACATGGGCCCGGTCAACGCCGCAGGCCCCGCACCGGTGGACCTCTCTCTGCCGCGGCCTGTCGACGCCGCCGAGCTGGCCGGCCGGCTCGCCGCCGGCGAGTGGGTCATCGACCTGCGCAGCCGCACCGCCTTCGCGCACCAGCACCTGCCGGGCGCGCTGAACTTCGAGCTGGCGATCGCCAACTTCGTCACCTACGTGGGCTGGCTCGTGCCGTGGGGAGCGCCGCTGACCCTGATCGGCGAGACCGAGCAGCAGGTCGCCGACGCCCGCCGCGAGCTGGTCCGCATCGGCATCGACCGGCTCGCCGGCGCCGCGATCGGCAGCCCTGAGGAGCTCGTCGCCGATCAGGAGCCGGCCTCGTATCCGGTCCGCGACTTCGCCGACCTGGCCGAGGCCCTGGCCGTCGACCCCGGCCTGGTGGTGGTCGACGCCCGGCGCGCCGACGAGCGCTCCGGCGGCGGCGTGCGTGGGTCCCGGCACATCCCGATCCACGAGTTGACCGACCGCATCGACGAGCTGCCCGCCGGCGACGTGTGGGTCTACTGCGGCTCGGGCTACCGGGCCTCGATCGCCGCCTCGCTGCTCGCCCGCACCGGCCGCCGTCCCGTCCTGGTCGACGGAGGCTACGGCGACCCCGGCACCGGCGCGGCCGCCGTCGGCCTGCACGCCGACGCCGCCTGACCCCCCACCCCATTTCGCACGTCCATCGAGAACAGAGGAGATCCCCCATGTGCCGAGCAGTTCCCTGCACCACCTGCGGCAGGACGACCTGGGCCGGCTGCGGCCAGCACGTCGACCGCGTGATGGCCGGCGTCCCGAGCGCCCAGCGCTGCCCGGGCCACCCCCGACCCGAGCGCTCCGGCGGCTGGCTGGCCAGGCTCACCGGCCGCCGCTGATGCCCCTCACTGCCGCGGCAGCCCGGTGATCGCCGTCCCGGTCGGCCTCGGCCTGGTCATCGGCGCGCTCGTCGGGCTGCTCGGCGGTGGTGGCTCGATCCTCGCCGTGCCGGCGCTGGTGCTCCTCGCCGGCCAGGACCTGCAGCAGGCCGTCGCCACCTCGCTGGTCATGGTCGGCATCACCGCGCTGGTCGCCCTGCTGCCGCGGCTGCGGGCGGGCCAGGTCGGCTGGCGGATCGGGCTGCTGTTCGGTGCGGCCGGCGCGGCGACCGCCTTCGCCGGGGCCGCCGCCAACCGGCTGCTGCCCGACGCCGTCACCCTGGCACTGTTCGTCGCCCTGATGGTCGCCGCCGGCGTCCGCATGCTGCAGGAGGAGCCTGCGATCGGCACCGCATGCAGCGTCGACGGCGGCCGGGTGAACTGGCACCGGTGCCTGCCGCGGACGCTGGCCGGCGGCCTGGCGATCGGCTTCCTCACCGGCCTGCTCGGGGTCGGCGGCGGCTTCCTCATCGTTCCGGTGCTCGTCCTGGCCCTCGGCCTCCCGATGTCCACCGCCGTCGGAACGTCGCTGCTGGTGGTGGCGATCAACTCTGCCGCCGGCTTCCTCGCGCATGCGGGTGACGCCGCCCTCGACGTACCGACGACCGTCGCCTTCACAGCTCCGGCCGTCGTCGCCGCCCTCGCCGCCGGACGGCTCGCCGCACGCGTCGACACCGACCGGCTGCGCCGCTGGTTCGCCTGGCTCGTGCTGGCCGTGGCCGGCGCGATCGCCGCCCACGTCCTCGCCGGCGCCCTGGCCTGAGATACCGAACCCGACCCAGGGATGACTGCGCGGTCCTCCGGCGCTCAGGTACGGGCCTGCGCCGGTGACTCCCCGCCCTCCAGGTCGCCCTCGGTGTCGAGGTAGGCCTGCTGCAGCTCGGCCAGCAGCGCCGGGTCGGGCTCGGCCCACATCTTCCGGTCGACCGCCTCCAGCAGCCGCTCGGCGATCCCGTGCAGGGCCCAGGGGTTCGACTTCTCCATGAACTCCCGGTTCTCGGGATCGAGCACGTAGGTCTGCGCCAGCTTCTCGTACATCCAGTCGGCGACCACCCCGGTGGTGGCGTCGTAGCCGAAGAGGTAGTCGACGGTGGCGGCCAGCTCGAAGGCGCCCTTGTAGCCGTGCCGGCGCATCGCGGCCAGCCACTTCGGGTTCACCACCCGCGCCCGGAAGACGCGGGCGGTCTCCTCGGTGAGCGATCGGGTGCGCACGGACTCCGGCCGGGTCGAGTCCCCGATGTACGCCGCCGGCGCACGGCCGGTCAGCGCGCGGACCGTCGCCACCATCCCGCCGTGGTACTGGAAGTAGTCGTCGGAGTCGGCGATGTCGTGCTCGCGGGTGTCCACGTTCTTGGCGGCGACGGCGATCCGCCGGTAGGCCGTCTCCATGTCCGGCCGGGCCTGCACGCCGTCGAGGCCGCGGCCGTAGGCGTAGCCGCCCCACACCGCGTACACCTCGGCGAGGTCGGCGTCCCCGCGCCAGTCGCGGGAGTCGATCAGCGACAGCAGGCCGGCCCCGTAGGCGCCGGGCTTGGAGCCGAACACCCGGGTGGTGGCCCGGCGGCGGTCGCCGTGGGCGGCGAGGTCGGCGTCGACGTGCGCCCGCACGTAGTTCCGCTCGGCGGGCTCGTCGAGACCGGCGACCAGGGTGACCGCGTCGTCGAGCATGGTCACCACGTGCGGGAAGGCGTCCCGGAAGAAGCCGCTGATCCGCACGGTGACGTCGATCCGCGGCCGGCCCAGCTCGTCCAGTGGAACGGGTTCGAGCCCCGTCACTCGCCGGGACGCCTCGTCCCACACCGGCTGGACGCCCAGGAGCGCCAGGATCTCGGCGACGTCGTCCCCTGAGGTGCGCATGGCCGAGGTCCCCCACACCGACAGCCCGACCGAACGCGGGAAGTCGCCGGTGTCGGCGCGGTAGCGGTCGACCAGCGACTCCGCCATCGCCTGGCCGGTCTCCCACGCCAGCCGTGAGGGCACGGCGCGCGGGTCGACCGAGTAGAAGTTGCGGCCGGTCGGAAGCACGTTTACCAGCCCGCGCAGCGGCGAACCGCTGGGGCCGGCCGGCACGTAGCCGCCCTCGAGCGCGTGCAGGGTTGCGTCGAGCTCGTCGGTGGTCCGGGCCAGCCGGGGCACCACCTCGGCGACGGCGAACCGCAGCACCGCCGCGACCGCCTCGTCCGACCGGCCGAGCACCTCGTGCACGACGTCGTCGACGGCTGCGGGGGTCCATGCGCGCGACTCCATCGCGACGACCAGCGCCTCGGCGAGCGCCTCGATCCGGTCGGTCTCGACCCGCCCGGCGGTGCCGTCCTCGACCAGACCCAGCGCCTCGCGCAGACCCGGAAGTGCCACCGAGCCGCCCCAGATCTGCCGGGCACGCAGCATGGCCAGCACCAGGTCGACCCGGTCCTGCCCGCTGGGCGGCGTCCCCAGGACGTGCAGGCCGTCCCGGATCTGGCTGTCCTTGATCTCGCAGAGCCACCCGTCGACGTGCAGGATCATCTCGTCGAAGTGGTCGTCCTCCGGGCGCTCGGCCAGGCCCAGATCGGCGTCGAGCTTGGCGGCCTGCAGCAGGGTCCAGATCTGCGCGCGGACGGCAGGCAGCTTCGCCGGGTCCATGGCCGCGATGTTGGCGTGCTCGTCGAGCAGCTGCTCCAGCCGCGCGATGTCGCCGTAGGAGTCGGCGCGGGCCATGGGCGGCACCATGTGGTCGACCAGCGTCGCGTGCGCGCGGCGCTTGGCCTGCGAGCCCTCGCCGGGGTCGTTGACCAGGAACGGGTAGACCAACGGCACGTCCCCGAGGGCTGCGTCGGGGCCGCACGAGGCGGAGAGGCCGACGGTCTTGCCCGGCAGCCACTCCAGGTTGCCGTGCTTGCCGACGTGCACGATCGCGTGCGCGCCGAATTCCGACCGCAGCCACCAGTACGCGGCCAGGTAGTGGTGCGACGGCGGCAGGTCGGGGTCGTGGTAGATCGCGATCGGGTTCTCCCCGAAGCCGCGCGGCGGCTGGACCATCACCACGACGTTGCCCGCGCGGAGGGCGGCGAAGACGATGTCGCCGCCGTCCACGAACAGCGAGCCGGGCGCCTCGCCCCAGTGCTCGGTCATCGCCTCGCGCAGGTCGGCGGGGAGCGTGTCGAAGAAGTCGCGGTAGCGCTCGGCCGGGATGCGCACCGGGTTGCCGGACAGCTGCTCCTCGGTGAGCCAGTCGGCGTCCTGGCCGCCGGCCGCGATGAGCGCGTGGAAGAGAGCGTCGCCGTCCAGCTCGGCGACGCCAGGCAGCGCGCCAGGGCCGTCGAAGGGCCCGATGTCGTACCCCTGACCCTGCATCGCGGCCAGCAGCCGGACCACGGAGGCGGGGGTGTCCAGGCCGACGGCGTTCCCGATCCGCGCGTGCTTGGTCGGGTAGGCGCTGAGCATCACCACGATCCGCCGCTCGGCCGGCGGGGTGTGCCGCAGCCGGGCATGGGCGACGGCGGTGCCGGCCACCCGCGCCGCCCGTTCGGGATCGGCGACGTACTGCGTCAGCCCGTCGGAGTCGGTCTCCTTGAAGGAGAACGGCACAGTGATCAGCCGGCCGTCGAACTCCGGGATGGCGACCTGGTTGCCGACGTCGAGCGGGGAGAGCCCGTCGTCGTCGGCCAGCCACTCCGCGCGGGACCGGGTGAGGCACAGGCCCTGGATCACGGGCACGTCCAGCGCGGCCAGCGCGCCGACGTCCCACGCGCCGTCGTCCCCGCCGGCCTGCGCGGTGGCGGGCCGCGAACCCCCGGCCGCCAGCACGGTGACGACCAGGGCGTCGGCGGTGCGCAGCGTCTCCAGCAGCTCCGGGCCCACCGAGCGGAGCGAGGAGGTGAACACCGGCAGCGCCTGCCCGCCGGCGTCCTCGATCGCACGGCACATCGACTCCACGAAGCCGGTGTTCCCGGAGAGGTGGTGCGCCCGGTAGTAGAGGACGGCGACCCGCGGGCCGCTCGTCGTCCGCGGCGTTCGCTCCAGCACTCCCCAGTCGGGCGCCACCGCCGGCGGCTCGAAGCCCTCGCCGGTCAGCAGCACGGTGTCGGACAGGAACCGCCGCAGCTGCACGAGGTTGTCCGGGCCGCCCTGCGCCAGGTAGCCGTGCGCCTCCGTGGCCACGCCCATCGGCACGGTGGAGAGCTCCATCAGCTCGGCGTCGGGCACCTGCTCGCCGCCGAGGACGACGACCGGCGCGGGCCCGGCGAGCAGGGGCGCCAGCATCTCCTCGTACTGCCGCCGCACCCCGAGGATCCGGACGACGACGAGCGCGCTGCCGGCAGCGAGCGCGGCGATGCCCGGAGCGTCCAGCCGCGCGGGGTTGCCCAGCCGCCAGCCTGTACCCGAGGCGCGGGCGGACAGCAGATCGGTGTCGCTGGTGGACAGCAGGGTGAAGGCAGGGTCGCTCACGGCGCGTTCCTCACTCGGGGTCCGCGCCCCGGGTCGTCGGGCACGGCAGCCGGAGTGTCTGGCTCAGCCGGCCCCCGAGTTCGGGGCCGGGCTCACAGTGGCGGGACCGCGTCGGATTCGCACCGACTTCCTCGCTGACTGCCGTGGTGTGCGCCGGACGCTACCGGTCCACCGCACCGCGGCGCGCATCCAGTGGCGGTGCCGCCCGCGAAGAGCAGGTGTCCGCCGGTCCGCCCGAGGGAGTCGCCATGACCCTGCGCCCGCATCTCCGCCGCTCCACCACCTCTGCCCCCCGCTCGGCATCCCCCGCGACGCCCGCCGGTGCGGAGCCGCCCGGCAGCCGGGTCCATCTGGTGCACCGCACCGGGGCGGTGCTGGTCGCCACGGTGATCGCCGTCTTCGGGGTGCTCGGCTTCGCCGGCGGTCTGGACTTCTTCTCGACCGAGGGCGAACGGATCCTGGGCCTGTCCAGCAACGGCCTGCTGTCGACGATCTCGCTGGTCACCGCCGCTGTGCTGGTGGGTGCGGCGCTCAGCGGGCCGCGCATCGCCTCGACGGTGATGATCGTCGTCGGCGTGCTGTTCCTGGTCTCGGCGCTGGCCAATCTGGCGGTGCTGCAGACCGAGCTCAACTTCCTGGCGTTCCGGCTGAGCAACGTCGTGTTCTCCGTGATCGCCGGCTTCCTGCTGCTCGTGCTGGGGACCTACGGGCGGGTGAGCGGGAACCTGCCGTCGGACAGCCCCTACGCCCGCCGGGTCGACGGGGATGACCCCGACGGGGCCGACGAGTTCCCCTCCACCCCGGCGGAGTTCGCCGCGGAGAAGGCGATGCGCGCGGCCGAGACCGCCGTCGTGCAGCACGTGGCCTCCGCCGAGCAGCGCCGCCGGGTGGAGGCGATGGCGCAGGTGCGCAGCCGCTCCGAGCGACGGCGGGTGTGGATGTCGTTCGACGGCCGGCCCTAGTCGGGGGTCGTAGCCTCGGACCGCGATGACCCCTCTCCCGCTCCGCGACCGGGCGGACGCCTGCCCCGGCGCGCTCCAGACCCACGCCGCTGCCGACGGCGCCCTCGCCCGGGTCCGGGTCCCCGGGGGCGTGCTCACCGCCGTGCAGCTGCGGGTGCTCGCGACCGCCGCGCGCGAACTCGGCGACGGCGCCCTGGAGCTGACCAGCCGAGGGAACGTGCAGCTCCGCGGCCTGGACCAGGGGGCCGCGCCGGAGCTCGGCAACCGGCTGGCAGCGGCCGGGCTGCTGCCGAGCGCGACCCACGAGACGGCGCGCAACGTGCTGGCGAGCGTGCTCTCCGGCCGGTCCGGCGGGCTGCTCGACGTCCGGTCCTGGGTGCCGGCCTTCGACGCCGGGCAGTGCGGCGATCCGGAGCTGGCGCGGCTGCCCGGCCGTTTCCTCGCCGCGTTCGACGACGGCCGCGGAGACGTCGCCGGGCTGGGTGCCGACATCGGCCTGCTGGCCCTGGACCGGAGCACGGTCGCGCTGCTGCTGGCCGGCGTCGACAGCGGACTGCGCACCGACCCCGACGGGGCGGTCGCGCTCGCGCTGGCCGCGACCCGCGCTTTCCTCGACGTGCGCGAAGCGGACGGCGGCACCGCCTGGCGGGTGGGCGAACTGGCCGACGGCTCCGCCCGTATCGCGGCCGCGCTGGGCGGCGCGCACGCCGAGCCCCGACCCGTTCCGCCGTCGCCCGCCGTCAGCCCGGCCGGCGCCGTGCGCCAGGACGACGGCCGCACCGCGCTGGTCGCCGTCGTCCCGCTGGGCCGGCTGACCGCGGAGCAGACCGAGCTCCTCGCCAGCACCACGGCCACCGAGGTGCAGCTGACGCCGTGGCGCAGCGTCGTCGTCCCGGACCTGCCGGACGCGTCGGCGATGGCCGGGCTCGCGGCCGCCGGGCTCGTGCTGGACCCCGGCAGCCCCTGGCTCCGGGTCACCGCGTGCGCCGGACGGCCCGGGTGCGCGAAGTCGCTGGCCGACGTCCGGGGCGACGTCGTGGCGGCGGTGACCGCCGGAGAGCTCCCGGCGGACGGCGCCCGGCAGCACTGGGTCGGCTGCGAGCGGCGCTGCGGTCGCCCGCAGGGAGACGTCGTGGACGTGGTGGCGACGCCGACCGGCTACTGGATCGCCTGAGCGGCTTCCTCCGCAGAGAGCCTGCGTCGCCTTCGTCAAGGCCTGCCTGAGATCTGTGGACAAGCCGCTGACCTGCGAGAACAGGTAGCCGCAGGACTCGCGAAGCGGTACTGTTCGTACGTGTGTTCGACCGTTTGCGAGACACCGCTGGAGTGCCTCGACGGCGCTCTGCAGGCGCTCGCCGGTCAGGATCTGAAGTCCAGCTTCGGGCCGGCGATGCTCGAACGGTCGGCCGTGCTGGTACGGGCGCGGAACCGCCTGGACGCCGATCTGGCCCGCAGCGTGCGCGAGGGCGAGCTGACCCAGGCCCCCGAGCACGACGGGAAGGCGTCGATGGCCTCCTGGCTGCGGGGGCACCACCGGCTGTCGCAGGGTGCGGCCGCCCAGATCGTGCGCAACGGCCGTGCTCTGGAGTCGTTGCCCGTCCTGGCCGCGGCGGCTGCGGCGGGGGCGGTGAGCCCGGAGGCGGTGTCGGTGATCGCGCCGGTCGCCTCGGCGGAGAACCTGGCCCGGGCGCAGGCGCAGGGCGTGGACGTCGCGGCGATCGACGCCGCGCTCACCGATGCCGCGGTGCGGGCTCCGCACACCGAACTGGTCCAGGTCGTGAAGCACTACCTTCAGCGGCTCGACCCCGACGGAGAGGAACCCGACCCCACCGAGCAGCGCAGCCTGACCGTCTCGCGGGACAGCAAGGGCTTGGTCGTCGGCCGGTTCGTGCTCGACGAGGTGGGCGGGGAGAAGTTCCAGGCCGCGATCGAGTCGATCGTGCAGGCCTGCCGCCCCGCCGGTGACACCCGCAGCCGCGCCCAGCAGGCCGGGGATGCCCTGGTGCAGCTGTGCGACAACGTGCTGGCGTCCGGCAGCCTGCCCACGCTGCGCGGGCACAAGCCGCACGTCGGGGTGCTCATCGACCACGAGGACCTGATGGACACCTCCCCCGGTGCCGGGGCCGGGCGCACCACGTTCGGCGGCATCATCTCCGCGGCCAAGGCCCGCTGGCTGGCCTGCGACGGCGCCGTCACCCGCATCGTGATCGGCCCCGAAGGCCAACCCCTCGACCTCGGTCAGACGAAGCGGCTCTTCCCGCCACACCTGCGCAGGGCGATCGAGGTCCGGGACCAGCACTGCGTGTTCGCCGGCTGCGACGCCCCCTCCTACTGGTGCGACGTCCACCACGTCATCCACTGGATCGACGGCGGGGACACCTGCCTCGAGAACGGCGCTCTGCTGTGCGAGCGGCACCACACCAAGGTCCACCACGGCTTCCGGATCGAGCGACAAGCCGACGGCCGATGGCGCACGTTCCGCCCGGACGGCACCGAGATCCTCATCCTTCCCCGCATCACCGACGAGCCGGTCACCACCCGCGCCGGCTGACCCGCCCCGGCGGCCGGCCTGCGTTCCCGGGACGTAGCCTCTGCGCCCGATGGAGCTGCACGAGTACGAGAAGGACGGCGCCGAGATCTACCGGCAGTCGTTCGCCACCATCCGCGCCGAGGCCGATCTCGCCGCCCTCCCGGAGGACGTGGCACGGGTCGCGGTGCGCATGATCCACGCCTGCGGGCAGGTCGACCTGGTCGATGACCTGGCCTTCGCCCCCGCCGTGGTCGAACGCGCCCGCGCGGCGCTCGACGCCGGCGCACCGGTGCTGTGCGACGTCCAGATGGTCGCCTCCGGGATCACCCGACGACGGCTGCCGAAGGACAACGACGTCCTCTGCACGCTCAACGACCCGCGCACCCCCGGCCTCGCCGCGGAGCTCGGCACCACCCGCACCGCCGCCGCGCTGGAGCTGTGGCGGGACCGGCTGGGCGGGGCCGTCGTCGCCATCGGCAACGCGCCCACCGCGCTGTTCCACCTGCTGGAGATGGTGGCCGCGGGCGGGCCCCGGCCGGCGGCCGTGCTCGGCATCCCGGTGGGCTTCATCGGCGCCGCCGAGTCCAAGGACGCCCTCGCCGCCTCGAACCTGGACTTCCTCGTCGTGCGGGGCCGCCGCGGTGGCAGCGCCATCACGGCCGCGGCCGTGAACGCGATCGCGAGCGACGTCGAATGACCGGGCGCCTGTACGGGGTCGGGCTCGGCCCGGGCGACCCGGAGCTGGTCACCGTGAAGGCCGCCCGGCTGATCGGCGCGGCCGACGTCGTCGCCTTCCACGCCGCGCGGCACGGTCGCTCGGTCGCCCGCGGGATCGCCGCGCCCTACCTGCACGAGGGCCAGATCGAGGAGCTGCTGGTCTATCCGGTCACCACCGAGACGACCGACCACCCCGGCGGCTACCAGGGCGCCATCGACGAGTTCTACGAGGCGGCGGCCGCCCGGCTGGCCGCACACCTGGAGGCCGGTCGCGACGTCGTCGTGCTGGCCGAGGGCGACCCGTTCTTCTACGGCTCGTACATGCACATGCACAAGCGGCTCGCGCACCGGTACCCGACCGAGGTCGTCCCGGGCGTGACCAGCGTCAGCGGCGCCGCGGCGGCCGTCGGCCGGCCGCTGGTGGAACGCGACGAGGTGCTCACCGTCCTGCCCGGCACGCTGGGTGCCGACGAGCTCGCCGAGTGGCTGTCGACGACGGACTCCGCCGCCGTGATGAAGCTTGGGCGCACGTTTCCGCAGGTCCGCGAGGCGTTCGACCAGGCGGGCGTCCTCGACCGCGCGCTGTACGTCGAGCGTGCGACGACCGAGGGGCAGCGGACCCTCCCCCTCGCCGAGGTGGACCCGGAGAGCGTCCCCTACTTCTCGCTGGTGCTGCTGCCCAGCCCGCTCATCGGTGAGCTGCCGATGGCCGAGCGGGCCGCCGACGGCGACGGGCCCGCCGGCGAGGTCGTCGTCGTGGGGCTCGGCCCCGGCGCGCGGTACTGGACGACCCCCGAGGCCGCCGACGCACTGGCCACCGCCGAGGTGCTGATCGGCTACGGCCCCTACCTGGACCGGGTGCCGGCCAACCCGCGCCAGGAGCGGTTCCCGACCGACAACCGGGTGGAGGCCGAGCGCGCGGCCCACGCGCTGGAGCTCGCCCGCGCGGGACGGCGGGTGGCCGTGGTGTCCAGCGGGGACCCCGGCGTCTTCGCGATGGCCGCCGCCGTCCTCGAGGTGGCCGGCCGGCCGGAGTTCGCCGGCGTTCCGGTGCGGATCGTTCCGGGGCTGACCGCGGCCCAGGCGGTGGCCTCGAAGGTCGGCGCACCGCTGGGCCACGACTTCTGCGTGCTGTCGCTGTCCGACGTCCTCAAGCCGTGGGACGTCGTCGTCGACCGGCTGCGGCACGCGGCGGCCGCCGACCTGGTGATCGCGCTCTACAACCCGCGGTCGAAGCACCGCCCGCACCAGCTCGGCGAGGCGCGGGAGGCGCTGCTGGAGGTCCGGTCGCCAGAGACCGTGGTCGTGGTCGGCCGGGACGTCGGCGGCCCCGAGGAGCGGCTCACCGTGACGACCCTGGGCGATCTGGATCCGGAGACGGTGGACATGCGGTGCCTGCTGATCATCGGCTCGTCCCAGACGCGCGTGGGGCCGTCGGGCCTGGTCTGGACGTCGCGGAGCTACCCCGGGGCCGCTCCGCGGTGACAGGCTGACCCCGTGGCACGACGAGCTCGGGGCACCCGGTCACCGGTCCGGCCGGGAGCGGCCCTCGCGCTTCTCGTCCTGGCCGGCTGCAGCGAGGGCGGACCCCCGCAGGCGTGCAGCCTGGTCATGCTCGTGACGGCGGTGAGCGTGGACGTGAGCGCGCTCGACGTCGATCCGCGGACGGTCGGCGCCAGCCTGTGCGTCGAGAGCGACTGCGGTGCCCGTGACCCCTGGTACGAGGGCTCGCCGGTCGAGGAGACCGTGCACCGGATCGAGCCGCGCATCCCCGACCGGGACGAGGTCGAGGTGCGCGTCACGCTGACCGATCCCGGCACCGGCGGGGAGCTGTACCGCGGCAGCGGGACCGTACGCACCGAGCTGGTCGAGCCCAACGGACCCGGCTGCGGGGAGACGCGGGTCCTGCCCGCGGTCACCGCCGATCCCGACGGCACCCTGCACGCCTGAACGGGTGACGTCGGTCAGGGGAGGACGGTGATCCCTGCTCCGGCCAGTCCGCCGACCGAGATCCGAGCCGGTCCGTGCTCCGCGTCCTCCGGCACGACGATGACCACGGTGCCGTCGTAGGTCGTCCCCGTGCTGCGGACGTCGCCCAGCGTCTCCGGGGAGCCCTCGCCCTGGAAGAACTGGACGTCGACGTCGCTCAGCGAGCGCTCCGGGTCGGGTGCGGAGGGGTCGCCGTCCCGGCACTCGAGAGGACCGGTCACGGAGACGGTCGTCCGCCATCGCATGGCGGCGACCGTCCTCGTCCCCCGCCAGTCAGTCAACGGATGTGGTCGGATCGAGACCGGCGCGCAGCCAGGTCAGCGCCTCGTCGACGGTCGCGACCGTCGGCACCCCGGCCGGCAGCGGCGGGCGCCGGACCAGCACGACCGGCAGCCCGAGCTCGCGGGCAGCGGTCAGCTTGGCCTCGGTCAGGGACCCGCCCGAGTCCTTGGTGACGACGACGTCGACCCGGTGCTCGCGCATCAGCGCCAGCTCCTCGTCGACGGTGAACGGACCGCGCGCCAGCACCACCGTGGTCCGCGCGGGCAGCGGCGGCTCCGGAGCGTCGACGGAGCGCACGAGGCAGTGCGCCGTCAGTCCGGCGAAGGCACCCAGCCCCTGCCGGCCCGTCGTGAGGAAGACGCAGGAAAAGCCGTCGACGGCCGCCGCGGCGTCAGCCAGCGACCCGACCCACCGCCAGTCGTCGCCCGGCTGCTCGGACCATCCGGGGCGCTGCAGGCGGAGCAGCGGAACGCCGGTGACCTCGGCCGCCCGCGCCGCCGAGGCGGTCATGACGGCGGCGAACGGGTGGGTCGCGTCGACCACCGCGCGCACCGGGTGGGCCCGCAGCCAGTCGGTCAGCCCCTCGGCGCCGCCGAAGCCTCCGACGCGCACCTCGCCCGCCGGCAGCGCGGGATCGGCGACCCGGCCGGCCAGCGAGGTCAGCACGTCGACCCCATCGGCGACCAGCGCCGTGGCCAGCCGTCGCGCCTCCCCCGTGCCCCCGAGGACCAGCACCCGGCCGGTCACCGGAAGCGTCCAGGCATGCTGATCGCGTGAGTCGGGACGGCGCCACGGGGCTGCGCTACGGATGGACGACGGGCGCCTGCGCGACCGCGGCCACCACCGCCGCGTACACGGCGCTGCTCACCGGCGAGTTCCCGGACCCGGTCGTGATCGACCTGCCGCATGACAAGCACCCGTCGTTCGCGCTGGCCAGGGAGGCGCTGGACGGCGGCGCCGCGACCGTCGGCGTGGTCAAGGACGCCGGCGACGACCCCGACGTCACCCACGGGGCGCTCGTCTCGGCGCGGGTGACCCACGGCGAACCGGGCACCGGGGTCACCTTCCGTGCCGGGGAGGGCGTCGGCACCGTGACCAAGCCGGGGCTTCCGCTGCCGGTCGGCGAGCCCGCGATCAACCCGATGCCGCGGCAGTTCATGCGCGAGCACGTCGCGGCGGTCGCCGCCCGCCACGGGGGCACCGGCGACGTCGTCGTCGAGATCTCGGTCGAGCACGGCGAGGAGCTGGCCCGCAAGACGTGGAACCCGCGGCTGGGCATCCTGGGCGGGCTGTCGATCCTGGGCACGACCGGCGTCGTCGTCCCGTACTCGTGCTCGTCGTGGATCGACTCGATCCGTCGCGGCATCGACGTGGCCCGGGCGGCCGGGCACGAGCACGTGGCCGGGTGCACCGGCTCGACCAGCGAGCGGGTGGTCACCGAGCTCCACGGGCTCCCCGAGGACGCGCTGCTGGACATGGGCGACTTCGCCGGTGCGGTGCTGAAGTACCTCCGGCGTCACCCGGTTCCCCGCCTGACGATCGCCGGCGGGATCGGCAAGCTGGCCAAGCTCGCCGATGGTCACCTCGACCTGCACTCGGGCCGCTCGCAGGTGTCCACGGAGTCGCTGGCCGCTCTGGTCCGCGACGCCGGCGGCGCACCCGAGCTGGTGGAGGGCGTGCGGGCGGCGAACACCGCGCTCGACGCGCTCCAGCAGTGCCAGGCGGCCGGTCTGCCGCTCGGCGACCTGGTCGCGGCCGGCGCCCGGGAGACCGCCCTCGGCGTCCTCCGCGGGGCGCCGGTCGAGGTGGACGTCGTCGTCATCGACCGCGGCGGCACGATCGTGGGCCGCGCTCAGCGGCATCTCGTCGTCGAGTAGAGGTGGCTGTCGGGGAACTCCCCCGCGGTCAGCACGGCTCCGACGATGACGACCGCCGTCCGCTTCACCCCGGCGTCGGCGACCTGCCCGGCGATGTCGGCGAGGGTGCCCCGCAGGATCAGCTCGTCGTCCCGGCTGGCCCGGGCGACCACCGCCACCGGGCAGTCCGCGCCGTAGTGCGGCACGAGCTCTGGCACCAGCTCGGCGATCCGCTGCACGGCCAGGTGCAGCACCAGGGTCGCCCGCGAGGCGCCGAGCGTTGCCAGGTCCTCCCCCTCCGGCATCGGCGTCGAGCGGGCCGAGGTGCGGGTCAGGATCACCGTCTGACCCACGCCCGGCACGGTGAGCTCCCGCTTCAGCGAGGCGGCGGCCGCGGCGAACGCCGGCACCCCGGGGACGACGTCGTAGGGCACGCCCAGCGCGTCCAGCCGGCGCATCTGCTCGGCCATCGCGCTGTAGACCGACGGGTCGCCGGAGTGCAGCCGGGCGACGTCGTGACCGGCCTCGTGCGCGGCCAGCAGCTCCGCGGTGATCTGGTCCAGGTCGAGGTCGGCGGTGTCGACCAGCCGGGCCCCGGCCGGAGCGGTGTCCAGCAGCTCGCGCGGCACCAGGGCGCCCGCGTAGAGGCAGACCGGGGCCGCGGCGATGATCCGGGCCGCGCGCAGCGTGACCAGGTCGGCGGCACCGGGGCCGGCTCCGATGAAGTGCACCGTCATGGCTTGACTCCCGACCAGATCGTCACGGGCATGGCCGGCTTCCAGCCGGTGAAGCCGCCCACCGGGGCGGCGGTGGCGACGCCGAGCCGGACCAGCTCACCGCCCTCCCGTGCATGGCGCTCGGCGAGCACCGCCTCGCTCTCCAGCGTGACGGCGTTGACCACCAGCCGGCCGCCGGTGGGCAGGGCGTCCCAGCACGCGTCGAGGACGCCAGGAGCGGTCGCTCCCCCACCGACGAAGACCGCGTCGGGCGCGGGCAGGCCGGCCAGCGCCTCCGGCGCCCGGCCGTGGACCACCCGGAGGTCGGGCACACCGAGCCGGCCGGCGTTCCGCCCGATCCGCGCGGCCCGGTCGGGGTGCGCCTCGACCGCGACCGCGCGGCACGACGGGTGCACGCGCATCCACTCGATCCCGATGGACCCGGCCCCCGCGCCGACGTCCCACAGCAGCTGACCCGGCAGCGGGGCCAGCCGGGCGAGCGTCACCGTCCGGACGTCGCGCTTGGTCAGCTGGCCGTCGTGCTCGTAGGCGTCGTCGGGCAGCCCCGGTGTCGTCGGCAGCGGCACGCTGCCGGGGTCGGCGACCACCTCGACGGCGGTCAGCACCAGCGGATCGGTCTCGGCGTGCGGCCACTCCGCCGCGGTTCCGGCGAACCGCCGCTCGTCCGGGCCGCCCAGCTGGGCCAGGGCCGTGACCCGGCTGGCGCCGTAGCCCCAGGCCACGAGACGGTCCGCCACCGCGGCGGGCGAGCGCGTGTCCGACCCGAGAACCAGCAGTCTCCGGCCCGGGGTCACGTGCGGGGCGAGCAGCTCGACCGGCCGGCCGACGACCGTCACGACCGTCGTCTCCTCGACCGCCCAGCCGAGCCGCGCGCAGGCCAGGGTCACCGACGAGGAGTGCGGGACGACGTCCACGACCTCCGGTCCGAGCGCCCGGACCAGCGAGGTGCCGATGCCGGAGAACATCGGGTCGCCGCTGGCCAGGACGACGACGCGACGGCCGGGGTGCGTCTCGCGCACCGCGGCGAGCGCCGGGCCCATCGGCGAGGGCCAGGGCACTCGTTCGGCGGTCACCGACGCCGGCACCAGCCCCAGCTGGCGGGCGCTGCCGCGCAGCACGTCGGCCGACTCGATCGCCCGGCGAGCCGTCGGGGAGAGCCCGTCCCAGCCGTCGGCGCCGATGCCCACGACGGTCACCGGCGCAGGGCTTCCCCGCTTCTCAGCACGCACGACGGGCGATCCTAGGCACCGGCCCTCCGGGGCCGGTTGACACGATGGGCGGCGATGGACACCTCGATCGCGACCGGCCTGGCGCTGGGCGCCGCCGCCGACCTGCTGTTCGCCGACCCCCGGCGCGCCCATCCGGTGGCCGGCTTCGGCACGGTCGCCGCCGCGCTCGAGCGGGCGGTCTGGCGCGACTCCCGGGCGGTCGGCACCGGCCACGCGCTCGGGCTGGTCGCGGCGGCGTCCGGGCTCGGATCGCTGGTCGACCGCAGCACGCGGAGCTCCCCGATCGCCCGGACGCTGACCACCGCCGCGGCGACCTGGGCCGTCCTCGGGGGCACCTCGCTCGGCCGCGCGGCGACCCGGATGCGAACCGCGCTGGAGGCCGGCGACGTCGACGCCGGCCGCGCGGCGCTGCCGGCGCTGGCCGGCCGGGACCCGCGGGCGCTCGGGGTGGACGGGCTGGCCCGCGCGACCGTCGAGTCCGTCGCGGAGAACACCTCGGACGCAGCGGTCGCCCCGCTCTTCTGGGGCGCGGTCGCCGGTCTTCCGGGGCTGCTCGGCTACCGGGCGGTGAACACCCTCGACGCGATGGTCGGCCACCGGTCGCCCCGCTACGAGCGGTTCGGCTGGGCGTCGGCGCGCCTGGACGACGTCGCCAACTGGCTGCCGGCCCGGCTCACCGCCGCACTGACCGTCGTCTGCGCCGGGGCCACGGGGGGCTCCGCGACCGGCGCGCTGCGCACCTGGCTGCGCGACGGCGCGGCGCATCCGAGCCCGAACTCCGGTCGGTGCGAGGCGGCGGCGGCGGGCGCGCTCGGCGTTCGGCTGGGCGGGCGGAACGTGTACGGCTCCCGGGTCGAGGACCGTCCGTTCCTGGGGTCGGGCCGGCCGCCGACGGCCGCCGACATCGGCGCCGCCGTCCGGCTGTCGAGGGCCGTCTGGATCAGCGCTGCGGTCCTCGCGGTGGTCACCCGGCTGATGCGGGGCCGGTCGTGAGCGGGGCGCTGCTGGTCGCCGGCACCACCTCGGACGCCGGCAAGTCGGTGGTCACCGCGGGCATCTGCCGGTGGCTGGTGCGCGAGGGCGTCTCCGTCGCGCCGTTCAAGGCCCAGAACATGAGCAACAACTCCATGGTCACCCTGGACGGCGCGGAGATCGGCCGGGCGCAGGTCATGCAGGCAGCCGCCGCACGGGTCGAGCCCGAGGCGGCGATGAACCCGGTGCTGCTCAAGCCCGGCGGCGACAACTCCAGCCAGGTCGTCGTCCTCGGGCGGGCGGTCGCCGATGTGACCGCGCTCAGCTACCGGCCGATGAAGGCCGCGCTGCTGGAGCAGGTGCTGACCAGCCTGGCCGACCTTCGCTCCCGCTTCGACGTGGTGATCTGCGAGGGCGCGGGTTCCCCCACCGAGATCAACCTGCGCGCCGACGACATCGCCAACATGGGCCTGGCGACCGCCGCCGAGCTCCCCGTCCTGGTGGTCGGCGACATCGACCGGGGCGGGCTCTTCCCCGCGCTCTACGGCACGGTCGCGCTGATGCCGCCGGCCGACCAGCGGCTGGTCGCCGGGTTCCTGGTCAACAAGTTCCGCGGCGACGTCCGCCTGCTGGAACCCGGCCTGGTCGAGCTGGAGCGGCTCACCGGCCGTCCGACGCTCGGGGTGCTGCCCTGGCTCGGCGGGCTGGAGCTCGACGTCGAGGACTCCCTCGGCGTGCCGACCGGAGGCGCGATGATCGCGCCGCCGCACGGCGAAGACGTGCTCCGCGTCGCGGTCGCCCGGCTGCCCCGGCTGTCGAACTTCACCGACCTCGACGCGCTGGCCGCCGAGCCCGGGGTCCTCGTCCGGTACGTGACCCGACCCGAGGAGCTGGCCGACGCCGACCTCGTCGTCCTCCCCGGCACGCGGTCGACCGTCGCCGACCTCGCCTGGCTGCGGGAGACGGGCCTGGCCGAGGCGGTGCGCCGGCACGCCGCCGCCGACGGCCCGGTCCTCGGCATCTGCGGCGGCCACCAGATGCTGGCCCGCACCATCACCGACGACGTCGAGTCCCGCGCCGGCACCGTCGCCGGGCTCGGCCTGCTGCCCACCGACGTCCGGTTCGCCCCCGAGAAGACCCTGGGACGGCCGTCGGGAACAGCCCTCGGGCAGCCCGTCGACGGTTACGAGATCCACCACGGGGTGGTCACCGTGGACTGGAACTCCGGCACCCCTGCCGCCGAGCCGTTCCTCGACGGCGCCCGGGCGGGGTCGGTCCTCGGCACCACGTGGCACGGCGCGCTGGAGAACGACGGGTTCCGGCGGGCCTTCCTCGCCGAGGTCGCGCGCACCACCGGTCGCCGGTTCGTCCCCGCTCCGGACACGGATTTCGCCGCGGTCCGCGAGGCCCGCCTGGACCGTCTCGGCGACCTCGTCGCCGAGCACGCCGACACCGCGGCGCTCTGGCGGCTGATCGAGACCGGAGCTCCGCCGGACCTCCCGCTCCTGCCGCCGGGCTCGGCCGCGGGCTGACCCCGGGGCTGTCGGTCCGGGCACCGGTTGTGGTTCCATGACGCCGCCACACGCGACGGCAGTGGAGGAAGCCCGGTGAGATTCCGGCGCGGTCCCGCCACTGTGAGCCGGTTCTCCGGTTAGTCAGGAACTCCCGCCGTCGCGCTCCTGCCACCTCCGGGCGTGGACACCCGGGGAGAGGACCGTGCTCCGTGCGCCGTTTTTCGGCATGACGTACCCCTTCAGCGCCGTCGTCGGCATGGACGACATGCGGCTGGCCCTCCTGCTCAACGCCGTCTCCCCCGCCGTCGGCGGCGTGCTGGTGCGCGGCGAGAAGGGCACGGCGAAGTCGACGACCGTCCGTGCGCTGGCCGCCGTGCTACCGCCGGTCGCCGTCGTTCCGGGCTGCCGGTTCGCCTGCGATCCCGCGGCACCCGACCCGGCCTGCCCCGACGGCCCGCACGAGCCCACCGCCGGCGGCCCCGCCCGTTCGGCCCGGCTGGTCGAGCTGCCCGTCGGCGCCTCGGAGGACCGGGTCGTCGGCTCGCTGGACCTGGAGCGCGCGCTCACCGAGGGCGTCAAGGCGTTCGAGCCCGGCCTGCTGGCCGCCGCCCACCGCGGCGTGCTCTACGTCGACGAGGTCAACCTGCTGCACGACCACCTGGTCGACCTGCTGCTGGACGCCGCCGCGATGGGCACCGCCTACGTCGAGCGGGAGGGCGTCTCGGTCCGGCACGCCGCCCGCTTCCTCCTCGTCGGGACCATGAACCCGGAGGAGGGCGAGCTGCGGCCGCAGCTGCTCGACCGGTTCGGCCTCACCGTCGAGGTGGCCGCGCCGCGCGACCCCGCCCAGCGCGCCGAGGTGGTGCGCCGCCGGTTCGCCTCCGACGCCGACCCGGCCGGGTTCGCCACGACGTGGGCGACGGAGGAGACCGCGCTGGCCGACCGCATCGCCGACGCCCGCGCCCGGCTGCCGCACGTCGTGCTCTCCGACGCCGCGCTCCAGCAGGTGACCGCGGTCTGCGCCGCCTTCGACGTCGACGGCCTGCGCGCCGACCTGGTCACCGCCCGCGCCGCGATCGCGCACGCCGCCTGGTGCGGCCGCGACGAAGTGACCGAGGACGACGTGCGCGTGGCCGCCCGCCTCGCGCTGCCGCACCGCCGCCGGCGCAACCCGTTCGACGCCCCTGGGCTCGACGAGGACCTCCTCGACTCGACGCTGGCCGACAGCCGCCCCGACGACGGCCCGGACGACGACGGCCCCGACGACGACGGCCCGGAGGACGACGACCGCGGAAGCGACGGCCCCGGCGACGACGGCGGCACTCCTCCCCCGCCCTCCGGCACCCCCGACGGCCCGGCCCCCGAGGGCCGAGATGGCCACGATGGCCCTGAGTCGGCGGGCGAGCCGACCACCTCGCCCCGGGGCGAGGGCGGAGGTTCCGCCGACGCCGCACCGGCACCCGACCGGGCCGCCGTCGCACCGTCGGACCCGTTCCGCGCGCGCCGCCTGGAGGTGCCCGGCATCGGCGCCGGCGCCTCGGGCCGCCGGTCGCGGGCCCGCTCGGAGCGCGGCCGCGTCGTCGGGTCCACCCGCCCGGCCGGCACCGTCACGAAGCTGCACCTGACCGGCACCGTGCTGGCCGCCGCGCCGCACCAGCGGGCGCGCGGGCGCACCGGCCCCGGCCTGCGCATCGCCCGCGAGGACCTGCGCCAGGCCGTCCTCGAGGGTCGCGAGGGCAACCTCGTCCTCTTCGTCGTCGACGCCAGCGGCTCGATGGGCTCCCGGGCCCGGATGGGCGCGGTCAAGGGCGCGATCCTGTCGCTGCTGCTGGACGCCTACCAGCGCCGCGACAAGGTCGGACTGGTCACCTTCCGCGGCGCGGCGGCCGAGGTCGCCCTGCCGCCCACCTGGTCGGTGGAGGCGGCGGCCGCCCGGCTCGCCGAGCTGCCCACCGGCGGGCGGACGCCGCTGGCCGCGGGGCTGATCGAGGCGCAGCAGGTCCTCCGCCGGGAGCGGATCCGCGATCCGCAGCGCCGGCCGCTGCTCGTCGTCGTCACCGACGGCCGGGCCACCGGGGCACGCGGAGGTGCCGCGCTGACCGAGGCCCGCACCGCCGCGGCGCTGCTGGCTGCGACGGGCACGGCCGCGGTGGTCGTCGACTGCGAGTCCGGCCCGGTCCGCCTCGGCCTGGCCGCCACGCTGGGGACGGCGCTCGGCGCGCAGACCCTCCGGCTCGACGAGCTCGCCGCCGACTCGCTGGCCGCCACGGTCCGCGGCGCGAGGGCCGCCTGATGCCGCAGGGACAGGTCGCCGTCACCCCGCAGGACGGGCTCACCACGCGGCAGCGGCGCAACCGCCCGCTGCTCGTCGTGCACACCGGCGAGATGAAGGGCAAGTCCACCGCGGCGTTCGGCATGGCTCTGCGCGCGTGGAACCAGGGCTGGTCGACCGCGGTCTACCAGTTCGTCAAGAGCGCCAAGTGGAAGGTCGGCGAGGAGAACGCGCTGACCGCACTGGGCCGGGTGCACGAGCAGACCGGCGAGGGCGGCCCGGTCGTCTGGCACAAGATGGGCTCGGGCTGGAGCTGGTCGCGCCGCCAGGGCAGCGAGGTCGACCACGCCGCCGACGCCGCCGAGGGCTGGGCGCAGATCAAGCGCGACCTGGCCGCCGAGGCACACCGCTTCTACGTGCTCGACGAGTTCACCTACCCGCTGAAGTGGGGGTGGGTCGACGTGGACGACGTCGTCGCGACGCTGACCTCCCGGCCCGGCACCCAGCACGTGGTGATCACCGGCCGCGACGCCCCTGCGGCGTTGATCGAAGCGGCGGACCTGGTGGTCGAGATGACCAAGGTCAAGCACCCGATGGACGCGGGCCAGAAGGGTCAGCGAGGCATCGAGTGGTGAGCAGGGGCGGGCGGGGGACAGCACGGATCGTCGTGGCGGCCCCGAGCAGCAACGCGGGCAAGACGTCGGTGGCCACGGGGCTCGTCGCCGCCTTCACCGCCCGCGGGCTCACCGTCTCGCCGCACAAGGTCGGCCCCGACTACATCGACCCCGGCTACTCCGGTCTCGCGGCCGGCCGCCCGGGCCGCAACCTGGACCCCTGGCTGGTCGGCGAGGAGCGCATCGCGCCGCTGTTCCTGCGCGGCGCGATGCACCCGGGGCCGGCCGACGTCGCCGTCGTCGAGGGCGTGATGGGCCTGTTCGACGGCGCCAGCCACCCGTCGGTCGAGCCGGGCTTCGCCTCCACCGCGCACGTCGCCGGGCTGCTGCGGGCGCCGGTCGTGCTCGTCGTCGACGCCTCCTCGCAGGCGCGGTCCGTGGCCGCGCTGGTGCACGGGTTCGCCACCTTCGACCCCGCCGTCCGGCTCGGCGGCGTCGTCCTCAACCGGGTCGGCAGCGACCGGCACGAGTCGATCCTGCGCGAGGCGCTCGGCGCGGCCGGGGTGCCGGTGCTCGGCGCGGTCCGCCGGATGGAGCAGCTGCACACACCGTCCCGGCACCTGGGCCTGATCCCGGCGGCCGAGCGGTCGGACGCGGCGCTGGCGACCGTCCGCCGGCTGGGCGAGGTCGTGGCCTCCTCCGTCGACCTCGACGCCGTGCTCGCCCTCGCCCGCTCCGCTCCTCCGCTGGACGCCCGCCCCTGGAATCCCGCCGCCGAGGTCGCCACCAGCCCGGGCCGGCCGCGGATCGCGGTCGCCGGCGGTCCCGCCTTCACCTTCGGCTACGCGGAGAACACCGAGCTGCTCGAGGCCGCGGGAGCGGAGGTCGTGACCGTCGACCCGCTGCGCGACGAGGTACTGCCACCCGGCACCGCAGGGCTCGTGGTCGGCGGCGGCTTTCCCGAGGTGCACGCCGCCGAGCTGTCGGCCAACGAGTCGCTGCGCGCCGAGGTCGCGGCGCTCGCGGCCCGGGGCGCACCGGTGGCCGCGGAGTGCGCGGGGCTGCTCTACCTGGCCCGCGAGCTCGACGGCGTCCCGATGTGCGGAGTGCTCGACGTGGCGACGGCGATGTCGCCCCGGCTCACCCTCGGCTACCGGTCGGCGGTCGCCGTGTCCGACTCGGTGCTCGCACCGGCCGGCACCCGCGTGCGCGGCCACGAGTTCCACCGCACGCACGCCGACCCGCCGGCCGGCCGCGACGGCGCCTGGCGCTGGTCGGAGGCCGGCCCCGAGGGGTTCGTCGCCGGCAGCGTGCACGCCTCCTACCTGCACCTGAACTGGGCCGGCAGTCCGCAGCTCGCCTCCCGCTTCGTCACCGCCTGCGCCCGTCGATCGGAGCACGCCCGTGCACATCGCTGAAGGCTTCCTGCCGGTCGGGCACGCGGTCGGCTGGACGATCGCCGCCGCACCGTTCGTCGTGCACGGCGCCCGGGCCGTCGTCAGGGAGGTGCGGGAGAACCCGGAGGCGACGCTGCTGCTCGGCGCGGCCGGGGCCTTCACCTTCGTGCTCAGTGCCATCAAGCTGCCGAGCGTCACCGGAAGCTCCAGCCATCCGACCGGCACCGGCCCCGGAGCGATCCTCTTCCGGCCACCGGTGATGGCGCTGCTGGGCACCGTCGTCCTGCTGTTCCAGGCACTGCTGCTGGCGCACGGCGGGCTGACCACCCTGGGAGCCAACGCGTTCGCCTTCGCCGTGGTCGGACCGTGGGTCGGCTACGGCGCCTACCGGCTGACCAGAGCGGTCGGCGCGGGGCTCCTCCCGGCCGTCTTCGCGGGAGTCGCGCTGGCCGACCTGGCCACCTACGTCACCACCTCCGTCCAGCTGGCTCTGGCGTTCCCCGACGCCGGGAGCGGCCTGGCCGGCGCGCTGGTCAAGTTCCTCGGCGTCTTCGCCGTCACCCAGATCCCGCTGGCCGTCGGCGAGGGGCTGCTCGGCGTCCTGCTGTTCCGCGCGCTGACCGGAAACGCCCGGCCCGAGCTCGAGCGACTCGGCATCCTGACCCCCGCTCCCACCGGGAGTGCCGCGTGACCCGCCGAACCCTGGTCAACGCGCTG
The DNA here is from genome assembly GCF_020166105.1 of Blastococcus sp. LR1. Classification (GTDB taxonomy): domain Bacteria; phylum Actinomycetota; class Actinomycetes; order Mycobacteriales; family Geodermatophilaceae; genus Blastococcus. The sequence goes on from NZ_JAIUJY010000001.1 coordinate 823,109, forward strand.
CTGGTCCTCGCCGTCGTCGCGCTCTTCGCCGTACCGCTCCTGCTGGACGGCGGCACCTCCGAGTACGGCGGCACCGACGCCGCCGTGACCGAGGAGCTGGAGGCCGGGGGCCACACCCCCTGGTTCGATCCGCTGTTCAGCCCGGCCGGTGAGGTCGAGTCGGGGTTGTTCGCCCTGCAGGCCGCGCTCGGGGCCGGCGTGCTCGGCTACGTGCTCGGTCTGCTGCGCGGCCGCCGCCAGGCCGCCGAACCGCGGTGACCGGTCTGGCCGTGGACGACGCGGCGTGGGCCAGCGCCTGGCGCCGGCGCGCCCCCGGCGACAAGCTGCTGCTCTGCGGCGGCCTCGTCGTCACCGCCCTCGTGCTCCCGGCGTGGCCGGGCAGCCTGCTGGTCGGCATCGCCGCGGTGGGGCTCGCCCTGGGCCCCGCCCGGGTGCCCGCCCGCACCTTCGGCCGGGCGGTGCGCTGGCCGCTGGCGTTCGTGGCAGTCGGCGCGGTCACCGCGGTCGTGCAGATCGGTAGCGGCGGGCCCGGCTGGGCACCGGACGCGGCGGCCACCGCCGGTTCCCTCGTCGGGCACGCGATGGCCGGGGGCGCCGCGGTGCTGCTCCTGGCGACGACGACGCCGATGTCGGATCTGCTCCCCGCCCTGCGCCGCGCGCGGGTGCCGGCCGCCGTCGTCGAGGTCGCCTCGGTCGTCTACCGGCTGCTGTTCGTGCTGCTGGACAGCCTGCGCACCATCCGCGAGGCACAGGCCGCGCGGATGGGGTACTCCTCGCTGCGCCGCTCCTACCGCTCCTCGGGCGCCCTGGCCGCCGCCGTCCTGGTCCGCTCCTGGGACCGCGCCCGCAGGATGCAGGACGGGCTGGCCGGACGGGGCATGGAAACCGGCCTGCGGGTGCTGCCCGAGACGCTGCCCTCCTCCGCCCTGTTCCTCACCGCCTCGGGCGCCGGGATCGCCGGCATCGTCACCGCCTCGCTGGTGCTGGCATGAGCCACCGCGCGCTGGCCGCCGAGGGGCTGGTCGTCGGGTACGGGCCGGGCAGCCGCGTGCTGGACGGCGCATCGCTGACCGTGCCCGCCGGACGGCGGCTCGCCGTGCTCGGAGCCAACGGCTCGGGCAAGACCACGCTGCTGCGCTGCCTGTCCGGGGCGCTGCGCCCGGCCGCAGGCACCGTCACCGTGGACGGCGTCCCCGTGGCGTACACCCGCTCCGGCCTGCGGGCGCACCGGCAGACCGTCCAGCTCGTCCTGCAGGACCCCGACGACCAGTTGTTCAGCGCCTCCGTGGCGCAGGACGTCTCGTTCGGCCCGCTCAACCTGGGGCTCGACGAGCAGGAAGCGCGCGCCCGGGTGGACGAGGCGCTGGACCTGCTCGCCGTCGACGACCTGTCGGCGCGCCCCACCCACCAGCTGTCCTTCGGCGAGCGCAAGCGGGTCGCCATCGCAGGCGCTGTCGCCATGCGGCCGTGCGTGCTGCTGCTCGACGAGCCCACCGCCGGCCTCGACCCGGCCGCGGTGGCCGAGACGCTGACAGCGCTTGCCAGGCTGCAGGAGAACGACTCCACCGTGGTCATGAGCACCCACGACGTCGACCTCGCACTCCGGTGGGCGGACGAGGTCGCGGTGGTGGTGGACCGGGGAGTCGTCCAGGGTCCCCCCGACGAGGTCCTGGCGGATCCGGCCCTGCTCGGGCGCGCGCGACTGGACCGGCCGTGGGCGCTGACGCTCGGAACGAGGCTGCGCGGGCTGGGCCTGCTGCCACCCGGCGCCCTTCCGCGAACCGCAGGAGACCTGCTGGCCGCACTGCCCGAGCCGGGAGCCCGCCCGTGATCACCGTGGGCGTGGGGACGACGAGCGGAATCGGCGCCGAGGAAGTGCTCGCCGCCGTGGACGCGGTGCTGCCGGCCGACAGCACCGACGTGCGGCTGTCCACCCTCGACGCCCGACTGCGGGAACCGGGACTGCAGGAGGCGGCGATGCGCCGGGGCTGGCGGCTCGTCGGGCACCCCGCGTCCGCCCTGGCCCGCGTCCCCGTGCCGACCCCGTCCGACCGCGTCGCCGCCACCGTCGGCACCCCGTCGGTGGCCGAGGCCGCTGCCCTGCTCGACGGCGGCACGCTGACGGTGCCCAAGACGGCGCTCGGCCGCGTGACCGTGGCAGTGGCAGTGGCAGGGGCAGAGGCAGAGGCAGAGGTGCCGGGCGCATGACCGACCTCTCCCACCACGGCGACGCCGAGCTGGCCCCCGGGCTGATCGACCTGGCGGTCAACGTCCGCGTCGCCGCGCCGCCGGAGTGGCTGCGCGCCGTCCTGCACGCCTCGATCGATGCCGCCGCGGCCTATCCGGACCCTGGCCCCGCCCGGGCGGCGGTCGCCGCCGCCTCCGGCCGCCCGGTCGACGAGGTGCTCCTCACCGCGGGGGCGGCCGAGGCCTTCGTCCTCGTCGCCCGGGCGGTGCGGCCCCGCCTCGCCGCCGTCGTCCACCCGTCGTTCACCGAACCCGAGGCGGCACTGCGGGCGGCCGGCCACCCGGTCACCCGAGTCGTCCTGCGGGCCGAGGACGGATGGCGCCTCGACCCGTCGGCCGTCCCCGAGGATGCCGACCTGGTCGTGCTCGGCAACCCGACGAACCCGACCTCCGTGCTGCACCCCGCGACGGTGGTCGCCGAGCTGGCGCGGCCAGGACGGGTCCTGCTGGTCGACGAGGCGTTCGCCGACACGATTCCGGGAGAGCCGGAGTCCCTCGCGTCCCGGCGGGACCTTCCGGGTCTGGTCGTGGTGCGGAGCCTGACCAAGACCTGGGGGCTGGCGGGTCTGCGGGTCGGCTACGCGCTCGGCCCGGCGCAGCTGGTCGCCCGGCTGGCCGCGCAGCAGCCGCACTGGCCGGTGTCCACACCCGCGCTCGCGGCGCTGGCCGCCTGCAGCACGGCGACCGCACGTGCCGAGGCCGACGCCGCTGCCCGCGACCTCGAGAGCCGGCGCGCCGCCCTGCTCGCGGAGCTGCCCCCATCCGTGGTGGTCGAGGGGTCCCCGCGCTCGTCCTTCGTGCTGCTCCGCGTCCCCGACGGCGGCCGCGTCCGGGAGGAGCTCCGGCGGCGGGGCTGGGCGGTGCGCCGCGGCGACACCTTCCCCGGCCTGACCACCGACCACCTCCGCATCGCCGTGCGCGAGCCGGACGTCTCGCGGGCATTCGCCGAGGCGCTCACCGCCGTCCTCCCATCCGATCCCGACCCCGAGGAGGTCCCGTGAGCACTACGTCGCCGCTCCGGCCCGTTCCGCTGCACCCCGTCGGCCTCCGCCTGCAGGGCCGGCGGGTGGTCGTCGTCGGGGGCGGTCCGGCCGCCTACCGGGCCGCGGCCGGGCTCCTCGACGCCGATGCGCTGGTCACCGTCGTCAGCGCCACGGTCGTTCCCGCCCTGGAGTCGATGGCCGCGGCGGGTTCCGCGTCGTGGACCCGCCGTTCCTATGCGTCAGGAGACCTGGACGGCGCCTGGTACGCCGTGGCGGCGACCGGTGAGGCCGCGGTCGACGAGGTCGTCGTGGGCGACGCCGAGGACCGCCGGATCTTCTGCACGCGCCTCGACGACCGGGAGAACTCCTCCGCGCTCCCCGACTCCCTGCTCCCGCCGGCGGAGGAGCGGCCCGCGCACGAGGGCCGGTCCGGCCGCGTCGTCCTGGTCGGCGGCGGACCCGGCGACCCCGGTCTCATCACGGTGCGCGGACAGCAGGCCCTGTCGCTCGCCGACGTGGTCGTGGTCGACCACCTCGCCCCCCGGACGCTCGTGGCCGGCCTCCGCCCCGACGTCCGGCTGGTGGACGCCTCGAAGCTGCCCCGGGGACGCGCCATGCCGCAGGAGCAGATCAACGAGGTGCTGGTGTCCTCCGCGCGGGAGGGAAAGCAGGTCGTGCGGCTCAAGGGCGGGGACCCGTTCGTGTTCGGCCGGGGCATGGAGGAGGTGCTCGCCTGCGTGGCCGCCGACGTCCCGGTCGAGGTGGTGCCAGGCGTCACCAGTGCCGTGGGCGTACCCGGGATCGCCGGCATCCCGGTGACCCACCGCGGGCTCACGCACGAGTTCGTCGTCGTCTCCGGGCACGTTCCGCCGGGTCATCCGCAGTCCCTGGTCGACTGGTCGGCGATCGGCCGTCTGCGGGGCACCGTGGTCGTCCTCATGGGCGTCGACACCGCGGCGGCCATCGCCGCCGCGCTCGTCGAACACGGGCGCCGGCCGGCCACACCGGTCGCCGTCGTGACCGACGGGACGACCGCGCGGCAGCGGACGATCCGCACGACCCTGGCCGACCTCGGGGGCACGCTCCGGGACGAGGAGGTACGGCCGCCGGCGGTATGGATCGTCGGCGAGGTCGTCGACCTGGCGGCGAGGGGATGCGCCGGGGCCCCGCAGCGCGGTCAGCGCGAGGTGCGCGCGTCCTCCTCGTGACCGGCGACCATGCGCGCGGCGACGTCGCGGAGCTTCTCGTTGTTCCGCTGGCTCGCGACCTTCAGCATGTCGAAGGCCTCCTCCGCGGTGCACCGGCGCTGCGCCATCAGCAGGCCGACCGCCTGGCCGATCACCTGCCGGGTCACCATGCCCTGGTTCAGCAGGTCGACCACCTCGTCCCGCTCGGCCATCTGCCACGCCACCGCCAGCGCGCCGGCGGCCTGGCCGGCCCACGTGTGTCCGGCCACCTCGTCCGCGGAGGTGAACGCGTCCGCCTCCCGCGCGTACAGGTTCAGCGCCCCGCGCCCGCGGTTCCCGACCTCGAGCGGAAAGGACAACGACGAGCGCACCCCGGCCTCGATCGCGCGCTGCGGATAGCGCCCCCATCGCTGCTCGGTCGCCATGTCGGCGACCGTGACGCGCTTCCCGGTCCGCATCGCCTGCAGGCAGGGACCGTCGTCCAGCTCGTACTGGCGCTCGTCGCCGGCTGCAGCGAGCTCGCCGCTGTAGGTCACGGTCATCCCGCGCCCCGCCTGCTCCAGGGTGAGCCCGCACGCCTCGGCGCCGGGGGTCTGCTCCACCGCCCAGGCGACCAGCGAATCCAGGAAGGTCGCGACGTCCGCGAACTCGTCCAGCAGTGCCAGGACGTCCTGGCTCTCCTCTGCCACCGGCCCCCGGCCCGGCTCGACCACGCTTGTCCGTCCCTTTCGGTTGTGCCCCACCAAACTCGGCAAAGTATGCCTGGCCGGATGCCCCCGCGCCACGATCTCGGCGGCAGGTCGCCGACGACACGCCGCGGGAGAGGCGTGCGCCACATCCGCCGCCGGTCCGGTTCGAACCGTCGCGGAGTGGGCATGAGCCGCCCAGCGTGCACGGGTGAAGCAGCCACCCCGGCCCGCCCCTCGAACGAGAGCTTCCCGAGATGACGTCTGTCCCGACCCGCCCGACGACCGCACGCCCCGCACGCGACCGCACCCCGGTCGCACCGCGGGCGCGCTCCCCCAAGAAGCGAGAGACCTCCATCGCCGGCAGCACCCTGGTCTTCCACTGGGGCGGCCCGAGGCACGGCGAGGTCGACGAGCTGCCGATCGAGTCGCTGGTCTCCTCGACGCTGGTCTACGACGGTCCCAAGTGGTTCGGCGTCTACGAGCAGTTCCAGCCGGCCCGGACGCAGGACACGCCCCAGGGCCCGGCCCAGGTGTGGGTCGTCCGGGAGTAGCGGTCAGTCCCGGCGCCGGGTCCCGCTGGGCACGGCGCCGGTGTCGGTGATCTCGCGGGCGACGTCGGCCAGCTTCCGGTTCATCTCCTGGGACACCCGGGCGAGCACACCGAAGGCCTGGTCCGCGGTGAGCTTGTGCCGCTCCATCAGGATGCCCTTGGCCTGGCCGATGAGATCGCGGCTGTTCACCGCCGCGCGGAGGTGCTCCTCGTGCTCGGCGCCGGCGATGGCCACTGCGGCGTGGGCGGCGAGCATGTGCCCGAAGTCCTCGCTCTCGCGGTCGAAGGCGCCGGGCGTCCGCGAGTAGAGGTTGAGCGCGCCCATCTGGTCGCCCTCCACGAAGAGCTGGTAGCAGAGCATGCTGCCCACGCCGAGGTCCGCGGCCTCCCGGGCGAACTCCGGCCAGCGGCTGTCGGTGCGGACGTCGTCGGCGCGGACGACCTCGTCGTCCCACACCGCGTCCATGCACGGCCCCTGGCCGGTCCGCTCCTGCAGCGCGTCGACCTCCCGCGGCAGCGCGCTGGTCGACGCCCGTGGCTCGACCTTCCTGCGGCCGATGACATAGCTGATGCCGCACTCGTCCACGTGCGGCACCACCTTCACCGCGGCGGCGGTGATCGCCTGGAGCGTGGCCTCGACGTCGCCGTGCTCCTCCTGGAGGCGCCGCGCCGTCCGGCTCATCACGTCGGCCAGGGCGTGCATCGACGCCGGCGCCCACCCGGTGTCGTGCTGAGAGGCCGTCATGCGAGGAACCTACTCGTCCGGCCCGCCCGGGAAGCTCGTCGATGCCGTCAGCTGCACTGGACAGTTTCGGTGCAACCGTGGCTGCATTACCGCCGTGACGACGACCGGGCCGGGCGAGTGGGTGCTGCTGTCCTACCGGCTGCCCCGGGAACCCTCCGGCCCTCGCACCGCGCTGTGGCGCCGGCTCAAGCGGCTCGGCGTGGTGCAACTGGCCGACGGGCTGGTGGCGCTCCCGTCCGACGCGCGCACCCGCGAGCAGCTCGAGTGGCTCTCCGGGGACGTCCACGAGGCCGGTGGCACGGCAGGTATCTGGGTGGCCCGCCCGACCAGCACCGCCCAGGAGAAGAAGCTGGCGACGACGATGGCCGCCGCCCGCGCCGAGGAGTACCTGGCGCTGACCGGGCAGTGCCGCGCCGCAGCCACCGCCGAACCCGCCGACCGGTCCCGGGCGCTGCGCCGGCTCCGCACCGAGTTCCGCGCCGTCGACCGGCGCGATTTCTTCCCCCCGCCGGAGCGCGATGCCGCAGCTGCGGCGCTGCGCGACCTGGTAGCGGCGGACCTGGCGGCGGCGGACCGGAGCGAGGTGCCGGCGCGATGAGGTGGGCCACCCGCGCCGGCATCCACATCGACCGGGCCGCGTACGCCTGGCTGATCCGCCGTTTCATCGACCCACACGCGGAGTTCACCTTCGTGGCCGATCCTGCCGAGGTGCCATCCGACGCCACGCCCTTCGACATGCGCGGCGTCGACCTGGGCCACCACGGCGGCGACTGCTCCTTCGAGACGATCCTGCGCCGCTACGAGCTCACCGACCCGGTGCTCTGGCGGATCGCCGAGATCGTGCACGAGGCCGACCTCGACGACGAGCGCACCCTCGCCGTCTCGGGCCCGGTCTTCGACGGGCTCCACGAGTTCCACTGCCGCCGGCTGCTGCTCGGCCGCGAACCCGCCTGACCCTTCCCCGCCCGGAACCGACGACGAGGACGTCCATGACCAGCGAGACCGCTCCCCCGCACGAGGAGACGGGAGTGCCCTTCCGCACCGCCGTCCGCGCGTGGTTCCTGATCTCCCTGCAGACCTTCGGCGGCCCGGCCGGCCAGATCGCGGTCATGCAGCGCACGCTGGTCGACGAGAAGCGCTGGATCGGCCAGCGCCGGTTCCTGCACGCGATGAACTACTGCATGCTGCTGCCCGGTCCGGAGGCCCAGCAGCTGGCCACCTACGTCGGCTGGCTGCTGCACGGCACCCGCGGCGGGCTGGTCGCGGGCGGGCTGTTCGTACTGCCCGGCGTCGTCGCGCTGCTGGTGCTGTCGGCGATCTACGTCGCCTTCGGGACGACGACCGCCGTGCTCGCGCTGTTCGCCGGCCTCGCCCCCGCCGTCCTCGCGATCGTGGCGCAGGCCGTCGTCCGGGTGGCGAAGAAGACCTTGGATCGACCCGAGCTCGTCGCGCTGGCGGTCGCCGCGTTCCTGGCCCTGGCGCTGTTCGGCCTTCCGTTCCCCGTGGTCGTGGCGGTCGCCGGCCTCGCCGGCTGGGCGCTGGGACGGTGGCGCCCCGCTCCGCCGGCGAAGAAGACCGACGACGTCGACGCCGGGCCGCCCCCGGTGATCTCCGACGACGTCCTGCACACCGAGGCACCCACGACGCGGCGAACCCTGCGCGTGCTGTTGGTCGGGCTGCTGGTCTGGGGTGTGCCGATCGCGATCGTCGCGGCGCTCACCGGCGCGCACAGCACCTTCACCGAGCAGGGCCTGTTCTTCTCCGGCACCGCGGTCGTCACCTTCGGCGGCGCCTACGCGGTGCTCGCCTACGTGGCCCAGCAGGCCGTGGCCACCTACGGCTGGCTGTCACCGGGCGAGATGGTGCGCGGACTGGCCCTGGCCGAGACGACCCCCGGCCCGCTGATCATGGTGGTGCAGTTCGTCGCGTTCCTCGGCGCCTACCGCGCACCGGGCGACCTCGACCCGTGGGTGGCGGCGGTGCTCGCCTCGCTGCTGGTCACCTGGGTGACGTTCGTGCCGAGCTTCCTGTTCGTGCTGCTCGGCGCGCCCTACATGGAGCGGCTGCGCGGCAACCGGTCCCTGTCGTCGGCGCTCACCGGGATCACGGCCGCGGTGGTCGGCGTCATCGCCAACCTCGGCGTCTACTTCGCGGTGCACACGCTGTTCGCCGACTCCCGCCCCGTCGACGCCGGGCCGCTGCACCTGGAGCTCCCCGACCTCGGCTCGCTGCGGCCGCTCGCACTGGTCCTCGCCCTGATCGCGGCGGTGCTGCTGTTCCGGGTGGAGTGGTCGGTGCTGCGCACGCTCGGCGTCTGCGCGGCGCTCGGGCTGATCGCCGGACTGGCGGGGCTGCCGGTCACCTGAGCACGCGGGCGCCCACGACGCGGGCACCCAGGACACGGCGAGGGCCCGGTCGGATTCCGACCGGGCCCTCGTCGTGCGCGGCTCACATGCCGGCGACGATGCTCCGCAGGTCCTCGGCCACCCGGGTCGCCTCGCGGGAGGCCCCCTCGATGGCGTCCTGCGCCTGGGCGGTCGAGACGCTCTGCTCCTCGACCGCGGCCGAGATGGTGGACTGCGCCTCGACCACGCCCTGGATGACCTCCTGGACCTTGCCGAGCGCGATCCCGGCCGCCTGCACGTCGCCGCGCACCGTGTCGACCACGCCCCGGATCCGCTCGGTGGCCCGCGCCGTCTCGGAGGCGAGGTCCTTGACCTCTCCCGCCACGACGGCGAACCCCTTGCCGGCCTCACCGGCGCGCGCGGACTCGATGGTCGCGTTGAGCGCCAGCAGGTTGGTCTGGTCGGCGATCGAGGAGATGCTGCCGGCGATCTGGTCGATCTCGGCCATGGTGGCGGCCAGGCGCTCGATCGTCTCGGCGCTCTCCCGCGAACCGGCACTCGCCTGGTTCGCCGTGGTGCTCGCGTGGGTGGCGGCCGTCGCGATCTCGGAGATCGCCGCCCGCAGCCCGCTCATGACGTCGGTCGCCGTCCCGACGTTCTCGTCCAGCCGGCGGCCGGCCTCGACCAGCCCGGCCAGCCGGTCCTCGAGGGCCGCGGCCCGCTTCTCCTGCTCGGCCAGCCGGCAGGCCGCCTCGTCCGCGGTCTTCGCGCGCTCGGCGGCGAGCTCGGCCTGCGCCTGGGCCTGCGCCTGCGCCTGCCCCTCGGCCCGTCGCGCCTCGGCGCGGCGGCCTCGGTCGGACTCCTCGGTGAACTTCCACGTGTAGGCGAGGAAGAACGCCTCGGTCAGCAGGAAGACGGCGTGCAGCAGGGCGAACAGCAGCGGGTTCTCCTGCGCCTGCTCGGTGGAGAACACCGCCTCGGGTGCGAAGAGGCTGGTGACGGCGTGGTGCACCGCGACGAAGGCGACGGCGAGCAGGAACGGCGTCCACATCTGGTACAGCGCGACCAGCGCCAGCAGCACGTAGAACCAGATGTGCAGGTCGGTGAGACCGCCACCGACGTGCACGAGCAGGTCGGCGCCGAACATCAGTCCGACTGCGGCCGCCGACGCGCGCACCATCATGCCGCGCATCAGCAGGGCGACGCCGAGCAGCGCCACGAGGGCGGCCAGCTGCCCGAACAGGGCGACGCCGTGGAAGTGGCCGCGGACCAGCGCGATGCCGACGAGCATCGGCAGGTGCAGCGCGAGGACCACGCAGATGATCCGGTGTCGGCTCCGGAACCCGGCCTCGTCCAACTGGGCGCCACGGGGGATCGCGGCCCAGAAGCCGGTGGGGTGGTCCGGATCGGCGCTGATATCGGTCACGCACGATCTATCGACATCGCCGACGCTGTATCCAGTACAACTACCGGCTTTCGACACTCCGTCGGGTCAGCACGGTCACCGGCAGCCGGAGCGCCCCCGGCGCGGAGGCCGGAACCACCGGCGCGCGCGGCGGCACCGGAGCCACCGGCCGGTACGTCTCACCCGGCGCGGGCCGGAGGTCGACCTCCCCCTTGTTCGGCCACAGCGCCACGGCACGCTCGGCCTGCGCGGTGATCGTGAGCGACGGGTTCACCCCGAGGTTCGCCGAGACGGCGGATCCGTCGACGACCGACAGCCCCGGGTAGCCGTGCACCCGGTGGTAGGGGTCGACGACGCCGGTCGCCGGGGTCCTGCTGATGGCGCAGCCCCCGAGGAAGTGCGCGGTCATCGGGATGTTCACCAGCTCGGTCATCGCCCCGCCGGGGTCGCCGCCGATCTTCGCCGCGATCCGCCGCACCGCCTCGTGACCACCCGGGATCCAGGTCGGGTTGGGCTCGCCCGGACCGGGCCGGCTGGTGAGCCGCCGGCCGAAGCGGGAACGCCGTCCCGACACCACGATGCTGTTGTCCCGGCTCTGCATGACCAGCGCGATCACCGTGCGCTCGGACCAGCCGCGCACCGACAGCAGCCGGACGAAGGCAGCCGGGTTCCGTGCGATCACCCCGAGCGCCTTCAGCCAGCGCGGCACGCGACCGCCGCCGTCGACCAGCACCGTCTGCAGCAGGCCGATGGCGTTGCTGCCCTTCCCGTAACGGACCGGCTCCAGGTGGGTGTGCTCGTCGAGGTGGAACGACGAGGTGATGGCCACCCCGCGGCTGTAGTCGACCGTTCCCCTGCGCCGTCCGGACGCCGCCAGCACCGCTTCGGAGTTGGTCCGCGTCTGGTGGCCGAGACGCGCGGAGAGCTCCGGCAGCGTGCCGCCGTCGCGCATGGCGTGCAGCAGCCGCTGGGTGCCGTAGGTGCCCGCGGCCAGCACGACCTGGTCGCAGGTCCAGCGACGCACGCTCCGCTTCCTCAGCCAGGCGTCGGTGCGCACGGCTTCCACCTCCCAGCCGCCCCCGGCGCGGGGACGCACCGCGGTCACCGTCGTGAGCGGGTGCACCACCGCTCCGGCCCGCTCGGCGAGGTGCAGGTAGTTCTTGACCAGGGTGTTCTTGGCGCCGACCCGGCAGCCGGTCATGCAGGACCCGCACTCGGTGCAGCCGGTCCGCTCGGGTCCCGCTCCCCCGAAGTACGGATCCGGCACCGTCATCCCCGGCTCGCCGAAGAAGACGCCGACCGGCGTGGGGACGACGGTGTCGGCGACCCCCATCTCCTCGGCCACCTCGCGGAAGATCTCGTCGGCCGCGGTGACGGTCGGATTGGTCGTGACGCCGAGCATCCGGCTCGCCTGCTCGTAGTACGGCGCGAGCTCGGCCTCCCAGTCGGTGATCCCGACCCACTGCGGATCGCGGAAGTACGCGCTTGGCGGCTTGTAGAGCGTGTTCGCGTAGTTCAGCGAGCCACCGCCCACCCCGGCGCCGGCCATGATCAGCACGTCGGGCAGGAGGTGGAGCCGCTGCACCCCGTAACAGCCGAGCTGGGGTGCCCAGAGGTAGCGGCGCAGGTTCCAGGAGGTCGTCGGCAGCTCGTCGTCGGTGAACCGGCGCCCGGCCTCCAGCACCGCGACCCGGTAGCCCTTCTCCGACAGCCGCAGCGCGGCGGTGCTCCCGCCGAACCCGCTGCCGACGACGACGACGTCGACGTGCTCAGGCCTGCGCGACACGGTCATCTCCTGCGGGAGCGGCGGCCGGGGCCGCCGCGAAGTCCTCCGGTCGCAGCCGGTGCAGCCGGCGCCGGAAGGTGAGGGTGGACGCCGGCCAGTTCTGGGTGTTCCGGCCGCTCTCGGTCAGGTACCAGCTGCGGCAGCCGCCGGCGAAGACGGTGCCGCGCACCCGCCGCTGGATCCAGCCGTCGAACGCCTCGGCGACGTCGCGGCGCACGTCCAGCCAGCGCGCGCTCCCCTGCCGCAGGTGCTGCACGGCCTGCACGACCCACCGCACCTGGGCCTCGAGCATGAAGATGATCGAGTTGTGGCCGAGGTTGGTGTTCGGGCCGTAGAGCACGAACAGGTTCGGAAAGCCCGGGACGACGGTGCCGAGGTAGGCGCTGGCGCCGTCGGCCCACTGCTCGTGCAGGTCGCGGCCACCGCGGCCGGTGATCCGCATCGGGGCGAGGAAGTCCGTGGCGGTGAAGCCGGTGCCCAGGACGATCGTGTCCACCTCCCGCTCGGCGCCGTCGGCGGTGACGATCGAGTGCGGCCGCACCTCGGTGATCCGGTCGGTCACCACCTCGACCTGCGGCAGCTGGAGTGCTGCGTACCAGTCGTTGGACAGCAGGATGCGCTTGCAGCCGATCGGGTCCGTCGGAGTCAGCTTCGCGCGCAGCACCGGGTCGGCCACCGATGCCGCCAGGTGCTTGCGGTAGACCGCGCGATGCGTCGCGAGCAGGCGGTCGTCGGTGTTGATGCCCAGTGACCGGAGCTCGTTGGTCACGTAGGTGACCGCGCGGGACGCGCGCAGCAGCCCGGGCACCCGGGCGAAGGCTGCCTTCGCGCGGGTGCGGTAGGCGCGGTCGTTCTTCGGGAACACCCAGGGGGCCGAGCGCTGGAAGACCGCCAGCGATCCGGTGCGCGGTGCGATCGCCGGCACGAACTGGATCGCGCTCGCCCCCGTGCCGAGCACAGCGACCTTCTCGCCGGTGAGGTCGTGCTCGTGGTTCCACTGCGCGGAGTGGAAGAGGGTGCCCTCGAAGCTGTCCAGCCCCGGCACGTCGGGCCGGCTGGGGCGGCTGAGCTGGCCGGTGGCGGTGATCAGCACGTCGGCCTCGTGCTCCGCCCCTCCGGCGAGCGTGAGCCGCCAGCGAGCGGTGTCCTCGTCGAAGGCCGCGGCGAGCACCTCGGTGCCGAAGCGGATGTGCGGCAGGACGCCGAAGTCACGGGCGACGTCGCGCAGGTAGGCGTGGATCTCCGCCTGCGGGGCGAACCGGCGTGACCAGTCCGGCTTCGGCGCGAAGGACAGCGAGTAGAGGTGCGAGGGGACGTCGCACGCCGCCCCGGGATACGTGTTCTCCCGCCAGACGCCGCCGACGTCGTCGCTCTTCTCGAAGAGCACGAGGTCGATGACGCCGGCCTGCTTCAGGCGCACGGCGGCGGCCAGCCCGCCGAAGCCGCTGCCGATGATGGCCACGCTGATCACGGGCGGCACCATAGCCGGTGGATCGTTGTGCGGGTCACACTTCCCTGATAGACCTGACGCCATCGTCAAGTTCGGCGCCGACCCGGTCCCGGGGCGTTCCGCAGGGGGTTCCGCATGCGTTTCACCGACGAGCACAAGGCGTTCCGGAAGGTCGTCCGCGACGTCGTCGACAAGGAGATCGCCCCGCACGTCGACGACTGGGAGCGCGACGGCATCTTCCCCGCGCACGAGCTGTTCCCGAAGCTCGGCGAGCTCGGGCTGCTCGGCCTGGAGTACGACCCCGAGTACGGCGGGCAGGGCGCCGACCACCTGTTCTCAGTGATCCTCTGCGAGGAGCTGCACCGCTCCGGCTGCGCCGGCGTCCCGATGGCCATCGGCGTCCAGACCATGATGGCGACCCCCTCGCTGCACGAGTTCGGCAGCGACGACCTCAAGCGCCGCTATCTCGAGCCCGCCATCCGCGGCACCGCGGTCGCCTCCATCGCGGTCACCGAGGCCGGTGCGGGCTCCGACGTCGCCGGGCTGCGCACCAAGGCGGTCCGCGACGGCGACGACTGGGTGATCAACGGCAGCAAGCTGTACATCACCAACGGCACCCAGGCCGACTGGCTCTGCCTGCTGGCCCGCACCTCCGACGAGGGCGGCCACCGCGGGATGAGCCAGATCGTCGTGGAGACGACGACGCCCGGGTTCTCCGTCTCGCGGAAGCTCGACAAGCTGGGCAACCGGTCGTCGGACACCGCGGAGCTCTACTTCGAGGACGTCCGGGTGCCGGTCTCGAACACGATCGGCACGATCGGCCGCGGCTTCCAGCAGCAGATGGCGCAGTTCGTCGTCGAGCGCATGTTCGCCGCCTACGGAGCGGTGGGCAGCTGCCGGCACGCGATCGAACGCACCCGCGACCACCTCAGGCAGCGCGAGGCGTTCGGCGGGCCGCTGATGAAGAGCCAGTACCTGGGCTTCCGGCTGGCCGAGCTCTCCGCCGCCGTCGACGTGCTCGAGTCGCACAACTACGCCTGCGCCGAGTCCTACCTCGCCGGCGAGGACACCACCCGGCAGGCGACGGTCGCCAAGCTCACCGCCGGCCGGCTGCTGCGCGAGGTCGCCGACACGTGCCTGCAGTTCCACGGCGGCATGGGCTACATGGAGGAGACCTGGACCGCCCGGTTCTTCCGGGACAGCCGGCTGGCCTCGATCGGCGGTGGCGCCGACGAGGTGATGCTGCAGGTGCTGGCCCGGATGGACGGGTTCGCGTGAGCGACCGGGTCGCGCTGCTCGGCGCTCTGGTCGACGACCTCGCGGCCGAGTCCGCCGACCTCGACGCCCGCGTCGCCCCGCTGGACGACGCCGCCTGGGCCACCCCCACCCCGGCGGCCGGCTGGGACATCCGCGACACGATCAACCACCTGCGCTTCTTCGACCGCGACGCGCTGCTGGCGGTCACCGACCCGGAGGGCTTCGGCGCACTGCTCTCCGCTCTCGGCGCCGAGATCCTCGACTACGTCGAGCAGCTGACCGCCGAGGGGCGCGACACTCCCCCGGCCGACGTGCTGACCGCCTGGCGGATCGGCCGCGACGCCCTGACAGCATCCCTGCGCACCCTCGAGCCCGGCGTCCGGGTGCCGTGGTTCGGCCCGCCGATGAGCCCGGCGTCCTTCGTGACCGCCCGGCTGATGGAGACCTGGGCGCACGGGCAGGACGTCGTGGACGCGCTCGGCCAGGACCGCCCCGGCACGGCGCGGCTGCGCTCGGTCGCCGAGATCGGCGTCCGCGCCCGCACGTTCTCCTACCTGGTGCGCGGCCTCGCCGTCCCCGAGCAGCCGGTCCGGGTCGAGCTCCGCGGCCCCGACGGCGCCGAGTGGAACTGGGGACCCGAGGACGCCGGCGACGTCGTCCGCGGCCCGGCCCTGGACTTCTGCCTGCTGGTCACCCAGCGCCGGCACCGCTCCGACGTCGACCTCGAGGTGACCGGCGCGGGCGCGGAGGAGTGGATGGGGATCGCCCAGGCCTTCGCCGGGCCACCCGGGACCGGGCGCGAGCCGCTGGGAGCCCGGTCATGACCGCGCCGCTGCGGGTCGCGAACGTCTCCGGCTTCTACGGCGACCGGCACAGCGCCATGCGCGAGATGCTCGAGGGCGGGGAGGTCGACGTCCTCACCGGCGACTACCTGGCCGAGCTGACCATGCTGATCCTCGGCCGGCAGAAGGCCGAGGACGCCTCTGCCGGGTACGCCCGCACCTTCCTCTCCCAGCTCGAGGAGTGCCTCGGCACCGCGCTGGAGCGCGGAGTGCGGGTCGTCAGCAACGCCGGCGGGCTCAACCCGCAGGGGCTGGCCGCGGCGGTGAGCGAGCTCGGGGCGCGCCTCGGCCTGCAGGTCGAGGTGGCGACGGTGAGCGGCGACGACCTGCTCCCCCGCGTCGGTGACCTGACCGCGCGCGGGCTGCTCCGCGGCGGCGACCGCGCACCGGGCGACCGCGACGTCGTCGACGCCCTCACCGCCAACGCCTACCTCGGCTGCCGCGGGATCGTGCGCGCGCTGGAGGCCGGCGCGGACGTCGTCGTCACCGGCCGGGTGACCGACGCCAGCCTCGTCGTCGGGCCGGCCGCCTGGCACCACGGCTGGGGCCGCGACGACTGGGGCACAGCCGACCTGGACGCGCTGGCCGGCGCCACCGTCGCCGGGCACGTGCTGGAGTGCGGCGCGCAGGCGACCGGCGGCAACTTCAGCTTCTTCGCCGAGCTGCTCGACGCCGACCCCGCCGCGCTGGACCGCATCGGCTTCCCGCTCGCCGAGATCGCCGCCGACGGCTCGTCGGTCATCACCAAGCACGCGGGCACCGGTGGCGCGGTCACGGTCGAGACGGTCACCGAGCAGCTGCTCTACGAGCTCACCGGCACCTCCTACGGCGGCCCCGACGTCGTCACCCGGTTCGATTCCCTGCGGCTGCGCCAGGCCGGCCCGGACCGGGTCGAGATCTCCGGCGCACGCGGAGTGCCCGCCGGCGCGCACCTCAAGGTCGCGGTCAACCGGCTCGGCGGCTTCCGGAACTCGATGACCCTGCCGCTGACCGGGCTGGACGTCGAGCAGAAGGCCGCACTCCTGCGCCGCCAGCTCGCACCCGCGCTGGAGGGCGTCGAGGAGGTGCGGGTCGCCCTGGCCCGCACCGACTCCCCGGACGCCCCCGTGCAGGAGGAGGCCGCCGCCCTCCTGCACATCACGGTCAAGGACCGCGACCGGCGCAAGGTCGGCAAGGGCTTCACCGTGCCGGTCATCGAACTGGGCCTGGCCAGCATCCCCGGCTTCCACGCCACCTCGGCACCGCCGAGCCCGTCGCCGTACGGCGTCTACACGGCGGCCTGGGTGCCGGCGGCGGAGGTGCCACAGATCGTCGGCCTGCCCGACGGGACGACGGAGACCCTCCCCTCCCCCGCTGCTCCCGCGGGCACTCCTCTCGTTCCCGCGGCGGCGGAGGCCCCGGCGTGGAGCGACTCCGGCCCGACCCGGCGGGTGCCGCTGGGACTCGTCGCCGGTGCGCGCAGCGGCGACAAGGGCGGCGCCGCGACGCTCGGCGTCTACGCGCGCAGCGACGACGGTTTCGCCTGGCTGGCCGCCTTCCTCACTCCCGACCGGCTGCGCGCGCTGCTTCCCGAGGCCGCCGACCTGCCGGTGACCCGGGAGCTCCTGCCCGGGCTTCGGGCGCTGCTCTTCCAACTGCCCGGGCTGCTCGGCGACGGCGTCGCCGCGGGCACCCGGTTCGACCCCCAGGCGAAAGCCGTGGGCGAGTGGCTGCGCTCCCGCGCAGTCGACGTCCCGGTGGACCTGCTGCCCCCGGAGGTGGGTGCATGACCGTTCTCGACGACCGCGCCGCGGGCAACCGCGCGGCACTGCTGGAACGACTGGCCGAGCTCGAGGAGCAGCGCGGCCTGGCGAACGCCGGCGGTGGCGAGAGCGCCCTGGCCCGGCACCGCAAGCGCGGCAAGCTGACCGTGCGCGAGCGGATCGAGCTGCTGCTCGACCGCGACAGCCCCTTCCTCGAGCTCTCCCCCTACGCGGCGTGGGGCACCGACTTCCCCGTCGGCGCCAGTCAGGTCACCGGCATCGGCGTCGTCGAGGGCGTGGAGGTGATGATCTCCGCCAACGACCCGACGGTGCGGGGTGGCACCTCCAACCCGTACACGCTGCGCAAGGCCGGGCGGGCGCACGACATCGCCGAGACCAACCGGCTGCCGTTCCTCAGCCTGGTCGAATCCGGCGGCGCCGACCTGCCCACCCAGTCGGAGATCTTCATCCCCGGCGGGCGCGGCTTCCGGAACCTCACGCGGCTCTCCTCCCAGGGCATCCCGACGGTCTCCCTGGTGTTCGGCAACAGCACCGCCGGCGGCGCCTACGTGCCCGGCATGAGCGACCACGTGGTGATGATCGAGGGCCGGAGCAAGGTGTTCCTGGCCGGTCCGCCGCTGGTCAAGATGGCCACCGGCGAGGAGGCCGACGAGGAGTCGCTCGGCGGGGCGTCGATGCACGCGCGCATCTCCGGCAGCGCCGATCACCTCGCCGTCGACGAGGTGGACGCGATCCGGCTCGGGCGCCAGATCATCCGCAACCTCAACTGGCGCAAGCGCGGCCCCGGCCCCTCACGGCCCGCCGATCCGCCGCTGTTCGACCCCGACGAGCTGCTCGACCTGGCGCCGGCGGACCTGCGCCAGCCGCTGGACCCCCGTGACGTGCTGGACCGCATCGTCGACGGCAGCCGCTTCGACGAGCACAAGCCGCTCTACGGCACCTCGCTGGTCACCGGCTGGGCGAGCATCCACGGCTATCCGATCGGCGTGCTGGCCAACGCGCGCGGCGTGCTGTTCCGGCAGGACGCCGAGAAGGCCGCGCAGTTCATCCAGCTGGCCAACCAGACCGACACCCCGCTGCTCTTCCTGCAGAACACCACCGGCTACATGGTCGGCACGGAGTACGAGCAGGACGGGATCATCAAGGCCGGCTCGCAGATGATCAACGCCGTCTCCAACAGCCGGGTCCCTCACCTCACCGTCAACATCGGGGCCTCCTACGGCGCCGGCAACTACGGCATGTGCGGCCGGGCCTACGACCCCCGCTTCCTCTTCACCTGGCCCAACGCCAAGAGCGCGGTCATGGGGGCGGCCCAGCTCGCCGGCGTCCTCGACATCGTGGGCCGGGCCAGCGCCCAGGCGCGCGGCCGGGACTACGACGAGGAGTCGGCGGCGCTGATGAAGGCCGCGGTGGAGCAGCAGATCGAGGCCGAGTCGCTGGCGCTGTTCCTCTCCGGACGGCTCTACGACGACGGCATCATCGATCCGCGCGACACCCGCACGGTGCTCGGGCTCGCCCTGTCGGCCATCCACAACGCACCGGTCGAAGGACTGCACGACGGATGGGGGGTGTTCCGGCTGTGACCGTTCGGAATCTGACCAGCGTGCTGGTCGCCAACCGAGGCGAGATCGCCCGCCGCGTGTTCGCCACGGCCCGCGCCATGGGCATGCGCACCGTGGCGGTCTACTCCGACGCCGATGCCGATGCGCCCTTCGTCGCCGATGCCGACGTCGCCGTCCGGCTGCCGGGCAATTCGCCCGCCGAGACCTACCTGCGGGCCGACCTCGTCGTGGCCGCGGCGCTGAAGGCGGGCGCTGACTGCGTGCACCCCGGCTACGGCTTCCTCTCGGAGAACGCGGGGTTCGCCCGCGCGGTCGCCGAGGCCGGCCTGGTCTACGTCGGGCCGAGCCCGGAGGCGGTCGAGGCGATGGGCAGCAAGCTCGCTGCCAAGGAGCTCATGCAGCAGGCCGGGGTGCCGACCCTGCCCAGCATCGACGCGACCGGGCTCTCCGGCGACACCCTGGCCAAGGCCGGCGCAGAGGTGGGCTATCCGCTGCTGGTCAAGGCCTCGTTCGGCGGTGGTGGTCGCGGCATGCGCGCGGTCCGCGAGCCCGGCGAGCTGGCCGAGGCCGTCGAGGGCGCCGGCCGCGAGGCGGCGTCCGCGTTCGGCGACGGCACGGTCTTCCTGGAGCGGCTGGTCGAGCGCCCCCGGCACATCGAGGTGCAGGTCTTCGGCGACCGGCACGGCACGACCGTCGCCCTGTTCGAGCGCGAGTGCTCGATCCAGCGACGGCACCAGAAGGTGGTCGAGGAGGCGCCGTCACCCGCCGTCGGCCCGGAGCTGCGCTCGCGGCTGCAGGACGCGGCGGTCACCGCGGCCCGCGCCATCGACTACCTCGGCGCGGGGACCGTGGAGTTCCTGCTCGACGACTCCGGTGAGTTCTTCTTCCTGGAGATGAACACCCGCCTGCAAGTGGAGCACCCGGTCACCGAGGCGGTCACCGGGCTGGACCTGGTCCGGCTGCAGTTCGACGTCGCTGCGGGACGTCCGCTGCCGGCCGAGGCGGTCTCCCCCACGCTCACCGGCTCCGCGATCGAGGTGCGCCTCTACGCCGAGGACCCGGCCCGCAACTGGCTTCCGCAGTCCGGGCGGCTGGCCGACTTCGCGATCCCGACGGACGCGGAGTTCACCCCGACCGCCGGCGCCGGCATCCGGGTGGACAGCGGCGTCGCGGCCGGCGGCGAGGTCGGCGTGCACTACGACCCGATGCTGGCCAAGGTCATCGCCTGGGCGCCGGACCGATCCTCGGCGGCGCTCGCGCTGGCCGGCGCGCTCACCCGGGCCCGGCTGCACGGGCTGACGACCAACCGCGACCTGCTGGTGCGGGTACTGCGCAGCGAGGCCTTCCTCGCCGGGGAGACCGACACCGCGTTCCTGGAACGGCACGGCCTGGACACCCTCGCCGCGCCGCTGGTCGACGACGCGGGACGACGTCGGCACGCGGTCGTGGCCGCGCTCGCCGGCGCTGCCCTGCGCCGGGCCGCCGCGCCTGTGCTGGGCGACCTGCCGGCGGGGTGGCGCAACAACCCGACGGTGCCGCAGACGACGACCTTCGACGTCGGCACCGTGCACTACCGGCTGGACCGGACCGGGCTGACCGCCGACGTCGACGGCGAGGCCGTGCAGCTGAGCGTGCTCGGCAGCGGAATCGAGGGCCCCGGCCGGGTGCGGCTGGAGATCGAGGCCGACGGCCTGCGCGGCAGCTACGCCGTGCACGTCGACGGCGACGCGCACTTCGTCGACGGCCCGGAGGGTCCGACGTCGCTGGTCGAGCTGCCGCGCTTCCCCGAGCCGAGCGCCTCGGTGGCGCCCGGCTCACTGACCGCGAGCATGCCCGGCGCGGTCACCCGGGTCGCCGTCGCCGAGGGCGACCGGGTCGAGGCAGGACAGCTGGTGCTGGTCCTGGAGGCCATGAAGATGGAGCACCCCGTGGTGGCGCCCGCTGCCGGCGTGGTGCAGGCCCTGCACGTCGCCGTCGGCGCGCAGGTGGAGACGGGCGCGACGCTCGCGGTCGTCACGGCGAACGTCGAGGAGAGCAACGATGCGTCCTGACCTGTCCGGGATCGACCCCCTCGAGCTGAACCTGGCCACTCGGTTCTCGATCGGCGATCTGCTCACCCGCTCCACCCAGCTGTTCGCCGATCGCACCGCGATCGTCGACGGTGAGGAGGAGATCAGCTACGGCCGCCTCGACGCAGCCGCGGAGGCGTTCGGGCGCGGGCTGCTCGACGCCGGCGTCGGCCGCCAGGAGCCGGTCGCCTTCCTGCTGGGCAACTCGTGGCGCTTCGCCGCCAGCTTCTTCGGCTGCGCCAAGGCGGGGCTGGTCGCGCTGCCGGTCAACCTGATGCTCGCGCCGGAGGACATCGGCTGGATCCTCGGCGACTCCGGCACCCGCACCGTCGTCGCCGATCCGCCATTCGTGCCGCTGCTCGAGGCGGTGCTGCCGTCGCTCCCGCAGATCACCACGGTGATCGTGACCGGCGACTCGGTGCCGAAGTCGATCGCCGGCCGCCCGGTGCGGCGCTGGGACGACGTCGCCGTCGACCCGACGCCGGTCCAGGTGATGGTCGAGGACCGCGACACCGTGCACTGCCTCTACACCTCGGGCACCACCGCCCGGCCCAAGGGCGTGCTCACCAGTCACCTCTCGGTGCACGTCGGAGTGCTCAGCAACGCGCTGCAGACCGGCCACCGCCGCGGCGACGAGTACTCGGTCATGCCGATCGTGCTGCCGCTGTTCCACACCACCGCGTTGGACACCCTGCTGCTGCCGATCCTGCTCACCGGCGGCACCGCGGTCCTCCCCCGCGGGTTCGACCCCGAGGGCTTCCTGGAGGTCATCGAGAAGCGGTCGGCCACGCACCTGATGCTGCTGCCGATGATGTACGCCGCGCTCCTGGCGACCCCCGGCATCCGCACCCGCGACCTCTCCTCGGTCCAGCTGGCCATCTACGCCATGGCGCCCATGCCGCAGGAGCGGATCACCGAGATCGCCGCGGCGTTCCCGAACGCCAAGGTGCTGCTCGGCTCCGGCCAGACCGAGTGCGTGCCGGCCACGGTGTTCCAGTGGCCCGCGCACCAGGAGACCAAGGCCGCGTCGTGGGGACCGTCCACGGTCACCGTCGACACCCGGATCATGGACCCCGCGGGCGAGCTGGTGCCGGCGGGCGGGACCGGCGAGATCGTCTACCGCGGCCCGCACGTGATGAGCGGCTACTGGAACAACAGGGACGCGAACACCGCCGCCTTCGCGCACGGCTGGTTCCACAGCGGCGACGTCGGCCACCTCGACGACGAGGGCGTCGTCTGGTTCACCGACCGGGTCAAGGACATGGTCAAGACCGGCGGGGAGAACGTCTCCTCGGTCGAGGTCGAGCGGGTGCTGCTGGCCTTTCCGGGGATCGTGGAGGCAGCCGTCATCGGCGTCCCCGACGACCGCTGGGGCGAGGCCGTGACCGGCGTCGTCGTCCCGGCCGACCCGGACGCCGACCCGGCGGCGCTGACCGAGCAGCTGCTCGCCCACTGCCGCGAGCACCTCGCCGGCTTCCAGGTGCCCAAGCGGATCGACGTCCGCGTCGGCCTGCCGAAGACCGCGACCGGGAAGATCCAGAAGCACGAGCTGAGGAGCGAGTTCCGTGGCTGAGGCCCTGGTGCGGGCCGAGCGGCGGGGGCCGGCCGCCGTCCTGACGCTCGACTCCCCGGCCAACCGCAATGCGCTCTCCGCCGCGCTGCTCGAGCAGCTGCACGCCGCGCTGCGGGAGGCGATGGACGACCCGGCCACCCGGGCCGTCGTCCTCACCGGGGCCGGGCCGGTCTTCTGCTCCGGCGCCGACCTCAAGGAGCAGCGCACCGGCGTGCGGCCGGTGGTCAACCTGCCGGAGATCCTCACGCTGATCCTGGAGGGCTCCAAGCCGGTGGTCGCCCGGGTGAACGGCGCGGCCCGGGCCGGTGGTCTCGGGCTGATCGCCGCCTGCGACCTCACCGTCGGCCTGACGACGGCGACCTTCGGGTTCAGCGAGGTCCGCATCGGTGTCGCCCCGGCGATCATCGCCGTCCCGGTGCTGCGCCGGATGGACCCGCGGGCGGCGCGGGAGCTGTTCCTCACCGGCGAGCCGTTCGACGGCGAGCGGGCGCGGGAGGCCGGGCTGCTGGATCGCGCCGTGCCCGAGGACCGGCTGGACGCCACCGTCGACGAGCTGGTCGCACAGCTCGCGCTCGGCGCCCCCGAGGCGGTCGCCGCCACTAAGCAGCTGCTGCGGGACCTGCCGGGACCGGACCTGGCCGCGGACTTCGGCCGGATGGCGGCGCTGTCGGCGGAGCGGTTCGGGTCCGACGAGGCCCGGGAGGGCATCGCGGCACTGCTGGAGAAGCGCCGGCCCGCCTGGGCACAGCCGGACTGAGCCTCGCGGTCAGGGACTCAGACGGGCCAGGAGGAGCGGGGCAGCCCGATCGCGCCGGCCCACAGCCGGGTGAGGACGTCGACGGCGGCGTCCTCGTCGAGCTCCTCGACCGGGTCCTGCCAGAGGTGCGCGAAGGACTCCACCATCGCGCCCAGTGCGCTGGCGACGGCACGCGGCGGCAGGTCCCGGTCGGCCAGCCCCAGCTCCTGCAGGCGCACCAGTCCCTCCATGCCACGGCGCACGAACGACTCGCGGACGTCGACCCGCAGCCGCTGGAACTCCTCGCGGGTGTCGGCGAGGGAGTTCAGGACGCGCAGGATCCGCGCGTGCCGCGTGACGGCGACCAGGTAGAGCCGGTTGGCGGCCTCGATGCGCTCGTAGGCGGCCTCGGGCGGCAGCCGGGAGCCGACGACGGTGGAGGCGAAGATGTCCTCGACGACGTCGGCGACGATCTGCCGCAGCAGCGCTTCCTTGGAGTCGAACCAGGTGTAGAAGGTGCCGTGCGAGACCCCGGCGCGCTCGGAGACGTGGTCGATCCGCACGTCGGCGAACCCGCGCTCCTCGAAGAGCTCCCGGCCCGCCGCCAGCAGTGCGGCGCGGGTCCGCCGTCCCCGGTCGGTGGACGGCAGCTGCTCCTGCCCGGGGGCTGCCATCGGGCTCCTCTCGCGGCGGTTCGGGACCTCGGCAGACTGCCACATCGCCGCTAGTTGACGACTCCGTCAGGTACCCGAAGACTGCGGAGCGCAGCGCACACATCCGCGCTCCGGCCCTGCTCGACAGGGGGTTCGGGGCCGACGATCGGAGAGCCGCCAGTGGAGCCGGACACCGGGACGACAGCGACGGCGACCGGACCGGGCACCGACCCGTGGACGACGCCGGAACGACTCGCCCTGCGGCAGCTGGCCCGCGACTTCGTGCGCCGGGAGATCGCCCCGCACCTGCCGGAGTGGGAGGCGGCCGGCGAGCTGCCCCGCGAGCTGCACCGGCGGGCTGCCGCCGTCGGGCTGCTCGGCGTCGGGTTTCCGGAGGAGGTCGGCGGCGGGGGCGGGGACGCCGTCGACTCCACCATCGTCACCGAGGAGATCCTCCTGGGCGGGGGCTCCACCGGCGTGGTGGCCGCGCTCTTCACCCACGGGATCGCGCTGCCGCACATCGTGGCGAGCGGATCGGCCGACCTGGCCGAGCGTTACGTCCGCCCGACCCTGGCCGGCGAGCTGATCGGCTCGCTCGGGGTCAGCGAGCCCGATGCCGGCTCCGACGTCGCCCAGCTGCGGACCCGAGCCGAGCGCGACGGCGACTGCTACGTCGTCAACGGCGCGAAGACCTTCATCACCAGCGGCGTCCGGGCCGACTTCGTGACCACCGCGGTGCGCACCGGCGGCGAGGGCTACGGCGGCGTCTCGCTGCTCGTGGTCGACAAGGGCACGCCGGGGTTCACCGTGTCACGGCGGCTGGACAAGATGGGCTGGCGCTGCTCGGACACCGCCGAGCTCTCCTTCCTCGACGTCCGCGTGCCGGTGGAGAACCTGGTCGGCCCGGAGAACAGCGGCTTCCTCCAGATCATGCGGCAGTTCCAGTCCGAACGGCTGAGCCTGGCCGTGCAGGCCTACGCCACCGCCGCCCGCTGCCTGGACCTGACCGTGCAGTGGGCCCGTCAGCGGGAGACGTTCGGCCGGCCGCTGACCGCGCGCCAGGTGATCCGGCACAAGCTGGCCGAGATGGCCCGCCAGGTCGACGTCGCCCGCACCTACACGCGCACGGTCCTGCTGCGGCACCTGGCCGGCGACGACGTCGTCACCGAGGTCTCGATGGCCAAGAACACCGCCGTCAACGCCAGTGACTTCGTCGTGAACGAGGCGGTGCAGATCCACGGCGGCATGGGCTACATGCGGGAGTCCGAGGTCGAGCGGCACTACCGGGACGCCCGGATCCTGGGCATCGGCGGCGGGACGAACGAGATCATGAACGAGGTCATCAGCAAGCGCCTGCTCGCCTGACCTCCGAGGTCAGGGAGCGGCGGTGAAGGCCTCGACGATCGTCGCCCAGTGCTCCAGGTGCGGGCCGGTGCGGGGTGCGTCCGGCTGCAGCGAGTAGGTGAGCGCCTGCCCGCGCATCGAGGTGAGCAGCACCTGGTAGACCGCCTCGGCCCGCGGGTGCCCGGCCACCCGCTCGCCGAACACCTCCATCGACAGCGCCCGCAGCTGCCCGTTGAGCCGGCGCTCGTGCGGCAGCAGCGCTGCGCGCAGCTCGGGGTCGGTCCGCGCGGCGCCCCAGAGCTCCATCGCGGCGACGAACAGCGGACCGTGGAATCGCTCCCAGATCACCTCCACGCCGAGCCGGATGCGCAGCGCGGAGTCGGCGGGGAGCTCGGCGGCCGCCTGCCGGACGCTCGCGCTGAACTCCTCGTAGAGGTGGTCGACGGCGGCCAGCAGGAGCTCGGCCTTCGAGGTGAAGTGGTGGGTCAGCGCACCGCGGGACACCCCGGCCCGGCGCTGCACCTCCTGCGTGGTGGTGCGGGCGTACCCGAGCTCGACGAGCGCGTCGACGGTCGCCCGCACCAGCGCGTCCCGGGTGACCGCCCGCCGCTCCGCCTGGGTGCGGCGGAGCGGCGGGCGGGTCGGGGCGATGATCTCGGTCAGCTCGACGCCTGACCGGCCAGCGAGGCCCGGAGGCTGCCGGCCGGGACGGCCCGCTCGAGCAGGATCGCAGGCGGACGGAACCGCTCGCCGTAGGCGTCGGCCAGCTCGTCGGCGCGCGCCACGAACCCGGCCACGCCGCCCGCGTACTGGTCGACGTACTGGAGCACGCCGCCGTAGAGCGGGGGGAAGCCGATGCCCATGATCGAGCCGATGTTGGCGTCCTCCACCGAGGTGAGGACCTTCTCCTCGACGCAGCGCGCCGTCTCGATCGCCATGATGAACAACAGCCGCTCCTGCGCGTCGGCGAACGGCACGGCGGTGCCATCGTCGGAGTCACGAGCCGGGAACAGCTCGGTCAGCCCGCTCCACACCCGCTTCTCCGGCCGCCAGTCGAAGAAGCCCTGACCGGCGGACTTGCCGGTGCGGCCCTGCTCGACCAGCGCCCGCAGCACGGCGATGCCCGGGTGCTCCTGGGTGGCGCCGGCCTTGGCCGCCTCCTCGTTGATCTTCAGCGGCAGGGTCAGCGACACCTCGTCGAGCAGGGTGAGCGGCCCGGCCGGGAAGCCGGCCTGCAGCGCCGCGCGCTCGATGCTCATCGGCGCGAGGCCCTCGGCGAGCAGCGAGGCGCCCTCGAGCACCATCGTGCCGAACACCCGGCTGGTGAAGAAGCCGCGGCTGTCGGAGACGACGATCGGCGTCTTGCCGATCTGCCGGACGACGTCGTAGGCGCGGGCCAGGGCCTCGTCGGAGGTCCGCTCCCCCACGATCAGCTCGACGAGCGGCATCTTGTCCACCGGAGAGAAGAAGTGCATGCCGACGACGTCGGCCGGCCGCTGCACGCCCTCGGCGAGGCCGGTGATCGGCAGCGTCGAGGTGTTGGACGCCAGCAGCGCGTCTGGCAGCGCGTTGGCCTCGGCCTCGCTGAGCACCCGGTGCTTGAGCGCCTGGTCCTCGAACACCGCCTCCACGATGACGTCGCAGCCGGCGAGGTCGGCGGCGTCGCCGGTCGGGGTGATCCGCGCGAGGAAGGCGTCGGCCTTCTCCTGCGTCATGCGCCCGCGGGAGACCTGCTTGCCCACGAGTCCCTCGACGTGCGCCTTGCCCTTCTGCGCCGCCTCGGTGCTGACGTCCTTGAGCACGACCTCGACGCCGACCTTGGCGAACGAGTGCGCGATGCCCGCGCCCATCATCCCGGCACCGAGCACGCCGACCGTGGTGGCCGAGTACTTCTCCGGGCCCGATGGACGCGAGGCGCCGCCGTTGATGGCGTTGAGGTCGAACCACAGCGCCTGGATCATGTTCGTCGAGATCTGGCCGGTGACCAGGTCGACGAAGTAGCGGCCCTCGACGGTGAACGCGGTGTCCACGTCGACCTGCAGGCTCTCCACCGCGGCGGAGAGGATCGCGTAGGGCGCCGGGTAGGGCGCGCCCTTGAGCTGCTTGGTCAGGTTGGCCGGGAAGGCCGGCAGGGTCGAGGCCAGCGACGGCGACGACGGGGTGCCACCGGGCACCTTGTAGCCCTTGGTGTCCCACGGCTGAGCGGCGTCGGGGTTGGCGAGGACCCAGGCGCGGGCCTTGGCCACGAGCTCGTCCCGGTCGGCCGCCAGCTCGTGCACCAGCCCGAGCTTCAGCGCCTTCTCCGGCCGCAGCTGGGAGCCCTGCAGGAGCAGCTCGAGCAGCGCAGTCGTCAGGCCGAGCAGCCGCACCGTGCGGACGATCCCGCCGCCACCGGGCAGCAGGCCGAGGGTGACCTCGGGCAGGCCCAGCTTGACCTTCGGGTCGTCGAGGACGACGCGGTGGTGGCAGGAGAGCGCGATCTCCAGGCCACCGCCGAGAGCGGCTCCGTTGATCGCCGCGGCGACCGGGACGCCGAGGGTCTCCAGGCGGCGGAGCTGGCTCTTCACCAGCGTGACCTGCGCGAGGACGGCGTCCTTCGACTCGGGGGTGGCCTGGATCAGGCTGCCGAGGTTGCCGCCGGCGAAGAAGGTCTTCTTCGCGCTGGTGACGACGACGCCGCGCACCGACTCCTTCTCGGCGACGAGCCGGTCGATGGTCTCGCCCATCGAGGCGACGTACGCGTCGTTCATCGTGTTCGCCGACGACGAGGGGTCGTCGAGGGTGAGGACGACGACGCCGTCGGAGTCCTGCTCCCAGCGGATGGTGCTCTCAGACATTCGGGGTCTCCTCAGACTTCGCGCTCAGACGCGTTCGACGACGGTGGCGATGCCCATGCCGCCGCCGACGCACAGGGTGGCCAGGCCGTACCGCAGGTCGCGGCGCTCGAGCTCGTCGACGAGCGAGCCCAGGATCATCGCGCCGGTGGCACCCAGCGGGTGCCCCATCGAGATCGCGCCACCGTTGACGTTGACCTGCTCGTGGTCGAAGCCGGTGTCGGCCATGAACCGCAGGACGACGGCGGCGAACGCCTCGTTCATCTCGACCAGGTCGATGTCGTCGACGGTCAGGCCGGCCTTGGCCAGCGCCTTGAAGGTGGCCGGCGCCGGACCGGTCAGCATGATCACCGGGTCGGCGCCGGAGACGGCGGTGCTCAGGATGCGGGCCCGCGGGGTCAGCCCGTGGCGGGTGCCGGCCTCCTCGGTGCCGATGACGGTGAGCGCGGCGCCGTCGACGATGCCGCTGGAGTTGCCGGCGGTGTGCACGTGCTCGATCCGCTCGACCGAGTGGTACTTGTTCAGCGCCACCGCGTCGAAGCCGCCCATGTCGCCGATGCCGGCGAACGCCGAGGGCAGGCCGGCGAGCGACTCCACGGTCGTGCCCGGGCGGACCAGCTCGTCGGCGTCGAGGACGACGGTGCCGTTCGTGTCCGTCACCGGGACGACCGAGCGGTCGAAGTAGCCGTTGGACCAGGCCTTGGCCGCACGGGCGTGCGACTCGGCGGCATAGGCGTCGACGTCCTCACGGGTCCAGCCGGCCAGGGTGGCGATCAGGTCGGCGCCGATGCCCTGCGGCACGAAGCCGGTGCGGGCCGCGGTCTCGGGGTCCATCGCCCACGCGCCGCCGTCGGAACCCATCGGCACGCGCGACATCGACTCGACGCCGCCGGCGAACACCAGATCCTCGAAGCCGGAGCGGACCTTCTGCGCGGCCATGTTCACGGCCTCCAGGCCGCTGGCGCAGAACCGGTTGATCTGCACGCCGGCGACGGTCTCCGGCAGGCCGGCGGCGAGCGCAGCCGTGCGGGCGATGACCGAGCCCTGCTCGCCGACCGGTGAGACGACGCCCAGGACGATGTCGTCGACCAGGTTCGTGTCCAGGCCCGGGTTGCGGTCGCGGACGGCGTCGATGAGGCCGGTGGTCAGGCTGATCGGCTTGACCGAGTGCAGCGACCCGGTCTTCTTGCCCTTGCCGCGCGGGGTGCGCACGGCGTCGTAGATGAACGCCTCGGCGGTCATACGGGTCCTCTCGAACGATGGGGATGGGGGCTCACCATGGCCGTTTCGGCCCTGCGGGAAGCGGGGGTCAGACGCCGAGCGAGCGGCCGACGATCTCCTTCATGATCTCGGTCGTCCCGCCGTAGATGGTCTGGATGCGGGAGTCGAGGTAGGCCTTGGCCACCGGGTACTCGAGCATGTAGCCGTAGCCCCCGTGCAGCTGCAGGCACCGGTCGACGACGCGCTTCTGCAGCTCCGTCGTCCACCACTTCGCCATGGCGGCGTCCTCGGCGGTGAAGCGGCCGGCGTTGTGCTCGAGGATCGCCTTCTCGAGGTAGGTCTCGGCGATCGACACCTCGGTGTGCATCTCGGCGAGCTCGAAGCGGGTGTTCTGGAACTTCCCGATCGGCTTGCCGAACGCCGTCCGCTCCTTGCAGTAGTCGACGGTGGTGTCGAGGATGAAGCGGGCCGCGGCGACGGCGACAGCGGCGATCGACAACCGCTCCTGCGGCAGGTTGTTCATCAGGTGGAAGAAGCCGTGCCCCTCGGTGCCGAGCAGGTTCTCCGCGGGCACCCGGACGTCGTCGAAGAACAGCTCGGCGGTGTCCTGCGCCTTGAGGCCGACCTTCTCCAGGTTGCGGCCGCGCTCGAAGCCGGGCATGCCCCGCTCGACGACCAGCAGTGAGAAGCCGCGGGCACCGGCCTCGGGATCGGTCTTGGCGACCACGATGACGAGATCGGCGTTGATGCCGTTGGTGATGAAGGTCTTCGAGCCGTTGAGCACCCAGTCGTCGCCGTCCCGGCGGGCCGAGGTCTGCAGGCCCTGCAGGTCCGAACCGGCACCGGGCTCGGTCATGGCGATGGCGGTGATCAGCTCGCCGCTCACGAACCTCGGCAGCCAGCGCGCCTTCTGCTCGTCGGTGGTGAGGTCGAGGAGGTACGGCGCGATGACGTCGTTGTGCAGGGTGAAGCCGAGGCCGCTGGCACCGGCCCGGGTGATCTCCGCGGCCAGGACTGCGTTGTAGCGGAAGTCCTTGACCCCGCCACCGCCGAACTCCTCAGGCACCTCCATGCCGAGCAGCCCCTGCTCGCCGGCCTTGATCCAGACCGAGCGGTCGACGACGCCGGCCTCCTCCCAGGCGGCCTGGTGCGGAACTGCCTCCTTGGCCAGGAAGTCGCGCACCATGGCGCGGAACGCCTCGTGGTCGGCCTCGTAGAGCGCGGACTGCACAGGTACCTCCAGGGGGTCGCAGAGCTCCGGCGATCACCGCGCCAGAAACCCGAACATACAGACCATGTGTTCTGTATCTTCGCGATCTACGTCACACCGTCGTGGCGTGCCTTCAGCCCCGAGGAGCCCACCTGATGCAGGAGTACTCCAGCCCCGCCACCTTCCAGATCCCGGACGACGCCGCGCTGTCCGACGCGGTCACCCGGAACGCCGCCGAGCACCCCGACCGGGTCGCCCTGAGCCGCAACACCGGGAGCACCTGGGCGCCGGTCACCAGCCGCGAGTTCGCGCAACAGGTGACCGCACTGGCCCGCGGGATGGTGGCAGCGGGCGTGGGACCCGGCGACCGCGTCGGCATCCTCAGCAAGACCCGCTACGAGTGGACCCTGGCCGACTACGCGATCTGGGCTGCCGGCGGTGTGGGCGTGCCGATCTACGAGACGTCGTCGCCCGAGCAGGCGCAGTGGATCCTCTCGGACTCCGGCGCGGTCGCCGTCGTCGTCGAGACCGCGGTGCACCAGTCGCTGGTGGAGTCGGTGCGCGCCGACCTGCCAGGCCTGCGCGAGGTGTGGCAGATCGAGTCCGGTGACCTGGACGCCGTCGCCGCGCGCGCCGGCGAGGTGGGCGACTCCGTGCTCGACGAGCGACGCGCGACGCTGAGCACCGAGAGCCTGGCGACGATCATCTACACGTCGGGGACGACGGGCCGACCCAAGGGCTGCGAGCTCACGCACGGCAACCTGCTCTACGTCGCCGAGCTCGCGCCGTCGGTCATCCCCGCCATGGCCGCCGAGGGCGGGAGCTCGCTGCTCTTCCTCCCACTGGCCCACGTCTTCGCCCGGATCATCGAGGTCGGCTGCATCCAGAACGGCGCCCGACTGGGGCACACCGGCGATCTGGTCTCGCTGCTGGCCGATCTGGGCACATTCCAGCCGACGTTCCTGGTCGCCGTTCCGCGCGTCTTCGAGAAGGTCTACAACGGCGCGCGGCAGAAGGCGGTCGCCGGCGGCAAGGGTGCGATCTTCGACCGCGCCGAGGGCGTGGCCGTCGCCTGGTCGAAGGCGCAGGACACCGGTGGCGCGGGGCTCGGGCTGAACCTGCAGCACAAGCTCTTCGACGCGCTGGTCTACGGCAAGCTCCGGGCGGCCATGGGCGGCAAGGTGCAGTACGCGCTGTCCGGCGGCGCCCCGCTGGGCGAGCGCCTGGGCCACTTCTTCCGCGGCATCGGCGTCACCATCCTCGAGGGCTACGGCCTCACCGAGACCGCCGGCCCGGCCACCGTCAGCGGTCCGGAGGCGCTGAAGGTCGGCACCGTCGGGCGTGCCGCCCCCGGCTCGGCGGTGCGCATCGACGACCTCGGCGAGATCCTCGTGCGCGGCCCGCAGGTGTTCCGCGGCTACTGGAACAACCCGACCGCGACGGCCGAGACGATGCGCGACGGCTGGTTCGCCACCGGCGACATCGGGGTCCTCGACGACGAGGGCTACGTGACGATCACCGGCCGGATCAAGGAGATCATCGTGACCTCGGGCGGGAAGAACGTCTCCCCCGCCACCCTGGAGGACAAGATCCGGGCGCATCCGCTGGTGAGCCAGTGCATCGTCGTCGGCGACAACCGGCCCTACATCGGCTGCCTGATCACCCTGGACGCCGAGGCGCTGCCGGGCTGGCTGGAGTCGAAGGGCCGCCCGACCGGGACGGCGGTGACCGACCTGGTGGACGACCCGGAGCTCGTGGCAGAGATCCAGGCCGCCGTCGACAAGGCCAACGCGCAGGTGTCGCGCGCGGAGTCGATCCGCTCGTTCGCCATCCTGCCCGTCGAGTGGACGGTCGAGGGCGGGCAGCTGACGCCGTCGCTGAAGCTCAAGCGGTCGGTGGTCATGAAGGAGTTCGCTCCCGAGGTGGAGAAGATCTACTCCTCCTGACGCCGAGGGTTTCCATGCAGGAAACAGTGCGCTACTGTTTCCTGCATGGAAACCCCTGCTGGGCCCTCCCCCACACCGGACGAGGCGCGCGAGTCGCTGCGACAGCTCGCCGAGGACCAGGACGCAGTGCGCTACCCGCCCATCCCCTACTGGTTCTTCGTCGTCATGGCCGCCGCGATCGCCGGCCTCCACCTGGTGCAGCTGCTCCCGGATTCCGACGCCGGCCGGATGACCCAGTTGGTGGGGATCGTGGCCATCGCCGCCGGCGCGGGCGGACTCGGGCACCGGTACTGGCTCAACCGCGACGGCGTCTCCTGGGTCACCCCGCGGCTCGCGGACATGGTCCCGTTCCTGCTGGGGACCTCGGGCACCTACCTGCTGTGCCTGGCGCTCGACGAGACGACCGGCGCCCGGTGGGTGTTCCTGGTCGGCGCCGCCGTCGCCGCCTCGGTCGTCCTGGTCACCGGGTACCGCTACGTGAAGATCTACGGCGATGGCCGCTGAGACGGTCGCCTTCGACGAGGTCATCCATGCGCCGCAGCGCCTGCGGATCTGCGCGATGCTCAGCGCCGCGCAGAGCATCGAGTTCGGCGTCCTCCAGGACCGGCTCGGCCTGTCGAAGTCCGCGCTCAGCAAGCAGCTCGCTCACCTGGTCGAGGCCGGCTACGTGCAGCAGGAACGCGCCGTCCGGGACGGCCGGAGCCGCCTGTGGCTCTCGCTCACCCGCGAGGGGGCGCGTGCCTACGCCGGACACGTCCGGGCACTGCGGGAGATCGTCGACTCCGAGGTGGAGAACCCCGGATAACACGATCCGCGCACGGCGAGGGGACGCGCGGGACGGGTGGGGCGGATGCGCCGAACACGCACCCGGCGGTGCTGGCCTCGCGGCGTGCCGCCTCGGACCCTGGGTCCATGACCACCGTTTACGCGTACGGCACGGCACACGCGGTCGTGATGGTCGGCTCCTTCGGCGCAGAGGGCCTCCAGCCCCGCCAGATCGGCCCGGCGCACGCCACCATCGGCCGGGTCGGCGGGCAGAGCCGCAAGGCGCTGTGCGGCGCGTACGTCTCCGTCGACGAGCAGCTCCCCTGGCCGCCGGAGGGCTACGAGCAGCAGCAGCTCTGCCCGGACTGCAACCAGCTCGCCTCGCTCTGACCCACCTCCGCGCTCAGCCTCCGGCCACGGACGGCAGCACCTGCACCTGCGCCCCGTCGCGCACGGTCGTGGAGAGCCCGGCGAGGTAGCGGACGTCGTCGCCGTCGACGTAGACGTTCACGAACCGCCGCACCCGGCCGGTCTCGTCCCGCAGCCGCCTGCCGAGCATCGGATGGCGGATCGCCAGCTCGTCCAGCACGTCGGCGAGGGTGCCCCCCGACGGGTCGACGTCGAGGTGCTTGCACCCGCCGGCCAGGTCGGCGAGCACGCCCGGCAGCACCACCTGGACGGTCACGGCAGCTGCACCGCGCGGACGCACAGGACGTCGGGCAGGTGCTCGGCCACCACCGCGAACGACTCGCCCTCGTCGGCGCTGGCGTAGACGCAGCCGTCGCGGGTGCCCACGTAGACGCCCGTCGGATCGGCCTCGTCCACGCAGAAGGCATCGCGCATCACGGCCGTCCACGAGGCGTCGGGCAGTCCTGTCGCGGACTCGGACCAGCTGGCGCCGGCATCCCGGGTGCGGTGCACGCGCAGTCGCCCGGCCGGCGGCACCCGCTGCATGTCGGCGACCAACGGCACGACCCACGCGGTGCCGGGTGCCGACGGCGACGCGGCGATCGGGAAGCCGAAGTCGGCGGGGAGCCCGTCGGCGATCGAGGTCCAGTTCCGGCCGGCGTCCTCGGTGCGGAAGACGCCGAAGTGGTTCTGGGCGACCAGGGTGTCCGGTCCGGCCGCGTCGACGGCGACCTTGTGCACGCACTGGCCGTACTCCGGCGGCTCGGGCAGGAAGGGCGCGGTGATCCCGCGGTTGCGCGGCTCCCACCGCTCGCCGCCGTCCTCGCTGACGTAGACGCCGCCGGTGCTCATCGCGATCGTCACCCGGTCCGACGCCGGGTCGGGCAGGATCGTGTGCACCGCTCCCCCACCGCCGCCGGGCTCCCAGGTCGGCCGGTGCGGGTGGTCCCAGTGGCCGCGGACGAGGGAGAAGCTGCACCCGCCGTCGGTGCTGCGCCACAGCGAGTGCGGCTCGCAGCCCGCCCAGACGACGTCGGGCCGGTCGGCGGAGTCCGGGCGCAGCTGCCAGACGCGTTCCAGCGCCGCACCGGTGTCCTCGGGGAACCGGATCGCGCCGGAGTCGGTCTCGTGCCAGCTCGCCCCGAGGTCGTCGGACCACATGACGGTCGGTCCCCAGTGGCCGTACTGGATCCCGGCGAGGACCCGCGGGTTCGCCCGCCGGGTGTCCACGCAGACGGCCGCGACCTCCTGGGCGAGGAGGTGCGGGCCGTCCAGCGTCCAGGTGCGGCGCCCGTCCTCGCTGCGGGCCAGCCACAGCCCCTTGCGCGTTCCGATGGCCAGCAGATCGGTCATGACACCCTCCGAGTCGACGGTTCTCGGAAGGTAGACCGGGCGGGCCGGCGGAACTCAGCGGCGAGTCGCGCCCCCGTCGGTGGTGCCGTGCTGCGGGTGCTGTCCGTCCGGGGTGAGGCCCGGTGCGAGGCGCTGGGCCTCGCTGCGCAGCTTCTCGGCCGCACTCCGGTCCTCGTCCGCCCGGGCTGCCCGCTCCCGGGCCTCCTGCTCGGTCAGCGCGGCACGCTCCTGGACCTCGGCCATCTCGCGCCGGGCCGCCGCGGCCTGCTCTTCGGCGAGCGCCTGCTCCTTGTCCGCGCGGGCGGCCCGGATCTGGGCCTCCTGCAGGTTGTCGCGCGCCTGCTCGCGGTGCTGCGCCTCGCGGCGCGCCTTCGCGACGCGGCCCCGCTTCATCAGCGCCAGCGCCAGCAGCGCGAGCAGTACCAGCACGACGGCGACGATGAGCACGATCTGCCAGGTCTCCACGGCAACCCCTCCTCTGAAGTCGGGTCGTGGGTGCCCGGCGTCACAGCCGAGGAAACGCCGCCGGCCTGCCGATGATCACTTCAGGGCGCTGCCGGCCTGCCACTCGTCCCACGGGATCGCCCAGTCGTAGATGTCCCCGTCGGCCGCGGAGAGGGCGGGCCCTTCCGAGTTCCTGATCTCCACGACGTCGCCGGGCTGCGAGAAGTTGTAGAACCACGCGGCGCGCTCGGTCGAGAGGTTGATGCAGCCGTGCGACACGTTCTCCCGGCCCTGCTGGCCCACCGACCACGGCGCGGCGTGCACGAACTCGCCGTTGTTGGACAGCCGGACCGCGTACTCGACCGGCGTGCGGTAGCCGTTCGGGCTGTCGACCGGGGTGCCGTAGGTGCTGGAGTCCATCACCCGGTTGCGGTTGAGCTCGGTGACGACGTGCGGGCCGTTGCGGCTCGGGAAGTCCGGGCCTCCCGCGCTCATCGGGTAGGTCTGCACCAGCTGGTCGCCGTCGAAGACCTCCATGGTGTGCGTCGCGGCGTCGGCGATCGACACGTGGCGCTCACCGATGGAGAAGGAGACCGTGCGGTCCTTCTCGCCCCACATGCCCTCGCCGAAGTTCACGCCGTACAGGTTGGCGTCGAGGGTGACCTCGATGTTGGCCGGCCAGTACTCCGACGGGCGGAAGTGCACCTCGGAGTCGTCGAGCCAGCTCCACACGCCGTCGGTGGGCGTGGTGCTGGTGACCTCGAGGTGGCTCTCGACAGCGGCCTTGTCGGCGACCGGGTCCTCGAAGTAGACGCGGATCGGCATGCCGACGCCGACGGTCTGCCCGTCGAGCGGGCCGACCGAGGGGGTGGTGACGTTCTCCGGGGTGACGGTGGTGAAGGTCGACGTCGCCGTCGCCTCCTCGTCGTCGTCGTTCGTGGCGGTGGCCGTCAGCGTGTAGCTGGTGCCGTAGGCCAGCGGCGTCTCCGGCACCCAGACCTGACCGGCGGGTGCGTCCTCGGCCGGTTCCTCCGCAGCCTCCTCACCGGCGGCCGGCTCCTCGTCGGCCGCCGGGGCCACCGCACCCGCGACGGGGGCGCCGCCCGCGTCGGTCACCGTGACCTCGCCGAGCTCACCGCCGTCCACCGAGATCTCCAGCGGGACGACCGGGGAGACGTCGACCGACCCGTCGGCGACCGCGAGCTCGATGGTCGCCGGCTCGGCCTCGGCGGCGGGCTCAGCGGACTTCCCGGCGTCGTCCCCGCTGCACCCGGCCAGGAAGACCAGCGTCCCCGCGGCGATCATCGCGGCTGTCCGTCGCACCTGCACCGACTCCTCATTCCCCCGCCTCGTCCCACCCGGGACGAGCTCGTCCTCATCAGTGTCCACAAAGATCTGACACTCCGTCGGCTGCCACGTGTGGCGAAGCACTCCCCGGACACCTGCCATGTCCACCGCACCGCACTGGTATCGTTCTCTCTCGTTGCCCGGCCAGCCGGTGCACCGCGCCATTAGCTCAATTGGCAGAGCAGCTGACTCTTAATCAGCGGGTTCGGGGTTCGAGTCCCTGATGGCGCACCAGGATCGACGAAGCGGCTCCTCCCTCCGGGGAGGGGCCGCTTCGTCGTTCACGTGCGCCTCCAAGCCCTGCGCATCAGACGGGCTGCAGCACCTCGACGTCGACGTGGATGCCGTCGAGGACGTAGGCCGCCCGGCGCCGCGACTGCTCGGGCGTCGAGCCGGCGGCGATCACGTGCCCGAGGTAGCCGGTCGGTGTCCCGGGCGCCTCGGTCTCGGCGCCCACGTCGGCGAAGACCTCGGCCACCAGGAAGCCCGGGATCGCGGCGCCGTCGCGCACGCCCGACACCTGACGCACTCTCCCCGCCGAGTGCGACAGGAGGACCATGCGCGTGCACGCCTCCTCGGCCCGCGCCGGCCGCTCCGCCGGGACCGGCTCGCCCAGCAGCAGGGCCACCGCAACCTCCGCGGTGTCCACGCCACTGACGCGGTCCACGCAGAACTGGGCACCCGAGGCGGCCGGGCGCGCGTGCAGCGTGGTCAGCATCGGTCCCGCCGGCCCGAGCACGAACTCCAGGTGGAACAGGCCGCAGTCGTACCCCGACGCGGCGACCGCGGCGGCGACGAACGCGGAGGCACCGGCGGCCGGGGGCCGGCGCGTCGCCGTCATGGCCAGCTCGGTGAACTCCGGCGGCGGCGTCATGACCTGCTCGGACCACGCCAGCACCACCGGCCGCCCGTCGACGACGTAGCCGTCGGCCGCGAAGCGGGGGCCGTCGACGTACTGCTCGACGAGGAGCCGGTGCCGGGGGCGCAGTCCTCGGGCGTAGGTCGCGCGTCGGACGTGCTGGGCGGCGAGCGCGCGCAGCTCGCCGTCGTCGGCGACGATCGCGACGTCGTACCGCCGGGCGGCGTCCACGGGCGCGACGACGACGGGGTAGCCGAGGGCCGAGGTGAGGGCGGCCTCGGCGGTGCCCACCGACACCCAGGGCGCGACGGCGACCCCGGCCTCGACCATCGCCGCGCGGAGCACGATCTCGTCGTTGACCAGCGCGGGGGTTCCGGGGGTGGGGCCCCGCAGCCCGAGGGCGCGTGCCGCGAGGGCGGTCGACTGCAGGAAGCCGTCGACGGCGGTCGTCACGGCGGCGACGGTTCCGGGCAGCCGCCCCAGGGCAGCGACGACGGCCGCGGGGTCGAGGGTCTCGCACTCGATCCACCTGTCGACCAGCCAGTCGGCGTCGTCGCCGTAGAACTCCCGGTCGCGCGCGAGCACCGCGATGCCCAGCCCCCGGGAGCGGGCCTGCTCGAGTTGCGCCACGGTCGCCACGTCGAGGCGCTCGCCTGCGCCGAAC
Organism: Blastococcus sp. LR1; assembly: GCF_020166105.1. Classification (GTDB taxonomy): domain Bacteria; phylum Actinomycetota; class Actinomycetes; order Mycobacteriales; family Geodermatophilaceae; genus Blastococcus. The sequence goes on from NZ_JAIUJY010000001.1 coordinate 861,346, forward strand.
TCCGGTCGCACCGCTGAGCAGCGGCGGAGCAGCTCCACCGCGACGAACCAGCGGACCCCCAGCGGTTCCGACCTGGTGAGGCTCTGATCCAGCGCGCTCCGACCCTCTGCGCCCGACCCCCGTGCGCTCGACCCCGTCATGGGCGTGCCTCCCCGTTCGCTCACTGAGTCGCCGGACCATACCGGCCGGTCGGTATCATCCGGAAGTCTTTTCGTCCCGTGCCACGAAAGACCGGACGAGCCGTCCACGGGGGGAAGTGCGCAGCTCTGCGGAGGGTTGCTGCCGGTGTGACCAGCACGCCCGCCCTCCCCGACGACGTCGACGTCGACGTCGCGGTGATCGGCGCCGGTCAGGCGGGGCTGTCCACGGCCTGGGCGCTGGCACGGCAGGGCTTCGACCGCGGGACCGGCTTCGTCGTCCTCGACGGCGAGCCCGCTCCGGGTGGGGCCTGGCAGCACCGTTGGCCGTCGCTGACCCTCGGCACGACGCACCGGGTGCACGACCTGCCCGGCCTCCCGTTCGCACCCGACGACGACCGCGCCCCGGCCGTGCGGTCGGTGCCCGCCTACTTCGCCGAGTACGAGCGGAGTTTCGAGCTGCCCGTCGTCCGGCCGGTCCGGGTCGCCGCCGTCCGCCGGACCGACGACGGCCGGTTCCGCCTGGAGACCGACCGCGGCAGCTGGACGGCGCGGGCCGTGGTGAACGCGACCGGTACCTGGACGCGGCCGTTCGTCCCCCGCTATCCGGGGCAGGAGCAGTTCCGCGGCCGCCAGCTGCACACCGTCGACTACCGGACCGCCGAGGAGTTCCGCGGGCAGCACGTCGTGGTGGTCGGCGGCGGCGCGTCGGCCACCCAGCTGCTCGGCGAGATCTCCCGGGTCACCTCGACGACGTGGGTGACCCGTCGGCCCCCGGTGTGGCGGGAGGGCGTGTTCGACGAGAACGCGGGCCGCGAGGTGGTCGCGAGGGTCGAGGAGGCGGTCCGCGAGGGTCGCCGGCCGGGCAGCGTCGTCGGCCTCACCGGGCTGCTGGTCTCCACCCCCTACATCGCCGACGGGCTCGAGCGCGGAGTCCTCGAACGGCTGCCGATGTTCGATCGGATCACCGAGGACGGCGTCGCCTGGGCGGACGGCAGCTTCCAGCGCGCCGACGTCCTCCTCTGGGCCACCGGCTTCCGGGCCGCGGTGAACCACCTGGCCCCGCTGCACCTGCGCGGACCGGGCGAGGGGTTCCGCCTCGACGGCACCCAGGTGGTCGGTGAGCCGCGGGTGCACCTGGTCGGCTACGGCCCCTCGGCCAGCACCATCGGGGCCAACCGTGCAGGTCAGGCCGCCGCACGGGCGCTGCGGCGCGAGCTGCGCCCGGGTGCTCCCCCGTCCCGCGGCGACTGAGCCGTCAGGGACTGTTCAGGGTCCGATCAGGGCGCTCCCCGATGGTTGCCGGGCCGGCCCGCCGACAGGCTTCCGGCATGACTCCTCCCCCGACCGGCCGCCGGGCGATCACGTGATCACCGCCCGGAGCCTCACCAAGACCTACGGCGCCACGACCGCCGTCCACGGCGTCACGTTCACCGTCGAGCCCGGCCGGGTCACCGGCTTCCTCGGCCCCAACGGTGCCGGCAAGTCGACGACGATGCGGATGATCCTCGGCCTGGACCGCCCCACCTCCGGCAGCGTCACCGTCAACGGACGGCGCTACCAGGAGTACTCCGCGCCGCTGCGCGAGGTCGGCGCCCTGCTCGAGGCGCGGGCGCTGCACCCGGGCCGCTCGGCACGCGACCACCTGCGCTGGCTGGCCGCCAGCAACGGCATCCCCCGCGCCCGGATCGACGAGGTGCTCGGCCTCGTCGGGCTGGAGGCCGTCGCGGACAAGCGCGTCGGCAAGTTCTCCCTCGGCATGGGCCAGCGGCTGGGCATCGCCGTCGCACTGCTGGGCGACCCGCCGGTCGTCGTCCTCGACGAGCCGGTCAACGGGCTGGACCCGGAGGGCATCCGCTGGGTGCGCACCCTCGCCCGCGAACTGGCGGCGCAGGGCCGCACCGTCTTCATCTCCAGCCACCTCATGTCCGAGATGGCGTTGACCGCCGACCACCTCGTCGTCGTCGGCCGTGGCCGCATCCTCGCCGACTGCTCGATGTCGCAGTTCATCGCCGAGCACGCCGCGTCCTACGTGCGGGTCGCCAGCCCCCAGCGGGGCGAGGTCGCCGACCTCCTGCGCCGCTCCGGACTCGAGGTCGAGGTGCAGGACCAGGAGCTCCGGGTCCAGGGCCTCGACGCCGCCGGCATCGGCGAGCTGGTCGGGAGCAACGGGCTGCTGCTGCACGAGCTCACGCTCGTCCGCTCCTCCCTCGAGGAGGCCTTCATGACCTTGACCGCCGACAGCGTGGAGTACTCCGCGTCCACTCCCACCGGGATCCCCGCATGACCGTCACCGCGACCGACACGACCGTCCACCTCGACCCGGACCGGCACATCCCGGGCGTGCGCTCCCCCGGCTTCGCCGAGACGCTGCGGGCCGAGTGGATCAAGTTCTGGACCGTCCGCTCGACGATGTGGGCGACGGCGATGCTCTTCCTCCTCGGCGCCGGCCTGACCGTGCTGATCTGCGCGACCAACGCCGAGTGGCTGGCCAGCAGCGAGGCCGACGAGAGCCCCGGCTCGTTCATCACCTTCGGCATGACCTTCGCCCAGATCACCGCGATCGTGCTCGGCACACTGGCCGTCACCAGCGAGTACGGCACCGGGATGATCCGCGCGACGCTGGCCGCGACCCCGCGGCGTGGAGCGGTCCTGGCGGCCAAGGCGATCGTGCTCGTCGGCACGCTGTTCGTCGCCGGCGTCGTCACCGCCCTCGCCGGCTACCTGGGCGGCAACTTCTTCCTCGACCGGGAAGGCATCGGCCTGGCGCTCTCCGACGACGGCATGCTGCGGTCGATCCTCGGCAGCGGCCTGTACATGGCCGGGCTCGGGCTGCTGGCGGCGGCCGTCGGCCTGCTCGTGCGGCACACCGCCGCGGCGCTGTCGATCGTGCTGGCGCTGGTGTTCGTCGTCGGCACCATGGTGATGCTGCTGCCCGGCGCCTGGGGCGAGTGGACGTCCAAGCTCATGCCGGGGAACGCGGGCGCCTCGATCGCCACCCCGGTGTCGTTCAACCCGAACCTGCTCGACCCGTGGGTCGGCTTCGCGGTGTTCTGCGCCGAGGTCGCCGTCGTCCTGCTCGCCGGGTACCTGTCCTTCCGCCGTCGCGACGCCTGAGGAAGCACCCCCTGTGCCCCGGCCGGCCCGGCCGGGGCACAGTTGTGGCATGACCACGCCGGAAGCCGAGGCCGAGGGCCGCCGCCGCGCCGAGAAGCTGCTGGAGCACCTGTCCGAGGGCGAGGACGACGCCGTCGACGCGCTCCTCGCCGAGTGGACCGAGGTCCGCGACCTCGTCTACGTCGGTGCGGGGCTGACCGTGATCGCCCGCGCCGAGGGGCGGGTGCTGCCCACCGCCCAACGGGCGCAGGCGAGCACCCGGCAGGGGAAGCTCGGCGAGTTCCGCAACTCCCAGCGCGACGACCCTGCGGGCCTGCGCATCTGGTTGCGCAAGGCGGGCGAGGAGATCCTCTTCATCCGCTCGCTGCAGGCAGCGGTCGCCCGCCTGCCCTGACACCGAGCAGGGAGGCCCCGTGGCGCTGATGACGGTGGGGCACGGCCCCGAGCACCGCGACCCCCTGGGCGCTCGCCTGACGGCCGCCGGGGTGGAGCTCGTCGTCGACGTGCGGCGCTTCCCGGGCAGCCGGAACAACCCCGACGTCCGCCGGGAAGCGCTCGCCGAGTGGCTGCCGGCCGTCGGCATCGGCTACCGCTGGGAGGAACGCCTGGGCGGGCGTCGCTCGCTGCCGAAGGGCACCCCGGTGGTCGACGACTGGTGGACCGTCACGCAGTTCGCCGCCTACGCGGCGTACACCCGGACGCCGGAGTTCGCCGAGGGGCTGCACGAGGTGCTGCGCGAGGCGGAGGGTCGCACGGTGGCGGTGATGTGCAGCGAGAGCGTCTGGTGGCGGTGCCACCGGCGGATCGTCGCCGACGTCGCGGTGCTGGCCCACCGGTGCGACGTCGTCCACCTCATGCCCGACGGCCGGCTCGCCCCGCACCGCCCCTCCGAGGCTGCCGTCCTCCTCGACGGCGTCCTCACCTGGCCCCGCGCTGTTGATCAGGAGAGCTGATCATCAAGCGTCCTGGCTCAGCACCGGTGGTGAGCCAGGACGCCTAACGATCAGGTCAGCTGATCATCAGCAGGGGCGGAACGCCGCCCGGTCACTGCATGTGCGGGTAGGTGTGGTCCGTCGGCGGTGCGAACGTCTCCTTGATCGACCGGGTCGACGTCCAGCGCGTGAGGTTCTGCTTCGCGCCGGCCTTGTCGTTCGTGCCGCTGGCCCGCCCGCCACCGAAGGGCTGCTGGCCGACGACGGCGCCGGTCGGCTTGTCGTTGACGTAGAAGTTGCCCGCCGCGTGCCGGAGGAACTTCTGCGCGTGCGCGATCGCCGTGCGGTCCTGCGCGATGACCGCGCCGGTGAGCGCGTAGGGCGCCGCCGACTCCATCTGGGTCAGCACCGCGTCGTACTCGGCGTCCTCGTAGACGTGCACCGCCAGCACCGGGCCGAAGTACTCGGTGGTGAACACCTCGTGGCCGGGGTCGGTGCCCTCGATGATCGTGGGCCGCACGAAGAAGCCCTCGCGATCGTCGGCGGTGCCGCCCGCGACGATCGAGAGCGACGGGTCGGCGTCCACCCGGTCCAGCACGCCCGAGAGCTTCGAGAACGACTTCCGGTCGATGACCGCGCCCAGGAAGTTGGAGAAGTCGGTGACGTCGCCCATCGTCAGGGACTCGGTGACGCCGACGAGGTCGTCGCGCATCCGCGCCCAGACCGACCGCGGCACGTAGGCCCGGGAGGCCGCGGAGCACTTCTGCCCCTGGTACTCGAAGGCGCCGCGGACCAGCGCGGTGCGCAGCACGTCGACGTCGGCCGAGGGATGGGCGACGACGAAGTCCTTGCCGCCGGTCTCGCCCACGATGCGGGGGTAGCCGCGGTAGTTCGCGATGTTCTCCCCCACCGTGCGCCACAGGTGCTGGAAGACCGGCGTCGACCCGGTGAAGTGGATGCCGGCGAGGTCGCGGTCGGCCAGCGCGACCTCCGACACCGCCACGCCGTCGCCGGTCACCAGGTTGATGACGCCCGGCGGCAGGCCGGCCTCCTCCAGCAGCCGCATGAGGAAGTGCGCGGCGAACTGCTGGGTGGGCGCGGGCTTCCAGACGACGGAGTTGCCCATCAGCGCCGGAGCGGTGGGCAGGTTGCCGGCGATCGCGGTGAAGTTGAACGGCGTGATCGCGTAGACGAAGCCCTCGAGCGGCCGGTGGTCGCTGCGGTTCCAGGCCCCCGGCGAGGACTCCGGCTGCTCGGCCAGGATCTCGCGGGCGAAGTGCACGTTCCAGCGCCAGAAGTCGATCAACTCGCAGGCGCTGTCGATCTCCGCCTGCTGCGCGGTCTTGCTCTGGCCGAGCATCGTGGCCGCGTTCAGCGTCTGCCGCCACGGGCCGGCGAGCAGGTCGGCGGCGCGGAGGAACACCGCCGCCCGGTCGTCGAAGGAGAGCTCCGACCAGCCGGGTGCGGCCTCCTTGGCGCAGCGGACGGCGTCCTGCGCGTCGCCGGAGGTGGCGTGCGCCGCCGTGCCGAGGACGGCGGCGTGCCGGTGCGGCTGCACGACGTCGAACCGCTCGCCGGCGGCCATCCGCTGCCGGCCGCCGATCGTGCTGGTCAGCTCGACGGGGTCGGCGGCCAGCTCGGCCAGCCGCCGCTGCAGCTCGTCGCGCTCGGGAGTGCCCGGCGCATAGGTGAGCACCGGCTCGTTGCGGGGGCCGGGAACTCGGGTGACGGCGTCCATGGGGGTTCCTCTCAGGACTTCGTGATCAGCGAGCGGAGGAAGAAGGCGACGTTCGCCGGGCGCTCGGCCAGCCGGCGCATGAAGTAGCCGTACCAATCGGCCCCGTAGGGGACGTAGGCGCGCACGCGGGTGCCCGCGGCCGCCAGCCGGCGCTGCTCGTCGGGACGGATGCCGTAGAGCATCTGCACCTCCCACGAGTCGGCGGCGCGGGAGTGCTGCGCGGCGAGCTCGTGCGCCCGGGTGACGATCACCGGGTCGTGCGAGCCGACCATCGGGTACCCGTCGCCGGCCATGAGGACCTCCAGGCAGCGCAGGTAGGCGGCGTCGACGTCCTTCTTCCCCCGGTGGGCGACCGAGGCCGGCTCGTCGTAGGCGCCCTTGACCAGCCGGACCCGCGACCCGCGGACCGCCAGCGCCGCCGCATCGGTCTCGGTGCGGTGCAGCATCGCCTGGAGCACGGCCCCGGTGCCGGGGTGCTTCCTACGCAGCTCGGCGAGCGCGGCCAGCGTCGAGTCGACGGTGCTGGAGTCCTCCATGTCGAGGGTGACCGTGGTGCCCATCGCCGTGGCCGCCTCGACGACCGGGCGGACCAGCTCCAGGGCGACGTCGTGCCCGCCGTCGGGCAGCGCCTGACCGAACGCCGAGAGCTTGACCGAGACCTCCGCCGCCGGGCCGAGCGCCAACGGGGCCAGCCCCTCCAGCAGCGCGAGGTAGGCGTCGCGGGTGCGCAGCGCGGTCGCGCGGTCGGTGACGTCCTCGCCGAGGTGGTCGAGCGTCACCGCGACGCCGTCGGCGCGCAGCCCGGAGACCGCCCGCAGCGCGTCGTCCAGGTGTTCCCCGGCGACGAACCGGTCGACGACCCGCCGGGTGGCCGGCGTGCCGGTGACGGCGACGCGGAGACCGGGCCGCCGGGATGCGACCAACAGGGCCTTCTGCAGCACCACGACAGCTCCTCGGCAGACGGATCCGGACACCGCGAACGCTAGGCACCCCCACCCGTCGGGGCCAGGGACAGATGTCGGGACTTCGGCCGTCTGGTCTCATACAGCTGTACGAGACGACGAGAGGGTGTGGCACCGCTGCGCGACGACCTGCAGGACCTGGTGGACGAGGTGTCGCGGGTGCTGGCCGCGCCGGCCACCCTCGAGGACGCCGACTTCACGCTGCTCGCGTTCTGCGCCCACGACGACAGCGGCGCCGATCCGATGGACGCCGTCCGCACGCGGTCGATCCTCACCCGCGGATCGGCCCCGGAGACCCGCCGCCGCTTCGAGGACTTCGGCATCACCGCGGCGACCCGGCCGCTGCGCACACCCGCGGACCCGGCGTCGGGCATCCTCACGCGACTGGTCCTGCCCGTGCGGCACGGGGACCGCACGCGTGGCTACCTGTGGCTGCTCGACGGCGGCCGGATCGACCCCGACGACGACGCCGACCCGGCTCTCGTCCGCGCGATGGACCTGGCCGCCACCGCCGGTCGGCTGCTGGCCGACCGGACTCCGGACGATCTGGGGCGGGCGCTCGCCGGCGCCCTGGGTGGGCGCCCCGGAGCGCGGGCGCAGGCGGAGCGCCGGCTCGCCGACCGCCTGACCGACGACGTCGCGCAGGTGCTCGTCGCGCTCTCCCCTGCCGGCGGTCTCCCGGCCGGCTGGCGGCTCCCGGGGGCCGGGGCCGTGGCCACCCCCATGTCCGACGCTGCCGGAGCCGACGCCGCGGTGGCCGTCCTCGTTCCGCTGGCGTCCGCCGGTGACCTCCGCCCGGCGGGCGCGCTGGCGGCCGCGTCGCTCCGGTCCCTGCCGGCGGGGAGCTCCGCCGGTGTCTCCCTCGTGCGCCGGGGCACCGGCCAGCTCGCCGCGCAGTGGCGGGAGGCACGCGCGGCGGCCCGGGTGGCCGGAGCCGTGTCGCGCTTCTCGCCGGTGGCCCACTGGGCGGAGCTCGGCGCCTGGCGCGCGATCAGCGACCTTCCCGGCCCCGATCCGGCGGTGCTGCCGCTGCTGGCCGATCCGGTGCTCACGGAGACCGCCGAGACCTACCTCGACGCCGCCGGCAGCGCCGCGCGCACGGCCGAGGCGCTGCGCATCCACCGGCAGACGCTGTACTACCGCCTCGGCCGCATCACCGAGCTCACCGGGCTGGACCTCACCGACGGGGACGACCGGCTGCTGCTGCACGCCGGCCTGCGCGCGGCCCGCCTCTCCGGGCTCGACCGCCCCTGACCCGACCCGGTCACCTACGCTCGGACCCGATGGCTGCGGACGACACGACAGAGCACCAGGACGACCGCAGCGACCGCGACGTCCTGCGGCGGCTGCGCACCGGCACGGCCGCCGAGCACGAGGCGGTCGAGGCCACCCTGGACCTGCTGGATCCCCGGCTGGACCGCGACCGGCTCGGCCGCGCGCTCGCCGTGATGCACGGTTTCTGGGTGGCCGCCGAGCACGGCCTCGACGAGTGGGCGGCCCGCTGCCCGGCGGACGCCGCCGCCGTGGACTGGCCCCGGCGCCGGCGGGCGGACCTCTTCGCCGCGGACCTGCGCGCCCTGGGCGCCGACGTCCCGGACGACGCCCCGCAGCTGCCGGCCGTGACCGGCACCGACGAGGCGCTGGGCCGGCTGTACGTGCTGGAGGGCTCGACCCTGGGCGGCACGTTCATCGACCGGCACCTGGCGACGCTGCCTCCCCTCGCCGACGTGCGCATCGCCGCCTTCTCGCCCTACGGCCCCGAGACCGGGGCGATGTGGGCGGCCTTCCGCCGGTTCACCCGAGCCCACGTCGCCGCGGGAGGCGAGGTGGACCGGATCGTCGCCGCCGCCCGGGAGACCTTTCAGGCGCTGGCCGAGCACTGCGCACCGGCCGCCAGCTCGGCCCAGGTGCCGGCGTGACCGGCGTCGATCCCGCGGTCGACTTCCTGGCACCCGGCACGCCGGTCGACCTGTCCAACTGCGAGCGCGAGCCGATCCACGTCCCGGGCAGCATCCAGCCCCGCGGTGTGCTGATCGTGGTGAGCGACGCCGACTGGGTGGTCCAGCAGGCCTCGGCGAACCTCGCCGAGCTCACCGGGGCGCGCGGGGCGGACGCCATCGGCCGCCCGCTCTCCGACGTGCTGGGCCCGGCCGCCGCCGGCGCCGTCATCCGCTCCGCCAGCGCGTTCGGCGACCTGCGCGAGCGGAACCCGGTGGAGATCACCCTGGACCTCGACGGCGACCCCGTCCCGGTGGACGCCCTGCTGCACCGGGCGGTGCTCGAGCAGGCCACGGTGGACGCCGGGGACGGGCCCGTGGCGGCGGATCCGCTGCCGCTGTCGAGCCTGGTGATCGAGCTGGAGCCGGCGCGCGGGCCGCGACCGTTCTCCTTCCCGAACACCTACCAGGCGATCCGCGGAACGGTGGCGGCGCTGAACCGCGCCTCCTCGCTGCCGGAGCTGTACGACATCACCGCGCAGGCGGTGCGCTCCCTCACCGGCTTCGACCGGGTGATGGTCTACCGCTACGACGCCGACTACAACGGCGAGGTCGTCGCGGAGGCGAAGCGCGAGGAACTCAACTCCTTCCTGGGGCTGCACTACCCCGCCTCGGACATCCCGGCCCAGGCGCGGGCGCTGTACGAGAAGAACTGGATCCGGTTGATCTCCGACGTGGACTACACGCCGGTCCCCATCCAACCGGTCGACCACCCCGTGACCGGCGGCCCGCTGGACCTCACGTACTCCACGCTGCGCAGCGTCTCCCCCATCCACGTGGAGTACCTGCACAACATGGGCGTGCGCGCCTCGATGTCGATCTCGCTGCTGCGCGGCGACAAGCTGTGGGGGCTCATCGCCTGCCACCACTACAGCGGACCGCACGCCCCGCCCTACGCCACCCGTGCGGCAGCCGAGTTCCTCGGCTCGACCCTCTCGGTGCGGCTCATCGACCGGGCTGCCGACGACGAGGTCGAGCGCGCACTGCGGGTGCGATCCACCCTGGCCTGGCTGACCGCCGCCGCGCTCGACGAGGACCGCACGCTTCCCGAGACCCTGCTCGGCCACCCCAGCCTCCTCGACGTCCTGGACGCCGACGGTGTCGTGGTGAACCTCCAAGGGCACTGCGGCACCGCAGGCGCCGACCTGCCCCCCGCACTGGCTGACGGCATCGCCGCGTGGGCCGCGGCCCGAGGTGAGGACGTCGTCGCCACCGACACCCTGGGCGTCGACGCGCCGCATCTGAGGGCACCCGAGGAGCTCGCCTGCGGCGTGCTGGTCCTGCCGCTTCCGGAGGGCCAGTACGTGCTGTGGTTCCGCGGCGAGGCGGTGCGGCACATCGACTGGGGCGGCGACCCGCACAACAAGGCGATCGCCGAGCGCGAGGGCGACTCGGTCCGGCTGAGCCCCCGCAAGTCCTTCGAGCGGTGGCGGGAGACGGTCCGCGGCCGGTCGGAGTCGTGGACGGCGCAGGAGGTCGCCGAGGTGACCGAGCTGCGCACGCACCTCCTCGAGGCGCTGTACGCGCGCTCGCGCAGCATCGTGCGGGCCGCGGAGACGCTGCAGCGCAGCCTGCTGTCCGACCCGCCGCAGCCCGACGACCTGGAGATGGGCGTGCGGTACGTGCCCGCCACCCGCGAGGCCCAGGTCGGTGGCGACTGGTACGACGTCTTCCAGCAGCCCGACGGCTCCACGATGCTGGTGATCGGCGACGTCGTCGGTCACGACACCGAGGCGGCCGCGACGATGGCTCAGCTGCGCGGCCTGCTGCGCGGCATCGCCTACGACAACGGAGCCGGCCCGGCGACGGTGCTCTCCCGGCTGGACGCCGCGATCCAGGGCCTGGACATCGACGCCATGGCCACCGTGCTGGTCGCCCGGCTGGAGCAGACCCCGGAGGAGCAGGAGCGGGGCGTCTCACGGCTGTGCTGGGCCAGCGCCGGCCACCTGCCCCCGCTCGTGGTCGCGCCCGACGGCACGCAGCGGCTGCTGGACTCCGGCCGGCCCGGTCTGCTGCTGGGCGTCGACCCGACCCGCCCCCGGACCGCGCACGAGCTGGAGATCGAGCGGGGCTCGACCCTGCTGCTCTACACCGACGGGCTGGTCGAGCGCCGCGACCAGGTGTTCGACGACGGCGTGGAACTGCTGGGAGCGGCCCTGGCCGACCTGCGCCACCTCCCCGTCGAGCGGATGTGCGACGAACTGATCCACCGGCTCATCCCCGAGGGCGCGGAGGACGACGTCGCCCTCGTCGCCGTCCGCCTGCGCCCCGGGGAGCGCTGACCGGCCGGCTGAGGCTGCGGACTGCGCGGGCGGCGGCGCCCGGGCAGGATCGGGCGATGGACACCGGAGCTGCAGGCTTGGATGCATCGGCCGTCGTGCGCGAGCTCGTCCGCCGCCCCACGGTCTCGGGCAGCGCTCCCGCCCAGCGGGACTGCATGGGGCTGGTGACCGAGGTGCTCCGCGAGCGCGCCCCGCACCTCGACGTCCGCGTCGGTCGCGACCCGGACCGGCCGTGGACCCTGCTGCGGACGCCCACCGATCCCGACCGCCCGCAGCTGCTCCTGGCCTGCCACGTCGACACCGTGCCGGTCCCCGAGCCCGCGGCCTGGCAGCGCGACCCGTTCGGCGCCGACGTCGAGGACGGCCGGGTGTGGGGTCGGGGCGCCAGCGACATGAAGGCGGGACTGGTCGCCGCAGCGGCCGCCCTGGCCGCGACCGACCCGGAGGTCCCCGTCGCCCTGCTGCTGACCAGCGACGAGGAGATCGGCTCGAAGGGGGCCGCCGCCGCGGCCGGCGCCGTGGACGAGCAGTCGATCGGCGCCGTCATCGTTCCCGAGGCGACCGGCAACCAGGTCGTCCTCGGCCACAAGGGCGCGCTCTGGCTGGCGGTGCGGACCGCCGGGCGAGCGGCTCACGGCAGCACCCCGGAGCGCGGTCACAACGCCGTCCTCGATCTCGTCGCCGTCCTCTCCCGGGCTTCCGGGGCACTCCCCCTGGGCACCGATGCCTTCCTGGGGTCCGAGACGTGGAACTGCGGAATCGTCTCCGGCGGCACGGTGCCCAACGTGGTTCCCGACCGGGCCGAGGCGGTCATCGATCTGCGCACCGTGACCGACGGCGCCGCGCTCCTCGCCTGGTGGCGCGACCAGCCCGAGATCGCCGACGTCGAGGTGCGCGTGGACCTCCCGCCGGTCGGCACCCCGGCCGCTGACCCGTGGGTGGCCGCGCTGCCCGCGCCGGTGCTCCCGACCCCGGCCACGTACTTCACCGACGCCTCCGTGCTCGGTCAGGTGGTCGGCGGCGCCCCGATCGTGGTCTGGGGGCCGGGCACGCCCGCGGTCATGCACGCCGTCGACGAGTACGCCGAGCTGAGCGAGCTCGAGGAGGCGGTCGCGCTGTTCACCGGGGTCGCCGCCCGGTGGCCGCACTGACCGGGGTCAGTCGCCGCCGGGAGCGATGAACGTCGGCGTCAGCCCGTCGTCCGGCGGTCCGCTCACGGTCGGCCGGGGCAGCTCCTCCGCGACGGCCGGCGCCGGGGTCCGGGCGTCCCGCTCCAGCGCGGCGAGCAGCCGCTCCTCGTCGGGCGCCAGGTCACCCGGGCCCAGCCGGGTCGTCCGGCCGCCCTCGAAGCCCGAGGCCATCGCGGTCGCGGAGGTGGGGTCCTCGGGCTCGTTCACACCGCTGTTCCTCACCGGCGTCAGCGGGGGAAGTTCGGCTCGAGCCGGGGAACGATCTGCATCTCCGGGATGAACGCCGCCGGGTGCAGCGTGACCAGCGTCCGGATGGCATGGGCGACCGCGACCGGCGGCATCATCAGGTGCCCCGGGATGCCCCACTGCTCCATCATCGGGGTGTCCATCGCCGCCGGGATCACGCTCTGCACCCGGCAGGGGAACGGCCGCTCGCTCCCGTCGTCGGCCCGGACCGCCTTCTCCCGCAGCTCCCGCTGGATGCACTTGGTGGCGTTCAGGAAGCCGGCCTTGGAACCGTTGTAGGCGATCGCGCCGCTGCCGGAGGTGATGGCCGACAGGGAGACGACGTGCACGACGTCGGCGGTCCGCCCCTCGGGCAGGTGCTGGACCCGCTTCGTGAACTCGCTGGTGAGGAAGATCGGGCCCTCGCAGTTGACGGCCATGACCTTCCGGTAGTCGTCGAGGTCGATGTCGGTGATGTAGCCGGGCCGGTCGATGCCGGCCACGTTCACCAGGACGTCGAACGCGTCGCCGTGCCGGTCGAACAGCTGCTCCACCACCGCGCGGCGGCTGCCGTCGTCGGTGACGTCGAGTGGCACGACCTCGCCGGAGCCGCCGGCCGAGGTGAGCCGGCCGAGCGTCTCCTCGCTCCCGGCGGCGTCGATGTCGCCGATCGCCACGTGCGCCCCGGCCTCGGCCAGCGCCAGGGCGGTGGCCCGGCCCAGTCCGCTGGCGCCTCCCGTGACGAGTGCGACCCGACCCTCCAGCGGCCTGTCCATCCCACTCCCCCGTCGTCGTCCGTCTGCCGTCCCGGACAGCCTCGCCGACGATCGGGGCAGCCGCAGGTCGGACCGGGGCGGACCGCTAGCCCGTCGTCAGCCGGCCGTCGGCTGTGGTGCCCCGGACCCGCTGGCCCGGCGTCGCCCAGACGTCGGCGAGCGTGACGGTGCGCAGGCCGCGCTCGGCGATGAGCTCGAGGAGCTCGCCGTAGACGGTGGTCACGGACGGCTGGTTGGCATGCCCGACGACGATCGTCTGGGGAGCGAACCAGCGCCGGGCGGCCGCCATCAGCTGCTCGGGCGTCAGCACCTGGAAGTCCTCGAGCGTGCCGTTCCACATCGCGATCGTCGGGTGTCCGAGGTCCGCGGCGATCCGGTCGGTGCGCTCGTCGTGCGCTCCGAACGGTGGCCGCAGGAACGGGCTGTCGCGCACGCCGAACACGTTGCTGAGGAACTCCTGGTTGCGTCGGATCTCCTCGGCCACCTCCCGGTCGCCCAGGGTGGTGAGGTCGGGGTGGGACCAGGTGTGGTTGCCCATCGCCACCTGCCCGGACTCGATCAGCGTGCGCAGCAGGGGCGCGTTCTCCTCCCAGCTGGCGTAGCGGCCGTTCGGGAAGAAGGTCAGCCGGACGCCGCTGTCCTGCGCGAACCGGGCGAACGCGCCCACGACCTCCGAGCTGGTGCCGTCGTCGATCGTGAGCGCCAGCCCCGTCCCCTCCCCCGGCAGCGCGTCGACGACGCCGACCGGAGGCGGCACCGGCACCAGACCGGGAACGCCGCGCGGCGCCACCGCCGCCAACGTGCTGGCGGGTACCGGCGGGCTCACAGGGGGCGGAGCGACGGCGTCTCCCAGCCCGGCCGCACCACGCGCGACCGCTGTTCCGGCCAGACCTGCGGCCAGCGCCAGCAGGAACCTTCGTCGTTCCATGCCGCGGAAGGTAGTGAGCGGCGCTCAGCATCCCGGGGAGGGCGCGGGCCGACGCGCCGGACCGGAACGTAGGGCGATCAGCCGACCACTCCGGGTGCCGTCAGGCGGTGTGCAGACCGGCTTCCTCGATCAGCCGCGCCTGCTCCCGGCACCACGGCGACCAGGCGTCGCCCTCCGTCTCCTGGCGACGGCGGAAAGCCGCCCAGTCCAGCAGCTCCCACTCCCACACCTCGGTCGGCTCGGGCGCGGGGGTCCCGGTGAACCGACCGACGTAGACCGGGCAGATCTCGTTCTCCACGACGCCGAGGAACTCCGCGCGGTAGCGGTAGCCGGGCAGCGCGGGCCGGATGCCGCTGACGCCGAGCCCGAGCTCGAAGCCCGCGCGCCGGGCGATCGCGTCGCCGTCGGCCTCGTCCGGGCCGGGGTGGCCGCAGACGGTGTTGGTCCACATGCCGGGGAAGGTCTGCTTGTCCTCCGCGCGGCGGGTGACCAGCAGGCGGCCTGCGTCGTCGAAGAGGTAGGCGGAGAAGGCCCGGTGCAGCGGCGTCTCGCCGTGGTGCACCTCCGGCTTGGGCATCGTGCCGATCGACCGGCCCTCGTCGTCGACCAGCACGATCAGCTCGAGGGAGGTCGCAGTCACCGGGCCATTGTGCGCTCTGCGGGTGTTCCTCGTGCTCCAGCGGCACTGCAGGACGCCGGAAGCGCGAGAAGAACCCGCAGAGCAGGCATGGATCCCCGCCCCCGGTGGGGACAGGGACCGATCGTGGACAGCTTCCGCCGAGACGGCATGACCTTCGACGTCCGCGACGCCGGGCCGACCGACGGCGAACCCGTCGTCCTCCTGCACGGCTTCCCGCAGGACTCCAGCGCCTGGGACCGGGTCGCCCCCGCGCTGCACCAGCACGGGCTGCGCACCCTCGCGCCCGACCAGCGCGGCTACTCCCCCATGGCCCGCCCGCGCGGCCGCTCGCACTACCGGCTCCGCGAGACGGCGCACGACGTGGTGGCGCTGCTCGACGCCGCCGGGCTGGAGTCCGCGCACGTCGTCGGTCACGACTGGGGCGGCATCGTGGGCTGGGCGCTCGGCGCCTGGCACCCCGACCGGGTGCGCACCCTCACCGCGATCTCCGTGCCGCACCCCGGCGCGATGACCCGCGCCATGGTGACCAGCGACCAGGGCCTGCGCTCCTACTACATGGGCCTCTTCCAGCTCCCGGTCGTACCGGAGCGGCTGCTGCTCGCCGGCGAGGGCGCCGCGCTGCGCCGGCTGCTCAGGCACGGCGGCCTGCCCGACGACGCCGTCGACCGCTACGTGCGCCGGATGCGGGAGCCGGGCGCGCTCTCGGCCGCCCTGGGCTGGTACCGCGCGCTGCCGTGGACCGGTCGCGACCCGGTCGGGAAGGTGCAGGTGCCGACCCTGCACATCTGGAGCACCGGCGACGCCTTCCTCGGCCGCAAGGCCACGGAGGACACCGAGCGCTTCGTCGACGCCTTCTACCGGCTGGAGGTGCTCGAGGACGTGACGCACTGGATCCCGGAGCTGGCCGCCGACCGGACCGCGGAGCTGATCACCGCCCACGTGCGCGCCTGATCCGAGCGGATTGGAAGACTGCCGCGCATGACGGAGTCCACGGCCCCGCTGACCCGCGCCGAGCGGCTGGACCGGCTGCCCTACACCCGCGAGCACGGCCGGCTGGTCGTCGGCTCGGGCATGGGCTGGGCGCTGGACGCCATGGACGTCGGGCTCATCTCCTTCGTCATGGCGGCGCTCGCGGGGCAGTGGGGGCTGTCGGCCACCGAGCTGTCCTGGATCGGCTCGATCGGCTTCGCCGGCATGGCCCTGGGCGCCACGCTCGGCGGGCTGCTGGCCGACCGGTTCGGCCGCCGCCAGGTCTTCGCCGTCACGCTGCTGGTCTTCGGCCTGGCCACCGGTGCGGCGGCGCTCTCCTGGTCGGTCGGCGCCCTGCTGGTCTTCCGCTTCCTGATCGGGCTGGGCCTGGGCGCCGAGCTGCCGGTGGCCTCGACACTGGTCAGCGAGTTCGCGCCAACCCGCATCCGCGGCCGGCTGGTCGTCCTGCTCGAGGCGTTCTGGGCGGTGGGCTGGACGCTCGCGGCGCTGATCGGCTACTTCGTCGTCCCGGCCAGTGACGACGGATGGCGCTGGGCGCTGGCCCTCGGTGCGGTGCCGGCGCTCTACGCCGTCGTCGTCCGCCGCGCGCTGCCGGAGTCCGTGCGGTTCCTGGAGCTGCGCGGCCGCACCGACGAGGCCGAGGCCGCGGTGCGCCGGTTCGAGTCCGCCGCCGGAGTCGCGCCGGTCGACTCGCCCCCCGCGAAGCCGGTCGCCTCCCCCGGCCCCCGCGCGCTGTGGGCGGCCGGCGTCCGCGGCCGCACTGTGGCGCTGTGGGGCGTCTGGTTCAGCATCAACTTCGCCTACTACGGCGCGTTCATCTGGCTGCCCACGCTGCTGTTCAACGACGGCTTCTCACTGGTCAAGTCCTTCGAGTACACGCTCTACATCACCCTGGCGCAGCTGCCGGGCTACGCGGCCGCTGCCTTCCTCATCGAGAAGTGGGGCCGCCGGCCGACGCTGGTGACCTTCCTGCTCGGCTCGGCCGCGGGTGCCGGGATGTTCGCCGCCGCGGACGGCGACACGGCGGTCCTGCTCACCGGCATGGTGCTGTCCTTCTTCAACCTCGGCGCGTGGGGTGCCCTCTACGCCGTGACGCCGGAGGTCTACCCGACGGCGCTGCGGGCGACCGGCGCAGGCGCGGCCGCGGGATTCGGACGGCTGGCCTCGATCCTCGCGCCGTTGTGCGTGCCCCTGCTGGTCGACGGGGGCGGCACCGGCCTGGTGTTCGCCGCCTTCGCCGCCTTCTTCGTCCTCGGCTCGATCGCCGCGCTCGGGCTGCCCGAACTGCGCGGCAAGGCCCTGGACGAGAGCACGCCGTCATCGTCCCCGGTTGGTGCGGAGAAGGCCGGGTAGCGGCAGGTCATGTCGAAGCTCTCCCCCGGTCAGCTCGCCGGGAAGACGATCGCCGTCACCGGAGCCAGCGGCAACGTCGGCACCGCACTGCTCCGCCGGCTGACCCGCGCGTCCGCCGGGGTGGGCGAGGTGCGCGGACTCTCGCGCCGCCGCCCGCCGTCGGTCGCGCCCTACGACGGCGTGCGCTGGCACCTGGCCGACCTCGGCGAGGCGGCGAGCGAGCGGGAGCTGGCCGAGTTCGTCGCCGGCGCCGACGTCGTCGTGCACCTGGCGTGGGCGCTCCAGCCGGGCCGGGACCCCGACCTGCTGCACGAGATCAACGTCGAGGGCACCCGCCGGGTGGCCCGGGCGGCGTCCGCCGCGGGCGTCGGGCAGTTCGTGCACATGAGCTCGATCGGCACCTACGCCGGCGGCGCGCGCGGGCACCGGGTCACCGAGGACTGGCCCACCACCGGCATTCCCAGCGCCCAGTACAGCCGTGACAAGTCCGCCGCCGAGCGGGTCGTCCGCGAGGTCTTCGGCCGGCACCGGGACACGACAGTGACCGTCGTCCGCCCGACACTGGTGCTCCAGCCCCAGGCCGGCAGCGAGATCGGCCGCTACTTCCTGGGTCCGCTGCTGTTCGGCGCGGCGCGGATGCTGCCCGGGGCGGTGGCGAAGCTGCTGCCTCTCCCGCTGCCCGCACTGGCGATCTCGTTCGTGCACGCCGACGACGTCGCCGACGCCATCGAGCGGATGATCGACCGCCGCGCGCCCGGCCCGTTCAACCTCGCCGCCGAGCCGCTGATGGACGCCGACGCGCTGGCGAAGGCGCTCGGAACGATGCGGGTGCCCACCCCCGCGTTCGCGCTGCGGGCGGGCCTCGCCGCCGCGCACGCCGCGCACGTGGTGCCCACCGAGCCCGGCTGGCTCGACATCGGCACCCAGGTGCCGGCGCTGGACACCAAGCGCGCCCGCAAGCTGCTGGACTGGGCGCCGTTCCACCGCGGCGACGACGTGCTGCGGCAGTTCGTCGCCGCCCTCGGCGCCGGCGCCGGCGCCCCCGGTCCGCTGTTCCGCCCCGCCGGCGGCCCGGTGCTCGACCCGGGCGGCGACCCGGCCAACGCACCGGGCCCGCGGGCGAACTGACTCAGCCGGGCGCGCTGCCCAGCAGGGTGCGGGTCATCGCGTTCCGGGTGTCCAGCAGCTCGTCGAGCGCCGCGGTCAGGTCCTCGGCCGACACCGCGAGCCCGATGCCGTCCGGGGTCCGCGTCGCGGCGACCAGCGCTGCACGGCGGAGCAGCTCCTTGAGGAACGACGCCGTCACCCCGTCGGTCCGGGCGAGCACCTCGTCCAGGCCGCTGGTGTCGACCTCCAGCGAGCCGCGGTAGAGGTCGAACAGCGCCCGGCGCGCCGCCGCGTCGGGCAGGGCCAGCGCGACCGCCTGGTCGACCCGGCCCGGGCGGGCGGCCAGCGCCGGTTCCAGCAGGTCGGCCCGGTTCGTGGTGAGCACGAAGACGACGTCGGCGTCCTCGGCCAGCCCGTCCATCTCGTTGAGCAGCTGGAACAGCAGCGGGTGCTCTCCCGGGTGCATGCCGCGGTCCTCGGCGATGAGGTCCACGTCCTCCACGACGAGCATCGCCGGCTGCAGCGTCCGCGCCACGGAGCAGGCCTCGGCGATCAGGTGCAGGGCGTTGCCGGTCAGCTGGATGACCGTGGTCTCGCGCAGGCTGCTGACCAGGTAGCGGACCGTGTGCGTCTTGCCGACCCCGGGCGGGCCGTACAGCAGGACCCCGCGCTTGAGGTGCTGCCCGGCGGCGAGCAGCCGCTCCTTGTGCCGGGCGACGTCCACCACCTGGCGCTGGATCTCCGCCAGGGTCTCCGCCGCCAGGATGAGCTGGTCGGCGCCCATCTGCGGGCGGCGGTGGAACTGCAGCAGCGTCTGGCCGTGCCCGAACACCTCCTGGCCGAACGAGAGCACCTGGCCGCGGAACACGTTGTGCTCGACGGCCGCCGCCCGGATCTCGCCGGCCGCCCGTGCGGCGCCCGCCGGGTCGGTGCCGACGAGCTGCACCGACACCTGGGGCATGCCCATGTCGGCCGACGACCCGCGCAGCAGCACGGTGACCCGGGAGCCGTCGGGCTCGGTGACGAGGTAGACCGCGCACCGCTGGCACGCCCGCATCTGGCCGTCCGGCCCGCTGGCCAGGTTCACCGTGGCCGGGTTGCCCGGGCGCAGCCCGTGGCGGAAGCGCTCGCCGTCCTGGTCGAGGAGCTCGCCGAGCCCGAAGACGGTGTGCTGGAAGCCCACCACGCCCACGATCTCGTGCGCCCGGCCGGGCACCGCCAGCCACGCGTCGAGACCGGCCTGCACGTTGACGTGCTCGTAGCCCGGCCAGGTCTCCTCGACCACGTCGAGCCCCTCGGCGGCCTCGCCCAGGTGCCCGGAGATCAGCCGGGAGAGCTGCGGTCGCTCCTCCGCACGCGCCGCGCCGACGAGCGCCCGCACGCCGCGCCGCGCCAGCCGGCCGACGTCGGCCAACTCCGGGCGCAGCAGGTCCCTGCTGCCGCCGACGGCGACGGCGTCACGGCCGTCGTCGTCGTCGTCGAAGGTCAGGCGCAGCTCCGAGCCGTACGCCGAGTCGTTCATCGATCCTCCGGTTGCCGTCGGTCGACGGACCGTAGCGGAACCGATGGGTGCCGTCCCCGGCTTTTCGCCCTGCGGCGTTCAGGTCTTCGAGGTCCAGGCGCCGACGGCCCGGCCGGTCCTCGCGAAGACCTCGCTCGCCCGCTCGGCGCGCAGCGCGATCAGCAACGCCTCCCCCTCGGCCAGCGTCGTCTCGGGGTCGTCCTCGGCCACCAGCCGGGCGGTCGCGGTGGCCCGCCGTCCCTCGACCGAGACGAGCTGTCCGGTGACCACCAGCGGAACGCCGAGGTGGACCGGCCGCCGGTAGGTGACGGTGAGCGTGGCGGTGAGGCCGCCGTGCCCGGCGGCGCGCGCGGACCGGGCCAGCACGTGGTCGAGCAGGGTGGCGGTCACGCCGCCGTGCACCAGCCCGGGCGGTCCCTCGTGCTGCTTGCCGACCGTCACGTGCCCGACGCACCGGCCCTCGGCCGGGAAGTCCTCGACCACCATCGGCGGCGCCACCGGGCTGCCCGGGCCGTAGACCGGGCTGTACCAGCGCTCGCCGGTCTCCGGGTCGTCGACGGCGGCGATCTCGTGCACCTCGCGCAGGTCGTCCGAGAGCAGCGCGGTCAGCTCGCGCGCAGCCCGCGTGGCCTCGGCCAGCCGCTCGATCGGCACCTCGGTGCGGACGGCGGCGCCGACCAGCTCGCGCAGCGCCTCCCCCAGCTCGCCGACGGCGTCGCGCCGGGCGGCCCGCTCCTCAGCCACGGGGCATGCCGGCCTCGCGCAGCAGCGCGCCGCCGATGATCACCCGCTGCACCTCGCTGGTGCCCTCGTAGAGCCGGTAGAGGCGCGCGTCGCGGTAGAAGCGCTCGACCGGCGTCGTCCGCAGGTAGCCCATGCCGCCGTGCACCTGCACCGCCTTGTCCGTGGCGCGGCCGACCATCTCGGTGCAGAAGAGCTTCGCCGACGACGGGCCGACCGAGGTGTCCTCACCCGAGTCGTAACGGGCGGCGACGTCGCGCACCATGCTGCGGCCGGCGAGCAGCTCGGTGTGCATGTCGGCGAGCATCGCCTGCACGAGCTGGAAGCGACCGATCGGCGCCCCGCCCTGCTTGGCGGTGGCGGCGTAGGCGACCGACTCGTCGAGCACCCGCTGGGCCATGCCGACGCAGAGCGCGGCGATGTGCAGTCGGCCGCGGGAGAGCACGGTGAGCGCCTTGGCGTAGCCGCGGCCCTCCTCGCCGATCAGCGCCTCAGCGGGCACCCGCACGTCGTCGAAGTACACCTCGGCGGTCCAGGCGCCGGCCTGGCCCATCTTCTTGTCCTTGGGACCGACCGTGACACCCGGCGTCGTGGTCTCGACGACGAAGCTGGAGATGCCTCGGCCGCCCTTCTCCTCCGGGTTGGTCCGGGCGAAGACGACGAAGAGGTCGGCCAGCGGTGCGTTGGTGATGTAGCGCTTGCTGCCGTTGAGAACCCAGGAGTCGCCGTCGCGCCGGGCGCTCGTGCGCAACGCGGAGGGGTCCGAGCCGGCCTCGGCCTCGGTGAGCGCGAAGGAGCCGATCAGCTTCCCGGCCGACAGCCCCGGCAGGTACTTCTGCTTCTGCGCCTCGTCTCCGAACCGGGCGATGACCTGGCCGGAGATGCCGTTGTTGGTGCCGAACAGCGAGCGGAAGGCCGGCGTCGTGTAGCCGAACTCCATCGCCAGCTCGACGTCCTCGCTCATCGTGACGCCGAGCCCGCCGTACTCCTCGGGCAGCGCGTAGCCGAACAGCCCCATCTCGGCGATCTGCGCGCGCAGCTCGTCGGGGATCCGGTCCTCGTCCTCGATCCGCTCCTCGAGGGGGACGACCTCCTCGCGCACGAGCTGACGAACGGCGTCCTTGATCTGGCGGAAGTCCTCGGCGTCCACGGGGCCATCGTGACGTGCGACTCAGCAGGGCATCGAGGCGGGGTCCGCCGGTGCCGAACCACACGAACTCGTGGCCATCAGCGATCGATGGCCACGAGTTCGTGTAGTTCGTGCGTTGGTGCGTTGGTGCGGGGCTTACGCGATTGCGTCCAGGCGGGCCATGTCCTCGGACGACAGCGTCAGCTTCGCCGCACCCAGGTTCTCGGTCAGGTGGTCGACCGACTTGGTGCCCGGAATGGGGAGGATCACCGGCGACTTCTGCAGCAGCCAGGCCAGCGCGACCTGCGACGGCGTGGCGTCGAGCTCGCGGGCGATGTCGGCGACCGGGCTGTCGGGCGCGGCCAGGTTGCCGGTGGCGATCGGGAACCACGGGATGAAGGCGATGCCCTCGGCGGTGGCGTAGTCCAGGACGTCCTGGCTCTGCCGCGTGGTCAGGTTGTAGAGGTTCTGCACGCTGACGATCTCGGTGATCTCGCGGGCGGCCTTCAGCTCCTCGACCGAGACCTCGGAGACGCCGATGTGGCGGACCTTGCCCTGCTCCTTGAGCTCGGCGAAGGCACCGAGCTGGTCGGCCAGCGGGACCTCGGGGTCGATGCGGTGGAGCTGGATGAGGTCGATGCGGTCGACCTTGAGGTGCCGCAGGGAGAGCTCGACCTGCTGCTTGAGGTAGGCCGGCCGACCGACCGGCGTCCAGACGTCGGGGCCCTGCCGGGTCAGCCCGGCCTTGGTCGCGATGACCAGGTTCTCCGGGTACGGGTGGATCGCCTCGGCGATGATCTGCTCGCTGATCTCGGGGCCGTAGGAGTCGGCGGTGTCGATGAAGTCGACGCCCTGCTCGATCGCGGCCTTCACGACGCGGACGGCGGCGGCGCGGTCGGCCGGCTCGCCCCAGACACCCTTGCCGGGGAGCTGCATGGCGCCGTAGCCGAGGCGGTGCACGGGGAGGTCCCCACCGATGCTGAACGTGTCGCTGATCTGTGCGGTGGTCATGTGAAGGGCCAGCACAGGATGACGCGCATGTGTTCCCTCAGGCGTGTTCGATGGCGGCATGGGCGAACTGGTGGTCGTGCGGCACGGGCAGACCGAGTGGAGCAGGTCGGGGCAGCACACCGGGACCACGGACCTGCCGCTGCTCCCCGAGGGCGAGGACCAGGCGCGGTCGCTGCGGGACGCGATGGCCGCCCGGGAGTTCGTCGAGGTGCGGATCAGTCCGCTCCAGCGGGCCCGGCGGACGGCGGAGCTCGCCGGGCTGCCCACCACCGAGCTCGACGGCGACCTGGTGGAGCTCGACTACGGCGGCTACGAGGGCCGCACCACCGCCGAGATCAGCGAGGAGCTGGGCCGGGAGTGGTCCATCTGGCGCGACGGCACCGTGGACGCCGAGCAGCCCGGTGAGTCGCTGGCCGACGTCGGCGTGCGGGTCGACCGGGTGCTCGACCGCGCCCGCGCCCGGCTGGACGACGGCGACGTCGCCCTCGTCGCGCACGGGCACGTGCTGCGCGTGCTGACCGCTCGCTGGCTCGGCCTGGAGCCGGAAGCCGGGGCGCTGTTCGCGCTGCCCGCCGGCCGCTACGGCGTCCTCGGGCACGAGCACGCACGGCCGGTGCTCATCGGCTGGGCGCTGGGCTGACGCGCGGTCAGCGCGTTCGTTCCACCGGCTGCCAGCGGTCCTCGGGCTCCTCGACCGGCAGCTCGGGCCGCACCGGCCGCCCGAACAGCCAGCCCTGACCCATGTCCACGCCCAGCGCGGTCATCTCCTCGGCCAGCTGCTCGGTCTCGATGCCCTCCGCGACGACGACGGCGCCGAGTGAGTGCGCCAGGTCGGTGACCGCCTTGAGCACCGTGCGGGCGCCGTCGTCGGGCAGCTCCTGCACCAGGCCCTTGTCGAGCTTGACCACCTCGGGCTTCACGGCGGCCAGCAGCGAGAGGCTCGACCAGCCGGAGCCGACGTCGTCGAGCGCCACCCGCCAGCCCAGCGAGCGGTAGTGCTCGAGCACCGAGACGAGGTGCCCGCGGTCGGCGATGGCGTGCGACTCCACGACCTCGAACACCAACTGGTTCGGAGGGATCCCGACGTCGTGCGCCACCCGTTCGGTGCTGGCCAGGCAGACCTGCGGACGGTAGATCGACGTCGGGTTGAAGTTGACGAACAGGTCATCGGTGCCCAGCCACGGCATCGCGCCGGCGATGGCCGACTCTCGGCCGATGCGGTCCAGGCGGTGCAGCCAGCCGGCGGACTCGGCGACGAAGAACAGGTCGCCGCCTCCCACCTCCCGCCCGTCGACCAGCCCGCGCAGCAACGCCTCGTGGGCGACGACGGACCGGTCGGCCAGCGAGACGATCGGCTGGTAGACCGACCAGAACTCCGCCTCGGCGAGGACGCCGACCTCCACGGTGACCCCGCGCCGGGCCAGCTCGACGGCGAGGGTGGGCGCGGTCAGCAGGCGGGCGGTGAAGGCGGCGTCGTCGTCCGGCGGATCGGTGGCCACCCGGACGGCCTCGGTCTCGGCAGCGGTCAGCTCCCGGGCCAGCCGCTGGAACAGCCTCTCCAGCCCGCGCCCGCGCTTGTCCTGGTCCACGACGTCGAGCAGCTGCGGCGAGGCGTGCACGGTCAGGCCCAGCGCCTTCGCGGTCCGCGACACGTGCGGCAGGACGTGCCCGATCGAGGTGGCCAGCAGCACGCGGCTCGCGCGGCCGGGCACCTCCCAGTGCTGGCGGCAGCCACAGACTCCACCGCAGATGGTCCCCACAGTGAGAGAGTGACCCACCCCGTCAAGCGGTGGGTCGAGGCGCGCGCTGCTCGTAGCGATCCACTTCCGGGGGTACTCGCGGGGTATGTGCAGCATCCCTACAACTTGAATGTCTAAGGTTTGGACATGGCCGCTCTCCCCACCGCTGAAGAAGCCCGACCCAGTCGCGGCGGCCGACCGCGCGACCCCAGCCGCGACGGCGTCATCCGCGCCGCGATCCTGCAGCTGCTGGCCGACGTGGGTTACGGCGCCCTGACCATGGACGCGGTCGCAGCCGAGGCCGGCGTCGGCAAGGCCACGATCTACCGACGGTGGCGGACGAAGGAAGACCTCGTCGTCGACACGATCTCCGACCTGAACCGCGCCGAGGCCCAGACCCCCGACACCGGCTCCCTCGAGGGCGACCTCCGCGAGCTGCTGCGCACGCTGGTCGGCGTCGTGAACGGCCCGACCGGCGCGGCGACGCTGTCGCTGCTCTCCACGGTGCCGCGCCAGCCGGCGCTGGCCGAGGCGTTCCACAACGGCCCGCTCGCGGTGTGGCAGCAGTCGTTCGAGGCGGTGTTCGACAAGGCCGAGGCCCGCGGAGAGGTCTCCGCCGCGTTCCGCGGGTCGGTTGCCGCCGAGAGCGTCAGCGCCCTGCTGGTGCAGCGCTGGCTGCTCACCGGCCGCCAGGTCGACGAGGCCTACGCCGACCAGGTCCTCGACACGGTCATCCTGCCGCTGATCCGGGCCGCTGCCTGACGGCTCTCCATCCGACGGCGAAGGCCGGTCCACCCCGCGGGGTGGACCGGCCTTCGTTCTGTCCGGCAGGTGCGGTCAGCGCTTGCGGTGTCGGACCTTCTGGACGACGACGAACGTGACGAGCAGGCCGACCGCGCCGACGGTCGCCTGACCGGCCGGGGTCTGCAGGAACCGCTGCACGGCATCCTTGCCCTTGGTCTTGAGGCGGGTCGGGCTGGTCCGGAAGGCGATCTGGTCCAGCGTGGCGGCCAGCGACTCGCGGGCCGAGTCGATCTCCAGCTGAATCTGTCGTGGGTCGCGAGGCACGGCGACAGCCTGCCAGACGCCGCCCCGGTCAGCGCGCCGACCGTCCCGCGGAGCACCCGGCCGGGCTACTCCTAGACTCGGCGGCCACGCGGGAGTGGTGTAACGGCAGCCACGCCAGACTTAGGATCTGGTGCCTTCGGGCGTGCGGGTTCGACTCCCGCCTCCCGCACGCCGGCTCATGCCGAGCCGTTCGGGGTTCCCGTGGTGCCCTCCGGCGCACCGGTCACCAGCCGCGGGTGCCCGGCTCCCCCTTGAACGGGCCGACGACCTCGGAGGTGATCCAGCCGCCGTAGAAGTCACCGGCCTGGGCGCGCACCGGCTCCCCGTCGACCGTCGCCAGGTCGAGCCTGCTGGGGTAGAAGGCGACCGCGCCGCGAAGGTGCTCGTAGCCCGCGGTCGGCTGCTCGTAGGACCAGCCCACCGAGGGGTGCCGGACGCCGTCGACGACGGCGTCCCAGTAGGTCGCCGCACCTTTCCACTCGCACCACGAACTGCCCGCGCCCTGCTCAAGGACACCGGGGACGACATCGCCGACCGGCACGTAGTAGACCGGCGGGTGGCTGGTCTCGCACACCCGGATGGCGCGGTCGGTGCTGGCGATCACCCGCCCCCCGAGCTCGACCAGCACGCGGCGGCCGTCGATCTCCGCCGACGGCGGCCGCGGGTAGTTCCACACGGACTCCTGGCCTGGGCCTACCGGGTCGGGGCGGGGTGCACGCATGCGTCGAGTGTGCGCCTCGCGGCTCCGTCGCCTCATCGACGACGTCCGTGCCCTGTGCGGTCGAGGGGCACGACCGGCCCGCGGTGCATCTGTGGGTCTGATCCCTCCGCACGTGTGGGCCAAGCTCCCCGACCGGGTGACCGCAGCGCCGGCCGGGGCCGCGGTGCCGCAGGATCGCCGGCTTGAACGCCTGGTTGCTGCGCGCCCCCCGGTGGAAGATCGCCACCCTCATGGGGGTCGTGCTCGCCCCCTTGGCGGTGCTCTTCTTCGGGCTCACCGGGGATCGCAGCTGGGCCACCGCGTGCGTCATGGGCATCGCCCTCGCGGCGGTGTGCGCCCCCGTGCTCGGCCTCGCGACCGCCCGCACCATCCAGGACGCGTCGCCGGGCTTGGAGGGGCTGCCCGGGCACGCTCGTGCCCGGGTGGAGCTGGCCGCCCGCCGCGGTCCGGTCCCGGCGGATACCGAGGAGCGGCGGGCAGCGCTGCGGCTCGTGGAGGACCGGCTGAGCGTCGTGCGGGCGACCCGGACCCGCGCCGGCGCCTTCTGCGCTGCCCTGGTGCTCGTCAGCGGGCTCCTCGCCCTCGCCCGCTCACCCTGGTGGTGGATCGCCGTGGCCGCTGGCCTGGCCATGACCGTTGCGGTCGTCGTCGGCCCGCGGCGGCTCGACCGGCGAGCCGAGCTGCTGCGGGAGCCCTAGGAGGTCACGGGCAGGGCCGCCAGTCGTCGCCCTCCTCGACCAGGGGCAGCGAGACGTCCTGCTCCATCCCGCCGTCGGTCTCGAAGCTGACGGTCGCGTCACCGGCCGTCGTCCCGTTCGACCAGCGCACGCTGACGCTCAGGACGTAGTAGCCGGTCAGCGGCGGGGCCCCGAAGCTCGCGGCGAGGTCCTCGGCCGTGTACTCGTCAGCGCTCTTCTCGCAGAGCAGACCGTGCGCGTCGTCCCAGCGCTGCTCCACCAGCGCGGTGGCGTAGGCGTCGACCGCCTGCTGCGCGGGCCGGACATCCTCCGAGAAGCCCCTCACGGCGAAGAAGCCCAGCGTCCCGATGATCAGGAGCGCGAGGAGACCGATCGGGAGTGCCACGGTCAGCCAGCGCGACCGACGACGCGTCGTCTGCGGCGGTGTCCATGGCTGCGCGTGCTGCTCCGGACCACTCACTGCCGGCCCTCCCTCGGTTCGGTGGCCGTGACCGTATCCACCGGCGGCCGCTGGTTCCGGGCAGCACGCGGCGGGGACCACCCGATCGGGCGGACCGGCCGGGCCGGCGTTGGGCCGTGATCCGCGAGTTCGACTGGCGCGACCACGCCGCCGGGCTCGCCTTCTGGGAGCGCCTCGGCTACCTGGCGATGCCCGACGTGCTCTGCTCCAAGCCGCTCTGGTCCAGCTCCACCCGCAGGTCCAGCTCGGCCGACGGCCTGGCGGTGTCGTCGTCGTCCACCACGGCCAGCAGCCGGATCGTTCCGCCCTCGACGCCGCGCAGCGCCAGCCCCTCGACCTTGTGCACGTGCCCGTCGACCTCGGGGATCGGCGCGACCGCCAGCACCCGCTCGCCGTCCAGCAGCGCGATCGCCGTGGCGACCACCGGGCCGTCGTCGACGGCGTTGGGGGTGTCCTCGGCGGCGGCGCTGAGCAGCACACGCCCGTCGGGCAGCGCGATCGCGTCGGTGACCGCGAGCCCCACCCCCTCCACCTGGCCGAGCTCGTACTCCAGCGGCCGTTCCACCGTCACCTCGCCGGCCTCGCCCCGGCCGAGGACGGCGGCGACGAGCCCCTCGAGCGGTACGTCGACGCTCGCCGACCGGACGCCGGCCATGAGGTTGCCGCGGTTGAACCAGCGGATCGTGTCGCCGTGGCGGCTGGCGCCCTCCAGGTTGACGGAGTCCATCGGCAGGCCGAGACGGTCGGCCACCCGCGCGTAGAGCGGTCCGAGCTCGGCAGCGGCGACCACGGGCACGCCGTCGACCAGCCGCACCAGGACGCCGCGCATCCGCCGCGGCGAGGAGCCCGAGCCCAGCAGCAGCACGGCCGGCTCGCCGTCCACCTCCGCGGGACAGGCGACCTCCAGGTCCGGCTTGAGGTGCTTGGTCCCGGCGGCCTCGCTGAACGTGTCGTGGCCCTCCACGGCAGGCAGCACCCGCACCGGCGTGACGCCGCCGTGGCGGCGCCAGGCGGCGATCACCGAGTCGTCCTGGGCGATCAGCCACCCGTCGCCCAGCGGCGCCACCCCGGAAGCCGCCGTCACCGGCGTCCCGTCGTCGAACCTCAGCTGCCTGGCAGCGTCCACGTGAATCCGCACGGAGCCGGAGTGCCCCCGGGGCGCGACGGTCACGCCCCGGGCCGTCAGACGGGGACGGCGGCCAGCCGCCCGTCCAGCCAGCGCTCCAGATCGACCACCGGCATGGGCCGGGCCATGTGGTAACCCTGCGCCACGTCGCAACCCAGCGCGTTCAGGGCGTCCCAGGTCGCCTGGTCCTCGACGCCCTCGGCGACGGTCACCAGTCCAAGGTTGTGCCCCAGCTCGACCACGGCCTTGACGATGAGCGCGTCGCTGCGGTCGCTGATCATGTCCGCCACGAAGGACCGGTCGATCTTCAGCTGCTGGACCGGCAGGTCCTTGAGGTGACCCAGCGAGGTGTACCCGGCGCCGAAGTCGTCGATGGAGAGGACGACGCCGGCCTCGCTGAGCCGCTGCAGCGTCTGCCGCGCGCGCTCCGGATCGGCCATGATCGCGCTCTCGGTGACCTCGAGGTCCAGGAAGCGTGCGGGCACGTCCCAGCGGGCGAGCAGCGCCAGCACCTCGTCGACGAAGGTCTCGTCGGTCAGGTTGCGCGCGGACACGTTCACCGCCACCTGCAGGTCGCGGCCCTCGGCCCGCCACCGGGCGCACTGCGCCAGCGCCTGGTCCAGCACGCACCGGGTCAGCGCCCGGATCAGCGGGGTCCGCTCGGCCAGCGGCACGAACGCGCCGGGAGGAACCATGCCGCGCTCCGGGTGCTGCCAGCGCACCAGCGCCTCCACGCCCTCGAGGCCGCCGCTGAGCGAGAGCTTCGGCTGGTAGTGCAGCAGCAGCTCGCCGTTGTCGATCGCACGGCGCAGGTCACCGAGGAGCGCCAGGCGCTCAGGGCTGTGGTCGTTGAGCCCGGAGTCGTAGACGCACACGCCCAGCCCTCGTGCCTTGGCGGCGTACATGGCGATGTCGGCGCTCTGGAGCAGGCTCTCCACGTCGTCGCCGTGGAGCCCCGACAGCGCGATGCCGATGCTGGCGTCCACGTCCAGCGAGGCACCCTCGACGTCGATCGGCGCCGCGATGGCCGCGAGCACGCGGGCGGCGAGCTCGAGCGCCTCGTGCTCGTCCCCGACCGCCGGCAGCAGGACGGCGAACTCGTCGCCTCCCAGACGGGCGACCGTGTCCCCTGCGCGGAGCGTGCGGCGCAGCCGGTCGGAGACCACCTGCAGCACCCGGTCCCCGTAGGCGTGACCCAGGGTGTCGTTGATCTCCTTGAAGCGGTCCAGATCGATCAGCAGGAGCCCCGCGGGCTCGGCGTCGTCGGCCAGCACGTCCGCGCCCCGCTGCTTCAGCAGCGTGCGGTTGGGCAGGCCGGTGAGGGCGTCGTGCAGCGCCTGGTGACGGTTGGCCTCCGACTGCCGCGCGGTGTCCCGCCGGCTCCGGGTGAGGATCACGGTGAACCAGGCCACCATCGCCAGTCCCACCCCGAAGGCCACCGGCGTGGCCACGAGGAGCCCCCGCTGGAACGTCCCGAGGTCCTCGAGGGTCCGGGTCGCCTCCAGCCAGTGCTCGCGCGCCTCCTCCTTGACGACCTCCTCGATCGCCTCGAACGCGGGGTCGACGAACTCCTCCTCGTACTCGTCGATCGCGAGCCCGTCCTCTAGCCCGGCCAGGAGCATGCCGTCGACGGCCCGCACGTACTCGCTGTGCAGCGCCAGCCACTCGGCGACCTCCGTGCTCTCGTCCCCACCCGAGACCGCACCCATGCGTTCCAGGGCGTGCGTGAACTGCGTCTTCGCCTCGTCGTACTCGGCCCACACCTCGTCATCGGCGTCCATGCTCAGCGTGTCGGCGAGCTCCTCCTGCAGGGCGAGCTGGCGCTCGGCCTCCTCGGACCACTGGGAGACCTCGGCGCTGCGCGTGGCCTCGGCAGCGGCCCGCGCGTTGTTCACGGCCGCCGCGATGGAGAAGACGGCCAGGAGCACGAGCACCGCGACCAGCCCGACCGTGGCCAGGTGGGGGCTCACCTGGCGACGCGTCTTCGGTGTCTCGTCGTCGTGGTGCTTGCTCATGCTCGTCCTCTGATCCGTGCCGCGGAGATTGCGACGTCACCGGCAGGCTGTTCGGTTTTGCACAACCGGTAAGTCGTTCATCGGTCCGGGGACGGCGTGCCAGAGGGCAACGTCGCAGAGCCTCACCCCTCGGGGGGAGCCGGCAGGTCAGTAGTGGCCCTTCTCGCCGTCCGCCATCTCCCGGAGCAGATCCAGGTGCCCGGCGTGGCGGGCCACCTCCTCGACCATGTGCCCGAGGATCCAGCGCAGCGTGAGCGTGTCGGCGCCGTGCTCGCGGTTGCGCCCGCGGTCGTCCAGCGACGCCGCGGAGACGACGGCGTCGGAGGCGGCGCACTCCCGCGCGTACTCCTCGAGCAGTTGAGCGAGCGGGACCCCGTCCACCTGGAAGTCGGCATCGGGCACGTCGCCGAACTGCGGGTTGGCGACCTGGTCCCGGTCGAGGAACAGCACCTGGAACCAGCAGTGCTCGACCCAGCGCAGGTGCGAGACGAGTCCGGCGACCGTCATCAGCGGCGACGTCGGCACCAGCGGCCGGTGCGCGGCGGCGTCGTCCAGGCCCTCGCACTTCTGGTGGACGACGGAGCGCTGCAGGTTCAGCCAGCCGAGCAGCTGGGTCCGCTCATCGCCGTCGCCGGGGGGTCGCACGCGCGCCGGAAGGGTCATGCCGGCGAACGCTAGCGGGAGATCAGGTCCAGAGGACGGCGATGAACACGTTGAGGATCGCCAGTGCGCCGGTCGCGTGGAGGAACGGCAGCGGTGACTTGGGGCCCGCCTGGCCGGCGGTGGCCGCCCGCTGCTTCCGGGCGGCGATGAAGATGGTGACGACGGCGAGCACGGTCACGACCAGCTTCACGCCGATCTTCGCGTGGTCGACCGGCAGGTCGTCCGCCTCGCGGATCCCGACCAGGGCGAGCCCGGACACCAGCTGCACCAGCGCGCCGATCTGCATCAGCTTCGGCTCGAAGTTCGCCTTGCGGCTCACCTGGAACAGGAACGGCCCGATGATCACGGCCAGGCCCAGGATGTGGACGACGACGAGGAGAAGACGCACGAGCTCCATGCCCGCAGGCTATCGACCAGCGCCGAGTGCGCCGTGTCACAGCCCGGTGACCTTCGGTTCACCCCACGGGGTGTGCCCGGGCGGGGGAGGCTTCGGCTTCCGTGCCGTCGCGCCGATCTGGAACGCATGACCTCGAGCGCCTCTCCGACCGCCACCTGGCTCCCGGCCGCGATGGTGCGCGCCGCCGTCGTCCACTCCACCGCCGCCGCTCCCGCTCGGGGGCGTCACCGCGCGCCGGAGTTCGGCGGCCCCGAGGTGGCCACCTCGGAGGAGCTCGTCCGCCCCGGTCGGCACGCCGAGCCGGCGGAGTCGGACTCGCTGGCCTGGCTGGGCTTCAGCTTCCGCTGATCCTCGACCGTTGAGCCACGGCCCGCTCAGCGGGCTCCGAGCACCTCTCCGAGGACCGGCACCAGCGCGGCGAACGCCTGACCCCGGTGGCTGCGGGCGTCCTTCTCCGCCGCCGTGAGCTCCGCGGAGGTGAGCTCCAGCCCTTCCGGGACGAACACGGGGTCGTAGCCGAATCCGTTGCTCCCCCGCTTCTCCCGGATCACGCGTCCCCGCCACTGCCGTTCCAGCACCCGCTCGGTGCCGTCCGGCGTCACCAGGGCGGCTGCGCACACGAAGGCCGCTCCCCGCCGCTCGTCGGGGACGTCGGCCAGCTGCCCCAGCAGGAGCGCGGTGTTCGCGTCGTCCTGACCGTGCCGCCCCGACCACCGGGCCGAGAGCACGCCCGGCATGCCGTTGAGCGCGTCGACGGCGAGACCCGAGTCGTCGGCGACCGCGGGCAGACCGGTGTAGCGGACCGCCTCGCGCGCCTTGAGCAGCGCGTTCTCCGCGAAGGTGGCACCGGTCTCCGGCGCCTCCGGGTACTCGTCGACGTCGCGCAGCCCGACCACCTCGACGCCCGGCACGGCCGACTCCAGCAGCCGCTGCAGCTCGGCGAGCTTGCCCGCGTTGCGGGTGGCGAGCAGCAGCCGGGTGCTCACCGGGGCGCCGCAGGTGAAGACAAGACCTCGGCCTGGAGCCGGGTCAGCTCGCCGCAGCCGGCGACGGCGAGGTCGAGCAGCGCGTCCAGCGTGGGCCGGTCGAACACCGCGCCCTCGGCGGTGCCCTGCACCTCCACGAAGCCGCCGTCACCGGTGCAGACGACGTTCATGTCGGTGCCGGCGCGCACGTCCTCCTCGTAGTGCAGGTCCAGCCGCGGCTCGCCGTCGATGACACCGACGCTCACCGCGCTGACCGACTGCACCATCGGGTTCGGCTTGGCCAGCTTCTTGCGCTCACCCAGCCAGGACACCGCGTCCGCCAGCGCCACGTAGGCGCCGGTGATCGCGGCGGTCCGGGTGCCGCCGTCGGCCTGCAGGACGTCGCAGTCGATGGCGATGCTGTTCTCGCCCAGCGCGCCGAGGTCGATCGAGGCGCGCAGCGAGCGTCCGATGAGCCGGCTGATCTCGTGCGTGCGGCCACCGATCTTCCCGCGCACCGACTCGCGGTCGCTCCGGGTGTGGGTGGCCCGCGGGAGCATCGAGTACTCGGCGGTGACCCAGCCCAGGCCCGATCCCTTGCGCCAGCGCGGCACGCCCTCGGTGACGCTGGCCGCGCACAGCACCCGGGTGCGGCCGAACTCCACCAGCACCGAGCCCTCGGCGTGGTCGAGCCAGTTGCGAGTGATGGTCACCGGACGGAGCTGGTCGGCCGAACGGCCGTCGGAGCGGGTCACGGATGCCGAGGGTAGTGCGCCCCGGTTCGACGGCGATGTGCCCGGTGGAGAGGATCGACCCATGAGATCGGAGCTGCGAGCCGTCCGGACCGGCGGGGTCCCCGTCGTCGTGGACCTGACCGACGAGTGCGCCGCCTTCGTGGCCCAGGAGGGCGACGGCCTGCTGCACGTATTCGTGCCCCACGCGACGGCCGGCCTCGCCATCCTCGAGACGGGCTCGGGCAGCGACGACGACCTGCTGGCCCAGCTGGACGAGCTGCTCCCCCGCGACGACCGCTGGCGGCACCGCCACGGCTCCCCCGGGCACGGTCGGGACCACGTCCTCCCGGCGTTCGTGCCGCCGCACGCCAGCGTGCCGGTGCTCGAGGGCCGCCTGATGCTGGGCACCTGGCAGCGCATCTGCCTGGTGGACACGAACACCGACAACCACCAGCGGCACGTGCGCTTCTCGTTCCTCGCCGGATGATCTCGCACCGCCCCCTTGCGGAGCGGTGGCAGGGACACGGCAGGATTCCCGACATGACCGAGACCGACGCAGCCCCCGTCCGCCTCGCCGCCGGCGACCCGGCGCCGGAGTTCACGCTGCCCGACGCCGAGGGCAACCCGGTCTCGCTCAGCGACTACCGCGGCCGCCGGGTCATCGTCTACTGCTACCCGGCCGCGCTGACCCCGGGCTGCACGACGCAGGCCGTCGACTTCACCGCGGCGGCCGGCGACCTCGCCGAGGCCGGCCTCGACATCGTCGGCATCTCCCCCGACCCGGTCGAGAAGCTCCTCCGGTTCCGGGACGAGGAGAAGCTCGCCATCACCCTGGTCTCCGACCCGGACAAGCAGGTGCTGCAGGCCTACGGCGCGTTCGGCACCAAGAAGCTGTACGGCAAGGAGGTCGTCGGGGTCATCCGCTCGACCTTCATCATCGACGCCGAGGGGCGCGTCGAGAAGGCCTCGTACAACGTCAAGGCCACCGGCCACGTCGCCAAGCTCCGGCGCGACCTCGGCCTGGACTGAAGCAGGACCGCGCCATCCCCTAGGCCCGCCACGTCCCGGGCCGCGGCTGGCACTCCGGCGGGCAGGGGTAGCCGGGCTCCCACGGGAACGACCCGTCGGCGTGGGTCCAGGCGAGCTGGTACCCCGGCACCGAGAACTCATCGGGCCGCCGGTAGAAGCGGTTCGCGCTGAACAGGACCTCGTCCGGGTTGGGCAGCGTCTCCACGACGAGCCTGCGCTCGCCGTCGAACTCGACGAGTTCACCGGGCAGCAGGTCCCGACCGTCGAGGACCAGGTCGGCGGCCGCGTTGAGCATGGCGCGGGCGTTCTCGGAGCCGACCCCCACCACGACCAGCTCGGGATGCCCCACGCCGAACAGGCCGACGGTGTAGCCGAACGGAGGCTCGTCGGACTCCGCGCCGCGCATGACGTACTGCACGACGACGCGATGGGTGCGGATCGTCTCGGCCAGCCGGCTGTCCTCCTGGTCGAGCCAGGCCAGCATCTGGGATTCGGTCGTCATGCCGCCAGCCTGGGCGCCGGCAGGGCCGGAGCGGAGCCCCGGAAGGCTTCTGTGGACGGCGGGCGGCGCTGTGGAGCGCCGTCAGCGCAGCCGGCTGAACAGCCTCCGCATCACCCCAGGGGCTCCGGGCCGGCCGGCCGGGGGGCCTTCCGAGGTCGGCGGCGGATGCGGGGCCAGCCACGTCCGCCGCGGACGCTCCAGCAGCCAGGACTCCTCGATCCGGACACCGGTCAACCGCTCCATCAGCGTGAGGGCGAGGGCGTCCGGATCGGCGTCCTCGTCGGCGAAGTCGAGCCCTTCCTCCTCCGGCAGCGGCGCCCCCTCCTCGTCGTCGAAGAGCACCGGATCGAACGCCCGCACGATCTCGCCGTCCCGCGCCACGAGGAAGTCCGAGACCGCGTTGATGTTGCGGAACCAGCAGATCGCCGTGCCGCCCCGCGAGAGCCGGGACAGCACGTGGTGGTCGGTCATCAGGAAGCCGTTCGGCTCGACGACGACGAGCCAGCCCTCGAGCTCCTCCATCTGCACCGGAAAGGCGTCGCTGGAGACGTCCGGGTCCTCCTCGGCATCGTCGAAGGTGCGCATCCGCTCGGTCGCCGGATCCAGTCGCAGCACGTGGACGACCTCCTCCAGCCGCGCTCCGCGCAGGAAGGTCAGCGCGATGGCCTCGATGTCGAACCAGTCGTAGTCGCTCACGCGCCCTCCCCCGCATCGGCTGCCGCGCGCTTGCGGCGCTTGCCCTCGTGCATCGCCTGCACCCGGGCGACCGGGATGGCGTGCCCCTCGGCGACCAGGTCCGCCGGCAGCGCCTGCGGTTCCGGCAACGCCTCGGCCCACGGATCGCGGTCGCCGAGCAGCCCGGCCGCCGTCGTCACGGTGAAGTCCCCGGGCCGGACGTCGTCGAGCTCGTCCCAGCCGACCGGGAACGACACCGGCAGCCCGGGGCGGATTCGTGGGCTGTACGCCGCGACGACCGTCCCCTGCCCCGACCGCGTGGAGTCCACGAACACCCGACCGCCCCGGTCCTCCAGCAGGTAGGCCGTGGTCGCCAGCTCCGGGTCCAGGGCGGCGGTCCGGGCAGCGAGCGCACGGGTGGCGGCGGCGACGTCCTCCAGCGGCGAGCCGTGCACCGGGACGACGACGTGCAGCCCCTTCGAGCCGCTGGTCTTCACCGCGGCACCCAGCCCCGCCTCCTCCAGGGCCCGGCGCGCCAGCCGGGCGGCGGCGACGACTCCCGGGAAGTCGGCCCCCTCCGGCGGATCCAGGTCGAGCACCAGGCCGGTGGGCTCGTGCGAGCCGGCCAGGAGGAAGGGCACGTGCAGCTCGACCGAGCGCTGGTTGCCCAGCCACAGCAGGGTCCGGCGGTCGTCGCACAGCACCTGGTGGATCTCCCGGTGCGAGCCCTCCGACCAGACCGGCACCGTCCGCACCCACTCCGGGGCGCCCTTGCTCACGTTGCGCTGCATGAACGGCGCCTGACCCGGGCGCACCCGCTTGACCGACAGCGGCCGGCCGGCGAGCAGTGGGACGAGCCGGTCGGCGACGGCGTCGAAGTGGTCGATCAGCGCGCGCTTGGCGACCTCGAGCCCGTCACCGAGCGGGGAATCCAGGCTGCTCAGCGCGACGCCGTCGCGTTCGGTGTCCACGCGGCCCACCGTGCCGGGCAGCTCTGCCCCGGGCAACCGGGACCACCCGTTCAGATGTCGTACGTCGCCTTGGCGCGCACCAGCTCGGTCTCCGGGAACACCGCGCTCGCGGCGAAGAGCTGGCCGATGTGGTCGACCCACGGCGGGATGTGCGTCAGCAGCAACCGCTGCACGCCGGCCGCCGCTGCGTGCTCGGCCGCCTGCCGCCCGGTGAGGTGCAGCCCCGGGGGCTGTTCGCGGGCGTTGTCCGGGTGCGCGGCCTCGGCGAGCAGCACGTCGGCGCCGCGCGCCAGCTCCACCACCTGCTCGCTGGGGCCGGTGTCACCGGTGTAGACCAGCGAGCGCCCGCCGGCGGTCAGCCGGATGGCGTAGCACTCGATGGGGTGCGCGGTGCGGGCCAGCTCGACCTCGAAGGGCCCGAGCTGGAAGGCGCCCGGCCCCACCGGGACGAAGTCGAAGACGTCGGTCAGCGCCTCGCCGTCCATGTCGTAGGCCAGCGCCAGTCGACGCTCGGCACCCACCGGCGCGTACAGCGGCACGAGCGAGCCCGTGGAGCGCCCGGAGTACCGCCCCCAGACGACGAACGGCGCGACGTCGAGGCAGTGGTCGGCGTGCAGGTGCGAGAGGAAGACCGCGTCCACCGTGCCGGGATCGATCAGCCCCTGCAGCGCCCCGAACGCACCGCTGCCCAGGTCGAGCACCAGCCGGTAGCCCTCGTGCTCCACCAGGTAGCTGGAGGCGGGCGAGTCCGGGCCCGGACCGCTGCCGCAGCAGCCGATGACCGTCAGCTTCACGCAGCACCCACCGTTCCCGCGCGGAGCACCGCGCCGACCTCGGGACCCAGGAAACGGCGGCCGAGCCGGGCGAACGGCTCGGGGTCGCCGGTGGCGAGGAACGCGTGCCGGGGTGGTGCGGCGTCCTCGTCGCGGAGCAGTTCGGCGCGGGTCAGCACCCGGTAGACGTCCTTGGCGGTCTCCTCGGCGCTGGAGACCAGCGTGACGTCCTCGCCCATGACCAGCGAGATGACGCCGGTCAGCAACGGATAGTGCGTGCACCCGAGGACGACGGTGTCGACACCGGCTGCCAGCAACGGGTCGAGGTAGGACTGCGCCAGCCCCACGAGCTGCCGGCCGCTGGTCACCCCGCGCTCCACGAAGTCGACGAAGCTCGGGCACGCCGCGGAGGTCACCGTCACGTGCGGCGCCGCGGCGAAGGCGTCGTCGTAGGCGCCGCTGGTGACCGTGGCCTGGGTGCCGATGACACCGATCCGCCCGTTGCGGGTGGCGGAGAGGGCCCTGCGGACCGCGGGGAGCACGACCTCCACCACCGGGACGTCGTAGCGCTCGCGGGCATCCCGCAGCGAGGCGGCGCTCGCCGAGTTGCAGGCGACGACGAGCATCTTCACGCCGTCGTCGACCAGGCCGTCCATGACGGCGAGGGAGTGCCGGCGCACCTCGGCGATGGGCAGCGGGCCGTAGGGGCCGTTGGCCGTGTCACCGATGTAGCGGACCGACTCGTTCGGCAACTGGTCGAGCACCGCACGGGCCACGGTCAGCCCGCCGACACCCGAGTCGAAGATGCCGATCGGTGCGTCGGCTCCTGGCTGCGTCCCCATGTCGCCGGTCAGGCTAACCGGCCCCACCGACGGACGCTGGTGACGGGATGGAACGGCCGGCCTTCAGGGTCCCGCGCCGAGCCTGCGAGGCGTGGGGGGAAGGCCGGTCCTTCGTCAGGCCCAGAGCTGACCCTCCAGTGCGGAGGTCGCCTCCTCGAGCGTGCCCGCGTAGGCACCGGTGGAGAGGTACTTCCAGCCGCCGTCGCAGACGATGAAGACGATGTCGGCCGCGCGGCCGGCCGCCACCTCCTTGTCGGCGATGCCGAGGGCGGCGTGCAGGATCGCGCCGGTCGAGATGCCGGCGAAGATCCCCTCCCGCTCGACCAGCTGGCGGGTGCGGTGGATCGCGTCGTCGGGGCCGACGGAGAACCGCGAGTCCAGCAGCGAGGCGTCGTAGAGC
The DNA here is from genome assembly GCF_020166105.1 of Blastococcus sp. LR1. Lineage (GTDB taxonomy): Bacteria > Actinomycetota > Actinomycetes > Mycobacteriales > Geodermatophilaceae > Blastococcus. The sequence goes on from NZ_JAIUJY010000001.1 coordinate 899,901, forward strand.
TCGGGGATGAAGCCCTCGTCGATGTTGCGCAGGCCGTAGACCAGCTCGCCGTACCGGGGCTCGGCGGCGATGACCTGCACACCGGGCTTGTGCTCGCGGAAGTAGCGCGAGCAGCCCATGAGCGTGCCGGTCGTGCCGAGGCCGGCGACGAAGTGCGTGATCGAGGGCAGGTCGGTGAGGATCTCCGGCGCCGTGCCCTCGTAGTGCGCGAGCGCGTTCCCGGGGTTGCCGTACTGGTAGAGCATCACCCAGTCGTCGTGCTCGGCGGCGAGCTCCTTGGCCATCGCGACGGCCTGGTTCGACCCACCCGCGGCCGGCGACGGGATGATCTGCGCGCCGTACATCTCCAGCAGCTGCCGCCGCTCGATGGAGGTGTTCTCCGGCATGACGCAGATCAGCTTGTAACCGCGCTGCCGGGCCACCATGGCCAGCGAGATCCCGGTGTTGCCGCTCGTCGGCTCGAGGATCGTCGACCCCGGCCGCAGCAGGCCCTCCTTCTCGGCGGCCTCGATCATCCTGATCGCGGCGCGGTCCTTGATGGAGCCGGTGGGGTTGTGGTCCTCGAGCTTGGCCCACAGACGCACGTCAGGCGTCGGCGAGAGATTCGGCAGCCCCACCAGCGGGGTGCCGCCGAGGGAGTCGACGAGAGAGGCGAAGCGGGCCATGGGAACTCTTCCGGGAACGGGGACGGTGGACGGGAGCGGCGGACCGCTCAGCAGCCGCCCGCGACCGCCGGGAGGATCGTGACCGAGTCGCCGTCCTTGACCTGGGTGTCCAGGGCGCCGGTGAAGCGCACGTCCTCGTCGTTGACGTAGACGTTGACGAAGCGGTGCAGCTTGCCCTCCTCGGTCACGAGGCGGTTCTTCAGGCCCGAGTGCTTGCTGTCGAGGTCGTCGATCAGCGCGGAAAGGGTGTCCCCGCTGCCGTCGACGGTCTTGTTGCCGCCGGTGTGGGTGCGCAGGATGGTCGGGATCCGGACCTCGATGGCCATGGCGTGGTTCTCCTCGGGACGAGTGTGTCAGGGGATCGCTGCAAGGCAGCGGTGGTGCGTCTGTGTGCGGAACGCCCGCTCCGCACGGCGCATTCCGGCCCCGTTCAAGGGCCCGCGCCGAGCCTGCGAGGCGTGGGGGGAACGGGGTGTTTCCTCAGTCGTAGACGACGGTCGTCGGCGAGTGCCCGAAGAGATGGGTCTCGACGATCTCGACCTCCTCCTCCGACACCTCCCCGTCGACGATGCGGTAGCTGCGGAACTCGACGTCGTCTCCGGCCAGGCCGGTCTGCCCACCGTGGTGCCGGGTGGACACGAGGACGTAGTGGGTGCGCGGATCGGCTGCCGGGCCCGAGGCGTAGCCGATGTCGGTGCGCGACGGGTAGGCCTCGGTGGCGGTGTGCGAGTGGTAGACGACGACGGCCCACTCGTCCCGGTCGTCGAGGTCGCGGTACAGCTTCAGCAGGTCCGCGGTGTCGAACTCGTAGAACGTCGGCGACCGCGCGGCGTTCAGCATCGGGACGACGCGCTCGGGACGGTCGGTCCCCTCGGGACCGGCGACGACGCCACAGGCCTCGTCCGGGTGGTCTTCCCGGGCGTGGGCCACGATGGCGTCGTAGGTCGCGCGGTCGATGCGCAGCACGTGGCCAGTCTAGGCGTCCCCTACCTCACCACTCGGAGTCGGCCCCGGCCGGGCCGTCGACCGCGGACGGCCGGGGACCGATACCGTCGCCGTCGTGCTTGTCCCCTCGCTGCTGATCGCCGGTGTCGTGCTGCTGGCGCTGCCTGCCCTGGTCCTGGGTGTCCGGGGACTGTTCGTGCACCGCGGCTACAGCGCGGCGGAGCCCGGGGACCGCGCCTCGGTCGTCGTCATCGTGGTGCTGCGGGTCCTGCTCCTGCTGCTGCTGCTCGCCGTCTCCGGCGTCCTGCTGCTCTCGACGATCGGCGCGATCGTCGTCGACGTGGACCTGCACGGCATGGTCTACGTGCTGTTCGCCCTGGACCTGCTGGTGGCGGCGCTGGTGCTGCTCACCTTCGGCCGGCGCGACCAGCGACCAGGGCGTCGACGAGCGAGCCCTGCACGGCGGTGAGCCAGTAGTAGACCGCCAGCTGGTGGTCGTCCTCGCCGAGGATCTCCTCCGGCGGCTCGGTGTCCTCGCTGATGTCCAGCCGGGTGCCGAGGGCCAGCCGCAGGTCGTTGCTCGTGCGCAGCCACGCGCCGGCCTGCTCGTCGTCCAGCCGGATCTCGCCGCCGTCGACCGGCAGGGTGGCCCGCACCATCGCCAGGTCGTCGGCCTTGCCGCCGCGCAGCGACTCCTCCGTCAGCTCCCGGTAGTCCTCGGCCATCTCCCGGTCCGAGCGGTGCCCCGGCGGGAACAGCCGCTCGAGCACCGGGTCACCGGCGACGTCGTCGGCATCGGCGACCAGCAGCTGCTCGAGCTGGTCGAGCAGGAGGGCGACGATCCCCGCCTCGGCCCGGTCGAGCCGCGCGACGATCTCTCCCCGGCTGGCGCGGAACGGCTTCATGAGTCCTTCTGGTAACTGGCCCACAGCCCGTAGGCGTGCAGCCGGCTGGTGTCGTGCTCCATCCGCTCCCGCGGACCGGAGCTCACGATGGCCCGGCCCTCGTGGTGCACCTGGAGCATGAGCTCGGTGGCCTTCGCCTCGTCGTAGCCGAAGAGCTCCTGCAGCACGAAGGTCACGTAGTTCATGAGGTTGACCGGGTCGTTCCAGACGATGGTCACCCACGGACGGTCGAGATCGCTGAGCTCGTCGACGGAGCTGTCGGGCGTCCAAGTCGGCGCGAGAGGTCCGGCCACGGGTCCAGCTTAGAGCGCGGGTCTGCCCGCGCGCGCCGGTCGGCCTAGGCTCCGATGCCATGCCGAGGGCTTCCGCGCTGTTCACCGACCGCTACGAGCTGACCATGCTGGCGGCCGCCCTCGCCGATGGCACGGCGACCCGCGACTGCGTGTTCGAGGTCTTCGCCCGGCGCCTTCCCCACGGCCGCCGCTACGGGGTCCTCGCCGGCACCGGCCGCCTCCTGGAGGCGCTGCCCGGCTTCCGCTTCGGGGACGAGGAGCTGGCCACCCTCCGCGCGCAGGGGCTGACCGACGAGCGGCTGCTGGACTGGCTGGCCGACTTCCGCTTCAGCGGCGACATCGACGGCTACGCCGAGGGCGACCTCTACTTCCCCGGCTCCCCCGTCCTCACCGTGCGGGCGTCCTTCGCCGAGGGCGTGCTGCTGGAGACCCTCGCGCTGTCGATCCTCAACCACGACTCCGCGATCGCCTCGGCGGCCGCGCGCATGGTCGCCGCCGCCTGCGAGCGCCCCTGCATCGAGATGGGTTCCCGGCGCACCCACGAGGAGGCCGCCGTCGCCGCAGCCCGCGCCGCGCACCTCGTCGGCTTCGCCTCCAGCTCCAACCTGGAGGCCGGCCGTCGCTACGGCGTCCCCACGACGGGCACCAGCGCGCACGCCTTCACGCTGCTGCACGACGACGAGCGCTCCGCCTTCCGCGCGCAGGTCAACGCCCTGGGGGTCGGCACGACGCTGCTCGTCGACACCTACGACGTCGAGCAGGGCATCCGCACCGCCGTCGAGGTGGCCGGCCCGGATCTGGGCGGCATCCGGCTGGACTCCGGTGACCTGCCCACGCTCGCGACCCGCGCCCGGCAGCTGCTCGACGAGCTCGGCGCGACGTCCACCCGGGTGATCGTCACCAGCGACCTCGACGAGTACGCCATCTCCGGCCTCATGGCCGCCCCCGTCGACGGCTACGGCGTCGGCACGTCGCTGGTCACCGGATCGGGCGCGCCCACCGCCGGGATGGTCTACAAGCTGGTGGAGCGCGACGGCGTCCAGGTGGCCAAGCGGTCGGAGGGCAAGAACTCCGTCGGCGGCCGCAAGCACGCCGTCCGCCGGCACGACGCCGCCGGCACGGCCACCGCCGAGGTGGTCAGCAGCGAGCCCGTCCAGCCGCAGGACGGCGACCGCGACCTCCTGATGCCCCTCGTCCGGAACGGCCGGCTCTGCACCGACGTCTCCCCCGCCGAGGCACTCCGCCAGGCCCGGGAGCACCACGACCGGGTCAAGGCCGCGCTCCCCGCCGAGGGCTGGGCGCTGTCCCGCGGCGAGCCCGCCCTCGAGACCCTGCCCGCCTGAGGAGGCCGGAGATGACCCGAGCACTGATCGTCGTCGACGTGCAGAACGACTTCTGCGAGGGCGGCAGCCTGGCCGTCGCCGGCGGCGCCGCCGTCGCCGCTGCGGTGACCGACCACGTGCGGACGGCGGGGTACGACCACGTCGTCGCGACCCGGGACCACCACATCGACCCGGGCGGCCACTTCTCCGACTCCCCCGACTTCCTCGACACCTGGCCGCGGCACTGCGTCGTCGGCACCGACGGGGTGGAGCTGCACCCGGCGCTGGACCGCGGGCCGATCGAAGCGGTCTTCGACAAGGGCGAGTACGCCGCCGCCTACTCCGGCTTCGAGGGGGCGTGCGAGGACACCGGGCTCGCCGACTGGCTGCGGTCCCGCGGGGTGGACGCCGTCGACGTCGTCGGCATCGCCACCGACCACTGCGTGCGGGCCACCGCCCTCGACGCCGTCGCGGCCGGCTTCGCCACGCGGGTGCTGCTCCCGCTCACCGCGGGCGTCTCCGAGGAGACCGTCGAGGCCGCCCTGGACCAGCTGCGCACCGCCGGCATCGAGCTGGAGGGTTCGGTCCACCGGCCCTGAGCAGACGATCAGGGAACGGCGTCGAGGACCTCGTCCCGCGTGAAGCCGAGCACCTGCAGGACGGCGTCGAGGTAGGGCTGGTTGAGCGCGGTGTGCGCCTGCTCCCGCACGAACGGCTTCGCGTTGAAGGCGATGCCCAGCCCGGCGGTGTTGAGCATGTCGAGGTCGTTGGCGCCGTCGCCGACGGCGACCGTCTGGTCCAGCGGGATGCCGTACTGCCCGGCGAAGCGGATCAGGGCCCGCGCCTTGCCCGGCCGGTCGACGATCTCCCCCACCAGTCCCCCGGTGAGCTTGCCGTCGACGACCTCGAGGGTGTTGGCCGCCGCGAAGTCCAGGCCCAGGCTCTCGGCCAGGGGGTCGGTGATCTGCGTGAAGCCGCCGCTGACGATGCCGCAGCGGAAGCCGAGCCGCTGCAGCGTGCCGATGAGCGTGCGCGCCCCGGGGGTGAGGACCAGGTGCTCGCGCACCTCGTCCAGCACCTCCTCGGGCAGCCCCGCCAGGACCGCCACCCGGGCGCGCAGGGACTCCTCGAAGTCCAGCTCGCCGTTCATCGCCGCGGCGGTGATGCGGGCGACCTCGGCGGCGCGCCCCGCCCGCGCAGCCAGCTCGTCGATCACCTCACCGCGCACCAGGGTGGAGTCGACGTCGAGCACGATCAACCGCTTGCTGCGCCGGGCCACGCCCACCTGCTCGACGGCGATGTCGGCCCCGGTGGTGGCGGCCACCGACGCCAGCGCCGTGCGCAGCTCGGTGGCCTCCGCCCCGGAGACGGTCAGCTCGAAGCTGGTGACCGGGTAGTCCGACAGCCGCCGGATCGCGTCGATGTTGCCGCCGATCTCGGCGACGGCCCGGGCTGCCCCCGCGACGGCGTCGGGCGGCACCGGCCGGCCCAGCAGGATGACGTGGTGCGGCCGGCCGGCGGCGGTCGGAGCCCCGGGGTCGCTGGCGGACTCGACGGCCACCCTGACCCCGGTGGCGGCCTCGACGTCGCCGGCCACTCCCCGCAGGTGGTCGAGCAGCTGCGCCTCGCCCACAAGCGTCCCGCCGTCGTCGATGACGCCGACGACGACGCCGAGCACCAGGTGGCCGTGCACCACGACCTGCTCGACGTCGAGCACCTCCACGGCGAGGCCGTCGACCCCCGACAGCCCCGCGAAGAGTCGGGCGGTCACTCCCGGGCGGTCGGCGCCGGTGACTGTGAGCAGGGCTCGCGCCGCGGTCGGCTCGGGCGCGGACAGCGGGTGGGGCGTGGGGTCCAGCGGCACGGCGCCATCGTGCCGCACCGCCGTCCGGCGTCCGACCCTGCCCCGGAACGGCGAACGCCCCGCCGGCCACGTGGCCGACAGGGCATCCGTCGATGTGGTGCTCGGCCTCCTGCGCGGAGGCCGGTGGTCACGTGGGGTCGGGGTCGTTCGGACCCTGTCGCCGCCCGGCGGTCCCGCCGAGCTCGCTGACCCCGGCGTACGGCTTGTGCCGCTTGCCGGCGTGCGCCTCTTCCTGCAGGCGCTCCATCAGGTGCGGGTAGTGCGCCTCGAACGCCGGACGCTCCGAGCGGATCCGCGGGATCTCCACGAAGTTGTGCCGCGGCGGTGGGGAGGAGGTCGCCCACTCCAGCGAGTTGCCGTGGCCCCACGGGTCGTCGCGCACGGCGAGCTTCCCGTACTTCCACGACTTCACCACGTTGTAGACGAACGGGATGGTGGCCGCACCCAGCACGAACGAGAAGATCGTCGAGATGGTGTGCATCGTCGTGAAGCCGTCCGTGGCCACGTAGTCCACGTACCGGCGCGGCATGCCCTCGGCGCCCAGCCAGTGCTGGATGAGGAACGTGCCGTGGAAACCGATGAAGGTGAGCCAGAACTGCAGCTTGCCCAGGCGCTCGTCCATCATCCGGCCGCACATCTTCGGGAACCAGAAGTAGATGCCGGCGTAGGCGGCGAAGACGACGGTGCCGAACACCACGTAGTGGAAGTGCGCGACGACGAAGTAGCTGTCGTTCACGTGGAAGTCCAGCGGCGGGCTGGCCAGCAGAACGCCGGTGAGACCACCCAGGAGGAAGGTCACGAGGAAGCCGATCGAGAACAGCATGGGCGTCTCGAAGGTCATCTGACCTCGCCACATGGTGCCGAGCCAGTTGAAGAACTTGATGCCGGTCGGAACCGCGATCAGGTAGGTCAGGAAGGCGAAGAAGGGCAGCAGCACCGCGCCGGTGGCGAACATGTGGTGCGCCCACACCGCCACCGAGAGGGCCGCGATGGACAGCGTCGCGAAGACCATGCCCTTGTAGCCGAACAACGGCTTGCGGGCGAAGACCGGGATGATCTCGGTGATGATGCCGAAGAACGGCAGCGCGATGATGTAGACCTCGGGGTGGCCGAAGAACCAGAACAGGTGCTGCCACAGCATGGCCCCACCGTTCTCGTCCGAGTAGATCAGCGCACCGAGGTTGCGGTCGGCCAGCATCGCCATGATCGCCGCGGTCAGGATCGGGAACGCAAAGAGCACGAGCACGCTGGTGACGAGCGTGTTCCAGGTGAAGATCGGCATCCGGAACAGCGTCATGCCCGGCGCGCGGAGGCAGACGATCGTGGCGATGAAGTTGACGGCGCCGAGGATCGTGCCCAGACCGCTGACGGCCAGACCGGCGAACCACAGGTTCGCGCCGGCGCCGGGGCTGTTCACGGCGTCGGACAGCGGCGCGTAGGCGTACCAGCCGAAGTCGGCGGCGCCACCGGGGGTGAGGAAGCCGGAGACCGCGATCAGGCTGCCGAAGAAGAACAGCCAGAACGAGAACGCGTTCAGCCGCGGGAACGCGACGTCGGGCGCACCGATCTGCAGCGGCATGATCAGGTTCGAGAACGCGAAGAACAGCGGCGTCGCGAACATCAGCAGCATGACCGTGCCGTGCATCGTGACGAGCTGGTTGTACTGCTCGGGCGAGAGGAACTGCAGGCCGGGACGGCCCAGTTCCCCACGGATGAGCATGGCCATCAGTCCGCCTGCGATGAAGTAGGCGAACGAGGTGGTCAGGTACATCAGACCGATGGTCTTGTGGTCGGTGGTCCGCAGCAGGTTGGACAGCCGCGAGCCCTTCTCGACCACGTGAGCCGGGCTGGGCCGACTCACGATTGGCGCCGGTGCAATCGTCACGGCTCGCAGCTTAGACCGTGCCGCGTGAGCTCTCAGGACGGGCGGGGCGGGCGCGTCGGAACGATCATCCGAGCGGCGCGTACGTCGCCACGTCGACCGCGATCGTCACCGGCGACGACCTGGGAAGACCCGCCAGGGAGGCCGTCAGCGCGTCCGGCGCGAGGTGCCTCGCGTGCGGCCCCATCCCCGCCAGCGTGGCGACGGCGGAGCGGTCCAGCGACGCCGTCCAGCGGTGCGTCGCGGCCCCGGCCCGCCGCAGGTGGGGCTCCAGCGTGGCCGCCAGCCGCTCCGCCTTGTCAGGGTCGACCCGGAGCAGTCCGAGCGGTCCCACGAGCTCCTGGAGATGGTCCGGGGCCGGCGTGACGACGACCAGCCGGCCCTCCGGGCGCAGCACCCGGGCGATCTCCGCACCGTTGCGCGGCGCGAACACGACGAGGACCCGGTCGGCGGCGTCGTCCAGCAGGGGCAGCCGCGCCCAGGCGTCCGCCACGACGGCGATGGCCCGGGCATGTGCCCGCGCTGCCCGCCGGGCGGCGTAGCGCGAGGCGTCGAGCACCAGCCCGACCGCCGAGGGCAGGTCGTCGAGGACGCGGGCGAGGTGGTGGCCGGTGCCGCCGCCCAGGTCGACCAGCGTCTCCGGGACGGAGCCGTCGACGACGGCGTCCCGGAGCGCCGCCGTGAGCGGGTCGTAATGGCCGGCCGAGAGGAAGGACACCCGGTCGGCGACCATCTCCGCGGAGTCCCCCATCGGCGGCCGGCGGCCCGGCGGCAGCAGCGTGAGGTGGCCCTGCCGGGCGCGGTCGACCCGGTGCCCGGCCGCGCAGCGCAGGCCGTCGTCGTCAGCGGTGAACGGCGCCGCGCACACCGGGCAGGACAGCAGCGCGACAGCCCGGGGGTCCAGCGGTGGCGCGCTCACGTGCGGGGCGGGACGGCGTGGAAGGTGACGTCCCGCAGCTCCCCCGCGTCGACGACGGCGGTGACGTAGGTGCCGTGCGGCTGCCTCCTCCGGTCCGTGGGCGACCCGGGGTTCAGCAGCCGTAGGCCCGACGGTGCTGTGGTGTCCCACGGGATGTGGCTGTGCCCGAAGACCAGGACGTCGACGTCCGGGAACCGCGCGGCGCACCGCGCCTCCCGCCCCTTGGCGTCGCCGGTCTCGTGGACCACGGCGAGGCGGAGCCCCTCGATCTCGAACCGGGCGACCTCCGGCAGCCGTTCGCGGAAGGCGCCGTGGTCGTTGTTGCCGTACACCGCCACCAGCTGCCGGGAGCGGCGCTCGAACTCGTCGAGCAGGGCGAGATCCACCCAGTCGCCGGCGTGCACCACCACGTCCGCGGAGTCGATCTCCCGCCACAGGGAATGCGGCAGGTCGCGCGCCCGCTTCGGAACGTGCGTGTCGGTGGTCACCACCAGCGATACGGGCACGACGACATGGTCCCAGCCCGCTACGTTTTCCCGTCGGCCGGCGACCCGGCCGATCCCCGCACGACCCCGAGGACTGCACACGTGACACAGCACAAGACCACCCCTGCCGCGCCCGACGGTGCCGGCACGGACGAGCCGTACGAGCGCCGCTGGCTGGCTCTCGGCGTCATCGCGATGACCGTCCTGCTGGTCATCCTCGACGCCACGATCGTGAACATCGCACTGCCCGCGGTGACCGAGGACCTCGGCATCAGCACGGCGTCCCAGCAGTGGATCGTCACCGCCTACACGCTGACCTTCGGCGGCTTCCTGCTGCTCGGCGGTCGCATCGCCGACTTCTGGGGCCGCAAGCGCACCTATCTCGTCGGCGCCGCCGGATTCGCCGCCGCCTCGGCGCTCGGCGGGTTCGCGCAGAACGAGGCGATCCTGTTCGGCGCGCGCGCCCTGCAGGGCGTCTTCGGCGCTCTGCTGGCCCCGGCGTCACTGGCGCTGATCACGGTGCTGTTCACCGAGCCCAAGGAGCGCGCCAAGGCCTTCGGCGTCTACGGCGCGATCGCCGGTGGCGGCGCGGCGATCGGCCTGCTCGCCGGCGGCGTGCTCACCGAGTACGCCGACTGGCGCTGGTGCTTCTGGGTGAACCTGCCCATCGCACTGCTCGCCATCGTGCTGGCCATCCCGTTCGTCCCGGAGAGCAAGGCGCCCGGTGACACCAGCTACGACATCCCCGGCGCGGCGCTGATCACGCTCGGCCTCGCCTCCATCGTCTACGGCTCCACCCGCGTCGCCGAGGCGTCGCAGACCAACGCCGCCGAGGCGGCCGAGGCCAACGCCGCGGCGATGGCGCAGGGGTCGACCCGCATGGTCAGCCCGGCGAGCGGCTGGAGCGACGGGCCGGCCTGGCTGTTCATCGTGGGCGGCCTGGTGCTGGTGGCGCTGTTCGTCGTCGTGGAGCTGCGCACCCGCAACCCCCTGCTGCCGATGCGGATCGTGCTCGACCGCAACCGGGGCGGCGCGTACCTGACCTCGACGCTCGTGGGCGCCGGCCTGATCGGCGCGTTCTTCTTCCTGAGCCTCTACTTCCAGCAGGTCCTCGGGTACGAGCCGGTCGTCGCCGGCGTCGCCTCGCTGCCGGTCACGCTGGGCGTCTTCATCTCGGCGGGCGTGTCCAGCGCGATGCTGCCGCGGATCGGCCCCAAGCCGCTGATGGTGCTCGGCGGCATCCTGGCCGCGGCGGGGCTCTTCACGCTCTCGTTCGTCGGCGTCGACACCGGCTTCTGGCAGCTGCCCTTCCCGGGCCAGGTGCTGCTGGGCCTCGGGCTCGGGTTCACCTTCGTGCCGCTGTCCAACCTGGCCCTCGTCGGCGCCGGCGTGCACGACGCCGGCGCGGCCAGCGCGATGCTCAACGCCACGCAGCAGGTGGGCGCCTCGATCGGCACCGCCGTCCTCGCCTCGCTCTCGGTGGCGGCGATCAGCAGCTACACCGCTGACAGCCTGGCCTCGGGCGCCAACCCGCAGGACCCTGCTGTCGGCCTCGCCGCGCAGGTGGAGGGCTACACGACCGCCTTCACCTGGGCCTCGGTCCTGCTCGTGGCCGGTGCCCTGGTCTCGGCCTTCCTGATCAAGGCGACCAAGGAGGACCTGCCCGAGGGCGACGCCGTCGTCCACGTGGGCTAGTGGAAGGACCCCGCTGCACCCCACGCCTCGAACGCTCGGCGCGGGCCCCTGCAGCGGGGCCGTTCCAGCCCGTCACCGGCGGTCGGCGAGCGCTTTGAGTCGGGCGTTGTAGGCGACGAGCTCGGCGTCGCCGTCCCGGTCGGCGGCGCGGTCCAGCGACCGCGCCCGCCGCTGGTCCGAGCCCACCCAGGAGAAGAAGACGACGGCGAGCACCAGCACGGTCGGCAGCTCGCCGAAGGCCCAGACGATGCCGCCGGCGACGCCCTGGTCGCTCAGCGGGTCGACGCCCCAGCCGGCCGGCGGCTCGGCGAAACTGTCGACGACGAGCGAGCCGGACATCATGATCGCGACGCCGAAGAACGCGTGGAACGGCACCGGCAGGAAGAGCTCGATCATCCGGCCGGGGTGGCTCAGCGTCCGCGGCCACGGGTCCTGCGCCACGATCGGGCCGAAGAACAACAGCCCGGTGACGACGAAGTGCGCCAGCATGAACTGGTGCCCGGCCGGGTTGGTCATCAGCGCGTCGAACAGCGGCGTGAAGTAGACGCCGTAGAGGCTGGCGATGAACAGCGGCACGCTGAACAGCGGGTGCGCGACGAACTGCGCGAACCGGCTGTGCAGGCCACCGAGCAGCAGTGCCCGGGGCGTGCCCAGCACGCCGCGCCCGCGGGGCAGCGTGCGGAGCGCCAGCGTCACCGGGGCGGCCAGCAGCAGGAGCAGCGGCGTGATCAGCGACAGCACCATGTGCTGCGCCATGTGCACGCTGAAGATCACCATGCTGTAGCCGTTGAACCAGGTGCCGGTGACGGCGAACAGCGAGGCTGATCCGGCGATCCAGGCCACCGTGCGCCACCAGGGCCAGGCCACGCCGGACCGCCGCAGCCGGACGACCGCGGCGAGGTAGACGACGATGCCGACGACGCTCAGGACGGCGAGGACCGACCACGCCTCCAGGTGCGGCAGGAACAGCCGGCCCATCGTCGGCGGGTCCTGCGGGACCCACATCCCCCCGTGGTGCCCGTGCTCCACCGCGATCTCCTCCAGCCGTCCGGTTCTCCGGCTCCACTGTCCCACCGTGGTGAGCCGACAGGGCGGCCCCCCCTGCAGGGCCCCGGTGCGAGCCTGCGAGCGTCGGCAGAAGGACCCCGTCCCCCTCACCCCTCACAGGCTCGGGGCGAGCCTCTGGACGGGGCCGTTCAGTCGTGGACGGGGGCCTCGTGCCCGGCGTGCGCCTCGGCCTCGAGCTGGAAGGTGCAGTGCTCGACGTCGAAGTGGTCGCCCAGGCAGGCGCACAGGGCGTCCAGCACGCGGCCGCCGTGCCCGGCGGCGAGCGCCTCGTCGGTGACGACGACGTGCGCGGAGAGCACCGGCAGGCCCGAGGTGATCGTCCAGGCGTGCAGGTCGTGCACGCCCAGCACTCCCTCGACCCCCAGGACGTGCGCCCGCACCTCGTCCAGGTCCACTCCCCTGGGCGCCGCCTCCAGCAGCACGTCCAGCGCCTCGCGGAGCAGGTGCCAGGCGCGGGGCAGGACCAGGCACCCGATGACGAGCGAGGCCACGGTGTCCGCCGGGGTCCACCCGGTGGTCGCGATGACGACGGCGGCGACGATCACCGCCACCGAGCCGAGCGCGTCGGCCAGCACCTCGAGGTAGGCGCCGCGCACGGCCAGGGACCCCTCGCGGCCCCGGTGCAGCACCGCCATCCCGACGAGGTTCACGGCCAGCCCGACGAGCGCGATCCCCAGCATCGGGCCGGAGGCCACCTCGGCCGGGTTCCCGATCCGCCGGACCGCCTCGACGAGCACGTAACCGGCCACCCCCAGCAGGAGCAGCCCGTTGACGACCGCGGCCAGGATCTCCGCTCGCTGCCAGCCGAAGGTGCGTCGCCCGTGGGCCGGCCGCTGCGCGAGCGTGACCGCGGCCAGGGCGACGGCGATGCCGGCGGCGTCGGTGGCCATGTGCCCGGCGTCCGCCAGCAGGGCCAGCGAGCCGGAGATCACCGCACCGACGACCTCCGCGACCAGGACCGCGACGGTGAGCGCGAGGACGACTGCGAGGCGGCGACGCTGCGGGCCGGCGGCCGTGCCGGACCTGCGCGCGTGCCCGTGGTCGTGCCCCATCGCCTGCTCCCGCGTGCCGTCCGAAGAGACTCCGCAGTCTCCCCCATGTGCGACGCCCCCGACCGGATGGTTCCGGTCGGGGGCGTCGTCGCGTGGCGGGGCAGGCGTCAGATCTGGACGCCGCGCTCCCTCAGCCAGGGCAGCGGGTCGATCTTCTTCCCACCGAGGCCGCCGACGTGCACCTCGAAGTGCAGGTGCGGCCCGGTCGACTGACCGCGGTTGCCGAGCAGGGCGATGGTGTCGCCGGCCCGGACGACCTGGCCGGCCTGCACGAGGATCTCGTCCATGTGCCCGTAGACGGTGACGTCGCCGTTGTCGTGCTGGATGTAGACCGCGAGACCGAAGCCGCTGGCCGGACCGGCTTCGAGCACGACGCCGTCCATGACCGCGTACTCGGGGGTGCGCATGGGCGCGGCCAGGTCGATGCCGGCGTGCAGCGTGCCCCAGCGGGCACCGAAGCCGCTGGTGAGGCGGGCACCCTCGACGGGCAGCACGACCTTCGGCCGGGCGGCCTCGATGGCTGCCTCGACGGCGACCCGGTCGGCCTCCGCCTGGGCGTCGGCGGCGGCCGTGCGCTCGGCGACACGGACGTTGCGGCTGCTCACCAGACCCTGCAGGCGGGACGTCGCCTCGGCGTTCGCCACCGCGAGCTCCGGCGGTGCGGCCTCGATGCCCAGCTGCTCGGCGACGCTCACCGACTGGCTGACCGTCGTCGTCTCGACCTCGGTCGGCTGACCGGCGGCCGCCCCGCTGATGCTGAGCGCACCCACGAGGGCGGCGGCGAGGTAGAGCGACGGACGGCGGCGGTTCGACGGGGGACGGCGGACGAGCAGTCCGCGCCCTCCGCGGGCCACGGCGGCGACGACGACGGCCGGGTCTGCGGACGGCTGCGGGGCGGTGGCCACGACCGGAGCGGGGGTGACCGGCGCGGCCACTGCCGTGCGCCGGTACGGGGTGGGTCGCTGCGAGGCCGGCTGCGCCGGAGCGGCGGCCTTGGTGGCGATCGTCTTCACGACGACCGCCCGGGCGGCGGCGATCCGGGCGGAGGCGGGCGTCTCGGCGCGGTGCCGGCCCCTGCTCCCCGCGGGCGGCGCCTTCACGGTCAGCGGCTGGCGCACCACCACCGGGATCCCGGTGGACGACGCGATCGAGGCCGCGGCGGCAGCGGGCTCCGGCGTCGTCGCCTCGACAGCGGCCGCCTTCGCGACGGCGGGCGTCGAGGCCTTGGCCGCGGTCGGCTTCACGGTGGCGACGTCCGTGACGACCGGCTTCGCAGTCGTGGCGGCAGGGGCCTTGGCCACCGGCTTCGCGGCAGGGGCCTTGGCAGCAGCGGGCTTCGCCGCCGTGGCCTTGGCAGCGGCCGGCTTCGCGGCAGAGGGCTTGGCGGCAGAGGGCTTGGCGGCAGGAGCCTTCGTCGCGGGCTTCGCAGCGGCGGGGGCCTTGGCAGCGGGAGCCTTCGCAGCGGCGGGCTTCGCAGCCGGGGCCTTGGCGACCGGCTTGGCGGGGGCCGGCTTCGCGGCGGTGGGCTTCGCGGCGGTGGGCTTCGCAGCGGCAGCCGGGGCCGGCTTCGCGGCGGCACGCTTCGCGGCGGCGGCGGTGCGGGCGGCGGTGGCCGCCTTCCGCGTGGCCGCGGCGGTCGCGGTGGCAGCCTTCGTCGAGGCGGCCTTGGCCGTGGCGGCGGTGGCGGTCACGGCCTTGGAGCCGGCGGCCTTGGCCGTCGCGGTCCGGGCGGCCTTGGCCCCCGCAGCGAGGGATCCGGCAGCAGCAGCGGCTCGCGAGGTGGCGCCGCGGGTGCTGGTCCGGGAAGTCGAGTCGGCCGTCCGACGGGTCCCTGCGGGCGCCTTCCCCTGGCGCTGCGTGGGGACCTGGGACTCGGCCTTCTCCTCACCCGAGCCGCGCGACGAGGTGCTCGTCGAGCGAGCTCGAGAGGGCGCTGCGGCGGCCTGATCGGCCGGCACCGCACCCCCTGCGAGGAGGCGGTCGTGGTGGAGCTGACTCATGCACCTGACTTCCGTCGGCGGACATTGCAATCGGCTCCCGGGGAGAGGAGCGGGGCCCATGTAAACACGGCGTGATGGATTCGTGATCTGTCCACAGGGGTATTCACCTGCAGTTATGTGAACCGGGTCACCGAAGATCAACTATGTAATTCGACGCTCCGTAGAGGTCGTACAACAGACCGTGAGGGGCGCGCCGCAGATGGTTGAGAGTCGCGCGATCCGGGTCACGAACACGATTCCTGGCCCGATTCGCGGTCCGATCGAGGGAGATTTCGCATGCGCGCAGTGACCTGGCACGGCCGGGCCGACGTCCGGGTGGACACCGTTCCGGACCCCACCATCCAGGACCCCACGGACGTGATCGTCGAGATCACCTCGAGCGGCATCTGCGGCTCCGACCTCCACCTCATCGAGGTGATGGCGCCGTTCATGTCCGTCGGTGACGTGATGGGTCACGAGCCGATGGGGATCGTCCGCGAGATCGGCCGCGAGGTGACGGCCGTGAAGCCCGGCGACCGCGTCGTCGTCCCGTTCAACATCTCCTGCAACACCTGCTGGATGTGCTCGCAGGGCCTGAACTCCCAGTGCGAGACCACCCAGAACCGCGAGCAGGGCATGGGCGCCTCGCTCTTCGGCTACACCAAGCTCTACGGGCAGGTCCCGGGCGGCCAGGCCGAGTACCTGCGGGTGCCCTTCGGCAACACCCTGCCGATCAAGGTGCCCGACGCCCCGCTCGACGACCGCTTCGTCTACCTCTCCGACGTCCTGCCCACCGCCTGGCAGGCGGTGCAGTACGCGAACATCCCCGACGGCGGCAGCGTCCTCGTGCTCGGCCTGGGTCCGATCGGCGACATGTGCACCCGCATCGCCAAGCACCTCGGCGCGGGCCAGGTCATCGCCTCCGACGTCGTTCCCGAGCGGCTGGCCCGCGCCCGGCGCAACGGCATCACCGTCATCGACACGACCACCCAGGCCGACGTCGTCGCGCAGGTCCGGGACCTGACCGACGGTCGCGGGCCGGACGCCGTGATCGACGCGGTCGGCATGGAGGCGCACGGCTCGCCGGTCGCGTCCGCCCTGCAGAAGGCCACCGCGGTCGTGCCCGACGCGATCATGGAGAAGGTCATGCAGGTGGCCGGCATCGACCGGCTCGCCGCGCTGAACACCGCCATCGAGGCGGTCCGCCGCGGCGGCACGATCTCGCTGTCCGGCGTCTACGGGGGCGCGACCGACCCGATGCCGCTCATGCGGATGTTCGACAA
Source organism: Blastococcus sp. LR1 (assembly GCF_020166105.1). Classification (GTDB taxonomy): domain Bacteria; phylum Actinomycetota; class Actinomycetes; order Mycobacteriales; family Geodermatophilaceae; genus Blastococcus. Next base: position 916,258 of record NZ_JAIUJY010000001.1, read on the forward strand.
GCAGATCGCGCTGCGCATGGGACAGGCCAACGTCTGGCGCTGGGTGCCCGACATCCTCCCGCTGCTCCTCGACGGCGACCCGCTCGGTGTGGACGACTTCGCCACGCACCGGGTCTCGCTGGAGGAGGCTCCCCAGGCCTACGCGAACTTCCGCGAGAAGAAGGACGGAGCGGTCAAGGTCCTGCTCCAGCCCTGACCCTCCACACGACGTCGAGGTCCCGACCGGCGAGCTGCCGGCCGGGGCCTCGTCACGTCTGCGGGGTCTGCCGCCGCACCATCTCGGCGATCCACGTCGGGGCGAACGGGGAGGTGCACCCCGGCGAGGTCGGGTAGTCCTCCAGCACCCGCAACCGCTCCCCGATGTCGAGGGCCCGGGCCCGGTGCTCGGGATGCTCGATCCCGATGTGCGCGAGGCACTCGTTCATCGCCCACTGCAGGCGGTCCGGGGCGCCGGCCATCTCGGCCTCGATGACGTCGAGCAGCCCGCCCAGGTCGAGGCCCCCGGGCTGCCGCCGCACCCGATCGCTGGTGAGCCCCCAGCCGGCGCTCGCCACCACCGGATCGGGGTCGGCCAGCCAGGCCAGCCGCAGCTCCTCCCGGTCCGGGTTCTTCTTCACCACGTAGTTGACGAGCCAGTCGTGCACCTTGGGCCCGCGGGCCTCGCGCAGCATGGCGTCGAGCAGGCCGCGGTCGAACGCCTTCGGCCGGCAGATCAGCAGCGCCAGCAGCCGGGCCGCGGTGTCGCCGGTCCCCCACAACCCGAGCGCCAGCTCCTGCTGGGTCTTCAACCGCTTGGCGATCGCGCGGAGTGCGCCGAGGTTCACCCCGTGGTCGTCCCCGTGCCTCTCGTTCACCGCGCGCGCCCGCGGGTCCTCGAGGGCGGCCAGCTCCGCCATCACCTCGGCCACCGTCGTACCGGTCGTCGTCGTCACCTCGGCGGCCTCCTCTTCCTCGCGCGCGAGACGGGCAGCCTACGGCCGAGGAGCGACGACGAGGCCGCGCATGGGCCCGTGCCGCTGGGTAGGGGCAGGGCATGACGACCACCACCGCGGAGAAGTCCGGCAGCCAGCTCCTCGGGGACCGGGAGGTCCGCCGGCTCGGCTACGGCGCGATGCAGCTCGCCGGTCCCCACGTCCTGGGTCCACCGGCGGACCGCGACGCCGCGATCGCCGTCCTGCGCCGCGCCGTCGAGCTCGGCGTCAACCACATCGACACCAGCGACTACTACGGCCCGACCGTCGTCAACGAGCTGATCCGGGAAGCGCTGCACCCCTATCCGGAGGACCTGGTCCTCGTGACCAAGGTGGGTGCCCGCCGGGACGCCGACGGCGGCTGGCCCGAGGCGCTGGAGCCCGACGACCTCCGGCGGGCGGTGCAGGAGAACATCGAGCACCTCGGGGTCGACGCCCTCGACGTCGTCAACCTCCGGATGCCCGGGTTCGCCGAGCCGGTGCAGCGGTCGCTGGCCGAGCCGTTCGAGGCGCTCGCGGCGATGCAGCAGGAGGGCCTGGTCCGCCACCTCGGCATCAGCAACGTGACGCCGCAGATGTACGCGGAGGCCCACGCGATCGCGCCGGTGGTCTGCGTGCAGAACCACTACAACCTGGTGCACCGCGCGGACGACCCGCTGATCGACGCGCTCGCCCGCGACGGCGTCGCCTACACGCCGTTCTTCCCGCTGGGCGGCTTCAGCCCACTGCAGTCCGCAGCCCTGGACACCGTCGCCCGCCGGCTGGAGACGACGCCGATGCAGGTGGCGCTCGCCTGGCTGCTGGCCCGCTCCCCCAACCTGCTCCTCATCCCCGGCACGTCCTCGGTGGCACACCTGGAGGAGAACCTGCAGGCGGCCGCCCGCGTGCTCGGACCCGAGGAGCTCGCCGAGCTGGACCGCATCGGCGGGACCGGCGACCCCGACCCGGCCGGCTGAGCCCGACCCTCAGCGTTCGCGGACCACCCGCGTCTCGTCGAACACGGGCTCGGTGGACTCGTACACCTTGCCGTCGGCCCCGAAGACGACGAAGCGGTCGAACGAACGGGCGAACCAGCGGTCGTGGGTCACCGCCAGCACCGTGCCGTCGAAGGCGGCCAGCGCCTCCTCCAGCGCCTCGGCCGAGAGCACGTCGAGGTTGTCGGTGGGCTCGTCGAGCAGCAGCAGCGTCGCGCCCGAGAGCTCGAGCAGCAGGATCTGGAACCGGGCCTGCTGCCCGCCCGACATCGTGCGGAACGGCTGGTCGGCGGAGTCGGTGAGCCCGTACCGGCGCAACGCGGCCATGGCCCGCCCGCGGTCGACGCCCGGCCGACCGGGCTCGCCGTGCCAGAGCAGGTCCACCGGGGTGCGGTCCTGCCACTCGGGGTGCGCGTGGGTCTGCGCGAAGAACCCGGGGACGACGCGCGCACCCAGCCGCCAGTCGCCGGTGTGCGCCACCGACTGCCCGGCCAGCAGCCGCAGGAAGTGCGACTTGCCCGCGCCGTTGGCCCCCAGCACGCCGACGCGGTCGCCGTAGAAGATCTCGACGTCGAAGGGCCGCATCAGGCCGGTGAGCTCGAGCTGCTCGGCCATGACCGCCCGCACGCCGGTCCGCCCGCCGCGTAGCCGCATCGCCACCTTCTGCTCGGGCGGCCGCTCCGGCGGCGGCCCCGCCGCCTCGAACTTGGCCAGCCGGGTCTGCATCGCGTGGTACCGGTTGGCCATGTCCGGCGAGTTCGCCGCCTGCTGCTGCATCGTGCGGGTCAGGTCGACCAGCCGCTGGTGCTCCTCGTCCCACCGCCTGCGCAGCTCCGCCAGCCGCTCGTGCCGCGCGGCCCGGGCGTCGTGGTAGCTGGCGAAGCCGCCGCCGTGCACCCACGCTCCCCCGCCCTCGACGGTGACGACGCGGTCGGCGACCCGGGCCAGCAGCTCCCGGTCGTGGCTGACAAAGAGCACCGTCTTGCGGGTCTCGAGCAGCCGCTCCTCCAGCCAGCGCTTGCCGGGGACGTCGAGGTAGTTGTCCGGCTCGTCGAGCAGCAGCACCTCGTCGGGTCCCCGCAGCAGCGCCTCCAGCGCCAGCCGCTTCTGCTCGCCGCCGGAGAGGGTGGAGAGCTCGCGGTACTTGCACCGGTCGTAGGGCACGCCGAGTGCCGCGACGGTGACGGTGTCCCAGGTGACCTCGGCGTCGTAGCCGCCCGCGTCGCCCCACTCGGCCAACGCGCCGGCGTAGGCCATCTGCGAGCGCTCGTCGTCGGTCTCCATGAGCGTGAGCTCCGCGGACTCGACGGCCTCCCACGCGGCCCGCACCGCCGGTGGTGAGAGGTCGACGAGCAGCCGCTGCACGGTGGTCTCGTCACGCACGGAGCCGATGAACTGGCGCATCACCCCGAGGCCGCCGGTGCGGGCGATCGCGCCGGCCTCCGGGACGAGGTCGCCGGCGATGATCCGCAGCAGCGTCGTCTTCCCGGCGCCGTTCTCCCCCACCAGGGCGGCGCAGGCGCCCTCTCCGATCCGGAACGAGACGTCGTCGAGCAGCACCCGCCCGTCGGAGAGGGTGTGCCGGACAGTGCTGACGTCGACGTAGCCCACGCCGACATCCTCCCGTGCCCGGCAACCGGCCCCCCACGGGTCAGCCGATCTGGCGGTCCAGCCGGTAGCGCGCCAGCCGCTCGACCAGCTCGGGCAGCGCTCCGACCGGAGACCCGCCCAGCTCGCGCCGGCAGTCCCGCACGACGCGGACGACGAGCTGCGGCCCCACGCGGCCGGAGAACTCGCCGCTGAGCCGACCGACCGCGGCGGAGACTGCCTCGTCGGCCGGGTCGTCGGCAGCGGGGCCGGAGTCGGGCGGGACGACCAGGGTCATCGGCGGTCCTTCGTTCATCGGGGGCGACGGAGGTTCCATACGGTGTCGTGCCGAAACCCGGCACACCAGGGACCTAGGGCCCGCACCGGTCGTCGGCTCAGACCGCGAAGAACTCGTTCCACCCCTGCGCCGTCCCTGCCGCGGCGTCCCTGATCAGCTCCGACAACGCGTCGGCGTCGACCCGGTCCGCCGAGGAGAAACGGATGCAGCTCTTGCCGCAGCTGACCTTTCCCAGCCGGTCCGCACGGGACTCCGGCAGGTACTGCCCGTCGACGACCGCGCAGACGTAGAGGGAGAGGTGCCGCTTCTGCGCCGCGAGGGCGATCAGCGGCCACCGCGTGGTCGTGGTCGCCGACCGCGGCCGGTAGGGCAGCAACCCGTAGCCCAGCATCGTGCCGGCGCCGACCGGGACGAGCTCGCGGTCCAGTCCGGGCGCCGCGGCGCGCACCAGCGCGTCGATGCGGCGCAGGTCGTCCGCGCGCGGTCCCGCCGCCTGGAACCAGGCCTCCGTCGCGTCGGGATGGGGCACCCGCCCTCTTCAGCCGAGGGCGATGGACAGCACCGTGGCGGCGGTGCCCAGCACGAGAGCGAGGACGACGAGGGACGCGACCAGCCGACGTCGCCGCTCCGCCTCGGGACCACCGGCTCCACCCATTCCCATCACGCGTCCGAGGCTAGCCCAGCCGAACCGTCGGACGGCTCTGCCAGGGTGCCGGTATGACGACGCTGCAGGACGTCGCGCTGATGCGACTGGTCGCGCAGGGGCTGGCCGGACCGCCGTCCCCGGACGCGGCGGGGGCGGTGCGCGCGCTCGCCGCCGTCCAGGGGCAGGACCTCCCCGGCGCGATCACCTCGGTGGCACTGCGCACCGCCGGTCGGCGGCGGGACGACGTGCTCGCCGCGATGGACGCCGGAACCGTGGTGCGGAGCTGGCCGATGCGCGGCACCCTCCACCTCCTCGCGGCCGAGGACCTGCCCTGGATGCTCGAGCTCCTCGGCCCCCGTGCGCTGGCCGGGCTGGCGAAGCGGCGCGCTGCACTCGAGCTGACCGAGGCCGAGGCCGAGCGGGCCCGCGGAACCGTGGTCGGTGCGCTGTCGGGCGGCCGCCGGCTCTTTCGGGCGGCTCTGCTGGCCGCGATCGGCGACGGCGGCGTCGCCACCACCGGCCAGCGCGGCTACCACCTGCTGTGGTTCCTGGCCCAGACCGGAACGCTCTGCCTCGGCCCCACCGACGGCGGCGACCAGCAGTTCGTGCTGCTGGACGAATGGGTGCGCGAGCCCCGCCGTCTCGCGCGGGAGGAGGCCCTGGGCGAACTGGCCCTGCGCTACTTCCGCGGGCACGGACCGGCCACGGTCGCCGACCTCGTGCGATGGGCGGGCAGCACCGTGCGGGATGTGCGGGCGGGGATCGCCGTCGCCGGGGACGGGCTGATCCGGCTCGACGTCGAGGGCACCGAGTACCTGCTCGACCCGGCGACCCCTGACCTGCTGGCCGCGCACCGGGAGGACGCCCGCGCCGTCCGGTTGCTGCCGGGCTTCGACGAGTTCCTGCTCGGCTACGCCGACCGGAGCGCGGCGCTCGACCCGGCGTTCGCGGAACGGATCTGCCCGGGGCGCAACGGCGTGTTCGCCCCCACCGTCGTCGTCGACGGCCGGGTTGCCGGCACCTGGCGGTGGTCCGGCAGCGGCCGCCGGCGCGCAGCGACGGCCGCGCTCTTCGCCGAGGACGCCGTGCTCGCCTCCGCGGTCCCCGGGCTGGCGGAGGCGCTCCCCTGAACCGGGGTCAGCCGCGCTCGAACAGGAAGACGGGGATCTCCCGGTCGGTCTTCTTCTGGTAGTCGGCGTAGTCCGGGAACGCGGCGACCGAGCGCTCCCACCAGACCTCCCGCTCCTCGCCGGCGATCTCGCGCGCGACGCCGTCCCACGGCTCCGGTCCGTCCTGCAGCGCGACCTGGTCGGGGTACGTGCGGAGGTTGTGCACCCAGGCGGGGTCGGTCGGGGCGCCGCCCTGGGAGCCGACCATCGCGTACACGCCGTCGTGCTCGACGCGCATCAACCCGAGCTTGCGGACCTTGCCGCTCCTCGCCCCGCGCGTGCTGACGATCACGATCGGCAGCCCGGTGTCGCGGAGCGTGTTGGCCTCCCGCCCACCGGTCGCCTCGTAGCGCTCGACCTGTTCACGGACCCAGTCGGCCTTGCTCGGCTCGTACTCCCCCTGCAGCGGCATGCCCTGAATCTAGGTGCCCGAGCACGCCCCGGCACGGCGACCCGAGTCGCGGGGGCACCCGCCCCGATGGCACCGTTCAACGGCCCGACCACGAGGAGGAACACCAGGGATGCGGTACAGCGAAGGCGCCGGCCTCGACACGTCGAAGGTCCGCGATCTCCGGGGCGGCGGCGGGCGCGGAGGGCGCGGCCTGGCCGTCGGCGGCGGCGGTCTCGGACTCGTCGGCGTCCTGGTGCTCGTGCTGTTCCAGGTCCTCGGCGGCGGGAGCGACGGCTCGGGAACCGGGTTCACCGGGCTCGACGGGCTCGGAAACGGACAGACCGCGGACAACGGCGCACTCGAGCAGCACTGCCGCACCGGCGCCGACGCGAACGATTCCGTGGACTGTGCGGTCGTGGCCGACATCGAATCGATCGAGGACTTCTGGTCCGGCGTCCTCGGCGACACCTACCTGCCCACCGACACCGTGTTCTTCTCCGGCTCGGTGGACACCAGCTGCGGGGGTGCCACCAGCGGGTCCGGCCCGTTCTACTGCCCGGCCGACCAGCTCGTGTACATCGACCTCAGCTTCTTCGACCAGCTGCAGCAGCAGTTCGGCGCCCAGGGCGGGCTGTTCGTCAACGCCTACGTGATCGCCCACGAGTACGGCCACCACGTGCAGAACCTCCTCGGCACCAACCGGCAGGTGACCCCCGGCGAGACCGGGCCGGCCAGCGGCACGGTCCGGCTCGAGCTGCAGGCGGACTGCTACGCCGGCACCTGGGCCAACCACGCGGAGACCGTGCCCGACGAGTCGGGCACGCCGCTCATCGCCGAGATCACCGAGGACGACATCAACCGGGCGCTGGACGCCGCGGCCCGGATCGGCGACGACTTCATCCAGGAGAACCTCGGTGGCGGGACCGTCGACCAGGACGCCTTCACGCACGGCTCCTCGGAGCAGCGCCAGCGCTGGTTCCGCGCCGGGTACGCCTCCGGCGACCCGCGGGACTGCGACACCTTCTCCACCGACGACCTCGGATGACCGTGAACCAGCACCTGCGCGTGACCCGCGACGGCTCCGTCGCCACCCTGACCATCGACCGGTCCGCGAAGCGCAACGCCATGACGCTCGGCATGTGGGCGGACCTGCCGGAGGTGCTGGCGCCACTGGCTGCCGACCCGACCGTGCGGGTGCTGGTCGTGACCGGGGAGGGGCCGAGCTTCTGCGCCGGGGCCGACATCACCGATCTGATGCGCGGCGAGGACCCCGCCGACCCGATGGCCGACGTCCGCCGGCACAACCTCGCCGCCCAGGCCGCGCTGCGCGACTTCCCCAGGCCGACGGTGGCGATGATCCGCGGCCACTGCATCGGCGGCGGGGTCGAGCTGGCCACCTGCTGCGACCTGCGGTTCGCCGACCGCACCGCGGTCTTCGGCGTCACCCCGGCCAAGGTCGGCATCGTCTACACGCCGTCGTCGACGAAGGCCCTGATGGACCTCGTCGGCCCGGCGACGACGAAGTACCTGCTCTACAGCGGGGAGCTGCTGGACGCCGGCACCGCACTGCGCACCGGCCTGGTCGACAGGCTCGTCGACGCCGACGACCTCGAGACCGAGGTGCGGCGCTTCGCCGACGTGCTCGTGTCCCGCTCGGCGCTCACCCAGCGCTCCACCAAGGAGGTCGTGGCCGCGCTCACCGTCGGTGACGACGGTGAACGACTGGCGGCGGCGCGGTACCGCGAGACGATCGCCTCGGGCGAGCTGGCGGAGGGCGTCCAGGCCTTCGGTGAGCGCCGTCTCCCCTGTTTTCCCTGGCGGAACTGATCATCCCGGTTTCGTCCGGCACCTGACCCGGGTACCTGACCCTCTGCGAGGAAAGGTGCTCTGCCCGAGCGGTGGGGGAACGGTCGCAGCGCGCGTCGCTGCCCTTCTCCTGCCACCCCGATCCCGCCCCGGGACGCATGGACGCGCCGGGTGGACGACCTCAGTTTTCCCGCGCAAGACCCACGGTGCCGACCCCTCGTCATCGCGGCCGTCGGGGCCGGTGAAGAACCGGCCCGATGTGTGCCGCAATGCCGCGTGGGTAGCGCCTCCACCGACCACGAAGATTGCCGAGGAGGACCGATGACTCACTCCATCGACACCCCGTTCCCGCCCCCGGCGCCCGTCGACACGGGTGCCACCACCGCCAGCACCTCTGGCTCCGGCACGTCGAAGGCGGACATCGCCAAGGACGAGGCCCGGAACGTCAAGGACACCGCCGCGCAGGCCGGCAGCCAGGTGGCCGCCACCGCGGCCGACCAGGCCCGCACGGTGGTCGACGAGACCCAGCGCCAGGCCAAGGACCTGCTCGAGCAGGGCCGCTCGCAGCTCAAGGACCAGACGATCGGCCAGCAGCAGAAGGCCGCGTCCAGCCTGACCTCCCTCGCCCAGGAGCTGCGCGGCCTCGCCGACGGCTCCAGCGAAGGTGCGCCCGGCCCGGCGCGCGACCTCCTCCACCAGGCCTCCGGCATGGTCGAGGGCTTCGCCGACAAGCTGCAGAACCGCGAGCCCGCCGAGCTGCTCGACGAGGTGCGCGCCTTCGCCCGTCGCAAGCCCGGCCTGTTCCTGCTGGGTGCAGCCGCCGCGGGCGTGCTGGCCGGCCGGCTCACCAGCGGCGTCCGCGCCGCGCACACCGACTCGGGCACGACGGGCGGCAACTCCTACCGGAGCACCCCGACCAACTACGTGGACCCGGCGCCGACGTACACCGACTACTCCAGCGCCACCACCGGCACCGGAGCGGGTACCGGCGCTCCGCTGCCCCCGCCGCCGTACGGCACCACGCCGCCGGCCGGCAGCATGGTGCCCCCGACCACCCCCGCAGGCTGGGACGACCCGGCCCGGCGCCCGGGTGAGGTGAGCTGACATGAGTTCCCCCTACTCCGGGGCCTCCCCGGCGGGAACGCCGCAGGGGTACGCCGACCCGACGCCGCAGAACTACGCGGCCGACTACGCCCAGGGCACCCAGGGCGCCCACAGCGGAACCATGGGCACGCCTATGACCGACGCCGGCCACCCGGACGTCGAGGGCGTCTCCGTCGGCGCCCTCATCGGTGAGGTCGCCAAGGACATGTCGACCCTCATGCGGCAGGAGCTCGAGCTCGCCAAGGTCGAGCTGAAGGCCGAGGCCAAGAAGGCCGGCACCGGCGCCGGGATGTTCGGTGCGGCCGCGTTCGCCGGCTACATGGTCCTGATGTTCCTGTCCTTCGCCCTGTGGTGGGCGCTGGAGAACATCATGGATGCCGGCCTGGCCGCGCTCATCGTCGCCATCCTCTGGGGCGTCGTCGCCGCAGTGACCGGCCTCATGGGCAAGAAGAAGTTCCAGCAGGTGAACCCGAAGCCCGAGCGCACCGTCGAGACCCTCCAGCAGGTTCCCGGCGCCCTGAAGCCCAACTGACCCGCAGACCGCTGAGGTCTCTTGAACGGCAGGAGCCAAGACATGACCAGCAGTGACCCGGACGTCATCCGGCGACAGATCGAGGACACGCGGCGCGAGCTCAGCTACGACGTCGACGCCCTCAACGAGAAGGTCAACCCGTCCCGCGTCATGGACCGTCGGGTGACCGCGGCCAAGGGGCGCATGACCGGCCTCAAGGACAAGGTCATGGGCAGCGCCCAGGACACGAAGTCCTCGGTGCACGGCTCGGCCTCCAACGCGGCCGGCTCGGTGCAGGACACGGCCTCCAACGCGGCCGACAGCGTCCAGCACGCCGCGCAGTCCGCGATGGGTGCCGTCCAGTCGGCACCGGAGACGATCACCCGGCAGGCGCAGGGCAACCCCCTCGCCGCGGGCGTCATCGCCTTCGGTGTGGGCTGGCTGGTCTCCAGCCTGCTCCCCGCCTCGCAGAAGGAGCAGGAGCTGGCCCAGCAGGCCGAGAGCGCGCTCCGCGAGAACAAGGACGCCCTCCTCCAGCCGGCCAAGCAGGCCGCCCAGGAGATCGGTGACCAGCTGAAGCCGGCCGCGCAGCAGGCGGTCGAGGAGGTCAAGTCCACCGCTCAGGGTGCGGCCGAGACCGTCAAGCAGGAGGGCCAGTCGGCAGCCCAGGACGTGCAGGGCCAGGCCCAGCAGTCCAAGGAGAGCGTGCAGAGCCAGGCCTCCAGCTGAACCGCGGGTCGCTGACCCGCTCCACGCGCACTGCGCCCCGCCGGGAGTTCCCGGCGGGGCGCAGTGCTGTCCGGGCTCTCCCTCCGACGGGTGAGACGCCCGGCACCCCGCTGCAGGGCTCCTCCCCCGGCGCCGTTCCCCTCAGGGACGACGCCAACGCCGGCGACCGCGATCGCGGTCGGCCGGCACGATCGACGGGAGCCCCTCGTGGACTCGGCCCTGCACGCCACGGACACCTCGCCCGGCCGGTTCCGGGTCCTGGTGGCCGACGACGAGGACGACATCCGTGACCTCGTCTGCCTGGCCGTCCGCAAGGCCGGCTGCGACGTGGTCCGGGCGGTGCCCGACGGCGCCGAAGCGCTGACCGCGGCGCGCGCCGACCTGCCCGACCTCGCCGTCCTGGACGTCTCGATGCCCGGCGCCACGGGCCTGGAGGTCTGCACCGCGCTGCGGGAGACCCCGGCGACCGCCGGCATCCGCATCCTGCTCCTCTCGGCCGGTGCCTCGCCCGACGAGGTCGCCCGCGGCCTGTCCGCCGGCGCCGACGCCTACCTCGCCAAGCCCTTCACCGTGGCCGGCCTCGTGCAGCAGGTCCGCGCCCTCACTGCGGGGGTGCCGGCATGAGCCTCGCCGTCCTGGACCGGCCGGCGACCTCCGCCTCCCGGCTCACGTCCCCGGCCGGCTGGCAGGCAGCGGTCCGCGGACCGTTGCCGAGCACCGCCGTCGTCACCGCCACCGCGGTCGTCCTGGCCACCGGCGGGATCCCGGTCACCGACCGGCTGCTGACCGGCAGCGGACTGGCTCTCGCCGTCGTCGCCACCGCAGCCGCCTGGGTCACGCGGCGCTCGCCGGCAGCGCTCCCGGCGCTCGCCGTCGCCGTGGCGCAGACGGCAGCGGTCGCCCTGCTGTACGCGGGCACCACGGCGGCGCCCCTGCTGCTCCTGCTCGTGGGACCGCTGGGCGTCGGCACCTCCGCGGTCGTCAGGAACGACCGGCGGGTCCGGGCCCAGGGCCGCGACATCGCCCGGCTGCAGCGCGAGCAGGCAGCCCTCCTCGAGCAGGTGCGCAGCCGCGCCGACGAGCTGGACACCGCCTCACGCATCCTGGCCGCGCGCGCCCAGACCATGACCAGCGTCATCGACGCCGTCACCCAGCAGTCGATCATCGGCACCGACCGGGACGGCACCATCCGCGTCTGGAACCCGGGCGCCGAGCGGATGCTGGGGCTGCTGCGACCGGACGTCGTCCGCAAGCGGTCGATCCTGGAGTTCCACGAGCCCGACGAGCTCGCGGCAGCCGCCGGGAGCACCGGGTCGGCGTCGCCGCTGGACGCCCTGGTGCACGCCGCCCGGGTGGAGGGCAGCGACGTCCGCGACTGGACCTACGTCGCCGCTGACGGCAGCCACCGCACCGTCTCGGTGGCCATCACCCCGCGCGCGGACGACCGCGGCGTGCACGCCGGCTGGAACTTCGTCGGCACCGACATGACCGAGGCCCGCGCCACCGAGCGGATGAAGGACCAGTTCGTCAGCCTCATCAGCCACGAGCTGCGTACGCCGCTCAGCTCCATCCTCGGTTACCTCGAGCTGGTCATGGACGACGAGGACTCACCGCTCACCGACGAGCAGCGCCAGTACCTCACGACCGTCGAGCGCAACGCCCAGCGACTGCTGCGGCTCGTCGGCGACCTGCTCTTCACCGCACAGGTGGACAGCGGCCGGTTCACCCTGCAGCCGACCGACGTCGACCTGGCCGCGGTGGTGCGCGCCGCCGAGGAGACCGCACGGGTCGCCGCGGCGAACGCCGGCGTGGAGATCGTGATGGACGTCCCGGCCGATGGTCTGGTGGTCCCCGGCGACGCCGTCCGCCTCGGGCAGGCCTGCGACAACCTCGTCTCCAACGCCGTCAAGTTCACGCCCGGCGGCGGTCAGGTGCGGCTCTCGCTGCAGCGCGCCTGGCAGACCGCCGACGGCGAGGTCGTGGACGACGAGCGCTCCGGCGCCGTCCCCGTGGCGCTGCTGTCGGTGGCCGACACCGGCATGGGCATCCCCGCCGGGGAACAGGGCGAGCTCTTCACCCGGTTCTTCCGCTCCTCGACCGCCCGGCGCAACGCCGTGCCCGGCGTCGGCCTGGGGCTGACCATCACCAAGGCGATCACCACCGCGCACGGTGGCTCGCTTGACCTCGTCAGCGCCGAGGGCCAGGGCACCACCTTCACGATGACCCTGCCCGTCGACCCGGCGGTCTGACGTGGTCCGCACCGCGCCCCTCGCTCCCTCCCGGGACGGGGGGCGCAGTGCGTCCAGGACCCGGAAGACGCCGCTGGAGGCCCCAAATCGGCCGATCTGCGGAGTACGGGCCGATTCCTTGCGGGTTTCTTGCGGATCGCTGGCGGGTGGCCTGCGGTTGGCCCTCCAGAGTCTGTGTTGTCGCCGGAAGCCCGGTGGCACCCCACGGACACAGGAGACACGG
>NZ_JAIUJY010000002.1 GCF_020166105.1 Blastococcus sp. LR1
CGACTTCGTCGCCTACACCGTCTCGCTGCCCACCACCGCCGACAACACCTTCCAGGGCAAGTCCGCTGCGCTGAGCCTGGTCTTCACGGGCACGCAGAAGACCGGCACCGCCCGCTGATCGCGGCCCGACGAGATCGAGGAGGTGCAGTGATGACCGTGATCCGACGAGCCGTGACCGTCCTGGGCCTGGCCCTGGCCGTCGTCATCGGCACCGGAGCCCCCGCCTCGGCGACCTTCTCCGAGATGGTGAAGCTGCCCACCCCGACCACGCTGACGACCACCACGGTCGCCGCGCCCACCAACGTGCGCGTGCAGATCACCTGTCCCACCCTGTACTCGATGGAGGCGCGGGTCACCTGGACCGCCAGCTCCTCGGCCCGGGTGTCGGGCTACGTCGTCAATGCCACGGTCGCGGGCCAGACCCTCGCCGCCAGCACCGGTCCGACGCAGACCACGGTCACCTACTCCACCGGCCGCAGCCCCGGCCTCCAGGTGTCGGTCACCGTCAACGTGCTCACCGACTACGGCTGGAGCAAGGTCTCCGCTCCCGTGGTGGTGACGACGTGCTGACCCTGGTCCACTCCGTCGCCACCGTCGAGGACCCGGCCGACGAGCGCTCCGCGCCGCTCCCCGCCGTCGTCGTCCCCGGCACCCTCCTGGACTTCCTGCGCGGCCGGACCACGGGGCCGGCCGCGCGGGCAGAACTCCTCCCGCTCGCCGGCGCCCAGCACCTGGACGACGCCGACCTCCACGACGAGGACCTGGACGCCGAGCTGATGGACCGCCTGCAGGAGATGTACCGCAGCGCTCTGCCGGAGCGGCTCTCCGCGATCACGACGAGCACCTCCGCCGGGAACGCTCCCGCCGTCGCCTCGGCCGCCACCACCCTCGCCGGCACCAGCGGCCAGCTGGGCCACCCCGAGGTCGCCTCCATCTGCCGGGCCATCGCCGCCGACGCCCGCCGCGGCGTGCTCGCCCACTCCCGGGTGCAGGAGCTGCAGACCCTCACCGGAGCCTGATCAGGAACGACGAAGGACCCCCGCCGAGGCGGGGGTCCTTCGTCGTTCGCGGCCCCTGGACGGGGTCTCTCTTCAGGCGACCAGGCGGTAGCCGACTCCCCGGACCGTCTTGATCTCGGGCGAGTTCAGGCCGGCCGCGACCAGCTTGCGGCGCAGGTTGGACATGTGCGCCTCCACGAGCCGCAGGTTGCCCTCCCAGTCGGTCTGCCAGACCTCGCGCAGCAGCGTCTCGCGCTGCAGCACCCGGCCGGGCCGGGAGGCGAGCGCGGCCAGCAGGTCGAACTCCGTGCGGGTGAGGTCGACGATGTCGCCGTCCACCCGCACCTCGCGGCTGTCCTCGTCCACCTCGAGCTCGGCGAGCCGGCGGACCGAGTCGGCCACCTCCGCGATCGTCGGGGCCGCCGCGGGCGCGGTGCGCGGGAAACGCAGCATCGCCTGGACCCGCGCGGTGAGCTCGCGGGGGGAGAACGGCTTGGCCATGTAGCCGTCGGCGCCCACGGCCAGGCCGATCAGCAGGTCGACCTCCTCGGCGCGGGCGGTGAGCATCAGGACGTAGCACGCCGTCTCGGCCCGGATCTGCCGGCAGATCTCGGTGCCGTCGGCGTCCGGGAGCCCGAGGTCGAGCACGATGAGGTCCGGCGGATCGCGCCGCACCTCCTCCAGTGCCGCTCCGCCGGTGCCCACCGCGCGCACCGCGAACCCGGCACGCTCGAGGACTGTCACCACGAGCTCGCGGATCTCCTCGGTGTCCTCGACCACGAGCACGGACTGTTCGGACACGACGTTCCTCCTCACGCTGAGCTGTCACGGTGCGGAGGACCGGGCGGTTCTCCGTCACCTGACCGGGTGATCGGCACGCCGAATGCCCTGCTTGAGCGGCGGGTCGGTCGCCCGGGAGGGTCGTCTCCCCCTCCGGGGTGAGATCGCCGCGTATTCGGCTCATGACGGCGGCTCCTCCCGCCGTCAACGGTCACAGGGGACGCCCGTCCCCTTCCCGGCGAGAACCGGGAGACCCGACCGACGGGAGCCGGAATCGTGGACGGTGCACTGCACGTCCTCGTCGTCGACGACGACGCCGACACCGCACTGTTCGTGCGCACCGTGCTGCAGCGGAGCGGCATGACCGTGACGACCTGCGCCGACCCGCTCGAGGCACTGACCCTCGCGAGCCGCGTCGAGTTCGACGCGGCCATCACCGACATCGAGATGCCGGGCATGACCGGCCTGGACTTCCTCGACCGGCTGCGCCAGATCCGCCCCGACCTCCCGGTCACGGTGATGACCGCGCACGCGTCCGTGGACTACGCCGTGGACGCGCTCCGCCGGCAGGCCGACGAGTTCCTCGTCAAGCCGGTCCCCAAGGACACCCTCGCCACCACGATTCGCCGGCTGGCCGAGACCGCCCAGGCCAAGCGGGCCGCCGCGCCGCAGCGGCAGACCGTGCTCGCCATCGGCGCGCACCCCGACGACGTCGAGATCGGCGTCGGCGGCACGCTGGCCGCCCACCGCTCCGCCGGTGACCAGGTCGTCATCCTGACCATGTCCCGCGGCGCCCGCGGCGGCGAGGCCGGCGACCGACAGGACGAGTCGCTGGCCGCCGCCGAGCTGATCGGCGCCCGCCTCTTCCTCGAGGACCTCGAGGACACCCGGATCAGCCCGATGGACCCGACGATGTCGATCATCGAGCGCGTCGTGAACGAGGTCCGGCCGACCATCGTCTACACGCACTCGGCGAACGACCGGCACCAGGACCACCGCGCCGTCCACCAGGCCGCGAGCGTCGCGACCCGGTCGGTGCCGACGGTCGCGTGCTTCCAGAGCCCCTCGGCCACCATCGACTTCCGGCCGACCCGCTTCGTGACCATCGACGGGTTCACCCGCACCAAGCTCGACCTGCTCAAGGCCTTCCGCTCGCAGGCCGGCATCCGGTCCTACCTCCAGGACGACTTCGTCCTCGCGACCGCCCGCTACTGGTCCCGCTACGCCAGCGGCGGCCAGTACTGCGAGCCCCTCGAGGTCATCCGTGACGCCGGCGCCGTCGTCGGCGCCACCAGCGACGCGACCTTCCAGCCGAACAGCAGCCCCACCTCCTCGACCCCCTCGGAGTCCTACGGTGTCTGACCACTCCCCCACCCGCGTCCTCGTGACCGGCGCCGGCGGACCCGCCGGCGTGGCCGTGCTGCGCTCCCTGGCCCGGCGCGACGACGTCGTGCTGCTCGCGGCCGACATGGACCGCTACGCCAGCGGCCTCTACCTGGTCGAGGCCGGCGCCCGGCACCTGGTCCGCCCGGGCCTGAGCGAGGAGTTCGTCGACCACCTCGTCGAGCTGTGCGAGCGCGAGCGGGTCGACGTCCTGTTCTCCACCGTCGACGTCGAGCTCCCCCGGCTGGCCGCCGAACGCAAGCGCCTGGACGCCGTCGGCACCACGCTGGCGGCCCCGAGCCTGGAGACCCTCGAGGTCTGCCTGGACAAGTACGCGCTGGCCCAGCGCTGCACCGGCGTCGTCCGGACGCCGCGCACCGCCCTGCTGGGCGAGACCGACCCCGACAGCTGGGACTACCCGGTCATCGTCAAGCCGCGCCGCGGCGCCGGCTCGCGCGGTGTGCACCTGGTCGAGGACGCCGCCGCGCTGCGGGCCCTGGGCAGCGACGAGGACATCCTGGTGCAGGCGAACCTGCCCGGCGACGAGTACTCGGTCGACACCCTGGCCGACGCCGACGGCACCGTCGTCGCCGCCGTGCCGCGGTCCCGCCTCCGCGTCGACTCCGGCGTCTCCGTGGCCGGCACGACGGTCGCCGACCCCGAGCTGGAGGAGACCGCGCGCCAGATCGCCGCGGCCATCGGCCTGGTCGGCGTGGCCAACATCCAGCTGCGCCGCGACGCCGAGGGCCGCCCCGCGCTGCTCGAGGTCAACCCGCGCTTCCCCGGAGCCATGCCGCTGACCGTCGCCGCCGGCGTCGACATGCCCTCGCTCGCGCTTGACCTGGCGCTGGGGCGCCCGCTGCCGGCCTCGGTGCCGTTCCGCGAGCTCGCCGTCGTCCGGTACCTGGAGGACGTCTTCGTGCCCCTGGCCGACGTCGTCGCCGAGGAGCCCGCGCGATGACCATCGCCGAGATCGCGGAGCTCGACCTGCTCCTCACCGACCACCACGTGCACTCGACCTGGTCCGACGACGCCATCAGCGCGCCCATGGAGAACCTGGCCGCCGCCCGTGACCGCGGCCTGGCCAGCATCCGCATGGTCGACCACGTCCGGACGACGACGACGTGGGTGCCCGGCTTCCTCGCCGAGGTCTCCGCGCTGCCCCGCATCGAGGGCCTGGAGGTCCTGACCGGGGTCGAGGCGAAGATCCTCGACGCGGCCGGCCGGCTCGACGTGCCCGACGACCTCGTCGTCGGCGCCGGCGGCGTGGACCGCGTGCTCATCGCCGACCACCAGTTCCCCGGGCCGGACGGCCCGTGGAGCCCGCGCCGCACCCTCGAGGAGCTCGCCGCCGGCCTGTCGGCCGAGGACGCGATGAGCATCCTCGTCACCGCCACCGTGGGCGCGATGGAGCGGGCCGGCCGCGGCCAGCTCGCCCACCTCTTCTCCCTGCTGCCCAAGATCGGGCTGCACGAGAGCGAGCTGCTCGACGAGCACGTCGCGGCGATCGCCGACGCCGCCGTGCGCACCGGCACCACCGTCGAGGTCAACGAGAAGTGGCGGTGCCCCGGCCCGCGCGTCGTCCTCCAGCTCGCCGCCGCCGGGGTCACCCTCGTCGGCTCCACCGACAGCCACGAGGCCACGACCGTGGGCCGTTACTCCTGGGTGGCCGACGCTGCCTCCGCGACCCGACTGGTGGGAACCCGATGACCGAGATCTTCTCCGGCAGCACGGGGCACGACGTGCTCGCCGTCTTCCTGCTGGTGCTGGTCGGCGTGGGTGCGATCCCGGTGATCGCCGGGCTCGCCCAGTTCCTGGTGATCCCGCTGCACGCCGTCCGCAACCACTACCGCGAGACCGGGCCGTACCTGCCCAACGTCGCGGTCGTGATCCCGGCGTGGAACGAGGCGGCCGTCCTGACGACGTCGATCGAGCGCCTGGTCGGGCTGGACTACCCGCCGGACCGGCTGCGGATCTACGTGGTCGACGACGCCAGCACCGACGACACCCCCGCGGTGCTCGCCCGCTGCGCCGAGCGCTTCCCCGGACGCGTCGTGCACCTGCGCCGCGACAAGGGCGGCGAGGGCAAGGCGCACACCCTCAACCACGGGCTGCGGCACATCCTCGCCGAGGACTGGATGGAGGCGCTCCTGATCATGGACGCCGACGTCATCTACGAGCCGGCCTCGCTGCGCAAGATGACCCGGCACCTCGCCGACCCGACCGTCGGCGCGGTCACCGCCTACATCCGCGAGGGCAGCGGCGACCCGCAGGGGATCACCCGCTTCATCGGCTTCGACTACCTGGCCGCGCAGGCCGCGTCCCGTCGCGCGCAGAACGTCGCCGGCGCCATGGCCTGCCTGGCCGGCGGGGCCCAGCTGCACAGCCGGGAGAACCTCGAGGCGATCGGCGGCCAGATCGACACCTCGTCGCTGGCCGAGGACACGGTCACCACGTTCCGCACCCAGCTCGGCGGCCGCCGGGTCGTCTTCGAGCCGCACGCCCGCGTGCTGGCCGAGGAGCCGGCCGGCATCGACGCGCTGTGGAAGCAGCGGCTGCGCTGGGCGCGGGGCAACGTGCAGATCACCTCGATGTACAAGCACCTGTGGTTCCGCCGCTCGGTGCACCCGGGGCTCGGTGGCTTCTTCTTCGGCATCTTCTGGTTTGCGATCCTGCTGCTGCCGGTGGCGATGCTGCTCACCTCGATCGGCCTGATCGGGCTCTTCCTGCTCGACAGCCGGCTGGCCTCCGAGGTGTTCGGGGCGGCCGTGTTCGTGCCGATCGCGACCTTCGTCTTCATGATCACGCTGACCATGTCGGTGGATCCGAAGACGGGGTCCAAGGTGTGGCGCGAGGCGCTGCTCTTCCCGGGGCTCATCTCCTTCGTCGTCCTCGTCGCCGCCGCGTTCCCGGGCCTGATCCCGGTGACCGGCACGGCGGAGACCTTCTGGACCCTGTTCGTCTACAGCTGGCTGGTGCTCTGCATCCCACTGGCCTACGGCGTCCGGAAGCTGGAGGGCACCCGCTGGGGCAGGCCGCTCGCGCCGCTGGCGCTCTACCTGGTCGGCTTCGGGCCGATGATGTGCGCGATCACCGTGGACGCCTACGTGAAGGAGTTCCGCGGGGCCGCGATGACCTGGGACAAGACCGAGAAGACCGGGAGGGTCACCGTATGAGCACCGACCTCGTGGGGACCGGACAGCCGTTCCGCGTCTCGCCGCCGATCGTCCTCACGCCGGAGCTGCTGGCCCGCTGCGGCGGGATCGCCCCGGTGTGGGCCGACCCCCTGGCGCTCGCCGACGAGACGGAGGCCGACCGGGTGCGCGAGCGCCGGCTCTACGTCGGCCTGGCGGCGGCGATCGCCGTCGTCGTCGCCCTCTGGATCGTCCGCAGCATGCTGCTGGGCTGACCGCGCAGGGCCGTCATGGCCATGTGGGCCCCGACAGGGCCGTACCCGCTCCGGCGGGTGCGGCCCTGACCTGCACCACTGGCGCAATCGGGTAAGGCCAGGCTAACCTCCCTGGCGTTGCCCGGCGTCCGCGGCGGAGCAGCGCGACCCCGTGCCCCCGACGTGAGGCGACCGCTCCATGTACGTGTGCCACTGCAGCGTGGTGACCGACCGCGACATCCTCGAGGCCATCGCCAACGGTGCCCGGTGCATCGCCGACGTCGCCCGCGTCACCGGCGCCGGCCGCACCTGCGGCAACTGCGTCGAGTCGATGCGCGACCTCGTGTGCAAGCATTGCCCGGTCCGCGCCGAGCGCACCACCGAGCGTCCGGCCGAGCGAGAACTGGGAGTCGCTGGTGCAGCCCGTTAGCCCCCGTGTGGTCGAACTGCTCAACGACGCGTTGACCTTCGAGCTCACCGTCACGAACACCTACTTCCTCAACGCGCGCATGCTCGACGCGTGGGGCCTGCCGAAGCTCGGCAAGGTGTTCTACGACCTCTCCATCGACGAGATGCGCGACGCCGACGCACTGATCCAGCGCGTCCTGCTCTTCGACGGCCACCCGAACCTGCAGCGCCTGGGTGCGATCCGGATCGGCGAGACCGCCGAGGAGATGCTCGCGCTCGCCCTCGACAGCGAGAAGGTCGCGGTCGCGCAGTTTAACGCCTCCGCCAAGGAGTGCCACGACCTCGGGGACCACGGCACCGCCGCCGTCTTCGAGGAGATGGTCCGCGACGAGGAGAAGCACGCCGACTGGTTCGAGGCGCAGCTGTCCGCGATCGAGCGGGTCGGCGTGCCGCAGTACCTGGCCGCGCAGATCGTCACCGAGACGCCTGCCTGACCTCCGCCCCGCCTCTCCGAGGGCCCTCTCCCGAACCCGGGAGAGGGCCCTCGTCGTCGGGCGGGGTCTACAGCGCCAGGTCGCGCAGCTGCTCGAGCTGCAGCGTCGCCGCCCGCAGGCCGATCCCGGTGTAGAAGACGTCGTCCTCGACGGCGTAGGCGCGGTCCTCGGCCACGGCGGTCAGCCGCGGCCAGAGCGGCCCGGCCACGGCCGCCTGCTCGCCGGAGTCCTCGGCCGGGCCGTAGGAGAAGTACAGGACGAGATCGGCGTCGGCCTGCGTCAGCTACTCGGCGGAGAGCTCCGCGAAGGTCGGCGTCTCTCCGGTGGGCAGCTGCAGCTGGTCCAGGCCGATGTCGGCCAGCACGGTTCCGATGAACGACTCCGCGGTGTAGACGCGGATGGTCCCCTCCACGAATCGCATCGCGCTGACCGTCGTGCCCGCCGGGTCCCCGAGGTCCTCGCCCAGGGCGGCCGCATCCGCCTCGTAGTCGTCCAGCGCCGAGCGCGCCTCGTCCTCCAGCCCGAGAGCCCGGGCGTCCAGCAGCAGGTTCTCCTTCCAGACCGCACCCACCTTCTCGGCGAAGACCGTCGGGGCGATCTGCGCGAGCTGCTCGTAGATGTCCTCGTGCCGCACCTTGTTGGAGAGGATCAGGTCCGGCTCCAGCGCCGCGATCGCCTCGAGGTCCGGCTCGGCGATGGTGCCCACGACCTCGACGCCTTCGGCGTCCTCGGCCAGGTAGCTCAGGAAGCCGTCGGAGACAGCGGTGGTGACGGCTCCCACGGGGGTGACGCCGAGCGAGAGCACCGAGTCCAGCTCACCGGTGTCCAGGACGACGACCCGCTCGGGGCGCGACGGAATCTCGGTGCTGCCCATCGCGTGCTCGACGGTGAGGGGGAAGCCCTCCCCCTCGGCCGCCGGCCCGGCGGCGGTCTCCTCGCGGTCCGGGCTCCCTCCGCAGGCGGTGAGCGCCAGGGTGGCGGCGAGGCCGAGCGTGACGGCTCGGAGCATGCGTGTCGTCATTCGTTCTCCTGGTCCGGTCAGCACGTCCAGGGACGGGCTCTGGTCACGGCGGCAGCCGTGTGCAAGACTGCCGAAAGCCAGGTGAGGCTAGCCTAAGTCGAGAGACGGTCTGCACCTGCCGAACCCGGGAGACCGCGTGACAGTCGAGACCGTTCAGGTCCCCGCCTACCGCACGTTCCCGGTGCAGGTGGCCCGCGTGCAGCGGCTGAGCGAGAGCTTCCTGCGGATCACGTTCACCGGCCCCGAGCTGGACCTCTTCGCCTCCAACGGCTGGGACCAGCGGATCAAGGTCCTCCTCCCCCTCCCCGGCCGCGGCCTGGTCGACTGCCCGTCGGGCGACGACTGGTACGGCGAGTGGCGGGCGCTCCCGCCGGAGCGCCAGATGCCGATCCGCACGTACACGGTCCGGGCGGCGCGGCCCGAGGCCTTCGAGGTCGACGTCGACTTCGTGCTGCACGGCGCGACCGGGCCGGCGTCGGCCTGGGCCGAGGAGGCCGCGGCCGGCGACGAGGTCGTCCTCGTCGGCCCCGACGCCCGCTTTCCCGGGCCCACCGGCGGCTACGAGTGGCACCCGCCGGCCGACGCGTCCTGCCTGCTGATCGCCGGTGACGAGACCGCGGTGCCGGCGATCTGCGCGATCGTCGAGACCCTGCCCGAGGGGCGGCACGCCCGTGTCCTGCTCGAGGTGCCCACCGCCGTCGACGCACTGAACCTCGCCACTCCGCGCGGGGTGGTGGTCACCTGGCTGCCGCGTCAGACGGTCGCGGGAGCGCCGCCGGCCCCGCGGGGGCAGCTGCTCACCGCCGCCGTCGCCGCCACCGTCCGCGAGTTGGGCGACCGGCTCGCGCCCGGGTCCGCTCCCGAGCTCACCGACGTCGACGTCGACTCCGAGATCCTCTGGGAGGTGCCCGACGACACGACCGTCCGCGGGTCATCGGGCGTCTACGCGTGGCTCGCGGGTGAGGCCGGCGTGGTGAAGGGCCTGCGCCGGCACCTGGTGCAGGACGTCGGCGTCGACCGTCGCTCGGTCGCGTTCATGGGCTACTGGCGCGAGGGCCGGACCAGCGACTGACCACCTCCGTTTGACACCGTGTCATCGGCCGGTGTCACATGGGTGGATGCCGAACTACGACGTGCTCGCCATGGACGGCCTGAGCATCATCGGGACCGTCGGCTTCTTCGTGCCCGCCGCGCTCCTGATCGCCCTCGTCGCCGGCGCGGTGGTCCGCGACCGCCGGATCAGCGCGCGCGAGGCCGCCGACGACGCCACCCGGGAGGGGCTGGCCCGCGAATCGCTCCCGGAGGACGGCGCCGCTACTCCTCCGCGAGCTGACTGAGCGCGGCTTCGACCGCCACCTCGACCTCGGTGGCCATCTCCGTGCGGAACGCCGCGAGCAAGGCCTGCGCGGCCACGGGCTGCAGCCGCGTGACGGTGGCCAGGATCTCGTCCAGCCGTTCGCGCGGCGCCCCGGCCTCCACGAACTCCCGCCATCCGGTGTCGACGAACATCTCCACGTAGATGCGTGCGATCTCCCGCACGTGCGCGTTGACCTGCGCCTGGGCCGTGATCAGCGCCGCCGGCGGCACACCGAGCTCCACCACCTGCAGACCGGCCGTGAGCAGGGCGGGGTCGAGCACCCGCATCCGGCTGTCGTCGAGCCGCTCCACCAGGCCCATCTCGACCAGCTGGTCGATCACGTCGGGCTGCTCGGGCACGCCCGCGCGCGCCGCGAGCTCGGCGCCGGTCGTGATCTCCGGCTCCGCGGGCAGCCAGGGCGCGAGCAGCGCGCGATGCAGCGCGAGGGTGGCCGAGCTCGTGGTGGCCGGCGCGCTGGACAGCGTGCGCTCGATCATCGCGAGGGAGTAGCCCTCGGCCAGCATCTCGCGCACCAGCAGCAGGCGGGCGACGTGTTCGCGCCCGTAGTAACCGGTCCGGCCGACCATCCGGGGCGGCGGCAGGAGGCCTCGCGCGGAGTACGCGCGGACGTTGCGCACGGTGACGCCGACCCGCGCGGCGAGTTCGTCGACGGTCAGCTGAGGATCGGACGGCTCGTTCGCCGGCTCGATCTGCGGTGCGCTCACGCTCACGTCCTTCCCTTCGTGACCACACGGTAAGCCGCTCGTTCTATGTATCAGTTGTCGATGTCACCGTGATGGGTGTTCCATAGCCCCATGCCTCGAGGGAGAGCCATGTCACTGGCCGCTGAATCACGTCCCGCCGGGGGCGCCGCCATCGGTGAGGTGCTGGTCGCCACCGGGATCGGCCTCGGGCTGACGGTGATCCTGCTGGCGCTCGTCTGGCTGCACCGCACCCGCCGCTCCACGGTCCTGACGACGATCGGGAATCGTCTCGGCTCCGCCACGGGGGTCCCCGCCTGGGTGGCGCTGCCGACCGTCCTCACGACGATCTCGCTGCTGGTCGCCCTGCTGGGGATGCTCTGGGACATCGCGCTGCACATCGGCGTCGGCCGCGACGAGGGTCCGCTGGCGAACCCCGCGCACTTCCTCATCCTCTTCGGCCTCTTCGGCGTCTTCGCCGGCGGCATCCTCGCCTGCGCCATGCCGTTGGACGAGAAGCCCGGCCCCTCGGCGATCCACTTCCTGCGTGGCTGGGACGTCCCGGTCGGTGGCGTGATCCTCACCGCGGCCGGCTTCTACGCCCTCCTCGGCTTCCCGCTGGACGACGTCTGGCACCGGATGTTCGGCCAGGACGTCACCCTCTGGGGCCCGACGCACCTCATGCTCATCGGCGGCGCCGGCCTCTCCATCATCGGCCTGCTGCTCCTCGAGCAGGAGGGCCACGGCGGGCTCTCCACCGACGACGGCGACCGCAAGGTCGGCCAGACCGCCCGCTTCGTCCGCCAGGCCTCGGCCATGGGTGGCCTGCTGCTGGGCCTGTCGGTGTTCCAGGGCGAGTACGACTTCGACGTCCCCCAGTTCCGGCTGGTCCTCGAGCCGCTGATGATCGCCGGGGCCGCCGGCGTCGCGCTGGTCGCGGCCCGCCTGTTCATGGGTCGCGGCGGCGCGCTCGCCGCGGTCGCGTTCTTCCTCGTCATCCGGGGCGGGATCGCGCTGATCGTCGGGTTCGGGTTCGACGAGATCACCCCGTCGTTCCCGCTGTACCTGGGCTCGGCGATCATCGTCGAGCTGCTGGCCCTGGCGGTCGGGCTCTTCCGCCGGCCGCTGGTCTTCGGTGCCGTCGCCGGCCTGCTGATCGGCACGCTCGGGCACGCCACCGAGGCCGGCTGGACCCAGTTCACCCAGACCCTCGAGTGGAACAGCGACATCCTCGTCGAGGGCACCCTGATGGCGATCGTCGGCGGCGTCGCCGGCGGCCTGCTGGGCGCGCTGCTCGCCTCTGGTCTGCGTCGCCGACTGCCCCGCCCCGCCATCGCCCGCACCGTGCTCGTCGGCTCCCTGGTCGCGCTGGCCGCCGGGGTCGCCAACGGGCTGATGGCGACGGTGCCGGACGACGTCCAGGCGACGTTCGGCATCGAGGACGTCGAGACCGACCCCCGCACGGCCGACGTGACAGTCGAGCTGGACCCGGCCGACTTCGTGGACGATCCGGCCTGGGTGCAGATCACCGCCTGGCAGGGCCAGGGCCTAGTCGTCACCCAGCTCGAGCGCACCGGTGAGGGCACCTACCGGACGACCGAGCCGGTGCCGCTGCACGGCACGTGGAAGACGCTGCTGCGGATCCACGACGGGCGCACCCTCACCGCGGTGCCGATCTACCTCCCGGCCGACGAGGCGATCGGCGAGGACGAGCTCCCCGCCGAGGACGGCATGACCCGCTCGGCGATCCCCGAGGTCGAGATCCTGCAGCGCGAGCTGAAGGACGCCACCGGAAGCCTGTGGACGATCTCCAACCTCGTCGTCCTGGCCTGCACGCTGGCGCTCATCGGCGCCATCGCGTGGGGCGTGGGCCGGTACTCCCGGCGCGCGAGCGCCGTCGAGCCGTACGCCGACGCCCCGGCGGACAGCGCCGCGGAGGGCACCACCGAGGGCACGACCCAGGACGCCACGAGCCAGGGCAGCACGGCGCGCGGCGCGGCGGGCCGATGAGTCGGCGGATCCTCGCCCTCTCCCTGCTCCCCCTCTCCCTGGTCCTCGCCGGCTGCGCCGGCACCGAGGCTCCGGACGCGGCCGAGCCCAGCTCGGCCGCGTCCACCCCGGCGGAGGGCGCGGCAGGGAGCAGCGCGGTCACGACGTCTCCTCCCGCTCCGGCCGGGACCGCCCTGGAGGTCCAGGTCGCCGGCGGCGCGGTCACCGGTGACACGGGGCGGGTGCCCGTTCCGCTGGGGGACGCGGTGACGGTGACGATCACCAGTGACACCCCCGACGAGGCCCACCTGCACGGGTACGACGTCACCGCGGACCTCCCGGCGGGGACCCCCGCGGAGCTGACCTTCGACGCGACGATTCCCGGGGTCTTCGAGCTCGAGCTGCACGAGGCCGGGACGGTGCTGCTGACGCTGCAGGTCGGATGAACCTGCTCGCCCACGGGGTGGGGTCGCGCACGGACCTCCCCATCCCGCTCGGTCTGGCGCTGTACGGGGCCGGGGCCGCGATCCTGATCAGCTTCGCGGCGCTGCTGCTCTTCTGGCGCGCGCCGAAGCTGGGCGGCCCCGGCTCCGGGCGCCCGCTGCCGGAGAGCGTCCAGCGGGTCGCGGACAGCCCCGCCGTCCGCCGGATCCTGCAGGCGCTGGCGTTGGCGCTGAGCCTCGTGGTCCTCGCCGCCGCCGCCGCCGGCCCGCCGGAGACGCGACTCAACCTGGCGCCGTGGGCGCTGTACGTGACCTTCTGGGTGGGGCTGGTGCCGGCCAGCCTGCTGCTGGGGCCGGTCTGGCGTGCGGTCAACCCGCTGCGCCTGCTGCACGCGGTGCTGAGCCTCGTGGTCCGCACCGCCCCGGGCGCGGGGCGGCTCCCGGCGCTGGGTCTCTGGCCGGCCTCGGTCTCGCTGCTGGTCTTCCTGTGGTTCGAGCTCGTCTACCCGGACCGCGCGGAGCCGGCGACCGTCGCGGCGTTCCTCATCGCGTACGCGGTGGCGCACACCGCCCTGGCCCTCTGGTTCGGCGCGGGCTGGTTCGCCCAGGGCGACGGGTTCGAGGTCTACTCCACCCTCGTCGCCCGGCTGTCCCCCTGGGGCCGCCGCGACGACGGACGGCTGGTCCTCCGCAACCCGCTGACCAATGCCATCGCCACCCCGGAGACCCCCGGGCTCGCCGCCGTGGTGGTCGTGCTGCTCGGGTCGACGGCCTTCGACGGGATCACCCGGACCGTCTGGTGGCAGACCGGGCCGGGTTCGGCCAACGACTCCTTCTCCGGCACGGTCGGGCTGGTCGTGAGCATCGCCCTCGTCGCAGCCCTCTACCTGCTGGGCACCCGTCTCTCCGGACGGCTGGCCGGGCAGCCCCTCGCCATCCAGCCCCGGCGGTACGCGGCGACGGTCATCCCGATCGCGCTCGGCTACACGATCGCGCACTACTTCAGCCTGCTGCTCCTCGACGGCCAGACGACGTGGATCCTCGCCAGCAACCCGTTCGGCACTCCGGGCACCGACCTCTTCGGCACCTACGGCAACGTCGTCGACCTCACCGCGGTCAGCCCCGACACCATCGCCTACGTGCAGGTGGGCGGGGTGATCGCGGGGCACGTCGCCGGGGTGACCCTGGCCCACGAGCGCGCCCTGCTCTCCGAGCGGCGGGCCCGCGCCTCGGACCAGCTGCCGCTCGTCGTGGTCATGGTGCTCTTCACCATCGGCGGCCTGGGGCTCCTGTTCGGGTTCTGAGCTCCCCCGACCGCGTCACCCGATAGGGGCCTCCTCGGTCCGCGGGGCTCCAGCCGAGGCCGTCCAGGGTCGATGTCTCCAGAGCACGCCCGGCATCCGCGCCGGCCCCTGTCCGCCCAGCCCGGAGGAACGCTGCCGTGATCGCTGTCACCTGCTCCAACGGCGAGCACTTCTCCGTCGACCCGGACGCCATCGAGCGGATCGAGCACCACGGCGACACGCTCGTCGTCCTCACCGACGGCACGCACTTCGTGGTCCAGGCCGACGTCGAGGACCTGCTCCGCTCGATCAGCACGCACCGCGCCCGGGCTCTCGTGCGCCGGGCCCGGCTCGTCGGCGGCTACGCCGCACTGCCCACCGCCGCGCGGCTGGCCCGGCGGCACGGCGTCACCACCACCGCGGCTCCCTGACGTTCGCTGCTAGCCGGCTCCGTCGGAGGAGGAGGACGGCGGACGCAGCTGGGGAAGCACCAGCTTCCAGAAGTTCTCCAGGCGGGCGAGCAGGTCGCGCCGGCCGGTGAGCTCCCACGACACCTGCTGCATGCCGAAGAAGCTCGCCACGATGGCCTGGGCCGTGCCCTCCGGCTCCACCGCGCGGTTGATCTCACCGCGACGCTGCCCCTCGATGATCAGCGAGCAGATCGCCCCCTGCCAGCCGACGTAGGGCTGCGGGAGCTTCGCCATCGCCTCCGCGGGCAGCTCCGCCAGCAGCCGCTTCGCCGCCTGCGTGGTGAGGTCGCTGCTGAACTGGTCAGCCGCCTTGTAGGTGCAGGCGACCAGCGCGTCGAGCGCGTCGGGGTGGGCGGCCATGACCTCGGCCAGCATCGGCGGCCAGCTGCCGTACATCTCCCGCACGATCTCGAGGGCGATCTCCTCCTTGGAGGGGAAGTGCCAGTAGACCGCGCCCTTGGTCATCCCGGTGCCCGCGACGATGTCGTTCAGCGACGCGCTGGCGTAGCCCCGCGTGCTGAACAGCGTGGCGGCCGCCTCGATGATCAGCCGTCGGGTGGCGGCGCTGTCACTGGCCCGGCCGCGCGGTCGACGACCGGCGGGCACAGCGTCGAGCGGCTCGATCACCACCACGTGCCTCCCTCGGTCCGGCGTTCCGGCGATGGGCGAGCGTAGCGGCCCCAGCTGGGAATCCGGGGACCATGCTCGCCCCATCGGCGGAGACGTGCGTCCGGCCCCCGCCTCCGGGCTGCGGAGACGAGGGCCGGACGGAACGGCTGATCAGCGGCGGGTGAGCACCCGCAGCGTCTGCTCGGCCATCTTCGCCTCGCCCAGAGCGTTCGGGTGAACGATCACCGGATTGGTGCCGGCGAGCACCGGCTCGATCCAGCGGACACCCAGCGGCTGGCAGGCGTCGTGGCCCTGCGACACCTTCGTCATGTCGACGTAGGTGACCTTCGTCCGCTCCGCGGCCCGCTTGACGGCGTCGTTCAGGGTCGCCTGCAGGTCGTTCAGGTAGGGCACGTCACCCCGGGCCACGGGCATCACCGGGAAGCAGCCTTCGCTCTTCGGCAGGATGGACGGGTAGCCGAGGATCGCCACCTTCGCGTGCGGAGCCCGCGCCTTCACGTCGTTGAGCGCCTGGACGAGGGCCGGGTAGGTGGTGCTCTTGACGGTGTTCTTGAAGGAATCGCCGTACTTGGCCTTGCACGGCGCGCCCTGGCCACCAGAGGCGATCCCGGCCGCGCCGCAGGACAGGATCGAGTTGATGAAGACGCCGCTGTCGTTGCCGCCGATGGTCATGGTGACCAGCTGCGTCTTCTTGCTCAGCGCGTCCAGCTGGGGCGGGACGCCCTGGTACTGCGAGGTGCGGTAGTGCGTGGTGTCTGCGCCGCCGCAGGTCACGTCGGTCAGCTGCGCACCGATCTTCGCGGCGATCACGTTCGGGTAGTTGCGGATCGACCGCAGGCACTGGGGCGCCGCGTTCGGGTCGGGGGGGAGGACGCCGGACGCGGCGCTGTAGGAGTCGCCGAGGGCGACGTACTGGATCGGCCCGGGTGGGGCCTTCGGCGTCGCCTGCGCCGCGGGGGCGACGACGAGGCCGAGCAGGACCGCGACGGCGGCGAACAGACAAGCGGCGAGACGGCGCACGTCTTCTCCAGTCGAGAGAGGGGCCCTGGTGAGGGGCTCTGTGCGCGGAACAACGTCTCGACCGGTAGATGGTTACGCGCGTCACACGTAACCGATCCGGGAAACGCAGCAGGCCGCCCTCCCGGAGGAGGACGGCCTGCACGTTCGGGTGGAGCTGAGGGGACTCGAACCCCTGACCCCCACACTGCCAGGCCGTCATGATCCCGTTCGCAAACGTCCACCAGCGTCCACGACGGCCCTCTGAGCAGCCCATTTGTGAGCTTCCGAGACAGCAGCGGACGTAAGCGAACAAACGCGGAATCACCGCAACTGCAACCGGAACTGCAACCAGAACTGCAACCACCGCTGGGCCCCGGAGGTGGCTCGGTGCCCATGAGGCACATGGTCTGACTCCGGAGCGAGGCAGGCACCTGCTGTCCGTGTTGCTCGCTACCCTTTGCCACATGGCCAGTGCCAGCGGTGGGGGACCGACCGTCGAGCAGATCGAGGGCCGACTCAATCGACTGGAGGCGAGACGAACTGCCGTCTTCAACGTCGCCAGCGTCGTGGCCGTGGGCGTGCTGACGACCCTTGGAACCCTCGGAGGCGTATGGCTGGGTACCAGTCAGACGGCCGACGCCCAGGACGCCCGTGCAGATGAGGACTTCGCCAGGGAGCAGCGCATTGAGACTTACGGTGAGTTTCTCGGCGCCATCGACACAAGTTATGCCCTGATGGCTACGTGGCTACCGTCCGAAGGTCTGTTTTACGCGCGACCCATGGGCGTGTTTGACGCGCCTCCCGCGGAGACTTATGCGGAGATTGTCGCGTCCCTACCCCTAGTAAGGACGCTGTCAGGGCGCATAGACGTCATCGGCGGCGAAGAGGTGGCCCGCGACGCCGATCAACTTGCCGCACAACTGGAACTCAGCGCCGAAGTCATCAGGTGGATCCTTCGGTGTAATAACGAGAAAGCCGGTACGACGGAGTGTATCGGGCCACCAAGTGCAACGTTCCTGCCTCCTGGGACGCCGGAGGGGTCGGAGCCCGTTTATTTCAAGTTCCTTGAGGACCGCGAGGAGTTCTTGAGGACCGCTACGGCGCAGCTGAATCTTCCGAACTCGTGAGGACGGACCGATGGTGTGGTTAATGAGAACCACAGCCAAGGCCGCAGGTCACGAGTGAGCCCATCAGAACACCCGCGAAGTAGTTGCCGGCCACTGGCCGGGCAACTGGGGAGGACTACCCGTGGCGGGGCTTTGGCAGCGCATGGCGGCATGGGCAGTCGACCTCTTCCTCGCGTACCTGGGCTAGTCGATCCTCGGCGGTGAGTTCGGCTCCGGCGGGAGCGCTGGACGAGGCCCGCATACTGCCAGGCCGTCATGATCGCGTTTGTGGCGGTTCGCTACCGTTCCGCAACCGATAGACCAGCAGAGAGGTACGGTCGCGCACGGCCACGAATGACCATGAACTCGACCAACTGCGACCAGAACCGCAACCACCGAGGGCGACCGGCTCCCCTCTCAACGCGGCCCTGACCGTTCCCCTGACCTCGCAGCCGAGCCGTTTGAGTGGGGCCAGGTTCGTTCTCCGGGAGCACCGCAGAGCGACGCCGGTCTACCCCTCATCGTGCGCCCGCCAGAGGTATGCCGAGTTGAGGCCGGCCAGCGTCCGCCAGCCGATGCACGCACCGATGTCAGTGAAGGCGTCGTCCATCCGTGCGATGACTGCCTCTGCCATATCGGCAGTCAAGTGCGCCGCTGCACTGCCAGCATCGAAGCCGTTGGCACGTAACCGCTCGCGAGCACGCGCGTCGTCATGGACGAGGAAATTGCGCCAGGTACTGAGCCAGCGCAGCGTTTCACCCGTCTCGGCATCGAGGTCGCGGGTGCCCGGACCGCAGATGGCTTGAGGTGCCGCCTGCCAGCGAGCCACCCAACCGCCCGCACCTTGCGGCTCAACATCGGCGAGGTGGTAGGCCCGGTGGATCCAGCCCTCGGCACCGGCCTGCGCCAGCACGATGGTCTCGACGACCGCGTCAAGTTCGCGAAGGCGCCGCTCATGGCGCCCGGTCTGAGCGGCTTCCGTCGCCCGCTGCCGCGCTTGATGCGCCGTTGCACATGCCCGTCGGTAGAGCATCGCTGCCGGGAAGAAGTCAGGCGACACTAGCTCGATCGCACTGCCGTCAGACATCGCACCTCGCCTATCCGTAGGTGGACCACCGAGGCAAACCGTCCACCGTCTTCGAACAACCTACGAACGCGCTGTCCTATGGCTCGCTGAACTGCCAGGTGAAACCGGCTCTTCATACTTGGGGTGGCCGTCGGCTAGGCACCACGGCTCCGGGGATCGCCGTCATGTGTCGAGGAAGTCCCATTCGCTGCCGAGGACCCAGCGCAGGGCCGATAGCTTGCCGTTGAGCATCCCGAGCTCGAAATCCGTGTACGGGCCCAGCTGACCAGGCTCTGTGTACAGCCCCTCAACACGCCGGCGCCCTGGCCCTGCAATCGCGAGTAGGCGCTTCAACTCGGCGTCGTCCCCAGCGTCCTCGAGCCGGTACTCGTGCTGGAGGGAGCGGTGGTACCAGATGCGGTCAAACAGCTCCCGCTCTGCCTCTACGATCTCGTCGAGCCGTCGGGGCTCCTCCTCGAAGTAGGTCTCCGCGAACAGCTCCTCGATCTCGTCGCCGAAGTAGTCCAGGAGGACCTGATTGAGGCCGTCGACTCCCAGCCCGTAGGTCGACCCCTCGGCTACGAACAGACTGGCGAGGTCAGGATGCGGCTGCCGCGCGTCGCCGCCGGGCAAGGAGAAGTCGTCGCTGTTGCTCGTGATGAACGCGTGCGGCTCCTGGTCCAGGTCGACCCCGCGGGCAGTCGTTTCGTAGAGCTCGATGAGCAAGGCGTCGGCGACACTATTGCGAGATCGGTGGAACGGCGCCTGCTTCGAAAGGCCACGCTCGACAACCCGGCGCTTCTCTTCGTCGCCCGGCTCGATGACACGACCCGCCTGGAGCAGTACCAAGACCTCGTCGAAGTTGCGGGTCGTCATCGCGCCGATGAGCGGGACATGACGCGCGAGATCCGCAACGAGCCTGCGAGCCTCCTCTTGAGCCGTCCCGCCGTAGTCGTCGAGGTCTTGCTTGATGAGCTTGAACCGCTGGGCAATGCTCGCGGTCATCGACGTCTCGACTCGGTCCCGGTTCCGCTCGAACTCGTCGATGACGAGTCGGGGGACGAGCAGCTCCACCTGCCCCTGGTGAGCGAGTACCCGGAGCGCGACGATCCAGCGCTGCCCGTCCCGACGCTTGCACAGGTCGAGCCAGGTGGAGGTGTCAACAAGCAGATGGAGCACAAGCCCAACGTATGGCCTACCCCGGAGACGACATGGCCCAGTTGACCGAGGAGCAGAAGGCGCAGCGAGTGGTCGCTCGTCGCCGCAGCGCTGTGCTGGCGGCTGAAGAGGACGCCCTCGGACAGGAAACGCAAGCGTCGGGTGTGGGACGCCGGCGCGGGCCGGGTCAGGCCGGACGGGAGGACCGGTTCCCGAGGACACTGCCTCCATGCGCGTCTTCATCTCTTCTGTCCGGATCAGCCTCGAGCAGGAGCGCGATTCCTTGAAGGGGCTGGTCGTGGCGCTAGGCCACGAGCCGGTTATGTTCGAGGACTTCACCGCGCAGCCGGTCCCCTCGCGCGAGGCGTGCCTGGAGGGCGTGAGGAGCTGCGACGTGTACCTGCTACTCCTGGGGCAGCGCTACGGCTACGAGTTCCCCGAGACCGGACTAAGCCCGACCGCGGAGGAGCACGTCGCCGCGAGGACCGCCGGCATTCCGCGTCTGGTCATGCGCAAGACCGGCGTGGAGCCCGAGCCGAGGCAGAAGGAGCTCATCGAGGAGATCCGCTCTTACCGCGACGGGGTCTTCTACAACGAGTTCACCGACGTCGTGGACCTCCAGGCCAAGGTCGCTGCGGCCCTGCGGCAGGCCGAGCAGGCGCCCGGATCATTGACCTTCGCGCCACTGCCGGGGGACGTACCAGTCCAGTGGCGCGGCGAATGGCCTGCCGAGCAGCAGGGTCATTCCGACCACGCCGTCCTGGAGCTCCACGTCCTGCCCGCCGCTTCGCAGCCGGTGCCTTCCCGCGTCCTCCGGGCGCTTCCCGAGCGGCTCGCCGCGGAGGTCCGGTCCTCCGGAGGAGTCGGACCCTCCGCCTCTGTCCCCGCCGACCACGACACCGCCGCCGCTTGGGCGCACGTCGTCGAGCGACGCCATAACCGCATGTACGACGAGGTCCGCGACGGCTCCCTCCTCGGATGCCGCGTCGCGACCACCGGTCAGACAAGCGTCTGGGGGACCCTCCCCGGCGACGGCATGGGCAGCATCCTCGACCCGGCAGACCTGATGGAGCGCCTCGCGAGATTCCTCCGGACCGCCGGAGCGGCCATGCCTGGAGACGCCCAGCAGCTCGCGCTGGCCGTCGGCGTCGACCCGCTCACCAGCGTCACCGAGGGCCGGGTCACCGGGATGTCCCGCAGCAGGGCCAGCGGATTCTCGCTTGGCCGTGAGCGGCTCGCGGTCCCGCCGGACGAGGCCGTCACCCGCGCCGCCCTCAGCAACGGAGCCCGCGACGCTGCCCGCACGCTCACCGAGGCGCTGCTCACCGCCTACCGCAGCAACAACCGAGCCGGCTACTGAACACGTTGGCCCGGTTCGTCCGCAGCCCCTCCGTGAACGGCCGCTTTCCGGGCGCCGCCCACCGGCTTCAATCCATCGCGATCCGCCGACGTGACATCTAAGCGCCACCCACCTGGCAACCCAACAGCGAGCCCGCCCCCATACGCCCGCCGCTCAGCGTCCTGCGCACGTATGCCGCTCAAGCCACCGAAGAGACGACCTCACCAGCTACTGCGGAACCGACAAGATCAAGAGGGACACACGTCTTGCACTTCGGAGCGCGCGATTCGTTGTGACGGACAGCAGCAACGTCTGCGTGCCCGACACGAACGCTCATTCCAGGCGGATTCGAAGCCGCCGTGCACGCTCCTCGAAGGCATGCTGACCGCCTTCGAGGATCTCGCAGACCTGCCGTCGGATGACTGGGTTCTCTAGACCGCCGCTTGTGTAGGTCATCTTTGGTAGTCGTCCCGGTCGATGCGCGCCGGCGTTCGCAACGATTACTTGGTCGGCGTCAGTGTTGACCACCAGGTTTGCGTTATGAGTCACGATAATGATCTGCCGTCTGCGTCTCGTCTCGACGAACCGTCCGACCAACTCGACGAAGATCGACTTAGGGTCGAGGTTCTCCTCGGGTTGGTCGATAATTAGTGGTCTGTCATCCGACTGGTCAACAGCCAAATAGAGCAGCAGCAACACGATGCCGCGCGTGCCTGGCGATAGCTGCTCGATCGCCACGCCGTCGTACTGCACCCCGTACTTCACCGAAATGTGCTCTGTGCTGTTCAGCCACGTCGCGATGCCAGCTGCCCACTCACGGAATGCCTGCTTATCCGCGCCCGACACCTTGGCTTGTTCGATGAAGTGTCGATCGTGCTCGGCACGGAATGCTGCCATCGCCTCTGCGACCTCACCGCTCGAGCCGCTCTCCCAGGCAGGGAGCATCTCCTGGCGCACCTGATTGAGCAGTTCGCCCCGCCCACGAAACTCACCCGTACGAAGGTCCAGAAGCGTCTCGCCCTGCTGAGCCCATGCCTCGACATCAACGACGCGGTTGACGCTGAAGGTCAGGTTGCCAAGTGCCCCCTCCTCAGCGCCCAGCATGCCTTTGAGGGGTGAATACATCGCCTCAAGCTGCTCTTGCTCCGAGACGAAGCCATCGAACAGAGACGCGTAGGCCTGCTTACGCTTGAGCATCAGTGCCTTGATGCGGGCGGAGGCACCCTCGGCTTCCTTGATACTTCCAGTGATTGAGACGAGCGCAGCTTCAGTCTTGGCGATCTTGTCGTTGAGCGCCTGCAGCTGCCTCTGCCGGTTGGCGTCCAGTCCGATGAGTTCGCCGAGCCGCCACGCCTCAGCACGCAATGCACTAAGCGTCACCCTGGACAGGTCCGCATCGTCGGCCACGAACGGCGGCAACTCATGTGCGGGCTGAGTCGGCTTGGGGACCGCCGGACCGACTAGTTCGCCGATGGCTTCGCGTACTGCGCCCAAGCGCGCGTCAACGAGCCCATCAACGTCGCCACTGAACCCCAGATTGAAGTTCTGCCATTCAGTGACAGTCAGACCCGCACCGGCGTAGTCGCGCTCCAGTTCTGCACGGATCGCCGGAAGGCGCCGGTCCAAGATGTCTTTGACGGCGTCCGTGAGATCCGAGAGCGACTTCTCTCGGCGCTTGAGCGCATCAACCTCAGCCTGCTTGGCGACCAGGGCCCCACTAAGGGCTTCGAGTCGCTTGGCGCGTTGTTCGCCTCCCACCACAACTAGGCCGCCCCGGGCACGCTTGTCCTCCGTCAGGAGGCCAGCAAGCCTTGCCCGCTCCCTATTGAGACTAGGTAGTTCATCACCGGCGACCCGTTCAACTTCGATCTGCTCAGCCAGACTGTCCATCTCGTTCTGGGCATAGCGACGAAGGTCTCGTCCGTGGCTGGCACGCAGATCGAGGAGCTCCCGGAAGCTCGAAGCTCCCAGCCGGTCTTCGTAGGGATGCGCTTCAAATATGACCCGCTCGATCTCGGCCAGCAGTTCGTCTGTGATCCCCTCCGACGAGCAGAGTCGCTCGACGAACTGCTGCGACAGGTACTGAACGCGCGGCGCGTGATCGTCGAAGAAGTAGCTCGGCGGGAGATCGGCATCCGAGGTGGCGCCGTCGCCCCAGGCGAGAGCGACGTTGGTCCCGCCGATGTGCTGCCTGGCTCTCTGCAAGAAGGTCTGGTCGGTGTCATCGGTACTGCCGGCTCCGGCACCAGCCGCGATCAAGTCAGCGAGGGCCGTCTTGCCCGAACCACGAGCGCCGATGATGGCTACCAGTCCGGGCGCAAGCGGGATCTCAGGTGTCGCTACCCAGTCGGCACCCGAGACGGTGATTCTGTCGATCACCCGATACGCGAGTGCCCCCTTGGCCGGCTCCTCGGCAACGATCACACGCTCCCTCGGCTCCAGACACGCCTGGCGAATGGCCTCAAAGGTGGCATCACCTTTGATCCAGGTGTAACGGTTCTGGGCCGGTCTCCCCACGTCGGCGAGCTTGTGAGCATCACTTCCGTGAATACACGCCTTGAGTCCGTCGTAGCGCCGGACCAGCTCTTCGGCTCCGAGTACCCCTTCCCCGATCCAGAAGCGCCGCTGCGCTGGCGAGCCAGAGAAGATCACGCGAGCGAGACGCTCGATCTCGATCCGGACGGCTTCGAGTGAGCCACCGGGCTCGCGAACACCTGATGTGCCGTCCGTGCTTCCGGCGGCGACACCGATGATGATGTTGCGCTGCGCCCAGGCGCTCGCTTCTAGCGATTGCTTGAGGTTCTCGATCGACACCTTGAAGAGATTGGTGCCGGCGGACAGCGCGGCCGTGTCATCCAGGATTGAGGGATCGTGGGCCTTCCCCAACCGGATCAGGTCCGACCGTTCGCAGGCGTACGACTCGCGCCCGGACGAGAACGTCAAGGTCCGAAGGAAGCGCCGCGTCTCGTCGACGTGGTTGGGGTCTTCGGGGGAGACCAGCAGATGAATATTGACCGGGTGGTCGTCCCTAGTCGCTGTCGGCAGACGCAGTTCGATGTTCGGAAAGATCAGGCCGACGTCCGGTAGACGGCCCGCCGCTCGGAAGTCGAGAACTTTCTCGTACTCGTCGATGCTGTAGTAGTCGGTGATGCCGAGCGCTTCGATTCGCGGGTCCGACTGCTCAATCCGTGTCAGATAGTCGTTCCACGCGTTCTGGCCGAACTGGTTATTCATGGCCGTACCGGGCGTGTGGATGTGCGGATCCCAGCGTCGCCAGACCGATCCGCGCGGGTCCGCCTGGGACCTCATATCGCCGTAGCCTCCTGTTCGTCAAGCACGTGGTCATCACTGCTCGAGGCGGCACATCACGTCACTCCCGGCCGGATTGCCGAGCCAGCGTTCCCCATGCGTGCTGCCTCTATCGCCCAAAGGATCACAGACCCAGGAGGAGATGGCCTGCAAGCGCGCGTCACCGTGGGCCGAGTCAAGGCTGCTTCTAGTTCTTCACTGCTGACGTCAGAGACCTGCGGCGAGGACCACGGCGTTGCCGAGGCGTTCCAGTGGGCGACCCAGCCGCCGGCGTGTGGCGCTTCGTGGCCACGCTCGTCCATTCCGCGCTCAGATTGTTGACCGTAGGGGTCGCTCGCACCGATGCGACGCGGCGCCGCATGACCCGGCCCTTCTCATCCGCATGAGCGACGATCAAGATCGCGACCGTCACACCTCATGCACCTGCGGTCTGCCGAATCGTGGTGACGGGTTTCCGGAGACTCCTCCGGAGGCTTGACGGCATGGAAACCAGCGGTAGCTCCGAGTACCAAGCCCGTCGGCGGGAGCGCGAGCGGCAACGGCGTCAGCAATCCCAGCGGACGACTCCCAAGGCCCGCGCGGACCCGGCCGCAGCGGAAGTGCACGGTCGCGAGCGGAGGACCGCGGCGACGGCGTGCAGTTGGTGCGGCGGGCCGGTCACCCCGCGGAGCCGGGGGCCGATCCCGAAGTGGTGCTCGGCTACCTGCCGGCACCGCGCCTGGGAGCAGGCCCGAGCCGCGGCCTCAGGCCTGTCCGCGGTGGAGGTCGTCGAGCGGCGAGTCGAGGTCCAGGTCCCACTCGTGCCCACCCGCCGCGACTGGCCCAGACTGCTCGGTGAGCTCGTCGGCCAGCTTGACGACGGCCGGGTCTACGACCGCGACCTGCCCGCCGTGGCGCGGGCACTTCAGCCCGTACTGGAGAGCTACAGGAGACGCGCCCTTCTTCACCGGCGCTCCCCACGTGCACTGACCGATGCTTCAGAAGTTCTGCAGTAGCGAGGGGCATGTGCTCGCGTCTCCTGTGAGCAGCAATCACCTCTCGTTACGCGTCTCCACAGGAGAGGAACAGGAGATGTTCGGGAGGCCGCTCCCCCACCGTCGTGCGGCAGCATCTACGCAGCGACGCCACTGATCCGGGAGATGTCGACATGGGTGATCCGCAGCCGCTGCGCGAAGTCGTGGCGGCCGATCGGCTTCTCCTCACGCCCGAGGAGGCGGGGGAGGTCCTCCGCGTCGGCCGCACGACGGTGTACGCGCTCATGAAGAGCGGGGAGCTGCGTCCCGTGCACATCGGCCGCAGCTGCCGGATCTCTCAGGCAGAGCTCGACCGCTACGTCCGCCGGCTCGAGGCTTCTTCGTCCCGTCCACAGCCTTCGCCGGACGCCGCGTGACTCCACAGCGGGCCTGCCCATCGCCCGAGTGCTCGGCGAAACTGAGCCTTCGTAGCAGCGGCGAGGGGTAGCGGATGGCCGGACGCGCCTCGAACGGTGAGTCGACGATCTACCAGGACGCCGACGGGCGGTGGCACGGCTACGTCTCCGTCGGCTTCACCCTCACCGGCAAGCCCGACCGCCGGCACGTCACTGGCAAGACCCGGGCCGTGGTCGTGGCGAAGGTCCGCGACCTGGAGCGCAAGCGTGATGCGGGCACCCTCAGCGCCGTCTCCACCCCGACCGTCGCCGACTGGCTGGAGCACTGGCTCACCACCATCGCCCCGCGCCGGGTGCGCCAGCGGACCCTGGAGAGCTACGAGTCCGCCGTCCGCAAGCATCTGGTCCCCGGCATCGGCCGGCACCGCCTCGACCGGCTGCGACCGGAGCATCTTGACCAGCTCTACACCGCGCTCCTCGACGCCGGCTACTCCCCCGCCACCGTGCTGCGCCACCACCGGATCCTGTCCCGCGCGCTCACCGTCGCCGTCCAGCGCGGGCACGTTCCCCGCAACGTGGCCAGCCTGGTCGATCCGCCCGCCCAGAAGCAGAGCGACCTCGCCACCGCCCTCGACCTCGGTGAGGCCCGCGCCGTGCTGGCCGCAGCGGCGCGCGTCCGCAACTCCGCCCGCTGGACCGTCGCGCTCGCCCTCGGCCTGCGCCAGTCCGAGGCGCTGGCGTTGCAGTGGAAGGACATCGACCTGCTCAACAACACCCTCACGGTCCGGCGCAGCATCCACCGGGTCCGCGGCGGCGGGCTGATCTACGAGGAGCCCAAGACCCGCCGCAGCCAGCGCACCCTGGCGCTCCCCCTACCGCTGGTCGCCGAGCTGCACCGGCACAAGGCCGCCCAGCTCGGCGAGCGGATGCTGGCCGGCTCCGAATGGCACGACGAGGATCTCGTCTTCGCCCAGGCCAACGGCCGGCCGATCGACAAGAAGACCGACTACGACGACTGGACGCGGCTGCTGCAGAAGGCAGGCGTCTGCCACGTCCGCCTGCACGACGGCCGGCACACCGCCGCCACCCTGCTGCTCACCGAGAACGTGCACCCACGGGTCGTCATGGAGCTGCTCGGCCACAGCCAGATGCGCACGACGATGGACATCTACAGCCATGTCATGCCGGCGCTGGCCCGCGAGGCGGCCGACCGGATGGGCACCGTGCTGCTCACAGGTAAGGGTGGGCAAACTGCAACCACAACTGCAACCAGAGACGACTCAGGCCGCTCCCCCGAAGGGGAACGGCCTGGTCATCCGGGTGGAGCTGAGGGGACTCGAACCCCTGACCCCCACACTGCCAGTGTGGTGCGCTACCAGCTGCGCCACAGCCCCGAACCCGGCCCGATCTGGTGTGTTCGAGCCGGTAGCAACTGTACAGGGCACCGACACCCACCCCGCACAGGGGTGCCGGGTGTCGTCACCCGGCTCCGCGGTGGGGTCAGACCTCGACGCCGCGGGCGGCGAGCCACGGAACGGGGTTGATCTTCTTGCCGCCGAGGCCGCCCTGGTGCACCTCGAAGTGCAGGTGCGGGCCGGTCGACTGACCGCGGTTGCCGAGCAGGGCGATGGTCTCCCCCGCCTCCACGAACTGGCCGGGCTCCACGAGGATCTTGTCCATGTGGCCGTAGACGGTGACGTCGCCGTTGTCGTGGAGGATGTAGACCGCCAGGCCGAAGCCGCTGGCGGAGCCGGCCCGCAGCACGACGCCGTCCATCGCCGCGTACTCCGGCGTGCGCATGGGTGCGGCGAGGTCGATGCCGTAGTGGAAGGTGCCCCAGCGGCTGCCGTAGCCACTGGTGAAGCGGGCGCCGTCCACCGGCAGGACCGCCTTCGGCCGCGCGGCCTCCGCAGCCGCCGCAGCGGCGGCGGCCTCGCGCTCGTCGCGGGCGGCCCGCGACGCGGCGACCTCCTTCAGTCGCAGCTCGGCCTCGGCCACGGTGATCGACGCCTGGGGCAGCATCTCGACGCCTTCGTCCGTGGCGAGCAGCGCGTCCTGGGCCTCCAGCACGGAGGTGGCGTCGGCCGATGCGGCCGGTGCGCTCTGCAGGCTCAGTGCCGAGGCGGCCACACCGCCGGCGAGCAGCGCACCCAGGAGCAGCGCCGGGCGACGACGGACGTGCGGCGCGGGAGCGGTGCGGGTGCGCCGGGTGGCGGAACGGGTGGTGCGGGGAGCCACGGCTCCGAGGAGCTCCGTGCGGGCTTCCTGGCCGAGCTTCGCGTCCATGCACCGTCCGTCTCGCGTTGTGAGGGGGCCCTCGCGGACCGCACACATGGAAACATTCCGTGACCCGTTCGTGACCCCCCGTACGGCGCGTCGCTCGAAACACGCCGGGGTGAGCTGTGCCACGCGCTCCGTGGGGGTCGCACGTGTCACTCCTGTGTCACCCGCGCGGATGGCGGTCCGGCGCCGGCCCGGCGTTTATGATCAACAGCACGCCGCGTGCAGTGACTGCACTGGTTTGCGAATCGGCCGGCTCGGGCACCCCGGTTCTCCGGCGTGAAACATCCCGCGCCGCTCGGCGCGCATCACGTGTCTGCAACGTGGCGCCGAACATCGTTGCGCGGTGCCCATGTACACCCGTGTACTGCTGGTCCAGCTGTTCCCGGAACGGGTCGGACCGGATCGACCGCGCCCAGGACAGAGAAGGAGGGATGCGATGTCGCAGGCCGAAATCCTGCCCCTCTCGGCAGCAGCCGGGACCACCGCAACCGTTCTTCCCCCCGGAGTCGCACCCACGGCCCCGATGACCACCACGCTGACCGGCACGGCGCCCAACGTCGCTGCCGCCGTCGACATCCTGCCGCTGACCGACGCCACGCTCGCGCTGCACGGCGGACAACTCGACGTCCCGACCTACGACCGCTCGGCGCTCACGCCCGCGGTCGTGCACTTCAGCGTCGGCGGCTTCCACCGGGCCCACCAGCTCCTGTACTTCGACGAGCTGGCCGAGCGCCGCATCAGCACCGACTGGGGCGTGGTCGGCGTCGGCCTGCGCAGTCGCACGATGAAGGACGCGCTGGCGCCGCAGGACCACCTGTACACGGTCGTCGAGCGCAGCCCCGACGGCGAGCGGGCGCGGGTGGTCGGCGTGATGGTCGACTACCACTTCGCCCCCGACGACCCCGCCACGGTGCTCGACCTGCTCACCGACGAGCGCACCCGCATGGTCTCGCTGACCATCACCGACAGCGGCTACCGCCTCGACCCCTGCACCGGCCTGTTCGACGCCGACGACCCGGACATCCGCTGGGACGTCCGCGAGCCCTCCCGTCCGCGCACGGTGTTCGGCTTCATCGTCGAGGCGCTGGACCGCCGCCGGCGTGCCGGGCTGCCGCCGTTCTCCGTCGTCTCCTGCGACAACATGCACCGCAACGGGCAGGCCGCGCGCACCGCCGTCGTCGGCTTCGCCCGGCTGCGCGACGAGGTGCTGGGCCGCTGGATCGCCGACCGCGTCGCCTTCCCGAGCAGCATGGTCGACCGGATCACGCCGCACACCACGCCCGAGGAGCGCGACGTCGTGGCCGCGCGCTACGGCATCGACGACCGCTGGCCGGTCATCACCGAGCCGTTCTCGCAGTGGGTCATCGAGGACACCTTCTCCGACGGCCGCCCGCCGCTGGACGAGGTCGGCGTGCGCTTCGTGCCCGACGTCGGCCGCTACGAGCTCATGAAGACCCGGCTGCTGAACGCCAGCCACTGCGCGCTGGGCTACCTCGGCTCGCTGGCCGGCCACAGCAGCCTCGACCAGGTCATGGCCGACCCGGTCTTCGCCGGCTACGTCGCCCGGCTCATGGACGTCGAGGTCACCCCGCTCCTGCCGCCGCCCGACGGCATCGACCTGGCCGACTACAAGCGGTCGCTGCTGCAGCGGTTCGCCAACCCGGCCATCGCCGACGGGCTGCCCCGGCTCTGCCGCCGCGGCTCGACGAAGCTGCCCCACCACCTGCTGCCCTCGCTGCGGCAGGCGCTCGAGGAGGGCCGGCCGCACGCGCTGCTGACCCTCGCCGTCGCGGGCTGGATCCGGTACCTGCAGGGCACCGACGACGCCGGCCGGCAGCTCCCGCTCGAGGACGTGCTCGGCGACCGGCTGCGGACGCTCGCCCGCCAGGGCGGCACCGACCCGCGACCGCTGCTGGGCGAGACCTCGGTCTTCGGGGACCTCGGGTCCTTCCCGGGCTTCGCGGCCGAGCTGCAGGACACCCTCGCCGCGCTCGACCGCGACGGCGCCCGCGCGACCGTCGCGGCCCGTTCCCTGCTCCCGGCAGCACTCCCCCGGTGAGCGCCACCCCACCTCGTCCGACCCCGAAGGGAGCCCACCCGGTGCCGACCGTTCCGCCGACGCTCATCGAGCAGGTGCAGTACCTGCTCTGCGACGCCGACGGCAATCTCTTCCCGTCCGAGGAGCCGGCCTTCGACGCGTCGGCCGAGGTGACCAACGCCTTCCTCGCCTCCATCGGCATCGAGCGGCGGTACACGGCCGACGAACTGCGCGCCGTCGCCACGGGGATGAACTTCCGGTCGACCGGGCTGAAGCTCGCCGCCGACGCCGGGATGACCGACGTCGACATCGAGCCGTGGGTCGCCGAGGAGCGCCGGGCGGTGACCGCCCACCTGGGCTCCACCCTGCGGCCGCACCCGCCGACGATCGAGGCGCTGCACGCGCTGGCCGCGGAGCTCGAGCTGGCCGTGGTCAGCTCCAGCGCGCTCTCCCGGCTGGCCGCCTGCTTCACCGCGACCGGACTGGACGACCTCCTGCCCCCGGTCGTGCGGTACAGCGCCGAGGACTCCCTGCCGACGCCCACGAGCAAGCCGGACCCGGCGGTCTACCTGCACGCCTGCGCCGACCTCGGCATCGAGCCGGAGCAGGGCCTGGCCGTGGAGGACGCCGTCGCCGGGGTCCGGTCGGCCGTGGCCGCGGGCTGCCCGGTCATCGGCAACCTGCTGTTCGTGCTCCCCGACGAGCGGGCCGAGCGGGCCGAGGCCCTGCTGGCCGCCGGCGCCCTCGCCGTCGTCGAGTCCTGGCAGGAGCTGGCCGACCTCGTCCTGCCCGTCGTCGCCGGCCGCCGCGCCGCCGGCGAGGCGCTGAGCGGGGTGACGGCGTGAACATCGTCTACGTCGCCTTCCGCGGCCACTTCTCCGACAGCCCCCGCGCGATCTACGAGGCGCTGCTGGCGCGAGGCGTCGACGCCACCCACACCTGGCTGGCCGCCGAGCACACGGCGAGCACGTTCCCCGCCGACGTCGACCGGGTGCTCTTCGGGTCGGCCGAGTGCATCGCGGCGCTGGAGTCCGCGGACCTGGTCGTCTCCAACGACCACATCCCGCTGGACTGGGAGAAGAAGGCGGGCGCTACCTACCTGCAGACCTGGCACGGCACGATGCTCAAGCGCATCCACAACGACGTGCTGTGGGCGCCGGAGGGCCGGCTGGCCTACCTGGACCAGGACATCGCCCGCTGGGACCTGCTCCTCTCCCCCAACGCGATCACCACCGACCGGCTGCGCAAGGC
Source organism: Blastococcus sp. LR1 (assembly GCF_020166105.1). Lineage (GTDB taxonomy): Bacteria > Actinomycetota > Actinomycetes > Mycobacteriales > Geodermatophilaceae > Blastococcus. The sequence continues at coordinate 31,264 of NZ_JAIUJY010000002.1, forward strand.
CTTCGGGTACACCGGTCCGATCCACGAGACGGGGCTCCCGCGCAACGACCTGCTCTCCAGCCCGCAGCGCGACGAGGTGCGCGCCCAGGTCCGGGCCGACCTGGGCATCGAGCCCGGCCAGACCGCGGTGCTCTACACCCCGACCTGGCGCGACAAGCTGGTCTTCGAGAAGAGCAGCTCGCAGGACTTCGAGTTCGCCATCGACCTCGAGGACTTCTCCGCCCGGCTCGGGAACGACCACGTGCTGCTGCTGCGACTGCACAACATGGTCATGGACCGGCTGGAGATCGTCGACGGCTCCGCGGTGCGCGACGTGTGCAGCCACCCCGACATCCGCGACCTGTACCTGGCGGCCGACCTCATGGTCACCGACTACTCGTCGACGATGTTCGACTTCGCGATCACCGGCCGGCCGCTGCTGTTCTACACGTACGACCTGGAGAGCTACCGCGACGAGCAGCGCGGCTTCTACTTCGACCTGGAAGACGTCGCACCCGGACCGCTGCTCCGCGACAGCCGCGAGCTCGTCTCCGCCATCGCCGACGTCGAGAAGATCCGGTCGGAGTACGCGGAGCCCTACGCCCGCTTCCAGGAGACGTTCTGCCACCTCGAGGACGGATCCGCCACCGAGCGCGTCCTCGACCTGATCCTCCCGGGCGCCGGTGCGCCCGGGCAGACCACCAGCACCAACCCTGAGGGAGATGATGTCCGTGCGGACCGGTGACCGAATGCTCGACCCTGTCCGTCGGGGGCTGTCCCCCTATCTGACCCGGACCCCGACCGGCCGCCAGCGGTCCTCGCAGGTGCAGGTCGTGATCCTGGCCGCGGGCATGGGTACGCGGCTGGGGCGACAGGACCCCAAGCCGCTGACCCGGCTCAACGACGGGCGCAGCATCATGCAGCGCCAGATCGAAGGCCTGCGCGCCGTCCTCGGCGCGGACGTGTCGATCACCGCGGTGGTCGGGTTCCGCAAGGAGCTGATCATGGACGCCGCGCCCGACCTGACGTTCGCCTACAACCCCGACTTCGCCGTCACCAACACGTCGAAGAGCCTGCTCCGCGGGCTGCGCTCCACCCGTGAGGGCGGCGTGCTCTGGCTCAACGGCGACGTCGTCTTCGACCCGGCGGTCATCGAGCAGACGCTGCCGCAGCTCGCCGCCGACCAGAGCTTCGTCTGCGTCGACACCAGCACCGTCGCCGAGGAGGAGGTCAAGTACACCCTCGACGACGACGGCTGCATCCGAGAGTTGTCCAAGACGGTCGTCGGTGGCCTCGGCGAGGCGGTGGGGATCAACTACATCTCCTCCACCGACAAGGCGGCCCTCATCGAGCACCTCGAGATCTGCTCGCACGAGGACTACTTCGAGCGCGGCATCGAGACGGCGATCACCGAGCGCGGCATGCGCGTGCGCCCGGTGGACATCTCCCAGTTCGACGCCGTCGAGGTCGACTTCGAGGACGACCTGGTCCGGGCCAACACCCTGCTGGGTGGAACCGCTCCGGCCGTCGACGAGCCGAACATCGTGGCCGAGCTGAGCTGATCCCCCGCTCTCCCGCCGAGGCGCGCGTCCCCCTGTCCCGGGGCGCGCGCCTCGCGCGTTCCCGGGGCCCCGACCGGGCTCAGGCGGTGGCGACCCGTCCCGTTGGGGGCGCGTCGGCCTCGCGGAACCGGCGCGCCGCCGCGATCCCGCCGATCACCAGCCCGACCCCGAGCGTCGCCAGCAGCGCCACCGCGATCCGGGCGACCACCTGAGGCCCGGCGGAGGCGACGTTCGCCGACCAGAGCACGTCGACGTCGGGCAGCCCCTGCACGAGCAGCAGCCAGCCGGACACGACCGCCAGCAGCCCGGTCATCGTGCCCCGGCCGCGCAGGGCGGCACGCACGCCCAGGACGGCGCACAGCAGGGCGGCGGAAGCAGGCATGAGCGCCGACACGACGGCTCCGGCGTGCGAGCCGACCGTCGCCGACGGCTCGGGCGTCGCGAGCGCGTGCCAGAGCGCGGCAGCGGCGCCCACGGCGAGCAGCCCGCCCAGCAGGCGGGGCGTCCTGGCCAGCAACCCGGCGGCGACGGCGATCAGCACGAGAGCCGCCACGACCGGCCACACCACCCACGGGGCGGGCGGCGGGCTCCAGGTGAGGACGCCGGCGACCTCGGCCTCCCGACTCCCCTGCTGCAGCGGCACGATCCACTCCGAGACCAGGTGCTCCCGGGTCGGGTCCTCGGCGACCTGCGGCGGGAGGACGTCCTCGCTCATCCAGTGCGTCCGGTGGTCGTGCCAGACGTAGGCGGGTTCGGTGGAGACCTGCTGCCACTCCGGATCGGCGGACGCATCCGCGCGCTCCGGCATCGCCGCCCCGCCGAAGCGGTCGAGGTTGAGGTAGGTCGCCGGGCTGTTCGCGTTGCGCCAGACCCCGTCGGGCCCGATGCGCAGATAGGGCTCGTCGGAGTAGCCGGGCACGAGGACGTCGGTGTCCGAGCCGTTGACCAGCTCCAGCTCGTCACCGAACTGCAGGATCCGAACAGTGACGCCGGGCAGGTCGGGGGTCACCGACACGATGCGCCCGTCGTAGTCGCTGCCGGCCGCCTCTCCGCCGACGTGCGCCGACGCGGGCCCCGCGAGTGACAGGAACCCGAGGACGAGGGCCAGGACCGTCAGCAGCCGGGCCGGCCCGCGGCTCACGCGCCCGCCACCAGCCGCAGGTCGGCGGCGATGTCGTCGGCCGTGTTCTCGGCGTCGAAGATCACCCGCGACTCGTCGTCCTCGCCGTACAGGAGCAGGTGCGTCGAGTGCAGCCGGCCGTTGTCCTCGGCCTGCGGCACGCCCGCGGCGAGCTGGGCCTGGTCCAGCGCATCCTGGTCACCGGTGAGCCCGATGAAGGAGTTCGGCAGATCGGCGTCGAAGCGGCCGAGGTACTCGCCGAGCACCTCGGGGCTGTCGTTCGCGGGGTCCGTCGTCACGAAGACCACCTGCACCTGCGCCGCCAGCTCGCGGTCCACTCCTCGCAGCGCCACGGCGACGTCGGCCATCGTGGTCGGGCAGACGTCGGGGCACTGGGTGTAGCCGAAGAAGAGCAGGGTGGGCCGGCCGCCCGTCTCCGCCGTGAAGTCGTACGGAGCGCCCGTGGTGTCGGTGAGCGTGAACGACGGCCGGCGGTAGGGCTCGTTGAGGTCGATGCCGGCGTAGGTGTCCTCCGGGGCCTCCACGACGGCAGGCGCGTTCCCGGAGTGGTCGTGCTCGCCGGCGGTCTCGGCGTCCGCCGACGTCCCGCACCCTGCCGCGAGCAGGCCCGCCGCGAGCAGCAGCGCCGACAGGGAGCGGGCACGACGACGACGCAGAGGGGCGGAACTCACGAGGACACGGTACGTCGGTTGGCCTTCACGCCGAGGACCACACCGGCGAGCGCGGTCATGAACGCGAGGATCGCGAAGAACAGCGCCAGCGCCCCCGGGTCGTCGGTGTGACTCCCCCCGTGGGCGGCCTCCTCGGTTCCGGCCTCCTCGGTTCCGGCCGTCTCGGTCCCGGCCTCCTCGGCGGCGACGTCGTGACCGGTGGTGGCCGAAACGGTCAGTGACAGCACCGGCGCGGGGCGCTCGGGCTCCTCCTGGCCGGCGACGGTCGGCTCGATCCACGCCGACTCGCTACCGTCGCTGTAACTCTGCACGGCGGGGAAACTCAGCTGGTCGGCATCGGGGAACGGCCCGCCGGACAGCGCGAACTCCTGGAACTGGCCGGGTGCGATTCCTCCGCCGTCCGCCGCGCGGAACTCCACCACGGAGACGTAGGAGCTGATCTCCTGCCCGTGGACCTCGAGCGGCTCGGCGAGGTCGGCGGTGGTCATCGCCACGGTCCAGCCCGGCACCGGCTGGGCGCGCAGGGAGCCCATGGCGGCGTCCTCGGGGATCTGGATCCGCAGCGCCACGGTGCTGGCGCTGTCGCTCTCGTTGGGCACGCGGAACGTCAGCTTCCCGTAGCCGCCGGCGGAGGCGTCGGCAGAGGAGACCGTGACGTGGGCGGACGCCGTGGGCGCGAGCACCACGGCGCCGGCCAGGGCGCTCACGGCAGCCGTCAGCAGGACGGCGAGACGGGTGAGCGGGCGGGGCTGGGACACGGAGCTCCTGTTCATCGGGGGTTGTTCAGCGGACCGGGAAGTCGGTGGCCGCGGTGAGGGCGGTGAACTCGTCGAGCCGGACCGTGACCGTGAGCGACCAGGTGCCGGCACCGGGGACGGTCATGCCGTTCCCGACGAAGTGGCCGGGCCCGGCGGGCTCGAGGTCGACGTCCAGCGGCCCGATCTCCTGGGTCCGCTCGGTGAGCGTCACCCGGATCTCGGTCGGCTGGGTGAGCCGGCCGGCGTCGTCGAAGAGGTAGACGTGCAGGGCGTTCTCCCCCGGCCGGGCAGGGTCGACCGACACCTGGACGGTGCCCGACGCGGACGCCGAGCCGCCCTGCAGCGGAAGGACGACGTCGACCGGCTGGGCGACGGCGGACCGGGCCGGCGGGGTGCCGACCAGCACGGCGGTCACGGCGAGCACGACGGCGGCCAGCCCGGCCTCCAGCAGCACAGACCGGCGCAGCGAGGGCAGGTGCTCCGCCGCGTTCTCGGCCTGGGCGCGGTCGCGCTCCGCGGCGGCCGAGAGCTCCTCGGGACCGGGCTCGGCGGTCGTGGCGGAGAAGGCGTGCACCGTGATCATTCGACGCGAGCGGGGCCGGCGGATGCCCAGCCGCTGCTGCACCCACACCCGCGAGACCCCCGCGATCGTGAGGATCACGACGACCAGGAGCAGCTTGGCCATGAGCAGCTGGCCGTACCCGGTGGCCGCCAGCGCCGACGGGGAGCCGACCTCGCGCACCGACTGGACGATCCCCGAGACGACGAGGACGCCGACCGCCCCGAAGGCCAGGCGCGAGTACGCGGGGAGCGCTGCCCCGAGTTCGATCGGCGGGGTGGCGGGCCGGAGCAGGGCCAGCAGCAGGCCGGCGAGGCCCCCGAGCCACACGCACATGGCGGCGACGTGGGCCGACGCGACGAGCACCGCCAGCCCCGGCCAGGGGCCGGCGACCGGGTGCCCGGTCGCCGCGGTGGCGACGACGAGGCCCAGCGCCAGGACCCCTCCGCCGATCAGCAGCGCGCGGGAAGGGGTCTCCGGACGCCGCGGCACCCGGCGCAGCACGAGCAGGAACACCAGCGCCAGGACCGCCCGCACGAGCGCCACCCAGCCCGCCTCCGACCCCAGGGTCGCGCCGAGCAGCGCCGGGTCGCCGACCGATCCGATGCCGGAGCCTGCGGCGTAGGGGCCCTGCAGGAGGAAGGTCGCCAGCGCGCCGACGACGACGGCGAGAGCGCCGCCGGACGCCGCCTGCCGCAGCCGGGGCGCCGCCCAGCCGGCCGGCCAGCAGACCGCGGCCAGCACGGGCAGCCCCACCGCGAGGGCGAGCCCGGCGAAACCGAGCCACCGCGCCGCGGGCAGGAGAGCGGCGACGACCGGATCGGTGTCGTCCTGCGCCGCCTCACCGCCGGTGGCGAGCAGCTCGGCGTCCCCGACGGCGAAGGAGAACGCCCCGGCGATGGGGTGCGAGTCCGCCGAGATGACCCGGTAGGTGACCAGGTACCCGCCGTCGGGCAGCTCGCCCCGCAGCGGAACGGTGAGGACGGCGCCGTCGACCTCGGCGGCGCCGGCGTCGACCCGCTGCTGCTCGCCGTCGAGGACCCGGGCGTACCCGGCGCCCAGCGAGATCCCCTCGGTGAACGTCAGGGTCACCTCCCGGGGCGCGTCGTCGAGCCGTGCCCCTTCCCCGGGTTCGGTGGAGACCAGCGTCGCGTGCGCGGCGGCCGGAGCCGCGGTCACCACGCCCGCGCCCAGCCAGCCGGTGACCAGCAGCGCGAGCAGGACGAGGGCCCGCTTCACGCGGTCACCCGTCGGACCGAGGGGACCTCGCGCCGGCGCCGGCCCCGCCAGGCGACGACCGCCACGGCGGCCACCCCGACGAGCAGGAGCAGGTGGGCGGCGGCCCGGTCGGCGTGCACATGCCCCGCCGCGAGGTCGGCCACGGTGATCGACAGCAGCAGCGCGGCGAAGGTCCCGAGGAACGGCAGGGCTCCGGCCGCCAGGCGCGGCGCCGCCGCGACGGCGAGGAACGCCGTCGCCAGCGCGAGGTTCCACGCCCCCGTCTCGTGTGCCATGTGCACCGGCGCGCTCATCGCTCCCGCCCCCGACACGAGGACGGGCCAGCTGAGGGCTGCCTGGGCGACGCCCACGGCGAGCAGGACCAGGCGCAGCGCCGTGGCGGTCAGCCGCGCCCGGGCCGCGACCCGCGCGCCCGGCAGCTCGCGCGGGAGCGCCGCCAGCACCGTGGCGGTGAGGTCGGGGACCGGTGGCGCGGCGGCCAGCCGGGCACGACGCGTCACCCCCTCGGCCGCGGTCACCCAGGACGCGCAGTCGGGGCACTCCGCGAGGTGCCCGTCGAGCTCTGCGCCGGGCATGCCGAGGGGCTCGCCGTCCAGGCGCGCCGACAGCGCCTCGCGGTAGATCTGGCAGGACATGGTTCATTGGTCGTCGTCGGACGCCGTCCGGTTCCCGCCGCGCGGGATTTTTTCTCCGCCCGAGGACGAGGACATGGACGACCTGGCCCGCATCGCCGCGGCCGCCGCCGACGGCGACCCGCTGGCTGCGGCCACCCTCGTGCGCGAGACGCAGTCCGACGTCTGGCGGCTGTGCGCCGCCCTCGGCGACCGCGACACCGCCGACGACCTGACGCAGGAGACCTACCTGCGCGCCTTCGCCGCCCTCCACCGCTTCGAGGGCCGCTCCTCCCTGCGGACGTGGCTGCTCGCCATCGCCCGCCGGGTCTGCGCCGATTCCGTCCGCTCCCGGCGCCGGCGTCGGCTCGCCCTGGTGCGCGAGGCCGCCGACCTGGAGCTGCTGGCACCGGACGCGACCGCCGACGTGGTCGGTGAGGGCGCCGCCGTCACCGACCTGCTGGCCCGCCTGGACGCCGACCGCCGCGAGGCGTTCGTGCTCACCCAGTTGATCGGTCTCTCCTACGCCGAGGCGGCCGAGGTGGCCGACTGCCCGGTGGGCACCATCCGCTCCCGCGTCGCGCGCGCCCGCGCCGATCTGGTGGCGTCCCTCTCCGGGGTGAGCGAGGGCTCCCGCCGGGGCGATACCGCTCACAGCTGACGGCAGGTGAACGGCAGGTGACGACCGGGCGACCTATGCTGCCCGACGGCCCTCCGCACGCTTCCCGCGAGCGCGGCCCGTGCCCACATCCGAGACGGAGCCCCCGCGTGCCCTTCAGCCTGTCGCCCAAGGACTCGAGCTTCTACCCGCTGTTCACCGCGTCCGCGCAGAACCTGGTAGTCGCGACCGAGGTCCTGGGCGAGTTCATCCACGACCACGCCCGACGCGAGGAGCTGGCGGTCAAGCTCCGGGACCTCGAGCACGCCGGGGACCAGACGACGCACGCGATCTTCCGCCAGCTGAACACCAGCTTCGTGACGCCGTTCGACCGGGAGGACATCTACTCCCTGGCCAGCAACCTCGACGACGTCATGGACTACGTCGAGGCCGCCGCGGACCTGGTCATCCTCACCGGGCTGGGCACCCTGCCCGCGGAGATGAGCCAGCAGGTCGCGCTCCTCCAGCGCTGCGCCCAGACCACGGCCGAGGCCATGCCGCGGCTGAAGACGCTCAAGGATCTCTCCGACTACTGGATCGAGGTCAACCGGATCGAGAACGAGGCGGACAAGCTCTACCGCCGGCTGCTCTCCCGGCTCTACAGCGGCGAGTTCGACGCCCTGGAGATCCTCAAGCTCAAAGAGGTCGCCGACCAGCTGGAAGAGGCGGCCGACGCGTTCGAGCACCTCGCCAACGTGGTCGAGACGATCGCCGTCAAGGAGTCCTGACCCCGCATGGACACCTTCTGATGGACGCGGCCTTCATCGGTCTGATCATCATCGTCCTGGTCGCCCTGGCGTTCGACTACACCAACGGCTTCCACGACGCCGCCAACGCCATCGCGGTCGCCGTCTCCACCAAGGCGCTCACCCCGCGCGTGGCGCTCGCCCTCGCCGCCGTGATGAACCTGATCGGGGCGTTCCTCTCCACCGAGGTCGCCAAGACCGTCGGCGCCGGGATCATCGACCCGCCCGAGGGCAGTGGCGGGCTGGAGATCGTCTTCGCCGCGCTGATCGGGGCGATCACCTGGAACCTGATCACCTGGTGGTACGGCCTGCCCTCGTCGTCCTCGCACGCCCTCATCGGTGGCCTGGTCGGCGCGGCGCTGGCCGCTGCCCACTCCGTCCAGTGGATGGGCGTCTTCGAGAAGGTCATCATCCCGATGATCGTCTCGCCGCTGGTCGGCTTCGGGCTCGGCTACCTGTTCATGCTGATCCTGCTGTGGACCTTCCGGCGGGCCCACGTGTCCAAGGCCAACCGCAACTTCCGCTACGCGCAGATCGTCAGCTCGGCGACCATGGCCCTCGGGCACGGCATGCAGGACGCCCAGAAGACGATGGGCATCATCACGCTGGCGCTGTTCACCGCCGGTGAGATCGACACCTTCGAGGTCCCGTTCTGGGTCGTGGTCGCCGCCGCGGCCGCCATCAGCGCCGGCACCTACGCCGGCGGCTTCCGGATCATGCGGACCATGGGCCGCCGGATCATCCAGCTGACCCCGACGGGCGGATTCGCCGCGCAGACGGTGGCCTCCAGCGTCATGGTCACCACGGCCACGGTCTTCGCCGTCCCGGTGTCGACCACCCACATCACGACCACCTCGATCATGGGCGTGGGCTCGACCCGGCGACTCTCGGCCGTGCGCTGGGGCGTCGCCGGCAACATCGTCGTCGCCTGGGTGGTCACGCTGCCCGCGGCCGCGGCCGTCGCGGCCGTCGCCTTCTTCATCACCGACGCCGTCGTCTGACCCCGTCGGCAGGCCCCTGACGGCCCCTCCCGCGCTTCGCGGGAGGGGCCGTCGCCGTTTCCGGCACGACCCGTCCCACCCAGTGGGCACCGCATTGACGCTAAAGTGCATCGATCTGGTAGACATTCCCCCGTGACCGCGCGCCCGACGATGCTGCTCCTGGTGAGCCGCCTGCACGTCGATCTGCTGCGCGTCTGCACCGCCGCCTGTCGAGGCTGCTGATTTCCGCGCCGTCCCGGCGCCCCCTGTCTCACCCCTCCCCGCTTGCTTCCGCGTGCGCCGCTGCGCGCCGCGCTCCTGAGACCGGAGTCAGTACCCCGTGAAGACCCTGATCCTGATCGCCCTCGCCGGCCTGGGCGCTCAGCTCGTGGACGGCAGCCTCGGCATGGCCTACGGCGTCACCTCCACGACGCTGCTGCTGGCGCTGGGCACCAACCCTGCCGTCGCGTCGGCCACCATCCACCTCGCGGAGATCGGCACCACGCTGGCCTCGGGCCTCTCGCACTGGAAGTTCGGCAACGTCGACTGGAAGGTCGTCGCCAAGATCGGCGTCCCCGGCGCGATCGGCGCGTTCGCCGGCGCCACGTTCCTCTCGAACCTCTCCACCGAGGTCGCTGCCCCGGTCATGTCCCTGATCCTGGTGAGCCTCGGCGCCTACATCCTCATCCGCTTCACCCTGCGCGGGATCAACCGCAGCAACCTGGGCAAGCCCGTGCGCAAGCGCTTCCTCAGCCCGCTGGGCCTCGTGGCCGGCTTCGTCGACGCCACCGGCGGCGGTGGCTGGGGCCCGGTAGGCACCCCGGCCCTGCTGGCCAGCGGCCGGATGGAGCCGCGCAAGGTCATCGGCTCGATCGACACCTCCGAGTTCATCGTCGCGCTGGCCGCCAGCCTGGGCTTCCTCTTCGCGCTCGGCTCGCAGGGCATCAACATGACGTGGGTCGCCGGCCTGCTCATCGGTGGCCTGATCGCCGCCCCGATCGCCGCCTGGCTCGTGCGCCACATCCCGCCGCGGCTGCTCGGCTCGCTGGTGGGTGGCCTCATCGTCATCACCAACTCCCGCACCCTGCTCCGCAGCGACTGGATCGACGCCCCGGACGCCACCCGCTACGCGATCTACGCGGTGCTGTACGCGGTGTGGGCGCTGGCCATCGTCCACTCCTACCGCCAGTACCGGAGCGCCAAGGCGCTGGAGTCCGCGGACGCCATCGCCGCGCTGGCCGCCGAGCGCAACGTCGTCGCCGACGCGGACGACGTCCGCGTGACCAACGCGCAGCCCATCGGCGCGGGGCGCCCGAGCGACCCGCGCGACTAGACCCGAACAGCGAGAGGCCCCGTCCGGCAGCAGCCGGGCGGGGTCTCTTGTCGTCCTGGCTCACCATGGGGCGTCCTGGCTCACCGTCGACCGTGAGGTAGGACCCAGAACGATCAGGTCAGCTGATCATCGGCGACAGGCGAGCAGGCGCTCCTCAGGGTCGGCGGGCAGCCCGACGCGGGGCACCGACGCCTGCATCCACGCTCCGTGTCGGCGACGGTCTCTTCCAGCGGTCGGGTCGCCAGACGCAGTTCCCCGGCGCGGGCGGTGTCGACGTCCCAGGCGGTGCGCGCCTCTTCGCTCGACCGCCGTCCAGCGGGTTCGCGGGCAGCGGAAGCGCCCTCGGCCGAACCGGCTACACCGCCCGGGAGGCCGGCACCTGCGGCAGCGGGGTGGACCGGGCGGCCGCGAGCACCATCTGCGGCGACGACGGGAGCCCCCGGCGGGTGCACAGCCGCAGGGCACGGGCGCCGGTCAGGACGTCGGTCTCCGGCGGCACGACCAGGAGATCGGCGCGGCGGGTGCCACCGGCCCACGTCAGGCAGACGACGCCCGGGTCCATGCTGCGGAAGCCACCGGCCCGCACGGTGCGGCCCAGGACCTCCAGCTTGCGCGGCACCGGCTCCGCCCAGGCGTCCAGCGCGTAGGTGAACCGTTCGACGCGGACTCCGCGCCGCTCGAGGGCGGCGATCAGCTCGGGGAGCTCGGTGGCCAGGTCGCGGCTGCGCGGGAACCACGCGCCGTCGAAGGCGGAGCGGCCGGCACCGGCGTCGTCCCGCAGGCTCACCCGGACGTCGATGCCACCCCGGAAGCCCTCCCCCAGCGGAACCGCACGGGCGATCGTCGTCATCAGCCTTCGGCCACCTCTCGTCGCTCGCCTCAGGGCACGGTCGTACACGGCCCCGACACGAGCCTAGGTGCGGCGCCGCGCTCACTCCGGCGTGTGCCGTCCGGGCGTGCCGTCGGCCACCGGCCGGTCATCACGATTCGTGACCTCCCGACCACGACGACCGGGCGACGGCCGGCGAGGAGCCTGCCATCGCGGTCGAGCACTCCGGTACTGCGGAGGGTGACGACAGACGGACGCCGACGTGCCGGGATCCGCCGCGCTCCCGGGTCCGCACCGGGGCCCCTGGACAGTGGACCAGCGCGTCGCTTCCCTAGTCCTCGGCGGCCGACGCCGGGTCGGTCCGGCACGGAGGTACGGCGATGAGCGTCCAGTTCCCCGGAAGCGCGTACGCCCCTGACCAACTCGACCTCGGCGAGCCGATCCAGGAGCTGCTGAGAGACGTGCACGTGCTCGAGGGGCCCAGGACCGGCCCGGACGGCAAGCCGCTCCCGGAGCAGAGCGCGATCCTGGGCACGCCGCCGTCCATGCAGCTCATCACCGCCGGCGCCACAGCACTGTCGAAGGGCTGGGCCGTCGTGCTCGGGCTCGGCGGCTCCGCGGCCGGCGTCCTGACCGCGGTCCGGTCGACATCGCAGACCGACCCCGTGCTCGTCATCAGCACGGCGCTCCTGGCCGCCGCCGGCCTGATCGCCGCGGCCCTCGTCGTGCGGGGCGACGTCTCCGCCCGGGCGCAGGCGGCGGCCGCGGAGTACGCCGCCCGGGCGGCGATCGTCAACTCCTTCATCTCCAACTGCTACGTCGGCCGGCCGAAGGCCGAGCGGACGAGCTACTGGTTGCGCGAGGACGACGGGAACGGCCGGATCTCGGTGGACTGGAAGCCGGTGGAGCGGATGGAGCGGGAGAACGGTGAGCTCATCGCCGTCCTGGCCGGGCAGCGCGGCCGCGTGCCCGCAGCCCGGATCGCCGAGTGGCAGAGCCGCCCCTGAGCGGGTCCCGCCCCGACGACGACGAAGGCCCCCTCCGGCGAACCGGAGAGGGCCTGTCGAGAGCGTGGGCCGTTACGGCTTCGGCTTGCGGTTCTTGGACTTGCCGCGCTCGGTCTGGTCCAGCACCACCTTGCGGATGCGCACGGTGGCCGGGGTGACCTCGACGCACTCGTCCTCGGCGCAGAACTCCAGCGCCTGCTCCAGGTTGAGCACCCGCGGCGGGATCAGCCGCTCGAGCTCCTCGGAGGTGGACTTGCGCATGTTGGTGAGCTTCTTCTCCTTGGTGATGTTCACGTCCATGTCGTCCGGACGGGAGTTCTCACCGACGATCATGCCCTCGTAGACCTCGGTGCCCGGCTCGACCATCATCTGGCCCCGCTCCTGCAGCGAGAACATCGAGTACGTCGTCGCCACGCCCTGCCGGTCGGCGACCAGCGAGCCGGTGGGGCGGGCGCGCATGTCACCCAGCCACGGCTCGTAAGCCTCGAAGTTGCTGTTCAGCACGCCGGTACCGCGGGTCTCGGTCAGGAACTCGGTCCGGAAGCCGATGAGGCCGCGGGACGGGACGAGGTACTCCATCCGCGCCCAGCCGGTGTCGTGGTGGACCAGGTTCTCCAGCCGCCCCCGCCGGGTGGCCAGCGCCTGCGTCAGCGTGCCGACGTACTCGCCGGGGGTGTCGATGGTGACCCGGTCGACCGGCTCGTGCAGCTTGCCGTCGATCTCCTTGGTCACGACGGTGGGACGGCCGACGGTGAGCTCGAAGTCCTCGCGGCGCAGCTGCTCGACGAGGATGGCCAGCGCCAGCTCGCCGCGGCCCTGCATCTCCCAGGTGTCGGGGCGGTCTGTCTGCAGCATGCGGACCGAGACGTTTCCGACCAGCTCCTGGTCGAGGCGGTTCTTGACCAGGCGGGCGGTGAGCTTCTTGCCCGACTTGCCCGACAGCGGCGAGGTGTTGATGCCGATCGTGATCGAGATCGACGGCTCGTCGACCGTCAGCGGCGGCAGGGGGCGCGGGTCGTTCGGATCGGCGAGGGTGTCGCCGATCATGATGTCCTCGATGCCGGCGATGGCGACCAGCTCGCCGGGACCCGCGCTGTCGGCCGGCGTCCGGGTCAGGCCCTCGGTGACCAGCAGCTCGGTGATCTTGACGTTCTTGATGGTGCCGTCGACCTTGCACCAGGCCACCTGCTGGCCGCGCTTCATCTCACCGGAGTGGATGCGCAGCAGCGCGAGGCGGCCCAGGAACGGGGAGGCGTCGAGGTTGGTGACCTGCGCGCGCAGCGGCTCCTCGGCGTCGTAGACCGGCGCCGGGACGGTGTCGAGCAGCGTCTTGACCAGCGGGGCGAGGTCCTCGTTGTCCGGCTCGGTGCCGTTCTCCGGGCGGTTCATCGACGCCCTGCCGGCCCGGCCGCTGCAGTAGACGATCGGGAAGTCGAGGTTGTCGGCGTCGAGGCCGGCGTCCTCCATGAGCTCCATGAAGAGCTCGTAGCACTCGTCGACGACCTCGGCGATGCGCGCGTCGGCGCGGTCGGTCTTGTTCACCGCGAGGATGACCGGCATCCCCTTGGCCAGCGCCTTGCGCAGCACGAAGCGGGTCTGCGGGAGCGGGCCCTCGGAGGCGTCGACGAGCAGGCAGACGCCGTCGACCATCGACAGGCCGCGCTCGACCTCGCCACCGAAGTCGGCGTGGCCCGGGGTGTCGACGATGTTGACGACGACGGGGTTGCCGTCCTCGTCGGCCAGGTGGATCGCGGTGTTCTTCGCGAGGATGGTGATGCCGCGCTCGCGCTCGAGGTCCATCGAGTCCATCACGCGGTCCTGCGTGGAGTCGTTGTCCGTCCCCTCGCCCTTGGACCGCCCGAGGGCGCCCGCCTGGCGGAGAAGGGCGTCGACCAGGGTCGTCTTGCCGTGGTCGACGTGGGCGATGATCGCCACGTTGCGCAGGTCGTTGCGGGTGGGCATGCGGAAGGGCACCTCGGGGAGCTCGGGAGCGCACCGCGCGGACGCGCGCGGGCATCAGGTCAACAGCAACCGATGCCGCGACCTTCCCCGCCACTCTAGGCGCTCAACGCGCGGACACCTCCGTCCGCTGCCGGTCGACCACCCCGTAGGTAGTCCCCGCGGCGGCAACAGTGACCAGACTCACCGCGAACCAGGCCGGGAAACCGGCCCCCAGGGCAAGCACGTGCGCCAGTACGAAGGCGCCGACGTAGAGGGCGGCGAGCCCCGCGGTGACAGCAGGACCCCGGCGACGGGCGGCGATCCAACCGGCTCCGACCCCGCAGACGGCGAACACGGCGCCGCCGAGCGCGCGGATGCCGGTGCTCTGCGCGATCCCGAACCCCGCGGCGAGGCCGACGGCGACGAGCAGCGAGGCGGGGATCCGGGCGAGGGCCGAGGTCGTCATGCCGTCCAGTCTCCCCCCGGTCAGTTCCAGGGCGGCGCCCACGGGGCGACGGCCCAGGTGCCGCCGTCGGCGATGTCGAAGGGGGCCGGTGAGCCGTCGGCCACCTGCACCGGGACCGCCTGGGCGGCCGCGGTCAAGGCGACGGTCATCGACTGCGGCGTCTCCTGGTCGGCCCAGCCGCCGTAGCTCCGCCAGGTGAGCAGGGCGTACGCCGCTCCCCCGGGCGCGAGGCCCACCCGTCGGACGGGCGCCGGGTCGCCCGACGGCGTCCGACCGGGCTCGACGGTCAGGGTGAGGGGGCGACCGCCCTGCACCAGCGCGACGACCGGCTGCCCCTCCACCCAGCACGGGACGGCGCCGACGTTGCGCGCGACGATGCTCGTCGCCCGGGCTCCCATCGCCCCGTCGATCCCGGTCACGGTGAAGCTCAGGTCGCCGCTCCCGCAGGGGTCGTCGGCCGCGACCGGGGCGGGCTCGGGCGCAGCGGTCGGGGCCGGGGGCGGCGGCGCGGGCACGGGCACGGGCGGTTCGAGCGACGGCGGTGCGGGGATCGGCCGGGACGCCGCCGGAGGGACCGGGTCCCGGTCCTGGTCGGCCACCAGCGCGACCACCCCCAGGGGCCCCACCGCCAGTGCCGCGCAGACGGCCGCCCCACGCCGGAGCCGGCCGCGCGGGTCGACCGGCCAGGGATCGGAGGCGAGGCGGACCAGGAGCACCCCGAGAGCCACGGTGATCCCGTCGGTCAGCAGCAGGGCCCAGAAGCCCAGCGGCGCACCGTCGAGGAGGAGGACCCCGAGCGTCGCGCCGATGCCGAGCGCGCTGACGATCAGCCCTCCCACCGCCGTGCCGCGGGGGGAGGCGTCCGCACGCCCGAGGCGTCGGTCGAGCGCAGCCAGCGCCGCGGCCTGCCCGAGCCAGGCGCCGGCGGCGAGCGCCGGCAGGCCGTGGGCACCACCCGTGAACAGGAGCAGCAGCGCCGGGTAGCTCCCCACGACCATCAGCGGCACGCTCGTCACGCCGGCGGCGACGGCGTGCACGACGGGGTGCTGCGCGAGACGCGAGCCCTCCCTCGCCCGATGGGGCAGCGCGACGACCACGAGGACCACCCCGACCAGGACCAGCACGCCGCCCGCGCCGGCCTGCCACCAGAGTCCGCGCAGAGCCGCGTCGAGGTCCGCGGGACAGCCTCCGGAGGAGCGCACGCAGGGCGGCTCGGAGTCCAGGAACGGGATGTAGGACGACGCCCGCACGGCGGCCGCGACCATGACGCCCAGCCCGAGCAGGGTTCCCGCGACGGCCACCAGCCGCAGCCTGTCGCGCATGCACCCTCCTCCGGACCGGCCCCGGTCCGCATGATCCCGCGCAGCCGCCGTCCGCACCGCGATGACGCGCTCGTGCGCGCCCGGGCCGCGCATCTCCGACGCCCGTGCGCGACCGGACGCGAGCCGCCGTCGGCACCCGGGGACGACGAAGGCCCGGACGCCATGCGTCCGGGCCCTCGTGCGGAGCGGATCAGGCAGCGCGGAGAACGGCCTCGATCTCGAGCTCGACGGCGATCTTGTCGGCGACGACGACGCCGCCACCGTCCATGGGCATCTGGATGTCGACGCCGAACTCCGAGCGCGAGATCTCGGTGCGGGCGGAGAAGCCGGCGCGCGTGCCGCCGTAGGCGTCCGGGCCGAAGCCGTTGAGCTCCAGGGCCAGGGTGACCGGCTTCGTGTTGCCCTTGATGGTCAGCTCGCCGTCGACCAGCCAGTCGGCACCCTGGGTGCGCACGGCGGTCGAGCGGAAGGTCATCTGGGGGTGGTTCTCGGAGTCGAAGAAGTCAGCGGAGCGGATGTGCGCGTCACGCTGCTCCTGACGGGTGTCGATCGAGCCCAGGTCGACCGTGGCGTTGACGGTGGAGTCGGCCGGGTTCTCGGCCGTGACGATCTCGCCGGCGAACTCGCGGAAGTAGCCGCGGACCTTGCTGACCATCATGTGGCGGACGGAGAAGCCGACGGTCGAGTGGCTGGCGTCGATGTCCCAGGTGCCGGCGATGTAGCCGGGGATCTGGACGGAGGTGCTGCTGGTCATGGTGTCTCCCTGGTTGAGCGGTCGTGCTGTCGTCGGGTGAAGCATAGTTGAGCGTTGAACTATTCCGCTAGTACTCTAGGGGCATGACGTCGTCCGTGTCGCCACAGCCCCTCCCCGCGGGTGAGCCCCGCTGGCTCGACGCCGAGGAGCAGAAGGCCTGGCGGGCATGGCTCTACAGCGCCCAGTTGCTGCAGGACCGGCTCGACCGCGACCTCACCCAGCGCACCGGCATCTCGCACGCGTACTACGAGATCCTGGTGGCGCTGTCGGAGACGCCCGAGCGGATGATGCGCATGAGCGAGCTGGCCGACCGGTGCCTCTCCTCGCGCAGCCGGCTCTCCCACGCCGTCTCGCGACTGGAGGAGCGCGGCTGGGTTCGCCGCCAGGTCTGCGCCGAGGACGGTCGCGGGCAGCTCGCCGTCCTCACCGAGGAAGGGTTCGCAGCTCTCGAGGGGGCCGCGCCCGTGCACGTCGAGGGCGTGCGCCGGGAACTGTTCGACCAGCTCTCCCCCGAGCAGATCGAGAACATGCGCGACTTCGGGGAGACGCTGCTGCGCCACCTGGATCCGAATTCTCTTCGCTGACCCTGAGCGTCGTGTGTTCCGCGTCGCGGGGGCCGGAGGCCTCCCGACACGGAACACGGATGGGCTCCGGGCAATCGGGGGACGTCACCTGGCCGCGGTGCGGCGCGGAGCGTCGCGGAAGTACTTGTCCGGGGTGATGGGCAGGTCGCGGACGCGCAGGCCGGTGGCGTGCCAGTAGGCGTTCGCGACCGCCGCGGCCGCACCGGTGATGCCGATCTCGCCGATGCCCTTGATCCCCAGCTCGTTGACCCAGGGGTCGTGCTCCTCGACCCAGTGGATGTCGATCTCGCCGATGTCGGCGTTGGTCGCCACGTGGTACTCGGCCAGGTCGTGGTTCACGTAGTGGCCGAAGCGCTCGTCGGCGATCGACTCCTCGTGCAGCGCCATGGACACACCCATGCTGAAGCCGCCGAGGAACTGCGACCTCGCGGTGCGGGCGTTCACGATGGCGCCCGCCGCGTAGACGCTGGACGCCCTCGGCAGCCGCACCTCGCCGGTGTCGCGGTCCACCCGCACCTCGACGAAGTGCGCGCCGAACGCGTGCATCGAGTAGTCCTCCGCGTGCGGTGAGGGCCCGGGCACCTCGCCCTTCACCACGACGCCGTCGGCCGGCAGCTGCCCGCCGTACCGCTCGTCGAGCTGCCGACGCACGTCCCGGGCGGTGAGCACGATCGCCGAGCCCCACGACGCCAGGCCGGTGGAGCCACCCGCGCCGCCGGCGAACGGCAGGTCGCTGTCGCCGATCTTCAGCTCGATCGCGGCGAGCTCCACGCCCAGGGCGTCCGCCGCGATCTGGGTCAGCGCCGTCCACGCGCCGGTGCCGATGTCGGAGCCGTCGATCTCGACGGTCCACCGGCCGTCACCGTGCCCGGTGATCCGGCACTCCGCCTTGCGGCGCCGGGCCGGGTAGGTCGCGGCGGCGACGCCGGTGCCGATCAGCCACCGGCCGTCCTCGCGCACGCCGGGTCGCAGGTCGCGGCCGGCCCAGCCGAAGCGCTCCGCGCCGGTGCGCAGGCAGGCGACCAGGTTCCGGCTGGACCAGGGGACGTCGCGCTCCGGATCGCGCTCGGGCTCGTTGCGGATCCGCAGCTCCACCGGGTCGATCCCCAGCTCGTGCGCCAGCTCGTCCATCGCGGACTCGAGCGCGAACATGCCGGGGGTCTCCCCCGGCGCCCGCATGATCGTCGGCGGCGGGACGTCGAGGCGGGCCAGCCGGTGGGTGGTCCGCCGGTGGGGCGCGGCGTAGAGCACCCGGGTCGGTGTCGCGGTCTGCTCGGCGAACTCGTTGATCCGCGAGGTGTGCTCGACGACCTCGTGGCTGATCGCGGTCAGCCGCCCCTCGGCGTCGGCGCCGAGCCGGATCCGCTGGATCGTGGGCGTCCGGTGCCCGACGAGGCAGAACATCTGCTGCCGGGTGAGCTCGAAGACGACGGTGCGCCCGACCACCTTCGCGGCCATCGCGGCGAGGATCTGGTTGGGGTGGGTGAAGGCCTTCGATCCGAATGCCCCGCCGACATACGGGGAGATCACCCGCACCTGGCCGCGCTCCAGACCGAACGCCGTCATCAGGTCGTTGACGATGGTGTGCGGGCCCTGGTTGGCGTCCCACATCGTCAGCCGGTCGGAGTCCCAGCGGGCCATCGAGGTGTGCATCTCGATGGGGTTGTTGTGCTGGGTCGGCGTCTCGTACGTGGCGTCGACGGTCACCGCGGCCGCGGCCAGCGCGCCGTCGACGTCACCGATCACCGAGTCGGTCTCGAAGCCGGCCATCAGCTGGTCCGGGGCGTAGAGGTCGGGGCGGTCGGCGCTCAGCACGACGTCCGGTTCATGTGCGGAGTACTCGACGGCGACTGCTCCGACGGCGGCCTTGGCGATCTCCGAGCTCTCCGCGACGACGGCGGCCACGATCTGGCCCTGGTAGTGGACGTCGAGGGACTGCAGCACCGGCAGATCGGAGGTCAGGCCCTCCCCCAGCCGCGGCGCGTTCGCCGGCGTGAGCACGGCCAGCACTCCGGGCATCGCCTCGGCCGCCGTCGGGTCCAGCCGGGTGATGCGGCCGCGGTTGACGGTGCTCTGCACGACCGCGACGTGGCAGATCGGCTCGCCCGGGTCCTGCTCGTAGGCGTACGGCGCGGTGCCGCGGACCTTGGCCGGGCCGTCGATCCGCTCGACGCCCGCGCCGAGAATGCGGTCCACCGTGGTCATCGGGAGCCCTCCGTCAGCTGCAGCAGGGTGCGGACCACGAGGTTGCGGGCCAGCGGCACCTTGAACCCGTTGTCCCGCAGCGGGGTGGCGGCGGCCAGCTCGGCCTCGGCGGCCGCGGCGAACGACTCCTCGGTGGCCGGCCGCCCGCGCAGGGCCTCCTCGGCCGCCGTGGCGCGCCACGGCTTGTGCGCCACTCCCCCGAGCGCCAGGCGCACGTCGGCGACCATGCCGTCGGTGACCTGGACGGCGGCGGCGATGCTGACCAGCGCGAAGGCGAAGGAGGCCCGGTCGCGCACCTTGCGGTAGCGCGACGGCATGCCGAGGGCCGGCAGGTCGATGGCGGTGATCAGCTCGCCGTGCCGCAGCGTCGTGTCGCGCGAGGCGTCGTCGCCGGGCAGCCGGTGCAGCTCGACGATCGGCACCTCCCGCTCGCCGTCGGGGCCGAGCACCCGGACGACGGCGTCCAGCGCGGTGAGCGCCACCGCCATGTCCGACGGATGCGTGGCGACGCAGGTGCCGGGGCCCTCGAGGGTCTGGCCGAGGATCGCGTGGTTGCGGTGCACGCCTTCCAGCGCGCCGCAGCCGCTGCCGGGGCTGCGCTTGTTGCACGGCCTGGTGACGTCGGTGAAGTAGCCGCACCGGGTGCGCTGGAGCAGGTTGCCGCCGGTGGTCGCGCGGTTGCGCAGCTGCCCGGAGGCACCGGCGAGCAGCGCCTGGCTGAGCACCGGGAACCGCTCCCGCACCCGGCGGTCGGCGGCGAGGTCGGCGTTCGGCACGGCGGCGCCGATCCGCAGCCCGCCGTCGGGCAGGTCGGTGACCTCGGCCGACGTCAGGCGGCGGACGTCGACGAGCAGGTCGGGGGTGGCGACGCCGAGCTTCATCAGGTCGACCAGGTTGGTGCCGCCGCCGAGGAACGCGCCCTCGGGCTCGGCGGCCAGCAGCGCGACGGCGGAGGCGGCGTCGGTCGCCCGCTCGTACCGGAACTCCCTCATCGCCGCACGCCCTCGGCCTCGGCCACGGCGGCGACCGCCGGGACGATGTGCGCGTAGGCGGCGCAGCGGCACAGGTTGCCGCTCATCCGGTCGCGGATCTCGTCGTCGGTGAGGTCGACGTCCTCCGCGGTCAGGTCGTCGGTCACGGTGCTCGGCCAGCCGGCCTTCGCCTCGGCCAGCACCCCGGCGGCTGAGCAGACCTGGCCCGGGGTGCAGTAGCCGCACTGGAACGCGTCGTTGTCCAGGAACGCGCGGTGCAGCGGGTGCTCCCCCTCGGCCGCCAGTCCGTCGGAGGTGGTCACCTCGGCGTCGTCGACGGTCACCGCGAGCACCAGGCAGCTGTTCACCCGGCGGCCGTCGACCAGCACCGTGCAGGCGCCGCACTGCCCGTGGTCGCAGCCCTTCTTCGGGCTGGTGATGCGCAGCCGCTCGCGCAGCGCGTCGAGCAGGGTCGTGCGGGTGTCGACGACGAGCGGATGCCGCTCGCCGTCGACCAGCAGCGTGATCTCGGTGTCCACGCCGCGCCCTTGCCCGCCGAACCCGTGTGGACAAACGGTGCAGCGACCAACCGTCTCAGCCCGGCGTCACGTCCTCCGGCGGCGCGGGCCAGCGCGGCACGCCGGCCACCTCGCCCTCGCCGACCTTCGCGGGGAAGCGCGCGGGGCGCTTCTCCAGGAAAGCGGCGACGCCCTCGGCCGAGTCCGGGCCCTCGCCCAGCTCGACGAGCGCACGCGACTCCACGCGGTGGGCGTCCCACGGCGAGGCCGCGCCGAGCATCGACCACAGCATCTGCCGGGCCGCGGCGACCGCCACCCCGCTGGTGTTGGCCACGATCTCCTGCGCCAACTCGTAGGCGGTGGGCAGCAGGTCCTCGTCGGAGACGATCCGGGAGACCAGCCCGCCGCGCAGCGCCTCGTCGGCGTCGAAGACCCGGCCGGTGGCGACCCACTCCATCGCCTGGCTGATCCCGACCACCCGCGGCAGGAACCACGACGACGCCGCCTCGGGCACGATGCCGACCCGGCCGAAGACGAAGCCGAACCGGGCCGACTCCGCGGCGATCCGGATGTCCATGGCCAGGGGCAGCGTCGCGCCGATGCCGACCGCCGGGCCGTTGATCGCGGCGATCACCGGCTTGCGCAGGGCGGCGAACGGCAGCGAGGCGACCCCGCCGGCGTCCCGCGGGAAACCGCCGATCTGCTCGCTCAACGGGCCGGGCGGGCGCTCGCGGGAGCGCCGGTCGGAGAAGGTCTCCGGGCCGGCGCCCAGATCGGCCCCCGCGCAGAACGCGCGGCCCGCACCGGTCACCACCACCACCCGCACGGCGTCGTCGGCGTCGGCGGCCGCCGCCACCTGGGCCAGCTCGGCGGCCATGGTCATGGTGAAGGCGTTCAGCCGCTCCGGCCGGTGCAGCGTCACGGTCGCGACGCCGTCGGCCACCTCGTAGCGCAGCTCGGTCAGCTCGCCCACGCTCATGCGCCCAGCGCCCCGGAGACGGCGAGCCGCGCGACGGCGTCGAGGTGCTCGGCCTCGTCGCCCAGGAGCAGCCGGTCGACCTTGGCCCGCCGCCAGAACAGGTGCGCGTCGTGCTCCCAGGTGAACCCGATGCCGCCGTGCACCTGGATCAGCGTGGACGCCGCCCGCTCGAACGTCGTCGCCGCGCAGGCCTTCGCCGCCGACGCCGCCAGGGGCAGCTCCGCGGGGTTGCAGTCGGCCGCCCACGCGGCCCACCACACCAGCGAGCGCAGCTGCTCCACCCCCACCCAGGCGTCGACCAGCAGATGCTTGATCGCCTGGTAGGAGCCGATCCGCCGGCCGAACGCCTCGCGCTCCTGCGCGTAGGCGACGCCGAGCTGCACGCACCGGTCCGCGCCGCCGAGGTCCTCGGCGGCCATGACCACGGCTCCGACCTGCCGGGCGCGGGCCCACAGCTCGCCGGCGTCCTCGGCCAGCACCCGGCGGGAGGTGAGCCGGACCGAGGCCAGTCCCCGGGTGGCGTCCAGCGGGCGGCCGGGCACGACCTCGCCCTCGCCGACGACGAGCGCGCCGCCGTCGAGCCCCAGGAAGAGCGTCGCGTCGGCCGCGTCCACCGACGGCGCGGAGCCCTCCACCGACCCGTCGAGGACGGCGAACGCCGTCGACCCGTCGGCGAGCTGGGCCGCCAGATCGGGTGCGTCGGCGAGCAGCACCGCCGCCCGCGCCGCGGTCACCAGCGAGGGCCCGGCGAGCACAGCACCGCCCTGCTCGGCGACGACTGCGAGGTCGAGCAGCGGTCGTCCCGAGCCTCCGGCGGACTCCGGCACCGTGATGCCGAGGAAGCCGATGTCGGCCAGCGACTTGCGGCCGGGCTCGAGCGCGCCGCCCTCCAGCCCGGCGCGGGCGGCGGCCGGTGAGGCGCTGCCGCGGAAGAAGTCCCGGGCGCCGGCGGCGAAGGCGTGCTGGTCGTCGTCGAGGTCGAAGTTCATCGCGTGCCCCCGTCGGAGCGCCCGGCCGAGAACGGAGCCGTCTTGTCGAGGCGGGGTTCCGACGGCAGGCCGAGCACCCGCTCGCCGAGGATGTTGCGGAGCACCTGGTCGGTGCCGCCGGCGATCGAGATGCCGGGCAGCCAGGACTGCGTCCGCTGCCACCGGTCGTCGCCATCGGCGGTCGCCGCGTAGACCGCGTCGTCGCCCAGCAGGCGCACCCCGGCGTCGGCCATCAGGTGCGCGGCCTCGGTGCCCGCGAGCTTGCCGGCGCTGGCCTCCGGCCCGGGAATGCCACCCTGGCTGAGCACGGTGAGCCGCCGGTAGCCGGTGTAGCGGGCACCCAGCGCGGCCACCACCGCGCGGCCGACCGCCTGCCGGGCCAGCACCTGCCGGTCGGCGTCGAGCTCCGGCAACCGCTCCTTGGCGTGCCGCGCGAACTCCTCGACCGGCGAGCCGATCGCGCTGCCCGCGCCGCCGATGGTCACCCGCTCGTTCATGAGCGTGGTCAGCGCGACCCGCCAGCCCTCACCGGGCTCGCCGAGCCGCTCGCTGTCGGGAATCCGGACGTCGTCGAAGAAGACCTCGTTGAAGTCCGACTGCCCGCCCATCTGGCGCAGCGGCCGCACCGTGACGCCGGGGGCGTGCATGTCGACGACGAACATCGTCAGGCCGGCGTGCTTCGGCTTCTCCGGATCGGTGCGGGTGAGCAGGATGCCGTAGTCGGAGACGTGCGCCAGCGTCGTCCAGACCTTCTGGCCGTTGACCACCCAGTCGTCCCCGTCGCGGACCGCGGTGGTGCGGAGTGCGGCGAGGTCCGACCCGGAGGCCGGCTCGCTGAACAACTGGCACCAGACGTCGTCGGCCCGCAGCAGCCGGGCCAGGTAGCGGTCACGCTGGTCCTGCGAGCCGTGGCCGATGACCGTCGGGCCGCACATGCCCATGCCGATGTGGTTGATCAGGGCCGGCACCCGGAAGCGCGCGAGCTCCTGCCCCACGATGGCCTGCTCCAGGAGCGAGCCGCCCTGGCCGCCGTACTCGCGCGGCCACGTCACCCCCACCAGGCCGGCGTCGTGGAGGACCCGCTGGGTGCGCCGCATCTCGGCTTCCTGCAGACGCGCGTCGACGGCCTCCTGCCCCGGCGCCAGCCGCAGCAGCTCGTCGGCGTGCTGCTGCAGGGCGGCTCGAACCCGCGACCGGTACTCGGCCTCGTCGGGGCTGTCGTCGAAGTCCACGGGCGGCGCCTCTCGTCGGTGGGCGGAACGCGCGCAGCGTGACACCGGTCACCCCAAACGGTCAACGGTGACTGGTCGGTCCGCCGAGGTCGGCCTACGCTTCCGCGGATGACCGCCGAGCCCGCCGCCCCGGACGCCCCGCGCTCCCGGTCGGAGCGCACGGCCGACAGCCGGCTGCTGATCCTGGAGGCGGCGGTCGCCTGCCTCGTCGAGGAGGGCGCCGCGGGCGCATCGACGCTCGCCGTGCAGGCCCGGGCCGGGGTGTCCCGCGGGCGACTGCTGCACCACTTCCCGTCCCGCGCCGAGCTGCTGGTCGCGGCCGCGGAGCACCTCTCCACGACGCAGCTGGACGAGGTCCGGCGCCGGTCTGCGGCGCTGATGGCGGACGAGCCGACCGGCCGGGAACGCGTGGACCGGGCGATCGACCTGATGTGGGAGACGTTCCAGGAGCCCCCGTTCTGGGCGGCGATGGAGCTCTGGACCGCCGCCCGCACCGACCCGGCGCTCCGTGCCGCGCTGCGCAGCGAGGAGCGGCGGCTGCGCGCGGCGATCGCCGCGGTCGCCGACGGCATCTGGGGTCCGCAGATCGCCGGGGCGCCGCTCTACGCCGAGCTCTGCGAGCTGCTCTTCACCAGCATGCGCGGAGTCGCTCTGGTCTACGCGTTCGAGGACCGGTCCCCCGCGACCGATCCGCACCTGGACCTCTGGAAGCGGCTGGCCGCCCGGATGCTCACCATCGACAGTCAGGGTTGACCGCCCCTCCTCCGCTCGACAGCATGACGCACGTCACAACTGTGCGAGGCCGAGGAGAAGCCGTGAGCGTTCCGATCCCCACCCTCCAGGGCCGGGGCATGACCATGAGCGATCTGCTGGCGCGGCACGCGCGCACGACCCCTGACGTCGCGGCGGTGCGCTTCGACGGCGGCGGGCGCAGCTACGGCGAGCTCGACGACCGCGTCACCCGGCTCGCCCGCGCCCTGCGCGACCGCGGCGTCCGGACCGGCGACCGGGTGGCCGTGCTGGCGCTCAACGGCATGGAGACGTGGGAGTCCTACCTCGCCGGGGTCCGGCTCGGCGCGATCGTCGTCCCGGTGAACTTCCGGCTGGTCGCCGACGAGGTCGCCTACGCCCTCACCGACTCGGGCGCCGTCGCACTCGTCGTCGACACGACCCTCGCCCCGCTGGCCGCGAAGGCCCGGGAGCAGGCGCCGGAGGTGAGGACGGTCCTGGTCATCGGCGACGGCGCCGCGGGTCCCGGCAGCGAGTCCTACGAGGAGGCGCTGGCCTCGGCCGGGAGCGAGCCGCTCGAGATCGCCGTCGACGAGGACGAGCCGGCGTTCATCATGTACACCTCGGGCACGACCGGCCGCCCCAAGGGCGCCGTCCTCACCCACCACAACCTGCTGATGCACTGCTTCAGCCAGGTCACCACGCTCGGCTGGGACCCCGACGACCGGGTGGGCGCACCCGGGGCCCCGCTGTTCCACATCGCCGGACTCGCCGGCGGGCTGCCCCCACTGCTGCTGGGCGGCACGAACGTGATCCTCAAGTCGGGCGGCTTCGACCCGGTCGAGACCCTCGACCTGATCGAGCGGGAGCGGATCTCCAGCATCTTCCTCGTGCCCGCGATGTGGGCCGCGGTGCTGTCCGTACCCGGGATCAAGGACCGGGACCTGTCGTGCCTGCGCCGCATCTCCTGGGGCGCGGCCCCCGCCTCCACCACGCTGCTGCGCTCGCTGATCGACACCTTTCCGCAGGCCGAGGTTGTCACCGCCTTCGGCCAGACAGAGTGCTCCCCGGTGACCACCCTGCTGCGCGGGGAGGACTCCGTCCGGAAGATCGGGTCGGTCGGGACGCCGATCCTCAACGTCGAGATCCGCGTCGTGGACGCGTTCATGGAGGACGTCGCCCAGGGCGAGGTCGGCGAGATCGTCTACCGCAGCCCGATGGTGATGAAGGAGTACTGGAACAAGCCGGAGGCGACGGCCGAGGCGTTCGAAGGCGGCTGGTTCCACTCCGGCGACCTGGTCCGCCAGGACTCCGACGGCTACATCTACGTCGTCGACCGCAAGAAGGACATGATCATCTCCGGCGGCGAGAACATCTACTGCGCCGAGGTCGAGGACGCCCTGTCCGCACACCCCAAGGTCGCCGAGGTCGCGCTCATCGGCGTCCCCGACACCCGGTACGGCGAGGCCCCGCTGGCGGTGATCGCGCCGCGCGACGCGAACGACCCGCCGACGTCGGAGGAGCTGGGCGCCTGGTGCCGCGAGCGGCTCGCCCGGTACAAGAACCCGCGCGAGTACTCGATCGTCGGCGCGCTCCCCCGCAACCCCAGCGGCAAGGTGCTCAAGACGTCGCTGCGCCAGGAGCACTCCGCCGGCTCACTGGTCGCCCAGCCGGTCGTCTGAGCGGCCGGGGGCGGACGTCCCAGCCGGTGGGGTCAGGGGTCTCTCGCGGTGCTTGTGCTCTGCCTACGAGGGGAGAGCAGAGCACAAGCGTCCGGGAAGAGAGTGGTGGCCGCCGCCCGTGACGGGTCAGGGCCTCACTCGTCGCAGCGCGATCTCGACCGTCAGTTCGAAGCGCTCTCGAACAGCTGTCGCGAGACCACGCCCGTGTCCGGGTTGTCGGTGAACATGCCGTCGATGCCGGCGTCCCAGAAGGCCGCGTGCTCGGCGAGCGCCCGGCCGTAGTCGTCGGGCGCCGCGCCTTCCCGCAGAGCCGGCGGCAGGAAGGTGTTCTCGTTGCGGAACGTGTACGGGTGCACCAGCAACCGCACGGCGTGCGCGTCGTCGACGAAGCGGGTCGGGGTCCCCAGGGTGCCGTCGGCCCGGCGCGGGATCACCTGGTTCTTCTCCGGGCCGACGCCCTGCGCATACGTGGCGATCTCCCGGAGCCCGGCCGCCGAGGCCAGGTCGGCGTAGGTGCGCCGGTCACCCCGGGCCACCAGGTCGTACGGCGCACCCGCGCCCGAGAGCAACTGCACCAGCGGGACCTTCACGCCCGCCCGGCGCAGCTCCCGCAGGTTGGTCGTCTCGAAGGACTGGACGTACACCGGCGAGTGCGCCCGGTCCAGACGCGCCTGGCGCAGATCGGCCAGCAGGGGCTCCTCCAGCGAGAGCCGGATGCCGTCGAAGTAGGTGGGGTGCTTGGTCTCGATGTAGACGCCGATCTCGCGACCGAGCTCCTTGGACAGCCGGGCGCGGAGCTCGAGCACCTCGTCCAGCGTCGGCACCTGGAACAGCCCGTCGTAGAGGGTGTTCTCCTCCCGGACAGCGGGCAGCCGCTCCTCGGCCCGCAGGGTGCGGAGCTCGGCGAGGGTGAAGTCCTCGGTGAACCAGCCGGTGACCGGAACGCCGTCGATGGTCCTGGTCGTCCGGCGGCCGGCGAACTCGGGGTGCGACTCGACGTCCGTGGTGCCGGCGATCTCGTTCTCGTGCCGCGCGACCAGCACGCCGTCCTTCGTGCTGACGACGTCGGGCTCGATGAAGTCAGCACCCATGCGGGCGGCCAGCTCGTAGGCGGCCAGGGTGTGCTCGGGGCGGTAGCCCGACGCCCCGCGGTGGCCGACCACCACCAGGTCCTCCGCCAGAGCGGTGCCCGGCTGGACGGCCGGTGGCCGGGGCGCGGCCGTGGCCGGGAGCGCCGCCGGGACGGCGAGGGTCAGGGGGACGGCGACCGCGACGGCGGCGACCGTGGCACGCAAGCGTGCACCAGGCATCGGAACTCCCGCGGGCTCGGGCGGCGACCCTCGCCGCCGGCACCGCGGACCGATCCCACCGGTCCCAGGTGCCTGGGAGCCGTCGTCGTCCCGAACTCCCGGTGACGGGCTCGGGAACCCCGGTCAGCCGGCCCAGACCTCGCCGACGCGGGCGACGACCTGCGCCGCCTGCGCCCGCCCGGCGCGGGCGGCGGGCTCGCGGGCGGCCGGGTCCAGGACGTTGCGGCCGATCGCGGTCCTGCTGGCCTCGTCCGGCGAGACGACGGCGACCCGCGACACCATGCCGGTGACCTGGGCGTCCACGCTGGCCAGCGGTCCGACGCCGCGCGGGATCGGTGCCAGGACGACCAGCCGGTCGTAGCCCTGCGCGAGGTCGGCGTTGGCCGCGGACCGCATCCCGCCGTCGACGTAGCGGCGGCCCTCGATGGTGACGGGCGGGTAGACGCCGGGCACCGCGCAGCTCGCGGCCACCGCCTGCACGAGGGGCACCCCGGAGTCGCGGTCGAACGTGCGGAACTCACCGGTGGCGGCGTCGACCGCGGTGATCGTCAGGTTCCGCTCGGGCCAGTGCCCGGAGACGAGGCGGGAGCCGATGACGTCGAGCCGCTCCTGCTCGCTCGGCGTCAGCCCGGCCTTCTCGGCGGCCAGCGCGAGCGCTCCGATCCGCTTGCGGAACTCCACGTCGCGCCCCCGGCTGGTCAGCATCGCCCAGGCGTAGCGCGCGAGGGTTCCGCGCCCGACCCGGGCGACCTTCTCCTGCGCCGGCGGCTCGAGCTGACGGGCGTACATCTCCTCGAGCGGCGCCCCGCTGGTCACCTGCGCACCCACGACGGAGCCCGCCGAGGTGCCCACGACGAAGTCGGCGCCGGTCAGGTCGATGCCCGCCTCGGCCAGACCGGCGAGCACGCCGATCTCCCACGCGATGCCGGTGATGCCGCCGCCACCGAGGACGAGTGCCGTGCGCTGGTCGCTCATGCCGCCATCCTCACAGACCCCTGACCGGCGCACAGACCCTCGACAGAGCGTGTGACGTGGGCCACGCTGTGTCCCGAGCTCCGTCCTACGAGAGGAAACGCATGACCACCGTGCAGTCCGCCCAGGCACCGGCAGCGGCCAGCTGGCCGCCCGGGCTCCCCCGGTCGCTGGACTACCCCAGCGTCCCGGTGGGGTCGATCCTGCGGGCCGCGGTGCGCCGATGGGGCGACCGGACGGCGTTCGTCGACCACGACGTCCCGCTGACCTTCACCGAGATGGGTGCCCGCGCCCACGCGGTCGCCGGCTGGCTCGCCGACAACGGCGTCGGCCCCGGTGACGTCGTCGCCGTGCACATCCCCAACTGCCGCCAGTACCCGCCGCTCTACTACGGGATCATGCTGTCGGGCGCCACCTTCTCCCCCACGAACCCGCTGCTGCCCGCCGCCGACCTCGCGGCCCAGCTCACCGACGCCGGTGCCACCGTCCTGGTCACCTGGGACCAGGTGCTGCCCTTCGTACGCGGCGCGCTGGAGCAGACCCCGGTGCGCACGGTGGTCGTGACCGGCGAGGCGCACACCCTCGACTTCGCGGCGCGCCTGGACGGCCTGGAGGACAGCGACGTCGACCTGTCCGACCTGCTCGCCGGCGACCCCACCGACCGGCACCTGGACGCCGGCCCGGACCCCGCCGAGGCGCTGGCCCACCTCGCCTACACCGGCGGCACCACCGGCGTCAGCAAGGGCGTGGAGCTACCGCACCGCAACGTCGTCACCAACGTGTTGCAGTCCGGCTGCTGGACGTCGGGCTCGCTGCCGGAGCTCGACGCCGAGGGCGACGTGACGCTGCGCCAGGTGCTGGGCGAGGAGGAGGTCGCCACCCGGCTCGGTGAGGCGCGGATCATCAACCTCACGCCCTGGTTCCACGCGATGGGTGCGATCGGCTACCTCAACGGCATGGTCATGGGCGGCACCATGACCGTGATCCACATGCGCTTCGACCCGGTCAAGTACGTCGAGGACATGGTCAAGTACGAGGTCACCTCCATCGGCGGCGCGCCGCCGGTCTTCGTGGCGCTGCTCCAGGTGCCCGGGTTCGCCGAGGCCGACCTCTCGCACGTCCGCGGCGTGACCTCCGGCGCGGCGCCCCTGGCGAAGTCGCTGATCGACAAGATGGCCGCGCTCATGCCGAACGCCACGATCGGCGAGGGCTACGGCCTGACCGAGGTGACGATGCAGGCGACGGGCGCGCCGTCCTTCCGCTCGGGCACCCGCAAGCCCGGCACCGTGGGCGTCCCGGTCTTCGACACCGAGATCAGCATCCGCCCGCTCGGCGGCGGCAACCCGCTGCCGGCCGGCGAGCGGGGCGAGGTGTGCATCCGCGGCCCGCAGGTCATGCGCGGCTACGCCCACCGGCCGGACGCCACCGCCGACGCCATCGACGCCGAGGGCTGGTTCCACTCCGGCGACGTCGGCATCCTCGACGAGGACGGCTACCTCTCGATCGTCGACCGCACCAAGGACATGCTGCTCTACAAGGGCTACAACGTGTTCCCGCGCGAGCTCGAGGAGATCCTGTTCGCCGTTCCGGGCGTCGGGGGCGCGGCGGTCGTCGGGCGGCCCGACGAGGAGGCCGGCGAGCTGCCGGTCGCCTACGTGGTGCGCAAGGCCGACGCCGACGGCGCCGCCCTCACCGAGGAGTCGGTGATGACGGCGGTGAACGACAAGGTGACGCCGTACAAGCGGCTGCGCGCCGTCCGCTTCATCGACGCCATCCCGGTGTCGGCCGCGGGCAAGGTGCTCAAGCGCGAGCTGGCCGCCAAGGAGCGCGAGCAGGTCGGCGGCTGAGCTGATCCGTACCGCCGCACCCGTTCGGTTTCCCTGACCCGAACGGGTGCGGCAGCGCGCCGCACACGCGCCCGCTCACTAGTGTCCGCGTGGTGGAGAACGAGCGGATCGGGACGGAGACCGAGCACACCGGTGTCCAGATCGCCCATGAGGAGATCTCGCCGGTCCGGCAGGTGCTGCGCCGGGTCCTGATCGCGGCGATCGTCCTCGTCGTCGTCGTCCTCATCGTGTACATCGACCGCGACGGCTACGAGGACAGCCGCGGCGACGAGATCTCGCTGCTGGACGCCACCTACTACGCCACCGTCACGCTCTCGACGACCGGCTACGGCGACATCACGCCGGTGACCGCCGAGGCCCGGCTCATCAACATCCTGCTGATCACGCCCCTGCGGATCATGTTCCTGATCGTGCTCATCGGAACCACCCTCGAGGCGCTCACGGCGCGCTCGCGGGAGGAGTTCCGCATCCGACGCTGGAGGTCCCGCGTGCGCCAGCACGTCATCGTGTGCGGCTACGGCACCAAGGGCCGCAGCGCCATCCGCTCGCTCATCGCCAACGGGACGCCGGCCGACAAGATCGTCGTCGTCGACCCCGAGCCCCGGGCGATCGAGGAGGCGAACTCCCTCGGGCTGACCGGCATCGTCGGCGACGCCGGCCGCACCGAGGTGCTCCGCCGCGCCGCCGTCGAGCGGGCCCGCGCGGTGATCGTGGCCGCCAACCGTGACGACGCCTCCGTGCTGATCACCCTGACCGTCCGCCAGCTCAACCCGAGCGTGCCGATCACCACGTCGGTGCGCGAGGAGGAGAACGCGAACCTCCTCCGCCAGTCCGGCGCCGACACCGTCATCACGACCTCGGCGACGTCGGGCCGGCTGCTGGGCCTCTCGACCGATGCACCGCGCGTGGTCGCCGTCGTCGAGGACCTGGTCACCGGTGGCCAGGGTCTCGACCTGCACCAGCGCCCGGTCACCGCCGACGAGGTCGGCCTCGGGCCGCGGCAGCTGCGCGACATCGTGCTGTCGGTGACCCGCAGCGGACGCACCCTGCGCTTCGACGACCAGCTGATCGGCACGCTCCAGGCCGACGACGTCCTGGTGGTCGTGCGCTCCCACCCCTGAGTTGTCGCGCCGAGTGGGCCCCGGAGGGGTCCGCGCAGGCGCGACGCAGCGACTGACTCAGCTCAGCGCGGGGACGGCTCCTGGCCGCTGTGCGGTCCGGAGGACCGCAGGATCATGGTCCTCGTGGGCTCGTCGCGGCCGCGGAGCTCGACCTCGGCGTCGGGCATCCAGTGGTCGCGCTCGTCGGCGCCGGCGCTCATCACCGTGGTCTCGCTGGCCACCGCCCGCCCGGGGTGGTCCTTGGCCAGGTCGGTGAGCCGGGCGGCCTCGTTCACCGGGTCGCCGATGACCGTGTACTCCAGCCGGCTCGCCGCCCCGACCTGACCCGCCCACACCGGGCCGCAGGCCACACCCACGCCGACGTCGACCTCGCCGGCTTCCGACACCGCCGCGCAGATCCGCCGCGCAGCCCGCAGCGCCGCACCGAAGGGGTCCGGGTGGTCGGTCGGGGCGCCGAACACGCAGAGCGCGGCGTCGCCCTCGAACTTGTTCACCAGCCCGCCCTCGGTCTCGATGGTGTCGACGACGATCTCGAAGAAGCGGTTGAGCAGGCCGACCATCTGCTCCGGGCCGGTCCGGCGGACCAGCGAGGTCGAGCCGGCGATGTCGACGAAGAGCGCCGCGACGGTCCGCTCCTCTCCGCCGAGCGAGACGCCGGTGGCCAGCGCGCGCTGGGCCACCGTCGTCCCCACGTGCCGGCCGAACAGGTCGCGCATGCGCTCCCGTTCGGCGAGGCCGGCCGCCATGGCGTTGACGCCCTCCTGCAGCAGGCCGATCTCCCCGGCGTCGTCCACCAGGACGTCGACGTCGTAGTTCCCGGCGCCGACCCGCTGCACCGCGTCGCGCAGCTCCCGCAGCGGCTGCCCGACCGCACGGGCGATGAGCAGCGTGGCCAGCGCGCCGACGAGCAGCGCGACCACGACGAGGAAGACGACGGGGGCCTCCCCCGGTCCGCCCGGGTTGCTCGGGTCGACGAACAGCAGCACGACGCCGACCATCGGCACCCCGCTGGTCAGGCCCCAGGTGAGCAGCAGACGGATCCGCACACCGAGCGCCAGGACGCCCTTGGGCGGGTGCTCGGCCAGCGCGCGGGCGGTGACGGCGCGGGCCGCCCAGGCGACGAGCAGGTAGGTGACGCCGGCGGTGGCGACGCCACCGAGGAACACCGCGACCCCGATCCGCCACCCCACGCGCGGGTCGGGGAAGGCGAAGGCCGACACCACGCCCATGAGGACGGCGCCGATGAACCACACGCTGCCGGCGATGGACGCCGTGTCCAGCGGCAGCCGCAGCGCGCGCGACGCCTCCTCGCTCGTCGGGGGACGGGCGGCCGTCAGCCAGTGGTTGGTGGCCGCCTGGCGACGGAGCCCGGCGACGGCGCCCAGCGGAAAGGCGAGCACGAGGTAGCCGGCGGTGGCCCAGAGGACGGTGGCCCGCCCGGTGTTGCCGCTGCCGTCCTCGACGCCGATG
The DNA here is from genome assembly GCF_020166105.1 of Blastococcus sp. LR1. Taxonomy (GTDB): domain Bacteria; phylum Actinomycetota; class Actinomycetes; order Mycobacteriales; family Geodermatophilaceae; genus Blastococcus. The sequence continues at coordinate 64,429 of NZ_JAIUJY010000002.1, forward strand.
AGCAGCAGGACGACGGTGCCGACGCCGATCATGTTGGCCACGATCACCACGGACACGATCAGCGGTACGGCCAGCCGTCCGCCGGGCATCCACCCGCGGTCGGTGAACCGGCGCCAGAGGCTGGGCCTGGCGGCGTCGGGGGTCGTCACGACGGGACCAACGAGCCTCGGGGCCGATCGGTCTGCGGAGTCACCCGATCATGATCGTCGACCGAAGCCCCGGGCGCTGCCCGGCTCACCCGGACGGCGGAGGGAGAGCACGAGAGCCCCGGCCGGGGCTCTCGTGCGGATGGCTCAGAAGGCGGCGAGAACCGCACCCTCGTAGGTGTCCTCGATGAACTGGCGGACCTCGTCGGAGTGCAGCAGCTCCTCGAGCTGCTGGATCCGCTCGTCGTCCTCGTCACCGGTCCGCACCACCAGCAGGTTGGCGTTGGGGTTGCCCTCGCCCTCCTCCAGCGCCAGGGCGTCCTCGGCGGGCACCAGGTCGGCCTCGATGGCGTAGTTGCCGTTGATCACCGCGATGTCGACGTCGGCGAGCGAGCGGGGCACCTGCGCGGCCTCGACCTCGGAGATCTCCAGGTTCTTGGGGTTCTCCTCGATGTCCAGCGACGTCGGGGCGGTGTCCCCGGTGTCGGCGAGGGTGATCAGCTCGTTGGCCTCGAGCAGCCGCAGCGCCCGGGCGGCGTTGGTCGGGTCGTTGGGGATGGCGACCGTCGCGCCGTCGGCCAGGTCCGCGAGGTCGGTCAGGGTCTCCGCGTAGATGCCGAGGGGCTCGATGTGCACCGGCTCCAGCGCCTGGAAGTCGTAGCCGGCGCTCTCCTCCTGCTGCTCCAGGTAGGGGATGGTCTGGAAGTAGTTGGCGTCCAGCGAGCCGTCGTCCAGCGCCACGTTGGGCTGGATGTAGTCGGTGAACTCCTTGATCTCCAGGTCCAGGCCGGCGTCCTCGGCGAGGTTCTCGTCGATGAAGCGCAGGATCTCGGCGTGCGGCACCGGGGAGGCGCCCACCCGCAGCGGCTCGTCGGCGCCCGACAGCTCGGCGTCACCGCCGCCGCAGGCGGCGAGCATCGCCGTCATCGCCGTGGCGGCCAGGACGGCAGGGAAACGGGTGCGCATGGTGGAACTTCTCCTCGTGGATGGTGCGGGTTCGGTGGTGCGGTCCGGTAGGGCGATCAGGCGTGCGAGAGCGAGCGGGCCCAGCGGTCGCCGGCCCACTGCAGGGCCTGGACGACGACGAGCAGCAGCACGACGGTCGCCAGGGTGATGTCAGTGCGGAACTGCTGGTAGCCGAAGCGGATGGCGAAGTCGCCCAGTCCCCCGCCGCCGACCGCACCGGCCATGGCCGAGTAGCTGATCAGCGCGACGACGGTGACGGTGACCCCCGCGACCAGCGACGGAAGGGCCTCCGGCAGCAGCACGGTGCGGACGACGTCACGGCGCCGGGCGCCCATCGACAGCGCCGCCTCGACCTTGCCCCCGGCGACCTCGCGGAGGCTGGTCTCCACCAGCCGGGCGAGGAACGGGATCGCGCCGATGGTCAGCGGCACGATCGCGGCGGTGGAGCCGATCGTCGTCCCCACGATTCCTCGGGTGACCGGGGCGACCAGGACCAGCAGGATGATGAACGGCAGGGCGCGGCCGAGGTTGACGACCAGACCCAGGAGCCGGTTCAGGAGGGGCCGGGGAGCGAGCCCGGCCGGGGCGGTGACGGTGAGCAGCACGCCCAGCGGGATGCCGAGGAGCACGGTCAGCAGGGCCGCGATCCCCACCATGTAGAGGGTCTCCCCGGTGGCGTCGAGCAGCTGCGGATAGATGCGGTTCCAGTCGCTCATCGGTCCACTCCCGCGGTCACGCGCTCGACGAGGACGCCGTCGGCGCGCAGGCGCTGCACGGCGTCGTCCAGGCCCTCCACTCCCCCGGTGACCCGCAGCAGCAGCCGGCCGTAGCGGCCGCCGGCGACGGTCTCCACCGAGCCGCCGGCGATCTCAACGGCCAGGCCCAGCTTCCCGATGAGCGTCTGCAGGACGACGGTCTCCGGCGTGCGGTCGGTGACGGTGACCCGCAGCAGCGCACCGCCGTGACCGGCTCCGGCGTCGGCCACCGGCGCGGGGAGCAGGGCGTCGCTCAGCGGTGAGCGCTCCCGGGTGAGGACGTCGGCCAGCCGGCCGCTGTCCACCACGCGCCCCCGGTCGAGCAGCACGGCGCTGTCGCAGACGGCCTTCACGACCGCCATCTCGTGGGTGATCAGCAGGACGGTGAGGCCGAGCTCGTCGCGCACCCGGCGCAGCAGCGCCAGCACGCCGGCGGTGCTGGCCTGGTCGAGCGCCGAGGTGGCCTCGTCGCAGAGCAGGACGTTCGGGCGGACGGCGAGCGCGCGGGCGATCGCCACGCGCTGCTTCTGCCCGCCGGAGAGCTGGGCGGGCCGGGCGTCCGCGCGGTCACCGAGGCCGACGAGGTCCAGCAGCTCGGTGGCGCGGCTGCGGCGCTCCGCGCGGCCGACGCCGGCCAGCTCCAGCGGGTGCTCGACGTTGCCGGCGGCGGTGCGCGAGTCGAGCAGCTCGAAGTGCTGGAACACCATGCCGATGGAGCGGCGGGCCTTGCGGACCTCGTCGGCGGGCAGCTCGGTGAGCACCCGGCCGTCGACGGTGACCGAGCCCGACGTCGGTCGCTCGAGCAGGTTCACCAGCCGGACCAGCGTGCTCTTGCCCGAGCCGCTGGGACCCACGACGCCGGCGAACTCGCCGCGCTCCACGCTCAGGCTGACGCCGTCGACGGCGACGACCTCGCCGGCCCGGCCCCGGGCGGGGAAGACCTTGCGGACGTCCTTCAGCTCGATCACGCGGTCGTCCTCGAGGTGCGCGTGACAGCGAGCGTCAGCGACACACGGCTGTGCCGCATGGTGTTCCTCCATCGGTCCTGGCAGTAGCACCCGCGCCCGCCGATGCGGGGGGTTGCTGCGACGTCGACGAGCCAGGTCTCTCAGTCGCTCCGGATGGTTGCGGGAGCGATTCTACGGAGCGCGACGGCGGCTCGCCGCGCGGGAGCTGCGAGTTCGCTCACGCACGGGCTGTCGGCGAACCGGAGGTCGGCGAACGCCGACGTGGCCCGGACGCACGAGAGCCCCGGTCAGCCGACCGGGGCTCTCGCACGCAACAGGGGTGGTGGAGGTGGCGGGAATCGAACCCGCGTCCTTCGACGTACGACCAGGGCTTCTCCGAGCGCAGTTCGCATTGCCTCTGCTCGACCCCGTCGATCATGCGAACAAGTCGACGTGACGGGCCCAGTCACTGTTTGATGTCCCGCACGTACCCGCGACCGGTACGTGCAGTGAGTCATCTAGCTGATGCCAGGATCCGGGCCGATGACGAACCCGGGCTGACAGACTCGCCTAGCTGCCGTCAGGCAGCGAGAGCGAAGTCGCGCTGATTGGAATCGGCGCTTGTGTGTTTTGCAACGCGTGGTTAACGAGCTCATCGTTGCCTTCCTCGGCTCGCTTCCCCTGGTCACCCGACCGAAGTCGAGACCAATCACCCCCTGTGTAGTTGTGCAGACAGCCTAACGGCACGCGCCAGTCAGGTGTTCCCTCCGCTCCCCGGTTCGCGTGGCGCGCCGCGGCGCAGCCCGCTGGCCCGCACCACCTGCCGGGCGACGGCTGCCCGCACCGACTCCTCGGTGCCGACGACCCGCACGCGACGCCGGGCGCGCGTGACCCCGGTGTAGAGCAGCTCCCGGGTCAGCAGCGGCGAGGACGCCGGCGGCAGCAGCACCGTCACCTCGTCGAACTGGCTGCCCTGGCTGCGGTGCACGGTCAGCGCGTGCGCGGGGCCGGCCGAGGACAGCCGGGAGAGCGGGACGAGATCCGGCTCCTGCCCCCGGAGGAACGCCGCCCGAAGCCCGTCGGGCGTCCGGACGACGACGCCGGTGTCGCCGTTCCACAGCGAGTTCTCGTAGTCGTTGGCGGTGACCAGGAGCGGCAGCCCGGGCGACCACTCCCCCGGCATCGCGCCGGTGAGCCGGCCGATCCGGTCGTTCCACACCGAGACTCCGAAGGGCCCGTGCCGGTGGGCGCAGAGCAGCCGGTGCCGACCGAGCAGCGCCAGGCACTCGGCGGCGTCCCCGCGCTCGGCGGCCGCCTGCATCTTCCCGGCCACCGCGCCGATCCGCTCGTCCAGGGCCTCGGTCCGGGGGTCGAGCACGAGCCCCTCCCCCGACTCGAGCAGCTCCAGGACGAGATCGGCGTCGCCGGTCCGCACCGCCTCCGCGAGCCCGGCGATCGCCGGGCCGTAGCGCTGGGACACCCGCAGCCGGACGACGCCGTTGCGCAGCTGGCGGCGTGCTTCGTCGTCGAGTTCCGCGCCGTCGGCGGTCGCCTCGGCGGGAACCGTCGCCTCCGCCGCCGGGGGCGCGGGGCGGTGGACGAGGTCGCTGAGCACCGCGCCCGCGTCGACGGGGGTGAGCTGGTCGGGGTCGCCGACCAGGACCAGCCGCGTCGTCGGCCGCAGCGCCTCCAGCAGCCGGGCCATCATCGTCAGCGAGACCATCGAGGACTCGTCGACCACGACCACGTCGAAGGGCAGCCGGTTGCTGGCGTCGTGCCGGAACCGGCTGTTGCTGCCGGGCCGCCAGCCGAGCAGCCGGTGCAGCGTCGAGGCGGTGAGGTCCAGCGGCAGCCCGACCGCAGCTGCCTGCTCGAGGACCGACTCCTGGAGGCGGGCGGCGGCCTTGCCGGTCGGCGCGGCGAGCGCGATGCGCGGCCGCGGGCCGGGCTGGTCGAGCAGCAGCTTGAGCAGCCGGGCGACCGTGTGCGTCTTGCCCGTGCCGGGTCCGCCGGTGATGACGCTGACCCAGCGGCCCGCGGCCACAGCCGTCGCGAACCGCTGCAGGTCCGGCGCCGGACCGTCGAACAGTGTCGACAACGCTGCCAGGTCCACCGGCGGGGCCGGGCGGGCCGCTCGCTCGTCGAGCTCCCGGCGGACCAGCTGCTCCTGCTGCCAGTAGCGGTCCAGGTAGAGCAGGCCGTCGACCAGGCGCAGCGGCCGCCACGGGGCGTCGGCTCCGACGGCGACCAGGGGGCTGTCGTCGAGGGCGGACCAGTCCTGCGGCCAGGTCAGCTCGACCGGGGGCGCGTCCTCGTCGGGCACCACCGAGTCCGCGACGGTAGCCAGCTCCACGCACACCGATCCGGCGCGCACGCCGCGCACCGCGAGCGCCGCCGCCAGGAGCACCGGCTCCCGCTCCTCCCCGCCGAGCCGGGCGAGCCGCAGCGCGACGTGCACGTCGGCGGCGGTCAGCACCCCGGCGACGGCGAACTCCCGCAGCAGGCCCTCGGCTCGCACCGGGATCACGGCCGACCTGCCAGCAGGTCGGACAGCTCGGCGACCAGACCCGGCGGCGGCGTCCAGGTGAAGACGCCTGCCCCGGCAGGGGTGTCCGGGCCCGCCATGCCCCGGACGAAGAGGTAGAGCACCGGGCCGATGTGCTGCTCGGGGTCGTACCCGGGCAGCCGCCAGCGCAGGTAGCGGTGCATGGCGACGCAGTACAGCAACGCCTGGAGCACGTAGTGGGTGCGCCGCATCTCCTCGGCCATCGCGTCGGCCCGGTAGTGCCAGGTGGTCAGCGGCTCGGTGCCGAGCCGGTTGGTCTTGTAGTCGACGACGGCGAACACCGGCCCCGGGAGCCGGAGCACGGCGTCGATGCTGCCGGTGAGGAAGCCGCGCAGCGCCTGCGGTTCCAGGGCTGCCATCAGGTCGGGATAGCCGGCCAGCGAACCGAGGTCGTGGCGGCGGAGCAGCGCAACGACGTCGGCCAGCGTCGCGTGCGGAACGGCGGCGTCGCCACCGGCCAGTGGCAGCTCGAAGTCGAGCTCGGCGAGCCGGTCGGCCGCCGCCACCTCGGCCAGCGAGATCCCGAGGTCGCCGAGCGGGGTGCTCAGCACCGGACGCAGCGCGTCGGCCAGCGCCTCCGCGGTCACCCCCGGCACCAGGTGCCGCGCCACCGCGTCGGCGCACCGCTCGTCCAGGTTCGCGGGGTCGAGGTCCTCGAGGACGTCGTGCACGAGCGTGCCGAAGGTCGCGCCTCCCGGGAGCTCGCTCAGCGGCGAGGGCAGCGCATCGGCGGCCGGCGCCTCGGGCACCGGGAGCTCCGCATCGCGCTCGTCGTCGGTGACCGGCTCGTCGGGCTCGCTGGCCAGGTGCTGCTCGTGCGCGGCGTCGTGGGCGCTGCGGGTGAGCGCGCTGTAGGAGGTGCGGCGCCAGTCGTCGTCGAGTTCGCGGGTGAACCGGCCGACGGAGAGCTCCGGCGACGGCGGCACCGGCGGCTCCCACCGCGGCACCGGCCGGTTGGCGACCTCCGCGACCTCGATCGAGCCCTGCGACCGGGCCGCGAGCGCAGCGAGGGCTGCCTCGGCGTCGTCGTCACCGGGCGGCGGGATCCGTGCCGGGGGCTCGACCCCGGCCCCCGCGGCGCCGAATAGCAGCCGGTTCAGGGGCGCGGCGGCGGTGTTGCCGCTCGGTGCCCAGTGCGCGACCACCTGGCAGCGCGCCCGCGTCAGCGCGACGTAGAGCAGCCGGAGGTCCTCGCCGGACTCCTCCGCCTCGTGGCGGGCGCGCGCCTGCGCGTAGCCGGCTCCCCCGGGTCCGCCGACGTCGATCACCCGGCGGCCCTGGTCGTCGTGCAGCCGGAGCACCTGCGGGTTGTCGGGCACCCACCGGTCCCAGCCGAACGGCACGTAGACGACGGGGAACTCCAGCCCCTTGCTCACGTGCACGGTCATGACCTGCACCGCGGCGGCGTCGGACTCCAGCCGCCGGCTGCGCTCGTCGGCGCCCTCCACGGAAGCCTGCGCGATGCGCCGCCGCAGCCACTCCACGAGAGCGGTGAGACCGAGGGACTCTCGCTGCACGGCGGCGTGCAGCACCTGGCCGATGTGTCGGAGGTCGGTCAGCACCCGCTCGCCGTCCGGACGGGCGAGCACCCGGGCGGGCAGACCCTCCTCGGCGGTGAGCACCTCGAGGAAGGCGGCCACGCCGCGTTCGGCGAGCAGGTCGGCCCACCGGCGCAGCCGCGGGCCGAGCCGGTCGGCGAGCTCGTCACCGGCCGCGTCGAGGGTCTCCTCGTCGTGGCCGAGGAAGACCGAGAGCGCGGCCGAGCGCGCCCGGCCCGCCCGGTGCGGCTGCTCCAGGGCCTCCAGCAGCCGCAGCCACGACCTCGCGCTGGGGGTGGCGAAGACGCTGCCGCCACCGGCGAAGACCGCCGGCACCCCGGCGCGCCCGAGGGTCTCGCGCACCAGCTGCCCCTGGGCGTTGGTGCGCACGAGCACCGCGATGTCGCCCGGCTGCACCGGCCGCCCGTCGTACTCGGCGGGCCCGGACAGCAGGTCGACGACGTCGGCCGCCACGTCGCAGGCGACCGCGTCGCGCAGCCGGGCGACCGCCGGGAACCCTCGGAACACCCGGCCGTGGCCGGTCCGGCCCAGCCGCCGGAGCCGCAGCGGGGCACCCGCACCCGACAGCCGGGCGTCGGGGTGGGCCGCCTCGACGGAGCGCACGACGATGCGCTCGTGCCCGAGCGCGGCACCGCCGAACACCTGGTCCAGTGCGCCGAGCAGTGCGGCGTCGCTGCGCCAGTTGGTGCCCAGGGTCGCCTCGGTGGTCGCCTCCGCCGCCGCGGCGAGGTAGGTGGTCACGTCGCCGCCACGGAAGGCGTAGATCGCCTGCTTCGGGTCCCCGATCAGCACCAGGGTCGTGCGGTCGTGGAAGGCCCGGTCGAGGATCTCCCACTGCACCGGGTCGGTGTCCTGGAACTCGTCGACCATGACCACCCGGTAGCGGCCAGAGATCCGCTCGCACGCGACAGCGCCGGCCGACGGGTCGGCCAGGGCGTCGCGGAGCAGCGACAGCCAGTCGTCGTAGTCGACCAGTCCGGCCAGCCGCTTGCGCCGCTCGACCTCGCCCCTGACCGCCTCCGCGGCGCGCCGCCGCCGTCCGGCGTCGCCGTCCCCGTCCACGGGCCACAGCTCCGCCTGCCGGTCGCTGCCCACGGCGCGCAGGCCCAGTTCGAGCAGCTCGGCGTGGGTGAGGAACGGCGGATCGGCGGCGCCGGCGAACACCCGCACGTAGAGGTCGTCGACGACCTCCCGCACGAGGTCGCTGATGTCCTCGACGAAGGTGGCGGTGGGGTCGGCGTCGGCCGCCATGCCCAGCCCGGCCAGCATCTGCGAGCAGAACGAGTGAGTGGTGGCGATCGTCGCCTCGTCGAAGCCGGCGAGCGCCCGCGCCAGCCGCTCCCGCCGCCGCTCCACCTCGTCGGGATCGGCGTCGGCCAGCAGCTGGAGCACCGGATCCCGGTCGTCCGCCCGGGCCGCCGCCGGGTCGCGCAGGCCGCGTTCGGCGGACACCAGCCGCTCCCGCACCCGGTCCCGCAGCTCGCGGGAGGCGGCGTTGCCGAAGGTGACCAGCATGATCTGCGAGAGGTCGGCCTTCCCCTCGGCCACGTAGCGAGCGGTGAGCGCGGCGATGGTGAACGTCTTCCCGGTGCCGGCGCTGGCCTCCAGGACCGTGGTTCCGGTGGGCAGGTCGCCGCAGACGTCGAAGGCCTTCACGAGTACTGCTCCCCGTTCCGGACCGGCGCCCACAACCGGCAGGCCAGCGCGCCGAACCGGGTGGTCTCACCCGTCCACTGCTCCCCGTCGCCCGGAGGCGCGGCCAGCAGCCCCTCGAACGGCGGCCGGTCACCCCAGGTGTGCTGGTGGGAGCGGTCCTCCCGCTCGCCGCCCGGGTCGCGGTTCCACTCCTTGCGGGCGGCGTCCAGCGCCTGCTCCGGGGAGTTCCCGCCCAGCCGCGACCCGGCGTAGGCCCACGAGGTCTTCACCGGCAGTGGCAGCGGCTCGCACATGCCGCGGTCGTAGAGGTCGAGCAGGTCGGCCAGCGCCGCCATCGGGTCGGCGGGGGCGGTCAGGGTGGAGGTCCGCGCGCGGCTGCCGCTCCGGCCCACGGTCACCGCCCGGCCGGTGCCCTCGGCGGCCGCGAGCGCGAGCGCGTGGACCCAGGCGCGGGCCCGGTGCTTGGCCGAGAGGCTGGAGTAGGTGACGCTCACGACCGCGCCGTCGCGCACGCCGTTGACGGTGCCGGAGAGCTCGCGGCCGCCCAGGTCGAGGCGCACGTCGACGGTGCGGGGGCTCGCCGCGACCAGCGGCCGGCCGACGGCGACGAGGGCGTCGACCCGTCCGCCGACCCGCTGCAGCACCTGCTCACCGAGGCCCTTCGGCGGCAGCGTGCCGCGCAGCCACTCCGCCCGCCGGGCCTCGTCGGGCGAGGCGCCCCGGAGCCCCGCGGCCAGCAGCCGCTCCCCCACGGCCCACTCCTGGAGCGGGTCGAGGGTCGCGGCGAGGGCGTCGTCCACCTCGTCGTCCTCGCCGGGCAGCGTGATCCGCAGACGCTGCCGGAGGTAGGCCCGGACGGGGTGCTCCACGAACCCGACGAGATCGTCCAGCGCCACCGGACCGGTGCGGGGCGGCAGCGGCCGGCGCTCGGGCTCCGGGCTGCGCGGCCGCACCGACCGACGGGCACCGGCCAGGCTCACCGGGTCGAAGCTGGTCGGGGTCGCACCGGTGAAGCAGCGGACGTCGTAGGGCTGCAGCGGATGCCGGGTGACCGCATCGGACCGGGCCCCGGGCACCATCGCGTCCAGCACGTCGAGCAGTTCTCCCAGGGGAACGGCGGGCGGACGCGCGGCACCGCTCACCGGGTCGGCCCCCGTGTAGAGGACGACCACCCGCTCCCCCGCGGCCATGAGCGCGTCGAGCAGGAGCTGCCGGTCCTCGCTGCGGACGTCGCGCTCCCCGACGCAGGGGTCGCGGGCCAGCACGTCGTCGCCGTCCATCCCGGCCGTCCGCGGGAAGACGCCGTCGTCCAGCCCGAGCAGCACGACCACGCGGTGCGGCACCGACCGCATCGGCACCAGGGTGCAGACGGTGAGGTTGCCGGTGCGGAAGTTGGCGCGGGTCGGCCGCCCGCGCAGCCGGTCGGCCAGCATGGCGCGCACGTCGGCCAGCCGGACCGGAGCGACGGCTCCCTCGCCCGCGCCGGCGAGCTCCCGCCGCGCCTGGGACAGCTGCCAGGCCTCGTCGGGCTCGGTCTCGGTGAGCGACTCCAGCGCGGCCGCCAGCGTCTCCACCCAGGCGCCGGCCGGACGTTCGCCGCTGAGATCGGTGACCACGTCGCTCAACCGGTCGAGGAACTCCGCCAGCCGTCCCGCCAGGTCGATGTCGCTGCTGTCGACGTCGTCGAGAGGCAGCGCGCGGTCCAGCCACACCGGCTCGTCCTCCGACGTCGTGACCCCCAGCAGCACCCGGTCCAGGCCGGCCTGCCAGGTGTTCTGGGCGACGCCTTCCAGTCCGAAGGGCCGCCGGGTGACCGTGTCGATGCCCCACCGCACGCCGGACTGGGCGACCCAGCCCCGGATCCGCTCCAGCTCGTCGTCGTCGAACGCGAACCGGCGGCGCACCCCCGGGGTGGCAGCCAGGTCGAGCACCTGGCTGGCGGTGACCCGGCTCTGCGCGAGGTCGAGCAGCGCGGCGACGGTGTCCAGCAGCGGGTTGGTCCGGCGCAGGCTCCGGTCTGCCAGCCGGACGCGCAGCGCACCGCCGGGGTGCGGCAGGTCGGATCCGAGCCCGAACGTGGCGGAGACGAGCGGCGCGAAGGTCTCGACGTCGGGGCACATGACCAGCACGTCGCGCGGCTCGAGCGTCGGGTCGTCCTCGAACAGGCGCAGGAGGAGCTCCCGCAGCACCTCCACCTGCCGGGCCGGCCCGTGGCAGGCGTGCACCTGCAGGCTGTCGTCGAGCTCCGCGGCGCCCGGGACGGCGTCGTCGCGCAGGTCGGCCTGCAGCCTGCCCAGCAGGGTGGCGGGACGATCGGCGTCGGCGTGGTGCTCGCCCTTGTGCGCGGGCAGGCGCACCTGCAGCTCGCGCACGTCGCGGGCGAGGCTGCGCAGCAGCGGGTGGCGCGGCAGCGTGGCGGTGTCGTCGGCGCGGCGCCGGCCGACGGACCGGCCCTCCAGCCGCTGCCACAGGACCGGACTGGGGTGCGGCAGCCAGAGGTGGACGTGGCGGCGCGCGGCCAGGGCGTCGAGGACGGCGAGGCCGTCGGCGGTCAGCTGGGTCGGCCCGAAGACGCTGATCCGCTCGGGCAGGTCGGAGAGCCCGGGGTCGGCGCGCAGGGCGGCGCAGTCGGCCTCCAGGCGCTCGGCCGGGCTCGCTCCGAGCCGGGCACGCAACCGGCGCCACAGCTCCGCCTGCCAGGCCAGGTCGGCCGGCAGCGGGGCGTCGCCGTCGGTGTCCCGCCCCGCGGCCCAGTCGCGCAGCATGTGCGGGCGGTGCGCCCCGTAGGAGCGGAACAGCCCGGCGAGGCGGGCAGCGGCGGCCCAGCGCCGGCCGCGGCGGTGGTCGTCCGCGCCGTGCCCCAGGTGCTGGGCCAGGACGGCGCACCACGGTTCACCGAGCGAGGCGTCGATGACCTCGAGCAGCGGCCACACCGGATCGGTCCAGGGGTCGTCCGCCCCGTCAGAGCCGCGCGCCGCGGCGAGCGCCTCGCCGACCACGCGGCCCACCGGCGGGAACTCGACCCCGGAGCAGATCCCGTCACCGGCCGGGCCGGCCCCGAGCGCGGTCGAGAGGCGCTGGGCGAGCCACCGCTCCACACCCTTGGCCGGTACCGCGACGACCTCGGACGCGAAGGGGTCGGCCAGCGGCGTCGCCAGCACGGTCGCGAGACCGTCGGCGAGGCGCGCGGTCCGTTCGGCGCGGTGGACGTGCAGCACCCGGTCTGTCTACCGGACCCCGCCGACAGAACCGCGCAGCCGTCAGATCCAGTCGCGGCGCTTGAAGACGACGTACAGCGTGAGACTGACGCCGAACATCAGCAGCAGGGCGAACGGATAGCCCCACCACTCGTCGAGCTCGGGCATGTGGTCGAAGTTCATGCCGTAGACGCCGCCGACGAGACTGGGCGCGAAGAGGATGGCCGCCCATGCGGAGATCTTCTTGACCTCCTCGCCCTGGGCGATGCTCGTCTCGGTCAGCTCGCGGATCTCCTCGTTCTGCCGCTGCGCCACCAGGGTCGCGTTGACGGTGAGGATGTCGCGCAGCTGCAGCCGGAAGCCCTCGACCCGCTCGGTCACCTGGGCGACGTGGTCGGCGACGTCGCGCAGGTAGCTGCGCAGCTCCTCGTCCACGCCGTACTTGTCGAAGCCTGCGGTGATCGCGACGAGGATCCCGGTCAGCGGCTGCGCGGCCCGCTGGAACTCCAGGACCTCCTGCGACAGCTCGTAGATGCGCCGGGAGACCCCGGGGTCTCCCCCGAAGACCTGCGTCTCGATCTCGTCGATGTCGTTCGCCAGCCCGTCGACGACCGGCCGGTACCCGTCGACGACGGCGTCCAGCGTCGCGTAGAGCACCGCCTCGCTGCCCTTGGCCAGCAGCGCGGGCTCGCTCTCCAACCGACGGCGCACGCGCGAGAGGTCCGGCGACTCGCTGTGCCGGACGGTGATGGCGAAGTCCCGGCCGAGGAACAGGTGCAGCTCTCCGAACTCGACCTCCTCGGCCGCGTCCAGGTACCGGGCTGCCTTGAGGACGACGAACAGCGTCGATCCGTACCGCTCGAACTTCGGCCGCTGGTGGGCCTTGATCGCGTCCTCGACCGCCAGCTCGGGCAGGTCGAACAGCTCGGCCAGCGCGCCCAGCTCGCCGGCGTCCGGGCGGTAGAGCCCCAGCCACGCCAGCCGGCCCTCGCCCAGGCCGAGCTCCTCGCGGCTCTCCTCGGCGGAGTCGGGTGTGGCCACGCGGCGGCCGTCGGAGTAGACGGCGTTGTCGACCATGCGTGGCCGCGCAACGGGCTCGGCCGGCAGCGGCGTCCGGGGCGCGGCAGGCAGCTCGACCCGCGGACGGCGGGTGAGGGTGGACAGCGCGGACAACGGCGCGAGACGGCGCTCGGTCATGACGGACTCCCGGAACGGCGGGGACGGTGGTGGACACCGGAGCGGCCCCCACCCGCCGACGACTGCCGGAGCTGTTACGCGGGGAGGGCCTCGGGAGCGGTACTGGGAGGCTCGGTACGCGAGGTGCTGCGCATCGGTCGACCTCCTTCCGCTCCGGAGCCGTCGTCCGTCGAACGGCCGTCGTCCATGGTGTCACGCCGCCCGGGCGGCCGGACTCGCCCAGCCGGGTGAGTCAGCCCACCGAGCCGAGGACCACCTCGACCATCACCGGGAGCAGCAGCACGATCAGCAGCGCGCCCAGGACGTCGAACGAGGCGCCCGACCGGATCATCTTCGTGATCGGCACGACGCCGGACCCGTAGGCGATCGCGTTCTGCGGCGTGGAGACCGGCAGCATGAACCCGAACGACGCCGCGAAGGTGGCCGCCAGCGCCGGCACGAACGGGTTGATTCCCGCCGCCATCGCCACCGGGATGATGATCGGGACGACGACCGCCGCCGAGGCGGTGTTCGACGTCGTCTCGCTGATGATGATCGCGAGGATGACCGCGAAGATCGTGATCGCGAAAGTGCTGGTCAGGCCGAGGGAGTCCGCCGAGGCCTGGCCGATCGTCTCGGCGAGGCCGGTGCTGGCCAGCAGCGAGCCGAAGATGATGCCGGTGCCGAACAGCAGGATCGTGCCCCAGTCGATGGTGGCGGCGTCGCTCCAGCGGAGCGTGAACTCGCGGCTCTTCCAGTCGGTCGGCAGCAGAAAGAGGAGCGAGGCGCCGAGGACGGCGATGATGCCCTCGTCCATCCGGTCGCTGATGGTCGCGTAGAGGTCGGAGTCGGTGCCCGCGGTCAGCGCGATGATGCCGGGGAAGATCCAGCAGGCGACGGTGACGGCGAAGGCGATCAGCGTGTTCTTCTCGGCACGGGAGAACTTCCCGAGCTCGGCCCGCTCCTTCTGCACGTACTCGCTGACGCCCTCGATGCGGCGGATCTCCGGCTTGTTCAGCAGCAGCAGGACGGCGGCCAGCGCGACGAACATCAGCAGGCAGATCGGCGCCGCCATGATCATCCAGTCGAGGAAGCCGATCCGCTCTCCCGTCGCCTCCTCGATCAGCCCGCGGCCGATCAGGTTGGGCGGCGTACCGACCGGCGTCAGCAGCCCGCCGACGCTGGCGCCGTAGGCGAGCATCAGCATGATGGCGACGCCGACCCGCAGCCGGAGCGGATCGAAATCGGGCTTCACCAGCTCCTTGTCCTGCAGGAGCTTGGCGATCACCGAGATGATGCCGAGCGCGGTGGGCAGCAGCATCGCGACGGTGGCGGTGTTGGAGACGAACGCCGAGAGCAGCGCGGTGATGGCGCCGAACGCGATCGCCACCCGGTAGGTCGAGGTGCCGACCCACTTCAGCGACAGCACGAACATCGCGAACCGCCGGGCCAGCCCGTGCTTGAGCATCGCCGCGGCCAGGATGAAGGCGCCGATGAAGGTGAACACCGTCGTCGACCCGAACGGGGCCAGCGCGTCGTCGGCCGGCACCACGCCCAGGACGACGATCGCCGCGATGCCGATGAGGCCACCGATCGGGATCGGCACGGGCTCGGTGATCCACAGGACGATGACGCCGAGCAGGATCGCCGCGAGCAGGTGCTGGTCGCGCGGCAGGTCGATCGGCAGCAGCGCGAAGACGATCGTCACCGCCGGGGCGAGGAACAGCCCGATGGTGCGGCGGCCCTTCTCGAACCGCTCCTCGGCCGGGCTCAGCTCCTGCTCGCCGAGGCTGCGGTAGGTCGCGCTACCGCGGAACGCGGCGTCGACGTCGGTCCGCTTGCCCTGCTGTCCTGGTGCCCGCTCCGTTGCGGTCATGGCGTCTCCCGGTGCTGAGTGGAAGGACCCTACTGCCCCCCGCCACTCGCAGGCTCGTGTCGGGACCCTGCAGCAGGGCCGTTGTCAGCGGCCGAAGACTCCCTGGCCGAACGCGCCGTTGGCGGTGATCGTCCGGGACAGCCCCTTGCCGAGCTCCACCACGCGGGCGGTCTTCTCCGCGCCCAGTGAGAGCCACGGGTCGGCGGCGAGCGCGTCGGTCTGCACCTCGATGTGCGCGCGCAGCTCCTCGCCCTCCGCGGTGAGCCCGGCGTCGTCCAGGAGCCCGCGGTCGGCCAGCGCGGCGGAGGCGGCGCTCCACTGCTCGTCGTTCCAGCCACGGGTGGCCTTGGCCGCCGGCACGGTGAAGCCGCGGCCGGTGGCCGAGTGCGTGATCAGCGCCTCCAGCCCGGTGAGGCCGGCGTGCACGAGGACGGCGATGTGCCCGTCGCCGCGGTGCTCGCGCAGCAGCGTGGCGCCGTGCCACACCACCAGCAGCGGGTCCTCGGGCCACGGCTGGTCGGCGTGCCCGGCGAAGAGTGCGCGGCCCTCGGCGCTGAGCCCGTCGCAGGCCTCGCGGAGCAGCCCGCCGAGCTCGGTGATCTCCGGCGAGGCCGCGACGTCGTCGCCCAGCAGCCGGGTGAGCGAGGCGCGGGCCGCGTCCAGCCGCGCGGCGAGCACCTGCTCCGGGGAGGCCAGCGTCCAGCACCGCGGGACCATGTGCGCGACCAGCGACGGCGAGAAGTTGTAGAAGGTCGCCGTCACCACGCCGGCCCCGACGGCGCCCATGGCGGCGGCCCGGCCGGCGAAGTAGACCATCCGGCCCGGCTTCAGCCCGAGGGCGGCGAGGTGCTCGTCCTGCTCCGGTGCGAAGTACAGCTGCGAGTGCAGCGGGTCGATCGCGCGGTGGGCGCGTCCGACGAGAGCAGGATCGAAGACGGGGTGATCGGCGCTGACCATGCGCCGCACCCTAGTCAGCCCTGACCGGCGGCAGCGAGAGCGACCAGGAGACCCGGGTGCGGACCGTGCCGAAGCCCAGCGCCTCGTAGAGCCGAAGCGCACCGGTCACGTTCTCGCTGTCGACGTCGAGCGCGGCCCGCGCGCAGCCGCCCTCCGCCGCGAGGCGCAGGGCCCGGGCGATCAGAGCCGACGCGACGCCGCGACCGCGAGCCTCGGGCAGGACGCCGATCTGGCCGTAGTGCGCCTCGCGGTAGCCCCGCACCGCGGCGTCCGCCTCGTAGACGTAGGCCAGCACGTAACCGACGACGACGTCGTCGCGCAGGGCGAGGACCGAGAGGTCGGGCCGGAAGGCGCGCTGGCCGGTGTAGAGCCGCTCCCACGTCCCGGGGTCGCGCTCGCTCGAGCCGTGGTGCTCGGTGAACGCGGCGTTGTGCGCCCGCCGGACCTCGTCGTCGCGATCGGCGGCGAACCCGGCCAGCCGCACGCCGTCGAGCTCGCGGACCTCGGGCAGATCGGTGAGCGGGCGCTCCATCGACCGGTACCACCGCTCCGCCGCCATCCCGGCGCCGGCGGCCAGCCGCTCCAGCGGCGGCAGGGACCCGGGCACCTCGACGACCAGCCGGGCCGGCGCCTCGGGGTGCCGCTCGACGTGGACCTCCCGGCCACGGGCGAGCTGCCAGTCCAGCAGCGCCCGGCCGATGCCGCGGCCGCGCTCGTCGGGGTGGATCCGCCCCTCGAGGTGGATCCGGTAGGCGTCGCGGAACGTCGGCGAGGCCAGCACGGTGGCGAACCCGGCGAGCCGCCCGTCCGCCCCGAGGACGGCGACGCCGTCCCGCTCGAACTCGAGGCCCCAGCCGCTCCACCACTCGTGGAGGTCCTCGGCGTCGGGGTACTCACCGGTGTCGTCCTGCGGCTCGGCGGAGACCAGCAGGGCGGCGACGGCCGCGGCGTCGTCGGCGGTCAGCGGGCGGACGTCGAAGCCGTCGGGAACGGCAGGCAGCGGAGGCACGAGTGGTCAGGCTAGGCAGCCCGCGGCGGGGCAGCCACCGGTTTCAGGTCTGGGTGAAGATGCAGAACGGATGGCCGTCCGGGTCGGCGTAGGTGCGGACGTCCTCGTGCGGATCGGTGTAGGCGTTCAGCAGCCGCGCGCCGGCGGCCTCCGCGACCGCTGCCGCGGCGTCGAGGTCGTCGACCAGGAAGTCCAGGTGCTGCTGCATCTGCTGGGTGCCGGGCTCGGGCGGCCACACCGGCGGGACGTGGTCGGCCTCCAGCTGGAACGACAGCCCCGGACCGCCGTCGTCGGGTTGCAGGGCCGCCCACTCCGGCTCGTCGTCGCGGAGCGGCCAGCCGAGCAGCCGCTGGTAGAAGCGGGCGAGGGCCTGCGGATCGGGGCTGCCGAGGACCGGTGCCCGGAGTCGGATGCCGGGCGTTCGGGGACTGGAGGTCACGCTTCGATCGTGAACATCCGTGCCCCGTTGTGCCACAGGACGGCGCGCAGCCAGTCCTCCCCCAGGCCGAGCCGGTGCAGCGCCTGCAGCTGGTGGGCGTAGGGGTACGGGATCGACGGGAAATCGCTGCCGAGGAGCACCTTGTCCTTCAGCGCGGCCAGCCTCGGCAGGTCGGCCGGATCGAACGGCATCAGCTGCTCGGTGAAGTCGGTGGCGAACATCGTGGTGTCCAGGTGCACCCCCTCGTACCGCTCGGCGAGGTCGAGGAACTCCCGGTACTCCGGCATGCCGAGGTGCGCGATGACCAGCTGCAGCATCGGGAAGACCTCGAGCAGGCCGGCCATCGGCTCGGGCCCGGTGTGCTCCCCGGCCAGCGGACCTGAACCGCAGTGGATGACGACGGGGGTTCCGGCCTCCTGCAGCCGCGCCCAGACCGGCTCCAGCAGCGGGTCGCGGGGGTCGAAGCCACCCACCTGGACGTGCACCTTGAACACGCGGGCGCCGGCGTCGAGGGCCTTCTCGACGTACTCCTGCGCGTCCGGCTCCGGGAAGAACGTGGCCGACTGCAGCACCTGCGGGCGGCCGGCCGCGAACGCGGCCGACCACTCGTTCAGCCACTCCGCCATGCCCGCCTTGTGCGGGTACGGCAGCGTCGAGGAGGCGCGCACGCCCAGTTGGTCGAGGACGGCGAGCCGCTCCTCCTCCGGCATCCGGTAGGTCACCGGCCAGGCGGGCCCGTAGTGCGTCTCGGCCGCCTCGAAGTACTGCCAGACCTTGGCCTGGACCCGCTCGGGCAGGAAGTGCACGTGCACGTCGACCAGCCCGGGCAGGCCCAGCTCCCGCCAGTAGCGCGGCACGTCGGCGTCGTCCACCGGCGGGAGCAGAGTCATCAGAGCGTGACGACGACCTTGCCACGCACGTGGCCGCCGGCCAGAAGCTCGTGCGCCTCGGCGGTCTTCTCCAGCGGGAACGCCTTGGCGACGGCGACCCGCAGCTGGCCGGCGTCGGCCATGCGCGCCAGCTCCTCCAGGTCGTGCCGCTCGGGGCGGACGAAGACGTAGCGCCCGCCCATCTCGTTCACCGACGGGTCCACGACGCTGGCGATGCGGGAGACGTCGCGGACCTGGTTCGGGGCGTCGGCCAGCGAGTCGCCGCCGTTGAGGTCGAGCACCGCGTCGACCTTCTCCGACAGCTGCTCGCTGATCGGGCCGGCCGAGTAGTCGAGCACTTCGGCGGCGCCGGCCTCGAGCAGAAAGCCGTGGTTGCGCGGGCTGGCCGTGCCGATCACGTGCGCGCCCAGGGCGACAGCGATCTGCACGGCGAAGAAGCCGACGCCGCCGGCCGCGCGGTGCACCAGCACCCGGTCGCCCTCGTTGACGTTCAGCGCCTCGGTCAGCGCCTGGTAGGCGGTCAGGCCGGCCAGCGGCAGCGCGCCGGCCTCGGTGAACGACAGCGACTCCGGCTTGTGCGCGAGGCACCGCTGCGGGGCGGGCACGAGCTCGGCGGCCGTCCCCCACTGGACGTCGTCGCGGCGCAGGTAGCCGAACACCTCGTCGCCGGGCGTGAAGTCGACGATCGCGGGGCCCACCGCCTCGACGACGCCGGAGAGGTCCCAGCCCGGGATGATCGGGAAGTTGTGCGGGAAGAAGGCGGCCAGGCCTCCCGCGCGGATGCCGATGTCGACCGGGTTCACGCCCGCTGCGCGGGTGCGCACGAGCACCGTGTCCGGGCCGACGGGCGGTTCCGGCAGGTCGTCGCGCAGGTGCAGGACCTCGGTCCCGCCGAACTGGTCGTAGGCAATTCCTCGCACGAGGCTCAGCGCCGTCCCTTCACGTACCGCCCGAAGGCCTTCTGGATCTCCCGGCGCGAATCGCGCTCGGCGAGGTCGTGCCGCTTGTCGTAGGACTTCTTGCCCTTCGCCAGCGCGAGGGTGGCCTTGACCTTGCCGTCCTTGAAGTACAGGTCCAGCGGGACGAGCGTGAGCCCGCCCTCCTTGGTCTTGCTCAGGAGCTTGTCGATCTCGGCCCGGTGCATGAGCACCTTCCGCTTGCGGCGGGGGGTGTGGTTCGTCCAGGTGCCCTGCACGTACTCGGGGATGTGGACGTGCTGGAGCCACACCTCGCCGTCGTCGATCGAGGCGAAGCCGTCGACGAGCGAGGCGCGACCGGCACGCAGGCTCTTCACCTCGGTGCCGGTGAGCACCAGGCCCACCTCGTACGTGTCGAGGATCGAGTAGTCGTGCCGCGCCTTCTTGTTCTGGGCGATGTACTTCTGGCCCTTTTCGCGCGGCATGGCTAGAGGTTACTGCGCCCCGAGACCTGGCCCTCTGGAACGGCCCCGTTCAGAGGCTCGCCCCGAGCGTGCGAGGGGTGAGGAGAACGGGGTCCTTCTGCTACAGGCGGACGTAGAGCCGCAGCGTCACGTACGAGGCGACGCCGGCCAGCAGCACGCCCGCGGCGGTGATGATCCCGCCGGTCCAGGCGATCTGGCCCCAGTCGATGCCGGTGATGATGCCCGCCTTGATCGGCCCGGCCAGCGTGCGGTCGACGAAGAGGATCTTGGTGAGCACCAGCCCGCCGACGGCGAGCAGACCACCGATGAGGCCGGCCAGCGCGGCCTCCAGGATGAACGGCAGCTGCGTGTACCAGCGCGAGGCGCCCACCAGCCGCATGATGTTCGTTTCGTTGCGCCGGTTGAACGCGGCCAGCTGGATCGTGTTGGAGATCAGCAGCAGCGCGGCGGCGGCCTGGACACCGGCGACGGCGATGGTCGCGTTCCGGGCGCCGTTGAGCAGGCTGAACAACCGATCGAGGAAGTCGCCCTCGTCGCGCACCTGGTCCACGCCGTTCTCCCCGTTCGGGAAGGCGGCGGCGATGACCTGGTAGCGCTCCGGGTTCTTCAACTCGACGCGGAAGCTCTCCGGCAGGGCGTCCGGCGGGGTGTTCTCCACCAGCTCGGGCTGCTGGGCGAACTGCTGCCGGAAGCGCTCGTAGGCCTCGTCGCGCGACTCGTAGATGAAGCCCGCGACCTCGTCGGAGGACTCCAGCTCGGTCTGGATCGTCTGCCGCTGCTCCTCGGTGACGTCGTCGGCCAGGAAGATGGAGACCTGGACCTTGTCGTAGTAGATCTCCTTCATCTCGGAGATCATCGAGGCGATGAGCAGGCCGGTGCCCATGAGGCCGAGCGAGATGGCCGTCGTGAGGATCATCGCGACCGTCATGGTCAGGTTGCGACGCAGCCCGGAGGCCACCTCGGAGAGCACGAAGTTGACGCGCATGGATTCCCTATCTGGATTCGCTCACGGGGCGAGGCGATCGCCTCGACGTCAGCGGCACGTGGTCGTGACGACTTGCGGTGGCCTAGCGGCCGACCCCGTACACACCGCGCGACTGGTCGCGGGTCAGGACTCCCCCGTTGAGCTCGATGACGCGGCGGCGCATGGAGTCCACGATGTGGTAGTCGTGCGTCGCCATGATCACCGTGGTGCCGGTCCGGTTGATCCGCTCGAGCAGCAGCATGATGCCCTCGCTCGTCTCCGGGTCCAGGTTTCCGGTCGGCTCGTCGGCCAGCAGCACCAGCGGCCGGTTGACGAACGCGCGGGCGATCGCCACCCGCTGCTGCTCACCACCGGAGAGCTCGCCGGGCAGCCGGTTGGCCTTGCCCTCCAGCCCGACCATCTCCAGCACCTCCGGGACGACGCGCTTGATCGTCCGGTGCGGCTTGTTGATGACCTCGAGGGCGAAGGCGACGTTCTGCGCCACCGTGCGGTTGCTCAGCAGGCGGAAGTCCTGGAAGACGCAGCCCATGGTCCGGCGGAGCTTGGGCACGTTCCACTTGCTCATGGTGTTGAGCGTCTTGCCGTTCACGGAGACGGTGCCCGAGGTCGGGTCGTCCTCCTTGAGCAGCAGCCGCAGGAACGTCGACTTGCCCGAACCGGAGGAGCCGATGAGGAAGACGAACTCCCCCTTGTCGATCTCGGTGGTCACGTCGTCCAGCGCCGGCCGGCCACTCGCCGGGTAGAGCTTGGTGACGTGTTGCATTTCGATCACGAGGGACCACGCTACTAGCCCGAGGCCCCGCTCTTGCGCCTTTGGCCGCGACCTGCCGGGAGACGTTCTCGCGGACTGTGACGACGCCGCCGCATCCGCCGGGTCGGATGTCACACAGGGTGGCATCCGGCTCCCCGGGGCGCCGGATCAGTGACGTCCGCGACAGGCGGCGCCGAGGGGTCTCAGTTGGCGGGCACTGCTTCCTGCTGACGGCGCCACCGGATGCCGGCCTCGATGAAGGAGTCGATCCCGCCGTCCAGCACGTCCCCGGGGTTGCCGCTCTCCTGCTCGGTCCGCAGGTCCTTCACCATCTGGTACGGGTGCAGCACGTAGGAGCGCATCTGGTTGCCCCAGCTGCTGCCCTCGCCCTTGAGCGCGTCCATCTCGGCGCGCTGCTCGGCCTGGCGGACGACGAGGAGCCGCGCCTGGAGCACGCGCAGGGCGGCGGCGCGGTTCTGGATCTGGCTCTTCTCGTTCTGGCAGGACACCACGATGCCGGTCGGGATGTGGGTCATCCGGACGGCGGAGTCGGTGGTGTTCACGCTCTGCCCACCGGGGCCCGAGGAGCGGAAGACGTCGACCCGGATCTCGTTCTCGGGGATGTCGACGTGGTCGGTCTGCTCGACCACCGGCAGCACCTCCACACCGGCGAACGACGTCTGGCGCCGGCCCTGGTTGTCGAACGGCGAGATGCGCACCAGCCGGTGCGTGCCCTGCTCGACCGAGAGGGTGCCGTAGGCGTAGGGCACCTTCACCGAGAAGGTGGCCGACTTGATGCCGGCCTCCTCCGCGTAGCTGATGTCGAGGACCTCGGTCGGGTACTTGTGGCGCTCGGCCCAGCGCAGGTACATGCGCATGAGCATCTCGGCGAAGTCCGCGGCGTCGACACCGCCGGCCTCCGACCGGATGGTCACCAGCGCCTCGCGCGAGTCGTACTCCCCCGACAGCAGGGTGCGGACCTCGAGCTCGTCGAGCTGCTTGCGCAGCGCCACCAGCTCCCGCTCGGCCTCGGCGGCCGTGCCCTCGTCGTCCTCCTCCACCGCCATCTCGTGCAGGACCGCGACGTCGTCGAGCCGGCTGCGCAGCTCCTCGACGCGGCGCAGGTCGCCCTGCATGTAGGAGAGCTTGGAGGTGAGCGCCTGGGCGGCCTCGACGTCGTCCCAGAGGTCGGGCGCGGCGGCCTGCTGCTCGAGCTCGGCCACCTCCCGGCGCAGCCGGTCGACGTCGAGGACGGCCTCGATCGACTTCAGGGTCGTGTCGAGTTCGTCCAGGACGACGGAGAAGTCAGCAGCCACAGCGACCCAGGGTAGTGCGCGGACGCCGGGAGCCGTCGGGTGCGCTCACGCCTGGGGCGTCAGCCGCTCCGCGGCCTGTCCGGCGGGGAGGACCGACCCGGGGCGCGGCCGCCGGCCGCCGCCGCGCGCGGCCATCCAGCCGGGGATCTCGGACGCGGGCATCGGCCGGGCGAGGTGGTAGCCCTGCGCGAAGGTGCAGCCGAGCTCGACGGCCAGCCCAGCTGCTCCGCCGTCTCGACGCCCTCGGCCAGGGTCTGGGTGCCGCAGGCGCTGCCCAGGGCCACGATCGCTGCGATCGCCGCCGCCGCGTGGGCCTCGCGGCCCTCCCTGAACGCGATGAGGCTGCGGTCGATCTTCAGGACGCCGGTGGGCAGGTTGACCAGCTGCCCGAGGGAGGAGAAGCCGCTGCCGAAGTCGTCGATGGACACCTCGATGCCGAGGTCGCGCAGCTGCGCCAGCTGGACCGCGGCGAACTCGGGGTCCTCGGCCACGGACGTCTCGGTCAGCTCGCAGACCAGATGGTTCGGCGGCATCTCGAACTCGGCCAGCGCGGCGAGGACGTCGTCGACCAGGGTTCCCGTGGACAGGTGCCGCGCGTGGATGTTCACGCCGACGACCAGGTTGATCCCCTGCCCGCGCCACACGGCGTTCTCCCGGGCCACGTCCCGCAGCACCCACCGGGTGAGCGGCATCAGCAGGTCGTACTGCTCGGCGACGGGCAGGAACTCACCCGGGAACAGCAGTCCGCGCTCGGGGTGCTGCCAGCGCACCAGCGCCTCGGTGCCGTTGTACTCGTTGCTCGGCACGTGGAGGATCGGCTGGTAGTGCAGCACAAGCTGCCCGTCCGCGATGGCGTCGCGCAGCTCACCGGCCAGCTGCATCTTGCCCTGGACATGAGCCCTCAGCTCCGGGCTGAACACCCGGACCCGGTTGCGCCCGGCGGCCTTGGCGTCGTACATCGCCAGGTCGGCGTCGCGCACCAGGTCGGTGGAGCGCAGGCCGGCGGCCCCGGCCGGCGCCGCCGCGATGCCGATGCTCGCGCTGAGCCGGTGGGTGCGGCCACCGAGCACGAAGGGCTGGTCGAAGGCCGCCTGACAGCGCTGGGCGAGCATCGCCGCGCCGTCGACGTCGCAGTCGCGGCTCAGCACCACGAACTCGTCGCCACCGAGCCGGCCCACCGTGTCCTGGGCGCGGGTGACGGCGAGCAGCCGCCCGGCCAGCTGGCGCAACAGGTCGTCGCCGATGTCGTGGCCCAGGGAGTCGTTGACGTCCTTGAACCCGTCGACGTCGAGGAAGAGAACGGCGACCGCCGGAGCATCGGCGCGGGCGAGCTCGAGGTCGATGAGCTCGTGCAGATGGGCCCGGTTGGGCAGCTCGGTGAGCGAGTCGTGGCGCGCCTGCCAGGCGGAGGTGCGCTCGGCCTGCACGCGCGAGGTGACGTCGGTGTGCGTGACGACGATGTGGCCGGCCTGGTCGACGCGCGACGCCACGAGGTGGAACCAGTAGGTGCCGGTGTCCGTGGGCAGTGCGTAGTCGGCCGAGACGCTGTCGCGGGCACCGCGGGAGAGCTCGCGGAAGTCCTCGATGAGGGCGCGGGTGGCCTGCTCGTCGCGCATGACCCGCAGCGCCGAGGCGAAGTAGTCCCCGCCGACCCCGAACTGGAAGCGGGGGTCACCGATGGAGTCCGACCAGACACGCCACGAGAGATTGGTCAGCAGCACGATCCCGTCGGGATCGATGAGCAGCGTCGGCGACGGGAGGGCATCGAGCACTGCAGCCACCAGGGCTCCGTCGGCGGACTCCCCGGTCCGCGGGCGCCGGGCATCCATGGGCAGCTCGTGATGCCGTGGCTCATCGCCCACGTGTGCCCTCCGCTCTTCTCGCGGACCCAGGATCCGGCGCCCGGGGCTCACCCGTCCCATCGACAGCGGCCCCATGGCGCCGGAGAACCGCTGCGTCCGGAACTACCCGGATTGAGGATGCCGACGCGCCAGCGCTCGGTGACCGGAAGGCAACGCAGAGTCCGCGCGGTCCGGCGGAGAACCGCCTGCGTGGAACCGGGGTCCTCGCGGGTAGGGGTGCGGGCATGACCGACGAGATGACGATCCAGGTGGACGGCGACGAGTACGTGGTGGGCCCCGACGGCGATGGCTTCCGGGTGGGGCGACGCGTCGGGGGTGAGCTGACCTGGCTCGAGACGGTGGACGGCAGCCTGGTGAGCGACCAGGCACGTACCGCCCTGGCGAACGGTGACACCTCGGAGGACTCGCTGCTGCAGGCGGTCCGGGGCGTGGTGCAGGCCGAGGTCGAGCGGGGAGCCTGACTCCGACGGCGGGTCGCGGCGCACCGCCGTCGTGACCCGCCGGGTCGCTCACCTGCCCCCGCGACCTCCGCGGTCGTGGTTCTTCTGCTCCTCACGGACGGCCTCGCGGGCGCGCTCTGCGCGCTCGGCCAACTCCCGGAGCCAGCGCTCGGCCTCTTCCCGGAGGTCCACCCGCGGCGGCGCCGGCAGCGGAACAGGCGGAGCCGGAAGCGGAACAGGGGCGGGGAGCGGCACGGGCAGCGGCCCAGGAACCGGGCTGGGCGCCGGCGCGGTCCGCTCAGGACCGGGAACCGGCGCAGGTCCCGGAGCCGGCGCAGGGCGCGGAGCCGGCGCGGAGCCCGGAGCCGGCGCCGCGACGGGCGGCGGAGGCGGGGGCGGGGGCGCCTCGGTCTGGACCAGGCGCCGCTGACCGGCGTCGACCTGCGGGGCGGCCTCGGCGGCGGCCGCGATCCACGCCTCCCACCGAGCGGGGTCGAGCACCCGGTCGACGACCGCGGGAACGGCGTCCGCGGGGACCTGCCCGGCGACGGCGGTGCCGATCGCGTCGGCGGCGCGCAGGTCGCACGCGACCCGTTCGATGACGCTCCGGCCCTCGATGCAGTCGGTCCGGGCGGCGACCGCCGAACCGACGGCCGCCACCAGACCGGTCAGGTCCTGGTGCCCGGCCAGGCGCGGGGCCAGTGGCTCGAGCTCGGACATCACCGGCAGCGAGAAAGCCCGGTCGAGCACGTCGACGACGAGCTCACCGGCGCCCGGTCCACGGCTCCAGCGCACGACATCGCCGGGAGCGAGCACCGGCGCGTCGACTGTGCCCCGGCCGACCGCGGCGCTCGCGCCGCCGGCGGTGACGCGCCGCTCCGGCGCCCCCAGGTCGCCGCTGACCCGCACGCTGACGGGCACGTCGAGCGGATTCCGCAGCGTGATCGCGCCGGTCTCCACGCAGGCGTCGAGGACGAAACCGTCCGGCACCACCCCGCGGGTCCCGTCGACGAGACACGGCTCCGGGGCGGGGTCGGCGGCGGCTCCGGAGGGCACACCGAGGACGACGGCGGCCACGAGCACGGCGCACGCACCGATCCGGGCGGCTCTCACGCGGGGAACCCGCAGGCCGGCTGCAGCTCGGCCACGAAGTCGTCCATGCTCGACAGCACGGCTGTCCGGGTGTCGTCGGTCAACGTGGGTCCGAGCAGCTCGAGGAGCGCGGCGACGACGCGGTCCCCGGCGGCGCGCAGTTCGGGGTGCTCGTCCGCGGGCAGCTCGGCGACCAGGCCACGGAGCTCGCCCCGGGCCGCGGCCAGGCGGCTGCGCCCGTCGACACCGCCGATGCCGGCAGTCAGCTCACCCATGGCCGCGGGGATGTCCAGGAAGTGGGTCGACCCGGCCAGACCTGCGCACAGGGACGGCGCCCCCGCGGGTGGCGCGTAGTCCGGCAGCGCCGCCCGCGTCTCGCGCTCGGGTGACGGGTCTGCGCTGCACGCCGAGAGGCAGACGAGTGCGGTCAGCAAGCCGAGGAGAACGGACCTGCCGGAGTTCACGTCGCTCAACGTAGGTGCCGGCGGGCCGTCGACGACAGCACGCGTCACCTGTACGAGCGACCCGGTACGCCCTCCCGTGACTCCCCGTGCAGCTGTCCACGGGGCTCCGGAGCCCGAGACCAGGACGGGCCGTATCCCGGTTATGGTTTCCGCCGACCGATCGAGGAGTGGACATGAGCGTGCTCGCCGACGGCGCCGCATGAGCCGTCTCCAGGAGGTCCTGGTCGCCGCGCCGGTGGAGAGCGACTCGGCCCGTCTGCCCGACCTGCTGGCCAGCAACTGCTGGCGTGGACCCGGCGGGACGTGGTGGGCCGGCGTGCTCTCGAGCACGCGCGTCCGCGTCGTGGACGCGCCGGCAGGCAGGCTCACGCTGACCGGACCGCTTCCGGCCGTCCAGGATCCTCAGTACCGGTACCGGTTCCACTTCAACGGCCGGCTCACCGTGGACGGCACCGTCGACGGCGTGCCCGTGCGGGGAGTCGTCGACCGGCCTGGCCTGGAGGGCTGGTGGAAGAACGTCACCGGCTTCTCGCGGGAGCGCAAGCGCGCCCGCGTCGTCCTGGAGGACGGACGCACCTGGTGGCTGCGGGCGACGGGGCCCTCCGCCGTCACCGTCACCACCACGGAAGGTCGGGTCGTCGCCCGTCGCGGCGCGCAGCGCGGCGTGCATCTGGACACCGCTGCGGGGAACGTCGACCAGCTCGTCGCCCTGCTCCTGCTCACCAGCATCGACCGCGAGGACCTGCTCGCCATCGGGAGCCTGTGATGAACCCGCGCTACGTCGAACGCCCCTCCGCCCGAGGCGGCGACGGGCGCCTGTGGCGCGTGGCCACCCGGCAGCCCGAGGAGTTCACCCGCGCGGTCGAGCAGCTCGCGAGCCCCGGTCCGCCGGCCTCCCGACGACACCGGTGAGCCGCGTGACCGACCGCAAGAAGTGGCAGCGGCGCAGCCCGCGCGCGCATCGGCCGGCCCTGCCGTCCGTTCCCACCCCGTCCTCGAGCGGGCCGGCTCGGGCCCGCGCCGGACTGCAGCGGGCCGCACTGCTGCTGGTGCTGCTGATCTTCCCGGCTGTCCTGGCGATGCTGCTGGCCGCCGGTAGCAACGCCCCCTCGGACAGCGTGGGCTTCCGCATCCAGGAGAAGTGGGGCCCGCTGCTCCCCGTGGTGCTGGGTGTGCCGGCCGCGATCCTCTTCGTCGCGGCGTGGGCGGTGCGCTTCCTGCCCGGAGGCGCGGAGGCGGCGGCGACCGCGCCCCTGTTCCGCCCGAGCCGTGGCGGTGGACCCAAGCGGATCTCCGTCGCCGCGGTGGCGGGCCTGGTCACCCTGCTGGTGTTCACGCCGGGCATGGCCGTCGAGGCCTACAAGGGGGTGCGCGCCCTGAGCGGCGGCGGCCTCGTGCTCACCGTCGGCGAGGACACCTACGTCACGCGCGAGGAGGAGAGCTCGGGCCGCGGTGGCGGGACGAACTACTACCTGGACACCCCATACGGCGAGGCGATCGCCGAGGGCGACCCGTCCGATGGCGACCGCTACGGCGTCTACCCGGCGTCAGCCCACCGCGCCTGGAAGATGAGCGCGACGGGGTGGCTCCTCTCCGCGGTCACCTGGCTGCTCGTGCTCGCCGCGGCCGCCGGGACCTTCTTTCTGGCCCGCTCTCAGCTGCGCCGCCACCACGAGCGGCGACGCCGGTTCGGCCCCGGGCGCCGGCCGGCGGGCGCGCTCGTGGTGGCGTACACCTCGGTCGCCGCCCTCCTCGCGGTCTCCTCCGCCGTCTGGGTGGTGGTGGATGAGGCCAACGCAGGCGGCACCCGCGCGCCGCTCGCCCTTCCGGGGGCGGAGGAGTTCGAGCTCTCCTCGTTCTGGGTCTCCGACGGAGAGGGGCGGGACCCCTTCTTCTCCTACGACGACGACGTCGCCGCTCCTCTGCAGTCCCGGCGGCTGAACGAGAACCGCGACGACGACCTCGGGCAGCTGGACATCTGGGCCACGGTGACGCGCTATCCCACCGCGGAGGACGCCGAGGCGGCTGCGCGCTTGTGGCTGGAGGAGGAAGCGACCACCGTCCGCACCCTGTACGAGGGGAACGGCGGCGTGCTGGCGCTGGACGACGGCACCTCCGCCGTCTGGAACGAGGCGCTGACCCAGATGCTCTCCGCCTCGAACCGGGGCGGCGTGCTGGTGACCGTGGAGGTCGATGACCACGGCTGGGAGGACGAACCCGACGAGGTCGAGGCGCGGCTGCAGCGGGACGCACCTCGGATCCGCGACCTCCTGGCCGACCACAGCGAGGCAATCCTGGACGTCGAGATGCCCTGGTGGGGCTGACGCCCCGTTCGCAGCGCCTGACGGCCCCGACCGCAGAGCGAAGGCCCCGTCCGACGACGGAGCCTTCGCCGTGCACGCCGCCCCTACCGGGGCCAGACCTCCCCGATGACGACCCCCGTCCCGGCGACGTGATCGCCGTCGTGGCCGGGCTCCATCGTGCAGACGAAGCCCCAGCCCTCGGGGTCGCCGGCCTCGCAGCACGGCGTGGCGTCCGTGCGGTCGGGACGCGGGTCGGGGTCGTTGATGCGGTAGCGCTTGGTCACGGAAACCTCCTGCGGGAGGCGCCCGGCGGACGTGGTCATCCGCCGACTAGGACGCATTGCTCCCCGGGGGCGTGGAAGCTGCGCCGTGCCTGTGCTGCGATCCGGAACATGCGGTCATGGTCGCATCAGTTCCGCTGGTTCGTCGTCGCCGTGGCCGGCACTCAGTCGCCGGCCAGCTCCAGGGCTGCCTGCGGCCACCACTGGCCGGCAGGCGGAGCGCCGCGGCACGTGCCGTCCGAGTCGCCGGGCTGCTTGATCCACAGCAGCGCATCGACCCGCGGGAGGCCCGCGGACGTCGTCGGCGCCTCGCCCAGGCGGCGGCCCGGCGGATTGCACCAGTGGTCGGGGCTGCCGTCCTCCGGTGGCGGGCCGGCACCGTTGCGGCTGGTGTCGATGACGAAGTGGACGCCCGGCAGGCCGTCCCGCTCCAGCTGCTCGGAGAGCGCCGCCCCGAACTCGGCGCTCTCGTCAGTGGCCCGGAAGTTCGCCACGTTCAGCGAGAAGCCGTCCGCGTCCGCCAGACCACTGCGCCGCAGCGCGTCCGACAGCGCCGGGAGGTCGGTGACCCAGGTGGAGTTGCCGGCGTCGACGTAGATGCGGGTCTCCGGCTGCCGGTCGAGGATCTGGACCGCCTCGGAGAGCCACTCGTACCGCTCCGCGGGGTCCACGCCGGCGCAGCCCTCGATCGCCTGGGCGACCGCGTCCGGCTCCAGGACGACGACGGCCGGGCGGTCGCCCAGGGCCGCGGCGAAACTGCCGACCCACGAGAGGTAGGCGTCGACGCCGGGGGCGCCGCCTGCCGAGTAGGAGCCGCAGTCCCGGTTCGGCACGTAGTAGGCGACCAGGACCGGCATCTCCCCCGCCTCGGCGGCCGCGAGCGAGAGCCGCTCCACCTCGACGTAGGGGTCGCCCGGGTTGGTGAACCAGGTCGCGGTGGGCTGCTCGCCCAGCGGGGCCAGTGCGGCGGCCTCGTCGTCCCGCCCCTGCGCCTCCGCCTCCCGGACGGCGACCGGACCGTGCCCGTCGGGGTTCGTCCAGAGCTCCCCGGAGAGCCGCCCCTGCTCTTCGGTGGGCGCGCTCGCGGGGGCGGACGAGGGGCCGCCGCTCTGCGGGTCCCCGGACGTGCCGCACGCGACCAGACCCACGGCGGCCAACGCGACCGCTCCGGCCCGGGCCCTGGGGAGGAACCGGCTCATCCGACGTGCACCCAGCGGGCGGGTGAGGGGACGTTCCGGTCGTCGAGCACGACCAACATGTACCAGCCGGCGGGCGTCAGGCCCTCCTCGGCGGGGACGGTGAGCTCGTACGAGCCGCCGCGGCCCGGCGCGACGTCGAGGGCGACCGAGCGCTGCTCGGTGTCGGTCTGGTGGGTCACGGCGCTCGGGCGCAGCAACCTGGCCTCGGTGACCGCACCGTCCGCTTCGACGGCGAAGGACCCGCCCCGGTCGACCTCCTCGGGTGCGTCGGTGAGCTCGGGACGGTCGCCGGCGAACAGGTACGGCGGTGAGTAGATCTCGAGCCGGGTGTCGAAGGTGCCGGACTTCGTCCCCTCCGCGTTCGCGAACAGCGGGTCCGAGCCCATGGTCATGACCCGGCCGTCGGGCAGGAGCAGCGCCGTCGCGTGGTAGTTGCGACCCACCTGGTTCGGCGCGGCCTCGTGCAGCGTGTGGGAGTCCGGGTCGTACATCGTCGTCAGGTGGAGGTCGCTCTCGCCGTTCCCCCGGTAGCCCCCGGATCCACCGGTCAGCAGGGTGGTGTCGTCCGGCAGCGTGACGGCGTTGATGTACCGGGCCGGGCTCGGGTGGTCCGGCGCGGGCTCGTACCGCGGGTCGTCACGGCTCAGGTCCACCACGTTGAACCGGGCGGTCGCCTCGTCGCTGTCCCCGACCAGTCCGCCGCCGACGATGCCCACGCGCTGGTCCTGGACGGGCGCGAGGAAGAAGGAGGAGCTGGTCTCGTTGTACTCGGGGTCCTCCAGCCCGGGCACGTCCACCCAGCTGTTGTCCGACAGGTCCCAGATGCCCGGCTGCCGCCCCTCGTCGGCCGGGCCGTAGCCGGTGTTGGAGCCGCTGTAGAAGACGCGCTGGCCGTCGGCCAGCCGGAACAGCGCCGGGTAGGTCGGGAAGTAGCGGAAGAGCTCGGGCTGGTCGGTCCACGTGCGCGAGCCCGGGTCGTAGATCTCGTTGTCGCCGGGCAGGACGCGGCCGTACTCGTCGAGCCCGGACACCGCGAGGATCCGGCCGTCCTGCAGGTTGATCAGCGTCGGGTACCAGCGCGGCTCGTCGAGCCGGCCGGTGCGCCGGTACGTCGAGGTGGCGACGTCGAACTCGTAGGAGGCGTCGAGCCCCTGGAAGTTCTGCTTCTCCTTGGTCACTGTGCCGGCCTCGGCGTGCACCTGCCCCATGTGGTCCCCGGTCAGGCCGCGGACTCCGAACTTGCGGGCCTCGTCCATGACGTACTCGTCGCCGGTGCCCTCGGCCTCGATCCACACCTCGCCGACACCGCCCATCGCGGAGCCGTCGGCCATCCGGTGCGCGGCCGGGAGCGTGACGTCCTCGGTGGAGCGGTACATCAGGCGCCCGGAGACGAACTCCGTGCCGGCGGGCAGGGTGAGCGGCTGGTCGTGGTCGTTGGTGAGGGACAGGACACCCGCGGCACGGTCCACCTGCTCCTCGAGCTGCTCGTACTCCTGGGTGCCACCGGCGATGAGCAGGTTGCCGTTGGGCAGGTAGGCGTGCCCGGCGCAGAAGAGGTCCTCGGGGGTCGGGATCTCCTCGACCTCGCCGGTGACCGGATCCCAGAGGACCGAGCTGAAGGTGCCTGCCTCGAACCGCGCGGCGTTGTTGCCCGAGCCGGCGATGAGCAGCACCTTGCCGGTGTGGAGCAGCGCCGCGTGGACGGCGGACAGCCGGTACTCCTCCGGCAGCTCGACGGTCTCCCAGAAGCCGTGCTGCGCCTGGTAGTCCGCCTGCCGGCGCTCGTACTCGGTCCAGGCGTAGTTGGCGGCGTCGGCGACGACCGGCGCGTTGGCCGCTGTCACGCCTGCGACGGTGACGCAGACCAGCGCCGCGTTGCGGAGCCGCCGCATCGGTGAGGGCTTGGCTCGGATCACGGGTGGCTCTCCTGCGTCTGGGTCGTCGCACGGACGGTGGGCGCCGCAGCCGCGGGAGCGGGGGCGGGCAGGGGCTGGACGACGTTCGACTCGAAGCGGTACTGCGGTGTGGCCACCGCGACCGGGAGCGGTACCGGCCGGCGCGCGGCCGCGCCGATCCACAGGACGACCGGCGCGAGGCACGTGACGGCGCCGAGGACCGCCCAGCTCTGGATCGCCGGGTGCACGAACCCGAGGGGCACCGAGGCGATCAAGGCGCCGCCGATCAGCACCCCCCAGACCAGGTGCCGGCGGAAGACGCCGACGTGGTCCCCGGAGACCGCGCCCTTGCGGGTCACGACGAAGCCGGGCTGCTGCCGCAGCACCGCCTGCTTGAGCGCCTGGACGTAGACCGGCGCGGACATCGCCGACATCGCCATGCCGGCGAGGCCGGAGGAACCCTCCTGCTCGTGCGGGCTCACGTTGTGCTTGCGGTTCCAGAAGTAGACGCCGATGTGCAGCACCGCGGAGTTGACGTAGAGCATCAGCCACAGGTCGGCCGTCACGTCCAGCCCGCCCACGCCCAGGAGGAGGAACGAGGTCAGGTTCAGCGCGCCGAGCACCCAGCTGATCGCCGCCGACGGGTAGTAGGCGAGCAGGGTGACGTAGTGGGCCTTGCCCGCGAGCGACAGCTTCCAGAAGGACCGCCGGAACTGCCGCAGGATCGTGTGGTCCGCGCCGCAGGCCCACCGGTGCTGCTGGGTGAAGAAGTCCCGCCAGGTGGTCGGCCCCTCCCCCACCGCCAGCACGTCCGGCGTGTAGACCGACTTCCAGCGCGCGCCCGTCTCCGGGTTGCGGTTGGCGTGCCAGACCACGCTCGTCGCGGCGTCCTCGGTGATCGAGTCCTGCAGCCCACCGATGGCCTTGAGCGCGGGAATGCGGACGGCGTTGCTGGTGCCCACGAACATGGCCGACGCCAGCCGGTTGCCGGCCCGCTGCAGGACGCTGTGGAACATGTACTGCTGCGACTCCGCGCCGCGGGTGACGACGTTGTCGTAGTTGCCGTACACCTGCGGTCCGACGACGAAGGCGACGTCGGGGTCGCGGAAGTAGCCGACGAGCCGCTCGACCATGTTCGGCAGCGGGGCGTGGTCGGTGTCGACCGAGACCCAGAAGTCGTAGTCGTCGCCGTGCGCGTCGAGCCAGGCGTTGTAGTTGCCGTGCTTGGTGCGCGCCCGGTGCGGACCGCTCTCCTGGTTCCAGCGCGCCACGCCCTTGCGGCTGAAGTGGCGGACCCCCAGCTCGGTGCACATCGCCCGCACGGCCGGGTCGTCGCCCTCGTCGAGCAGCCACAGGTGCAGCGGGCCGTCGTAGCGCATCCGCTGCGCGGCCTCGAGCGTGCCGCGGACCATCTCCAGCGGTTCCTTGCCCGGGACGAAGGTGGTCAGGAACGCGACCCGGCGGCCGGGCAGCGGCGCCATGGGGATCGGGTCCCGGGCGTTCAGCGTGCCGACGGCCAGGGTCGTGACGTTGAGGATCTGCAGGGCGCCGACGATGCCGATGCTCACCAGCAGCACGCGGGCCAGGACGGAGCGCCAATCGCCGAGGAACTCCGGGTAGTGGGCCGGCTGCAGGAGCCAGATAAGGAAGGCCAGCTCGAAGACGAAGGCGCCGACGACCAGCAGCCAGGCACGGACGCGGGCCCAGCCGGTGGTGACCGGACGGAAGCGGACGCGGCCGTCCGCGGGCGGCTCCTCCATCGGACCGGCGAGCTCGCTGAACGCCTCATAGGGGTAAGGAGCCCGATCAGCCACGCCGGCACGTGACCGGGGGGCTGCCTCCTTCCCTCTCGAGCGGGAAGGCGGGCGTCATCGACGGAAGCGCGAGGCGCACAGGCAGGCTCCTGTTCCGGGTGTCGCAGATCCCCAGTCGGGACACCCGCTCCTCGGGGGAGGAGCTTGCTTCCCGCTCGACTTTCGGACGCCCTCGGCAACTTATGGGCGCTCGTCACTGAGAGCCATCACTACGGGACACCGGAACAGCACGTTCACCCAGGTGGGTGAGGAGATACTTCAAGCGTTACGTACGCTGCGTAATCTGCCCGGTCAGCCACACCCGAACCGTGAAGGCTGTCACACATTCGTCGTGCGCAATTGGATGTCCGTGACGCGGTGGCGTCAGCCGTCGACGTAGCGGTCCCGCTCGACGACGAACTGGCCGGTCGCGGTGTTGGACTCGATGAACTCCGGCAGCATCGGGATCCGCACGGTCACGACCACGCACACGGAGAACTCCTCCCCCGGCGCCAGCGTGGGCTGATAGCTCCCGGCCGCGTCGCAGTCGGCACCGGCCGGCGCGTACGCCAGCCGCATGTCGGTGACCTCCACCGACTGGTCCTCCATCGCCAGCTGCGCCGCCCGCAGCGCACGCTGCTGCCCCGTCGCCACGTCCGGCGCGGTGCCCATCGCCCGGCCGGCCTCCCGCGCCGCGGCCTGCGAGGCGAACACCCCGCGCTGCACCGCCGAGAACCCGGCGATGATGTAGACCAGCGGCACGAACACCACCAGCGCGATGAAGACGAACTCCACCAGCGCCGATCCGGTCTCGTCCGCGATCATCCCGAGCCGCCGCCGCAACCAGGTCACGAGCCCTCCTTGAGAGCCCGGCCGGTGACCTCCAGCGGCAGCAGGTTCCCCAGCGCCGCCAGCAGCGAGGGCACCGAGCCCGAGCAGCGCACGACGACCACCGTCGACCCACTGGGGTCCGGCTCCTCGACCGACGTGCAGTCGAGCCCCTGCGCCGTCTGCACCGAGGTCGCGCGGGCGACGACCTGCACGGTGCGGTCGGCGCCGATCGAGGAGTCGATGTCGGCGTTCGCCGCGTACCGGGCGCCGTCCTGCGCGCTGGCGGTGACGACGTTCCGCACGTGCACGTAGACCGCCACCTGCAGCACCGCCATCAGCAGCGCGACGATCAGCATCGAGACCATCACGAAGTCGACGACGGCACTCCCCCGCTCCGAGCGAGCGCCCTCGTCCCCCGCCGGATCCGCCCCGGCGGCGGGAACGTGCAGGGCGGCCGTCATCCGCGGGTGGTGACCGAGTTCAGCGCGTTCTGCACCGCGTTCACGATGGCGTCCTGGAACACCCCCAGGATGGCGAGCACCAGGGCCGCGGTCATGACCGTGACCATGACCCAGCCGGGGACGTCCCCGCGCTCGGGGTCCTCCCCGCGGATCCGGTCCACGAGGGCGAGAAGGGTGCTCGGAACGCGACGCATGGCGTCGTCCTTTCTCCAGGTCCGCCGGCTCATTGCGCCAGCGAGACGATGCTGATCAGCCCCGGGAACAGGGCGAAGAGAACGGTGACCGGCAGCACCAGGAAGACGACCGGCACCATCATGGCGATCTCCTTGCGGCCGCCGGCCTCGAGCAGCCGGCGCTTGCCGGCCTCCCGGACGTCGGCGGCCTGGGCGCGCAGCACCTCGGCCAGCGGGGTGCCGCGCTCGATGGCCACGAGCAGGCCGTCGATGAAGCGGGCCAGCGGCTCCAGCGAGGTGCGGTCGGCGACGTGCTGCAGCGCGTCGACCAGGGGTACCCCGGCCCGCG
The DNA here is from genome assembly GCF_020166105.1 of Blastococcus sp. LR1. Classification (GTDB taxonomy): domain Bacteria; phylum Actinomycetota; class Actinomycetes; order Mycobacteriales; family Geodermatophilaceae; genus Blastococcus. The sequence goes on from NZ_JAIUJY010000002.1 coordinate 100,165, forward strand.
CCCGACCGAGTGCCGCACCCAGCTCGCGGGCCAGCTCGCCGCCCGACAGCCGGGTGACCCGGGCGATCGCCGCCGCGGGGCTCTCCCCCGCCGTCACCGCCAGGGCCAGCAGCTCGGCGACCACCGGGAACTCGGCGAGCAGCAGCTCCTCGCGCCGGTTGACCTGCTGGGTGAGCCACCAGTCCCGGCCGAGCACGCCACCGACGAGGCCGGAGACGCAGAGCATCCCGGCCGTCAGCACGTTGACGTTCCCGGCGGCGATCGAGCCGACGGTCGCGACGACGGCGGTGCCGAGCAGCCCGACCCCGCCCCAGATGACCTGCTCGATGCGCAAGTCCTCGACCGTCAGATCACCGCCGAGGGCGTCCAGGCGACGGCGCACCGCGGCCCGGCCCCCGACGAAGCGGTCGACGATGCGCGCGCCGTTGCTGATCGACGGGCCGACGATCCGGCGGACGGCGGTGAGCATCCCGGGCTCGGTCGCGGTGCCCAGCAGCCGCGACGGCGGTGGGGTGTCGTGGACGTAGGGCGCGAGCCGGTCGACCAGCCGCACCGCGCGGAACGGCGGCGCGTACGTCAGGACGAGCAGCAGACCGGTGGCCGCGAGGAGCCCGATCAGCATGCCGAGCAGGCCGGCGCTCACTGGAGCACCCGCACGTCCTCGGGCAGTCGCCCGATCCGCAGCATCAGCCGGTAGGCCACCAGGCACACCGCGCCGCCGCCGAGCAGGATCGCGGTGCCCGTCGCCGAGTCGTAGGCGGCGATCGTCGTCGACTGGGTGGCGAGCAGCAGCAGCACGACCCACGGGGCGGCGACCGCCAGCCGCGCGGCCGAGACCACCCAGCCCTGCCGGGTCTCCAGTTCAGCGCGCGCCCGCGCGTCCTCCCGCAGGAAGGTCGCCAGCGTCCGCAGCACCCGCCCGAGGTCGGTGCCGCCGACCTCGCGGGCCACCCGCAGCGTCTCCACGATGCGGTCCCCGACAGGGTCGGCGAGGTCGCTCTTGAGCCGGTCGAGGCACGGCCCGAACCGGCCGCTCGAGCGGTAGTCGGAGGCGAACCGGGCGAACGGCGGCCGCAGCACCTCGGGCCCACGGGTGGAGAGCGCGCCGAGCGCCTCGGGCAGCGAGAGGCCGGCTCGCACCGCCGAGGCCAGGTTGTCGACGACCTCCGGCCACACCTCGCGCAGGTCGGCGCGGCGCTTGCCGGCCATCCGGCGGACCTGCAGATAGGGCAGGAAGAAGCCGAAGATCCCGAACACCAGGCTCACGGTCACCGTGGCGGTGGTGAGCAGGACGACGACGGTCACGAGCAGCGCGGCGCCCACCTGGAGCGCGAGCAGCTGGGCGCCGTTGATGCCGGTCAGCCCGGCGGCGTGCAGCAGTTCCTGCCGCTTTCCGGGACGGCGGGGATCGGTGCGCGGCTTCGGCGCCCGGGTGCCGCTGCGCCAGATCAGCAGCAGTCCGACGCCGAGCAGCAGCCCGAGGAACGCGCCGGACTCCGTCACACCGACCCGCCGAGCAGGGCCGGCAGGTCGAAGCCCGCCGCGGCGAACCGATCGGCGTGCGGCGGATAGCCCGAGGCCCGGACCAGGCGGCCCTCGCGGCTGGTGAAGACGTCGGCGGTCTCGATTACGCCGTTCTCGGCCCGCCCCGGCAACGCGACGATCTCGCGCACCCGGCGGCGCCCGTCGGCGTCGGTGCCGACGTGCACGACGAGGTCGACGCTCGAGGCGACGGTGGGGACGACGAACGACGTCCCGATGTTCTCCCCGGCCAGCAGCGGCAGGGTGCACATCTTCACCACGGCCTCGCGGGCGCTGTTCGCGTGCAGCGTGCACATGCCGGGCAGCCCGGAGTTCAGCGCGATGAGCAGGTCCAGGCACTCCTCCTGCCGCACCTCGCCCACCACGATGCGGGAGGGCCGCATGCGCAGCGCCTCCTTCACCAGCCGGCGCAGCGGGATCTCCCCGGCGCCCTCGAGGTTGGGCTGGCGGGTCTGCATGGAGACGACGTCGGGCAGCGGGACGCGCAGTTCGAAGACCTCCTCGCAGGTGATGACCCGCTCGCGGGCCGGCACCGAGGCGCAGAGGCAGTTCAGCAGCGTCGTCTTGCCGGCCTGGGTGCCGCCGGAGACGAGGATGTTCAGGCCCGAGGCGACCGCGGCCTCGAGGAAGCGGGCCGCCTGGGCGGTGATCGTGTCGAGCGCGACCAGTTCGTCGAGCGAGTGCGCCTGCAGCACGAACTTCCGGATGTTGACCGCCATGTGGCGCCGGGTGATGTCGGGGATGACGACGTGGAGCCGTGAGCCGTCGGGCATCATCGCGTCGACGAACGGGGTCGACATGTCGATGCGTCGACCCGAGGTGCGCAGCATCCGCTCCACCAGGTCGGCGAGCTCCCCCGGCGCGAGGATCGTCGTCGTGAGTTCGCTGCGGCCGCGCTTGGCGATGAACACCCGGCCGGGCTCGTTGACCCAGATCTCCTCGATCTCGGGGTCGTCGAGGTAGCGCTGCAGGGGCCCGAAGCCGGCCACGCGGTCCAGCACGTCGCGGACGACGGACTCGACGTCGCCGATCGGGGGCAGCGCGGAGCTCAGCGAGCGCTCGGAGTAGTCGGCGACGACGTCGCGCACCAGCAGCCGCACCGGGCCCGGGTCCAGGAACGGATCGAGCCCACGCCGGCGGATCAGCTCGCGGACCTCACCGTCCACGACATCCAGAGCAGTCGGCACGCCATCCCCCGTCGAGCCTGATGATCAACGGTCGGACTGTAAGGAAACGAATCAGTCCGCGGGCCGCCGTTCACGGGTTCTGTGGACAAGCAGGGGGCCATCTCCACCCGCGCGGGTGAACCAGGGACGGTGGCCGGCCCTCGCTCAACATCGGCGCCGGCCGGCCGAACTCAGATGTACTGGGCGGACCGTCTCCGACCGCCGCACTCCCGGAGGACCGATGCGCCGCCACTGGACCCGTGCAGTTCCCCTCACCGCGGCACTCCTGGCGGTGGCCGTGCTGAGCGGCTGCTCCGAGGAGCGCCTCGACGCGGATCAGCTCGAGGAGCTCCTCACCCTCCCGACCACGACGGCACTCCCCGAGCTGTCCCAGACGGAGTGGAAGGAACTGGCCTACGGGCCCGCCGGCTGCGAGTCCCGTGAGAGCTGGACCGCTGACGGCCTGGGCGCCGCGACGTGGGACGAGGCCACCGTCGAGGTGCACGCCGGCGATCTCACCGGGGACGAGCAACCCGAAGCCGTCATCCAGCTGGTCTGCCCGTACATCACCTCCACCTGGCCGCAGACGCTCGTGGTGTTCGACGTCCAGGAGGAGACCCCGCAGCTCCTGGACGTCGTGGGCGACGAGTTCTACTTCGTGGGTGCCGCCGTGACCATCGACGACTCCCTGCTGACCGTCGAGGGCAGAACCACCGGTGAGGACGACGCGAACTGCTGCCCGAGCCACTGGGGACAGGTGACCTATGAGTGGGCGTACGGCCGCTTCACGCCCACCGAGCAGGTCGAGGTGCTGAGCACGCAACCGATCTCCGCCGAGCCGCTCGAGGACGGCGAGCACGTGGGAATCATCCGCGGCGTCACCGACGACTCCGTCTACGTCGACCTGCTCGACTGGATCACCGGCCCGGCCGCCGTGAAGGAGGCCTGCCTCGCCGACGGGCTGGAGCTGGGCGGCGCGGGCGGCTGGTGCACCGAGTACTACGGACGCAACCCCAGCGACGAGGTGCGGAAGGTGCCGACCGCGGAGGGCGCGGGCGCCTCCTACTGGGACGACAGCCAGGGGCGGAACGTGACCGTGGACGACATCGCCGACCTGGCCGGTACCGGCGTGGTCGCGACGCGGGCCGACAGCTACTCCTACTTCGGCTTCCGGGTGCGCGACGGCGAAGTGCTGGACATGCAGCGCATCAACTGAGCCGCGAGCCGGCCGGGCGCAGGCCTGCGCCGGACGTGATCGACTGCGCGCGTGGCTCTCACGGACCGGCTCGACCGTCTGCAGCGCCGTCATCCGGTCGCCGGGTTCCCGATCGCCGTCGTCTACAAGTACGTCGACGACTCCGGCCCGTTCCTCGCCGCGCTGATCACCTACTACGCGTTCGTCTCGCTGTTCCCGCTGCTGCTGCTCTCCACGACGATCCTCGGCACGGTGCTGGCCGGGAACCCGGAGCTGCAGGAGCGGCTGATCGACTCCGCACTCAGCCAGCTCCCCGTCGTCGGTGATCAGCTGGGCGAGCCGCAGGGCCTCGGCGGCGGCACCCTGGGCGTCGTGGTCGGCATCCTCGGCGCGCTCTACGGCGCGCTCGGGGTCGCCCAGGCGGTGCAGCACACCATGAACACCGCGTGGAACGTGCCGCGGAACAACCGCCCCAACCCGTTCCTGGCCCGCGGCCGCAGCCTGCTACTGCTGGCCACCGCCGGGGTGGCGGTGATCGGCACGACCGCGCTCTCCACGCTCGGAGCGGGTGCCGCGGGCTCCCTCGGCATGCTCGTCCGGGCGCTGGTCCTCGTCGCCTCCGTCCTGGTCAACGCGCTGGTCTTCACCTTCGCCTTCCGGCTGGCCACCACCCGGCGGCTGACCGTGCGCGACGTGCTGCCCGGAGCACTGCTCGCCGCCGTCCTCTGGCAGCTGCTCCAGACCTTCGGGGTGACGTACGTCAGCCGCGTGATGGACAGCGCCAGCGCCGTCAACGGGGTGTTCGCCCTCGTGCTCGGCCTGCTGGCCTTCCTCTACCTGGCCGCGGTGTTCGGCGTGCTGTGCGTGGAAGTCAACGTGGTGCGCGTCGACAAGCTCTACCCGCGCGCGCTGCTCACCCCCTTCACCGACGACGTCGACCTCACCCCCGGCGACCGCCGCAGCTACACCGGCAAGGCGAAGGCCGAGCGGCTCAAGGGCTTCGAGACCGTGCACGTCACCTTCGACCCTCCGGACCGCACCGGCGACTGAGCGCCCCCTCTGCGGTCGGCTCCTACTCCCACGGTGCCAGCCGGAAGACCGGAAGACGACGAGCGCCGGCCCGGCGCTGGTAGTTCGCGAAGGCCGAGGACCGGCGCACGAAGCGGGCGAACGCCGTCTCGTAGTCCTCGCCGTCGAGCTCGGTGGCGGTCACCGGCACCGTCTGCGCCTCCCCGTGCGCCGTCGCGACCTCGATCTCGGTGTGCGGGTGCGCGCGGAGGTTGACCGCCCACGCCGGGTCCTTCTCCGCGCCGGCCGCCGAGGCCACCACCAGCCAGGCGTCGCCGTCGCGCAGCGACATCGCCGGGTTCACCCGCGGCTGCCCCGTCCGGGCACCGACGGTGTGCAGCAGCACCAGGTGGGTGCCGAAGCCGGCCGAGTCCACCCGCCCGCCGTTCGCGCGGAACTCGGCGATGATCGTCGCGTTGTAGTCGCTCACCGCTCCTCCACCGTGATCACGACCTTGCCGCGCAGCTCGCCCGCCTCGCCCCGCGCGTGCACCTCGGCGAGCTGCTCGAGCGGGTACCGGACGCTGACGTCCAGCCGGAGCGTGCCGGCGTCGACCCGGTCGACGAGCGAGGCCAGCTGGGCGGCGTCGCTCCGGACGAAGACGCTGCTCGCCCGCACTCCCCGCTCGGCGTCGGCCTCCCCCGGCGTCGTGGTGGAGACGAACACCCCACCGCGCCGCACGAGCCCGATCAGCGCAGCGGTCTCCTCCGGCGAGGTGCGCACCAGGTTCAGCACGACGTCGACCGGCTCGGTCACCGCCTCGGTCACCGGCGTACGGGTGTGGTCGACCACCTGGTGCGCGCCGGCCGCGGTGACGGCGGCGGCGCTGCGCGGGCTCGCCGTGGCGATCACCGTCGCGCCGAGCTCGGCGGCGAGCTGGACGGCGTAGCCGCCGACCCCGCCCCCGGCACCGTTGACGAGCAGCCGCTGCCCGGCTGCGAGCCCGGCGTGCTCGACCAGCGCCTGCCAGGCGGTGAGCCCGGCCGAGGGCAGCGCGGCGGCGTCGGCGAGCGGCACCGACCGCGGAGCACGGGTCAGCAGCTCGACCGGTGCGAGCACGTACTCGGCCGCGGCGCCGGGCTCGGTCATCGGGAGGAACGCGACGACGTCGGCACCGATGAGCTCCTCCGGCCCGCCCGGCCCGACGGCCGTCACGGTGCCGGCGAGGTCGAACCCGGGCACGTGCGGCAGCCGCAGCGGGAGGACCTGCTGCAGGTACCCGGCCCGGATGGTGCCGTCGACGGGGTTGAACGAGGTGGCCGCGACCCGGACCAGGGCCTGACCGGGGCCCGGAACCGGGCGGTCGAGGTCGGCGGGCTCGAGGACCTCGGGTCCGCCGTAGGACGAGAACGTGATGGCGCGCATGGGGATCTCCTCAGGAGGGCGCGGTCAGGCGCCGAGTCGGGGGTAGTCGGTGTAGCCGTGCTCGTCGCCGCCGTAGAAGCTGGCGCCGTCGGGGGCGTTGAGCGGAGCGCCGGTGCGCACCCGCTCGACCAGGTCGGGGTTGGCCAGGGCCAGGACGCCGACGGTGACGACGTCGGCCAGCCCGTCCTCGACGTCCTGGACACGGCTGGCGAGGTCGGCGCCGCTGCGGTTGACGACCAGCCCACCGGGCCAGCGGTCGCGCAGGGTGCGCAGCAGCGCGTCGTCCTCGCCCTGCACGACGTGCAGGTAGGCCAGGCCCAGCGGGGCCAGCGCGTCGACGAGCGCCGGGTACACCGCGGCGACGTCGTCCTCGACGATGTCGTTGAACGGGTTGCCGGGGGCGATGCGGAAGCCCACCCGGTCCGCGCCGATCTCCTCGGCCACCGCGGCCGCGACCTCGACGGGGAACCGGATCCGCCCCTCCACCGAGCCGCCGTAGGCGTCGGTGCGCCGGTTGGCGTTGGTGCTGAGGAACTGGTGCAGCAGGTAGCCGTTGGCGCCATGGAGCTCCACGCCGTCGGCGCCGGCCTCGACGGCGAGGCGGGCGGCCCGGCGGAAGTCGGCGACCGTCTGCGCGAGGTCCTCGGTGGTCATCTCCCGCGGCACCGGCATCGGCTGCGGGCCGGAGGCGGTGAACATCTGCGCCTGCGCGGCGACCGCCGAGGGCGCCACCGGCGGCCGTCCGTGCGGGGTGTTGGAGGGGTGCGCGACCCGGCCGACGTGCATCAGCTGGATCACCAGGCTGGAGCCGGCGGCGTGCACGGAGTCGGCGATCGCCCGCCAGGCCTGCGCCTGCTCCTCCGTGTGGATGCCGGGCGTCGTCAGGTAGCCCTGCCCGTCCTCCGAGGGCTGGGTGCCCTCGGTGATCAGCATCGCCAGCGACGCGCGCTGCGTGTAGTAGGTCGCCGTCAGGTCGGTGACCCGGCCGTCGGCGGTCGCCCGGCTCCGGGTCATCGGCGCCATGGCCAGCCGGTGCGGCAGGGCGATGCGGCCCAGCGTGGTCGGCGACCACATGGCCTCGTGGTGCAGGGTCTCGGTGATGGTCATCGTCGTTCCTCTCGTCCGTTGCTTCGAATTCGAAGGTAGACCCGGACGGAGGATGTGTCAAATTCGAAGCAACTCTAGGATGAGGGCATGACGGACAGCACCGGCCACGGCGGACCACCGGCGGAGTTCGCGCCGTACTTCGCGCTGCTGGAGGCCGGGGCGCTGGTCCAGCACGGCGTCGAGGCGCAGCTGCGCGAGTCAGGCGACCTGAGCTTCGTGCAGTTCCAGATCCTGGCGATCCTCTCCGAGGACGCCGCCGGGACGCAGACGATGACCGCCATCGCCGACCGGCTCGTGCACAGTCGCAGTGGCCTGACCTACCAGGTGCAGCAGCTGGAGAAGCGGGGTCTGCTCACCCGCGCACCCTCGCCGGAGGACGAGCGCAGCACGGTGGTCGCGCTGACCCCGTCCGGCACCACGCTCATCCAGGCGATCCTGCCGGGGCACATGGCGGTCGTCCGCGAGATCCTCCTCGATGCCCTCGACCCCGGGGACGGCGCCGAGCTCACCCGCCTGCTGGAGAAGGTCCGCCAGCACATGCGCGCCCGACCGCCTCGATCGGCCACCCGTGCCCGCCCCCGCGGCTGACCGGACGCCGCCGGTCCACGAGCCCTCTGGAGGACCAGGAGCATGAGCACGCTCATCGTGACCGCCCATCCCGACCCCGACTCGCTCACGCACTCCGCCGCCCGACGGCTGCGCGAGCTGATCGGCACCGAGGGGTCGGCTCTCGCGCACCTCGCGCAGGAGGGCTTCGATCCGAGGTTCAGCCCCGGCGACCGGCGCACCTACGTCACCCGGGGCGTACCAGACCCCGCCGTCACCGCCGAGCAGCGGCGCATCGACGCCGCCGACCACCTCGTGCTCGTCTTCCCGGTGTACTGGTGGTCCGTGCCGGCGCTGCTCAAGGGGTGGATCGACCGGGTGTTCATCGCAGGATGGGCCTTCACCTACGACGACGACGACCGCGTCGTCCCGCAGCTGGGCCGGGTGACGGCGCACCTGCTGCCCATCTCCGGCACCGCCGCGGAGTCGTTCGCGCGGCACGGGTACACGCAGTCCTTCGCCACGCAGATCGAGCGCGGCGTCGTCGACTTCTGCGGCATGCGACGCGGCGTGACCGCCTTCGTCCACGACTCCGAGTCCGAGGACGGGGCCAGGGTCGCCCGCGACGTGGAGGCCGCCGTGACGGCGATCGCGTCGGCGATCACCGGCTCCGCTCCCGACGTCCCCGCAAACCTCCGGGACCAGGTGCAGGCAGTTCCGGGGTCAGCCCAGGAAGGTGTCCCCGCCCGCGAGCGCGGTGAGCAGCACCATGGCGGTGAAGGCGAGCAGGATGAAGCCGATCACCCCGAGGGCGAGCAGGCCTGACCGGAGCTCGCTGCCCCGCTTCCCCACCGGCCGGCCGGGAGCCGGCTCGCCGGGCCCGGCAGCCGGGGGTGCGCTGCTCCGCACGTGCCGCTGATGGCCCTCGGGCTGGTGCACGGTCCTCGGTCCCTGCTGGAGCTTGACGCTCATGACGGCTCCTCGTGCCGGGTCGCGCCCGGGCACCGTCCGGCACCCGGACCGGGTCCTGGTGGACCCGGTCCGATGCTGATCCCCGCCGCGCGGCCGGGACAGGGCCCGAGGGCCCGGATCCTCAGCTCAGGACGGCGTCGATCAGGTGCGGCCCCGGCTCGGCCAGCGCCTTCCGCAACTGCTCGGCCAGCTCCTCCGCGGTCGTCGCGCGGGAGGCGGGCACCCCCAGCCCCTGCGCGATCGACACGAAGTCCAGGCCCGGACCGCCGAGGTCGAGCAGCTTGCGCGCCCGCTCACCGTCGGAGGCCGCGCCCACCTTCTCCAGCTCGTGCTCGAGGATCGCGTAGGAGCCGTTGTCGCAGATGATCGTGGTGACGTTCGCCTGCTCGCGGGCGTAGCTCCACAGCGCCTGGATCGTGTACATCGCGCTGCCGTCCGCCTGGATCCCGATCACCGGCCGGTCCGGGCAGGCCACCGCCGCACCGAGCGCCATGGGCAGCCCGTCGCCGATCGCCCCGCCGGTCAGCGAGAGGACGTCGTGCCGCGGTCCGGCCGAGGTCATCTCGGTCAGCCCGACACCGGAGGTGAGCGCCTCGTCGACGATGATCGCGTTCTCCGGCAGCAGGGCGCCGACGACCGCCGACATCGTGCGCGGGTCCAACTTCCCGGTGGGCAGCTCGGGGCGCTCGAACTCGGCGACCTCGGGCTTGGCGTCCGGCGCGACGGCGTCGGCCAGTGCCTGCATCGCGGCGACGCCGTCCTCCCCCGGCTTGCTGAGCACGTGCACCGTGCAGCCCTCCGGCACCGGGTGCCCGGGCACGCCCGGGTAGCCGAAGAAGTGCACCGGCGCGGTCGTGCCGGCCAGCACCAGGTGGGTGGTCCCGGCGAGCGCGGCCATCGCCATCTCCGGCGGATAGGGCAGCCGGTGCACCTCGGGCAGGCCGGCGCCACGAGCCGCCCGGGCCGGGAAGGTCTCGGCCACCAGGCGCGCGCCGGTTCCGGCGGCGACCTGGGCGGCGGCGAGCTGGCCGGCCTCGTTCGCCATGACGTCGCCTCCGAGGAAGAGGACGACCGTCTCCCCGGTGCGCACCACCTCGGCGACGTCGTCGATGACCGACGGCGCCACGTGCGGCACGGGCCGGACGGCCTGCGCGTCGGCGACCTCGGCGCCGTCCTCCCAGGAGACGTCGGCCGGGAGCACGAGCGTGGCGATCCCGCCGGTCGCGATGGCGGCGACCGCCTCGGCCGCGTCGGCGGCGACGTCGGCCGGCGACAACGAGCGGCGCACCCAGGTGGAGACGGTGCCGGCGACCGAGTCGATGTCGGACTCCAGCGGCGCGTCCAGCCGCTTGTGCGAGCGCGCGTGGTCGCCCACGACGTTGAGCAGCGGCGCCTTGCCCCGCCGGGCGTTGTGCAGGTTGGCCATCCCGTTGGCCATGCCCGGCCCGAGGTGCAGCAGCGTCACCGCCGGCCGCCCGGCCATGCGCGCGTAGCCGTCGGCCGCGCCGGTGGCCACGCCCTCGAAGAGGGTCAGCACGGCGCGCATCTCGGGGACGTCGTCCAGCGCGGCGACGAAGTGCATCTCCGAGGTGCCCGGGTTGGCGAAGCAGACGTCGACGCCCGCGCCGACCAGCGTGCGGATGAGTGCCTGTGCACCGTTCACGGCTCAGACCACCGTCTGCACGTCGTAGTGGGTCATGGTGGCGCCGCCGGTCGCGAAGCCCGGGACGTCGGCTGCCGCGGCCTGTCCCTCGGGCGAGCCGAACGCCTCGCCCATCGCCGCCTCGGAGTCGAAGTCGAGCTCGGCGACGAGGTACGGCGCCGGCTGCGAGGGATCCATGGCGCTCGCGTGGCCGATGGTGAACCGCACGAGGCCGGGCATCTGCCGGGCCAGTGGCGCGTGCACGTCGCGGTAGTGCGCGTCGAAGGCGGCTGGATCCTCCGGCGGTCCGTAGCTGACGACGAGCCTGTGCACCATTGCGCGCTCCGCTTCCGGCAGGTCCGGCGCCTGCCCGTCGTCCAGCAAACAGGTCGTGGGCGCGGGCCGCGACTCCGATCGGCCGCGCCCCCGCCGCCCGGCCGGCAGCCGCGGACGCAGTTCGGGGGCACGGCGGACAGCAGTGCTCGTGCCCGCGCCGTCGTCCCCATTCTCGGCGAGGCGGTCGAGGGCGTCGCCCCTGCGATGTGTCGTCTCCCAGCGCTCCCAGCAGGTGATCACGTGCGTGCAGGATGCGCGCCACCGGTTGCGCTTTCCCCGGCCCGCGCGCCTGTCCACAGGCATTCGGGGAGGGGGCGCGGGCCGCCATTTCCGCTGTTACGGTCCCAGACGTATCCGATCCACCGGTGCTCGGTTGCACCCCCGACCTCCCCGATAGGAATCACCATGGCGAATGTCAACGTCACCTACCAGCAGATGGAAGAAGCGGCCGGTCGGCTGACCAACGGGCGCACCGAGATCGACGGCATGCTGGGGCAGCTCCAGAGCCTCGTCGAGCAGCTCGTCGCCGACGGCTACGTCACGGACAGCTCCAGCCAGGCCTTCCGGTCCTCCTACGAGGAGTTCACGCTCGGCGCCAAGAAGACCATCGAGGGTCTCGACGGCATGGCCTCCTACCTGAACCAGGCCGCCGCGACCTTCCGCGACGCCGACGCCCAGCTGTCCAGCGCGCTCGGTCGCTGACCACGCCGCATCCCCACTGAGGCCGCCTCGCTGCTGCGAGGCGGCCTCAGTCGCGTCCGGGTCAGGGCCCGTCAGCGCCGGGCAGCCGACTCCGCGGCGGGGACGCCCGAGTCGCGGATCAGCTGGAGGGCCACGCGGCGCATACGGAGCGAGTAGCGCGAGACGCCCGCGGCCGCGATAGGGCACACGGCGAGCACGACCGCACCGGTGATCGCCGCGCCGATCGTGAAGGTGCTGCCATCTGTGGCGACCCCCGCGAGAAGCAGCACCAGGCCCAGGCCCACTCCGAGCCCGGAGACCACCGCGCGGACCCGGATCGTCCGCCGGGTGGCCCGGTGGAGAGCCGAGACGGCAGCGCTGAAGACGGCGGCTACCGAGAGCCCGGGGCGCCGCGCACCGGAACTCGTCACGGCGTCGGAGGTGCCGGGATCGCGACCGTGAGCAGGGAGCTGTCGCCCAGGTGGAGCAGCCCGCGCCCGGGCTGGACCGGGGTGCCGATCGCGCCGCGCGGCACCCGCACGCCGATCAGGTCGCCGTCGGTGCTGCCCTGCGGGGAGAGCAGCACGCCCTGCCGCGACTTCTTGGCGTCCACCTGCCAGCCCGAGAGGCCGGTGCAGATGCTGTCGGCGTTCCCGGCCAGCACCAGGCTGCGGCCGGGGCCCGCATAACCCTTCACGACCTCGCGGAAGACCTCCGACGCCGGGCAGTCCCGCAGCACGTCGCCGTCGTCGAGCAGCAGCACCAGCGGCAGGTTCGGGTCGGCGTTGAGCAGCTCCTTCCAGCGGTCCGCCGGCGTCGACGCCTCCTCGATCACCTCGAGCACGCCCTCGCGCCCGGCCAGCCCGCGCAGCGGTGAGGCCTTCGGCGCGCAGACGACGACGGAGGTGCCCTGCCGGAGCAGCGACTCCGCCATCGCCATCAGGACGCTGCTCTTCCCCGACCGCCCGGGGCCGGCCACCACGAACCCCGAGGAGCCGCTGCCGATCAGGTCCGGGCCGGTGGCCGTCAGCTCATCGCCCCCGACCCCGACGAGGGCGAAGCCTGCACCGGCCTCGGGCGGCCGCATCTCCCAGGCGGCCTCGAAGGTGATCCGCGAGGGCAGGACGTCGACCCGGAACGGTCGGGCCGAGCGGGGCACGAGCGCGTCACGGACGTGCGCGGCCTTGGCGATCTCCGCGATGGCGGCCGCCTGGCCCTGGCCCGACTCGTCCTCCGACAGCAGTGCCACCTGGGTCTCCAGGGTGCCGTCGACGGTGACCGCGCGGCCCGGCGGCATCTGGTCGGGCACCTGCCTGGTCGGCACACCGATGAGCGGGTAGTCGCCCCGGTCGGCCAGGCGCATGACCAGCTTGTTGTCGGTGAGCGACGCCAGCCGGGAGGTGCCCAGCGACCGGTCGCCGGTGATCACGACGGAGATCCCGGCGGAGGCGCCCTCGCGGACGATCGCCATGAGGATGTCGGTGAGCCGGCCGCCGTCGACCTCGCCGAGGGTCGGCGTGTAGCCCTCCCAGCGGTCGAGGAACAGCAGGATGTGCGGCAGCCGCTCCTCGGTGGGCGCCGACCGGCGCTGCTCGGCGATGTCGGCGTAACCACTCTCGGCCAGCACCTGCTGCCGGTGCTCCAGCTCGCGCTTCAGCCGGTCGAGCAGCCGGGCGGCGCGCTCGGTCTGCGTCCGGGTGACGACCGCGCCGCACTGCGGCAGGTCGGCCAGGGGCAGCAGCGCACCGTTGCCGCAGTCGAGCGCGAAGAGGTGCACGTCGTTGGTCGAGCAGCGCGCGCCGGCCGAGCCGGCCAGCGTGCGCAGCAACTGGGAGCGGCCGCTCTTCGGCGAGCCGATGACCAGGAGGTGCCCGTCGGTGGCCGGGTCGAAGGCGGCCACCTGCTGTTCCTGCAGCGCGGGCAGGTCGCGCAGACCGAAGGGCAGCCGGGCCGACGACGCGGCGCCGGCCGCGGGGGCGTCGAGCTCGGAGACCAGCACGCGGGAGGACAACGCCTCCAGCCACGGACTGCGCTGGGCCGGCACGTCCTCCGCGACGGCCGCGCCGCGCACCGCCTCGACCAGCACGGAGAGGTCGGTGATCTCGACGTCGGACTGACGGGTCGCCGTCTTCGGCTTCTGGGGGGCCGCGTATCCGACCTGGTGCCATCCCAGGGGGACGACGAACGGCACCGCGGCGGCGACTGCGCCCTGCCCGGGGCGGCGGCCCCCGATCCGGCCGGCCTGGAACGGGACCAGTGCGCCGTGCCCGAGCCGGGCGAAGCCGCGGCCGGGGGCGGACTTGGGGAGGCGGGCGGCGTCGGGGGCGTCGAGCACGTCGCTGCTGTCGGCACCGTCGGTGACCCGCAGCGAGATGCGCAGGTTGGTGTTGGCCCTGATCTCGGGCGACACCACCCCGCTGGGCCGCTGGGTGGCCAGGATGAGGTGGATGCCGAGCGACCGGCCCCGCTGGGCGATGTTGACCAGACCGGTCACGAAGTCGGGCAGCTCCCGGGCCATCGAGGCGAACTCGTCGATGACGATGAGCAGCCGCGGGAGCGGTGGGCGGCCGGGCTCGCGGGCCTGCAGGTCGATGTAGTCGTCGATGTCCTTGACGCCGGCCCGTGCGAGCCAGTGCTCGCGGTACTTCAGCTCGGCACCGAGAGAGGTGAGCGCCCGCTCGACCAGGTGCGCGTCGAGGTCGGTGACCATGCCGACGGTGTGCGGGAGGTGGACGCAGTCCTTGAACGCGCTGCCGCCCTTGTAGTCGACCAGCACGAAGTTCAGCGCGTCCGGCCGGTTCGCCACCGCCAGCGACGCGATCATCGTCTGCAGCAGTTCGGACTTGCCGGCGCCGGTGGTGCCCGCGATCAGGCCGTGCGGACCGTCGGTGCGCAGGTCGAGGCTGAACGGGCCGTGCAGCCCGGAGCCGACCACGAGGCGGGTGGTCCGCCCCTCCATCTGCCAGCGGGCGCGGATGCCGTCGACGCTGGGCGGCTCCATGCCGAGCACGTCGAGCAGCCGCACGCTGTCGGGCAGGACGGCGTCGTCCTCCTCCAGGCTGACGTCGCGCAGCGGCGCCAGCGCCCGGGCCGCGCGCTCGGCGAGCTCGGCGGAGATCGGCTCGGCGAGCACCGCCGGCACCGGGTCGTGGCCGCTGCGCCGGACGACGAGCTGGGCCTCCTCCGCCGGGTCGAACACGGCGGTGGCCGTGGCCGCCTCGGGCAGGAACCGCTCCTCCTCGTCGGCGCAGATGGCGTAGACGCCGACCGCCGGCCCGTCCTGCAGCACCTGGGCCAGCCCTGGGGTCGCGCGCAGCGGGCGGTAGCCGTGGACGACGAGGACCTGCGCGGGGAACGACTCGGCCTGCAGGCGACTGCCGCTGCCGGCCGCCTCCCGGCGGGCCTTGATCAGTGCGGTGAGCTCCCCGACCCGGGCGGTCACCGTCTCCGGGTCGTTGCCGACGAAGGCGACCGGCCCTTCGCCGTCGGCCGCGCGCAGGTGCGGCAGCCAGCGGACCCAGTTCCAGTCGGTGCGCCCGCGCGGCGCGAGCACGGTGAGCGCGAGGTCGCGCGTCGGGTGGTGCACCGCGAGCTGGAGGACCACCCACCGCAGCAGCCCGGCCAGCGGTTCGGCCGGACCGGCCAGGCCCACGACCCCGGCCTCGCGCAGCGGGACGACCGCGGGCACCGCCCGCACGACGCGCTGCTCCGGTGGCTCGTCGCTGCCCGAGCGATCGGTCACCACGACCCGCGCCGGCAGGTCCGCCGACCCCAGCCGCAGGTCGAGGGCGTCGGGGTCGGTGCGGCGCCGTTCCCACAGCCGCCGGCCCGGCAGCACGGCGGTGAGCAACGCGCTGCCCGGATCGGGGTGGGCGTCCCGACGACGGAGCGTCTCCTCGGCCACCGCGGTCTCGATCCGCTCGTGCGCGCGGGCGAGGTCCTGCTCGTACTCCTCGCGGGCGCGACGGTTCTCGCGCGCGCTGTGCCGGCGATCGGCCACGGTGTTGCTGATCATCATCACCGGGCTGGCGATGGCGAACATGAGGTAGATCGGCGAGTTCAGCACGGTCGCCAGGACGATGCCGATGACCAGCGGCGCGATGATCATGACCATCGGGAACCGGCGCGGTTCGCGCGCCTGCGGCTCCTTGGGCAGCTGGATGCGCGCCTCCCGGGTGGAGGGCAGCAGACGCGGGGCGCGCACGAAGGCCCGCGTGCCCGGGGCCATCGGCTCGATCGCGGCGTCGGAGACCGCTGCCGGGCCGATGACCAGTTGGGTGTCGCCGAGCTGCACGATCTGCCCGGGCGCCACCTCCACGCCGTCGTCGTCCTCGGGCACGGGCTCGCCCTCGAGCGTGGTGCCGTTGGCCGAGCCGAGGTCGCGCAGGGTCGCGCCGTCGGCGGTGACGCGGAGCAGGGCGTGCCGGCGCGACATGGACCGGTCGGCGAACCCGAAGGCACTGCTGCGGCCGAGCTCGTGGTCGCCCATCGGCAACTCGGCGACCAGCCCGCTGCTGGGCCCGCTGAGCACTCGCAGCTGCCAGCCGCGGGTGGGCGGCCCGGCGGGCGCCGCCAGGGCGGCCGCCTCGGACAGGTGCACCACGCTGCCGTCGACGAGGGCGCTCTCCCCCACGGGCAGGTCGTCCTCGAGCCGCTCGCCGCCGATCCAGAGCCCCTCGGCGGGCATCCCGGAGACCCGGCTCAGCTCCGCGCAGACGCGGCTGACCGGAAGGTCGTCGTCGACGTCGAGGGCGACGTCGAGCAGCGTGCCGTCGACCTCCCCGACGCTCACCTGGACGCGCACGGCACTTCCTCTCGGATTCAGCCCGCGCTGTTCTGCAGGACGTCGAAGCTGCGGCTGCGGGCCTCGATCTCACCAAGGCGCACCGACACCGTGCACGCGGACCCCACCGTGTTGGCGTACGGCACCCGGTCGGTGAACGCGAGGGAGCCCGTGCAGTCGTCCGTGCCGACCTCGAGCTCGCCGCCGAGCTGCTGGAGCAGCAGGCTCGACTGCGGGTTGCGGCTGCTGAACAGCACGGAGATGTTGTCGGCCTGGTTCGTGCCCCGCCACACCGGCACGACGACCATGCCGACCGGCGCGCTCACCCGTACGAGGCCGTCGATCTGCACCTCCAGGTCCTCCAGCCGCTGGGCGGCGTAGACCGGGGTCGCGACCAGGCCGTCGAGCGCGTCGCCGGTGGCGGTGCCGGCGTCGACGAGACGCTGCCGCAGGCCCTGGACGTCGCCGTCGTCCTCCAGCTCGAACGGCGCCGTGTAGCTGGCGGTGACCTCGGAGCCGGCGGGGACGTCGACCGGCACCTCCCACCCGCAGGCGGTGACCGGGACGCCGGGCGTCACGTCCCGGACGGCGCCCACCGACCAGGAGACGTCCGGGCACGCCTCGCCATCCTCGGCGGCGGGGACCGACTCGAACAGCGGGCCGGCCAGCGCGGTCTCGGCCGACCACGTGACGGTCGTCGTCAGAGTTCCGGTCCCGGCGTCGTAGGAGCCCTCGCGGACGACGGTCAGCCCGGACGGCAGCTGCTCCGACGGGCCGACGACGACGAGCGCCTCAGCGGCGGCGCCGCCCCCTCCACCGACGGAGCCGCGGGGATCGTCGGAGCTGTCCGAGCCCGTCAGCGCGACGACACCCACCACCGCGCCCACGGTGACCAGCGAGCCGGCCGCGACCAGCCAGGTGCGGCGGTCGCGCAGCCAGCCGCGGGGAGCCTCGGGTTCCTCGACGACCGCCGGAGCGGCGTGCGCGGGAGCCTTCCGCTGGCGCAGCTGGGTCTCGGCGGAGGCCAGCTCCCCGTCGGAGTTCGCGCCCAGCCAGGCTGCCGCCTCACCGGTCGTGGGTGCGGGCAGCTCCGGGGCGGACTCGGCGGCCGCCGCCTTGACGTTGGTGCGGCCGGGGTCGAGTTCGTCGACCGGCCGGTGCCCGAGGACGCCGAAAGCGGGCGCGGGACCGGTTCCGGCTGCCTTCCAGGTGGTCGGCTCGGGCGCGACGGGCAGGGCAGGGAGCTCCTGGAGCGCGGGCAGCAGGTCGCGCAGTGAGGCGGCGGCGTCCTCGGCCGTCGGCCGGCGGGCGGGATCCTTCGCGAGCATCGCGTGCAGCACGGCGTCGAGCTCCCGCGGCAGCCCGGCGATGGGCGGCGGCTCGGCGGTGACGTGCCGGTTGGCGACCGCGTACCCGGTGCCTCCGCCCGCGAACGGTGCCCGGCCGGCGAGCAGCTCGTAGAGCAGGACGCCGGTCGCGTAGACGTCGGAGGCCGCGCTGACGGTCTCGGCGGTGAAGATCTCCGGCGCCATGTAGTCGGGCGTGCCGAGGACCCCGGTCATCCGGACGGTCGTCTCCTGCG
Organism: Blastococcus sp. LR1; assembly: GCF_020166105.1. Classification (GTDB taxonomy): domain Bacteria; phylum Actinomycetota; class Actinomycetes; order Mycobacteriales; family Geodermatophilaceae; genus Blastococcus. The sequence continues at coordinate 118,150 of NZ_JAIUJY010000002.1, forward strand.
CGAGCCGCGCGATGCTGAAGTCACCGAGGCGGACGCCGGGCGGCTCCTCGGCGGTGAGCAGCACGTTGTCCGGCTTGACGTCGCGGTGCAGCACGCCGCCGGTGTGGGCGGCGGCGAGCGCCTCGAGGACGTCGGCGGTGATCCGTGCGGCCTCCCCGGGTGCCAGGGTGCCGGCCGTCCGGAGCCGGGCGCGCAGGTCGGCGCCCTGCACCAGGTCCATGACGATGGCGAGGTCCTCGCCCTCGACCACCAGGTCCCGGACCCGGACCACGTTGGGGTGGACGAGGTCGAGCAGGATCGAGCGCTCCTGGACGAACCTGGTCAGGATCTCCGGGTCGCGGGCGAACTCGGGGCGCAGCAGTTTCGCCGCGACCTCTTCGCCGGTCCGCTGGTCGACGGCGGCCCACACCGTGCCCATCGCACCGGACCCGAGCTGCCGCTCGAGGACGTAACGGCTCCCGAGCGCGCGGGTGGTCTGCATGGGTCGGTCCTATCAGCCCTCGCCGTCGGGCAGCACGAACCACGACAGCGCGGGCGCGTCCTGCTCGACGCCGCGGTCGGCGCCGCGGGTGGTCGCCTGGAGCACGGCCACTCCCTCGTCCGGGAGCGCCTGCTGGTCGGCGAAGGCGAGCTCCGGACCGGCCAGACCTTCGTCGGCTCCCAGCTGGAGGCCGGCGAGGGCGGCGAGCACGGCCGAGGGCTCGGTGGAGCCGGCGGCGGCGGCCGCGGCGGCCAGCGCGACGACCGCATCGTGGCTGCGGACGTCGGCGGTCGCGGCCCCCAGGCGACCGAAGCCGTCGGTCCCGGACAGCGACTGGAGGTCGCCGTCCTGGGCGGAGAGGCGGACGGCGTCCAGGAAGCGGACCACGCCCTGGTCGGTGGAGGCGTCGGTGGCCGCCGGGCCGACGGCGAAGAACTGCCCGGCGGTGGTGGCGCCACCGCTGGAGCCGAGGTCGGTGAGGCGCGCGGAGAAGGCCGGCGTCAGGGCCGAGGGCCCGAGGACGACCGGTGCGCTGGGCACCCGACCCTGGAGAGCGGCGACCGTCTCGGCCGAGGTCTCCGCGGAGGCCGACACGAGGACGGCGTCCGCGGCGCCGTCGACGAGCGGCTGGGCGGCGGCCGCGACCTGGCCGGCGAGCGCGTCGCCCGCGGCGATGGTCACCCGGCGGTCGGGCTGCGCGAGGGCGGCGAAGCCCTCCCCCGTGCCTTCACCGGTGAACGCGACCGGCGCGCGCTGTCCGCGACCGGCCAGCATCGCGCCGACGACGTCGGCGACCTGCTCGTCGCTCGGGCCGGTGCGCCAGGCGTTGTCGCCGGCCGGGGCGTCGCGGCCGTCGTAGGGCAGCAGAACCGCGGTGCTCGCTCCGGCGGCGAGCTCCAGGGCGGGGTCGAGGTGCGCTCCGGCGGAGGCGTAGACGATGCCGGCGACCCCGGCGTCCAGCAGCTGCTGGGTGGCGGCGACGGCACCCTCCGGAGTGCCGCGATCGTCGATGACCTGCAGCTGGAGCCGGTCCTCGTCTGCGCCGTCGAGCCGGAACTCCGCCACGCGGGCGCCGGCCGCCGGGGCGGCGAACTCGGCTCCCTCACCGCGTGCGCCGGACCCGGTGACGACGAGGCCCACGCTGAGCCCCGACTCGAGGCCTTCCAGCACCGAGAGCTCGACCGTGGGCGCCGGCGCCGGCTCGAAGTTCTCCTCGTCGGGAGCCGCTTCGTCCGACGTGCAACCGCTGGTGACGACCGCGACGGCGGCGAGGCAGATCACCGATCGCCGCACGTCAGTTCTCCCCACCGATGCGGAAGCAGAAGACCGTGGCCGAGACCGAGCCCTTGGGGAGCTGCTCGGCGAACGGCTCGAGCCGCTGCGCGGCCTGCAGCGAGCGGGCGAATTGCTGCTGCTCCAGCTGTGCGTCGGCGACCTCTGCCTGCCGGACACCCCGGAAGCTGGCGGCGCTCTCGCTGGTCTGGGTGACCTGGTCGGTGCGGACGCCGGTCTGCCCGGCGCTGTTCTGGATCACGCCGAGCAGACCGCGGCCCTCGGTCGCCGAGCCCAGGTCCAGCAGCACCTTCTGCAGCTGGTCCTGCAGCGCCTGCGAGGCATCCGACTGGGACACGGTCGCCAGCGAGATCTGCTCGGCGAGACGTCCGATGGCCTCCTGCGCGGCGGCGTCGAGCTCCTGCTCGGCGGCGGCCTGCACGGCCTGGAGTCGCTGCGTCTGGACCTCGACGACGACCCGCCCCTGCTCCAGCTGCTGCGCCGCGGCGGTCGTCAGCTGGGTGCCGATGTCTCCGCCCAGCTCCTCGAGCGAGGCGTCGGCGCCGGTACCGGCTTCCTTGGCCTTGTCACGCGCCTCGTTCACCGGACCGGCCGCTGCCTTGTCGACGTCGTCGGCGGCCTTGTTGATCAGCCGCTCGAGAGCCCCCTCGGTGTCCTCACGAGCGCAGTAGAGCTGCTTGAAGCTCTCGTGCAGCGCATTGAGACGCTTGGAAGCCGCCACCGGAGGGACGGCGCAGTTGAGGTCCGACGAGACAGCGGAGTCGTAGAGGGTGGCCACTTCGGCCACGAGGGCGTCCAGCTCCGTGCTCAGTTGCGTGGTGATCGCACCATCGACGAGGCCGCTCAGATTTGCGGCCTGAGTCTTCACCGCGGCGAGGTCCTCTGCCGTGTCGGCCGACTGGTCGGCGGCCTGGATGAGGGAAGTCGCCAGGTCGTCCCAGTCGCTGGACTGCGCCCGCACACGCTCGGCGATCGAGTCTGCATCGGCACCGCTGACCGCGTCGAGGCTTCCGCAGTCGAGTCCCACGAGCTGCTCGCTCAAGGTGTCAAGCCGCTCCAGTTCGGGGTCGTCGGCGAGCAGCGTGGAAGCGGGGGCGCAGATCTCCACCGCGAGAGCCTTGCTCTGCGCGATGATCTGAGCATCCGCAGTTACCAGCGCGCCTTGCTGAAGCTCGGCCTGGTCGGCCAGCTCGGTCAGCGCGGTCGTCCACTCGGTGCTACCAGGCGAGGGCTCGACGGCCCCCAGCAGCGACAGGAGGCCGTCGATCTTGTCGGTGAGGGGATCGAGAAGGTCGTCGAGACCCTTGAGCGCGCCCCCGCCTTGCGTCTTCATGTTTCCGGCCTTGGCCTGCAGAGCGGCGACTGCACCCTGCAGGCCGGTGATGCCGTCAAGGACCGCGTCCACCGTGTCGTCCGGGTCGAGCGTGGCGGCGACTGTCGCCCGGTCCGTTCGTACACCCTCGGCGATCGTGTCGAGCTGCTTACCTGCGCCCATCAGCTTGCAGACCAGCGATTCGCTCCTGTCACCGGCGCACTGCTCGGTGCCGGCCTGCGGATCGATGTCGAAGCCGATGTCCTCGAGGAGCGTGCCGCGGAGGGCGTCGACGCAGTCGGTCGAGGCGTCGGCCAGTCCGTTCAGCTGGCGGCTCACCGCCGACAGCTGACCGAGCAGCGTCGAGGAAGGCGCCTCGGCGACGGCCTCGGTGCCACAGCCGACCGGCTGCGTCGGGCCGCTCGCGGGGGTCGGCGAGCCGAAGAACTGGAGAACGCCGCGCACGCTCTCGTCGAGTGCGCTGGTCGCGGTGCTGTTGGCCCCCTGAACGGTCGACCCGACCGAGTTGTCGAGCGCCTGCAGGTCGGCGATCAGGGACGCCATCGAGGAGTCCACCGAGGCGGCGGTCGACCGCAGCGCGCTCGTGGCGGCCGAACCGACCTGGCCGGCGTTGACCGCGAGCGTCTCGCGCACCGTCTGGAGGCTGTCGGTCACCTGCGCGAGCGTGGCGTTGACGTTGGCGATCAGGCCGATCGTGTGGTTCTCCGACCCCACCATGCGGGAGGAGCCACCGAAGATGTCGCCGACGAGGCGGGCGACGGAGTCATCGGTGGCCACACCCGGCTGCACGGCCAGGTTGATGGCCGGCAGCTCGAAGTCCTCGGCGTCCTGGACCAGCGTGAAGGTGGTGCTCGGCTGCAGTCGCGGCGGAGCGAGGATCGAGGCCCACTGGACCGTCGTCGCGTCGTCCTCGGTGGTGATCACGCCGTTCGTGGTGCCCGGCTCCGTGGCCGCGGCCTGCGGGCGGACCAGCGTCGCGGCGCCGTCGCCGGGGAGGACGGCGCTGGCCACGACGGTCATCGGCGTCGTCACCAGCTCGTAGCTCTCGCGGGCCACGCCGTTGGCGTCGTACTGGAAGCGCTCCGGGCGGCCGGTCAGGTTCTGGACGGTCACGTTGATCTCGACCCGCCCGTCGGCACCCTCGATGTCGGCGAGGTCGGTGCCGACACGGCCGTCGTGCCGCCACGAAGTGGTCACGCGGACCGGGAGATCGCCGGCGTGCTCGGCGGGGTTCAGCGCGGTGGTGCTGGTGGTCGGGTCCTCCCCGTCCTCGCCGCGGCTCACCAGCGCGGAGGTGAGCCCGGTGACCGCACCGTTCGAGGCGAGGTCGATCGTCACCGCCTGCAGCGCCCGCCGCGGTGCCTCCTCGGCGAAGACGACCGGCGCCATGACGGCGCCACTCCCGAGCAGCACCACCGCCGCCCCGGCCGTCACCCCCCATCGGCGTCCGCTACCGGAACCGACCAGGCGTGTGCTGCCCACGAACGTTCTCCCCGCGCTCAGTCCGTCACCGCACCCCTCCGGACAGCGGTCCGGGACGTCACCAGGGCGACGGGGCGGGCATTCGCCGAGACACTAGACGGACCGGTCCGTATCGGTCCAGCCAGGTCCGCCCGGCTGTGGAGAGAGGACGGCGTGCACAGCGGCCACTCGTCACGCTGCTCGCCGCCAGCCACGATCGCACGGGTCCGCCGATCCCGCGACGCGGCTCAGAAGGTCAGCACCAGCCGCCCACGCACCCCGCCGGCCTCGAGCACACGGTGCGCCTCGGCCGCCTGCTCCGCCGGGAACGTCCGCGCCACCCGGAGCGTCAGCACGCCGTCCTCGACCTGCTGCCGCAGCGTGTCCAGCCAGGCCCGCTCCTCCGCCACCTTGCGCACGAGCGTGGGGAAGAACCGCAGGCCCCGCTCACCGTTGCCCCGGTAACCGCGGACCGTCGCGACAGCTCCTCCGTCACGCACCGCGGGCAGCACCAGCTCGTCCTGCACCGACCCGTCGGCCAGCCCGTGCACGCCCTCCGGGAAGTGCTCGCGGATCCGCTCGGCGACGTCGTCCCCGCGCCGGACGACGACGTCGGCACCGAGCCCGCGCACCAGCTCCTCGTCGGCCTCCGACGCATCGGCGACGACGGTGAGCCCCTCGGCCTTGGCCAGCTGGATGACGTAGCCGCCGTACGCGCCGGCCGCACCTGTCACCGCCAGCACCTCACCCGGCTGCAGCGCCATCAGGTTCAGGGAGAACCGGGCGGTCAGGCCGTTCATCGGCAGCGTCGCGGCCTCCACGGCGGTGGCGCCCGCCGGTGCCCGCACGACGGAGTTGCCCGGCAGCACCTTGTCCTCCCGGTAGGCGCCGTACGGGCCGAACGGGACGACGACGCCCATGGCGAGGTCGCCGACGGAGAGGTGGTCGACCCCCTCGCCCACCTCGGCGACGGTTCCGGCGACGTCCATGCCGGGCACCCACGGCGGCGTCTTGACGGGGTCACGCTCGGCGTAGGCGCCGGAGCGGGCGTGCGTGTCGGTCGGGCTGACCGCGGCCGCCTCGACCGTCAGCCGCACCTGGCCCGGGCCCAGCGGCTCCTGCTCGACGTCGACGATGTGCAGGGCCTCCGGCCCACCGAACTCGGTCACTCCCGCAGCACGCATGCGCCGTGCTTACACGGACGCCGCCCGGCCCGCTCCAGCAGGCCCTTCATCCGGTGGTGTCACGCGACATCACATCGGCCCTTGCGCTGACGTCATAGTGGTGTCACAGTGACGTCATGGACCTGACGCCCTTCGTCGAACAACTCCGACGCGAACTCACGGTCGCCGCCGAGGCCGGCGGCGAGGACGCCCGCGCTCTCGCCGAACGACTGGTCGCGCCGCTGGAGTCCTCGGTGCGGCTGGCCCTGCTCAACGCACTCTCCGTGGCCGCCGAGGAGCTGACCGGCCAGCTGGCTCCCGGCTCCGTCGACGTCCGGCTGCGCGGCGGCGACATCGGCTTCGCCGTCACCCAGCCGCCCGCTCCCGAGCCGGCCGCGCAGCCGGCCGCCGTGGCTGCGCCCGCTCCCGACACGGACGACGGAAGCACGATCCGGATCACCCTCCGACTGCCCGAGGCGCTCAAGTCCCGGGTGGAGGACGCCGCCGCCGCGAGCGGCTCCTCGGTCAACACCTGGCTCGTCCGTGCGGTGTCCGGCGCTCTGGACACCGGCTCCCGCACTGCCCCGAGCGAACCCCGGCGCAGCAGCCGGTGGTCTCCCGGAGAGCACGTCACGGGCTGGGCCCGCTAGCCCCCGCTCCTCCCCCAGCTCGCACAGCACCTCCACCCCGGCCGCCCGGCCGCGGGTGTCCCATCCGCGCCCTCAGGAGGGCACCGCCATGCCTGTGTTCGACACCCCCGACCCGATCACCACCCGCATCGACGTCGCCGCCGGGAACGCCCGGGTCAGCGCGACTCGGCGCACCACCACCGAGGTCGACGTCCGCCCCGCCAACCCGAAGAAGGCCGGCGACGTCGAGGCCGCGCAGCAGACCCGCGTCGAGTTCGCCGACGGGCGGCTGCTGATCAGCACTCCCCGCAAGCTCCGGCTGGCCCTGTTCGGCCCCTCCGCCGTCGTCGACATCGACGTCCGGCTGCCCGAGGGCTCCGAGCTGCACGCCGACTCCGGCTTCGGCAACGTCGACTGCGAGGGCCGGCTCGGCGACGTGCGCGTCACCAGCAAGGCCGGCGACGTCCGGATCGACCGGGCCGGCACGGTCACCGCCCGCAGCTCCGCCGGCGACGTCGAGGTCCGCGAGGCCCACGGCAGCGTCGATGCCGGCACCGCCTACGGCCAGGTGCGGGTCGGCTCCGCCCGCGGCGACGTGCGACTGGACTCCTCGAGCGGCGACATCTGGGTCGACCGGGCGTCGGGCTCGGTGCACGCGACCACGAAGTACGGCCAGGTGCGGGTGACCGAGGCCGTTCGCGGCGAGCTGGTCCTGGAGACGTCCTACGGGACCGTCGAGGCCGGCGTCCGCGAGGGAACGGCCGCCTGGCTCGACCTCCAGGCCTCCGCCGGGCGCGTGCGCAACCTGCTCGACGCCGCCGACGGTCCCGACGACGCCGTCGAGATCGTCGAGATCCACGCCCGGACCGCCTACGGCGACGTCGTCGTCCGCCGCGCCTGATCCGCCACCACCCGAGAGGAAGCGACATGAATTCCGCCATCTCCGTCCGGGGACTGCGCAAGTCCTTCGGCGAGCAGGTCGTGCTCGACGGCCTGGACCTGACCGTTCCCGAGGGCTCGGTCTTCGCCCTGCTGGGCCCCAACGGGTCCGGCAAGACCACCACCGTCGACATCCTGTCCACGCTCACCCCCGGCGACTCCGGCGAGGTCCGGGTGGCCGGGTACGACGTGGCGAAGGACCCCCGTGCCGTTCGTGCGTCCATCGCGGTCACCGGCCAGTTCACCGCCGTCGACAACCTGCTGACCGGTGCCGAGAACCTCCGCCTGATGGCCGACCTGCTCCACCTCGGCCGGCAGGAGGGGCAGGCCCGCGCCGCGGACCTGCTCGAGCGGTTCGACCTGGTCGAGGCCGCCACCACCAACCCGTCGACCTACTCCGGCGGCATGCGCCGCAAGCTCGATCTCGCCATGGGCCTGATGGGTGACCCCCGGATCGTCTTCCTCGACGAGCCGACCACCGGCCTCGACCCGCGCAGCCGGCGGGCGGTCTGGGACGTCGTGCGCGGCCTCGTCGCCGACGGAGTCACGGTGCTGCTGACGACGCAGTACCTCGAGGAGGCCGACCAGCTCGCCGACCGCATCGGCGTGCTGAACGGCGGCCGGCTGGTCGCCGAGGGCACCGCGGCCGAGCTCAAGCGGCAGGTGCCCGGCGGCTCCGTGCGGCTGCAGTTCACCGACCGGCGCCCGCTGGACGACGCCGCCCGGCTCTTCCCCTCCGCCGCCCTCGACGCCGACGCCCTGGCGCTCGACGTGCCGAGCGACGGCGGCGTCCGCGCGCTCAAGGACGTGCTCGCCCGCCTGGACGAAGCGGCGATCGAGGTCGCCGACCTGACCCTGCACACCCCTGACCTGGACGACGTCTTCCTGGCCCTCACCGGCCGGCCGACCCCCGAGGAGGTGGCCTCGTGACCACGCTGGGCCTCACCCTGAACGACTCCACCACCATGCTGCGCCGCAACCTCGTACGGGCGAAGCGCTATCCCGGCCTCACGCTGATCACCGCCGCCGTGCCGATCGTGATGCTGCTGCTGTTCGTGTTCGTCTTCGGCGGCACGCTGGGCGCAGGCCTCGGCGGACCAGACGGCGGACGGGCGGAGTACGCCGACTACCTGACGCCCGGGCTGCTGGTGCTCGCCATCGGCGCCGCCGCGCAGGGCACCGCGATCACCGTCGCCATGGACATGACCGAGGGGATCATCACCCGGTTCCGCACCATGTCGATCGCCCGCGGCGCAGTGCTTGCCGGGCACGTGGCAGGTGCGGTCGTCCAGACGCTGATCGGTCTGGTCCCGGTGGTCGGCGTCGCCCTGCTGGTCGGGTTCCGCCCATCGGCCGGTGCGCTGGAGTGGCTCGCCGCCATCGGGGTCGTGGCGCTGCTGAGCTTCGCGATCTCGTGGCTGTGCGTCGCCATGGGGCTGCACTCCAAGACCGTCGAGGGCGCGAGCAACCTGCCCATGCCGCTGATGCTCCTGCCGTTCTTCGGCAGCGGGTTCGTGCCGGTCGACTCCATGCCCGCCGGTCTGCGTTGGTTCGCCGAGCACCAGCCGTTCACGCCGTTCATCGAGACGCTCCGGGGACTGCTGAGCGGGACGGAGATCGGCTCCAGCCTGGTCGAGTCGGTGGCCTGGTGCGCCGTCATCGCGCTGGTCGGCTACCTCTGGGCGCGACGGAACTACGAGAACCGCCCCGCCCGCTGACTCCTGCGAAGACCCCTGCCCCTGCCCACACCCGTGGGCAGGGGCAGAGGTGTTCGCAGGAGTGGTCGCCGAAGGCATGGACGCGCCCGGCCGGCCGGAGGAGGCTCCGGCCAGTGGACGACGCCGTCGCCTCCTCCCGGAGGAGCGCCACGTGCGCATCGCCCTGCTCACCTGCGGCACCCGCGGGGACGCCCAGCCGCTGGCCGTCCTCGCGCTGGAGCTCGAGCGCCGCGGACGCTGCACAGCTTCCCGGTCCGCCGGACGTCGGCCTACCCGCAGCGCTCGTGACGCCGCGGCCTCCCGGGCCCGCTCAACCGGCTGACCCACCGGCTGTTCGAGCAGGTGTGGTGGCGGGGCGTGCGCGAGGAGGTCGCCGAGACGCGCAGCGAGCTCGGCCGGCCGGCGGACCGACGCCCGTCGTCGGCTGGGAAAGCGCGCAGAGGCCCGGAACCTGACGGTTCCGGGCCTCTGTCGTCGGCCGCGTCCAGAGGCCCACCCTGAGCTTGCGAAGGGTGGGGAGGACGGGGTCCTCCTACTTGAGCTTGTAGGTCTTGAGGAGACCGCGGCTGATGATCGTCTTCTGGATCTCGCTGGTGCCCTCGCCGATGAGCAGGAACGGCGCCTCACGCATGAGGCGCTCGATCTCGTACTCCTTGGAGTAGCCGTAGCCGCCGTGGATGCGGAAGGACTGCGTGGTCACCTCGGCGCAGTACTCGCTGGCCAGGGTCTTGGCCATGCCCGACTCGACGTCGCTGCGCTTGCCGGCGTCCTTGAGGCGGGCGGCGTTGACCATCATCAGGTGCGCGGCCTCGACCTTGATCGCCATCTCGGCGAGCTGGAAGGCGATGGCCTGGTGCTGGGCGATCGGCTTGCCAAAGGTCTCCCGCTGCTGGGCGTAGGAGATGGCGAGCTCGAAGGCGCGGATCGAGATGCCGCAGGCGCGAGCGGCGACGTTGACCCGGCCGACCTCGACGCCGTCCATCATGTGCGCGAACCCCTTGCCGGGAACGCCACCCAGGATGTCGGTGGCCTTGGCCTCGTAGCCGTCGAACACCAGCTCGGTGGTGTCGACGCCCTTGTAGCCCATCTTCGCGAGCTTGCCGGGGATGGTGATCCCGGGCTTGACCTCGCCGAAGCCGGCCGGCTTCTCGACCAGGAAGGTCGTGAGGTTCTCGTGCGCCTTCTCCGCGCCCTCGTCGGTGCGCACCAGCGCGGCGACCAGGGTGGAGCTGCCGCCGTTGGTCAGCCACATCTTCTGGCCGTTGATCGTGTAGTTCCCGTCGGCGTTCTTCGTCGCCTTGGTGCGGATGGCGGCGACGTCGGAGCCGAGGCCCGGCTCGGACATCGAGAAGGCGCCACGCACCTCGCCGGTCGCCATGCGCGGGAGGTAGTAGTCCTTCTGCTCCTGCGTGCCGTGCTGGCGCAGCAGGTAGGCCACGATGAAGTGCGTGTTGATGACGCCGGAGACGCTCATCCAGCCGCGGGCGATCTCCTCGACCACCAGGGCGTAGGTCAGCAGCGACTCACCGAGGCCGCCGTACTCCTCGGGGATCATCAGCCCGAAGATGCCGAGCTCCTTGAGCCCGTCGACGATCTCCTGCGGATAGATGTCGCCGTGCTCGAGCTCCTGCGCGTGCGGGATGATCTCGCGGTCGACGAAGCTCCTGACCGTCGACAGGATCTCCTGCTGGATGTCGGTCAGATCAGCGGTCTGCGCCAGGCGCGTCATCGGTCTCCTCCGGGACTCCGGTGTCCGTTGTTACCGGGGAGTATGAGCCACCGCCGCCCGTCCCCCGGCGTGTGCCTGCTCACGCCCCCGTGACGGGTGAGGGAAGGAGAGCGCAGTGAGCACGCTCAGCACGGAGGAGCAGGCGATCGTCGCCGCGGTCCGCCAGTTCGTCGACCGAGACGTGCGCCCCGTCGTCCGGGAGCTCGAGCACGCCGACACCTACCCCGAAGCGCTCATCGAGCGGATGAAGGAACTCGGGATCTTCGGCCTGGCCGTGCCCGGGCCGTGGGGCGAGGCCCCGGTCTCCATGCCCTGCTACGCCCTCGTCACCGCCGAGCTCGCCCGCGGCTGGATGTCGCTGGCCGGCGCGATGGGCGGGCACACCGTCGTCGCCAAGCTGCTCGTCGCGTTCGGGACCCGCGAGCAGCAGGACCGCTGGCTGCCCCGGATGGCCACCGGCGAGGTGCGCGCGACCATGGCGCTCACCGAGCCCGGCGGCGGCTCGGACCTGCAGTCGATGACGACGACCGCCCGGCGCGACGGCGACGGATACGTCGTGGACGGCGCCAAGACCTGGATCACCAACTCCCGCCGGTCGGGCCTGATCGCGCTGCTGTGCAAGACCGACCCGGACGCGGAGCCCCGGCATGCCGGGATGTCGATCCTGCTGGTCGAGCACGGGCCCGGGCTCGCCGTCTCCCGCGACCTGCCCAAGCTCGGCTACAAGGGCGTGGAGAGCTGCGAGCTCTCCTTCGACGGCTACCGCGCGCCGGCCGACGCCCTGCTCGGCGGCGTCGAGGGGTCCGGCTTCGCGCAGATGATGACGGGCCTGGAGACCGGCCGGATCCAGGTCGCAGCCCGGGCCCTCGGCGTCGGGCAGGCGGCGTTCGACGACTCGTTGCGCTACGCCCAGGAGCGGGAGAGCTTCGGCAAGCCGATCTGGCAGCACCAGTCCATCGGCAACTACCTGGCCGACATGGCGACGTCGCTCACCGCCGCCCGGCAGCTGGTGCTGCACGCCGCCGAGCGGGCCGAGTCCGGGCAGCGGTGCGACCTGGAGGCGGGTATGGCCAAGCTGTTCGCCTCGGAGACCGCCATGCAGGTGACGCTGAACGCGGTGCGCATCCACGGCGGCTACGGCTACTCGACCGAGTTCGACGTCGAGCGCTACTTCCGCGACGCGCCGCTGATGATCGTCGGGGAGGGCACCAACGAGATCCAGCGCAACGTCATCGCCGCACAGCTGGTGGCCCGCGGCGGCCTGGGCTGAGGGCGCCGATGAGTTCCGAGGGCGCCCGCGGTCTGATCACCACCGACGACGGAAGAGGCGCGATGACCCAGCTGCTCAAGGTCCAGAACTTCGGTGTCTCCAGCGACGGGTTCGGTGCCGGGGAGGGCCAGAGCCTGGAGCGTCCGTTCGGCACCGCGAACCCCATGGACCTGCACGCCTGGGCCATGGCCACCGCGAGCTGGCCCAACCGCACCGAGCCCGGTGGGAGCTGCGGACTGGACGACTACCTGATCCGCGACTTCGCGCGGAACATCGGCGCGGAGATCATGGGCCGCAACAAGTTCAGCCCGCACCGCGGCCCGCACGACCCCGACTGGCAGGGCTGGTGGGGCGACGAGCCGCCGTTCCACACCCCGGTGTTCGTGCTGACCCACCACCCGCGGCCGTCGTTCACGCTGTCGGACACCACGTTCCACTTCGTCGACGGCGAGCCGGCGACGGTCCTCGCGCAGGCGAAGGAGGCCGCGCAGGGGAAGGACGTCCGGCTCGGCGGTGGCGCCACGACGATCCGGGAGTTCCTGGACGCCGACCTCGTCGACACCCTGCACGTGGCCGTCGCGCCGATCGAGATCGGCTCCGGGTCGCGGCTGTGGGAGTCCCCCGACGAGTTGCGCGACCGCTTCCACTGCGACGTCGTCCCCAGCTCCAGCGGTGTCGTCCACCACCTGTTCTGGCGGAAGTAGCCCGCGAACGACCCGACACTCGACGCGACGGCTCTCAGCGAGCCGGGATCACTCCTCCGGCGGCGTGAAGGACGACGTCCGGGACATGCCCGCGGCGCGACCCTTGCCGGCGATGACCAGGGCCATCTTGCGGCTGGCCTCGTCGATCATCTCGTCGCCCAGCATCGCCGAGCCCTTCTTGCCACCGGCCTCCGACGTCGCCCAGTCGTAGGCGTCGAGGATCAGCTCGGCGTGGTCGTAGTCCTCCTGCGACGGCGCGTAGATCTCGTTGGCGGCGTCGATCTGGCCCGGGTGCAGGACCCACTTGCCGTCGAAGCCGAGCATCGCGGAGCGCTTGGCGACCTCCTCGAAGGCGGGCACGTCGCGCACCTGGAGGAAGGGGCCGTCGATCGCCTGGACGCCGCGGGCGCGGGCGGCCATGAGGATCTGCATGAGGATGTAGTGGAACGGGTCGCCCGGGTAGTCCGGGTGCAGCGCGCCCACGACCAGCGACTTCATGTTGATGCTGGCCATGAAGTCGGCCGGGCCGAAGATGATCGTCTCGATGCGGTCGCTGGCGAACGCGATGTCGTTGACGTTGATCAGGCCCTGCGCGGTCTCGATCTGCGCCTCGATGCCGATCTTGCCGACCTCGAAGCCGTTGGCCTTCTCGATCTGGGTCAGCAGCATGTCCAGCGCCTTGACCTGCGCGGCGTCCTGGACCTTCGGCAGCATGATCGCGTCGAGGTTCGCGCCGGCGCCGCCGACCACCTCGAGCACGTCCTGGAAGGTCCACTCCGTCGTCCAGTCGTTGACGCGGACGGTGCGGATCTTCTCGCCCCAGCCGCCCTCGTTCAGCGCGGCGACGATGTTCTTGCGGGCGCCGGGCTTGGCCAGCGGCGCGCACGCGTCCTCGAGGTCGAGGAAGACCTGGTCGGCCGGGAGGCCCTTGGCCTTCTCCAGGAACCGGGGGTTGCTGCCGGGGACGGCAAGGTTGGAACGACGGGATCGGAGCTCGGCCACGGTGCCTCCGCTGGGGTGGTGGGGTGGGTGGAACGGCGGGATCGGGAAAGTCGGTTACCGGAGAGTAGCGACGCGGTGATCACGCCGCCGCCCCGGCGATACCCCGGCCCGCCCTACGGGTGAGGCACTGTGGCGGAGGACACGCCGTCAGGTCCCGCCCTCCAGGGGTTGGGGCCGCCACCGGCTGCGACGGCGGGCCGGTCGGCCGGCGCGCTCTCCCGGACGGGCAGCAGCAACGGGAGCGCCAGCAGGAAGGTGGAGCTGAGCGCGATGACCTGCGCGACTGCGTCCACGGCGCCCAGCCCCGCCAGGTGGTGCAGGTGGTAGCCGAGGTGGGGCACCGAGTAGACGATCCAGGCGATCGCGACCACGAGGCCGGGCCGGCGCTCCCGGTACCGGGATGCCGCCGCCGACGCCAGGGCGAGACCCAGGTTGAACGTCCCGACGTCCCGGACCAGGTGCTCGTTGTACGGGCCGTCGGCGGCGACCCAGGAGCTGAACGGCCCGGGGAACGAGTCGTAGAACGAGAGTGGGGAGAGGGTGGCCCAGAGCCCCACGTACAGCCCCAGGAGGACCAGGAGCCAGAGCAGGATCCGGCGTGCAGTCGGCGTCATGCCCAGAGGACGACGGCGCCGCCCGGGATGTGACACCCCGCCTCACGGCCCCGTCGCAGGGTCCCGCCGCGAGCGTGCGAGTGGTGGGGGGCGACGGGGTCCTTTGTCAGGTGCCCTGTTCGACCAGCGTCGTCGGCCGGCTGGCCCGGACCACGAGCGCCACCCCGGCGACGGCGAGCAGCACGCCCGGCAGGGCCAGCAGCGGGGGCACCTGACCCAGCAGGACGAGGGCGAACAGCAGCGCGCCGGGCACCTCGAGCAGGACGGCCAGGCTCACCACCGTGGGGCCGACCGAGGAGAGCACCAGGTTCAGCAGCGTGTGCCCGAACAGCTGCGCCGAGACGGTGATGCCGGCGATCAGCCACCAGTCGCGGGCCTCGAAGCCGGCCAGCGGCACGTCGACCACCAGCGCGGCGACGGCGATGACCACCGCGCACACCGAGTAGCAGACCACCGCGTACGCCGATGTCGCCAGCCGCTGACGGGCCCGGGCGCCGGCCAGCACGTAGCCGCCGGCGCAGATCGCCCCGAGCAGCGCCAGCCCGTCGCCGATCAGCGCCTCGGTGCTCACCGTGACGTCCACGCCGACGATCAGCACGACGCCGGCGAACGCCAGCAGCAGCCCCCACCAGACAGCCGCCGGGAGCTGCACGCCGGAGATTCGCGCGGCCAGCGCCGTCCAGATCGGCGTGGTGGTGACCAGCGCGACCGACGCCGCCACCGTCGTCATCGACAAGCTCGGGAGCCACGAGGCGAAGTGCGCGGCGAGGAACAGCCCGGCCACCACCGAGCTGGTCAGGTCGCGCGGGCGCAGGCCGGTGAGCGTCGACCGCTCGCGGGTCAGCAGCACCGGCAGCAGCGCGGCGGCACCGGCGGCGTTGCGCCAGAAGGCCAGCGCCAGCATCGGCGCGGTGACCATCGCGGTCAGCGGCGCGGAGAGCGAGACGCCGATGACGGCCAGGGACAGCAGGCCGACGTCCCGGGTGCCGGGGCGGTGCAGGTCCCAGGCCGAGGCCGGGGCAGGGGCGGCGTTCAGCTCGGCACCCGGATGCGCCCACCGGCCACCGGGACGACGGCGCCGCGCACGGTGGCCCCGACCGCGACGCCACCGGCGGCGGTGACCGTGCACTCCAGCAGCGACGGGCGGCCCATCTGCTCGCCCTGTCGGATCGTGTACGACGACGTGCCGTCGCCGGGCAGCAGCCCGCTCTCCACCAACCACACCCCGGCGCCGAGCGCGGCCGACCCGGTGGCCGGGTCCTCCCACGCGTCGGCCTGCGCGAAGACCCGGGCGTACGCCGTGGACGTCGTGGCGTCCCAGGACAGCACAGACACGCCCTCCCCCACCCCGAGCCCGGCCAGCGCGGCCTTGTCGGGCACCGCACGGTCGACGGCGTCGGGCGCGACGGAGAGGTAGGAGAACGGCAGGCCGCACCCGGCGAGCGCGACCGGCACACCTGTGGCGTCGCTCTCGGCCAGCCCCATCGCGCGGGCCAGCTCCGCCGCCGCCGGACCGTCGGCCAGCGTCGGCCGCCCGCCGGTGAGCGTCGCGCCGTCGCCGTCCACCACGACGTCGAGCACGCCGGCACCGCACTCCTGGCGCAGCGTCCCGGCGGCCAGCCGGCCGGTGCGCACCAGCGTGTGGGCGGCGCCGACGCTGGGGTGCCCGGCGAACGGCAGCTCCTCGGAGACCGTGAAGATCCGCACCCGGTAGTCGGCGCCCGGCTCGGTCGGGGCGCCGAGGAACGACGTCTCCGACAGGTGGAACTCGTTCGCCAGCGCCTGGCACTGCTCCGTCGTCAGGTCGTCGGCGTCGAAGACGACGGCCAGCGGATTGCCGGCGAACGCCCGCGGGGCGAACACGTCCACGATCTCGTAGTCCAGCGTTTCCGGGGCGGCCACGGCTGCGACGGTAACCTCACCCCTCGGTGCCTCGCGTGCGAGGTCATCGGAGGACACCGCACCCCGATCGAGGGGCCGACGAGCGCCGGCGAGGAGGGTCCGTGAGCACCGTGACCAGGGCCTACGTGTCCCGACTGGCGGGTCTGACCGTCTTCGACCCGAACGGCGACCGCGTGGGCAAGGTGCGCGACATCGTCGTCGCCCTGCGCGTGGGCACCGCGGCGCCCCGCGTCCTCGGCGTCGTGGTCGAGGTCGTCGCCCGCCGGCGGATCTTCGTGCCGATGGGCCGGGTCACCGCGATCGACCCGGGTGCCGTGATGCTCGCCTCGGGCACCCTCAACCTCAAGCGGTTCGAGCAGCGGGCGGGCGAGACCCTGGTGCTCGGCGAGCTGCTCGACCGGCAGGTGACCATCAACGAGTCCGGGCGCCCGGCGCACGTCGTCGACGCCGGGATGGAGCAGGCCCGCACCGGCGACTGGGTGCTCTCCCGCCTCGCCGTGCAGGAGCCCGGCCGCATCGGCCGCCGCGGCCAGCTGCACCAGGTCTCCTGGGACGAGGTCACCGGGCTCGCACTCCCCCAGACCGGCCAGGGCGCCGAGACGCTGATCGCCACCTATCGCGAGCTCAACGCCGCCGACATGGCGCACGCCCTGCAGGAACTGCCGATCAAGCGCCGGCACGAGGTCGCCGAGGCCATGGACGACGAGCGACTGGCCGACGTCCTGGGCGAGCTCCCCGAGGCCGAGCAGATCATCATCCTCGGCACCCTGGAGGACAGCCGCGCCGCCGACGTCCTCGAGGAGATGGACCCCGACGACGCCGCCGACCTGCTGTCGGAGCTGCCGAACGTGGACCGCAACCGGCTCCTGGAGCTCATGGAGCCCGACGAGGCCGAGTCGGTGCGCCAGCTGCTCAAGTACTCCGAGGACACCGCCGGAGGTCTCATGACCAGCGAGCCGGTGATCCTCGCGCCCGACGCGACCATCGCCGAGGCGCTGGCCCGGGTGCGCCAGGAGGAGCTCACGCCGTCGCTGGCCAGCCAGGTCTACGTCTGCCGGCCGCCCTCGGCCACGCCCACCGGCCGCTACCTCGGCCTGGCGCACATCCAGCGCCTGCTGCGCGAGCCTCCCTCGACGTTGGTCAGTGGCGTGCTGGACGACCTGGAGCCGCTGAAGCCGGAGGCACCGCTGGCCGAGGTGACCCACTACTTCGCGACCTACAACCTGGTCGCGGCGCCGGTGGTCGACGCCCAGGGCCGGCTCGTGGGCGCGGTCAGCGTCGACGACGTCCTGGACCACCTGCTGCCCGACGACTGGCGGGAGCGGTCGCGCCGTGGCTGACGCCCCCCGCCTCGACGTCCCCCGCGGCGGCAACCGCCGGTTCAGCTCCCTGCGGCTCAACCCCGACGCCGTCGGCCAGTTCGCCGAGGGCATCGCGCGGTTCCTGGGCACGGGCCGCTTCCTGTTCGTGCAGACGCTGATCGTGCTGATCTGGATCGGGCTGAACGTCTTCGCGGTGAAGCTCCGCTGGGACCCCTACCCCTTCATCCTGCTGAACCTGGCCTTCTCCACCCAGGCCGCGTACGCCGCGCCGCTGATCCTGCTCGCGCAGAACCGGCAGGCCGACCGCGACCGGGTGCAGGCCGAGGAGGACCGGGCCCGCGCCGCGCAGACCCGGGCCGACACCGAGTACGTGGCCCGCGAGCTGGCCGCCCTGCGCGTGGCCATCGGCGAGCTGGCGACCCGGGACTTCATCCGGGGCGAGCTGAACCGGAAGGCCAACGACGAGGGCGACGACGGCGAGAAGCGCGAGAAGAAGCGCAAGAAGCGGGAGCGCGAGGACGCCGACCTCCGGGCCGCCACCCCCTGGGCCTAGCAGCCGCTCCGGCGCGGGTCAGCTGATCAGGCCGCCGAACGCGTCGAACAGCCGCAGGGCCAGCCAGGTCATGGGCGCGAGCAGCACGAGCGCCCAGATCCTGGTCGGCAGGTCGCGCGGCAGGACGAGGACCAGCACGAGGGCGACGACGGCGTCCACGACGCCCTGCACCGGGTGGATCAGCACCTCCCCCCGCGCGGCGGTCCCGGTGACCCGCCGCCAGAGCGGGAGGAACTGACCCCCGGCCAGCACGATGCCGGCCGCGAGCGACCAGCCGGCGGCGGGGAGCGGGCCGGACCGGCGGGCGGCCCACCGGACGCCGGCGGCGGTCGCGGCCACGGTCGTGGCGGACAGCAGGAGCCATACCGGGAGGAGCCGGTTCCAGCCGAAGTGCAGCACCCACGCCGCGTAGCAGTAGTAGGCCAGGGTCATGGACGCGAAGAACACCGCGGCGCGCACGGCGGCGGCGACCACCGTCGGCGCGCACCGGCCGATCAGCGCGACGGCCAGCACCCATGCCGCCGGGAACGTGCCGAGGTCGGCGGCCCACCGCCACCCCGACTCGTCGGCGGCCTTCGCCGCGACCCCGGCCAGGACGCCCGCGAGCAGGAACCCCGGCAGCAGGCGGGTCGCGCCCCGCCGGTCAGCCGGTGAGGACATGGACCACGGCGCCGGTCGCCCCGGCGACGACCAGGACGACGATGAAGGGCGCCCGCAGCGCCAGGGCCAGCGCGGCGACGGCGAGGCCGGCCAGCCGCCCGTCCACCACGAGCTCCTGGCCGCTGGTTCCCGCCTGGACCGCGACCAGGGCGGCCAGCAGCGCGGCGGGCACGAAGTCGACGACCCGCGCGACCCAGGGCTGCTCCACCCATGCGGCGGGCACGGACAACCCGGCCAGCTTGAGCGCGTAGCAGCCCAGCGAGGCGACGACGACGGCGATCCAGACGGCGCTCACGCCGGCACCTCCCGGCGCGGCCGGCCGGCCAGCGCGACCGCCACCGCCGCCGCGATCACCTGCACGCCCGCGGGCACGAACGGCGTCAGCGCCAGCGCCACGACCGCTCCCCCGACCGCCACCCGCCGCTGCACGACGTGCTCGGCGAAGCCACGGCGCAGCCGGGGCCACAGCAGGGCCAGGAAGGCGGCCGGCACGACGGAGTCCAGCGCCGCCTCCGCGGTTCCCCCGAGCCCGGAGGCGCCGAGCACCCCGACCAGGGTCATCAGGTTCCAGCCCAGGTAGATGCTGGCGCCGGTGACCCAGAAGGCCAGCCGCCCGGTCTCCCGGTCGGGTGCGGCCACGGCCATGGCCGTCGTCTCGTCGATCACCCAGTGCGCCGCCGCCGCGCGGCGCAGCGCCCCGCGGGGCGCCAGCAGGGGCGCCATCCGCACGCCGTAGACGGTGTTCCGGGTGCCGAGCAGCAGGGCGCTGCCCACGGCCGCCCCGGGGCTGCCGCCGGCGCCCAGGACGCCGACCAGCGCGAACTGCGAGGCGCCGGTGAACATCAGCGCGGAGAGGACCACCGCCTGCCAGGGGTCCAGACCCGCGGCATCGGCCGAGGCGCCGAACGCCACGCCGTAGAGACCGACCGCGAGCCCCAGGCCGACGGAGTCCCGGATGGTGCGGGAACGGTCGACGGGCACGACGCCGACCCTAGGACGCCGCCCTGCGCGGCAGATCACCCTCCGGCGGGCGGCGGGCCGCGCGGCCCGCCTGCCGCACCCAGCCATCGCAGCACTTTCACGAGCGAGTCAAGGCCGAAAGGGGACGTCCGACGAACGGACGACGATATCTCTCGAATAGCCAAGCTTCTCCAACAGTAATTGCACCGCGCTGAGTCGTAGCCGAGCGTGTGGGCCTGGCCCAACGATGACCTCCGACACTGGCACGAGCCCCGATTCGTCCCGAAGATCGACCAGGGCGTACGGAGTTAACCCAAGGGAACCCTCGCGAAAGTGAATCTCCGGGGAGCGCCTGAAGCCCATATGCGTCGAGCGAAGGATTCTCCACTCCCTCTCTTCCGCAAAGGACGGATCCTTAAGGACGGCGCACAGTCGCTCAAGGTGCCAATAGTGCTCGATATCAAACTTGTAGAGACGCTCGGCTAAGTCGTCGTCGTCAATCTCGCGCCGTCCCTGCCCTTCGACGTCTATAACTGACGAGAACTTCTCGATGAAGCCCTGGCTAGCCATATCCGCCCATGCGTCGGCGAACCCCTTAGCATCTTGAGGGTCGTACCAGACGCGTTGGTACACCGGTCGCTCAAAGTTCGGAGCGTCCGCTAGCGAGTATCGGTTGGTGCGAACTCCCAGCGAGTAGCCGCCCGGCGTCCCGTAGCCACGCCATTGGCTCAGCAAATCACCCCGCTCGCAAAAACACGCGACGAAGTGTCTCGTTCCCGGCGTGTTGCCCAGTACATCCAGGATCGCCCGGGCAAGCCGCGATTCGGACCGGCCCAATACATGCGTGCGAAGCAGCGGGAGGAGTAAGTCGAGGCCGTAACGAAGCTCGCGCTCGTCGTTAAGGAAGTCGAGATCGGTGGCCCAGATATGCCCCGTCTCCAGAATCCCGCGTAGCCCAGCCGAGGACGTGTAATGGAACAAAGTCTCGGGTGGGCGAAGGGTGTCCTCCAGATCGATTCGCGAATCCGTCTGAGGTACATCACCCGCCATCCCGACACTCTAGCGGCGTTGCCGGGCTGCGCCGGCACTGTGCATAGGGTCCGGCAACAACGGCCCAGTGAACCCAGCGTGCCGGCCAGCCCCGATCCAACGGGGCATGGGTTGGACGCCCGGGTCATGGGTTGGACAACCACAACCCTGCGGGGAAGCCGCCCTGCGCGGCAGATCACCCTCCGGCGGGCGGCGGGCCGCGCGGCCCGCCGTACAGTGGCAGGCGACCTCAGTGCGCTGGTCGCCGTGCGCGGCTCCGGCCCGGGTCCCCCCGCCGAAGGAGACAGACACCGCATGTCCGACACGCTGACCGGTTCTCCGGCGCTCGACGCCATCACCGCCGCCCTGGCCACCGTCCAGGACCCGGAGATCAACCGCCCGCTCACCGAGCTCGGCATGGTCAAGGACGTCCAGATCGGCCAGGACGGCGCCGTGCGCGTCGAGGTCTACCTGACCGTCGCCGGTTGCCCGATGCGCGAGACGATCACCAACCGCGTCACCGCGGCCGTGGGCGCCGTCCCCGGTGTGACCGGGGTGTCGGTGGTCCTGGACGTCATGAACGACGAGCAGCGGGCCGAGCTGCGCAAGACCGTCCGCGGCAGTGACACCCCCGAACCGGTCATCCCGTTCGCCCAGCCGGGCTCGCTGACCCGCGTCTACGCCGTCGCCTCCGGCAAGGGCGGCGTCGGCAAGTCCTCGGTCACGGTGAACCTGGCCGCGGCCCTGGCCAAGCGCGGGCTGTCGGTCGGCGTCGTGGACGCCGACATCTACGGCCACTCGGTGCCGCGGATGCTCGGTACCGAGGAGAAGCCGACCCAGGTCGACAGCATGATCATGCCGCCGCAGGCCTACGGGGTGAAGCTGATCTCGATCGGCATGTTCACCCCGGGCAACACCCCGGTCGTGTGGCGCGGGCCGATGCTGCACCGCGCGCTGCAGCAGTTCCTGGCCGACGTCTGGTGGGGCGACCTGGACGTCCTGCTGCTCGACCTGCCCCCGGGCACCGGTGACGTCGCCATCTCCATCGCGCAGCTGCTGCCGAACGCCGAGATCCTCGTCGTGACCACGCCGCAGCTCGCCGCCGCCGAGGTGGCCGAGCGGGCCGGCGCGATCGCGACGCAGACCCACCAGCAGGTGGTCGGCGTCATCGAGAACATGAGCTGGCTGGAGCTGCCCGACGGCTCGCGCATGGAGGTCTTCGGCTCCGGCGGTGGCGAGGCCGTGTCCGAGGCGCTGACCAAGACCCTCGGCGCCCGGGTGCCGCTGCTCGGCCAGATCCCGCTGGACACGCGTCTGCGCGAGGCCGGCGACGCCGGTGCGCCGATCGTGCTGGCCGACCCGGAGACGCCGGCCGCCAAGGCGCTGGAGAAGATCGCCGACGGGCTCGCCGTCCGCCAGCGCGGCCTGCAGGGCATGTCGCTGGGGCTCACTCCCGTCCGGAAGTAACCCCCGATAACACTGTCGTCCTCCGGACGACGACCGCGACCACGACCGGTCCCCGACCTGCGCTGAGCCGTTTCCCGCGCCTCGTCGGGGACCCTCCGGGCCCCGCTCCTCTGCCCGCCTCGCAGGGCGGCTCCACGTATCTCCTCGGGGAGCCTCCGGCCCCCCCTCGTCGCTACGTCGCGTCGACGTCGAACGGTGGCGGGGTGCTGCGGTCGCGCGGCCGGGCCGCCTCCGCCGCGGCGACCGTCCCGGCGACGGCGGACAGCCCCGCCGAGCCCGTGGCGCTGCCGCGGTGGACGGTGGGGCCGTCGTCGTTGAGCAGCTGGTCGCGGATGAACGTGCGCGGGTGGTACTTGCGCAGATCGAGGTCGCGCAGCTCGGAGAAGTCGTCGCCCATCGAGTCGTGCATCTGCTCGCGGACGCCGGTGATCGCGGCCCGCACCTTCTTGAGCCCGGCGGCGGCGTCCTTGGCCAGGTGCGGCAGCCTGTCGGGCCCGAAGATGAACAGCGCGGCGAGGCCGAGCACGATGATCTCGCCCCAGCCGATCGAGTCGAACACGCGCGCTCCCTCCTCCGTGGGCTCCCAGCGTAGGTGGCGGCGGTGAACGCCCGGCGAACTAGGCGGGGTCGAGCGTCGCCTGGACCGTCTGCGAGCCACCGCCGCGGACGAACTCGACGGTGACCTCCTCGCCCGGCGCGTAGGCGTCGACCGCGACCACCAGCTCCTCGGAGCTCCCGACCGGGGTGTCGGCGACGGCGATGATGATGTCCTCCTCCCGGATGCCGGCGCGGGCCGCGGCGCTGCCGGGCTCCACGTTGAGCACCAGCGCGCCGTCCCGGGTGCCGTCGGTGACCGAGCGCGCGTTGACGCCCAGGGCCGCGTGCACCGCCGCGCCGGTCGAGATCAGCTGCTCGGAGATCCGCTTGACGGTGTCGATCGGGATGGCGAAGCCCAGGCCGATGGAGCCACCGGCACCGGTCGAGGCGATCGCGGTGTTGATGCCGACGAGCGCACCGGAGGCGTCGACGAGCGCGCCGCCGGAGTTGCCCGGGTTGATCGGCGCATCGGTCTGGACGGCGCTGATCACCGCGTTGGTGTCGGTGCCCTCACCGGAGAGCCGCACGGGGCGGTCGAGCGCGCTGACGATGCCGCTGGTGACCGTGCCGGCCAGGCCGAGGGGCGAGCCGATGGCGACGACCGGGTCGCCGACGACGACGTCCTCGGACCGGCCGAGCGACGCGGTGACCAGGCCCGGCTTCTCCACCTTGATGACGGCGATGTCGCTGGCCGGGTCGCGGCCCACGATGCGCGCGGCCGACCCGCTGCCGTCGGAGAAGACGGCGCGGATCTCGGCGCCCTCGACGTCGTCGGCGCCGGAGATCACGTGGTTGTTGGTGACGATGTAGCCGTTCTCGCCGTCGATGACCACGCCGGAGCCGGTGGCACCTGCCTGCCCGACCCGCACCTCGATGGAGACGACGGCGGGGATGACGGCGTCGGCGATGTCGGACACCGAGCCCGGCTCCCGGGTGATCCCCGGATCGACCTGCGACAGCGTGGTGCCCGGCGCGTAGAGCGGGCTCTCGTCGGCGGTGCGGGTCAGGTACCAGCCCACGCCGCCGGCGACGATCCCGACGAGCAGCAGCGCGAGGACGGCGAGCGTCGTGAGCCGCACGGAGAGGTCGCGCAGGCGCACCTTGCGGCGTCCCTTGGCGTCGACGACGACCGGACCGGGCTGCTCGTCCTCGTCGTAGACGGCGGGCGCACCCAGGCCGGCGGGAGACGCGGGATCCCGCCACGGATCGCTGCGGGCGTCGGCCTTCCACCACGGGCCAGAGGAGGTCCGGCGGCGACCCGGTCGGCCCGACGGCGGCTCCTGCAGGCCGGCCGCACCGGGAGCGGGCGGGCCGAAGGCGCGCAGCAGCGCCTCGGGCGGGGGCGGCGGAACGGGGCGGGACGGGAGCGGGGGGCGGCTCCCGGCGAAGCTGCCGTCCACCTCGTTCGGCCGGCCGAACGCCGAGGCCTGCGCGGGGCTGGGAGCGGGCGCGGAGACCGGGCGGGGCTCGAGCCGGCGTGCCGCCGTCTCGTCGAACGGACCGGACTGACCGGACGGCCGGACGAAGGCGTCGCCGTCCGGTCGCTGCTGCCCGGGAGTGCTCAGGGGGTGCCGCCCAGCGGAGCGCCGGGAGCGGTGCCGACGGTGACCGTGCGCACGGCGGGCGGGGCGACCTCGGAGTGCTGCACGGGGCGCACGCTGTCGGCAGCCGGGCCGACGGGGCCGCGGGGACCGTCGCCAGGGAGGTTGAGGACCAGCGCGGTGACTCCGACGCCGAGGCCGACCACGGTCCCGGCCACGCCACGGCGCAGCCAGCGCGCGCTGAGGTGCCCGCGACGTGGGGCGGGCTCGGTCAGGTCGAGCGACCAGGACCCGCTGCCGCCGGTCATCGTCAGCTCCCCCGGACCCGCGCTCATCGCGCCGGGCCCGGAGCCGGGCATCTCCGCGGTGAACGGGATGGCGCAGAGGCGGGACATCAGGTCACCGGGGACCGCGACGTCGGCGGAGCCGTGCAGGGCCTCCTTGGCCTCGCGCTGCGCCTCGACGGCCATCCGGCACTGCATGCACCCGGCGAGGTGGCGGGCCGCCCGGCCCGCGGGACCGGCGGTCAGCTCGCCGTCGACGAGGGCGGTGATGGCCTCCTGGGCGAGGTGGCTCTCCGGGATGTTCACGCCCCGACCTCCCCGGCGACGGGCCGGCGCGGCGCGAGGTGCGCCAGCGCCGAGCGCAGCTGGACGCGACCCCGGTGGATGCGGCTGCGGACGGTGCCGAGCTTGATCCCCAGCGTCGCGGCGATCTCCTCGTAGGTGAGCCCCTCGATGTCGCAGAGCACCACCGCCACGCGGAACTCCGGCGCCAGCGCGTCCAGCGCCGCCTGGACCTGCGGGTCGAGGTGGGTGTCGGCGTAGACCTGCTCAGGGCTGGGCGCCCGGCCGGGCAGCCGCTCGGTGTCCTCGGGCAGTGCGTCGAACCGGATGCGCTGGCGACGGCGCACCATGTCGAGGAACAGGTTCGTGGTGATGCGGTGCAGCCAGCCCTCGAAGGTGCCCGGCGAGTAGCTGGCCAGCGAGCGGAACACCCGGACGAAGGTCTCCTGGGTGAGGTCCTCGGCGTCCTGCGCGTTCCCCGACAGGCGGTAGGCCAGCCGGTAGACGCGGGCGGAGTGGTCGCGCACGACCTGCTCCCACGTGGGCGCCACCCAGACGTCCGGGTCGGCGCCGTGGGATGCCAGCTGGTCTGGCGTGGCCTCGGACACGTCACCAGGATCGCAGATCGGAGGTGTTCCGACCTCCCCGGCAGGGGGGATGTCGGCAGGGATCGCTCGCTTCGCGCGCACGTACAGGACAACGGACGGTCGACACAGCCGTGTTCCCGGGTACCGGGACTCCCAGGAGACGCACAGGGAACGCCGCCGCACGGGTGACCGATCCCGCGGCCACTACCCTCGGCCGGTGATGAGCGCCGAGGGAACGCCGCCCGGGAGCGGCACCGATCCGAGCGCTGCCTACGCCGACCGCTTCGCCGCGGAGAGCCCGGAGATGACCGCCGCCCGGCACCGGGCGCACTTCCTCTCCGGTCCCCCGCCGGTCGAGCCGGCGGTCGGGGCCACCCTCGCCGTCCTGGCCACCACCGCGGGCGCCCGGTCGGTCGTCTCCATCGGCAGCGGCGGAGGCCTCGCCGCGCTCTGGTTGCTGCGCGGCATGCGGCCCGACGGCGTCCTCACCGCGCTGGACGGCGACCCGGAGCAACTCGGCGCCGCCCGCAAGGCGCTCGCCGAGGCCAAGGTCCCGGCCAGCCGTGCCCGGCTCATCTTCGGCACCCCGGCCGAGGTCATCCCCCGACTCTCGCCCGGCGCCTACGACCTGGTCTGCTGCGCCGGCCCGCCGCGCGACTACAGCGAGCACCTGGCCGCCCTGCTCGGGCTGGTGCGCGTGGGCGGTTCGCTCACCGCCCACGGACTGCTCGCCGACGGGCGGGTCGCGGACCGCACGGCACGGGATCCGCACTCGGTGGCCTACCGGGAGATCGCCCGCACCGTCCGGGACGACGAGACGCTGCTGTCCGCCGTCCTGCCGATCGGCTCCGGCCTGCTGATCGCCACGAAGCGCGCCTGACCGCTGGCCCCGCGCCCGGGGCGGACGACGTCACCGGAACGGGTGCTCGCCCACCGGCGCCCAGGGTCCGCCCAGGTAGCGCCACAGCCCCAGCCCCCGGGCGCGCACCGTCCAGGGCGCGAAGCCGGCGAGCAGCCGGTCGTGCAGGTCCCGGGCGACCGCGGGGTCGACCTTGTTCTGCACGGTGACGTGCGGGGCGTGCCGTTGCCGGTCCTGCGGCGTCAGCCAGGGCTCCCACGCCGTGGCGAGCCTGCGGCGCACGGCCGCCAGCTCCGCCGACTCGAGTGTGTAGGCCACCCCGCGTCCGAGGAACCGCAGCCCGGTGACGGCGACGTCGAAGGCGTCGCGGTCCGCGACCGCGGCGAGGTCGGCACGGACGGCGTCGACCTGCTCCCCCGGCAGCGCGTGGAACAGCGTCACGTGCGCGGCGAGCCGAAACACCCCTGTCCCCCCACCCCTCGCACGCTCGGGGCGGGCCCCTGACAGGGGCCGTAACGGGAAGTGCTCGGCGCGCAGCCGGTCGAACCTCGCCTGGGCGTCGTCCTCCAGCAGCAGCGTGACGATCAGAGGTGACGTGCTGGAACGGCCGTCGTGCAGGGGCCCGGTCCGAGCGGAGCGAGGGGCGGGGGGCACGAGGGTCCTTCGTCAGGCGTAGGCGCGGGCGCCCTTGCCGAGGACCGTCACGCCGCCCTCGCTGACGTGGTACCGCTGCCGGTCGAGCTCCGGGTCCAGTCCGATGCGCGCACCGGCGGGGACGACGACGTTCTTGTCCAGGATCGCCCGGCGCACGTGCGCGCCCTCGCCGATGTAGACGCCGTCCATGATCACGCTGTCCTCGACGCGCGCACCGCGCTCCACGCGGACCCCGGGCGAGATGACCGAGTTGTGCACCGAGCCGCCGCCGATGATCGCGCCGGCGCTGACCATCGACTCCTCGGCCCGGCCGCCGAGCACGAACTTCGCCGGGGGCAGCTGCGGCGGAAGGGTGAAGATCGGCCAGCGGTCGTTGTAGAGGTTGAACACCGGGGTGACCGACACCAGGTCCATGTGCGCGTCGTAGTAGGAGTCGATGGTCCCCACGTCGCGCCAGTAGCCGTGGTCGCGCTCGCTCGTGCCCGGCACGATGTTCGTGGAGAAGTCGTAGACCCACGCCTCACCGGCCGCGGCCAGCATCGGCATGATCGAGCCACCCATGTCGTGCTCGGAGGACTCGTCCTCGGCGTCGGTCCGCAGCGCCTCGAGCAGGGCGTCGGTGGTGAAGACGTAGTTGCCCATGGAGGCGAAGCTCTCCTCGGGCGAGTCCGGGAGGCCGGGCGGGTCGGCCGGCTTCTCCAGGAAGCCGCGCACGCGGCCCTCGGCGTCGGCGTCGATCACGCCGAACCCGGTGGCCTCGCGGCGCGGCACCCGCAGCCCGGCGATGGTGACGCCGGCACCGGTGCGCAGGTGCTGGTCGATCATCTGCGCCGGGTCCATCCGGTACACGTGGTCGGCGCCGAAGACGACGACGATCTCGGGGCGCTCGTCGTAGATCAGGTTCAGGCTCTGGAAGATCGCGTCGGCGCTGCCGGTGTACCAGCGCGGGCCGAGCCGCTGCTGGGCCGGGACCGGGGTGATGTAGTTCCCCAGCAGCTGCGACATCCGCCAGGTGGTGGTGATGTGCCGGTCCAGGCTGTGGCTCTTGTACTGCGTCAGGACGGCGATCTGCCGGATGTCGGCGTTCACCAGGTTGGACAGCACGAAGTCGATGAGCCGGTAGTTGCCGCCGAACGGCACCGCGGGCTTCGCCCGGTCGGCCGTCAACGGCGACAGCCGCTTGCCCTCGCCACCGGCGAGGACGATGCCGAGAACCCGAGGACCGCCACGCATGCCGGAAAGGTAGCCGCTGCCGGGCCGGACCACGCATCGAACCCGCTCCCGACCACCCTTAAGGGCAGGTGCAGCCCCTCTCTCGGGCCCGGCCGCCACCCAGGAGGGGTCCAGCCGGTCCGCCGTCCGTTCGACCGTGGCACGACGCGGCTGGACGGCAGAAGGCCCGGCCCGACTGTCGCTGCCGCCGGCCACGTGAGCGGATGGCACGGCCACCCTTCAGGGTGCCCACCGGGCCCGCGAGCGGCGGGGGACGAGGGGGTCCTTTTAGATGAGGGCGTGCGCATCGGAATCGTCACGCGGGAGTGGCCACCGGCCGTCTACGGCGGCGCGGGTGTGCACGTCGAACACCTGGTCGCCGCGCTGCGCTCGTTGCCGGCAGGCCCGGAGCTCGACGTGCACTGCTTCGGCGACCCGCGGGGCGACGCCACCGGACACCCGGTGCCCGAGGCGCTGCGCGAGGCCAACGGCGCACTCCAGGCCTGGGGCACCGACGTGGAGATCGCCGCCGCGCTCTCCGGCGCCGACCTCGTGCACAGCCACACCTGGTACGCCAACGGCGCCGGGATGCTCGCCTCGATCGTGCACGGCGTCCCGCACGTCATCACCGCGCACTCGCTCGAGCCGCGCCGTCCGTGGAAGGCCGAGCAGCTCGGCGGCGGCTACCGGCTCTCCTCGTGGACCGAGCGGACCGCCTACCTCGCCGCCGACGCCGTCATCGCGGTGAGCGAGGGCATGCGCGCCGACGTCCTCGCCGTCTATCCCGAGCTCGACCCCGAGCGGGTGCACGTCGTCTACAACGGCGTCGACCCGGAGGCGTACCGCCCGGTGCACGCACCCGAGGTCGTCCGCGGCCTGGGCGTCGACCCCGACCGTCCCTACGCCCTGTTCGTCGGGCGGATCACCCGGCAGAAGGGGCTGGTCCACCTGCTGGCCGCCGCCGAGCAGCTGCCCGCCGACGTCGGCCTGGTCCTGTGCGCCGGCGCCGCGGACACCCCCGCAGAGCGCCAGCAGGTCGCCGAGGCGGTCGCCGACCTGCAGGCCCGCCGCGAGGGAGTGGTCTGGATCGAGGCGATGCTGCCGCGCGAGCAGCTGGTGCCGCTGATCACCGGCGCGACGGTCTTCGTCTGCCCCTCGGTCTACGAGCCGCTCGGCATCGTGAACCTGGAGGCGGCGGCCTGCGGCACCGCCGTCGTCGCCAGCGCCGTCGGGGGCATCCCGGAGGTCGTGGACGACGGCCGGACCGGGCTCCTCGTGCCCTACGACGGGGCGGACCCGGCCGGGTTCGCCGCAGGCCTGGCCGCCCGGACGAGCGAGCTGCTGGCCGATCCGCAGCGGGCCACGGCGATGGGCGCCGCCGGCCGCGAGCGGGTGCTGTCGGAGTTCGGCTGGGCGGCCATCGCCCAGCGCACGACGGAGGTCTACTCCGCGGTGCTCGGGGCCGCGTCCTGACCGGCCGCTGGTAGATTCGCCCCGCCGGCCTCCGGGCCGGTGCCGTAGCGGCAGCGAAGTCCGGTGCAATCCCGGCGCTGTCCCGCAACTGTGAAGGCCCCCGATCCCCCGGGATCCCCGGCCCAGCCAGATCGCCTGCCCTGCGGCATGTCACCGACCCTCGCGGTAAGGGTCGCGCATCCTGCCGCCGGCAGACCATGGGCGACACCGCCGCCTCCACTGGAGGCTCTTCTTGCCCCGTTTCCTCTCCCGGCCGCGGACGACGGCCCGGGAACCGCGCCGGGCAAGCCCCGCCGTGCTGCCGGCCCTCCTGCTCGCTCTGCTCCTGGCCGTCACCGCCTGCGGAGGCGGCGACTCCGGCAGCGGCAGCGCCGCCGAGAGCTCGGACTCCGCGGCCTTCCCGGTCACCGTGACCGGCTCCAACGGCGAGGTCACCCTCGAGGAGCAGCCGGAGTCGATCGTCTCGCTGTCGCCCTCGGCGACCGAGATGCTCTTCGCCATCGGCGCCGGCGACCAGGTGAAGGCCGTCGACGACTACTCGAACTTCCCGGAGGACGCCCCGGTCACCGACCTCTCGGGCTTCACCCCGAACGCCGAGGCGATCGCCGGGTACGAGCCGGACCTGGTGGTCCTGAGCAACGACCAGAACGGCATCGTCGACGCGCTCGACGCCCTGGCCGTGCCCACCCTGCTGCTCGAGGCAGCCGTGGGCGTCGACGACACCTACGCCCAGATCGAGACCCTGGGCGAGGCGACCGGCCATCCCGAAGAGGCCGGCGAGGTGGTGGCCGAGGTGCAGGAGCGGATCACCGAGGCGGTGGAATCGGTGCCCGACGACGTGGAAGGCATGACCGTCTACCACGAGCTCGGTCCGGAGCTGTACTCCGCGGACAGCAGCACGTTCGTCGGCAGCATCTACGCGATGTTCGGCCTGGAGAACATCGCCGACGGTCCCGGTGAGGCGGCCGGCGGCTACCCGCAGCTCTCCCCCGAGTACGTCGTCAGCGAGGCGCCGGACCTGATCGTGCTGGCCGACACCAAGTGCTGCGAGCAGTCGGCGGCGACCGTCGCGCAGCGGCCCGCCTTCGCCACGGTGCCCGCCGTGACCGAGCGCCGCGTGCTTGAGGCCGACGACGACATCGCCTCCCGCTGGGGTCCGCGGATCGCGGACTTCGCCGAAGCCGTCGCCGAGTCCCTCCAGGGCTGACGGACCGGCGATGACGGCGACGGCGGGCAGCGGCACCCGCTCCCAGCCCGGGACCCCCGCGCCGGCGACCCCTCGCGGGCGCCGGCGACCGGGCCTGGTCCTCGCGGGCAGCGGGGTAGCCCTCGTGCTCGCCATGCTGGCCGGGGTGTGGATCGGCGCACTGCCGCTCGCTCCCGGCGCCGTCGTCGCCACCCTGCTCGACCGCCTGCTGGGGCCGCTGGGCATCGACGTGCCCGGCGGCCTCAGCGGCACGCAGGAGGCGGTGCTGCTGCAGCTGCGGCTGCCCCGCGTCCTGCTGGCCGCGCTCGTCGGCGCCGGCCTCGCCATCGCGGGTGCCGCGTACCAGGGCGTCTTCCGCAATCCGCTGGCCGACCCCTACCTGCTGGGCGCCGCCGCGGGTGCCGGGCTGGGCGCCACCCTGGTGATCGCCTACTCCCCCGTGCAGTCCCTCGGGCCGGTCGGCATCGTGCCGCTGGCAGCCTTCGCCGGTGCCCTGCTGGGCGTGGGGTGCGCACTGGCCCTCGGCGCGGTCACCGGCGGCTCGCACGGTCCCACCTTGCTGCTGGCCGGCATCGCCGTCGCCGCGTTCCTCTCCGCGGGCCAGACCCTGGTCCAGCAGAAGAACACCGACGACCTGCGCGAGATCTACGGCTG
The DNA here is from genome assembly GCF_020166105.1 of Blastococcus sp. LR1. Lineage (GTDB taxonomy): Bacteria > Actinomycetota > Actinomycetes > Mycobacteriales > Geodermatophilaceae > Blastococcus. The sequence continues at coordinate 149,729 of NZ_JAIUJY010000002.1, forward strand.
GCTGCTCGGGCAGCTCGGCAAGGCCCAGTGGTCCGACGTCCTGGTCGTGCTCCCGTACCTCGGCGCCTCCTGCCTGGTCCTGCTGCTCTGCGGCCGCGCGCTCGACGTGCTCGCCGTGGGCGACGACGAGGCCTCGTCGCTGGGTGTCCACCCAGGTCGGCTCCGCCTGCTGGTGATCGTGGCCGCGTCACTGGCCACCGCGTCCGCGGTCGCGGTCAGCGGTCTCATCGGCTTCGTCGGCCTGGTGGTGCCGCACATCGCCCGCCGCTTCGTCGGCGGCTCGAACGCCCGGCTGCTGCCGGTGTCGCTGCTCATCGGCGGCGCGTTCCTCGTCCTGACCGACGTCGTCGCCCGTGTGGTGATCGCGCCCGCCGAGCTGCCGATCGGCGTGGTCACCGCCTTCATCGGGGCGCCGTTCTTCGCGGGCCTGCTGTGGATCGGAGCGCGGCAGCGGTGAGCGCGCCTCCGCCCGGGACCGGCGCGCGGGTCGAGGTCGTCGGCCTGTCGACCGGCTACGGCCGCCGGCAGGTTCTCGACTCGATCCGGCTGACCGTCGACCCGGGCGGCTGGCTGGCGGTCATCGGCCCCAACGGCTCGGGCAAGTCGACGCTGCTGCGCTCGATGCTCGGGTTCCACCGGCACCAGGGCCAGGTGCGCGTCGACGGCGTCCCGACGACCGGCATGCCACGCCGGGAACGCGCCCGCGCACTGGCCTACGCCCCGCAGATCCCGGTCCTCCCCGAGGGCGTGACGACCGGCGACTACGTCACCCTCGGCCGGACCCCGCACCGGCCGCTGCTGGCCGCGCCGCGCGGTGTGGACCGGCGGGTGGTCGCGGACGTCATGGAGCGCCTCGGCCTGACCCCGATGGCCGACCGGTTGCTGTCGACCCTCTCCGGCGGTGAGCAGCAGCGGGCCGTGCTGGCCCGGGCGCTGGCCCAGCAGCCCCGGGTGCTGCTGCTCGACGAACCCACGGCGTCCCTGGACCTCGGGCACGCGCAACAGGTGCTCGACCTCGTCGACCGGCTCCGCCGCCAGGACGGGCTGACCGTCGTCAGCACGCTGCACGACCTGACCCTGGCCGGCCAGTACGCCGACCGCCTGGCACTGCTGTCGCACGGGCGGGTGGTGGCCGAGGGCAGCCCCGGCGAGGTGCTCACCGCCACCGCACTGGCCGACCACTACGGCGCCCGGGCACAGGTGGTCACCGGCCCCGACGGACCGGCCGTGCTGCCCGTGCGGGACGGCGCGCGACTCCCGTCTGGGGGCGCTCACCCGACCGCGTGAGCTTCGGCTCTCCTGGTCCTCCTGACCGGCCGAGCCGGCCGACGCCTGGAATGCTCGGCTGTCGTGACTCCGCCGATCCCCCAGGACGTCCCCGTGGACGTGGACGAGAGGAACCCGGTGGCCCAGGCTGTTCCGCCCGTGGTCGTGGTCGGGCTGGTGGCGGCCCCCGGTGCACCCGCCGAACTGGCCAAGGGCCTCGCCGGCGAGCTCGCCGCGGAGCTCGCCGCCCGGCACCCCGAGGTCACCTGGCAGGTGCCCACCGTCGAGGACGGGCTGGTCCAGCCCCCTGCCGACGACGCCGAGCTGGTCGCCGCCACCCGCGAACGACTGCTCGCCGCCGACTGGGACCTGGCCGTGTGCCTGACCGACGTGCCGCTGGAGGTCGACCGCCGTCCGGTGACCGGTCACGCCAGCCCCCTGCACGGCGTCGCGGTGCTCTCCCTGCCGGCACTCGGTGCGGTCGGCCGCCGGAAGCGGGCACTCGGGACGGCGGTGGGTCTCGTCCAGGCCCTGGTGAGCGACGGCGGCGACGACCCCGACGACCCCGGGGACCGGGCGGAGCTGGGGCAGCGTCTGCGACAGCTGGCCACCGACCCGGCCGACTCCACCGAGGGCGTGCGGTTCACCGCCCGGGTCGTCACGGGCAATCTGCGGCTGCTCAGCGGCATGGTGCGGGCCAACCGCCCCTGGCGGCTGGCCGCGCGGCTCTCGCGGGCACTGACGGCGGCCATCGCCGCCGGCGTCTTCGCGCTGGTGACCCCGGACATCTGGATGCTCGCCGACGCGTTCGGCTGGGTGCGGCTGCTGGTCGTCGCGATCGGCTCGGTCGTCGCCATCACCGTCACGCTGATCGTGGGCGCCGACATGTGGGAGCGCCCTCGCTCGCGCCGGGTGCGCAAGCAGGTGGTGCTGTTCAACATCGCGACGGCAGCGACGGTGACCATCGGAGTCCTGTCGCTGTACCTGGCGCTGTTCGTGCTCGCCCTGCTCGGCGGGCTCTTCCTGGTGGTCGAGCCGCTGTTCAGCGAGGGCCTGGGGCACGCGGCGCGGTTCTCCGACTACCTGGAGCTGGCCTGGCTCACCTGTTCGCTGGCCACCGTCGGCGGCGCGCTGGGCGCCGGGCTGGAGGAGGACGACACGGTGCGCGAAGCCGCCTACAGCTACCGGCCGGAGCGCTCGGACCCTGAGCGGTCGGAGTCCTGAGGGGGGACCGGTGCCCCACCGGACGGCGGGGCACCGGCACTCCCTCAGAGCTCCGGCTTGAGCTGCACCTTCACGACGCCGTCTTCCTTCTTCTGGAACTTGGCGTACATCTCGGGCGCCTGCGAGAGCGGCACCCGGTGGGTGGCGAAGGTGTCCACGCCGAGCGGGTCGGCGTCGGTCAGCAGCGGCATGATCTCGGGGATCCAGCGCTTGATGTTGCACTGGCCCATGCGCAGCTGGATCTGCTTGTCGAACATCGTCATCAGCGGCATCGGGTCCGCCGCGCCGCCGTAGACGCCGGACAGCGAGATGGTGCCGCCACGCCGGACGATGTCGATCGCGGAGTAGAGCGCGTTCAGCCGGTCGACGCCGGCGTGCTCCATGAGCGGTGCGGAGACCGCCTTGGGCAGCAGACCGGCCGCCTTCTGGACGAAGCTCGTGGCCGGCGACCCGTGGGCCTCCATGCCGACGGCGTCGAGCACCGAGTCCGGGCCGCGACCGCTGGTCATGTCGCGGATGGCGTCGCCGATGGACTCGACCTCGTTGAGGTCCACCACCTCGACGCCCCGGGCCCGCACCCGCTCCAGCCGCTCGGGCACCAGGTCGACGCCGATCACGCGGTAGCCCTTGTGCTGGGCGATCCGGCAGGCGAAGTCACCGATCGGACCGAGCCCCAGGACGACGAGCGTGCCGCCGTCGGGCACCGCCGCGTACTCCACGCCCTGCCAGGCGGTCGGCAGGATGTCCGAGAGGTAGGCGAACCGGTCGTCCGGCGGGCCGTCGGGCAGCGGGATGTGGGTGAACTGGGCCTGGGGCACCCGCAGGTACTCGGCCTGGCCACCGGCGACCTCGCCGTAGAGCTTGGAGAAGCCGAAGAGCGCCGCACCGGTGCCGTGCTCGCGCACCTGCGTCGTCTCGCACTGGGTGTACAGCTGCTGCTGGCACATCCAGCAGTGCCCGCAGGAGATCTGGAACGGGATGGAGACCCGGTCGCCCACCTTGAGGTTCGTGACGGCCGACCCGACCTCCACCACCTGGCCCATGTTCTCGTGGCCGAGGATGTTGCCCACGCCCATGAACGGTGACAGCGGCTCGTACAGGTGCAGGTCCGAGCCGCAGATGTTCGACGTCGTCACGCGGATGACCGCGTCGGTCGGCTCCTGCACGAAGGGGTCGGGGACCTCCTCCACCCGTACGTCGCGCTGTCCGTGCCAGGTCACTGCCTTCATGGGTCTCCCGTCGCCGAGCACCCCTTCTCGGGTGCCGCTCCGTGGAGCAGTGCCCGATGGTGGCGGGACGCAACCGCATGTCCGACGCGCGGACCGGCCGGAATGCCGTCGGGAGCAGGGACGCTGCACCCGGCATGGCCGCCGCCGAGCCGCTCACCCTCTTCGACGTCGGACCGCCGGCGACGCCGATGCCGCCGAACCGGCTGCTGCAGATCCGGCAGATCTACGCAGAGCCGGCGGCGCTGGACTCACCCCGCGGCCACTCCGTGCTCGGCCGGTTCCCCGACGCCGAGGTGGTCGAGGTCCCCTCCCACTGGCAGATCCCGGAGCTGCACGGCAACGCCGGCAACGTGGACCGCTGGGTGCGGGTCAAGACCGAGACGCTGGTCCTCGGCGTCCGGAAGGGCCTGACCACCCGGCCCAACGGCCGGTCCGCCGACTTCATCGCCCCGGGCCTGGCGAACGGGTGCGCGATGGCGTGCGCCTACTGCTACGTGCCGCGGCGCAAGGGCTTCGCCAACCCGATCACGGTGTTCACCAACATCGAGCAGACCACCGCACACCTGCGCCGGCACGTCGCCCGCCAGGGACCCAAGGCCGAGCCGAACCAGTGCGACCCCGCCTCCTGGGTCTACGACATCGGCGAGAACAGCGACTGCTCGGTGGACGCGCTGGTGAGCGACAACGTGGCCGACCTGATCGGCACCTTCCGCGATCTGCCCACCGCGAAGGCCTCGTTCGCGACCAAGTACGTCAACCGGCAGCTGCTCGAGCTGAACCCCGCCGGGCGCACCCGCATCCGGTTCTCCGTCATGCCCGACGACGACGCCCGGGTGCTGGACGTGCGCACCAGCCGGATGGCGGAACGGATCGCCGCCGTCGACGACTTCGTCGAGGCCGGGTACGAGGTGCACCTGAACCTCTCCCCCGTGGTGCTCCGCGAGGGCTGGGAGGCGGCGTGGACCGGGCTGCTCCGGCAGCTGGACGACGTCCTCTCCCCGGCCGCCAAGGCGCAGGCGGCGGCCGAGGTGATCATGCTGACCCACAACGAGGCACTGCACGAGGTGAACCTGGGCTGGCACCCCGTCGCCGAGGCGCTGCTCTGGCGGCCGGACCTCCAGGAGCCCAAGCGGAGCCAGAACGGCCAGGACAACGTGCGCTACCGGGCCGGGGTGAAGCGCGCGGCGCTGGACCGGCTGCAGGGCCTGCTGGTCGCGCATGCACCATGGCTGCGGGTGCGGTACGCGTTCTGACAAGGCGCCCCGCCCGCCGTAGCGACATCGCGACCTGCGGCTCTGTCGATCCGTCGACGGACAGTGCACGAAGCGTCACGGAAACGGTATGAGACCCTGCCCCGGGTCGCCGTCCACGGGGGATGCTTGGACCCGAGGGAGGACAGGTGTCCGAAATCAGCTCGCAATTTCCCGCGGACGCGCTCCTCGCGGCCCTGCCGGACACGGTCGTCGTCGCCGACGCCGAGGGCCGCATCGCCTACATCAGCCCGTCGGTGCGAAATCTGCTCGGGCACGAGCCGGCGGCGTTGACGGGCCGTCCGCTGCAGGTGCTCATGCCCGAGCGACTGCGCATCGGGCACAACGAGGGCTTCTCCCGCTTCCGCGCCACGGGTAGGGGCAAGCTCGTCGGCGCCACCACGCAGGTACCGGCGCTGCACGCGGACGGGCACGAGGTGCCGATCGACCTGACCCTGTCGCGGCTGACGTCGCCGGCCGACGCCGGGTCCGGCGACGCGCTGGTGGTCGCCGTCCTCCGCGACGCGAGCGCCACGATCCTGCTCGAGCGGCAGTTCGAGGTCAGCCGGTACCTCGCCGCCACGATGCGCGTGACCGCCGCGCTCACCGAGGCCCCCGACGCCGACGTGGCGTTCGAGCGGCTGCTCCCCCACCTCTGCGCCGAGCTGGACTGGGACTGCGCCACCCTGTGGCAGCCTGACGAGACCGGGCGGCGACTCAGCTACGCCGGCATCTGGGCCGTCCCCGGCGTCGACGTCGCCGCGCTGCACACCGCGAAGCAGTCGCTGACCTTCACCCGCGGCCAGGGCCTGCCCGGCCTCACCTGGCGCCGGCAGGCTCCCGTGGCGCTGGAGGACCTCCCCGCCGCACCGGCGAACCTCGCCGCGACGGCGGCCCGGTCGGCCGGGTTCCGCACCGGCGTGGCCTTCCCCGTCCTCCGCGGCGACACGCTGCTCGGCGTGTGCGAGCTCTTCACCCGGCAGGCCCGGGCGGTGCCCCCGGAGCTGCTGGACGTGCTCGGCAGCGCCGGCCGGCAGATCGGTCAGTTCCTCGGCCGGCTGCGCGCCGAGTCCGAGGTCCGCGAGCTCGCCGACACGCTGCAGCGCAGCCTGCTCCCCTCGCACCTCCCGGCCATCCCGGGTGTGCAGCTCGCTGCCCGCTACCGCGCCGGCGGGGGCGACACCGCGCTGGTCGGCGGCGACACCTACGACGTGATGCCCCTGCCCGACGGCCGCTGGATGGTGCTGATCGCCGACGTCTGCGGCACCGGCGCCGAGGCCGCGGCCGTCACCGCGATCACCCGGCACACCGCCCGGGCGGCGGCCGCCGGGAGCCCGGCGGAGATCCTCGCGGCCGTGAACGCCGCCCTCCTGCACGAGACCGGCGAGGGCCCGCTGCGCTTCGTCACGGCCTGCTGCCTGGTCCTCGAACCGGCCGACACCGGCTATCGCGCGCGGCTGAGCGTCGCCGGCCACCCGCTGCCGGTCCTGCGCCGCCCCGACGGCCTCGCCGAGGAGGTCGGCACCGTGGGCCGCCCGCTCGGCATCGACGCCGACGTGCGGTTCACGGAGAGCGACCTGGCCCTGCCGCCCGGATCGACGCTGGTCCTCTACACCGACGGGGTCACCGAGGCCCGTGACGACGCCGGCCGGCAGTTCGGCGAGGACGCCCTCCTCCGGGTCGTCGCCGGCGCGCCGCTCGACGCCGAGGCGACCGTCGCCGCGGTCGCAGCCGCGGTGGAGCACCAGTTGACCGGCTCCCGGCACGAGCCCGACGACCTCGCGGTACTGGCACTCACCGTCACCCGCTGACGCCTCGGCAGCACGTGGGCGTCGCTACGGTGGAGCCGTGGCGCGGGTCGTGGTGGTGGGCGCCGGACTCGGCGGACTCGCCGCGGCGGCCCGGCTCGCCGCCTCGGGCCACGCGGTGACGATCCTGGAGCAGGGCCCGGAGGTTGGCGGGAAGCTCGGCCGGCTCTCCGTCGACGGGCACTCCTTCGACACCGGGCCGAGCCTGGTCACCCTCCCCCAGGTGCTGCGGGACCTCTTCGCCGCGACCGGCGGACCGCTCGAGGACGCCGTCGACCTCGTGCGGCTCGACCCGGCCGTCGACTACCGGTTCGCCGACGGCACCCGGCTGGCGATGCCCGGTCGACTCGAGGACGTCCCGTCGGCGCTCGACGAGGCCCTGGGCGACGGCGCCGGCCGGCAGTGGAGCGCGCTGATGGAGCGGGCCGCGGACATGTGGCGGATCAGCGAGGGCCCCTTCCTGCGCTCACCCCTGGCCGGTGCCGCCACGCTCGCCCGGCTCGCCCGCCGTCCCGCCGACGTCGCGGCCATCGCCCCGTGGCAGTCGCTGCGCGGGCTGGGGCGCCGGTACCTGCAGCACCCGCACCTCCGCACCCTGTTGGACCGGTACGCCACCTACTCCGGCTCCGACCCGCGGCGGGCGCCGGCGGTGCTCGCCACCGTCGCCTACGCCGAGCAGGCCTTCGGTTCCTGGTACGTCCGCGGCGGGCTGCACCGGCTCGCCCTCGCCGTCCTCGACCGGGCCGTGGCGCACGGCGCGGTCCTGCGGACCGGCGCCGCGGTGCGGCGGGTGCTGATGGAGAACGGCCGGGCGGCCGGGGTCGAGCTGGCCGACGGCGAGCGGGTGCCCGCCGACGCCGTGGTGTCGGGGCTCGACGCCGCCGCGCTGCACGCACACCTCCTGCCCGGCGACCGGCGCACCCGCGGGGTGCGCCGGGACCTGGGCCGGGCGACGCCGTCGCTGTCGGGCTTCGTGCTGCTGCTGGCGCTGCGCGGCCGCACCCCCGGGCTCGCCCACCACACCGCGCTGTTCCCCGAGGACTACGACGCCGAGTTCGACGCCGTCTTCGGCGTCGGCCGGAACACCGGTCGCCCCGTGCCGGTGACCGACCCCACCGTGTACGTGAGCGCGCCCGACGACCCGGCGCTGGCACCGGACGGCGACAGCGAGTCCTGGTTCGTGCTGGTCAACGCTCCGCGGCACGACCCGGAGCACGGCGTGGACTGGAACTCCCCCGGCCTGGCCGACCGGTACGCCGACGAGGTGCTCGCCGTCATGGCCAGGCGCGGCCTGGACGTGCGGGACCGGGTGCGCCGGCGTGTGCTGCGCACCCCCGCGGACCTCGAGCGCGACACCGGCAGCGTCGGCGGCTCGATCTACGGGACCTCGAGCAACGGCAGCCGGGCGGCCTTCCTGCGCCCGGGGAACGCCTCGCCGGTGCCCGGGCTGTTCCTGGTCGGCGGCTCGGCCCATCCCGGGGGCGGCCTGCCGCTGGTGACGCTGTCCGCGGAGATCGTCGCCCGGCTGATCGGGCCCGCCTGACGCCTGCGATCCGACGGAAACGGCCCCGACCGCCGGCGGAATGCCGGCGGCCGGGGCCGCATCACGTCCTGCTGCGGACCGTCCGGGGACGGTCCGCGGGGCTCAGCTGGTGGCGCCCTTCAGCGCCTCCGACAGCGCCGCCGCCTCGTCGGGCGACAGCTCGACGACCAGACGACCGCCACCTTCCAGTGGCACCCGCATGACCAGACCGCGCCCTTCCTTGGTGACCTCGAGGGGACCTTCACCCGTGCGCGGCTTCATGGCCGCCATGCGTGCCTCCTTCGCCAGCCGCACGACTGCCGGAGGCAGGCGCGCGGTGTCCGATGCTGTGAGCTCCCACCAATGATCCCGTATGAGGGCGATCCGTCCAACATGAGCCCCAGCGCGCCACGCTTTCGGGCTGTGCTCAGGGGCTCTCGGGCTGTGTTCACGGGTTCGCCCGGAAGCAGTCGGCGACGTGGTCGTCCACCATCCCGGTGGCCTGCATGAGCGCGTAGGCGGTCGTCGGGCCGACGAACACGAACCCGCGGCGCTTGAGCTCCTTGGCCATCGCGACCGATTCCGGGCTGGTCGCGGGCACGTCGGCGAGCGACGCCGGGCGGGTCCGGGGGCCGGTCGGGGCGAAGGACCACAGGAGCTCGGACAGCCCCTCGGGCAGTCGCTGGGCCGCCCGGGCGTTGCCGACGGCCGCCCGGATCTTGGCGCGATTGCGCACGATCGCGGCATCTGCCATCAGCCGTTCCTCGTCGTCGGCGGTGAACTCCGCGACCGCGTCGATCTCGAAGCCGGCGAACGCCGTGCGGAAGGCGGGCCGCTTCCGCAGGATGGTGATCCAGGACAGGCCCGACTGGAACGCCTCGAGGGTGAGCCGCTCGAAGAGGGCGTCGTCCCCGCGGAACGGCGTGCCCCACTCCTCGTCGTGGTACCTGACGTACTCGGGAGCGCTGGTCGACCACCCGCACCGTGCTGTCTCCGCCGCCACGCGCAGGACGCTAGCGCGGGCCACCGACGCCTCAGCCCAGCGGCGAGGAGGCGACCCCGGTCCCGAGGTCCTTGAGGTACAGGTCGCGGATCCGGTTCGTGTCCGCCGACACCAGCGCCTGCGAGGTCGTGAGGACGACGCGGTCGCCGCTGAACGCCGTCAGCCGGCCGTACTCCGCCGGCGCCACCGAGCCGACGGGGCCGCTCGTCGGCCGGCCGTCGGCGTCGGAGGTGACCAGCAGCAGCGGGCCGGCGACCCCGCCGGCCAGGTCGCGCCGGTAGTGGTCGGTGTGGCCGTTCGTGTCGGCCGGCAGGGCGGGCTCGGCGGTCGAGTAGAAGGCGTAGCGGCCGGTCGGATCGAGCTCGACCTGGTGCTCCCATCCCGTCTGCTGGCCGTCGCCGAGGGCGATCGCCGTGCTCGTGGTGAGGTCCACCCGGTAGGCCAGGGCCGCCGTGCTGGTGGCGGCCGGGTTGGTGGTGGCGATCCGGTTGACCGTCACGAGGGCGACGTACCGGCCGTCGTCGCTGAGCGCGATGTCGCCGGCGTCCCGGTAGACACCGAACCGGGTCGTGGTGCCGCGGGATGTGACCGAGGAGGCCACCACCAGCTCACCGGCGCCCGGCCCCGACAGGGTCTTGCGGTACAGCAGGACGGTGCCGGTCGAGGTCGTCGCCGGGAAGAGCGCGAAGCGGCCGTCGGGCGTGACCTCCAGGGCCGGGCCGGTCGCGGCGCCACCGAGGTTGGCGCCTTCCGTGGTGGTCGAGACCCGGGTGACAGTGCCGGTCGAGAGCCGCTTGGCGAAGAGGTCGACGACGCCGTTGCTGTCCCCCGCGACCAGGTCGCTGCGCGCGGAGTAGAAGAGCACCAGGTCGCCGTCGGCGGTGATCGCCACCGGCGGGCTGGTCGAGTACACCGAGCTGCCGGTCTGGAGCACGGCTCCGGCGGACGACGAGCTGACCCGGCCGGCGGGCGGAACGCTCACCAGCGACCAGGCCGAGCTCGCGACGTCGAAGCGGTAGACGTCGGTCAGCGTGTTGGTGTCGGCGGCGACCAGCGGCGCAGTGGTGGCCAGCACGACGGTGCCGCCGTCGGCGCTGATCGCGGGCGCGCTGGTGTTCGTCGGATCCGTCGCACCTGTCGCACCCGCGGGCAGCGGCGCCAGCCTCCGCGCGGTGCCCGCGGTGCGGTCGAGCAGGTACAGCTCGTAGGCGGTGTTGGTGTCCCCCGGCTCGAGCGACGCGGAGGTGCCGATCACGACGTGCCGGCCGTCCGCGCTCACCGCGGCCCCGCCCTTGTCCCCCGCACCCTGTGCCGGCACCCGCGGCGAGACCGGCACGACGGAGACCTCGGCCGAGGGCGCCGAGACGTTCCCGCCCGCGTCCACCGCCACCACCCGGAGCCGGTAGGTGGTCCCGTTGGTCAGGCCCGACACCGCGATCTGGGTGGCGGGCGCGCTCGCGGTCGCCAGCACGGCACCGTCCTCGGCGAGCACCCGGTAGGTGACGACGTCGGGGTCCGCCGGCGGGGTCCAGGCGAGCACGGCGCGGCGGTCCCCGGGAGCAGCCGTGACGTCCGTCGGGGAGGCCGGCGCGAGGTCCCGGGGCGTCCCGGGGACGGCGGCCGAGGCGAGCGACCGGTTCCCGTGGGTGTCCACCGCGACCAGCGAGAACGAGTACGTCACGTCGTTGGTCAGCCCGGTCGCGACGTAACCGGTCCCGGTCACCGTGGCGATCTCCACGCCGTCCTGGAACACGCGGTAGCCCGCCAGGTCGGACTCGCTGTTCGCCGTCCAGGAGAGCGGGATGCGCCCCTCTCCGGTCGTCGTCGTCAGGCCGGTGGGAGTGGCGGGCGCGGTGAGGTCGGTCGGGGTGGCGGTCACCGCCGCCGTCGCCGGCGAGCGGTTGCCGTGCGTGTCCACCGCGACCAGCGAGAACGAGTAGGCGACGTCGTTGGTCAGCCCGGTCGCGACGTAACCGGTCCCGGTCACCGTGGCGATCTCCACGCCGTCCTGGAACACCTGGTAGCTCGCCAGGTCGGACTCGGGATTCGCCGTCCAGGAGAGCGCGACCTGCTGCTCACCCCGAACCGCGGAGAACCCGGTCGGGGTGGCGGGCGCGGTGAGGTCGGTCGGTGTCGCGGACAGCGCCGCCGTCGCCGGCGAGCGGTTGCCGTGGGTGTCCACCGCGACCAGCGAGAAGGAGTACGTCACGTCGTTGGTCAGGCCGGTGGCGGTGTAGGAGGTGCCCGTGACCGTCGCGATCTCCGTGCCGTTGCGGAACACCCGGTAGCTCGCCAGGTCCGGCTCGGGATTGGCGTTCCAGGTGAGCGCCACCTGCCGCTCGCCGCGTACCGCCGTCAGCCCGGTCGGGGTGGCGGGCGCGGTGAGGTCGGTGGGCGTCGCGGACACCGCCGCCGTCGCCGGCGAGCGGTTGCCGTGCGTGTCCACCGCGACCAGGGAGAACGAGTAGGCGACGTCGTTGGTCAGTCCGGCGGCGACGTAGCTCGTCCCGGTCACGGTGGCGATCTCCGTGCCGTTGCGGAAGACCCGGTAGCTCGCCAGGTCCGGCTCGGGACTGGCGTTCCAGGTGAGCGTGACCCGGCCGTCCCCGCGCACCGCCGCGAAGCCGGTAGGCCGGGCAGGCGCGGTGAGGTCGGTGGGAGTGGCCGAGACCGTCGCGCTCGCCGCGGACCGGTTGCCGCTGTCGTCCACGGCCACCAGCGAGAACGAGTACGACACGTCGTTGGTCAGCCCGGTCGCGACGTAGCTCGTCCCGGTGACCGTCGCGATCTCCACCCCGTTCCGCAGCACCCGGTAGCTCGCCAGGTCGTTCTCCACGTTGGCCGTCCAGGACAGGGTGACCCGGGCGTCGCCCCTGGTCGCCGTGAGGCCGGTGGGCACGGCCGGCGGCGTCACGTCGGTGTGCGAGGTGACCGGCGCGGACGCCGCAGAGCGGTTCCCGTGGGTGTCGATGGCCACGATCGCGTAGCTCCGCGAGGCTCCACCGCCGTCGGTGAAGGTCGGGGACGTGACGGTGGCGATCTCCACGCCGTCCCGCAGCACCCGGTAGCCCGCGAGGTCGGGTTCCGTGTTGGCCGTCCAGGTCAGGACGTTGTTCCCCGACGCGCGGGCGACGTCCAGACCGGTCGGCGCCGCCGGCGGCGTCAGGTCGGTGGGTGTCGCGGAGACCTGGGCCGACGGGGTCGAGCGGTTGTCGTGGGTGTCCACCGCGACCAGGGTGTAGCGGTAGGTCGTGTCGTTGGTCAGCCCGATGTCGGTGTACGTCGTGCCGGCGACCGCGGCGATCTCCACCCCGTCGCGGAACACCCGGTAGCCCGCGCGGTCCGGCTCGCTGTTCGCCGTCCAGGTGAGGGTGACCCGGCCGTCGCCGCGGACCGCCGTCAGCCCGGTCGGGGTGGCCGGCGGGGTGAGGTCGGTCGGCGTCGCGGACACCGGCGCCGTCGCCGGCGAGCGGTTGCCGTGGGTGTCCACCGCGACCAGGGCGTAGGCGTAGACGCGGTCGTTGGTCAGCCCCGTGTCGGTGTAGGTCGTGCTGGTGACCGTGGCGATCTCCACGCCGTCCCGGAGCACGCGGTAACCCGCCAGGTCGGGTTCGCCGTTCGCCGTCCAGGTGAGCGTGACCCGGCCGTCGCCCCGCACGGCCGCCAGCCCCGTGGGCGAGGCCGGCGCCCCCAGATCCGTCGGCGTCCCCGGCACCGCCGCGGACGAGACCGACGCGTTGCCGTGGGTGTCCACGGCGACCAGCGTGTAGCGGTAGGTCGTGTCGTTGGTCAGGCCGCCGTCGACGTAGGAGGTGGTGGCACCCGGAACCGTCGCGACCAGGACGCCGTCCCGGAACAGGCGGTAGGCCGCGAGGTCGGGCTCGGGATTCGCCGTCCAGGAGAGGAAGACCTCGCCGTCACCCCGCACCGCGGTCAGACCCGTGGGCGTGGCCGGCGGCGTGAGGTCGGTCGGCGTGACCGAGACGGACGCGGACGGGGCCGACCGGTTGCCGTGCGTGTCCACCGCGACCAGCGTGTAGACGTAGGTCCGGTCGTTGGCCAGCCCGAGGTCGATGTGCTCGGTCCCGGTAAGCGCCGCCACCTCGACGCCGTCGCGGAGCAGGCGGTAGCCGGCGAGGTCGGGCTCGGGGCTCGCGTTCCAGGAGAGCCCGGCGCGGGCGTCCCCGCGGCCGCCGATCAGGCCCGTCGGCGCGGCCGGCGGCGTGAGGTCGGTGGGGGTCGCGCTCACCGCAGGGGACGACGAGGCCGACCAGTTGCCCGACGTGTCGCGGGTCTGCACCGCGTAGGAGTAGGTGGTGTCGTTGACGACGGCGGAGTCGGTCCAGGTGGCGGTGTCCCGGCCGGGCAGGACAGCGCTCGCGACCGCACTGTTCCGCATCACCCGGTAGGCGTCGGCGTCGTAGTCGGCCGTGTTCGGCGTCCAGGTGAGGACCACGCGCCCGTCGCCGCGGTCGGCGGTCACGCCGGTGGGCGGAGCCGCCGGGACGGCGTCACGGGGGGTGCCGGTGACCGGGGCGCTGGGGGTCGTTCCCTCGTACGGGAAGCCGAGGACCGACGAGCGCGAGGTCACCCGGACCACGTAGCCGCGGCCGTTGACCAGCCCGGGCACGGTGACCGACGTCGTCGTCGGCCGGGCGACCTCCGAGCCGTCCAGCGTCACGATGTAGCCGTTGACCGTCGTCTCGCCGGCGGGGGCCGTCCAGGTGATGTTCAGCGGCCGGTCCGCGGCCGCCGGCACCACGTTCGTGGGGGGTGCCGGGTCCGTGGCGCTCACGGTCCGCAGGTCCGGGGCAGGGAGCGGCGCGGTGCCGGGCAGCAGCAGCGTGGCCGCGACCAGGAGTGCGGCGAGACACCGCAGCGTCCAGCGCCGGACACCGACGGAACCGTCGGACTGCTGCACGAGCCCTCCCCTCCGGGCACCCAGGACGCGCACGACTGCCGCAACACTTCTCGGCAGGTGGGGCACCGGAATTGAGCCGGCCTGACCCCGACGAGCGGCAGGCGCCGAACCGTCCCCGCCCGGCCGGGAAGCCGCTAGCGTCCGCGCGGTGAGCGCCGTCGTGCCGGGCGAGCCGGGCATCCCTGCGCCTCCACCCGCTGCGAGGCGTGACCTCCTGCTCCTCGGGGCGGCGGTCACCGCGCTGCTGCTCGCCGTCGCCGGCCGGTACGGCTACTCCCGCGACGAGCTGTACTTCCTGCGCGCCGGCCGGGAGCTCGCCCTCGGCTACGTGGACCAGGGGCCGCTGACGCCCCTGGCCGCACGCGCCATGGACAGCCTGTTCCCCGGCTCGCTGACGGCGCTGCGGGCGCCCTCGGCGCTCGCCTCCGGGGCGGTCGTCGTCCTCACCGGCCTCCTCGCCCGCGAGTTCGGCGCGGGGCGGGCGGGCCAGCTGCTGGCCGCCGGCTGCATGGCGGTCTCCAGCATCCTGCTGATCGCCGGGCACCTGCTGACGACGACGACCCCGGACCTGCTGGCCTGGACGACGCTGTCCTGGCTGCTCGTCCGGGCGCTGCGCGACGGAGGCCGGACCTGGCTGCTCGTCGGGGTGGTCGCGGGCCTGGCCCTGCAGAACAAGGTGCAGCCGGCGTTCCTGCTCGCCGGCGTGCTCCTGGGCGTCCTGGCCGGCGGACCACGACCGGTCCTCCGGTCGCCCTGGCCGTGGCTGGGCGGGCTGCTGGCGCTGGCGCTGTGGGCGCCGAACCTCGCCTGGCAGGCGACCTCCGGGTGGCCCCAGCTGGAGCTGGCCGAGGCCATCGCCTCCGGGAGCTCGGGCACCAGCGAACCCTGGTACCTGTTCCTCCCCTTCCAGCTCGTCCTGGTCAGCCCGCTGCTGGTGCCGGTATGGGCGGCCGGGCTGGTGCGGCTGGCCCGCGACCCCGCGCTGCGCACCTGGCGGTCGTTCGCCGTCGCGTACGGCGTCCTCGCCGTGGTCTTCCTCGTGACCGGCGGCAAGCCGTACTACCTGGCCGGGCTCTACCCCGTCCTGCTGGCCGCCGGGGCGGCGCCGGTCCTCGACTGGGTCCGGCGGGGTGGGACACGACTGCGGGGCGGTCTGCTCGCCGCCGCGCTGGCGCTGAGCCTCGCCGTCGACGCCACGCTGGGGCTGCCCCTCGTCCCCGTCGGTGCCCTGGCGTCGACCCCGGTTCCCGATGTCAACTACGACGCCGGGGAGACCGTCGGCTGGCCGCGGTTCGCCGCCGCGGTCGAGCGGGCCCGCGACCGGCTGCCGGCCGCCGAGCGGGTCGTCGTCCTCACCGGGAACTACGGCCAGGCCGGCGCGGTGGACCGGTTCGCGCCCGGACTCGCCCCGGCCTACAGCGGGCACAACGCCTACGCGGACTGGGGCCCGCCACCCGAGGACGCCGAGGCCGCCGTCGTCGTCGGCCTGCCGCGATCCGACCTCGAGCGGTGGTTCGGATCGGTGACGGCGTCCGGCCGGATCGACAACGGCGTCGGCCTGGACAACGAGGAGCAGGGCGCGACCGTGTGGCTCGCGACCGGCCGGCGGGTGCCGTGGGCGGAGATCTGGCCGGAGCTGCGGCGGCTCGGCTGAGTCAGCGGGCGGCGGCGTCGAGCGCCTCGACGTCGGGCGGCGCGGACCGCGCCCCGCGGCCGGTGGCGAGGACGCAGCCGGCGAGCACGAGCGGGAGCCCCAGGGCGATGCCGAGCGTGAACGGCTCGTCGAGCAGCCACACCCCCAGCAGCACCGCGACCGCCGGGTTGACGAAGGTGATGACCAGCGCGCGCTGCGGGCCGACCTCGCGGATCAGCGCGAAGAAGAGCGCCAGCGCCAGCGCGGTGCACACGACGCCGAGCAGGACCAGCGAGACCAGCGCATCCGACGAGGCGTCGCCCACCTGACCGATCCGCGGGAGCGCGAACGGCGCGTAGACGGCGGCGGTCACGAACAGCGCGATCGAGCTGGCGGCCACGCCGGGGACGTCGGGCAGCGCCCGGGATACCACCATCGGCGCCGTCGCGTAGCCGACGACCACCAGCCCGACGGCCAGGATCGGCAGCAGCTGCGCGCCCTCCAGGTCCAGGCCCAGCAGCACCGCGATGCCGACGACGCCGATCGCCATGCCGAGCACCCGCGAGCGGGTCAGCCGGTCCTCGTCCCCGGCCAGCCGGGCCGCCAGCGCCGCCGCGAAGGGCACACCCGCCACGAGCAGACCGGTCAGCGAGCTGGACAGCGACTGCTCGGCCCAGGACAGCAGCAGCCAGGGCCCTGTCATCTCCAGCACCGTGAAGAGCAGCAGCGCCTTCCAGTGCCGCAGCGCCGGGCGCAGCTGCCCGCGGGCGATCGTCCAGGGCAGCAGCAGCGCGGCGCCGACGACGCAGCGGACGAAGACCACGACCACGGGCGACACCTCGCCCACGGCCACCTTGATCAGCAGGTAGGGCACGCCCCAGATCACCGACATCGCCAGGAACAGCGCCCAGCCCCGGCGGCTCACGCGGGGAAGGTGCGGGCGAACTCCGCGAAGCGCCGCAGCGACCGGCGGATGCCGAGCAGGGCGAACGGCTTGACCAGGGCGAAGCCGGCGACACCGAGGTAGCCGTAGGGCAGGTACAGCCGCTCGGTCCACACGAACGTCGAGTGCTCGCCCCGGGGCTCGATCTCGAAGATGCCCGGGCCGCGGATCAGCCGGCCGGTGTGCTGCACCTCCACCAGCCGGGGCGGCTCCCACTTCATGATCACCATGGTGTCGAGCAGGCCCACGTGCCGTCCTCCGGGCAGCGGCAGACCGGTGCGGGCGGCCAGCCGGCCACCGAAGCCCTGCGCCGGTCCGTTCACGGTGCGGACGTCGGTGGCGACCATCCACTCCCCCTGCCGGCTCCAGGCGGTGAGCGCCGCCCACACCTGCTCCGGCGGGGCGTCGACGTCGATCCGTTCCACGAGCTCAGGCATCGCGGTGCACTCCTCCTTCGACGGGCCGGGCTGCTTCGACGGGCGCTGCGCCCGGATCGGTCGGCGTCTCCTGCTCCGCCCGGGCCGCGAGCTCGGCCCGCAGCCCGGCGATCTCGGCGTCGCGGTCCTCCAGGGTCCGGGCGAACCGGTCCAGCAGCCAGTCGACCTCGGTCATCCGGTACCCGCGCGCGGTCACCGTGATCTGCAGGGCGCGGACGTCGGCGGCGGTGACGGCCCGGTCGTCGGGCAGCGCGACCGGCGACCGGCCGGTGTCCGCCGGCGGCTGCGTCTCCCCGCGACCGAGGAGCAGCGACCCGACCAGGAAGAGGACCCCGCCGACCAGCAGGACGGCGAGGACGAAGACGAGGAACGAGAGCACGTCAGGCGTCGGACGGGCCGGTGACCGGCACCTGGCCGCCCCCGTTGTCACCGGTGACGCGGGCGGCGTCGGCCGCCCGGATCGCGGCGACCGCCTCGGCGATCGAATCGGTGACGGTGATCAGGTCGAGGTCGCGGGGGCTGACCGTTCCCGCAGCGACCATGGTGTCGCGGATCCAGTCGATCAGGCCCGACCAGTACTCGGTGCCCAGCAGGATCACCGGGAAGCGGGTGACCTTGGTCGTCTGCACGAGGGTGAGCGCCTCGAACAGCTCGTCGAGCGTGCCGAAGCCGCCGGGCAGGATCACGAAGGCCTGCGCGTACTTCACGAACATCGTCTTGCGCACGAAGAAGTAGCGGAACGAGATGCCGACGTCGACCCACTCGTTGAGCTCCTGCTCGAACGGCAGCTCGATGCCCAGCCCCACCGACATGCCGCCGGCCTCGTGCGCGCCCTTGTTCGCCGCCTCCATCGCCCCCGGGCCGCCGCCGGTGATGACGGCGTAGCCCGCCTCGACCAGGGCCGCTCCCAGCTCGACCCCGGTGGCGTAGTGCGGGTGGTCCTGCGGCGTGCGGGCGCTGCCGAAGACGCTGACCGCGCGCGGGAGCTCGGCGAGCAGGCCGAAGCCCTCGACGAACTCCGACGTGATCCGCATGACGCGCCACGGGTCCGTGTGCACGAAATCCGCGCCGCCCCGGCGGTCGAGCAGCCGCTGGTCGGTCGTCGTCCCCCGGTTCTTCGGGTCGGGCTCGCCACCGCGCAGCATGATCGGCCCCTTGTGGCGGGCCGAGCGCGAGCGGTGGCCGTCGGACGGCGGGGTGGTCATGAGCTGCTCCCGGACAGGTAGGCGGTGAGGGCGTCGACGGCCGGCTGCAGCCGGTCGACGAGGACGTGCTCCTCGCGGGTGTGGGCCAGCTGCGGATCACCGGGCCCGTAGTTGATCGCCGGGATGCCGAAGGCGGCGAACCGGGCGACGTCGGTCCAGCCGA
Source organism: Blastococcus sp. LR1 (assembly GCF_020166105.1). GTDB lineage: Bacteria > Actinomycetota > Actinomycetes > Mycobacteriales > Geodermatophilaceae > Blastococcus. Next base: position 168,333 of record NZ_JAIUJY010000002.1, read on the forward strand.
GCTTGGCCCGCGCCGGCCGGCCGACGGCCTCGACGAACGCCGCCGCGGCCGCCTCGGCGAGACCGGGCAGCGCTCCCCCTGCGTTGTCGACGACGGTGAGCGTGGCCCCGGCCGCGATCGCTTGCGCGAACACCTCGCGGACGTGCGCCTCGGCGGCGTCCTCGTCACGGTCCGGGGCGTAGCGGAAGTTCACGGTCAGGGAGGCCTCGTCCGGGATGACGTTGCCCGCCACCCCGCCGCTGATCCCGACCGCGTTGAGCCCCTCGCGGTAGCGGCAGCCGTCGATCTCCACCTCCCGGGCGCGATAGGCCGCCAGCGTCGCCAGCGCGCCGGACAGCCCGTGGATCGCGTTCTCCCCCAGCCAGCTGCGGGCGCTGTGCGCCCGGCGGCCCGTGGTGGAGAGCACCGCGCGGAGCGTGCCCTGGCAGCCGGCCTCGATCTCGCCGTCGGTCGGCTCGAGCAGGATCGCCAGGTCGCCGTAGAGCCAGCCACGGCGTTCCCGCGCCACTCGGCCGAGGCCGTTCTTCACCGCCTCGACCTCCTCGTTGTCGTAGAAGACGAACGTGAGGTCGTGCGCGGGCTGCGCGCCCGGGACGCCGAAGGTGGCGGCCAGCCGCAGCATCACCGCGTCGCCGGCCTTCATGTCGCTGGTGCCGCAGCCGTAGAGCCGGCCGGTGGCCTCATCCAGCCGGCTGGGCACGTTGTCCGCGATCGGCACGGTGTCGAGGTGGCCGGCGAGGACCACCCGGCTCGGCAGGTCGAGGTTCGTGCGGGCCAGCACCGAGTCGCCGATCCGCTCGACCTCGAGGCCGCCGAGCGCGCGCAGCGCCGTCTCGACCGCGTCGGCCAGCGCCGCCTCCGACCCCGACACCGACGGGGCGTCGACGAGGGCGCGGGTGAGCGCGAGGACGTCGGCGGAGAGATCGAGCGGCGGCAGGGTCGTCACAGGGCCCGAGCCTATGCGGCGGCCGGGCCACCGGCCGTCCGGGCAGGGCGGCGGCTCGGTAGCGTCGTCCCCGTGACTGACGCTGCGTCCGCCCCCGCTTCCGCCGTTGCCGCCGGTCTGGCGACCGTCACGCCGTCCGGCACGGTGCTCGACACCTGGTACCCCGAGCCGCGGCTCGGTGCGCCCGACGGCGCCGTCTCCGGAACGGCCCGGCTCGGCGCGCTGGAGCTCTCCGGGGAACTCGGCCCCGACTACGGCGGCCTGGTGCGCCGCGACGAGGCCCGCGGCGTCGAGATCATCGCGGTCCGCACGGTCATCGCCGACCTCTCCGCGCCGGCTGTGGACACCTACGACGTCTGGCTGCGGCTGCACCTGCTCTCGCACCGGCTGATCCGGCCGCACCAGGCGAACATGACCGGCATCTTCGGGCTGCTCACCAATGTCGCGTGGACCAGCGCGGGCCCGGTGGAGGCGGCCGGGTTCAACGCGCACCGGCTGCGCGCCGCCGTGGGCCACGTGACCGTCTTCGGCGTCGACAAGTTCCCGCGGATGGTCGACTACGTCATCCCCTCCGGCGTCCGCATCGCCGACGCCGACCGCGTGCGGCTGGGCGCACACCTGGCCGAGGGCACCACCGTCATGCACGAGGGCTTCGTGAACTTCAACGCCGGCACCCTCGGGCCCTCCATGGTCGAGGGCCGGATCAGCGCCGGCGTCGTCGTCGGTCCGGACAGCGACATCGGCGGCAGCGCGTCGATCATGGGCACGCTCTCCGGCGGAGGCAGCGAGGTCATCTCGATCGGCAGCGGCTGCCTGCTCGGCGCCAACTCCGGCATCGGCATCTCGCTCGGCGACGGGTGCGTCGTCGAGGCCGGCTGCTACGTGACCGCCGGCTCGCGGATCACGCTGCCCGACGGCTCGGTCGTGAAGGGCAAGGAGCTCTCGGGCCGCAACGGACTGCTCTTCCGGCGCAACAGCGTCAGCGGCGCGCTCGAGGCGCTCCCGCGCAAGGGCACCTGGGGCGAGCTGAACGCGGACCTGCACGCCAACTGAACGCACCGGGGTGACCTCGGGCACCAGGGTTCTGCCAGGTTCCGCGCTTACCCTCGGTGGCGATGAGCAGCCCCCGCACCGCGACGCACCCCGCCGCAGCCCGGGCTCGCAGCACCACGCGGCCGCGTCCGTCCGGCGCGCGCGGCGGTGCGCGGCGCAGCAGCTCCCGCCGGCGGGCGTCCGGAGGCGGATCGTCGCGTCGACCGAAGGGTGGAGGGAGCTCCGGCGGCACGCAGGGCATCGCCCGCTGGTGGCCGGCCCTCCTGGTGGCGGCGGCGCTCTTCGCCGCGGTCGCCTGGGGCACCGAGCAGCAGCGACCGGACATCCCAGCGGCCGGCACGTGCACGGTTCCCGACCGCTCGGTCACTGTGACCGCAGAGCAGGCGACGAACGCTGCCACGATCGCGCAGGTCGGGCGGGACCGCGGACTGCCCGAGCGCGCCGTCGTCATCGCGCTGGCCACGGCACAGCAGGAGTCCCGGCTGCGGAACCTCGACTACGGCGACCGCGACTCCCTCGGCCTCTTCCAACAGCGCCCGTCGCAGGGCTGGGGCACCCCGGAGCAGGTGCAGGATCCCGTGTACGCGGCCAACCAGTTCTACGACCGGCTGATCACCATCCCCGCCTGGGAGGCCGGTCGGCTCACCGTCATCGCAGACGGTGTGCAGCGCTCGGCGTTCCCGGAGCTGTACCAGCAGTGGGAGCCCATGGCCCAGCAGCTGACGACCGCGCTCGCCGCGGGCACCCTCGAGTGCAGCTGATCACGTTGCGCACGATCCAGTTCCCCCAGGAGGGGTAACCGGGCGTTTGGGCGCTCAACGAACCGCTTCCACGATCCGACACCTGCCCCATGACGATCGCGTCCAACGACTTCCCCCCGGCGGCTTCCACCGCGGCGGCCGCTCCCGCGGTCGCCGACATGCCGGTGCTGCTGCCCACCCGCGAGGCGCTGCTCGAGCGCCTGGCCGACGAGCTGCCCGGCACCGCCGTGGAGCCGGTGACCCTCCTGGTCGTCGGCCTGCTGCGCCGCGACGACGGCTGGCCGACCCCGCGGACCACGCTGAGCCAGGTGACCGCACTGCTCGCGGGCTCCGTGCGCGGCGACGACTGGCTGGGCGCCTTCGGTGCCGCGGAGTTCGGCATCGTCCTCGCCGGCCCGACGACGACCGCCGAGGTCGTGGCACCGCGCCTGCTGGCCGCGATCGACGCCCTCGGCATCCCGGGCCTGTCGGCCTCCGCCGCGATCTCGCCGCTGGACCCGGCGCTCACCGCCGGTGAGGTGTTCCGGCGGGCCACGCTCAGCCTGACCGCCGCCCGCCGTGTCGGGGCCGGCACCGTCATCCGGTACCGCGAGCCCGCCTAAGAGCGGTCAGGCGCGGAGTCGCTCGACGGCTGCGTCGATCCGATCGTCGGTGGCGGTCAGCGCCATGCGGACGTGCCGCGCGCCGGCCGGACCGTAGAAGCTCCCCGGGGCGGCAACGATGCCCAGCCCGGCGAGCCGGTCGATGGTGACCCAGCAGTCCTCGTCACCGCTCGCCCACAGGTAGAGGCCGGCCTCGGAGTGGTCCACCCGCAGCCCGGCACCGCGCACGGCCGCCAGCAGGCGTTCACGTCTGCCGCGGTAGCGCTCCCGCTGGGCATCGACGTGCGCGTCGTCGTCCAGGGCGGCGGCCATGGCGGCCTGCACCGGACCCGGCACCAGCAGGCCCAGGTGCCGGCGCACCTCCCAGACGCGCCGCACCAGCGCCGGGTCGCCCGAGAGCAGCCCGCCCCGGTATCCGGCGGCGTTCGACTGCTTCGACAGGGAGTGCACCGCCAGCAGGCCGGTGTGGTCCGCGCCGGCGATCTGCGGATGCAGGATCGATCGGGGCTGCACGTCCCAGCCGAGGGTGATGTAGCACTCGTCGGCGACGACCGGGATCCCGTGCGTCCGGCCCCAGGCGACCCAGGCACGCAGCTCGTCGTCGGCCAGCACCCGCCCGTGCGGGTTCCCCGGCGAGTTCAGCCAGACCAGCGAGACGCCGGCCCCGTCCGCGGGCGGCGTGTCGCAGCGGCGCACGGCCAGCCCGGCCAGGACGGCGCCCACCTCGTAGGTCGGGTAGGCGACCTCCGGGAGCAGCACGGTGGTGGCGGTCCCCTGCAGCCCCAGCAGGGTGGGCAGCAGCGCCACGAGCTCCTTGGAGCCCACGGTCGGGATCACCGACGGGTCGGCACCGGTCGGGTCGGCGACGTCGACGCCCAGGCGGCGGCTCAGCCAGCCCGCCGCCGCCGTGCGCAGTGCGGCGGTGCCGAGCGCCGTCGGGTATCCCGGCGCGTCAGCAGCCGCGGCGAGGGCCTCCCGCAGCACGGGCGGTGTCGCGTCGACCGGGGTGCCGATCGAGAGGTCGACGACCCCGCCGGGGTGCTGGGCGGCACGCGCCCGCGCCCCGGCGAGGGAGTCCCAGGGAAAATCCGGCAGCGCGCGGGGCGCGCCGGGGCCCGGAGTGGTCAGGAACCTTCGCCCTGCGGCGGGAGAGCTGCCACCAGCGGGTGGTCCTTGCCGACCTTGCCGGTCTTGGCGGCGCCACCCGGGCTGCCCAGGTCGGAGAAGAACTCCACGTTCGCGTTGTAGAAGTCCTTCCACTTGTCCGGGACGTCGTCCTCGTAGTAGATGGCCTCGACGGGGCAGACCGGCTCGCAGGCTCCGCAGTCCACGCACTCGTCGGGGTGGATGTAGAGCATCCGGTCGCCCTCGTAGATGCAGTCCACCGGACACTCGTCGATGCACGCCTTGTCGAGAACGTCGACACAGGCCTGGGTGATGACGTAGGTCACGGGGTTCCCTCCCGGGGCGTTCGGCGGCACCCTCGGCCGACGACCGGGGGTGCGAGATGCGCTCCTAGTATCACCTCCGGCGTCGCGGCCCGTTCGACGGGATCCCCGCTCAGGGCCGCTTGACCCGTTCGGGGTGGGTCTTTGGTCCCTGCTCAAGACCGGCGCGCATCAGCCGAAGATGACGACGTGTCCAAGCAGAAGCCGCGCTCCGAGGCTCCGCCGCGACAGTCGTCGCCGGTGTCGCCCTACGACGCCCAGGCCGCGCTGGAGAGCCAGCTCGCCAGGCTGCGCGCCTCCTCCGGTGCCACGCGCGTCTCCGTGTGGGTGCACGAGGCCACCACCGAGCTCGTCGTCCCCTTCCGCCAGGCGGTCCGCCCCGGCGCCGAGCCCCGGGACCAGCACCCCGCGCTGATCACCCCCGCACTCCTCTCGGACTCCCCCTTCCTCGCCGCCGTCATCCGCTCGGGCCAGTCCGTGACCGGCCACGCCGACGGTCGCCGGGCGACCGACCGGCAGCTGGCCGAGGTCGGCATCCGCTCCGCCCACGGTGAGCCGCTCCTGGTCGACGGCCAGATCGTCGGCGTCCTCACCATCGAGCCCGCGGCCGCCGCCTCCCCCTACCTGCTGCGCCAGGCAACCCCGCGCCTCGCCGCCGCCGTCTCCGAGGCCTGGGCGCGGCGATCGCAGCAACGCCGCCTGGACCAGGCGGCGGTGCTCCTCGGTCTCATCGAGTCCGCCGCCCAGGCGGAGTCGACCGACGCCCTGCTCAGCTCCGCCTGCCGGCAGCTCGCCGAGCTCGGCGAGGTGGAGCGGGCCTGCGTCTTCCTGCTGGAGGACGGCCGGCTGGTGCCGAGCATGGCCGCCTACGCCGACGGCCGCCGTGACCTCGCCACGTGGCAGCAGTTCCGCAACGCTCCGGTGCCCCTCCCGATCACCGAGGAGGTGCTGCGCACCGGCGAGCCCATGACGGCCGACCGCCACTCCGCGCTGGTTTCGGGCTGGTGGGTCGACTCCTTCCAGATCGCCTCCGCGCTCGCCGTCCCGCTGGGCCGCAGCCCCGAGCTCGCCGGCGTCCTGACCCTCGACAGCACCCAGGTGCGGCCGTTCTCCGAGGACGTCCGCCGGCTCGCCGCCGCCGCCGGCGCGCACCTCGGCAGCGTCATCGAGCAGGCCCGCACCAGCCAGGCCCGCGCCGCCTCCCTGAACACCGCCCGCGTGGTCCGGCAACTGCTGGTCGACGGCTCGAGCGCCACCGGCGTCGCGGAGGCGGCCGAGGTGGTCGCCCGCGCCGTCCAGCACCTCGCCGGCACCCACCGCAGCGCCGCCTACCTGGTCGGCCCCGACGACCGGCTCGTCGAGGTCCGCCACGTCGACTGGCCCGACGCCCACAAGGCGGTCGTGCAGAACCACCTGGTGGGCCGGCTCGCCACCGACATCCCGCTCTGGCGGCTGAGCTCGGAGCAGAAGGCGCCGGCCCTCGTCGAGGACACCACCACCAACGACCTGCTCGATCCGCGGCTCTGCCAGGCCCTCGACCTCTCCTCCTACCTCAGCGTGCCGCTCCTGTCCGGTGACCGGCTGCTCGGTCTCGTGGTCACCGGCTCCGTCGGCACGCCGCGCACCTGGTCGCCGTCGGTCCGCGACGCAGTCCGGCAGGTGACGCTGGAGGGCTCCCTCGTCGTCGAGAACGCCGAACTGCGCGCCAGCGAGCAGCGCCGGCTGACCCAGCTGGCCACCGAGGCGCACGCCGACCCCCTCACCGGGCTGGCCAACCGGCGGCGGTTCATCGAGGAGGTCGAGGCCACCGTCTACGGCGCCGGCGACCGCAGCTGCGCGCTGCTGATGATCGACCTGGACCGGTTCAAGGAGATCAACGACAGCTTCGGGCACAGCGTCGGCGACGACCTGCTCTGCCTCGTCGGCCCGCGTCTGCAGAAGGCGCTGCGCCCCGGTGACCTGCTCGCCCGGATGGGCGGCGACGAGTTCGCCGTCCTCCTGCCCGACGCCGACGCCGAGCGCGCCCGCGAGGTCGGCGCCGCGCTCGGCACCGCCCTGCGCGACGCCTTCGTCCTGGACGGCATGCCCCTGCACGTCGACGCCAGCGTCGGCATCGCCCTCTGCCCCGACCACGGCCGGGACCGCTCCCTGCTGCTCGCACGGGCCGACACCGCGATGTACGCGGCCAAGCGCGGCCGGCACGGCTACGAGGTGTGGGCGCCCGACGGCACCCCCGCCTCCCGGGACCGGCTGGAGACGCTGGAGCAGCTCCGCTCGGCGCTCGACGACGAGCAGCTCACCACGCACTACCAGCCCAAGCTCGACCTGCGCAGCGGCCGGATCACCGGCCTGGAGGCGCTGGTCCGCTGGAACCACCCCACGCGCGGGCTGCTCTACCCCGACGTCTTCCTCCCGCTGGCAGAGCAGGCCGGCCTGATGCGCCGGCTCGCGCTGCGCGTCCTCGAGCGCTCGCTGCGCGACCTCCAGGGGTGGCGCGCGCGGGGCCACGACCTCTCGGTCGCGGTGAACCTGTCGGTCTCCAACCTCCAGGACGTCGCGCTGCCCGAGCAGGTGTCGATGCTGCTCGACGCCTTCTCCGTGCCGGCCGAGGCGCTGATCCTGGAGATCACCGAGGACGTGCTCATGGCCGACGCCGCGCGCAGCCAGCAGGTCATGGCCGGGTTGCGCCGGCTCGGCGTCCGGCTCTCCGTCGACGACTACGGCACCGGCTACTCCTCGCTGTCCTACCTGCGGGCACTGCCGGTGGACGAGCTGAAGCTCGACCGCAGCTTCGTGACCCACCTGACGACCGACTCCCGCGCGGCCGCGATCGTGCGCAGCACCCTGCAGCTGAGCAGGGACCTGGGCATGAGCATGGTCGTCGAAGGGGTGGAGGACGCCGCCGCCCTCGCCGCGCTGCGCACGTGGGGCTGCGACGTCGCGCAGGGCTATCACATCGCCCGTCCGATGCCGGCCGATTCCGTGCCGAGCTGGCTGGCGGAGAACGATCCGGCCCTGACCCGCCCCTGACCCGGCCGGCTACGCGCCGGGCCCGGCCGGGCGTGATGCGCCGCCGAGCACGAGGCCGACCGAGAGCGCGGCAGCGAGCACGCCCAGCGCGAGGAACGCCAGGTTCACGTTGCCGTTGGTGATCACCAGGTCCCCCTCGGGCCGCCTGCCCATCGCCGCGAACGCCACGACCAGCCACACCACCGCGGGCAGAGCCGCGACGACCCTCGACCCGGTGATCAGCATCGCGCCGCGGACCAGCAGCACGTTGCCGACGACGGCGCCCACGATCGACACCGGGACGGGCACGCCGCCGATGCGCAGGGGCAGCCAGAACACCTGGACCAGCGCCAGCCAGCCGGCGACGACGACGGCGAGCAGTCCCCAGCCCACTGTCGCCGCGACGGGTCGGCTCATCGCGGCAATCCGGCGAACAGGTCGTCCTCCCGCGCCGAAGGGTCACCGGCGCGCTCGCCGCGGACCAGCTGGAAGTACTCGGTGCCCCGGACCAGTTGGCCGAGGTCGTTCGAGAGGGCGAAGAAGCCGTCCCGCACGGTGATCTGGGTGGCGTGGGCCCGCAGTGCGGCGGCCTTCCGGTCCACGAGGTGCCCGGCGTCCACCGCCGTCGTCACCTCGTCGTCGTCCACCACGAAGGGAGCGTGCTCGATCGCGGCCGACGGGAGGAACGGCACCCGCTGCCCCGCCGCGGCCAGTGCGTCGTCGCTCTCGCGGACGGCGGTGCGCGGGAGGCGGCACCAGTAGACCTTCGCGACGTCCCAGGCCGGACCGAGGTCGGGCCGGTACGCCGCATCGGCCGCGGCCTCGACGGCGGCCATGGCCACCCGGTGGGCCTGGACGTGGTCGGGGTGGCCGTAGCCGCCGTCCGGGTCGTAGGTGACGACGACGTGCGGCCGGACGTCCCGGACGACCGCCACCGCGTGCCCCACCGCCTCGTCGACGTCGGCGCCCCAGAAGGCGCGCGGCCGCTCGTTGGCCGGGGTGCCGATCATCCCGGAGTCGCGGTAGCGCCCCGCGCCGCCGAGGAAGCGGATGTCGGTGACGCCGAGCTCGGCCATCGCCGCCCGGAGCTCACCGATCCGGTAGCCACCGAGCTGGTCGGCCTGGTCGGCGGCCAGTTGCGCGACCTCGGGGACGAGGATCTCGCCCTCTTCGCCCAGCGTGCAGGTGAGCAGCGTGACCTGGGCCCCCTCCGCGACGTACCGAGCCATCGTGGCCCCGGTGGTGATCGTCTCGTCGTCAGGATGCGCGTGGACGAGGAGGAGACGCCGGTCAGAGATCACGAGCGGCATTCTCTCCGAGCCGGCCCTGTCGTCCCGAGTGGGCCCGGAGGGTCCGCGCAGGGACGACGAAAGGGCTCAGCTCACCAGGGGCACGGCACCTGGCCGCGGTGTCGTCCGGAGGACGACAGAGTCATAGTCCGCGCAGGGACGACTGACGCGCTCAGCTCACCAGGGGCACGGCACCTGGCCGCGGTGTCGTCCGGAGGACGACAGAGTCATAGTCCGCGCAGGGACGACTGACGCGCTCAGCTCAGCAGGGGCACGGCACCTGGTCGCGGTGCGATCCGGAGGATCGCGATGTCACAGCACCTTCGCCGCCTGGGCGTAGTGGCAGGCGTTGAGGTGCCCGACACCGCGATCCTCCAGCGCCGGGTCGACGTCGATGCACTTCTGCCGCTGGGAGTCGGAGAGCTCGTTGGCGAACTTCTGGCACCGCGTGCGGAAGTGGCAACCCGAGGGCGGGTTCGCCGGGCTGGGCACGTCGCCGGTGATGATGATGCGCTGGCGGGCCCGCTCGCGGCGCGGGTCGGGCAGCGGGATCGCCGAGAGCAGCGCCTGCGTGTACGGGTGCGCCGGCCGCTCGAAGAGCTCGTCGCGCTCGGCCACCTCGACGATGCGGCCGAGGTACATGACCGCCACCCGGTCGGAGATGTGCCGGACGACGGAGAGGTCGTGCGCGATGAACAGGTAGGACAGCTGCAGCCGGTTCTTGAGGTCCTCGAGCAGGTTGATGACGCCGGCCTGGATGGAGACGTCCAGCGCCGAGACCGGCTCGTCGAGCACGAGCACCTTCGGCTCCAGCGCCAGCGCCCGGGCGATGCCGATGCGCTGCCGCTGCCCGCCGGAGAACTCCGCGGGGTACCGGTTGGTGTGCTCGGGGTTCAGCCCCACGAGCCGCACGAGCTCCTCGACGCGTTCCCGGATCGCGTCCTCGCCCTTGACCACCCCGTGGATGACCAGCGGCTCGGCGATGATGTCGAAGACCGGCAGCCGTGGGCTCAGCGAGGCGTACGGGTCCTGGAAGACGATCTGGATGTCCCGGCGCAGCGGGCGCATCTCCTTGCGGCTGAGCCCGATGAGCTCCCGCCCCTCGAACACGACCGATCCGCTCGTGGCGGGCTGGAGGTTGAGGATGGCGCGGCCGGTCGTGGACTTGCCGCAGCCGGACTCACCGACGAGCCCGAGCACCTCACCGGGGTAGAGGTCGAGGTCGACCCCGTCGACGGCGCGCACGGAGCCGACCGTGCGCCGCAGCAGTCCCCCACCGGTGATCGGGAAGTGCTTGACCAGCTTGCGCACCGACAGGATCGGCTCGCGCCGGCCTGCCCCGGCCGGGGTGCGCTCCGCCGTCTGCTCGCTCACGGCTTCTCTCCTCGGGGGGTGGTCACGGTGCCGGTCTCGCCCTGCGGCGCGGTGGGCTCGGTCTGGTCGGGCGGCGGGGTCCCGGCCGGCTCGTCGGCCCCGGCGACCAACGCCGACGACGCATCCTCGACCAGGACGTCGTCGGTGACACCCGCGTCGAACACCTCGGTGGCGTGCCCGTGGGCCGCGGCGACGACCTCCGTGCGGATGCACGCGGCGGTGTGCCCCGGACCGACGTCGACCAGCGGCGGCTCGTCGACGTCGCACTCCGGCACGTGGAGGGGGCAGCGCGGCGCGAACGGGCAGCCCGGCGGCATGTTGAGCAGCGACGGAGGCGCCCCGACGATCGGCGTCAGGCGCTCCCGGTCGGCGCGGTCCAGCCGCGGCAGCGAGCCCAGCAGCCCGAGCGTGTACGGCATCCGCGGCTCGTAGTAGATGTCCTCCACGCCACCGATCTCGATCGGCCGGCCGGCGTACATGACGAGCACGCGGTCGGCCATGCCGGCGACCACCCCGAGGTCGTGGGTGATCAGCACCATCGCGGCGCCGGTCTCCTGCAGTGCCGTTCCCAGCACCTCGAGGATCTGCGCCTGCACGGTGACGTCGAGGGCCGTCGTGGGCTCGTCGGCGATGATGACGTCGGGCTGGTTGGCCATCGCGATGGCGATGACGACGCGCTGGCGCATGCCGCCGGAAAAGGCGTGCGGATAGGCCTGGATCCGGTCCTCGGCCTGCGGGATGCCGACCAGCTCCAGCAGCTCGATCGCCCGCGCGGTCGCGGCCTTCTTGGAGAGGTTGCGGTCGTGGATCCGCAGCGTCTCCTCGATCTGGTGGCCGATGCGGTAGACCGGGTCCAGGGAGGTCATCGGGTCCTGGAAGATCATCGAGATGCCCGAGCCACGGAGGCGCGACATGTCCTTGTCGCGGAGTCCGAGCAGCTCTTCGCCGCGGAAGCGCACCGAGCCGGTGACCCGCGCCGACGACGGCAGCAGGCCCATGACCGCCAGCGAGGTGACCGACTTGCCCGAACCGGACTCCCCCACGATGCCCAGGACCTCACCGGGGCGCAGGGAGTAGTCCACGCCGCGGACGGCGTGCACCAGGCCGTCCTCGGTCGGGAACCGGACGTTGAGGTCGCGGACCTCGAGCAGCGGGTCGGAGGCGGAGCGCGCGGCGCGGTCCGGCGCACCGGCCGTCCGGCTGGAGGAGATCAGGTCCAGGGACGTCGCTCCGGCAGCGGACGTGCCGGACCCCCGCGGGTCGATGGTGCTCATGCCACTACCTCTCAGGCCCGCACGCGGCTCTGGCTGGGATCGAACGCGTCCCGGATGCCGTCGCCGATCAGGTTGATCGCCAGCACGATGAGCAGCAGCGCTCCGCCGGGGAAGTAGAAGAGCCACGGCCGCGTGCTGGCCGCCTGGACGCCGTCGGACACCAGACGGCCCAGGGATGTCGCGTTCGCCTGGTTGACGCCGAAGCCGAGGTAGGTGAGCGAGGCCTCGAGGATGATCGCCGTCGCCGCCGCCAGGGTGACCCACACGATGATGGATCCCAGGGCGTTCGGGATCAGGTGCCGGAAGATGATCCGCTGGTCCGACGCGCCCAGGGCGTGCGCCGCCTCGACGTACTCCTTCTCCCGCAGGGTCAGGAACTGGCCGCGGACGATGCGGGCCAGGTCCAGCCAGCCGAAGAGCCCGAGGATGAGTCCCACGCCCTGCGGGGTCCGCAGCTCGGGGAAGTTGCTGGCCACCACGATGAGCACCACCAGCAGCGGCACGGTGAGGACCAGGTCGACCAGCCGCATGAGGGTGGCGTCCACCCAGCGCCCGAAGTAACCGGCCAGCGCTCCGATCACCAGGCCGAGCGGCAGCGCGATGACCATGAAGACCGCCACGATGAGCAGCGTCCGCTGCACGCCCTGCATCAGGCCGGCGAGCAGGTCGCGGCCGATCGCGTCGCTGCCCAGGAGGTAGCCGTCGCTGCCCGGCGGGACCGACTGGGCCTCCCGGTTCTGGAGGGCGTAGTCGGTGCCGGTGATCAGCGGGCCGACGAAGCCGAAGAGCAGCATGATCGCCAGCAGCACGAGGCCGCTCATGCCGACCTTGTTGTGCAGGAAGCGGCGGATGATCTGCTGACGCTGGCTGCGCGCGCGGACGCCGAACTCGCGGTCGACGCCGCCGCCGACCGGAGCGCCCGGCTCGGCCGGGACGACCGAGCCCGCCGTGGATGCGGCCTGTGTGGATGACATTCGATTTCCTATCGGCCGGGGGCCGTCACGACAGCCGGATCCGCGGGTCGAGCACCGCGTACAGGAGGTCGGCGATCAGGTTGAAGACGACGACGAAGACGGCGCTCACGAGCAACCAGCCGAGCACCACGTTGATGTCGTTGTCGCCGATGCCGTCCTCGAGCAGGTAGCGCCCCATGCCGTTCCAGACGAAGACCTGCTCGGTGATGATCGCGCCGCCGAAGAGCGTGCCGATGCCCAGGGCGACGACGGTGGTCAGCGGGATCAGCGCGTTGCGCAGCCCGTGCTTGACGACCGTGCGCCGGTACGTGAGCCCCTTGGCGCGGGCCAGCCGCATGTAGTCCGAGCCGAGCACGTCGAGCATCGCGGCGCGCTGGAACCGGCTCCAGGCGGCGAAGGAGAGCAGGGCGAGGCTGATCGTCGGCAGGATCAGGTGCGCGAGGCGGTCGGACCAGAGTTCCCAGCCGTCGGCGTACAGGCCCAGCGCCGCCGTCTCCTCGCCGAGGGTGAAGAACACCTGACGGCCGAACGCGTCGTTGAGACCGACGGCGATGAACTCCTTGAGCAGGGCTGCGAACCAGAACGTCGGCAGCGCGATCAGCAGGTAGGCCAGGAAGGTGAAGGTGTAGTCCGACGGCTTGTACTGCCGGACCGCTCCGATGACCCCGACGATGATCGCGAGGATGACCGCGATGATGACCGCTGCGGCGATCAGGCGGGAGGTGACGCCGAGCCGCGCGAAGAGCTGGTCGGCCACCGGCGTGCCGTTGATGGTCTCGCCGAAGTCACCGGTCAGCACTCCGCTGAGCCAGTTCCAGTACCGCAGGAAGAAGTTGTCGTTCAGCCCCAGTTCCTCGCGCATGTTCGCGAAGAACGACTCGGGCGGGCGCGGCTGCAGCGTGTAGTACTTCGACAGCGGGTCGAAGCTCGCCGCGCACAGCGCGAACACCAGGAACGAGCTCCCGACCAACACGAGGACGGCTCCGAGGAGTCGTCTGATCGCGAAGAACAGCATGGCGCGAACCTTACGTCGGGGGTGGGGCCGCTCCACCTGCGTTCGGAGCGGGGTCGGTCGTGCGCCTCGGGGGCCGAGGCGGCACGCGGCCCCCGGAGCAGAGCACCGAGGGCCGCGGCCAGGTCATGCGGCGGTCAGGAGCTCCCGGAGCGATCCGGGAGCCCCTGACCGGTCGATCACTCGACGGTCCAGGTCTCCGAGTTCCAGAGCGGACCGGCCTGGGTGGAGTTGTCCTCCACGCCCTGGATGCTGCTCTGGAAGGCGATGAACGTCGGCTTCTGGTAGAGCGGCACGGTCGCCACCTCCTCCCACAGCAGGGCGTCGATCTGGTTGCCCAGCTCGGTCTGCGCGTCGGGGTCGGGCTCCTGGACGAACTGGTCGTACAGCGCGTCGATCTCAGCCGTGCCCTGACGGGAGTAGTTCTGGCCGAGGCCGTTCTCCGGGGACCAGTAGATCGACTGGGTGGCCGACCGGAACGGCGAACCGACCCAGGCGAACACCGCGGCCTGGAAGCCGCCGGCCTCGAGGGAGGTCGGCTTCTCGGCACCGGCGAAGATGTCCGGGTTGGCGTTGAACGTCGCCCCGATGCCGGCCTCCTTCAGCTGCGGGATCATGACCTCGATCGTGGTCTGCCGCAGCGGGTTGGCAGCCGTGGTGTCGAGCTGGATCTGCAGCGGACCCCGCTGGGGGTGCGTGTAGATGCCGTCCGGGCCGAGGGTGTAGCCGTCGCCCTCGAGCAGCTGCTTCGCCTTCTCGACGTTCTGCTGCTTGTAGTCCTCGGGCGCGGTGTCCTCGTACTGCGGCTGGTTGTTGAAGTAGATGCGGTTCTGCAGCACCTCGGCGTCGGAGGAGAACTGACCGACGGTCTGCGCCACGATCTCCTCGCGGTCCAGCGCCATGGCGAAGGCCTGCCGGACGGGCAGGCTGGCCAGGTGCGGGTCCTGGGTCTGGAAGTCCAGGTGCTCGAAGGAGAGCCCGAAGGTGACGTCGCTCTCGACCTCCGGAGCCAGCCCGTCGACCTGGTCGACCAGGTCCAGCTGCGGCTGCGGGTAGATCACGCCGATCTCACCGTTCTGCAGACCCTGGACCGCGGCCGTCGGGTCGTTGCCGATGTTCTGGATGACCAGGCGCTCGAGGAACGGGCCCTCGCCGTACCACTCCGGGTTCGGGGTCAGGACGACGGTCTGCGTGCCGACGTCGATGCCGTCGGCCTTGAGCTGCCACGGGCCACCGGAGATGTCCTCGGGCAGACCCTCGGCGATCGGCCACCCCTCGGTGATCGTCTCGCAGACCACGGCCGGGTCCTCGTCGTCCATCAGGTGGGCGGGGAGGATGCCGCCGCCGAAGTCACCGCTGAACAGCGACTGCCAGTCGGCGAACGGGCTGGTGTAGGTGACGGTGACGGTCTTGTTGTCGTCTCCGCTGCCCTCGACCGACTCGATCTGCTCGTAGCCCGTGGTCGACAGCAGCGAGGCGCAGCCGCCCTCGGCCGGGTCGGTGCTCTTGCCGGAGCGCCAGGTGAACTCGAAGTCGTCGGCGGTGATCGGGGTGCCGTCGCTCCACACCGCGTCGTCGTTGATGACGTAGGTGTTGACCTGGGTGCCGCCCTCGGTCTCGAGGGTCGGCTCCTCGGCGAGGAGGTCCTCGTTGTGCGTGATGCTGAAGTCCGGCAGCACGTTGAAGGCACCCGGGAGGATGCCGTTCAGGATGTTGGCGGTGGACGTCGCATTGCCCGCCGCGATGTTCGGGAAGAGGTTCTCCGGGAAGTCGGTGGACTCACCGAAGACGACCTGGCCGGACCGGTCCGCGGCCTGCCCGTCGTTGCCGGATCCCTCGTCGTCGCTGCCACAAGCGGTGAGCACCATCGCGCCGGCCATGCCGGTCGCGAGGAGCGCAGTTCCGCGCCTACTCAAGTTCACGTGCGTTGCCTCCCTCTTCCCCGGCCGGGTGGCGGGGGACGGACTGGTTGTCCGACGGGCAGCTGCTGAGCCAGCGGTGACAGGCCCCGGAGCACGCGTGCGTTCGACGTTGAACGCGCCGCCGGATGTATGCGGCCAAACCCTAGGTACGCCCGGCGAGGGCGTCCACGACCGTCATCCTTCTGTGACCTACCGTGATGGGTACTGCGACGATGGCCCCGTGATCCCGCCAGTTCCCGCCCGGCCGCACCGGCGGGCCCTGACGCAGTTGGTGCTCGGTCTGGCCCCGCTGCTCGCCGTCGGGGTGGCGCTGATCGTGGCCCTCGGTGTGCAGCTGCCCGGCGCGCGGGCGCCCCTCGCCGACGCGACCGCGACCGCCGTCGCCCGCGTGCAGGAGGCCGGCCGGCCGCCGGAGGGGCGCGGCGTGCTCGTGACCTTCGACGACGAGGACGGCGCTGCGCGGACGGGCCGGCTGGTCCTGGCCGAGCCGGTGGCCGTCGAGCCGGGCGCGGAGGTGCGCGTGCGCTACGACCCGGCCGCGGCCGACGGCCCCGCGAGCACCGTCTACGCCGACGGCGACGCCGCCACCCGCCGGGTCCAGGATCTCGTCGCGTCGATGGCCGTCCTCGCCGTCGTCCTCCTCCTGACCACCGGCGCCACCGCGCTGCTGGCGCTCTCCCGCCGCGGACTGCGCTCCCGGCCGGCCGGCTCGGTCGCCGCGACCCGTCTGGTCGTCCGGCGCGGCCTCCTGGTGCGCAGCTGGCTGGAGCTGGAGACCGCCCGCGGGCCGCGGTGGCTGCCGGTGTTCTGGACGCCGGAGCTGACCGGTCTGGAACCCGGCGGCCGCATCGACCTGCACGGGGATCCGCTCGCCGACCGCCTGGTCCTCCCGGTCGTCGACGGGGCCGAGGTCTGGCCGTCCGGCCGGATCCGCGACCAGGTCCCGCGGGGCGAGCAACGCGCGCCCCGCGCGACCTCGGGCCGGCCGACGATCGGGCTGCTGCGCCAGGTCCGGGTGGACGCCGTCCCCGCGGTCGCCGCTCCCCTGCTCGGCCTGGTCTGGGCCTGGGTGGACGACGGCGGCGTGGCCTCGTTCGCCGGCGCGACCGCTCTCAGCGCCGTCCTGATCTTCTGGTTGTTCCAGCGCCTCGGCTCCGACCCGGAGGCCCCGGCGCGCGCCTGAGGGCACGGCGTCAGGCCGCCTCGCGCAGCACCGACACCGGATCGGCCCGGTCGGCCGCAGCCTGCGCGTACCGCGCGGCCAGCACCGCTACGAGCAGCGCGCCGGCCACGGTGAGGCCGATCGCCGGCCACGGCACGTCGAGCAGCGGCGTCGGCGGGCGCAGCAGGTCGACGTCCAGCCGCCGGTGCACCGCGGCGACCGCGCCGGCGGCCAGGAGCGCGCCCAGCCCCAGCCCGGCGACGGCGACCGCGCCGAGCTCGACGACGAGCGAGGTGAGGTGCGCCCGCCGCGAGAGCCCGAGCCGGCGGGCCATGACGTAGCCCGCCACCCGGCTCCGGCTGCGCGACTCCAGGTGCAGCAGCAGCCCTGCCGCGGCGACGAGCCCGACGAACACGGCCAGCGCGGACAGGTAGCCGAAGGTCCACGAGATGCCCAGGAAGTCGGCGGTGGTCAGCACGTCGGCGGGCTCGAGACTGCGGCCGAGCCGGCCACCGGCGTCGGTGAGCGCCTCCACCGCCGGCCCCTCGGGTCCGTTCGTCCACAGCTCGGACTGCCGGTCGGAGCCGGCCGCCGACGGCACCTCGGGCAGCCGGTCGGCGGCCACCAGCACCACGGGCTCCGCCGTCCGGCGCCCGGGCAGGACGCGCGCCGTGCCGGCGACCTCGGCGGCGACCGGGAGGGTGCCCAGCCGGAGTTCGACGTCGCCGCGCGGCAGGCCCGCAGCCACGACCGGGATGCGCCCGTCCTCCGCCGGCTCCCGCAGCGCGGCCACCAGCTCCTCCAGCGGGACGTCGGCGAAGCTGCCGTCCCAGAAGGCGGTTCCGGCGAACGTCGCCGGGTCGACGGCGAGCACCTGCACGTCGGTCGCGGTGCCGGCGTCGTCCACGACGCTGCCGTCGTACCGGTCCAGCACGGTGCCGACGGCGTCGGTGGCCGTCGTCGGCGTCACCTGCGGGATCGAGATCAGCGCCCGGTCGGCCCCGATCTGGACGCCGACCTTGGCGGCGAGCGTGGTCTGCGAGCCCGCGGTCAGCGTCGCCGTGTACCCGAGGACGGCGACCGGCACGGTCACCGCGACGAGCAGCGCGGCAGCCGCGCCGGGACCCGCGGCCAGCCGGTTGACCGCCAGGAACACCGGCGGGCGGAGGCGAGCGGCGCGCCGCCGCAGGCGCGGGAGGAGCCGGGTGCCGAGCCGGGCCGCGAGCAACGCGGCGCCGGCGATCGCGAGCACCGGAAAGGCGACCAGCAGCCCGTTGACCTGGGCCACGCCGCCGGTGACCACGATCGCGTCCCGGCTCTCCAGCAGCAGCCAGCAGGCGCCCGCGGCCACGACCAGGGCCAGCTCCCACGGCACGGCGGCGAGCCGGCCGGGAGCTGTCCCGAGCGGGCGCTCCACGGTGGCGTGCGCCCGAAGCCCGGCGACGACGGCGGCGGCGAGCAGCCCGGCGAGGAAGGCCGCGGCGCCGAACGCGGCCGCCGCGGCCACCGCCGCGGGATCGAGATCGTCCGCCGGGCCGAGCCCGCCCACGAGCAGCCGGGCGGCCAGCCATCCGACGGCCGCGCCGACGAGCGCCGGCGCCAGCAGCTCGAGGGCCGCCTTGCCGGCCAGCGCGCCCGGGCCGGCGCCACGGGCGGCCAGCAGGCGCACCTCCGCGCTGCGGCGGTCGGCCCAGAAGCCGCCCGAGGCAGCCACGAGCACGAGGGCCAGCACCGCCGCGGCGGCGGCGACGGCCACGACCGGGCCGCGCAGTCCGGCCTCGACGAGCTCGGCCCGCTCCACCGCCGCGTCGAGCTGCTCGTTCTCCCCGGCCCCGAGCAGCGTCGTCGCCTTCCCCTCGGGCACCGCCCGGGCCGCCCGTTGCTGCTCGGCCACCAGTCCGCGGGCCACCTCGACGGTGAGGTCCGCGGTTCGCGTGGGCACCGCCTCGGTCACGACGAGCAGCCCGGCCCGGCTGCTGATCGCGGTGAGCGTCGCCTCGTCGGTGGCGAGCAGCAGCGCGGGCGGGGGCACGTCGGCCGAGGCCGCGTTGAGGTACAGCTCGCCGTAGGCGCACCAGTACGGCCCGCCGCCGGTGTCGAACAGGTCGGTGTAGACGCCGGCGACCGGCACCGCGACGCCCGCCACGGAGATCGACTCCCCGACCGTCGCCTCCGCCGCCGCGGCGTAGGAGGCCGGCAGCCACACCCCCTGGGCGCCGGCGGAGGCCACGACCTCGACGTGCTCGGTGGCGTCCGGCCGCCACAGCAGGTTGGCCGGCAGCGTCAGCAGCGTGCCCCGGGCGTCCCGGACCGGCAGCCCGCCCTGCGGATTGCCGGCGGCGCCGATGGAGGCGAGGACGAGCAACGTCCGCTCGGGCTCCCGGCCGAGGTCGGTCCAGATCTGCCGGGGGGCGTCCGCCTCCGCGGCGAGGACCTCCGGCGACGTCCCGGGCGGGAACCGCAGGGTCACCGACGTCGCCGGCCGCGCCGCCTCCGCGCACTGCGGCGCCAGCTGCTCCTGCAGGGCGGCGGAGCGCGCCGAGGAGAGCAGCAGCGGCGCCGAGGCGAGGGCGCAGGCCAGGACCGCCGTCGCCACGACGACGGCCAGCACGGTGACCGGCGAGCCGAGCACCAGCCACGGCGCCCGGCGCCACGGGGCCAGCCGCCACAGCCTCATGCCGGCGCTCCGTCCGGGATACGGCCCTCGTCGATCCGGCCCTCGTCGATCCGGCCGTCGCGCATCCGCAGCACCCGGTCGGCCCGCCGCCAGGCCTGCTCGTCGTGGGTCGCCAGGAGCACCGCCGAACCGCGCCGCGCCTGCGCGCCGATGAGCTCCAGCAGGGCGTCGGCGTGCTCCCGGTCCTGGTGCGCCGTCGGTTCGTCGGCGAGCAGGACGGCGGGGTCGGCCACCAGTGCCCGGGCGACCGCCGCCCGCTGCTGCTCCCCGAGCGACGTCTGGTGCGGATACCGGCCGGCGACCGAGGTCAGGCCGAGGTCCGCCAGCAGTTCGTGCCCGCGGCGCTCCGCCGCAGGGAGGTCGCCGGTCAGGCGCGCGGGCAGCAGCACGTTGTCGGCGAGCGACAGCTCCGCGACCAGCCCGAGCGACTGGGGCACCAGGGCCAGCTCGGCCCACGTCAGCTCGGCGGGCCGCCGCCCGGCGAGGGATCCGGTGCAGGTGAGCGTTCCGGAGTCCGCCGTGTCCCAGCCGCACAGGACCGCCAGCAGCGTGCTCTTGCCCGATCCGGAAGGGCCGGCGATGGCGACCACCTCTCCCCCGGTGAGGACGAGGTCGGCGCCGGCCAGCGCGGGAACGGACTCCGCGCCCCGGGCGAACGTGCGGACGAGGGAGCGGGCGACGACGCCGGCCCTGCCTGCGCTCACTGCTGCACCCGGCCGTGGTCCAGCCGGACCACGCCGTCGGCGACGGCCATCACCCGCGGATCGTGCGAGGAGACGACGAACGCCACACCCGTGGCCGCCAGCTCGCCCATCGCGCCGAGCACCCGGTCGGCGGCGGCGGAGTCCAGCTCGGCGGTGGGTTCGTCGGCCACCACGAGGGTCGGGGAACCGATCACGCTGCAAGCCACGGCCAGGCGCTGCTGCTCCCCGCCGGAGAGCTCGCCCGGCCGGTGCGACACCCGGGCGCCCAGGCCCAGTCGGCTCAGCAGGGCGGAGATCGCGTCGTCGTCGACCTCCGCACCGCGCATCGACGCCGCCAGCCGCACCTGCTCGGCCGCGCCGAGATAGGGCAGCAGGTTCTCCCCCGGCCGCTGGAAGAGGTAGGACACGTGCCGCCGGCGCAGTCGCCGCCTGCCGCGGGCCCGCAAGCCGTCCACCCGCAGTCCACCGACGTGCACCGAACCGGAGTCGGGCCGGTCGAGGCAGGCCAGCAGCCGCAGCAACGACGACTTGCCGGCTCCCGAGGGTCCGACCACCACGGTCAGCCGGGCCCGTGGGATCGCGAGGTCGACCCCGTCCAGCGCGGTCACCGACTCGGTCGCCGTCCGGTAGGTCTTGACCACCCGGGAGCACTCCGCCGCGGCGCCGTCCACCGAGGAGGCCGGCACCCCGCTCGACGTCACCGGGTCACCTCTCGTCCGAAGCGGGCGCTGTCTCCGAGCGGGAACCCTAGTTGCGGTGATCACCCGGACGGGTGTTCGCCCAGGCCTGCCGTTCGGCGGTGTGTCGGGCCGAGACAACCGGGGTAGTGCCCCCGTGGCTGGAAGGAGCCCACCATGAGCAACGAGGACAAGGCCAACAACAAGGTCGAGGAGTTCGGCGGCAAGGCCAAGGAAGCTCTCGGCAACGCCACGAACGACAAGGACCTGCAGGCCGCGGGCCAGAAGGACCAGACGAAGAGCAACCTGAAGCAGGCCGGCGAGAAGGTCAAGGACGCCTTCAAGTAACCGCGGAGCCCCCTTCGGAGGGGGCCTCGACAGGCACGCTGCACGGGCGCCGTTCCCCTCGGGGAACGGCGCCCGCGTCGTCGCCCGGCGTTGGTTCTCGGCGTCAGTTCTCGGCGAGCAGTGCCCGGACCGCCGGCAGCAACGGCCGGTCCGCCGGGATCCAGTCCATCGCGTCCAGCTCCTCGGGGCCGACCCAGCGCAGCTCGGAGTGCTCGTGCGCGACCGGCTCGCCCTCGGGAAGGCGGGCCGCCCAGACGCGCATCGTCGAGGCGCCCGGCGCCCCTCCGGCGACGACGCCGTCGAGCGGCACCTCCCCCACGAACTCCCGCGGGACGACGGTGACGCCGAGCTCCTCCTGGCACTCCCGCACCAGGGCCTCGAGTTCGGACTCCCCACGCTCGACCTTGCCGCCCGGGAACTCCCAGCGGCCGTCGAAGACGCCTCCCGAGCGCTGCGCGACCAGGACCCGGCCCGCGTCGACGACCGCCGCCCCGACGACCTGCACCACGTCCAGGGCGCGCCGTTCGGCCGCGGCGGCGAAGGCGTCCAGGTGCGCGTGCATCGCCCGCGCGATCCTGCGCCTGCGGAGGAACCCGCCGGGACTGCCGGGCTCCCAGTCCAGCTGCTCCTCGACGAGCGTGCCCGCCGCGGTGCCGGAGAAGCGGCGCGAGTGGGTGACCCGACCCCGTCGGCCGATCATCGCAGAGGCGACGTCGCGTTCCGGTCGAACCGAGCCGACCTCCTCCAGGTCGAACGGCCATGGCCGCCCGAGGGCCCGCGCGACGTCGAACGCGACGGTCAGTGGTGCCTCCACCACAGTGGTGAAACGCAGCGTCGGCACGCGGGGACTCTCCCAGACCACGGCACTATGGGTACGTGCGCATCAACGCGAGGGTCGACTACGCCGTCCGAGCCGTCCTCGAACTGGCCGCGGCCGCGCCCGAGGCGCTCACCTGCGACAAGATCGCCGCCGCCCAGGACATCCCGTCCCGCTTCCTGCAGGCGATCCTCGCCGACCTGCAGCACGCCCGGCTGGTCACCAGCCAGCGCGGCCGCGACGGCGGGTACCGGCTGGCGCTGCCGGCCTCGGAGATCTCCATCGCCCGGGTCATGCGGGTAGAGCAGGGGTTCCTCGCCGAGGTGCACGGGCAGCGGCCCGAAGACGTCACCTACCCGGGGCCGGCCACCGAGCTGGCCGGCGTCTGGGTCGCCGCGCGCGAGGCCTACCGGCGGGTGCTCGAGGGCGTGACCGTGGCCGACGTCGTCGCCGGGCAGCTTCCCGAGCACGCCGCCGAGCTGGTCGCGATCGACAACGCCTGGCGCTCCTTCAGCGAGCCGTCCCGCGACTGACCGGGCACCCGGTCGCCCGCGCCTCCGGGCGCGGCGGCGACACTGGGACCCATGACCGCTGTTCCGCGCCCCGGTGTCACCGTCTTCCTGACCGGCCTCTCCGGCGCGGGCAAGTCCACGATCACCGACGCCCTGGTCGCCCAGCTGGAGGCGGAGGGCCGGCCGGTCACCGTGCTCGACGGCGACGTCGTCCGCACGCACCTGTCCAGCGAGCTGACGTTCTCCAAGGAGGACCGCGACCTCAACATCCGGCGCATCGGCTGGGTGGCCGGCGAGGTCGTGAAGCACGGCGGCACTGTCGTGGTGGCCGCGATCGCGCCCTACGAGGCCGCCCGCGAGGAGGCCCGGACGCTCGTCGAGAAGCACGGCCGCTTCGTGCTCGTGCACCTGTCGACCCCGCTCGAGGTGTGCGAGGGCCGCGACGTGAAGGGCCTCTACGCCAAGGCCCGCGCCGGCGAGATCGCCGTCTTCACCGGGGTCAGCGACCCCTACGAGCCACCGGTCCGCGCAGAACTGGTCATCGACACCTCGGTCACCCCGCTCGAGGAGTCGGTCTCCCGCATCCGCGCGGCCCTCGACGCTCCCCCCGTCGGCTGACTCACGCCGCCTCTGGCGCGAGGTATGGGAGGATCGGCGCCATGACCGATCGCGGAGCGCTCCTCGTGGCGCGCCTGCACATCGATCTGGCGCTGGTCTCCAGCGCCGCCTGTCGCGCCGCGCGCTGACACCCGGTTCCTCCGCGCAGCTCCTCCGGCTGCGTCCCGATCCAGCAGCGCCCCGTCTCCCGGCCCGCTGCCGGACGGCGAGGAGCGCAGGAAGAAGCAAGCCACGTGAGCACCCCCACCCGCACCAGCAACCGGCCCCAGCGTGGGCAGGGTCAGTGGGCGCTGGGTTACCGCGAGCCGCTCAACCCCAACGAGCGGATGAAGAAGGACTCCGACGGGCTCGAGGTCCGTCAGCGGATCCTCGACATCTACTCGAAGGCCGGCTTCGACTCGATCGATCCCGGCGACCTCCGTGGCCGCATGCGCTGGATGGGCCTCTACACCCAGCGCGCCCAGGGCATCCCCGGCGGCAAGACCGCCGTCCTGGAGCCGGAGGAGCTCGAGGACTCCTACTTCATGATGCGGGCCCGCATCGACGGCGGGCAGCTGACCAGCGACGCGCTCCGCGTCATCGGCGGCATCAGCACCGAGTTCGGCCGCGACGTCGCCGACGTCACCGACCGGCAGAACGTGCAGTACCACTGGATCCGCATCGAGGACGTGCCCGAGATCTGGCGCCGTCTCGAGTCCGTGGGCCTCTCCACGATGGAGGCCTGCGGCGACGTCCCGCGCGTCATGCTCGGCTGCCCGATGGCCGGGATCCTCGAGGACGAGGTCCTCGACGCCACGGACGTCATCGCGGAGACCGTGGCGAAGTACCTCGGCAGCCCCGAGTTCAGCAACCTGCCGCGCAAGTGGAAGACGTCGATGTCGGGGTGCGTGGACCACTGCACCGAGCCCGAGATCGACGACGTCTCCTTCGTGGGCGTGGTGAACGAGGCCGGCGAGGCCGGCTACGACCTGTGGGTCGGCGGCGGACTCTCCACCAACCCGATGTTCGCCCAGCGGGTCGGCGTCTTCGTGCGCCCCGACCAGGTCACCGACGTGTGGGCCGCCTGCACGAGCGTCTTCCGCGACTACGGCTACCGCCGGCAGCGCAACCGCGCGCGCATCAAGTTCCTCATGGCCGACTGGGGTCCGGAGAAGTTCCGCCAGGTGCTGCAGGACGAGTACCTGAAGGCGGAGCTGCCCGACGGTCCCGCTCCCGCGCCGGCCAAGCACGACCAGCGCGACCACGTCGGCGTCAGCCGGCAGAAGGACGGCCTCAACGCCGTCGGCTTCGCGCTGCGCACCGGCCGGATCAGCGGCTCGCTGCTGACCACGATCGCGAACCTGGCGGACGAGTACGGCCAGGGCCGCATCCGGACGACCACCCAGCAGAAGCTGGTCATCCTCGACGTCGCCGACGACGAGGTCGAGGCGCTGGTCGACGCGCTCGCCGCCCACGACCTCCAGGTGCGTCCCAGCGCCTTCCGCCGCGGCACCATGGCCTGCACCGGCCTGGAGTTCTGCAAGCTGGCGATCGTCGAGACCAAGCAGCACGCGCAGGACCTCTACACCGAGCTCGAGAAGCGGCTGCCGGACTTCGACACCCCGATCGGGATCAACGTCAACGGCTGCCCGAACAGCTGCGCGCGGTTCCAGACCGCCGACATCGGCTTCAAGGGCTCGATGGTCAAGGACGAGTCCGGCGAGATGGTCGAGGGCTTTCAGGTGCACCTGGGCGGGCACCTCGGCGTGGAGGCCACCTTCGGCCGCAAGTTCCGCGGCCACAAGGTGACCAAGGCGGAGACCGCCGACTACTGCGAGCGCGTCCTGCGCGGCTTCCAGGAGCGGAAGACGCCGGGCGAGTCCTTCGCCCACTACGTCTCCCGGGCGGAAGAGGACTGGTTGCTGTGAGCGAGGAGCCGACGTCGGGAAGGACCCGGCAGCTGCCGGTGTTCCACTGCCCGTACTGCGGCGACGAGGACCTCACTCCGCACGAGGACTCCGGCTGGCGCTGCAGTGCGTGTCTGCGGGCCTTCTCGGTCCGCCTGATCGCGACGGGGGTGCAGGGATGACCGCTGCAGAAGCAACCATGCCGGTGGCGCCGACGCCAGAGCTCGCGGCCGAGGCCGACGCCCGGTTCGAGGCCATCAGCGACCCCGTGGAGCAGGCGCTCGCCGTCCTCCAGTGGGCCGGGGAGACCTTCGGCGCGCGCTTCGCGATCACGTCGTCCATGGCCGACGGGCTGCTCTCGCACCTGGCCAGCCGGGTCATCCCCGGGGTCAACGTCGTCTTCCTCGACACCGGCTACCACTTCGCCGAGACCATCGGCACCCGCGACTGGATCAGCAGCGTCCTGCCGATCACGCTGCACAACGTCACCGCGCCGCAGACCGTGGCCCAGCAGGATGCCGAGTTCGGCCCGAAGCTGCACGACCGCGACCCCGACCTGTGCTGCGACATGCGCAAGGTCAAGCCGCTGGCGCACGCGCTGGCCGGCTTCACCGCGTGGGGCTCCGGCGTGCGTCGCGACGAGTCGCCCACCCGCGCGGGCACGCGGCTGGTCGACTGGGACGCCAAGCGCGGCATGGTCAAGGTCAACCCGATGGCGGCCTGGACCCAGGACGTCGTCGACGCCTACACCGTCGAGCACCAGATCCCGGTGAACCCGCTGTTCGAGATCGGCTACGGCTCGATCGGCTGCGCGCCCTGCACCCGCCCGGTCGCTCCCGGCGAGGACCCCCGCGCCGGTCGCTGGGCCGGCCGTGGCAAGACGGAGTGCGGCCTCCACACCTGAAGAAGGACCACCCCCTCCCCGCGACACGCTCCGCGCGCCGCGGGTCCCTGGGGGTGGCCGTTCCAGCACGTCACCAGTCACCATGGGCTTGTGCCTCGCCCACCACGCCTGTCTCCTGACGAGCTCGCCGCCTCGATGCACGGCCTGCCGCTGTGGTCCGGCGACGGCGACGGCATCCGCCGCTCGGTGAAGCTGCCGAGCTTCCGGGACGCCGTCGCCGCGATCGTGTCCATCGCCGACGTCGCCGAGGAGATGGATCACCACCCCGACGTCGACCTGCGCTGGCGCACGCTGCACCTGACGCTGGTCAGCCACTCCGCCGGCGGGGTCAGCGAGCTGGACCTGGAGCTGGCCCGCCGCATCGACGCGCTGCTGCCCGCCGACCCCGCCGAGGGAAGCAGCTAGCTGCCGACCCGGCCGCCGTCCTCGCGGTAGGCCACGGCGACGCTGGGCCGGGGGAACGGCCTGACCCGGCGCCGGTCCGGCCAGGTGCTGGACGGCGAGTCGACCGTCGACCCGTTGGTCTCACCGGGGTGCTGGACGGCCACGAACACCGACCGCGCGTCCCGGGAGATCAACGGCCCGCTGCACTCGGCGCCGAACGGCACCGTGAGGAACCGCTTCACCAGCCCGCGCTCGGGGCCTTCGGTCGGGACCGCGTAGAGCCCGTCGTTGCTGCCCGGGAGGTTGCTCGGGCTGCCGTCGGTGGAGATCCACAGGTTGCCCGCGGGGTCGAACTCGACGTTGTCGGGGCAGGAGATGGCGCTGACCTTCGACTTGTCGTACCCGGCGAAGTAGGTGCTCGGGTCGGTCGGGTCGCCGGCCACCAGGAAGATCCGCCAGGAGAACCGCTCCCCCGCGGCTCCGGCCGTCTCCTGCCACTCGACGACGTGCCCGTGCCGGTTGGCGGTGCGCGGGTTGGCCTCGTCGGCCTTCGGGTTGGTGCCGATACCGCGGTTGGTGTTGTTCGTGAGCGCCGCGTACACCCGGCCGTTGACCGGGTTGACCTGGATGTCCTCGGGCCGGTCCATCTTCGTGGGCGCCGATGCGGGGCCGAGCGCGCTCAGCTCGTCGGCGGCCAGCCGGGTGAAGGTGAGCACCCAGGCGACGTCGCGGTTCGGCACCTTCGACCGGCCGTCCTTCACCAGCGGGATCCAGCGGCCGGTGCCGTCGAACTCGCGGTCCGCGGGGAGCGTGCCGGTGCCGGAGATCTCCGCGGGCGGGGAGTCTCCCGTGAACTGCGCGACGTACAGGTCGCCCTCGTCGAGCAGCGTCAGGTTGTGCGCGCGTGCAGCCCGGTCGTGCCCCTGCCGGAACCTCTTCTTCGACACGAACTTGTAGATGTAGTCGAAGCGCTCGTCGTCACCGGAGTAGGCGACGACCCGGCCGTCCTCCGCGATCCGCACGTTCGCGCCCTCGTGCTTGAACCGCCCCAGCGCCGTGCGCTTCTTCGGCCGCGACGTCGGGTCGTAGGGGTCCACCTCGACGACCCAGCCGAAGCGGTTCACCTCGTTCGGCTCCCGGGCGATGTCGAAGCGGGGGTCCACCTCGTCCCACCGGCGCCCGGCCGGAGCGGTGGTGGAGATCCCGTACCGGGCGAGCCGCCGCTCGGGGTCGGCCACCGGCCCCGAGACAGGCCCGAAGTACTGGTTGAAGTTCTCCTCGCCGTGCAGCGTCGTGCCCCACGGGGTCTGACCGCCGGCGCAGTTGTTGAGGGTGCCCAGGACGGTCCGCCCGCGGGGGTCGGCCTTCGTCCTCAGGTACTCCGACCCGGCCGCGGGGCCGGTGAACTCCATCGGGGTCTCGGCGGTGATCCGGCGGTTGCGCTTCCCGTTGCGCACCGGCCGCCACTCGCCGCTGTTGCCGTGCCGCCGGACCTCCACGACCGAGATGCCGTGGGCCATCATCGCGATCTTCTTCTGCTGGGCGGTCGTCGGCGCGGACTCGCTCGCGACGCCGGAGAACATCAGCTGCTCGTTGGTGTACTCGTGGTTGACCACGAGCAGCGCCTCGCGGTCGCGGTCGTCCAGCGGGAGGAGGCCGATGTAGTCGCAGTTGTAGCCGAACTGCTTCGCCTGGGCCTGCGGCGTCTGCCGGTCGATGTCGAACTCCGGGGCGCCGAACTCCACCGGGTCGCCCCAGCGCATCACCACCGAGTAGCGGTACCCGGGGGCGGTGACCAGCTCGTCGAGCACGTTCTGCTGCACAGGCCGGAAGGTCAGCGCGCCGCTCCGGCCGCCGGCTCCCGGGCGGCCACCCGGGCCACGGTCGGTCGCCGCCGCGGAGAGCGCCGGGCCGGCCACCACGAGCAGCGCACTCGCGCCCGCTGCCTTGAGCACGTTGCGCCGGCTGAACGCCGTCTGGACGACGTCGGCGAACGTGGGGTTGTCGCTCTGGTTGGGAACGGCGGCGTCGCAAGCGTTGCCGCACTTGTAGAAGCAGGTCACGTGGCTGCGGCTGCCGTGCCGCACGGTGCTCAGGAACGGCAGCAGCGCACGGGAGCGGGGCTCCTGGGTGTCGGTCATCGGGTCCCTCTGGTCGCGCGGGAGGCGGGCTCCCGCAGCAAACCCCGCCCGGTCCACGCGGGAGTGGCCACCGCATGAACCCGGGATGACCTCCTGACCACCGATCCGGGCGTCAGCCGGGAACGGGCAGCACCAGCAGCCCGAGCAGGCGCTCGGTCTCGGCCTCAGGGTCGGTGGTGAGCCCGGTGTGCACCGGCCCGGGCTGGATGACCGTGCTCCGCGGCGCCGTCAGCCAGCGGAACCGCGAACCCAGCGCCTCCCGCCCGGCCGCCCCGGCACCCGGGTCGGCCGCGCAGACGTCCGCCGCGGCCTGCAGCGCCCGGCCGATCGCCGCCGGGTCCGCGGTGGGGTCGAGCGCGCGCAGCCGGTCGGCGTCCAGGTACAGCTTCGATCCCAGGTAGTCGCGCTGCCGGCAGTAGACGAGGACTCCGGCGTTGAGCGACTCCCCGCGCTCGATGCGGGGCACCACGCGCAGCACCGCGTACTCGAAGGTGTCCCGCGTCATCGCTCTGCCCTCTGCAGCGATTCGTGCCTCATCGCTGGGTCATCCCCTCGGGCGGCGGAGGTCCCAGCCAGCCGGGCCGGTTCTCCCCCACCTTCGGGCGGCGCCGGCCGGCGCCACCCGTCGCCGCCGCGGACACCAGCCCGGGCAGCCACGCGTCACGGGCCGCCAGCCGCGCCAGAAGCTGCCCCACGTACCGGTTGCGGACGGCGTGCGCCGGCTCGTCCGGGGTGGCTCCCTCGAGCCACTCGTCGGGCACCTCGGCGAGCACGGCCTCGAGCAGCGGCCGGGTGACCTGTGCGGCCAGGGCCGCGTCCGCGGCGGGCACGTCCGGCGCGCACTCGATCAGGGCGTGGGTGGAGGCGTCGTAGGGGCGGGTGATCGCCGCCTCGGCGCCGGGCCAGTTGTGGTGGAACGTCAGCGCGGCGCCGTGGTCGATCAGCTGCAGCCGGCCGTGCCAGAACAGCATGTTCGGGTTCCGCCAGGAGCGGTCCACGTTGCCCACCAGCGCGTCGAACCAGAGCACCCGGCCGGCGAGCTCGGGGTCCACGCCGTCGGCGCCGGCCTCGAAGTCCAGCGCCCCGGGCAGGTAGTCCAGCCCGAGGTTGCGCCCGGCCGAGCGCTGCAGCAGCTCCTGCACCTCGTGGTCGGGCTCCCCCACCGCGAGCTCGGGGGCGACGTCCACCGTGACCAGCGCGGGCACCGGAAGACCCAGCGCGCGGGCCATTCCGGCGCACACGATCTCGGCGACGAGCACCCGCACGCCCTGACCGGCGGCGCGCCACTTCACCACGTAGGTGCCGAGGTCGTCGGCCTCCATGAGCCCAGGAAGGGAGCCACCCTCGCGCAGCGGGGTGACGTAGCGGGTGGCGGTGACGGCGGGCAGCACAGTGCTGGTCAACCTACCTCCGAGGCGGCGCCACCCGAGCGGGGGAACCGCCCGTCCGATCCACTCAACCCCGGTCGCGGGACAGCCGATACCAACCCGACGACGAGAGAGGGGACGGATGACCGTGGGTTCGTCCCGCCTGGCACCGTTGCGCCGCCGCGTCCTGCGGGAGGCGCTGGCCGTGGTGACCCTCACCGTGCTCTTCGGCGTCGCCGCCGTCGTCTGGGACCTGCCGGAGCGGCTGACCGGCCCCGTCGCGCACGTCGTGCTCCTCCTCGCCTTCTCGCACCTGCTGATGATGGTGTTCGGCAAGCGCCGGTCCGACGACCTCAAGGCCGAGTACCTCTCCCGGGACGCCGCGGAGCGGGACCTGTTGCACCGCGCTCGCCACGACGACCTGACAGGGCTGCTCAACCGCTCCGCCCTGCTGGAGGAGCTCTCCCGCGCCCGGGAGGCCGGACCTGTCCCCGTGCTGCTGATCGACCTCGACCGCTTCAAGGACGTGAACGACGTCCTCGGGCACTCGATCGGCGACGCGCTGCTCGTCCGGATCGCCGGCCGGCTGCGCAGCGAGCTCCCGGTGGACGCCGTGCTCGGCCGCCTGGGCGGCGACGAGTTCGCCGTGCTGCTGCCCGGTCGCGGACAGGCCGACGCCGAGCGCGTGGCCGAGCAGGCCCTCGCCGTGGTCGGCCGCCCCGTGACCGTCGAGGGGACGGTGCTGGAGCTCGAGGGGAGCTGCGGCGTCGCGATCGAGGGTGACACGGCCGCCGACCTGCTCCGGCACGCGGACGTGGCGGTGTACGCGGCCAAGGAGGAGCACGCCGGGGTGACCGTCTACCGGCCGTCGATGGACGCCGACAGCCGGGCGCAGCTCACCCTCATCGCCGACCTGCGGCGCGCCATCCGGGACGGCGAACTGGTGGTCCACTACCAGCCCCGGGTGCGCCTGTCCGACGGCCGCACGCTCGGGGTCGAGGCCCTGGTCCGGTGGCAGCACCCCGTCCGCGGGCTGGTCCCGCCGTCGGAATTCATCCCGGTGGCCGAGCAGACCGGGCTGATCGGTCCGCTCACCGACGCGGTCCTGGGGAACGCCCTGGCTGCCTGCCGCCGGTGGCGCGAGGCGGGGCTGGACCTGACCGTCGCGGTCAACCTCTCCGTCCGCGGGCTGTTCGACGCCGGCCTCGCCGACCGGATCGCCACCCTGCTGCGCGACCTCGACCTGCCGGCCTCCTGCCTCGAGCTGGAGATCACCGAGAGCGTGGCCATGCGCGACCCCGGCCGGGCCCTGGAGGTCCTGCACCGGTTGCGCGACACCGGCATCGCGCTGTCGGTCGACGACTACGGCACCGGCCACGCATCGCTGGCCTATCTGACGCGGCTCCCGGTCGGCACGCTCAAGATCGACCGGTCGTTCGTGCAGACCATGGAGCTGGACGCGAGCGACCGCACGATCGTCCGCAGCACCATCGAGCTCGCGCACGGTCTCGGGCTGCGCGTGGTCGCCGAAGGGGTCGAGACGCGCGCTGCCTGGGACGACCTGGGCCGCCTCGGCTGCGACGACGCGCAGGGCTACTGGCTGGCCCGTCCGCAGCCGTTCGAGGACGTCGCCCCCTGCGTGGCGGCCCTCGAGGAGCGGCTGGCCGTCTCCCGCACGAGCTGACGACCGGGGACGAGCAGGCGGTCCGGGCCCCGCGCGTGGAGACTGGGAGCGTGGCGAACAGTGCACCTCCGACGACCGACGACGGCCGCTACGAGCGGCAGCCGTTCCACTTCACCGGCCGGATCACCGCCGACGGCCGCGACGGCTGGCCGGCCGAGGCCGGTCGCTACCGGATCGTCGTCAGCCGGGCGTGCCCGTGGGCCAGCCGCACGCTGGTCACCCGACGGCTGATGGGCCTGGAGGACGCCATCAGCGTGGCGGTCACCGATCCGATCCAGGACGACCGCAGCTGGCGGTTCACGCTCGACCCGGGCGACGTCGACCCGGTGCTCGGCATCGCCTTCCTCGCTGACGCGTACCACAAGGCCGACCCGACCTACGACGGCGGAATCAGCGTTCCGGCGATCGTCGACGTGCCCACCGGCGCCGTCGTCACCAACGACGTCTTCCAGGTGACCCTGGACCTCGCCACCGAGTGGCGGGCCCTCGCCCGCGAGGGCGCCCCCGACCTCTACCCCGAGGCGCTGCGCGGCGAGATCGACGAGGTGAACGCCCGGATCTACAAGGACCTCAACGCCGCCGTCTACGAGGCCGGGTTCGCCACCACCCAGGAGGCCTACGAGGACGCCTACACCCGCGTCTTCGCCTGCCTGGACTGGCTGGAGGAGCGGCTGGCCGGTCAGCGGTTCATGGTCGGCGACACGATCACCGAGGCCGACATCCGGCTGTTCACCACGCTGATCCGGTTCGACGCCGTCTACCACGGCCACTTCAAGTGCAACCGGAACAAGATCACCGAGATGCCGGTGGTCTGGGCCTACCTGCGCGACCTGTTCCAGACGCCGGGCTTCGGCGACACCGTCGACCTCGACCACATCAAGCGGCACTACTACGAGGTGCACGCCAACATCAATCCGACGCGGGTCGTGCCGGCCGGCCCCGACCTCTCCGGGCTGACCACCCCGCACGGCCGCGAGTCCCTCGGCGGCCGCCCGTTCGGCGACGGCACTCCCCCGGGCCCGACGCCGGCGGACGAGGTCATCGCCCAGCAGCTGTAGATGGGACTGCTCCGGGCCCTGGACCCCGCCGCGCTCGTCGACGTGCCGTTCACCTACCCCGAGGTGGGCGGCACCGGCGAGGACCTGCTCCCACCCGGCTACCACCTGGCCGAGCACTCCGCCGTCGTCGGCTCGGGGCCCGCTGCCCTGGAGCGGGCGGCGGCAGCGGTGTTCGGCTGGCGGGCGCAGCGCGGGGTGGGGCTGCGCATCCGCGCCACCGGCCCGGCGAGCACACCGGGCACCGTCGTCGTCCTGACCGCGGGGCTGCCCCGGTTCGGCTACGACATCCCCTGCCGGGTGGTGTGGGCGAGCACCGAGGGCGACCTGCGCGGGTTCTCCTACGGCACGCTGCCCGGCCATCCGGAGAGCGGTGAGGAGCGGTTCACCGTGCGGCTGACCGAGGACGGCGACGTCGTCTACCGGATCCGGGTCTTCTTCCGGCTCGCCTCCCCCGCCGCGCGGCTGGCCGGGCCGGCGAGCCTGCTGCTGCAGCGGGCATCGACCGCGCGGTACGTCTCGGCCATCCGCCGCGCCACTGCCGGTTAGACGTCCCGGCGGGACAGCAGGACGACGCCGAGGACCCAGGCGGCGGCCGCCCAGACGCCCAGCACCAGCAGGCCGTGCTGCCAGGACGTCGCCACCGAGAAGAACGCCTCGTCGCCCACCCGGAACACCGGCAGGACGCGGGCGAGGTCCCGGCTCTGGTCGCTGCCCATGATGGCCAGCACCGGGGGGAGCACCAGCATGACGCCGAGACCGGCGCCCAGCGCGCCGGCCGAGGAACGCACGAGCGCCCCCAGGCCCACGGCCAGCACGGCGGTGAGGGTGGCGCAGGCGACCTGCAGCAGCAGCTGGCGCTGCACCGCCGGATCGGTCAGCTGGATGCCGCCTTCGACGGCGGTGAGCCGGGTGGCGGCGAACCAGCAGAACAGCGCCAGCAGGGCGGTGAGCAGCACGGTCCACACCACGACGACGACGGTCTTGGCCATCAGCAGCCGCCCGCGACCCGGCACGGCGGTCAGCGACGTCAGCACCATGCCCGTCCGGAACTCGCTCGTGACGGCGAGGACACCGAGCACCACCACGAGCACCTGACCGAACCCGAAACCGGTGAGCGCCGAGCTGACCGCGATGTCCGCCCGCGGCGCGGACTGGGTGATCGCCGCCCCGAACCAGCCCCCGGTCGCCACGACCAGCAGGTAGAGCGCGGTGCACACCCAGGTGGAGCGCACCGACCGCAGCTTGGTCCACTCGCTCACGACCACCGCGCCGAACGGGACGCCGCGGCTCACGGCGCCACTCCGCGGTACTCGACCTCGTCACCGGTGAGCTCGAGGTAGGCGGCCTCCAACGAGGCGGTGATCCGGGCGAGCTCGTGCACCCGCGCACCGGTGAGGAAGGCGATGTCCCCGATCTCGTCGGACTCGAGGCCCTCGACCCGCAGCGCCCCGTCGATCTCAAGCTCCACGTGCCCGCCGGCGCGCTGCAGCGCCGAGGCGAGCAGCGGTGCCTGCGGGCTGCGGACGCGGACGGCGGCGTGCGCTCCCAGCAGCTCGGTCATGGGGACGTCGGCGAGCAGCCGCCCGCGCCCCAGCACCACCAGGTGGTCGGCGGTGTCCTCCATCTCGCTCATCAGATGGCTGGAGACCAGCACCGTGCGGCCCTCGTCGGCCAGCGAGCGGAGCAGCTCGCGCACCCACCGGATGCCCTCGGGGTCCAGGCCGTTGACCGGCTCGTCGAGCAGCAGGACGTCGGGGTCGCCGAGCAGCGCCGCGGCGATGCCGAGCCGCTGCCCCATGCCGAGGGAGAAGCCGCGCACCCGGTCGTGCGCCACCGCGTCCAGGCCGACCAGCTCGATCACCTCGTCGACCCGGGTGCGCGGCAGGGCGTTGCTCTGCGCCAGGGCGAGCAGGTGCGCGTAGGCCGACCTGCCCGGGTGCCGGGCCCGCGGGTCGATCAGCGCTCCGACGCGTCGCATCGGCCGGGACAGCTCGCGGTAGGGCCGGCCGAGCACGGTCGCCGTTCCCTCGGTGGGGCGGGTCAGCCCGAGGATGCAGCGCATCGTCGTCGTCTTGCCCGAGCCGTTCGGCCCGAGGAAGCCGGTGACCCGGCCCGGTTCGACCGTGACCGTGAGCGCGTCGACGGCGACGCGGGTGCGGTACCGCTTCGTCAGCCCGCGCAGCTCGATCACGCGGTCAGCATCGCGGAAGCGGCTCCTCCGTGTACCGGAGGCGCGCGCTCACCGACCGTCTGCGACGTCGTCCCGTTCGCGCTCGATGAGGTCCTTGCTGCGCACCAGCCGCAGCAACGTGACGACCAGCAGTCCGCCGGCCATGTTCAGCAGCGTCGCGTACCAGAACCAGGCGAGCCAGTCGCCGTAACCGAAGGGGCCGCCGGCGTGGATGCCGGCGAAGATGATCAGCGAGTCGAGGATCGAGTGGAAGAGCACCAGCCCGGCGAGCACGAAGGCGCCGGCGACCGCGGCGACGATCTTCCCGCCCTCGCTCTCGGCCCCCTGCTGCATGCGGGTCATCAGCGTGATCGAGCTGCCGGCCAGCAGGGCGAGGCACACCGCGGTCAGGTCCAGTGGTGCGTCGACGAAGGTGGTGGCCGACTCGACGGCGACCGGGCCCAGCTCCGGGAGCGCGTGCACCACGACCCACATGACCAGCCAGCCGCCCACGAGGTTGGCCACCAGGGTGCCGCCCCACAGCTTGGCCAGCTGGGCGACGCTCGCCCGCTTCGCGACGACCGCCGTCACCGGCACGAGGAAGCCCTCGGTGAACAGCTCGCTGCGGGCCAGCAGCAGGGCGATGAAGCCGACGCTGAACGCCAGCCCGGCGAGCAGGTGGCTGCCGGTCTCGGCGTACACGGCCAGCAGGGCCACGACCCCGATCCCGACCTCGAGCCCGCCGGCGAGGCCGGTGGTCAGCACCTCGCGCCAGGTGCGGTGCAGCCGCTGCGCCCCTTGGGCGACGATCCGGTCGAACGCCTCCACCAGCTCGTCCTCGGCCGGGGCGTCGGTGTCGCCCAGCTCCTCGCGCGCGCTCTCCACTGCCACGGGAGCCGCCCTACCCGTGGCCGCCGGGGTCACACCGGACGAGGACTGTCGGACACGCGGCCGGCCGCGCGGGCGACCGCGACCGCCCAGCCGATGTAGCCCACGTTCACGAGCACCCGCGCCGCGATGCCCGGCGCCCGGTCGTAGGCGCGGGTGGCCGTCCCCATCCGGCGGATCGGGTCGAGGTGGGCCGGCAGGTAGGCGGTGACCAGCCCGGCCGCCAGCCATCCGCCGGGAACCCGGGTGGACGGGACGGCGATCAGCGCACCCGCCAGCACGTCCAGGACTCCGCTCACCGCAACGGCCGCACCCGGCGCGGGGACCCAGTCCGGGATCAGCCCGCGGAAGTACCCGGGGACGACGGCGTGGCCGATGCCGGAACCGGTCATGAGCCCGGCCAGGCCGAGGGCGGCGATGTCGGTCACGCGCCGAGCCTGCCGCACGGGAGCCGCCCCGGGGAAGTCTCCCGCTGCACGGAAGCGATCGTTTGCGCAGGTCAACCAACCGGGTAGCGCCGCGAAGATCGAAAAAGTCGATTCCCCGAGGAGACCCGTGCCCCCCACGCGCAAGCCGAACACGTCCGCCCCCCGCACCGTGAGCCCGACCGGGGTGGGCTACGAGGGGCCCAAGGACGGCCGCGACCCCCGGGCGCAGGCCGGCGACAAGCTGACGACGCCCAACGGCGTCCGCATCCCCGACACCGACCACTCGCTGAAGGCCGGCCCCCGCGGCCCGGTGCTGCTGGAGGACTTCCACCTCCGCGAGAAGATCATGCACTTCGACCACGAGCGGATCCCGGAGCGCGTGGTGCACGCCCGTGGCTCCGGCGCCCACGGCGTCTTCACCGCCTACGGCACCGCATCGAAGGTCACCCGCGCCGCCGTCCTGGCCGAGAAGGGCCTGGAGACGCCGGTCTTCGTGCGCTTCTCGACCGTCCTGGGATCGCGCGGCTCGGCCGACACCGTGCGCGACACCCGCGGATTCGCGACGAAGTTCTACACGAAGGAAGGCACCTGGGACCTCGTCGCGAACAACATCCCGGTCTTCTTCATCCAGGACGCGATCAAGTTCCCCGACGTCATCCACGCCGGCAAGCCGCACCCGGACCACGAGATCCCGCAGGCGCAGTCGGCGCACGACACCTTCTGGGACTTCGTCACCCTGCACACCGAGGCGACCCACCACGCGATCTGGAACATGAGCGACCGGGGCATCCCGCGCAGCTACCGGACGATGGAGGGCTTCGGCGTCCACACCTTCCGACTGGTGAACGACGACCGCGAGACGGTGCTGGTCAAGTTCCACTGGAAGCCGAAGCTCGGCGTGCACTCCCTCACCTGGGAGGAGGCGCAGATCGCCGCGGGTGTCGACCCCGACTTCCACCGCCGCGACCTGTACGAGTCCATCGAGGCCGGCGCCTTCCCGGAGTGGGAGCTCGGCATCCAGGTCTTCCCCGACACCCCGGAGGAGACCTTCGAGGGCATCGACCTGCTCGACCCGACCAAGATCGTGCCGGAGGAGCTCGCCCCGGTTCAGCCCATCGGGAAGCTGGTGCTCAACGCCAACCCGACGAACTTCTTCGCCGAGACAGAGCAGGTCGCCTTCCACACCGGCCACCTGGTCCCGGGCATCGAGGGCACCAACGACCCGCTGCTCCAGGGCCGCAACTTCTCCTACCTGGACACCCAGCTCAGCCGGCTCGGCGGGCCGAACTTCACCCAGATCCCGATCAACCGGCCGCACGCCCCGGTGAACGACAACACCCGCGACGGCTTCCACCAGCACGCCGTCCACCAGGGGCAGGCGCCGTACACGCCGAACAGCGTGGACGGCGGCAGCCCGTTCCCGGCCGACTGGTCCGAGGGCGGCTACGTGCAGGTGCCGCGGGCGGTCCACGGCGAGGTCGGCCGCAGCGCGCCGGCATCCTTCGACGACCACTTCTCGCAGCCGGCGATGTTCTACAAGAGCCTCACCAGCATCGAGCAGCAGCACGTCATCGACGCCTACACCTTCGAGCTCGGCAAGTGCTTCGAGCAGTCGATCAAGGAGCGGGCGCTCATGATCCTGGCCCGGATCGACGAGAAGCTCTGCGCTCAGGTCGCCGCGGGCCTGGGCCTGCCGGTGCCGAAGAAGATCAAGGCGGAGAAGGTGCGGCTGGAGTCCCCGGCGCTGCGCCAGATCAAGCCGACGCCGTTCCCGATCGACGGCCGCATCGTCGGCGTCGTCGCCGGCCCGAAGGCCGACCTCAAGGGCATCGCGACGCTGCGCAAGGCGCTCGAGGCCGAGGGTGCGCAGGTCAAGGTGATCGCACCGCACGGCGGCCAGCTGGTCAGCGGCAAGGACGTGGAGATCGTCGAGCGGACCTTCGCCACCGGCCGGTCGATCGAGTTCGACGCGATCGTCGTCGCCGACGGCGCACCGAAGGACGGCGACTTCCGCGCCCTGGTGATGCTGCAGGAGGCGTTCCGCCACCTGAAGGGCATCGGCGCCTGGGGCGACGGCGTCGAGGTGCTCCGCGCCGCCGGGATCTACCCGAAGGCGCCCGGCGTCATCACCGGCAAGAAGGCGAGCGCCGCGATGGCCGCCGAGACCATCGCCGCCCTGGGCATGCACCGCGCCTGGGACCGCACGCCGCTGGTGAACGCCTCGATGGTGCCGCCCACCGTCAGCGCCTGATCCACACCGCGCACGAGAGCGCCGGTCCCGCACGCCGCGGGGCCGGCGCTCTCGTGCGTCTCAGCGGATGAACGGGGCGCGCTTGAGCGCCTTGAGCCCGGCGGTCATCACCTTCGCGTAGCGGTCCAGCGGCAGGCCGGGCAGCGGGCCGACCGGCAGTCCGCGCTGGACGGCGACGGTCTGCGACTCGGTGTACTTGAGGATCCCCTCGGCGCCGTGCCGGCGGCCGACACCGGAGTCCTTCATCCCGCCCATCGGGGCGTCGTGCGACGCCCAGGCCGCGGCGTAGGCCTCGTTCACGTTCACCGTGCCCGAGCGGATGCGGGTGGCGATCTCCGCGCCGCGCTTCGGCGAGGACCAGACGCTGGCGTTGAGGCCGTACTCGGTGTCGTTGGCCCGCTCGACGGCCTCCTCGGCGTTCCGCACCCGGCTGATCGCGACGACCGGCCCGAAGGTCTCGTCGCGGGCCAGCTCCATCTCGTCGGTGACGCCCTCGAGCACGGTCGGCTCGTAGAACAGCGGCCCGAGGTCCGGGCGCGCCTTGCCGCCGGCGAGCACGCGCGCGCCCTTCGCGACCGCGTCGTCGACGTGCCGGGAGACGACGTCGAGCTGGTCCTGGCTCACCAGCGAGCCCATCTCGGCGTCCCAGTTCAGCCCGGCGGCCAGCCGCATCGCCTTCACCCGCTCGACGAACGCCGGCACGAAGCGGTCGTAGATGCCGTCCTCCACGTACATCCGCTCCACCGAGATGCACAGCTGCCCGGAGTTGGAGAAGCAGGCCCGGATCGCACCCTCGACCGTCTTCCCCAGATCGGCGTCGGCCAGCACGATCATCGGGTTCTTGCCGCCGAGCTCGGCGGAGAAGCCGATCAGCCGGCGGGCGCACTGCTCGGCGACCACCTTCCCGGTGGCGGTGGAGCCGGTGAACATCAGGTACTCGACGCCGTCGATCAGCGGGGTGCCGAGCACCCGGCCGGCGCCGGTGACGACCTGGAGCAGCTCCCGCGGCAGGCCGGCCTCGTACAGCAGCTCGACGGCGATCAGCGCGGTGAACGGCGTCTGCGCGTCGGGCTTGAGCACCACGCCGTTGCCCGCCAGCAGGGCCGGGATGGCGTCGGAGACGGCGAGGGTCAGCGGGTAGTTCCACGGGCTGATCACGCCGATCAGGCCCTTGGGGTGGTGGTGCTCGGTCGTCTGCGTGAGTACTGGCAGCGCGCCCTGGCGGCGGGTCGGCCGCAGGTGCTTGGCCGCGGTGTTCGCGTAGTACCGCGCCGTCATGGCGACGTCGGCCAGCTCCTCGAAGGCGCTCACCCGCGCCTTGCCCGTCTCGGCCTGGGCGACGTCGAGGATCTGCTCCTGCCGCTCGAGCACGAGGTCGTGGTAGCGGAGGATGATCGCGCAGCGCTCGGCCATCGGGCGGCGCGCCCACTCGGCCTGCGCGGCGCGCGCCCGGCGCTGCGCCTCGCGCACGTCGTCGGCGGTGCAGGTGGGCACCTCGCCGACCACGTCGCCGGTGAACGGTGCGTGCGAGGCCTGGCGGGGCCGGTCGGGAGCGGCGGTGACGAGGGCGGCCAGGCGGGACACCAGCGCCGGGTCCAGCGCGGGGGACGGATGCGGTGCGGTCGTCGTCATGGCGACACCTTGCCGCAGGTCAGGCCGGTCCGCCGCTGGGGCCGAAGCGCTCCACCCGGACGTCGGCCGGGTCGAGCCCCAGTTCGACGAGCAGCTGCCCGGCCGCCTCCGCGAACGGACCCGACCCGCACACGTACCCCGTCTGGCCGGGCTCGATCAGCGGCACCAGGTCCATCGCGGTCAGCCGGCCAGGCGGGCGGATGCCGTTCGCCTCGCGGGTGAGGACGACGAGAGCGCCCGCCGCCTCCAGCTCGTCGGCGTAGGGCAGTTCCGCGCGGGTGCGGGCGGAGACGGCGATGCGCAGCAGGTCGGTGCGGCCCAGCGCCCGCGCGGTGCGCAGCATCGCCACGAAGGGGACGACCCCCGATCCGCCACCCAGGAGCAGCGCCGGCGAGACCTGGTCCCACACGAACCAGCCGCCGATCGGCCCGCGCACCTCGAGCTCGTCGCCGGGCTCCACGACGTCGGCCAGGTGGGTGGACACCTCGCCGTCGTCCAGCCGCTCCACGAACAGCTCCACCAGCGGGTCCCCGGGGGCCGACGCCACCGAGTACGAGCGCTGGGCGGTGTAGCCGTCGGGCGCGGTCAGCCGGACGACGTAGTGCTGGCCGGGCAGGTGGTCGACGCGGTCGTGCACGTCGAGCCGCAGCTGGACCGCACGAGCGATCGGCCGGCGCACGCCGGAGACGGTCGCCGTCCGCCATCCGCGGTTCGCTGCGCGGAACGGCTCAATCACCCTGGTACCGCTGCTGCCGCCACGGGTCGCCCCGGTCGTGGTAGCCGTTCTGCTCCCAGAACCCCGGCTGGTCGCGAGTCAGCAGGGTGAGCTTGCTGATCCACTTCGCGCTCTTCCAGAAGTACAGGTGCGGAACCAGCAGCCGGACCGGGCCGCCGTGCTCCGGGGTCAGCGGCTTGCCGTCGAACTCCCAGACCAACCACGCCTTGCCCCCGGTGACGTCGGCCAGCGGCAGGTTGGTCGTGTAGCCGGTCTTCGACGTCGCCATCACGAACTGCGCCTCGGCCGTCGGCCCGGCCGCGTCCAGCAGGGTGTCGACCGAGATCCCGGCGAACCAGGTGCCGAACTTCGACCACGTCGTCACGCAGTGGATGTCGCCCCGGTACTCCGAACGGGGCAGCTGGTGCGCCTCGTCCCAGGTCCAGGTGGTGGGTCGCTCGACCCGCCCGTCGACCGTGACGCTCCAGGTCTCCGGGGCGATGCGTGGGGTGGGCTCGGCGGTGAGCACCGGCCAGTCGGACCCGACGTCGTACTGCCCCGGCGGCAGACGGGGGTCACGTGCGCGCCGGCCGAGGAATCCGCGGGTGGGGGTGGGCACGGCGCGATTCTCCCCCACGCGACCCCGTGGCCCAATCGTGACAGTCGCCGCCACCTGCGCGAATGCCGGAAAACCGGCCCTGACCTGCGGTGAGGGCACCCTTACATGAGCTGTGTCACCACGTGTTTGGTTGGTGGCAAGGCTCCGGTAGTCCTAGCGTGGGGCCTTGTGGTGACGGTGACGCATGCGGGTCGTAGGACGCCGAAGGTCGCGAAGACCAATTCGGTCGTGAAGAAGGCCGTCATGGCCATCAGCGGCATCGTGATGGTGCTGTACCTGATCGCACACATGATCGGGAACCTGAAGGTCTTCACGGGTGCCGAGTCGTTCAACCACTACTCGGAGTGGATCCGCACGATCGGCACGCCGGCGGTCCCCGAGCAGACGACGCTGTGGATCATCCGCATCGCCCTGCTGGTCGCGGTGGTCGCGCACTTCTGGGCGGCCGTCTCGCTGTGGCGCCAGGCCAAGCGCGCCCGCCCCGAGCGGTACGTGACCAAGAAGGCCGTGGCCCAGAGCTACGCCTCCCGCACCATGCGCTGGGGCGGCGTGATCGTGCTGCTCTTCATCGTCTACCACATCCTGGACCTCACGACCGGCACCGTGAACCCGGACGGCGACGCCAGTCCGTACGACCGCCTCGTCGCGAGCTTCTCGAACCCCTTCGTCACCGCCTTCTACGTCATCTCCCTCGTGCTG
The DNA here is from genome assembly GCF_020166105.1 of Blastococcus sp. LR1. Lineage (GTDB taxonomy): Bacteria > Actinomycetota > Actinomycetes > Mycobacteriales > Geodermatophilaceae > Blastococcus. The sequence goes on from NZ_JAIUJY010000002.1 coordinate 210,338, forward strand.
CTCGGCATGCACCTGCGCCACGGCATCTGGAGCGCCACGCAGACCCTCGGCCAGAGCAACCGGCGCCGGGAGCGGACGGTCAACGCCTTCGCGATCGTCTTCTCCACCGTGCTGATCGCCGGCTTCCTCATCGTGCCCTTCAGCGTCCTCTTCGGGCTCGTCGACTAAGGAGCTCCACCCGCGATGCCTCTCGACCTGTTCAGCGTCGGCGACCCGATCGCCGACACCAAGGCCCCCTCCGACGTCCCGATCGGCGAGCGCTGGAGCGAGCGCCAGTTCCGTGGGCGTCTGGTCAACCCGGCCAACCGCCGCAAGCTGACCGTCATCGTCGTCGGCACCGGCCTGGCCGGCGGCGCCGCCGCGGCCACGCTCGGCGAGGCCGGCTACAAGGTGAAGTCGTTCTGGTACCAGGACAGCCCCCGCCGCGCGCACAGCGTCGCGGCCCAGGGCGGTATCAACGCGGCGAAGAACTACCGCAACGACGGCGACAGCGTGCACCGGCTGTTCTACGACACGGTCAAGGGCGGCGACTTCCGCGCCCGCGAGAACAACGTGCACCGGCTCGCCGAGGTCAGCGTCAACATCATCGACCAGTGCGTCGCGCAGGGCGTGCCCTTCGCCCGCGAGTACGGCGGCCTGCTCGACAACCGCTCCTTCGGTGGCACGCAGGTGTCGCGCACCTTCTACGCCCGCGGCCAGACGGGTCAGCAGCTGCTCTACGGCGCCTACCAGGCCCTCGAGCGGCAGATCGCGGCCGGCAGCGTGGAGCAGAACGCCCGCACCGAGATGCTGGACCTGATCATCGTCGACGGCCGGGCCCGGGGCATCGTCGCCCGCGACCTCGTCAGCGGCGAGATCAGCACCCACTTCGCCGACGCCGTCGTCATCGCCAGCGGTGGCTACAGCAACGTCTTCTACCTCTCCACGAACGCCAAGGGCTCCAACACCACGGCGATCTGGCGGGCGCACAAGCGGGGCGCGTACTTCGCCAACCCCTGCTACACGCAGATCCACCCGACCTGCATCCCGGTCAAGGGCGACTACCAGTCGAAGCTGACCCTGATGTCGGAGTCGCTGCGCAATGACGGCCGCGTGTGGGTGCCCAAGGAGCGCGGCGACGACCGCCCCGCCAACGACATCCCCGAGGGCGAGCGCGACTACTACCTCGAGCGGCTCTACCCCTCGTTCGGCAACCTGGTGCCCCGCGACATCGCCTCGCGCCAGGCGAAGAACGTGTGCGACGAGGGTCGCGGCGTCGGCCCCGGTGGCCTGGGTGTGTACCTCGACTTCGCCGAGGCGATCGAGCGGCTGGGCCGCCCGGCGGTCGAGGCCAAGTACGGGAACCTCTTCGACATGTACGCCCAGATCACGGGCGAGGACCCCTACGTGACGCCGATGCGGATCTTCCCGGCGGTCCACTACACGATGGGCGGGCTGTGGGTCGACTACGACCTGCAGTCGACGATCCCCGGCATGTTCGTGATCGGTGAGGCCAACTTCTCCGACCACGGCGCGAACCGCCTCGGCGCCTCGGCGCTGATGCAGGGTCTGGCCGACGGGTACTTCGTCCTCCCCTCGACCATCAGCTCGTACCTGGCCGACGGCCCGTTCGAGAAGGTCGACGAGTCGCACCCGGCCGCGGTCGAGGCCATGCAGAGCGTGCAGGAGGAGGTGCAGAAGCTCCTCAGCATCAACGGCAACCGCACTCCGGCCTCCTTCCACCGCGAGCTCGGCCAGCTGATGTGGGACTACTGCGGCATGGAGCGCACGGACGAGGGCCTGCGCAAGGCCATCGACCGCATCCGGGAGCTGCGCCGGGAGTTCTGGAGCGACCTCAAGGTCGGCGGCGACTGGCACTCGTTCAACCAGACGCTGGAGCACGCCGGCCGGGTCGCCGACTTCATCGAGCTCGGCGAGCTCATGTGCATCGACGCCCTGCACCGCAACGAGAGCTGCGGCGGGCACTTCCGGGCCGAGAGCCAGACCCCCGAGGGCGAGGCGCTGCGCGACGACGAGAACTTCGCCTACGTCGCCGCCTGGGAGTGGACGCCGGAGGGTCAGCCGCCGGTGCTCCACAAGGAAGACCTCGAGTACGAGTACGTCCACCTCGCCCAGCGGAGCTACAAGTGACAGCCAGCATGCAGTCCAGCGTCGGCAACCCCGCCGACGAGAAGCGCGGGATGAACCTGACCCTGCGCATCTGGCGGCAGAAGGACCCCTCGGTCAAGGGCAAGATGGTGACCTACAAGGTAAGCGACATCTCCCCGGACATGTCCTTCCTCGAGATGCTCGACGTGCTCAACGAGCAGCTGATCATGCAGGGCGACGACCCGGTCGCCTTCGACCACGACTGCCGCGAGGGCATCTGCGGCATGTGCGGTCTGATGATCAACGGCCAGGCGCACGGCCCGCAGCAGACGACCACGTGCCAGCTGCACATGCGGTCGTTCAAGGACGGCGACAAGATCGACATCGAGCCGTGGCGCGCTTCGCCGTTCCCGGTGATCAAGGACCTCGCCGTCGACCGGCGGGCGTTCGACCGGATCATCCAGGCCGGCGGCTACATCTCGGTGCCGACCGGCACCGCGCCGGAGGCGCACGCCACCCCGGTGCCCAAGGCCGACTCGGACGCGGCGTTCGACGCCGCCACCTGCATCGGCTGCGGCGCCTGCGTGGCGGCCTGCCCGAACGCCTCGTCGATGCTGTTCACCGCCGCCAAGGTCACCCACCTCGGCCTGCTCCCCCAGGGCCAGCCCGAGCGCGACGACCGCGTGGTCAACATGGTCGCCCAGCAGGACCGCGAGGGCTTCGGTGGCTGCACGAACATCGGCGAGTGCTCGGCCGCCTGCCCCAAGGGCATCTCGATGGAGACCATCTCCCGGCTGAACCACGACCTGCTCGGCGCGCTGCGCGCCGGCGCACGGCCGAAGAGCTAGTTCCGCGACATCCGACAGAGCCCCATCCCGGAATCCGGGGTGGGGCTCTGTCGTTGCTGCCACACTGCGCCCGTGACGGCGACCGCTGCCCCGCCCGACCTGCCGACCTCTCCCCTGGCACCGGCCCTGCGCCACGTGCTCCTCGCCGGCGTGCTCGGCTGGGTAACCGCGCTGGCCGGTGGGCCCGTCGTGGCCGCCTCGACGCTCGGCGGCTGGAGCGCCGTCGCCGTCACGCTGGCGGGAACCGCCGGGATCTCCTCGTTGCTCGCGGTCGCCCTCGACCGGATGGCCGGCCCGGCCACCGTCGGCCGTGCCGGATCGGTGCTGCGCGGGTGTCTGGTCGGGCTGCTCGGAACGGCTGCGGTGGCAGGCGTGGCCCTCTGGGTGCTGCAGTCGCCGTCGGACACTGCGGACGCCGTCGTCGGGCTCCCGGTGCCACTGCTCGCCGCGTCCGCCGCGGTGCCGTTCGCCGCCGTCGCCGCGCTGCAGTGGCCGGGGATCGTGCGCATCACCGCCGCGGTGCTGCTGGTCGTCGCCGGCGCGGCCGTCGTGATCCCCGCCGGGCAGCGTGCCGAGGAGGGGAACCTCGCCGAGCGGATCCTCACCGAGGTGGGCACCCTGGAGCACCCGTGGGTCGCCGACCTCGACGGCTACCAGAACGCCGTACCGCAGCACACCGGCAGCCCGTTGATCTGGACCCCGCTGGAGGCCGACTCGGGCCGGCCCGACGAAGAGCTCCTGCTGTTCCGCGACCTGGCTCTGGATCCAGCGGAGTCCGACCCGTGCGCCGCGCCCTTCGTGCGCACGCCCGCCGGTGACGCGACGGTCACCTCGTGCGTGCAGGTACGCGACGGCCTCTACCTGCGCACGGCCGACTCCGGGCAGGAACTGGTCCGCCACGACGCCGACGTCCGGATCGGGGTCGTGGCCGGACCGGACGTCCCGGTGGCCGTGCTGGAGGAGACGCTGGCGAGCGCCCGGCCGATGACCGACGACGAGTACGAGACCTGGCTGGACGAGGGGATGACCCCGGGCTGGTGACACCCGCGCCGCAGCTCGGCCGCCCGCCGTTCGGACCCGCGTTCCGTACCCTTCGCCCGTGGCCGACTGGGACGACGTGGCGCGGCTGTGCCTGGCGCTGCCGGGCACGTCCGAGGCGGTCTCCGCCAGCGGTCGGCGCCGCTGGCTCGTACGCGGGAAGACGTTCGTCCGGGAGCGCCCGCTGCACGCCAAGGACCTCGCCGAACTGGGCGCGGCGGCCCCGGACGGCCCGGTTCTGGTCGCCGCGGTGCCGGACGAGGGCGCCAAGGCCGCACTCCTCGCCGCCGAACCGGACGTCTACTTCACGACGTCGCACTTCGACGGCTGGGCCGCGGTGCTGTGCCGGCTCGACCGGCTGGACGGTGCACCGCTGGCCGAGCTGGTGAGCGAGGCCTGGGCGGCCCGGGCGCCGGCGCGGCTGGTCACCCAGCACCTCGGCTGAGCTCGGTCAGGTCGCGGACACCGGCGGGATGATCCGCTCGATCACGTCGGCGGGCATGAGCCCGGCCTTGCCGAAGCGGCTGGCCGCCTCGAGGAACTGCGGGGCCAGCGCGGCCAGGTCCTGGAGCATCTCGCGGGCGGCGTCCTCCCGGCCGGCGAGCGCCGCGATGACCGCCCGCCACATCAGCTGGTCGGGCTCGGTGACCGGGTCCATCGGGCGCAGCAGATCGAGCTCGCGGTCGGCGGTGACCGGGTCGCCGTCGATGGCCTGCTGGAACGCCCGGACGACGTCCTGGTACCGGGCGCGCGTGACGGTGAGGTCGGCCAGGACGCCCAGCGGGTCCGGGGAGTCGTCGACCCGCAGATCGACTACCATGTCGTGCCACGGACGACCGGTGGTGGTGGAGCGGATGACCATGATCGCCGCGGAGCGCCGTCCCCGGAAGTCGCCGCCCGCCTCCTCCCCCGCCACCAGCGAGGAGAGCAGCCGCTGAGCGAGAGGTCCGGCGGAGGCCTCGAAGCGCTCGACCATCGCCTCCCACACCGCCGGCGAGCTGGCCATGTTCGCCAGCGCCACGCAGTTGTCGCCCAGGAGGTGGCCGGCGTCGTCGACGCAGCTCGTGCCGGTGTACGCGGCGAGATCGCCGTTCACGCCGAGGATGGCCAGCTGCCGCCGCTCCGGCTGGGGGTCGACGCTGCTGAGCGCCGTCAGCACCTCCTGGGCGGTGAAGCCGCCCTGCAGCAGGTCCAGGCCGACCGAGCCGTACATCGGCTCGGCCATCGACTGGGTGGCGATGACGCCGTGCCCGGGCAGGGCGAAGGGCACGCTGTTGCCGACGGCGAACGCCTGGGACTGGGTGGCGACGCCCATCTCCCCCGTCTCGGGATCACGGGCAACGATCGAGTAGGTCACCCCTCGGGCCTACCCGCTCCTCCCCCGGGTGGCAAACCCCGACGAAGATCACGAACCGAGGCCGCTCAGCTCGTTGATGCACAGCGCGAGGAACAGGAGGGCGGCGCCGGCGAGCAGGACGTTGGACAGCCAGCCGTTCCGCCAGCGCTCCGGCGTCCGGCTGCTGTTGAGCAGCCAGAGCAGCGTGATCGCCAGGAACGGCATGAAGAACGCGCCGAGCGCGCCGTAGGCGACGACGAGGGCGAACGGCCGCTCGAGGAAGAGCAGCGCCATGGGCGGGAAGGTCAACCACAGCAGGTAGGCGCGGTATGGCAGGCTGCGCTCGGCCCGGCCCTCGGCGAGCTGCCCGCCGGCGCGCTTCGACGTCCGGACGAAGTCGGTGACCAGCAGGCTGACGCCCTGCCAGACGCCGAGCAGCGACGAGAAGGAGGTCGCGAAGAAGCCGACGAGGAACAGCGTGCCGATCACGTCGCCGAACCTGTCGCGGAGGATCTCGTCGAGGTCGAGCAGGCCGCGATCGCCCTCGGTGAGCGAGACGCCGGAGTTGTGGAGCAGGTCGGCGCCGACGATCAGCATCGCGAGGACGAAGACGCCGGTGGTGATGTAGGCGACCCGGTTGTCCAGGCGCATGACCTTCATCCAGCTCGAGTCACGCCAGCCCTTGGCGTTGACCCAGTAGCCGTAGGCGGCCATCGTGATCGTTCCGCCGACGCCGCCGACCAGGCCGAGGGTGTAGACCGCTGATCCCTCCGGCAGCCGCGGCACCAGGCCGGAGAGCGTCGCGCCGAGGTCGGGGACGACGAGGATCGCCAGCCCGACGACGATGACGAACATGACCCCGATGAGGACGGTCATGATCTTCTCGAAGACCCGGTAGTTGCCGAACCAGACGATCGTCAGCCCGACCAGGCCGCAGATGATCCCCCAGGCCGGGATGGAGAGCGCCGGGAAGAGCGCGGCCAGCGGCAGCGCCGACGACGTCATCGCGGTGGCCCCGTAGACGAACCCCCAGATCGCCACGTAGACGACGAAGTAGACCGACGTCCAGGCACCCAGGGACCGCCAGCCGGCGAAGATCGTCGAGCCGCTCGCGAGGTGCCAGCGGCCGACCGCCTCGGCGAGCGCGATCTTGACGACGACGCCCAGCACGACCGCCCACAGCAGCGCGTAGCCGAACCGGGAGCCGGCGATCAGGGTGGCCACCAGGTCGCCGGCGCCGACACCTGTCGCGGCCACGACGATGCCGGGACCGACCAGGCTCCACTTCTTCGTCTGCTGCTGGGGCGCGTCGGCGCCCGGGTCGACGGGCTCGGTCAGCGGTTCTCTGTCCTCGGCCACGCGCCCAGTGCAACCCTGCGCCGCCAAAGCCGCAAGAAGGGGCACCTGGCCGGGTGCGGAGGCGACGACGTGCCGCGCCGGCGACCGCGCCCGACTCCTGCGTGCCGGTGCAGGAGTCACCGGACGGCGTCTACCCGATCACCGGGGTTCGGCACCGTCACCCTGACCCGCCAGGGCAACGGCATCGCGCTCGGCGAGGCGCGGCCCGAGGAGGGGTGGAGCGTCGACACCAGCGGCGACGAGGACGAGGCCGACGTCGAGTTCCGGCGCGGACGGGAGGACGTCGACGTCGAGACCGACCTGGAGGACGACGGTCGGCTGGGGATCGAGGTCTGCGACGACGACGACTGACCGCGCCGAGGGCTAGCTGAGCGCCCCGGCGGTCAGCTCGACCGCGCGCAGCCGGCCCTCCAGCGTCGTGGCCTGGAAGGCGACGATCAGCTCGTCGGCGTCGGCCGTCTTGCGGAACGCCTCGAGGGAGTCGCCCACCTGGCCGGGCGTGCCCAGCGCGGTGTGGGTCAGCATGGTGTTCACGTGCTGGCCCGCGCCCTGCGCCAGGAGCTGGTCGCCCTGCTCGTCGGTGAGCGCCTGGCCGCGGCCGAACAGCCCGATGGCGAGGTTCCGCTTGACGGCCGCGAGCTGCTCGCGGGCGGCGTCCTCGGTGTCGGCGGCGATCACGTTGACCCCGGCGATGACGTAGGGCTCGGCCAGCTGCTCGGAGGGCTTGAAGTCGGCACGGTAGGTGGCGACGGCGGGCTCGAGCATGGCCGGTGCGAAGTGCGAGGCGAAGGCGTAGGGCAGGCCGAGGGCGGCGGCGAGCTGCGCGCCGAACATCGAGGAGCCGAGGATGTACAGCGGGACGTTCGAGCCCTTGCCCGGGATCGCGTCGACGCCGCGGACCCGGGTCTCGCCGGTGAGGTAGCCCTGCAGCTCTTGGACGTCCTGCGGGAAGCTCTCCGCCGAGTGCGGGTCGCGGCGCAGCGCGTACATGGTGTTCTGGTCGCTGCCCGGAGCGCGGCCGAGACCGAGGTCGATGCGGCCGGGGTACATCGCCTCGAGCGTGCCGAACTGCTCGGCGATGGTCAGCGGCGAGTGGTTGGGCAGCATGACCCCGCCGGCGCCGAGCCGGATGCGCCGGGTGTGCGCGCCGACGTGCGAGATCAGGACGCTGGTCGCCGACGAGGCGATCGAGGGCATGTTGTGGTGCTCGGCGTACCAGACCCGCTCGAAGCCGTGCTCCTCCGCGCGCTGCGCCAGCGCGACGCTGGCCGCGATGGACGAGCTCGCCGACTCCCCCCGCGGGATCGGGGCGAGGTCGAGGACGGACAGCTTGGTGTTCATGGGGACAGGCCTTTCACGTCGGTTGCCAGGCACAACCGACGGAACGCCTCGGGGCTTCCCGCCGTCAGCGGCTCTGCAGTGCGTCCAGGGCCACGGCCATCGACGCGGCCACCCGGAAGTCCAGCTGCGGATTGGGCACGGTCACGTTGTACGCGTCGCGGAAGCCGATCTTCTTGTGGCTGGACAGCACGATCTGCCCGGTCCGCTGATCGGTGAAGTCGAAGTGGAAGAGGAACGGCACCCAGACGTCGCCCAGGTACGGGATGAAGCCCCAGATGCGGCGCAGGATCGCGATGGTCATGTTGCGCTCCTGCCCCTTCGCCTCGACACCCGGCGCCGAGAGGTTCCAGGTCGAGCGGATCAGGCTGGCGCCGAACTCCTTGCTGAAGTAGCCGATCACCGTGCCGTACTCGTCGTAGACGTCGTGCTCGGCGCTGACGTCGAGCCGCTGCCGCGCCTTGAAGGAGAAGACCCGCCGCGACTTCGACTCGTCGGAGAAGAAGACGATCTCCTCCTTGAGCTTCATCCGCTTCTGCTGCGCGAAGGCGATGAGCTGGCCCGGAGTGCCGTCGGGGTTCGCCATGAGGATCTCGTAGCGGTTCACCATCATCGTGATCCGCTGCTTGACGAAGAACTGCGGAACCACCATGGGTGCCGGCTGCTGCCCGGCGGGAACGGTCATGCCGTCATCCTGCCGCACGTCGAGCCGTCTGCGTACGCGCCGCCTCAGCGCTCACCTCGCCGGCCGAGCAGGGCGGCGCGCAGCCGCTGCGCCCAGTCCTCGAGCAGGCTGGGACTGGTGCCCTCCGGGAGCGGCGCCGAGGGGACGGCCACCCACAGGAGCAGGTACACGAGGACGCCGGTACCGGCGGTCAGGGTGAGGAGGACGGCCCCGACCCGCCAGAGCGTGGCGTCGATGCCGGTGTACTCGGCGAGCCCGCCGCAGACGCCACCGGCCATCCGGTCGGTGCCGCTGCGGAGGAAGGGCCGGACGGGTGCCGGCTGCGGGGTGGGGATCTCTGTGGTGGTCATGCAGACGAGCCTGGCCGACACGGATGGTCCGGTACATCGGGGAACGCCCGGATCCGACCCTGGTTCGCCGCGCGCCCCGATCAGGGGCTCGCGGTCAGCGCAGCGGGAGCGGCGTCTCGTCGTCGTCGTCCCGCGGGCCGAGGATCCAGCGCTCCTCCGGCGCGATCGGGACGTCGTTGATGCTGGCCTCGCGCCGGGCCATCAGCCCGTCGGGCGCGAACTCCCAGTTCTCGTTGCCGTAGGACCGCCACGTCCGGCCCTCGGCGTCCTGCCACTCGTACTGGAACCGCACGGCGATGCGGTCGTCGGTGAAGGCCCACAGCTCCTTGCGCAGCGCGTAGTCCTGCTCCCTCGCCCACTTGCGGGTCAGGAAGGCGACCACGGCGTCGCGGCCGGTCACGAACTCGTCGCGGTTCCGCCAGACGGTGTCCTCGGTGTAGGCCTGGGCGACCCGGATCGGGTCGCGGGTGTTCCATGCGTTCTCGGCGGCCCGGACCTTCTGGCGGGCGGTCTCGAGCGTGAACGGCGGGAGCGGCGGTCGCGACATCCGGCCACTCTGCCCGATGAGTTCACCTCCGGCCGTCCGTCTACCTTCTCGACACCAGCTCACCGTTTGGAGAACCCCCGTGGGAAAGATCGCCGTAGCCCTGTTCACCACCCTCGACGGGTCCGCCGAGCGCCCCGACCAGTGGCACTTCCCGTACTTCGACGACGCCATGGGCAAGGCGGTCGACCGGCACAACAGCCGCTGCGAGGCCTACCTGATGGGCCGCGTGCTGCACGACCAGTGGTCGCAGTACTGGCCCGGCAACACCAGCGACGAGTTCGGCGACTTCATCAACCCGATCCGCAAGTACGTGCTGTCGACGACGCTGGAGAACTCGGACTGGGAGAACACCTCGGTGCTCCGCAGCCTCGACGAGGTGCGGGCGCTGAAGGACGGCACCGAGGGCTGGATCGGCATGTCCGGCAGCCTGACGACGGTCCGCGCCCTCCTGGAGGCCGGGCTGCTGGACGAGCTGGTGCTGCTGGTCGACCCGATCGTGGTCTCGGGCGAGCGCCGGTGGACCGACGAGTTGGGCCGGACGCCGCTCGAGCTCGTGTCGTCGGAGTCGCTGCCGACCGGCGTGCTGCACCTGACCTACCGGCCCGTGCGCGAGAGCTGACCGACTTGTTGCCGGGTGTTCGGTCGGGCGTTCCCCGCCGGACACCCGGTGGGCTCACGCTGACGGCATGACGCGAAGCGTGGTCGTGACGGGTTCCGCCGGGCGTGAGTCCCGCGGACAGGGGCATGCCCTGGGGCGCGCCGGCGACGTCGCGCACGCGGTGTCCCGACCGGTGGTGGACGGGCTCGAGGCATCCGTCTGCGGCGTCCTCGTGATCGCCCACGCGGCGGCGGACTGGCCGGCGGCGGGTGGCGGCCCGCACTGCGAGGAGTGCGCGCGCATCGCCGGCTGAACCGGCTGCTGCCTGCGGTCCAGCGGCGGCGCGAGCGGTGTGCGCACGGCCGGAACTGGGCAGGTGGCCGCGGTGGCCGGAACTGATGCAGATGTGTTGATCGTGGGTGGCGGCAATGCCGGCATCTCCCTGGCGGCGCGGCTGCTCCGCGACGGCTTCGACGATGTGACGGTGGTGGCCTCGTCGCCAGGGCACCGGTACAAGCCGCTGCTGAACTACGTCGCCGGCGGGCAGTCGACGATGGCCGAGCTGGAGCGGCCCATGGCCGACGTCGTGCCGGACGGCTGCCGGTGGGTCCGCGACGCCGTCGAGTCGGTCGATCCGGCCGCGATGACGGTCCGGACCCGCGGCGGGCTGACGCTGAGCTGCGCGACCCTCGTGCTCTGCCCCGGCCTCGTGGAGGACTGGGACGCCACGCCCGGGTTGCAGTCGGCATATGCAGAGGGGTGGGCCGCGTCGTCGTACGTGCCGGGCAGCACGCCCACGGTGTGGCCTCGACTGTCGTCGTTGCGCAGCGGTTCCGTCGTCTTCACTGTGCCGCCGGAGCCCGCGTCCTGCGGGCCCACCGCGCTCAAGCCGCTGTTCATGGCGTGCGACTCCTGGCGGCGGTCCGGGGTGCTGGCCGACCTGCAGGTGCGCCTCGTGCTCCCGGCTGCGACCGCGACCGGGCTTCCGGAGGCCGACCGGTATCTCGAGGACGCGTTCGCCGACCTCGGGGTGGAGGTGCTGCGCGAGTCGCGGATCGAGCGGGTCGACGGGGACCTGCACTCGGTCACGCTCGCCACCCCCTCCGGCCGGCGGGTGCTGGAGGACGTCGACTTCGCGCACGCCGTGCCGCACTACCGGGCGCCGCGGTTCATCGCCGAAGCCGGCCTCTCCGCCGACGCGACCCCGGGCCTGGTGGACGTCGACCCCGAGACCCTGCGGTCCCGCCGGCACGACTCGATCTGGGCGATCGGGGACGCCGCCGATCTCGCCACCCGCCCGTCCGGCGGCGGCCTGCGGAAGCAGGTGAACGTGCTGGCGAAGAACATCGCAGCCGCCCGTGAGGGGAAGCGACTCAGCCGCTACGACGGCTACACGGTCATGCCGATCACCGTGACCCGGCGGACGCTGATGCTGAACGAGGTCACCCGCGACGGCAGCCCCAGCCCGTCGGTGCCGTTCATCGACCCGTTCGTGCCCCGCCGCTGGCAGTGGTTCTTCGACCGCTACGGCCTGCCCCAGGTCTACTGGCGCCGCATCCTCCGCGGCCGCGTCTGATCCCCTGCGCCGGTTCCAGCGGCCGTTCGCCCTGCGACAACGGCCGCCGCACGAGGTCGGGCCGGGGCCGGGGCCGGGGCCCGACTGTTGGTGACCCTTCCTCCTCCCGTGCGCGCGCTGCTCGCCCTGCGGCCACCTCGCAGCCGGAGCCTCGAGGTGTCCGCAGGAAACCGACCCAGGAGGAAGCCATGACCACGCCCTCACCGAAGACCTCGCGCGCGACCGACGCCAATGGCAGCGACAAGAGCGCCGCCGACGACACGATCCAGCCCAGCGGGCAGAGCGCTCCCGTCGAGCTGGAGGAGCTGGCGCGCACCCGCGACGAGGCCGAGGACCGTGCCCGCGAGCTGCTGGCCGCCCAGGTGCTGCAGGAGTCCCGGAACGGGTCGCACGACGAGCGGGCTCGCCAGCTGGTGCTCGCCGTCCGCCGGGACCTGCTCGTGGAGCTCCGCGAGCAGGAGCAGGAGCAGGCGCGGCGGCAGCTGTCCGCGGCGGCGGACAGCAGCGAGGATGCGGTCGCCGGGCTCGTGCAGGGAGTGGCGACGATCGTGCGCAGCCTCGTGCCCGCCGTCCTCGTGCGGCCGGAGGAGGTCATCGAGACCACCTACGCGCTGGCCGACCAGAGCCTGCGGGTGACGCGCCGCTTCGCGCTGGTCGTCACCCAGAGCATGCGCGGGCTCATCACGGCCTGACGGCCCAGCACCACCTCCGGGTGGCCGTCGGGTTCCGGACCGGCGGCCACCCGCGCGCGTGTGCGGCTCGCCCGATCAGACGTTGAAGCGGAACTCCACGACGTCGCCGTCGGCCATGACGTACTCCTTGCCCTCCATGCGGACCCAGCCCTTGGACTTGGCCTCGGTCATGGAGCCGGCTTCGACCAGCTGGTCGAAGCTCACGATCTCGGCCTTGATGAAGCCGCGCTGGAAGTCGGTGTGGATGACACCGGCGGCCTGAGGAGCGGTGGCGCCGACCGGGATCGTCCAGGCGCGGGACTCCTTCGGCCCGGCCGTGAGGTAGGTCTGCAGACCGAGGGTGCGGAAGCCGACCGCCGCCAGCTGGTCCAGGCCGGGCTCGTTCTGGCCGATCGAGGCGAGCAGCTCGGCAGCCTCTTCCTCGGGCAGCTCGATGAGCTCGGACTCGGTCTGCGCGTCCAGCACGATCGCCTCGGCCGGGGCGACGAGCGCCCGCAGCTCGTCGAGCAGCTCGGTGTTGGCGAGCTCGTCGCTGTCGACGTTGAAGACGTAGAGGAACGGCTTGGTGGTGAGCAGGGTCAGCTCGCGCAGCGGCTCGGGGTCGACCCCGGCGGCGAAGAGCGTCTTGCCCTCGTCCAGCACCTTCTGGGCGTCCTGCGCGGCGGACAGCAGCGCGGCGCGCTCCTTGTCCTTCTTGGCTTCCTTCTCCAGCCGCGGGATCGCCTTCTCCAGCGTCTGCATGTCGGCCAGGATCAGCTCGGTGTTGATGGTCTCGATGTCGTCGCTCGGCGAGACCTTGCCCTCGACGTGCACGACGTCGGGGTCGGTGAAGACGCGGATGACCTGGCAGATCGCGTCGCTCTCGCGGATGTTGGCGAGGAACTTGTTGCCCAGGCCCGCACCTTCGCTGGCACCGCGGACGATGCCGGCGATGTCCACGAAGGAGACCGTCGCCGGGATGATCTTCTGGCTGCCGAAGATCTCCGCGAGCTTGCCCAGCCGCGGGTCGGGCACGCCCACCACTCCGACGTTCGGCTCGATGGTGGCGAACGGGTAGTTCGCCGCGAGGACGTCGTTCTTGGTCAGGGCGTTGAACAGCGTCGACTTGCCGACGTTGGGCAGGCCGACGATCCCGATGGTGAGGCTCACGGGAGTTCAGAGTACGGGCCGGGAACTGCCGGCCCCGCCGTGCGACCTGCTGGTCACCCCGCGCGGGTGGTGACCGGCTCGTCGGTGATGCGGGGAAGGATCAGGATCTCGGTGCCGTCGGGCCGGTAGGTGTGCCATCGGCCGTCGGGTTCCCGTACGACCCTGAATCCGTGGTGGACCTTCGTGTGGTGCCGCTCGCACAGCAGGGCGAGGTTGTGCAGGTCGGTGTCTCCGCCGTGGGCCCAGTGGATGAGGTGGTGGGCCTCGCACCAGTGGGCGGGGGCGTCGCAGCCGCTGAACACGCAGTGCTGATCGCGGGCGGTGAGTGCGCGCCACAGGTGGGGCGGCACGACCCGGTGGCTGCGGCCCTGTTCGAGGGGTTGGCCTTCGGGGCCGATCACGATGCGGGTGACGTTGCCGTCGCAGGCCAGCCACCGGGCGCGGGCGGCGGAGATCGTCGCGCCGAACCCGAGGTCGGCGGTCGCGGAGCCGGTGTCGGAGCCGACCAGGTCCTCGATCGGGATGGTGACCACGACGTGCGGCTTGAACGTCCGGAGCGTCGGCAGGGTGCCGGCGGCCAGCTGGTTGTCGCACAGCTGCACCAGCGCGTCGGCGGACTGCTGGGCGCGGGTTCGCAGATCACCGGCGGGCCGGTTGGCCTGCAGGATCGACTCGATCGCGGCTTGGAACTTTTCCCCACCGACCGCGTCCAGTTCCCCGCGGAAGGACAGGCTGCCGCTGGGGTGCTTCGACATGGTCAGCGACCGCTGCTCGGTGGGGTCGGGTTCGGGGCCGTCGGGATCCAGCCGGTCGAGGTTAGTGCCCGACCGCGGTGCGCAGTTCGGTGTGGAAGGTGGTGGCGGCGACCTGCGCAAGCACCTCGTCGATCCCGGCGACATCGACGTCCTGCTCGACGGCGGCTGCCAGGTTCTTGGGTGCGGCGACCGGCGCGATCACCGACACCGCCTCGGCCGAGATCGCCCCTGCGGCGAACGTGGCAGCCACCGCGGGCAGGTGCTCCAGCGCCCGCCCGTTGCGGACCAGGGTGTTGGCCGCGGACTGGGAGAACCGCGCATGCCCGCGCAGCCAGGAGATCATCGTCGCCTTGCCGTCGAACTCCGCCGCGTCGGCCAGCTCGCACTGCCGCACCGTGCGGGCGACCTCGGCGGCGATCCGGTTCTGCAGCGTCAACAGCGGAGTCAGCCGCTCCAGCAGCTGCGGGCCGAACATGCCCTCCAGCCGCTCACCCGAGAGCTCGTCGAGCAGCGATCCCAACACCTGCAGCTGCTGCACGACACCTCCCTGCCGACTCGAACGTATGTACGAATCATAGCCGAGGGGACCGACGATCGCAGCGTGAATTCGCAGGTCAGAGGCCTGTCCACAGATCGCGAGCGGGTCTTGACAACCGTTCGACCCAGGGCCCGCCCCGCGCGCGCACGGCGGCGTCCGAAATCCGCCAGAGCATGTCCCCCTCCCCTGGCATGCTCGGCGTCGTGACCGAAGCCCTGGACCACGAGCGCTGCCACCGCGCGGTCGCGGGCCGGGATGCGCGGTTCGACGGCTGGTTCGTCACCGCCGTCCACACCACCGGGATCTACTGCCGACCCTCCTGCCCGGCCCGCACACCGCTGGCCCGCAACGTCTCCTTCTTCTCCACCGCGGCGGCCGCCCAGGGCGCCGGCTTCCGCGCCTGCCGCCGCTGCCGACCGGACGCCGCGCCGGGATCGCCGGAGTGGGACGTGCGGGCCGACGTCGTGGCCCGGGCCATGCGACTGATCGCCGACGGCGAGATGGAGCGCACCGGTGTGCCCGGCCTGGCTGCCCGCCTCGGGTACTCCGAACGGCAACTGCACCGCCTGGTCGTCGGCGAGCTCGGCGTCGGCCCGCTGGCCCTCGCTCGGGCGCAGCGAGCGCAGACCGCCCGGATCCTGATCGAGACCACCGAGCTACCGATGGCCGACGTCGCCTTCGCGGCCGGATTCGCCAGCATCCGGCAGTTCAACGACACCGTGCGCGAGGTCTTCGCCAGCACCCCGACCGAACTGCGCCGCACCCGCCGGCGCTCCGGGGAGACGAACCCGGGCTGGCTGACCCTGCGCCTCGCCGGCCGTCCGCCCTACGCCGCCGAAGAGGTGCTCCTCTTCCTGGGCGCGCACGCCGTCGCGGGGCTCGAGGAGTGGGACGGCACGACGTTCTCCCGCGTCCTCGACCTGCCGCACGGGCCAGCCGTCGTCCGCCTCTCTCCCGCCGCCGACGGAACGGGCGTCACCGCCCGGCTGCGGCTCACCGAGCTGCGCGATCTCGGCGCCGCCGTGAGCCGCTGCCGCCGGATGCTCGACCTGGACGCCGATCCGGTCGCCGTCGACAGCGTTCTCGGCGCCGACCCGGCTCTCACCGCGCTCGTCGCAGCAGCCCCCGGCCGACGGGTGCCGGCCTCCCCCGACGCCGACGAACTCGCGATCCGCGCCGTCCTCGGTCAGCAGGTCTCGGTCGCCGGCGCCCGGACGCTGACCGCACGACTGCTGACGGCCGGCACGCCGCTGCCCGAGCCGGTGGGCACGCTCACGCACGCGTTCCCCCGGGCCGAGGCACTGGCCGACGCCGACCTCACCGCCGTCGGGCTCACCGGCGCCCGACGGCGGACGGTGCACGCCCTCGCCGCTGCCCTCGCCGACGGAACCGTCGCGCTGGGCCCCGGCGCCGACCGCGCGGAAGCGGAGCGCGCACTGCGTGCCGTTCCGGGCATCGGCCCGTGGACCGCGGCGCTCGTGGGGCTGCGCGGCCTCGCCGACCCCGACGTCTGGCTACCCGGGGACCTGGCGCTGCGGAAGTCGCTCGCCGCGCTCGGCAGCAGCGACACCGACGCCGCCACGCGCTGGCGGCCGTGGAGCTCCTACGCCGTGCTGCACCTCTGGGCGCTCGCCGTGCCGTCGTTGTTCACCCGCCCGGTCCCACCCCTCCGCGCACCCGACCTCACCAGGAGTGCCTGATGATCGATCTGCTGGACCCGAGCGCCCCGCGCGTCCGCTACGCCACCGTCCAGACGCCGCCCGGTCCGTTCACGGTCGTGGTGGATCTAGATCCCGACGGCCGCGACGTGGTCCTCGCCAGCGGGTGGACGGCGGAGCTCGGCGACCTCTGGCCGGTGATCCACCGCACGCTGCGCCCCGGCGGCGCCGACGAGGACCGCCACCTCCCCGTGCTGAAGAACGTCCAGGCGTTCGTCGACGGCGACCTGGGCGCCATCGACGAGGTCCCGGTGAGCCAGCGCTCCGGCCCCTTCCTGGAGGAGGCGTGGCAGATCCTGCGGCGCGTCCCCGCGGGGATGCCCGACACCTACGCCGGGTTCGCTGCGCGCTGCGGCCGCCCCGCTGCGGTGCGAGCCGCGGCCAACGCCTGCGCACGCAACGCCGCGGCGCTGTTCGTCCCCTGCCACCGCGTGCTGGGCTCCGACGGCGGACTCGGCGGCTTCCGCTGGGGCACTTCGGTCAAGCGCTGGCTGCTCGACCACGAGGCCGCGCACGCCGCCGTCCCGGCCTGAGGTCCCCGGAACTGTCGGACCCCTCCGGCACCCTCCGGGACATGGACGCCGCTTCCCTGCTCCTCGGGCTCCTCCTCGGTGCGCTGCTGGCCACCGCCGTCACCCTCGGCGTGGTCGCGCTGCTCGGTCGCCGCCGACCCGCGGACGCCGGGCTGGAGCCCGTGCACGAGTCGCTCGACCACCTCCACCGCCTGCTGGCCGGCATGGAGCGCGCCCGCGCCACCGCGCACGGCGAGCTGCGCGAGCAGATGGGAACTGTCGGTTCCACGTCGGCGCAGCTCAAGCACGAGACGGCGGCACTGGTCACCGCGCTGCGCACCCCGCACGTGCGCGGCCGCTGGGGAGAGGTCCAGCTCCGCCGGGTGGTCGAGGTCGCCGGACTGCTGGAGCACTGCGACTTCGTGGAGCAGCCCTCGGGCACCAACGACGAGGGCGCGGGTGTCCGTCCCGACCTGGTGGTCACCCTGGCCGACGGCCGCCAGGTCGTGGTCGACGCGAAGGTGCCGTTCACCGGCTACATCGAGGCGGTCCAGGCCGACGACCGGGACGTGCGCGCCCAGCGGATCGTGATGCACGCCCGTCAGCTGCGCACCCACATCGACCAGTTGTCCGCGCGCCACTACCCCACCGCCTTCCGCCCGGCCGCACCGTTCACAGTGCTGTTCGTGCCGTCGGACGGATTCCTGACGATGGCGCTGGAGGCCGAGCCGGGGCTGCTCGAGTACGGCTTCTCCCGCGACGTGGTCCTGGCGACGCCGAGCACGCTGCTCGCCCTGCTGCGCACCGTCGCCTACTCCTGGCGGCAGGAACGCCTGGCCCGCGACGCCGACCAGGTGCTGGAGGTCGGCCGCAAGCTGCACGCCCGCCTGAGCACCCTGTCCGGCCACCTCACGCGGCTGGGCTCGGCGCTGTCGACGACGCTCACCCGCTACAACGAGACGGTCGGCTCCTACGAGCGCTCGGTGCTCACCGCCGCCCGCCGGTTCGACGACCTCGGAGTCGCCGAGTCCCCCGTGCCCGAGCCGCAGGAGGTCGAAGCGACCGTCCGCACGCTGCGCCCGGCCGAGCGGCCCGGAGTTCCCGAGTCGTTCGCCGGGCACGAGTCGTTCAGTGGGCACGAGTCGTTCAGTGGGCACGAGGCATTGGGAGCCGTGACGCCGTTCGCTCCCACGGATCGCGAGCGGGACGGCACATCTGGCTGACCTGCCGGCTTCCGTCGGCGGGCGGGATGGCAACTCGTTTGCACCGCGTGTCCCAGGCACCACCCTGTGCCGCTGCTCCACCACTGGTTGCGGACCGCCCGGCGGCGTCCTCCGCCCGTCTGGCGACTTCTGTCGTTACCGTTGCTCCGACGGGCGACCAGTCGGGTCGGTCATCGAAACGGGACGGAGGTGCGCCTTGGCCACCGCGAGCACAGCAGGCGCATGGCAGAGCGGCGCACGGCCGGACCGGCCGTACCCGGCGCGCTCCCCCCGCCCCGCGGCCGGCGCCGAGCGAGCCAGCCGTCCCGCCCGCCCGAGCGCCCCGGTGCCCGGCCGCTCCGCCGACCGCCTCCGGGCCGCCGAGCGCGAGTACGCCTCCGACCGCTACGAGTCCGCACCCCCGCCGCGACGAGGCAACGAGCGCCCGCGCCCGGCCGACCGTGCCGTCGAGCGCCCCAGCGCCCGCCCGCGCACCGCTGCGCCCGCTGCCCGTGAGAGCCGGCTCCGCGGGATCTTCGCCGTCACCGGCATCTTCCTGCTCACCCTCGCCGGGTGCGGGATCGACTCCTTCGTCGGCACCGGCCTCGGGCTGATCACCCTGGTCGCGCTCGCCGCGAGCACTGCGATGGCCGTCCTCCTGGTCCGCCGGCAGGACCTGCTCACCGTCATCGTCGCGCCGCCCCTGGTCTTCGTACTCGTGGCCGTCGTCAACGCCGCCCTCGCGCCGTCGGCGACGCTGAACGCGGCCACCATGGCGACGCTGCTGGTCCGCGGCTTCCCGACCATGGCTGCCGCCACCGGCGTGGCCATCCTGCTGGCGATCTTCCGGCTGGTCAGCCGCCGCTGACCTCCCCGACGACGAAGCCCCGGTCCGCAGCTGCGGACCGGGGCTTCGTCGTTCGTGCCGGTGTGCTCAGTCGGTGGGGGTGGCCTGCGCAGCCTTCTCGGCCCGGCGCAGCTCGTGCGGCAGCGCGAAGACCAGTCGCTCCTCGGCGGCCTTCACCGTGCCGACGTCCGCGTAACCGCGCTCGGCCAGCCAGTCCAACACCTCGCTGACCAGGATCTCCGGCACCGAGGCGCCGCTGGTGACGCCGACGGTGCCGACGCCCGCCAGCCAGGCCTCGTCGATCTCCGCCGCGTAATCCACCAGGTAGGAGGCGCGGGCACCGGCCTCGAGCGCCACCTCCACCAGACGCACCGAGTTCGACGAGTTGGTCGAACCCACGACCAGCACCAGGTCGCACTCGGCGGACATCTGCTTCACGGCCAGCTGGCGGTTCTGGGTGGCGTAGCAGATGTCGTCGCTCGGCGGGGACTGCAGACCCGGGAACCGGTTCTTCAGCTGGTCCACGGTCGCCAGCGTCTCGTCCACCGACAGCGTCGTCTGCGACAGCCAGACCACCTTGTCCGGGTCGCGCACCTGCACGCTCGCGACGTCCTCGGGACCGTCGACCAGCTGCATGTGCGCAGGCGCCTCGCCGAAGGTGCCCTCGACCTCCTCGTGCCCGCGGTGGCCGATCAGCAGGATGTCGTAGTCGTCGCGCGCGAAGCGCTTGGCCTCCTGGTGCACCTTCGTCACCAGGGGGCAGGTCGCGTCGATGGTGCGCAGCTGCCGCGCGGCCGCCTCCTCGTGCACCGCCGGGGAGACGCCGTGGGCGCTGAAGACGACGACGGAGCCCTCGGGCACCTCGTCGGTCTCCTCCACGAAGATCGCGCCCCGCCGCTCGAGGGTCGCCACGACGTGCTTGTTGTGGACGATCTGCTTGCGGACGTAGACGGGGGCGCCGTGGATCTCCAGGGCACGCTCCACCGCCACCACCGCCCGGTCCACGCCGGCGCAGTAGCCCCGGGGATCGGCCAGCAGGACGCGTCCGCGCTGTTCAGCCATGCACCCATGGTAGGTGCGTCGAGCCCGGAAACCGCCCCCCGAGTAGTGGTAAGGGCCACGCCCCACGCTCACCGGGTCCTCCGTCACGCTGTATCCGCGCAGGTCGGTGTGTCGGTTCCACCATTCTGGGGCACGCTGTGCCCCATGGCCCGAGAGATTCCCGAGGTTGTCCGCGCCGCCGCTGGTCTGGCGGCCACCGTGCTCGACGAGGCGCGCAAGCTGCCCGAGACGCTGCCGGGGCTGCCCGTGCGCGTGATCGGCGTGGCGATGCAGCACGCGATGAAGGTGCAGCAGACCTATGCCGGTCTGATCGCCCGTGGCGACGAGCTGCTCACCGGTCTGCGGGGTGAGAGCGAGCCCGGGCTGGCCACCTTCGACGAGGACCTCGAGCCGGTCACCGTCACCCAGCCGTCCAACGGTTTCCGCGACTCCGCCTTCGACCGGGTGGCCGATGCCGACGTCGCCCCGCTCCTGGCCGCGGCCGACGAGGCCGGGGTGGACGTCGACGACGCCGTCATCGACACCGCCGAGGCCGTGACGACGGCCGAGCAGGCCATCGAGATCACCGAGGACGCCCCGAGCACCGAGGAGGTGCTCGACGAGCTGGCCATCGCCGAGGCGGTGCCCGAGGTCGTCGGTACCGACCCGCTGGACGCCGTGGAAGGGATCGACGACGCCGCCGTCACCGAGGACGCCGCAGCCGTCGAGTCCGCTCTGCTGGAGTCCGACACGGTCGCTCCTGCTGAGACCGCCACCACCGAGACCGCTGCCGCCGAGACGCCGGACGTCGCGACCACCGTCGACGTGCTGACCCCCGAGGGCGAGGTGGAGACCGTCGAGGCGGCCATCACCGACGAGGGCATCGCCGCCGTCGAGGCTCCCCAGGAGGAGCCCGGCACCGACGAGACCGTGGCGACCACCGACGCCGCTGCCGGGAACGACGAGCCCGCCGACAGCACCCCCGCCGAGGCGGTCGACGAGGGCGGCACCCCGGTCGCCGCAGCTGACGCCCCCTCCGACGCCGCCCCCGCCGAGGAGACCCCGAGCAGCGCGCCCACCACCGCGCCGATCGACGGTTACGACAGCTTCTCCATCGCCCAGCTGCGCGGCCGTCTCCGCGGCTACGCGCTGAGCTCCGTGTCCGACCTGCTCGCCTACGAGCAGGCCACCCGGTCCCGCGAGCCCTACCTGCGGATGCTCCGCAACCGGCTGGAGAAGCTCGAGGAGCAGGCCGTCGAGAGCAGCCCGCTCTCCCCGCGCGGCATGTGATCGAACCGGCCCTCCGCAGGTCCCCGCCCGGGGCACCTGCGGAGGGTCGGCGTCACACCCCCGTGGCAGGCTCGCGCACGTGCAGAAGGACCCCACCCTCCCCACCCTTCGCACGCTCAGGGTGGGACCCGGGGCGGGGCCGACTGACAGGTTGAACAAGTGACTGCTCCGTCGTCCCCCGAGTCGCCGTGGCCGGTGCGGACCGTGGCCCGCAAGGTGGCCGACTGGATCGGGCGGCTGGGCGAGGTCTGGGTCGAAGGGCAGGTGGCCCAGCTGTCCCGGCGCGGCGGCGCGGCCACCGTCTTCCTCACCCTGCGCGACCCGGCCGCCGATCTCTCGGTGCCGGTCACCTGCCACCGGGACGTCGCCGAACGCCCGGGCCTGGAGCTCACCGAGGGCGCCCGCGTCATCGTGCGGGCCCGTCCCGACTACTACGTCGCCCGCGGCTCGTTCTCCCTCCGCGCGACCGAGATCCGCGCCGTCGGGCTGGGCGAGCTGCTGGCCCGCATCGAGCGCATCCGCCGGCTGCTCACCGCCGAGGGGCTCTTCGACGCCGTCCGCAAGCGCCCGCTCCCCTTCGCTCCGCGCGTGGTCGGCCTGATCACCGGCCGGGACAGCGCCGCCGAGCGCGACGTGCTGGTCACCGCCCGCCGCCGCTGGCCCGCCGTCCGGTTCGAGGTCCACCACTGCGTGGTCCAGGGCCCGAACGCCGCGGGGAACGTGATGGAGGGGTTGCGCCTGCTCGACGCCGATCCGGAGGTCGAGGTCATCGTCGTCGCCCGGGGCGGCGGCTCGGTGGAGGACCTGCTGCCGTTCTCCGACGAGGGACTGGTCCGCGCCATCGCCGCCTGCCGCACCCCCGTGGTCACCGCGGTCGGGCACGAGACTGACACGACGCTGGTCGACCACGTCGCCGACGTCCGGGCCGCCACCCCGACCGACGCCGCGCACCGCATCGTTCCGGAGATCGGCGAGCAGCGGCGGCTGGTCGACGGGCTGCGCGCCCGCGCCCGCCACCTGGTGAGCAGCCGGCTGGAGCAGCAGGAGCGCTGGCTGGAGTCGATGCGCAGCCGCCCCGCGCTCGCGGCGCCCGACCGGCTGCTGCACGGCCGGGAGGACGACGTCCGGGGCCTGCGCACCCGCGCCCTGCGGACGCTCACCCACCGCGTCGAGTCCGCCGAGCGCGACCTCGAGCACTCCCGCGCCCGCGTCACCGCCCTCTCCCCCGCCGCGACGCTGGAGCGCGGCTACGCCGTCGTCCAGCGCGCCAACGGCTCGCTCGTCCGCGACCCCGCCGAGGTGGCCGACGCCGAGCCGCTGCGGGTCCGGGTGGCCGGCGGGCGGCTGCCCGTCCGCGTCGACCGGGCCGGCGATCCCAGCACCGACCAGGAGGACCCCGCATGAGCAGCACCGACGAGCCCACCGCCGAGCCGACGACCACCTACGAGCAGGCCCGCGAGGAGCTGGCCGACGTCGTCCGGCGGCTCGAGGCCGGCGGCCTCACCCTCGAGGAGTCCCTCGGCCTCTGGGAGCGCGGCGAGGAGCTGGCGAAGCTGTGCCAGCACTGGCTGGACCGCGCCCGCGAACGCCTCGCCGCCGCCGCGCCGACCGAGGACTGACGCCGGCCGAGGACCGACTAGGAAGCGGTGTACGGCCGGACCGCGGCGGCCACGGCCTCCAGCTCCTCGTCGGCGGCCGACCCGCTCACCACGACGGTGACGTCGCCGTCGACCCGGGACAGCGCAGTCTCCCCGCGCTCGGTGGTCGACCGCGTCCACTCCTCGCCGCCGATCTCCACCGAGCCCTCGTCGGTCGCCCCGTCGAGGACCTTCGCGACCGGCTCCGACCGGGGAGCGTCGCTGACCACGAAGCCGGCGAACGCGCCCTCCGGCGTCACGTAACCGATCTCCAGCGTCACCGGGGCGCCGTCGCCGGCGTTCCCGGCATCGGTGTCCGCGCTGGTGGGGCGATAGCCGTCGTCCAGCCCGGTGGGCACCAGCAGCTCGTAGTCGGCCCGCGCGTCGGCCAGCTGCACGGTGCCGGAGGGATCGACCTCCCGCACCGGGTCGACGTCGTTCTGCCGGAATGCGGTCCACCCGACGATCAGCAGGCAGATGACCACCAGGGGCAGCAGCGAGCGCAGCATGTTCGCCGCACTCATCCGGTTGGCCCGCTCCACCGCCGACGGCGGGGGCGGGGGCAGCTCGTCCCCGGCCACGTCGTCGGGCCCCTGGGGATCCTGGCTCGTCGGGCCGATTCCGGTCATGCCCCTAGGATCGCAGCAACGCTCCCGCGCTCCGTCGCCCCCGGCCCCGTCCCGGCCCCGCCCCGAGTTCGCGAAGGGTCGCAAGGACGGGGTCCTCCTACAGGAGGTCCCGTGTCGCTGCCCGTCCCCGAAGGCCCCCTCCCCACGACGACCGCCGGTGGCAGCTTCAGCACCGACCGCCCGGCCCCCGACCGCAACCTGGCGCTCGAGCTGGTGCGCGTCACCGAGGCGGCCGCCATGGCCGCCGGCCGCTGGGTGGGCCGGGGCGACAAGAACGGCGGCGACGGCGCGGCCGTCGACGCGATGCGGGCCCTCATCGGCACCGTGAGCATGAACGGCGTCGTCGTCATCGGTGAGGGCGAGAAGGACGAGGCGCCGATGCTCTACAACGGCGAGCAGGTCGGTGACGGCAGCGGTTCCGAGACCGACGTCGCCGTGGATCCGATCGACGGCACGACGCTGATGGCCAAGGGCATGCCCAACGCGATCGCGGTCATGGCCGTGGCCGACCGCGGCGCCATGTACGACCCGTCGGCCGTCTTCTACATGGAGAAGCTGGCCACCGGTCCGGCCGCCGCCGACGTCGTCGACATCACCGTGCCCGTCGCGGAGAACATCAAGCGCATCGCCAAGGCCAAGAAGGGCTCGGTCGGCGACGTCACGGTCTGCATCCTCGACCGCCCCCGCCACGAGCAGCTCGTGCACGAGGTGCGCGAGGCCGGCGCCCGGATCAAGTTCATCACCGACGGCGACGTCGCCGGCGCCATCGCCGCCGCCCGCGAGGGCACCGGCGTGGACCTGCTGCTGGGCATCGGCGGCACCCCGGAGGGGATCATCGCCGCCTGCGCGCTCAAGTGCATGGGCGGTGCGCTGCAGGGCAAGCTCTGGCCCAAGGACGACGAGGAGCGGCAGAAGGCGATCGACGCCGGCCACGACCTGGACCGCGTGCTGCACATCGACGACCTGGTCCGCGGCGACGTGTTCTTCGTGGCCACCGGCATCACCGACGGCGAGCTGCTCCGCGGCGTCCGCTACAGCGCCGGGGGCTGCACCACGCAGTCGCTGGTCATGCGGTCGCGCTCGGGCACGATCCGCTCGATCGACAGCCTGCACTCGCTGCAGAAGCTGCGCGCCTACTCGGCCGTGCCCTTCGACCGCGAGGACTGAGGCTCAGGAACGGCGGCGTCACGACCGCGGCGGCGGGGTTCCGCCGCCGCGGTCCAGCCGGCCCAGCACCGCCCGCCAGCGGCTGGGCGACTCCCCCGGCGCGAGCGTCCGCAGCCGCAGGTCGCCGAAGACGCTGCGGGCGCGCACCGTGACCCGCGGCGTTCCGGAGATCCGGGGCACCGGCGCCAGCTGGACCTTCCGGCTGCCGAAGACGGTGCTCCCCTCCAGCAGCGCGTCGACGCCCTCCGAGACGATCACCTCGACGTCCCCGAAGGTCGACGTCAGGTGCAGTTCCACCTCCGCCCGGTCGGTGCGCAGCCCCCGCAGGTCGATGCGCACGTCGCCGAAGACCGCGGTGATCCGCCGCGGCGGCAGGTGCGACCCGGCCAGCCGGACGTCGTCCCAGATCTCGCGCAGGCTCTCCGGGACCCGCATGCCCACGATCTCCCGCGGCGACGGCAGGTCGGTGACCAGCCGCTCGAGGTCGGCGGTGGTCACGGCCGCGTAGGCGGCCTCGGCGCGCTGCGCGAACTCGTCGAGGTCCAGCCGGCCCTCGCCCACCGCGGTCTGCAGACGCGCGACCAGCGCCTCGCGCTCGGCGTCGGAGGCGCGCACGGCGGGGAGGCGGGCGTCGTCGGTCACGCCCCGGACGCTATCGATCCCGGTGGAGGCGTGTCACGCCTCGCGAGCGCTCACTCCAGCTCGGTGCACGCGGGAACGGTGAACTCCTTCACGCGACCGCCGCAGGTGCTGGCGTACTCCTCGTAGGCAGACAGCGGCGGCGACTCGTACATGAGGTCGTCGCAGGACTGCAGATCGCCCTCGAAGCAGCTCAGCGCGTAGGAGTCCATCGCCTCGTCGGGCCCCAGGTCGGCCGGCGCGACCGGCGGGAACTGCTCGACCTCGCCGCCCGGGGGCTCGGCGTACCAGCCCATCGACTCGTCACCGAGGTAGGCGTCCATCGACTCCTCGGTGGCCTCGACCATGCCGTCCCTCACGCCGTCGGCGATCGCCGGAGCGAGCTCACCGGCCATCGCACGGCCGATGTCCTCGCTGGTGCCGCTGACGACGGCGGTCATGAGCAGCGTGGCTCCGACGGCTCCGGCCACGAGTCCGGCGAGGCCCGCCCCGGCCAGCGCCCAGCGGGCCCCCGGAACGCCGCCGGACACGGACGACGGGGAGACGGCGACCGGCGTCGGCTGCGACCACGTGGGCGTGATCGCCTCCCAGGCGGGCTCCGGCCACGTGCCCGCGGGCGCCGGCCACCCCGGTGCGGCGTAGCCGTCCGTCGACGGGCCCGGGCCCGGGAACTGCGGCGGCTGGGACATGGGCCCTCCTCGGGCTCGCGCCCCTGCGGGCACCGGTGGACGATCGACCGCCTCCGGGCCGCTCGACGCCGTGATCGGCGGCGCCCGCCCGGGGCGGAACCACCCTGCATCCCAGGGGTCTCTAGGGTTCCGTGCGGAGCACCGTCACCATCCACACCACCGGGAGCGCACCGTGGCCACCGAGGACTTTCGCGTCGAGCACGACTCCATGGGAGAGGTCCGTGTACCCGCCTGGGCGAAGTGGCGGGCGCAGACCCAGCGCGCCGTCGAGAACTTCCCCATCTCCGGCACGCCCATCGAGCGCGAGCTGATCGCCGCGCTGGCGTCGATCAAGGGCGCCGCGGCCACCGTGAACGCCTCCCTCGGCGTCCTGCCCCAGGAGATCGCGGATTCCATCGTCGCCGCCGCGGCCCAGGTCACCGACGGCAAGTGGGACGACCACTTCCCCATCGACGTCTTCCAGACCGGGTCCGGGACGTCGAGCAACATGAACACCAACGAGGTGATCGCGACCCTGGCCTCCGAGGCCCTCGGGTCGCCGGTCCACCCCAACGACCACGTGAACGCCTCGCAGTCGTCCAACGACGTCTTCCCCTCCGCGATCCACGTGGCCGCGACCCGGGCGATCGTCCGCGACCTGATCCCGGCCCTGCGGTACCTCGAGGCCTCGCTGCAGCGGAAGGCCACCGAGTACGCGGAGGTCGTGAAGAGCGGCCGCACGCACCTGATGGACGCCACCCCGGTCACCCTCGGCCAGGAGTTCGGCGGGTACGCCGCCGCGGTCCGCTACGGCGTGGAGCGGCTCCAGGCCTCTCTCCCCCGCGTCGGTGAGCTGCCGCTGGGCGGCACCGCCGTCGGCACCGGCATCAACACCCCGCCCGGCTTCGCCGCGGCGATCATCGAGAAGCTCGCCGCCGACCTGGACCTGCCGCTGTCCGAGGCGCGCGACCACTTCGAGGCGCAGAGCTCGCGGGACGCCCTGGTCGAGGGCTCCGGCCAGCTCAAGACGATCGCCGTCGGGCTGATCAAGATCGCCAACGATCTGCGCTGGATGGGCTCGGGCCCGCGCACCGGCCTCGGCGAGATCCAGCTGCCGGACCTCCAGCCGGGCAGCTCGATCATGCCGGGCAAGGTGAACCCGGTCATCCCCGAGGCGGTCATCCAGGTCGGCGCCCAGGTCATCGGCAACGACGCGGCGGTCACCTACGCCGGCACCACCGGCGTCTTCGAGCTGAACGTGACCCTGCCGCTCATGGCCCGCAACGTGCTGGAGTCCATCCGGCTGCTGGCCAACGTCAGCCGGCTGCTCGCCGACCGCTGCGTCGACGGGATCATCGCCAACGTCGAGCAGTGCCGCACCTACGCCGAGTCCTCCCCCTCGATCGTGACGCCGCTGAACAAGTACATCGGCTACGAGGAGGCCGCGATCGTGGCGAAGCAGTCGCTCAAGGAGCAGAAGACGATCCGCGAGGTCGTCGTGGAGCGTGGCTACGTGCA
This sequence comes from Blastococcus sp. LR1, assembly GCF_020166105.1. GTDB lineage: Bacteria > Actinomycetota > Actinomycetes > Mycobacteriales > Geodermatophilaceae > Blastococcus. The sequence continues at coordinate 238,103 of NZ_JAIUJY010000002.1, forward strand.
GCAGGGCAAGCTCACCGAGGAGCAGCTGGACGCCGCCCTCGACGTCCTCTCGATGACCCACCCCTGATCCGCGGCACGCGTGCCCCGCCCCCGAGGTGGGGCACGCGTGCACTGCTGGGACTCCGGTGCTCCGGCTGGGCACAACTGCACGGCACCGCACGCCCACGATCGTCAGGTCCGCCGAGCGCGACCTCCCCGGACTGGCGGTACCGGGGCTGTTTGCTTCGCGGCATGACCAGCCTGTCCGCGATCGAGGTCGCCAACCCGCTCGCCCCCACCCCGTGGGGCCGTCGCGCCGACGACGTCGGTCGCTCCCCGGCCGGGCTCGGCTGCCGGCTGATCGAACTGCCCCGCATCGCCGATCCGCGCGGCAACCTGACCTTCATCGAGGGCCAGGGGCACGTGCCCTTCGACATCCAGCGGATCTTCTACCTGTACGACGTGCCGGGTGGCGAATCCCGCGGCGGACATGCGCACCGTGAGCTCCAGCAGGTCGTCATCGCGGCCGCGGGCAGCTTCGACGTCGTCGTCGACAACGGCACCCAGAGCCACCGCTTCTCGCTCAACCGGTCCTACTTCGGCCTGTACGTCCCGGCGATGCACTGGACCCACCTCGACAACTTTTCCAGCGGCAGCGTGAGCCTGGTGCTCGCCTCGCTGCCCTACGAGGAGGCCGACTACTACCGGGACTACGACGAGTACCTCGCCGCCCAGCGCCCGGCCCGCGGCTGACCCCGGACCGTCCCGTGCGCGTGCCGTTCAACGAGACCGTCCGCGAGTACCTCCTCCTCCAGTCCGAGCTCGAGGCCGCGGCGCTGCGGACCCTGCGCAGCGGCTGGTACGTGCACGGCCGGGAGCACTCCGCGTTCGAGGTCGAGCTCGCGACGACGGTCGGCGCCGCGCACGCCGTCGGCGTGGCCAGCGGCACCGACGCGCTGGAGCTGGCGCTGCGCGCGGTGGGAGCCGGCCCGGGCGCCGAGGTGGTGACGGCCGGCAACGCCGGTGGCTACGCGGCCACCGCGGCGCTCGCCGCCGGCGCGGACGTCGTCGTCGCCGATGTCGACCCGGGCACGATGCTGCTCGACCCGGAGAGCGCGGCGGCCGCGTGCACGCCCCGCACGGTGGCGGTCGTCGTCACGCACCTCTACGGGCGCGCGGCCGACGTGACCGCGCTCCGCGCCGCGCTGCCCGACGGCGTCGCGGTGGTGGAGGACTGCGCCCAGTCGATCGGCGCGCGCACCGCCGACGGGAGCTGCGGATCCCTCGGCGACGTCGGCACCTTCAGCTTCTACCCGACCAAGAACCTCGGCGCGCTCGGTGACGGAGGCGCGGTCACCTGCTCCTCCGACGAGTTCGCGGAGCGGCTCCGGGCGCTGCGCCAGTACGGCTGGTCGGAGCGGTACGTCATCGGGATCCCCGGTGGCCGCAACTCCCGGCTCGACGAGCTGCAGGCGGCGCTGCTGCGGGTCAAGCTGCCCCACCTGGCGGGCTGGAACGCCCGCCGCCGGGAGATCGTGGCCGAGTACGCCCGGGCAGCGGAGGGCACGGAGCTGGTCCTGCACCCGCCGGCCGCCGGCGACGTCGGCCATCTGGCCGTGGGGCGGCACCCGCGCCGCGACGAGTTCGCCGCGCGCCTCGCCGAGGCCGGAGTGGCGACCGCCGTGCACTACCCGGTGCCCGACCACCGGCAGCCGGCGCTGACCGTGCGCGTCGGACCGACGGGGGCGGAGGCGGTCGAGCAGGCCTGCGCCGAGGTCGTGAGCCTGCCCTGCTTCGCGCTCCTCACCGACGCCGAGGTCGAGGCCGTCTGCGCCGCCGTGCGCCGCTGCGCCTGATCCGGCGCCCAGCCTCTCAGCGCAGCTGCGCCGCGACCGCCAGACCCTGCACGACCTGGTCGCTCAGCGAGGAGACGCCCACCCCGGCCAGCACGCCGGTGGGCAGCGCCTCCGGGCAGGCCTCGGCGAGAGCGGCGCGGGCGTCCTCGTCGGCGGCGAGAGCGGCCGCGGTCGGAACGGCGATCCCGTTGGCCGACGTCATGGTCGCCAGCACCCGCACGTCGCGCAGCCCCTCCCCCTCGGTCACCGGGTCCACACCGAGCAGCTCGCACAGCTCGGACACCAGGCGGGGGCCGAGGTCCTCGCCCGGAAGGCGGGAACCGGCCTCCACCACGACGCGGTGCCACTCGGGGTCCCGGCCGGCCATCAGGTCCTGATCGGTGATCCGGTAGGTCGCGAGCGCGGGGTCGAGCACGGCCAGGCTCGGTGAGGGCGCCGTCATCGCCGCTCCGCGCACCAGGCAGCACACGACGACGACGGCAGCTCCCGGGACCCGCGCGGTGACGGGCAGTCCCAGCAGGTGCTGCACGCGGTCGTGGCCCAGTCCGAGCACCGGCCGGGCGTGCGAGACCACTGTGCCGTCCGCCGTCCTCACCTGCCAGCCCGCGGGCCCGGCGGCCAGCGACTCCACCGCCGCGGCCGACACGTGCACGTTCGGCAGCCGAGCCACCCGGCTCTCCAGAGCGGCGACCACCTCGGCGACGGCGCCGCCCTCGGTCGTCCAGAAGCGGTGCTCCGGCAGGCCGGCGGCCTCCCCGGCGCAGGCGGCGGCCAGCGTCTCGGGCCAGTAGAGCGGCAACCAGGCGGCGCGGTGGTAGCGGGCGAGCAGCTCGCCGGCGAGCGGTCCGAGCACCTTGTCCGCGAACGGCTCGACCAGCCGGCCGTGCAGCTGCGGTCCGTGGTTGAGCCGGGCGGCCTCCGCGTAGGTCAGCGTGTCGTAGGCGGCCCCGGTCGTCTTGGCGGCGGCGTGCGCGGGGTCGTTCCGGGACAGCGGCGCCGGCGGAGGGACGTCCAGCTCGGCGAGCACGTCGAGCCGGTCGGCGAGCAGGTGGTCCGGCCGCCGGCGACCCTCGACCAGGGCCTCGGGGGTCGGCGAGCACCGCAAGCCTGCGTGGGCGTCGAGCCAGTCGTCGACCAGCGTTCCGAACCGCGTCCAGTCGTAGCGGCGCTCGGGCCGGTAACCCGCGGGGTCCGGCGCCGGGCCGGAGCCGGGGCTGCGCTCGAGGACCACCATGCCGACGTCGAACGTGGTGCCGCTGACCGTCCGCCCGCGGAAGTGCCCGCCGGCGGGGCGCCCGTCGGTGACCAGGACGACGTCACGCCCGGCCTCGCCGAGCTCGGCGGCGGCCACCAGGACCGCGAGGTTGTTGCCGACCAGCAGCGCGTCAGTCACGACGGGGCTCCGCATCCATCCAGATCTCCGACCCGAGCTCCGGAAGCTGCTCGGTGAGCCGGTCGAGGCCGTCGAGGAGCTCGGGGGTGAGGAAGCCGTCGTCGACGAGCCGCTGCATCTGGGCGTGGGTGAACGGCTTGACGAGGATGCTGCCCCGCTCGCGCACGGTGAACCCGGCGGCGGTGAGCGCCCGCTCCAGGCTCCCGGCGTCGTAGATGCGGTGCTGCTGCAGCCGCCGCTGGTTCGCCGACTCCGCGGCGGGGTGCGGGATGAGACCCATCGCCACCGCGAGCAGCCGGTGCAGCGAGTGCGCGCTGGGCACGTTGACGTGCAGCACCCCGTTCGGCGCGCACAGGGTGCGGGCGCTCCCGAGCAGCAGCTCGGGGTCGGGGACCTCGTGCAGCAGCCCGCTCAGCACCACCATGTCGAAGGGGCCTCCGACGTCGTCGGGCCGGACATCCTCGGCCGGCCCCTGCACCACGGTGACCTGCGGGCGCCCCTCGCCCAGCCGGCGGGCGTGCTCGGCGAAGGCGGGAGTCGGCTCGATCACCGTGCAGGCGAGCTCCGGGAGATCGAGGAAGAGCGGCTCCTGACCGCAGCCGATCTCCAGGAGCCGGCGCGGCGCACGCGCCGCCACCCGGGACAGGACCCGGCGACGCCGGAAGCCCACCTGGATCGGCTCGAACGGTGACCGGCCGTACTCCTCGGCGTAGTCCCCGAGGTCGCGCGGCGCATCGCTCATGCGGCGACCCCCTTGCTCCCCAGCGACGCTACCAACACCTTCCGGGTGCCCGGGACGGCGCCGACGCTGCGCTTGAACTGCGCGAGCCCGCGGTTGGGCGAGCCGTCGTGCTCGCTCGAGGGGCCCAGGTCGAGCAGCCGCGCGCCGCCCTCGACCGACCGCTGGACGAGCAGGTGGGCCAGCAGATTCATCGGCGAGCGCTGCAGCCCGTGGTCGGGCCGGTCGCCCCAGGCGACGAGCAGGTCGACGTCGTCGAGCACCCGGTAGACGACGGCGGCGGCGACGTCCCGCCCGTCGTGGCGGAGCAGGCAGGCGCGGATGCTGCCGGGGAACGCGGCGCTCGCCCGGGACAGGTAGGACGCCGACAGGCCCGGCGGTCGGCCGTGCGCGGACCGGTTGGCCTCGAGGACGTCGGTGCACGCCGCCAGCAGGTCGTCGTCGTCGGCGTCGACCAGCGCGTAGGGCAGCCCCTGGTCCGCGCGGACGTCACGGGCGCGCTTCTTCCCGAGCAGCTCCAGCGGGTCCGCGCCGGCGGCGAGCGGGCGCAGGTCGACCGTGTGGTTGAGCCCGCAGAGCTCGACCCGGGCGCCGGCGCGGTGCAGCGCGTACTCCAGCAGCGGCTCGGCGGGCGAGTACTCCCCCGGCCGGCAGCGCACCCGCAGCGTCCGGAGACCGTCGGCCCGGGCGGCGGCCACCGCGCCGTCGACGAGACCGAGGACGTCGTCGAGCGTGGGGTCGGCCCGGGCCCAGTCCGGCCCGCCGAAGGGGGCGCTGTGCCCCGAGAGCAGCTCGCCGTCGGTCACCACGCCCTCGAGCACGCCGACCAGCCGGTCCCCGTCGCGGTGGACGTACCGCCAGCGGCTGCCCTCCGGCACACCGTTGAGGTCGTGGAACCCCGGGCGGCCGAACAGCAGGCCTCCACCAAAGAACTCGCCCACGGTCGTCAAGTCTCCCTCCCGCATCCGGTACCCGCCGACGCGATCATCCTGTTCTCTGGTCCCATGCCAGTCGTCGCGCCCCGCGGGGTGTCCCGTGGCTGACCCGCTCGTCAGCATCCTGATCCCGACGTACAACGGGGAACGCTTCCTCAAGCGGGCGCTCGCCTCCGCGCTGGACCAGAGCCTGACCGACATCGAGGTCGTCGTGGCCGACGACGCGTCCACCGACTCGACCCCGCAGATCCTGGCCGCGGCCGCCGCGGCCGACCCGCGGGTCCGGATCATCCGGCACGAGGAGAACGTCGGCGCCTACGACAACCCGCGGACGCTGCTCGAGGCGGCCCGCGGCGAGTTCGTGAAGTTCCTCCTGCACGACGACCTGCTCATGCGCGACTGCGTCAAGGAGCTGGTCCGCGGCATGCAGGCCACCGAGGGCTCGACCATCGCCTTCTCCCGGCGCTCCATCGTCGGCGAGGACGGCCGCCCCCTCCCCGACGGCGTGAAGGCGCCGCTGGTCGATCGCGCCGGCCCGCTGGACGGCCGGGAGCTCGGCGACCTGATGCTCTCCAACTGCGTGAACGTCATCGGGGAGATGACGACGGTGCTGTTCCGGCGCGCCGACGTCGATCCCGGGCACCTGTGGGAGGCCGACGGCCGGCGGCTGGCGGCCATGGGCGACCTGTACCTGTGGCTCTCGCTCCTCGCCCGCGGGAGCGCGTACTACAGCCCCCGCACGCTCAGCAGCTTCCGCCTGCACGGGGCGCAGCGCTCGAGTGACCAGGTGCGCGTCCTGCGCGGAGCCCTGGACTGGCCGGTCCTGGTCGACTGGGGTCGGCGGGCAGGCTTCCTCGCCGACCCGGCCCAGCAGCGGGCCGCGTTCGGGAAGGCGCTGCGCATCGCGGCGGACAACTACGTCGTCCTGCCGCCGAACGCAGGATCGGTCGCCGGCCTCGAGGCGACGTACCTGTCCCTCGTGGCCCTGGCCGAGCTGGAGGGGGCGCTGCCGGCGGACCAGGACCGGCCACTGCTCGAGCGGGCCCACGCGAGCGACGTCCTGAGCGCGCTCGCGGCTCCGTTCGACACGGCGATGCCGGACTGAGGAGTGCTGCACGAGCGCCGCGTGCTGAGTAGCCTCGGGCCACGATGACCGAGACCGCGAGCACCCCAGACGTAGCCCTCCGGTACCCCGGCGGCGAGCTCCCGCTCCCCCTCAAGCGAGGGACGGAGGGCTCCGACGGACTCGACACGAGCAAGCTGCTGGCGACGACCGGGCAGGTCGCGCTGGACATCGGCTTCGTGAACACCGCCAGCTGCACGTCGGCGATCACCTACATCGACGGTGACGCCGGCATCCTGCGCTACCGCGGGTACCCGATCGACCAGCTCGCGGAGAAGTCCAGCTTCCTGGAGGTCACCTACCTCCTCATCCACGGCGAGCTGCCCACCAGCGACCAGCTGGCCGAGTTCGACGGCAAGATCCGCCGGCACACGCTGCTGCACGAGGACCTCAAGCAGTTCTTCAACGGCTTTCCGCGCGACGCGCACCCGATGCCGGTGCTCTCCTCGGCGGTGAGCGCGCTGTCGACCTTCTACCAGGACTCGCTGGACCCCTTCGACGAGGAGCAGGTGGAGATCTCCACGCTGCGCCTGCTGGCGAAGGTGCCGACGATCGCGGCCTACGCGTACAAGAAGTCCGTCGGGCAGCCGTTCCTGTACCCCGACAACTCCTACGGCCTGGTCGAGAACTTCCTGCGGATGACCTTCGGGTTCCCGGCCGAGCCCTACGACATGGACCCGGACCTGGTGAAGGCCCTGGACATGCTCTTCGTCCTGCACGCCGACCACGAGCAGAACTGCTCGACGTCGACGGTGCGCCTGGTCGGCTCGTCGCACGCGAACATGTTCGCCTCGGTCTCCGCGGGCATCAACGCCCTGTTCGGCCCGCTGCACGGCGGCGCCAACCAGTCGGTGCTGGAGATGCTGGAGTCGATCAAGCGCGAGGGCGGCGACATCCCGTCGTTCGTGAACCGGGTCAAGAACAAGGAGCCCGGCGTCAAGCTGATGGGCTTCGGGCACCGGGTCTACAAGAACTACGACCCGCGTGCGGCGATCGTGAAGAAGACCGCCGACACCGTGCTGGACAAGCTCGGCGGCAGCAACGAGCTGCTCGACCTGGCCCGCCAGCTCGAGGAGATCGCGCTCAAGGACGACTACTTCGTCGAGCGCCGGCTCTATCCGAACGTCGACTTCTACACCGGGCTGATCTACCAGGCGATGGGCTTCCCGACGCGAATGTTCACCGTGCTGTTCGCCCTCGGCCGGCTCCCCGGCTGGATCGCCCAGTGGCGCGAGATGATCGCCGACCCGACCACCAAGATCGGCCGTCCGCGCCAGATCTACACCGGCGAGACCGAGCGGAACTACGTGCCGCTCAGCGGCCGCTAGCAGACCGAGCCCACCGGGCCGGGTGACCTCCAGAGGTCACCCGGCCCGTTGCGTCTCCCGGCGGGGTCCCTACGGTGGGTGCGCCCCAGCACTCGAGAGGACGACGACGCATGGCCGAGCTCCCCGGCGAGGACTTCCTCGTCCTGCCGCCCATGCCCCTGGCCACCGGCCAGCTGCTCGAACCCGAGGACGACGGCCCTCCGGTGCGGATCACCAAGCTCGAGTTCGTGATCTCCACGGAGGACGGCGGGGAGCTGCGCATCCCCCTCGTGCAGCGGCACGGCGCGTGGTGGGCGCCCTGAGCCGGTAGCCCCGGCGACCTCCCCCGAGGTTCACCCCTACCCGGACGGGTGACCCCGCCTCCGGCGGATTCTTCAAGCATTTCCCCCGGCGTGTCGATGGATGAGTACGAGCTCCTGGTCCCAGGAGCCCCATCCGTACCGTCGACGCCCCGGGAGACGCTGCAGTGCCTGCTCCGCGTACGCCCGCGCGTGCGTCCTCTCCCCGCTCCACCGCGCAGGGCCGGACCCGCACCACGGCCCCGACCCGCACCGCGACGACCCGCGCCACCGCCCCGACCCGCACCGCCCCGACCCGCACCCGCGCCGCGAGCGCTCCACGCCGCGACGGCCGACCGCCCCTGACCCCGGCGGAGGCCGCCGCCCTGCGCGACGCACTGGCAGCGCGGGATGCCCACGTCCGCACCGTCGCCCCGGCGCACGGCCGGACCGTGGCGGCCCGGCCCGGGGTCACCCCCGAGCAGCTGGCCGCCGCGCGTGCCGCCGTCGCCGCGCGCCGTTCAGGTGGAAGCCCGAGCACCCGGACTCCCGGGCGCCGGCCCGCCGCCGGGCGCAGCGCTGTCCGCCGGGCACCGGCCCGCAGCCGGAAGAAGCCGGCCCCGACCCCCCGCGAGCGCACCGGTTCGCGCTGGTCCACGCGGATCGGCGTCGTCGCCACGAGCGCTCTGCTGCTCCCCGTCGTCCTAGCCCTGGGCCTTCCCGCCCCCGATCAGCCGACCGGCGGCACCGACACCGTCACCCTGGCCCTCACCGCGCGCAGCTCGCTGCTCGAGCAGGCCGACCGCTACCGCCAGCTGGAGCGGGCCGCCGACCACCGCCGCGCCCGGCTGCAGCAGGCACGGGACGCCGAGGAGGCCGCCGAGCAGCGCTTCGCCGCGAAAAAGTCGACGGTCGGTGCCGGTGCCGCTCTGCTGTACCGCTCCGGGCCTGCCGACCGCCTGCCCGTACTGGCGCTCGACACACACACCGCCGACGCCGCCCCCGCCGTCTTCCTCCAGCAGGCCGTGGCGGAGCAGACCGAGTCGGAGATCCGGGCCGCCGTCGTCCACGCCCAGCGCGCGGCGAGCGACCTCCGGACCGCCGGCGCCCGCGTCGAGGCGGCCCGTGCCGACCTCGCCGCCGCCGAGGCCCGCGCCGAGGAGGTGCTGGTCGACGTGCGCGCCGAGGTCGACGAGCTCTCCCCCGCCGTCTCCGGCGTCCTGGCCGGCATCGGCACGATCCCCGTCGCCGGCCCCCAGCAGGACCGCAACGACGCCGTGATGCGCCGGTGGCAGGACTACCTGACCCGTCTCGCCACCGCCGGCATCGCGCCGCCGCCCGCGGCCTCGATCACCGATCCCGCGGCCCTTCCCGACGGCTTCTCCCCCGCGCTCGACGCCGACGGACGACCGCTTCCCGGCGTCGTGTGGGGGATCATCGGCACCGAGCCGGTCACCGTCCTCCCCGCGGAGACCGTGGCCGCGGTGAGCAACGCGCTGTCCCAGCTCGGCAAGCCGTTCGTGGCCGGCAGCGCCGGTCCGGACACCTACGACTGCGGCGGCTTCACCGCGGCGTCCTGGCTCATGGGCGGCTATGCGCTCGCCCGCAGCCCCCGCGCCCAGTGGGCCGGCGGCACCGCCGTCCCCGTGCGGGACCTGCAGGTCGGCGACCTGGTGTTCTCCCCCGGCGGCGCGGACGTCGGCATGTACCTCGGCGACGGCGACGTCGTCGGCGCCTCCGCCGCCACCTACCAGGTCGGCGTGCGGAGCCTGGCGCCCGGCGCCTCGGCGACCCGGGTGACCGCGCCCGCACCGTCCGGGCCCAACGCGCCGCTGCCGGCCCTCGCCGACCGCATCGGGGACTGCGGCGCGCCGCTGCCCGTCCCCGGCCCGGTCAACCCCGCGTGGGGTGGCTGGTCCAACGGCCGGATCCCGGTGGAGGCGCTCTGCCGCCTGGGCGTGGACGGGCACGCGCTGCGCTGCGACGCGGCCGCCTCCTACGCCCAGCTGGCCGAGGCCTACACGGCCGAGTTCGGCGCGACCCTGTGCATCACCGACTCCTACCGCTCCTTCGGCGGGCAGGTCGCGGCGTTCCGCAGCAAGCCGGCGCTGGCCGCCGTCCCCGGCACCTCGAACCACGGCTGGGCACTGGCGGTCGACCTGTGCGGCGGGATCAACGTCGCCGGGACGCCGCAGTGGAGCTGGATGACCGCGCACGCCGCGCGGTTCGGGTTCGTGCAGCCGGACTGGGCGCGCCCCGGTGCCGAGAAGCCCGAGCCGTGGCACTGGGAGTTCGGCTACATCTCCTAGCTCAGAGCCAGGGGAGGTCGACGACGTGCCGCCAGGGCAGCGTGACGCTGGCCTCGCTCGTCTGACCGGCCAGCCGCCGGGCCACTCCTGGCGAGGCGCAGACGAGCGGCCGGTGCGGGGTCACGACGAGGTGCATGTCCGGCGTCGACAGCCCGGCGGTGCCGATGCGGTGCAGCATCAGCTCCGGCGCGACCAGTGCCGAGGTCGCGAGGACCGGCACCGTGCGGTGCGACCACAGCGCGAGCGGCCCCTCGACGCGCATGTCGAGCGAGACGTCGTGCGCGCGGCCGGTCGCGGCGGAGCGGGTCCGGTGCAGTTCCACGGTGCGGGCGGCCGGAGAGGGCGCCCACCGGAGGGCGAGGTCGTCGCGCACCACGACCACGGTCCAGCCGACCGCGGTCTCCGCGGCGTCGGACCAGTCGACGACGGCGATGCCCGCGCGGGCCGCGGCGTCGTCGGTGACCGGGCGGCGGGCCACCCAGGCGCGCAGCGCGGTGGCGATGCCCGCGGGAGTCGGCGGCACGCCGGCCCGGCTCATGTCGTCGGCGAGCTCGACCAGCGGGATCTGCTGGGTGCGCTCGTCCTCCTCCACCCGCAGCGCCGTGCCGGCGCCGGGGCGGCGGACCAGCGCGAGGCGCAGCCGGGAGGTCTCGAGGCGGGGCAGCACGTCCGTCGCGACGTCGAGCAGGTCGGTGACGTCCACCGGGACGGCGCGGAGACGGTGCAGGAGGCGCGAGGAGGTGCCGAAGACGCTGGACGCCGTCACGGGCGCCCCCTCCTGCTGCCGAGGGTGGCGCGCAGGTTCTCGGGCAGCTCGGGCAGCTCCAGCACGCCGGCGAGCTCGGCCGGGCTGAGCCGGACCGGGAGCACGTCGTCGTCCCAGCCGGTGGCGAGCCGGACGCGTGCGGTCGAGGTGGGCCAGACCGCCTCGCGGGCGGCGGCCACGTGCAGCTCGGTCAGCACGTCCTGCAGGTGGATGGTCGTCACCGGATGTCCGTCCCCGTCGGCCAGAGCGGCCTCGACGGTGGTGGCGAGGAGCCGGCGGGCGGCCGAGTCCAGCCAGTACGGAACCAGTGTCTGGGAGCCGGCGTCACCGGCGGGCAGCGCGCTCATCGGTTCCCCGCCCGGTACCACGGTCCGGTTCCCCTGTCCGCCTGTTCGGCGTGGGAGCGATTGCTCGGACGTGGCGTCACACCGTGGATATCGGCAGCCTCGGGCCCCCGTGTACCCCTTCGCCGGCGGTTTTCCGAAAGCGACGTCGTGACCGCGCGTGTCGGCCTCCGACGTGACGCCCGTCGCACCTCGTGCGTAACCCCTGGTGAACCGGCGCGTTCTCATGGCGACACCCCACGACCGGGAGGCTCCCGTGCGCCGTACCGCCGCTCCGCTCGCCGTCGCCCTCGGGCTCTGCGCCGCACTCCTCACCGGCGGCACGTCGGCCGCCACCCCGGGGTCGGCGGACCGCCCCACCGGGAAGTCCGAGGCGCGCCCCGGTGGGGTGCGGGACGTCATGTTCGTCGGCAACAACTGGGACGGGACGGCGACCGTCGTCGACGCGCGGTCGCACCGGACCCTCTCCACGATCGACACGATCCCCGACCGGGCCGAGCGGATGGCCGAGATCTTCACCAGCCCGGACAAGCTGGTCTTCTACCTCGCGATCCAGGCGGCGATCGGCGAGGGGCGCGCGCAGTACACGGACGACATGTTCACCACGCACGACGGCCGGCTCCTCGCGGTCAGCCGGCCGAGCTTCGCCGACGTCGTCGGCCTCGACCTGGCCACCGGCCAGATCCGCTGGCGCTTCCCGATGGAGGGCTACCGCTCCGACCACATGGGCGTCTCCCCCGACGGGGAACGGCTGCTCGTCAGCGACTCCACCGCCAACAAGGTGCACGAGCTCGACATCCGCACCGGCACGAAGACCGGGGAGTTCCCCAGCGGGGACAGTCCGCACGAGAACAACTACACCGCCGACGGCGAGCGGGTGTTCCACGCCAGCATCGGGCGGGTCTACACCCCGACCGACCGGCCGATCCTCCGTCAGCCCCACGACACCGCCAAGGGCGAGCGGTACTTCCAGATCGTCCGCACCGACGACATGGCGATCGAGTCGCGCTGGGACATGGGCAAGGAGCTCGCCGAGGCGGGCTACCCGGACATGGAGTCGGCGGTGCGGCCGATGGCGGTGGCCCCCGACGAGCGCTTCGTCTACCTCCAGGTGTCGTTCTTCCACGGCTGGATCGAGTTCGACACGCAGGCGGCCGACCTCGACGCGGCCAGCAGCTACGAGGGCGAGCCCACGGTCGGCGCCGTCACCCGGGTGGTCGACCTGCCGAAGCGGACCACCGAGCCGCGGGAGCTCTACACCCTCGACTCCGCGCACCACGGCCTGGCGATGAACCCGGAGGGGACCACCCTCTGCGCCGCCGGGACCATGGACGGGTATGCGGCGATCATCGACCGGGACAGCGAGGAGTACTCCCTCGTCGAGGTCGGCGACAAGCCGTACTGGTCGACGAACGGCGTCTTCGGGGACGAGTGCTGGGTGTCGGTGAGCGGCGAGGACGAGGTCGTCGTCATCGACTACGACTCGGCGCAGGAGATCGCGCGGATCCCGGTCGGCGACCACCCCCAGCGCGTGCGCGAGGGCGTCGTCGCCAAGAACGTCCTCAAGACCTGGCGCTGACCGCCCCCTCCCTGATGATCAGGTGGGCTGATCACTAGGCGTCCTGGCTCACCGTCGATGGTGAGCCAGGACGCTCCATGGTGAGCCAGGACGGCGGCGCGCCGGCTCAGGCCGCCTCGGATTCCGATCCCGGCTCCGCGGTCGGCACGGCGCGGAACTGCCGCTGTCCCACGTACGGCGCGGCCAACAGCGACCGGATCCGCGCGACCTTGGCGGCCCACCCCGCACCGAGGTCCTGGTTGCCGACACGGACCACGCGAGCGCCCGTCTCTCGAAGCCGGTCCTCCCGCCGCTTCTCCTGCCAGAGCACTTCACCGGGCAACAGGCCGTTCCGGGGATCCAGGTACTTCACCTGCCCGTCGAACTCCACCGCCACCGCCGCCTCGGCGTACCAGGCGTCCACTCGGCCCACGAAGCCGGCGTCGTCGTAGATGTCCACCTGCAGCTCGGGGCGCGGGAGGCCAGCAGCCAGCAGCGCCAGCCGGCCCCGAGTCTCCAGCGGGGACTCCGCTCGCCCATCGCTCAGCTGGAGTGCGCGAGCAGCCCCGGCGATCCCGACGCGGTGGCTGCCGGACAGGACAGCGCGTCGGATCGCGGCCCGCCCGATCTTCCGTTCCTGCATCGCAGCGTCCATCGCGACGACGCTGTCGACGAACGACCACTCGCGCGCGCAGTCCACGAGGGTGCGCCCGGTCGACGTCGCCCGGAATCCCGTCCACGGGACGAGGTCCTCGTCCGGCAGTGCCGCACGCGCAACGCGGTAGCCCCGACCGCGACGCCACTGGTCGACGGCGGTGACGCGCACCTCGACGGGCTGCGCGCGTGGAATCACGAGCCCGTGCAGCTGGGCAGCCGACGCGTGGCTCAGCACCGGCCCGGGGCCGAGGCTCAGGAGCACCGCGAGGGCGTCGATCAGATGCCGTGACCGAGCATCTGCTGCGACGACGTCGCCCGACGCGATGTAGACGCCCTTGCGGAGGCGGATCCAGCGGCGGGTTCTCAGCTCGGAGCGGATGTCGTCGACGAGATAGCCGACGCCGAGCGCCTCCTGGCTGGTGAACACCCCGAGGCGAGTATCGGCGATGGCACGAAGCTCCGGATGCATCCGGAAAGTGTGGCCATCTCCACCCGCCGGCTGGGCGAATGCGGCGGTTCCTGTGGACGAGCACCGTCCTGGCTCACCATGCGGCGTCCTGGCTCACCGTCGATGGTGAGCCAGGACCCCTGTTGATCAGGAGACCTGATCAACAACAGGGGAAGGTCAGTCGGCGAGTTCGGCGAGACGGTCCTTGAGCGCGTTCTCCACGCGGTCGGCGTAGACGTTCATGTTCCGCACCGAGGTGTTGAGGTCGGACGACAGCTGCGTCTTGGTCTGCCCGCCCCAGGTGGTGAGGTACCAGGTCGCCCAGCCGAGCACGTTGGGCTGACCGGCGCGCTGGTCGCGACGGGCCTCGGGGTCCGGGGCGCAGGCGGCGGTGAGGGCGTGCGAGAGCAGGGTCTGCTCCGCCTCGCCCATGATCTCGTCGGGCGCCTCGCAGGAGTCCGGCAGCAGGATCTCGGTCGCGTCGGGCGCGCCGTCCAGCGACTGGAGGTTGCGCAGCCCGTTGAGCGTGGCGACGGTCTGGGAGTTGCGGCGCAGGGTGGCGACGCTCTGCCCCATGTAGGCGGCCAGCTCCTTCTCCGAGGGCCGGCGCTGGTGCTCGGCCATGAAGGAGGCGATCGCCTTCTGCTGCTTGTGCTCGGTGTCGGCGGCGGTGCGCCCGTGCGCGTTGCGACCGAGGTCGTGCACCCACTTGGAGAGCTGGGTGGCCAGGAACGCGCCGAACGGGACCGACTTCGTCTCGTCGTACTGCGCGACGGCCTTCAGCACCCACTCGTAGACCTGCTGGCCGAGGTCGTCGGGGTCGGGCAGGTGCAGCCGGATCGTGCTCATGTTGCGCTGCAGGCGCTTGAGGCTGACCGGTCCGTAGTGCCGGCACAGGTCGGCGAGGAAGTCCGAGGGCAGGTCGCGCGGCGCCCGGCGGCGGACGTCGGTCTCGGCGCGGAGGCCGATCGTCGTGACGCCGGCACCCGCGCACCAGGCCTTGATCCAGTCGGCGAGCACGGCGGCCGTGCCGCAGGCGCCGTCGACCCTGTAGAGGCCGTCGCCCTGGTCGTAGCTGACGGTCACGCCGTCGGGGAGCTCGCTGCGGAACTGCTCGAGCGGGAGCTCCTGGTCGGCGCGGAAGTGCACCCGGTCGCGCGGGGTGATGGGCGCCAGCGCCCACCCCTCGGCCTCGGGGATGCCGCCGAACACCAGGGGCTGGCGGGCGCGGCTGCGGTCGTCGGTGGTGGACGCGTTCGAGATGCGGTCGGACATGGGGATCTCCTGGGCACTACGGGGAAGAAGGGGTCACCGGAGAGCCGGGGACCCGTACTGCGGAGGAGGCCGTCAGGCCGAGATGCGCTCGCCCGGACCGGGGAGACGCGGAGCGGGGATCGGGGAGACCGGCGCCGAGGCGGGCCGGGCGTCACCCAGGTCGGCGACCAGGTCGTCGACGCGGGCGGTGCCGTCGGCGATGCGGTCGAAGAGCGCCGTGGCGGCCGCGCGCTCGGCGGCGCTGGGCTCGGCGGTGTAGACCGGCATGTGGTCGTACAGCGAGGTGAACATCGCCGAGACGAAGGCGTAGGCCGCCTGCGCCTGGGGCGAGAACTTCGCGATGGCGGTGCGCGGACCGAGGTCGATGCCGACGGTCACGCGAGCCACGCGGGCGTCCTTGCTCAGCCCGCTGACGGTGACGACGACGTCCTCGTGCTCGGCAGCCAGTGCCGCGAGTGCCGCCAGGCACTTGCGGGTTGCGCCGCGCCGCGGTCGCAGCTGCACGTGGACCACCACGGACTCCTGCTCACCGGTCTGGTCGCCGGCCACCGAAGTAGCGAATGCGTTCCGTGCCATGTTCATCGCCCCCTATCACTTGCGTAGGGAGGAATCTGCCGCATGAGCGGACCGAACACGGCACACAACTCGCTGTGTCGACGCAGTTGTACGACCGAAGCTTCGGCAATAGTTGCCCGTGTCGCACCCGCCCCGGTCGGCGATGCCGTCAACTTGGCACGGTTTGCCGAGGAGTCACCCCCTGCTGCCGTGCACTTCTGTCAGTCGACGGCGCGCGTCGACGCGTCGGGGGCGTCCGGAGCGGCGGTCTCGATCTCCACGACCACCTCGACGGTGTCCTCCGCGGCGGGTGCCGGCGCGAACGCCGCCAGCGCGCCGAGGGTGTCGGCGGTGACCTGGGCCGCGAGCAGGTTCGCCTCGGCGATCTGCTTGTAGACCTCTTCGCGGTGGATCGCGACCTCGCGCGGGGCCTTGAAGCCCAGGCGGACGGTGCCACCGCGGACCTCGACGACGTGGACCTCGATGTCGTCTCCGATGCGGATGGTCTCGCCGACGCTGCGGGTGAGTGTGAGCACGTGTACCCCTCCATGGGTGTTGTGGTGGCCGTCCGTGGCGGTGCCCGCCGGTGCGGGCGCGGGGTCGCGGAACGCGACCCTCCAGAGGTTATCGGCGGAGGCGCCGCCGAAGGGGAAGAGATCCGTCGGTCAGGACCACCTGGCGGGCCCGGCGCGTCGAGGGGGCGACGACGACAGGAGCGCGGAGGTTGG
The DNA here is from genome assembly GCF_020166105.1 of Blastococcus sp. LR1. Lineage (GTDB taxonomy): Bacteria > Actinomycetota > Actinomycetes > Mycobacteriales > Geodermatophilaceae > Blastococcus. Next base: position 254,374 of record NZ_JAIUJY010000002.1, read on the forward strand.
CCGTGGCCTCACGGACATCGCCGTCGGGCACGCTGACCAGGCAGTACACCTGGGCGTCCGCCAGGTCGGCCAGGCCGAGCTCTCCCCGCACCGCGGCCGGGATCGCCGGCGCGTAGTCGGGGAAGAACTGCTGGGCCGGCACGGCCAGGAACCGCGGCCCGTCCGGGTCGACGGCCTGCAGCCAGAAGAGCAGGCCGGAGGTGTCGCCCGGCACGAGGGCGTACTCGCGATGAGCGGGGAAACCCGGCACGGGCTCGGCGAACGACAGCACCTGGACCGGGGGCGGAGCCGGTGCTGTCGTCGGAGCCTGGACGGGCGCGCCCGCGAGTCGGGTGGTCATCAGCGCAGGTAGTCCAGCAGCGAGGGCGTGATGGCCTTCGCGGTCGCCGCCAGGGCGGCCTCGTAGCCGGTCTGCTGCATCTGCATCCGCATGATCGTGTTGGGCAGGTCGATGTTCTCGACCTCCGCCAGCTGCGAGTCCAGCGAGATGGACATGTCGAAGTTGATCTGCGACTCGCGGTCCATCCGCGCCCCGCGGGCACCGATGTCGGCGACCGACGACTGCATGTTCTTCATGACGACGTCGAGGTCCGCGAGGTCCGTCTCGAGCGCCGCGGTGTCAGCGGGAACAGCGGCGAGGTTCTTGGCGATCCGGTCGACGACGGCGAACAGGCCCGCCTCGTCGGAGCCGAACGCCTCGCGCCCGGTGAGGTCCACCCGGATCGACTCGGTGTTCGACACCCGCCGCTCCACCGGGGAGCCCTCGACGCCCTGGAAGGCACCGGTCTCGACGTCGTAGGCCCGCTGCCCCATCGTGATGCCGCCGAAGAGCGGGCGGCCGGCGACAGCGGTGTTCGCCAGGCCGAGCAGGCTCTGCCGCAGGCTCGCGGTCTCGGTGGCCAGCGCCTTGCGGCTGGACTCCGACATCGCGCCGTCGTTGGAGCCCTGGACCGTGAGTTCGCGGACCTTGCGGGTGACGTCGAGCATCTGGCGCAGCGTCGAGTCGGTCTGGTTGAGCCAGCTCTGCCCGTCAGAGATGTTGCGGGCGAACTGCTCCGTCGAGTCCTGGTCGGCCCGCGTCTGCATCGCGCGGTTCGTGCCGGTCGGCGAGTCCGACGGGGCGCTGAGCATGCGCCCCGAGGTGAGCTGCTCCTGGAGCCTGCTGAAGGCGTCCAGGTTCCGGTTGAGTCCCTGGAGGCTGGTGAGGGCGACGGCGCGCTGGGTGATCCGCATTCAGATCAGCGCCCCACGAGCCCGGTGCGGTTGATCAGCACGTCGAGCGCCTCGTCGAGCGCGGTGACCATGCGGCCCGCGGCCGCGTAGGCCTGCTGGTACGAGAGCATGTTCGTGAGCTCCTCGTCGAGGTTGACGCCCGCGACGGACTCCCGCGCGGCGTCGATCGTGGTCGTGATGCTGGTCTGGATGTCGAGGTTGCGCTGGGACACCGCGGACTGGACGCCGAGCTCGACGATCATCTTGCGGTAGCCGGTGTCGATGCCGTTCGGCGCCTTGGCCAGCTGGGCGATCCGGTCGGCGTTGCCCCGGTCCAGGTTCGCCGCGCCCGGGACGCCCGAGGCCGCGAGGCGGTCGGTGTCGGTGATCATGACCTTGATGTTGGTCGCGGTGACCTTGCTGCCGTCGGGGCTGCCGAGCAGCGGCCCGCCCTTGACGCCGGTGAGGTCGTACCCCTCGCCGTGTGCGGCGTTGAGCGTCTCCGACAGGTTGAACGCCATCTCGTCGAGCTGGCCGCGGTAACCGGGCAGGATCGTGTTCAGGGTGTTCACCTGGCCGGCAGCCGTGCCACCCACTCGGACGCTGAAGTTGCCGATCGCGGTGGCGATGCGCAGCGGGTCGCTCCCGGTCCCGTCCGGGTCGTTGGTGCCGACGAGCGCGAACTTCGTCGGGGTGCCCCCGGAGACCAGGCTCATCCCGCCGACCGCCACGTCCAGGACGCCGTCCTTGCCCTGGCGCACGGTGGCGCCGACGTGGTCGGCGAGCTTCATGACCAGCACGTCGCGCTGGTCGGAGAGGTCGTTGGCCGGCAGGCCGCTCTGCGTGGCCCGCTGGATGGCGATGTTGAGCTGGGCGATGTTCTCCGCCGCGGCGTTCACGTCGTCCACCAGCACGGAGAGGTTGTTGCGCGTCTGGTCCCACTGCCCGGTGAGCTGCTCCTGGGCGAAGTGCATACCGCCGACCAGGGTCTCCATGCGCTTGAGGACCTGGCCGCGCGCCGCCGGCTCGGACGGGCTGTTGGCGACGTCCTGCCAGCCGTTCCACATCTCCGTCAGCATCTTCTGCATGCCCGTGTTGCCGGGCTCGCGGAAGGCCTGCTCGACCAGCTCGTAGGCGTCGGTCTCGGCGACGAGCTGACCCAGGTTGGCGTGCTCGGTGTGCCCGCGCCCCTCGAGAAAGGCGTCGCGGATGCGCATGACGTCGTCGGCGTTGACGCCCTGGCCGATGCCCGAGGACGTCGAAAAGAAGGCCGGCACGCTGCTGCCGCCGATGGCCGCCAGGTCGACCCGCTGCCGGGAGTAGCCCTCGGTGTTGACGTTGGCGATGTTCTGACCGGTGACGTCGAGGCCGCGCCGGTTCGCCCACAGCGCGGTGGTGGCGGCGTTCAGGCCGGAGAAGGTGCTCATAGGGCTCCGTCCAGGGTCACGGCGCGGTTGCTCCCGTCGGAATGCCGACCGGTCGCGCCATAGGTGCCGGCCGAGGGGGTGCGCACCTGCAGGAGGGCGTCACCGATGGCCGAGAGGCCGCTCTCGATCAGCTCGCGGTTGGCGTCGGAGAGGCTGCGAAGCTCGGTGACCAGCACCAGCAGCGCCTCGTGGTGCTTGGCGTAGAGGTCGTTCCACGGCGCGGGGGCCACCTCGGCCACCTGCCGGAGCGAGGGGTTCGACTCGATGCCCAGCTGCTGGGCCACGACCTCGGTCGCGGCGGCCCGCTCCACCTCCAGGGTGCGCAGCTGGTCGAGCACCACCTCGATCTCGTGGGCGATCCGCTGCAGCCAGCGGGTCTTGCCCGTGAGGATCAGGTACTGCTTCTCCTCTGCCTTGAACAGCAGCAGGTCCAGGAGCTCCTGCTCCCGCCACAGCAACGTCGACAGGTGCTGGTAGTCCACGTGTCCACCGCCTTCCGTCGTCCTGCTCGTCATCTGCGGCGGTCTCCCCTGCCCTGCACCTCGGCGACGAGGAGGGCCCGGGGTCGAACCGCCATCGGTGCTGCCATCGGCACCCGTTCGGAGCAGGTCAAGCCGAAGCACCCAAGTGCCGCTCAAGTTCCCCGCGATTTGTGCCGACGGGTGGTGCCGACCCGGCCGAGGCCCGCCGATCTATACGGACGTGACCCCAGTCCGTGCCCTCGTCTCCGAGCGCCCCCTCCGTGAGCGCTCCGCACACGATCGGCCCTCGCGTGAGCGGCCCCAGAACGGCCGGGTGCCGAACCCGGTCAAGGGGCGGACGCCGCGGGAGGTCGACGCGCTGGTGACCGAGCACCTCCCGCTCGCCGCCTTCGCCGTCAACGCGGTCGCCGCCCGCATCTCGCTGCCGAGCCACGTCAGCCGTGAGGACCTGCTGTCCTGCGCACACGTGGCCCTGGTGGAGGTGGCCAAGCGGTTCGATCCCACCGCCGGCGCATCGTTCGCCACCTACGCCCTGGCCCGCCTCCAGGGTGCGGTCCTCGACGAGCTGCGCTCCGGTGACTGGGCCAGCCGCTCGGTGCGGGCCGCCGCCCGGCGGACCGACGCCGCGGCCGACGCGCTGACCATCAGCCTCGGCCGGCCGCCGACGCGGGAGGAGCTGGCCGACAGCCTGGGCGTCGCCCGGACCGAGCTGGACCACCTGCAGGTCGACGTGCACCGCGCGGTGATGGTCAGCATCGACGCCGAGACCGGCCCCGACGGCACGAGCATCGACCTGCCCGACACCGGGGAGTCGCCGGAGCGCGCGGTGATGCGCGGCGAGCGCGCCCGCCACCTGCACGAGGCGATCCGCGCGCTGCCCGATCGGCTGGACGAGGTCATCGAGCGGAATTTCTTCGGTGATGAATCCCTGACCGACATCGCGGAGGACCTCGGGGTGACGCTCTCCCGCGTCTCGCAGATGCGAGCCCGGGCCCTGACCCTGCTGCACGCCGCGATGGGCGAGATCTGGGACGGCACTCCCGTTCCGGCGAGCGGTGGCGTCCGGGCGCGCAACCAGCAGCGCACGTACCTCGAGCGGCTCACCGGCCGGTCCGGCTCCGGGATACCGGCGATGCCGGCACCCGCGATGCCGACGGTCTCCCCCGCCCGCGCCCGCTGGGTCACCCCCGACACGGCGACCCGGCGCCCCGCCTGATCCCCGTCCCCGTACGGCCGGACGGCTCCGGCCGGCCGGTTCCCAGAGAGGTTCCCGCTCCATGAAGGTGCTCGTCATGCACGCCGGGCAGGATGCCCAGGACTACTACCGCGTCCGGGAGCCGCTCCAGGCCATCCGCGAGGGCGGGTTCGACGTCGAGATCGAGACGGTCCGCGGCATCGCGACCACCGTCCGCCCGTCGACGACCGGCGGCGAGGGCGAGGTCGTCGCGGCGGACGCGCGCGGAGCCGACGTCGTCGTCCTCCAGCTGCCCAAGACCGACGCCATGCTGCAGACCATCCGGGTGCTCCAGGCCGACGGCGTCGCCGTCGTCGTGGAGATGGACGACCTGCTCTCCGCCGTCCCGTTCGGGCACCTCGCCCACCTCGCCCTGGTCCGGAAGGGCATGGGCCGCAAGGCCTCCGAGTGCGCCCGCGCCGCCGACGTGGTCACGACGACGACGCCCGCCCTCCTGGAGGAGTACGCGCCGCACGGCCGCGGGCTCGTCGTCCCCAACGCGATCCCCCGCCGGATCGCCGAGCTCCCGCCGGCCTACGAGCGGACGCCCGAGGTCGTCACGGTCGGCTGGACCGGCAGCGTGGTCACCCACCCCTACGACCTGCAGGAGATGGGCACCGGTCTGCAGCAGGCGCTGGCCAGCACCCGCGGGAGCAGCCGGTTCATGGTCATCGGCCAGAAGCTGAACTCCACGCAGCTGCTCGGGCTCACCGAGGAGCCGGCCGAGCTGCCGTGGCTGGACAGCGTCGACGAGTACGCGACCGCCGTGGGCGAGAACTTCGACATCGGGATCGCCCCGCTGCGCATCGACCGCTTCAACACGTGCAAGAGCTGGCTCAAGGCACTCGAGTACTCGGCCCGCGGCGTTCCGTTCGTCCGCTCCCCCAGCGCCGAGTACGAGCGGCTCGGGCTCGGCTGGCGGGCCAAGTCGGCCAAGGACTGGAGCAAGGGCCTGTCCACGTTCATCCGGGACCGCGACCGGCGGACCGAGAGCGCCGTCCAGGCCCGCGAGGTCGTCCTCGACCGGCACCTGACCGAGCACACCGCGGAACTGTGGGTGACCGCCTGGCGCCGGGCCGCGGACCACCGGGCCCGCAGCCTGCGCAAATACGCCTGACGGTCGCGGAGCCTGCCCCCGATCGGGTGGACGTCGCCAATTCGTGACCCGTTCGCCTCAAGTCCTCCGGCTCCCGAGCCGTAGTCATACCTGCACGGCCCCGCAGCACGGATGCAGCGGGATCCCCCAGTACGACCCCTTCCAAGGAGGAACATCATGGGTCTGCGCGTCAACAACAACATCGCGGCGCTCAACGCTTACCGCAACCTGTCCGTCACCGACGGCCAGATGAGCAAGTCGCTCGAGAAGCTGTCCTCCGGCTTCCGCATCAACCGCGCGGCCGACGACGCCGCCGGTCTGGCCATCTCTGAGGGCCTCCGCTCCCAGATCGGTGGCCTGAAGGTCGCCGTCCGCAACACCCAGGACGGCATCTCGGTCGTGCAGACCGCTGAAGGTGCGCTCACCGAGACGCACTCGATCCTGCAGCGCATGCGTGACCTGACCGTCCAGGCCAGCAACGACGGTGGCCTCAACGCCGACGCCAAGAAGAACATCCAGTCGGAGATCGGCCAGCTCAAGAACGAGCTGACCCGCATCTCGGACACGACGACCTTCAACGGCACGAAGCTGCTCGACGGCAACTACGCCGGCAAGTTCCAGGTCGGTGCCAACGCCGGCGAGCAGATCCAGGTCAAGATCGGGACCGCCATGGGCGCTTCCGGCCTGGGCGTCAACGGCGTGGACGTCACCTCCTCCGCGGCCGGCATCACCGCCACCACCGTGGCGGCTGTGGCCGGCTCGGCGGCGACCGTCACCGTCGCCTCCGGCACGGTGGACCCGTCCAAGGCCGAGGACTTCGCCAAGCTCAACGGTTCCCTCACCGTGGGCGGCAAGACCCTCGACCTGTCGTCGGTCAGCTACAGCGACACGGCCGGCAGCGCTGCCCGCCTGACCGCTCTGCAGAGCGCCGTGACCAACGCCTTCGGTTCCGACGCCAGCGTCGCCATCACCGGTGGCGAGCTCGTCTTCAGTGGTGTGGCGCCGGGTGCGTCCGCCACCGCGGACGAGGTCGCCAAGGCTCAGGTCACCTTCACGCAGTCCTCCGGAGCCACCGAGGGCCTGAAGCAGATCGACGAGGCCATCAAGTCGGTCTCGACGATCCGCGCCGACCTGGGTGCACTGCAGAACCGGTTCGACCACACCATCAACAACCTCAACGTCTCGGTCGAGAACCTGACCGCGTCGGAGAGCCGCATCCGTGACGCCGACATGGCGCAGGAGATGGTCGGGTACACCCGCAACCAGATCCTGACCCAGGCCGGTACCTCGATGCTCGCGCAGGCCAACCAGGCCTCGCAGGGTGTCCTCTCGCTGCTCCGCTGATCCCAGCTGAGTAGCTGAGGGCGCACACACCTCAGCACCATCCCGGGTGAGGGGGGAGGCCGGTCCGGCCTCCCCCCTCACTCACACCCCGCCCACCCCGGACCTGGAGGAAGCGCATGGCAGGCATGAGCGTCGACGGTCTGGTCTCCGGGCTGGACACCACGAACCTCATCAACCAGCTCATCAGCGCCGAGGGCGCCTCGCAGAAGGCCCTCAAGACCCGGCTCACCGCCACCGAGCAGGCCGCCTCGGCCTACCGCACGGTCAACACGACCTTCCTGGCCATCTCCGCCGCCGCCGGGAAGCTCACCCCCGACGCCCTCGTCAGCGCCCGCACCGCGTCGAGCAGCAGCTCCGCGGTCGTCGCCACCGCCACCTCGAGCGCCGTCCCCGGCAGCTCGGTGACGTTCTCCGTGCAGTCCCTCGCCAGCACGCAGGTCAGCCTCAGTCGCGGCGTCTGGACCTCGGCAACCGCCGACGCCCGCAGCAGCACGATGGCCTGGCCGATCGAGATCCTCGACGAGAACGAGGCCTCCCTCGGCACCGTCGACATCCCGGCCGGCGCCACGCTGACCGACGCCGCGAAGGCCATCAACGACGCCGGTCACGGCCTCACCGCGTCGGTGGTGAAGCTGGGCGAGAACCGCTACACGCTGCAGCTCACCAGCACCACCGCCGGCGAGGCCGGCGGCTTCTCCATCAAGAGCCCCGGCGAGGACGACACCACCCTGGGGTCGCGTTTCGTCACGACGGCTCCCGCGCGTGACGCGGTGCTGGACCTGGGCGGCGGCGTCGTGGCCAAGTCCGCGACGAACACCTTCCCCGACCTGCTGACCGGGCTCTCCGTCACCGTGTCGAAGGCGGACCCCGAGGCCCAGGTGACCGTCGGGGTGGCCACCAACAACGACTCGGTCGCGACGAACGTGCAGAAGCTCGTCGACGCCGTCAACGCGGCCATCAACACGGTCAAGGACTACACCAACAACAGCAAGGGCAGCACGGCCGCGCTGCGGGGCGACTACTCGATCACCTCGCTGGGCAGCAAGCTGCTCGACGCCGTCTCCTTCGGCGTGGCGCCGCACGGCTCCCCCGCCCAGGCCGGGTTCCAGCTCACCAAGGACGGCCGGATCACGTTCGACAAGGCCGTGTTCCTGACCGCCCTCAAGGACAAGCCCGAGATGGCCCAGACCCTGGTGCTCGGCAGCGCCGCCGGCACCGCGCAGGACGGGACGGCGATCCCGGCGGTCAGGGGCGTCGCCGCCCGGCTGCTGGAGGTCGCGAAGTCCGCCTCGGACGCGACCACCGGCACCCTGGGCTCGATGGCCAACGGCAAGGACTCCACGGTCAAGGACCTCAAGGCGCGCATCGAGGCCTGGGACCTGCGACTGGAGAAGCGCCGCGAGACGCTCACCAGGCAGTTCACCGCCATGGAGACGGCGCTGAGCTCGATGAAGAACCAGTCCACCTGGCTGGGCAGCCAGCTCAGCGCCCTCTGATCCCTCTTCTCGCACCACCCCCCTCGTTCCAGGAGATCCCACGATGAGTGCCGCCTCCCTTCGCGCCCGTTACCTCGGCGACTCGGTCGCGACCGCATCCCCGCAGCAGGTGCTGGTGATGCTCTACGACCGGCTCGCACTCGACCTCGAGCGCGCGCAGCGCGCCGTCGCCACCGGCGACCGGCACGAGGCCAGCGAGCAGCTGCAGCACGCGCAGGCGATCGTCTACGAGCTGCTCTCCAGCCTCCGGGTCGACGTCTGGGACGGCGGTCCGCGTCTGGCGGCCCTCTACAACTGGCTGATCAGCGAGCTGCAGCAGGCCAACATCAAGCTCGACGGCAACCGCATCACCTCCTGCCGCCAGGTCGTGGAGCCGCTGCGCGACGCGTGGCGCCAGGCCGCCGCGTCCCTGGCCGGCTCGGTCTCGTGACCGGCTCGCCGGCCTCGTCCGGCGGGGAGACGACCAGCCCGGTCGACTGGGCCGGCGTGCTCACCCACCTCGAGGGCGAGGTCGTCGCGGCCGAGGCCACGATGGCCGAGGGCCGCACCGACGAGGTCGCCGCCTGGGGACGACGCAGCGAGGACTGGGTCCCGCCGTCGAGCCTCGGCCCGCTCCCCGACGACCTCCGGGAGCGCGCCGCGAAGCTGCTGCAGCACCAGCTGGCCGTCGCCGAGGAGCTCGTCGAGCGGATCATGCAGTCCCAGCGCCAGCGCGACCTCGCCGCCCGGATGTCCTACGCACCGAGCCGCCCGACCGCCGCCTTCATCGACCGGACCTTCTGAGCCCGGCACTCCCGCACCGCAGCGCCCCCGCTCCTCCCGCCCGGGAGGGACGGGGGCGCCGTCGTTCGCTCCCCCGACCGCCGGACGGCCCGGTCGCCGCTGCCGCGCCCCCGGCCGCCCGGGCCCACGAGTCACATCTGTGCGATCACGCACCGGTCACCCCACCGGGCACCTTCCGTCACCCGTGTGACGGACCGGAGGTCAACCCGCTTCCCGGCCGTGCCGATGAAGGACTTGCACGGAGAGCAATACCTTCGCCACGGATCGGCGGCCCCGCACTCGCTCGCGAGTGCTCTTCCGCCTACCCCGGAGGTCGATCGTGTCCTTCTCCTACTGCCGGTCCGCCGCTCGATGATCGCCGACGCCACGTCGACGGTGCTGAAGGCGGCTCTCGCCGGCCTCGCCCAGCGGCAGCGGGTGACCGCCGACAACATCGCGAACGTCAACACCCCCGGCTTCCTCGCCGGGCGGACGGACTTCGAGACGTCGTTGCGCGGCGCCGTCAGCAACGGGCAGCTCCCCAGCATCAACGGCGGCACCACCATGCGGTCGATGGAGCCGACCAACACCAACGGCAACAACGTCAACCTCGATGCGGAGACGGTCATCGCCACCGAGACCGGCCTGCGCTACCAGTTGGCCCTGAACGCGCTCGACGGCAAGTACAACTCGATGCGCACGGCGATGAGGACGAGCTGACATGAGCATGTTCCAGGCACTGAGCATTTCTCAGTCGGGCCTGATGACGCACCGGAAGTGGCTCGACGCCACCGCCGACAACATCGCGAACATCAACACCGTCACCCGCACCGACGAGGACGCCTTCCAGGAGCGGCTCGTCGTCGCCCAGGCGGTCGACTACGGCTCCGGCGAGGGCGGCGTGCGCGTCGCGCGGGCCGAGTTCGGTGACCCCGAGGGCCGCATGGTCTACGAGCCGAACCACCCGCTGGCCGACGCCGAGGGCTACGTGAAGTACCCCGACATCGACCTGGGCGACCAGATGTCCCACATGATCATGGCGCAGCGCGGCTACCAGGCCAACCTCGCCGTCGTCGAGCGGGCCACCACCGCCTACCAGGCTGCGCTGCAGCTCGGGAAGCGCTGATGACGTTCCCGATCGGCGGCATCGCCCCCGTGGGCGTCGGCGGGATCGCCGGCGTCGCCGGCAGCACCCGCGGCACCCCCGCGGCGGAGGGCACCGACGGCTTCGCCGCCGTCCTGGCCTCCACCTTCGACAAGCTCCAGGCCACGCAGTCGGTGACCTCCGACCTGGCCGTCCAGGCCGCCAGCGGCGACCTCAAGGACGTGCACGACTACATGATCGCCAGCGCTGAGTCCGGCGTGGCGACCGAGATGGTCGTGACCATCAAGAACCAGGCCGTGGCGGCCTTCAACGAGATCATGAGGATGCAGATCTGATGAGTTCGGCACTCGCCGGGACGCTGGAGCGTGCCCGCTCCACGTTCGCCACCGTCAGCCTGGGGCAGAAGGTCGTCATCGGCCTGCTGCTCGTCGGGCTGACGCTCGGCGGGTTCTTCTTCTACTCCTGGATCACCGCACCCACCCAGGCCCCGCTGTTCTCCAACCTCGCCGCGGGCGACGCCTCGGCGATCGTCGAGGAGCTCAACGCCCAGGGCGTCGCCTACGAGCTCGCCGACGGCGGCGGCACGATCATGGTCGACAAGGACAAGGTCTACGACCTGCGCCTGGCGATGAGCGGCCAGGGCCTGCCCGCCGGCCAGGACACCGGCTACGCGCTGCTCGACGAGCAGGGCATCACGACCAGCGAGTTCCAGCAGCAGGTCACCTACCAGCGGGCGCTGGAGGGCGAGCTCTCCAAGACCCTCGAGGCGCTGGCCGGCGTGAACTCCGCCATCGTCAAGGTGGCGCTGCCCGAGGAGGAGGTCTTCGTCCGCGACAAGGCCCAGCCCACCGCCTCGGTGCTGCTCGACCTCACCCCCGGCACGCAGCTGACCGGCGAGCAGATCCAGGCGGTCACGAACCTGGTCTCCTCCAGCGTCCAGGACATGGACCCCCAGCAGGTCACCGTCGCCGACGCCAGCGGCCAGGTCCTCTCCGCGCCCGGCTCCGGCATCACCGCCGCCGCCGGCGACGCCCGCTCCCAGGTGGAGCAGGAGTACGAGAACCGGCTCGCCGCGAGCGCCCAGAAGATCCTCGACTCCGTGGTGGGGCCCGGCAACAGCGTCGTCTCCGTGCGCGCCGACGTCGACCTCGCCAAGCGGAACAGCACGTCGGAGACCTACAACTACGACGGCGAGACCCCGCCGGTGTCCGAGCAGACCGACACCGAGCGCTACACCGGCACCGGCGCTCCCGTCGGCGGCATCCTCGGCCCGGAGAACATGCCCGACGCCGCGAACAACGTCGGCGGCGGCGGGAACACCTACGAGAAGGAGTCCACGACGGCCAACAACGCCGTCGGGAAGACCGTCGAGGTGGTCGAGGAGGCGCCCGGTGACCTCAACCGGCTGACCGTCTCCGTCGTCATGAACGACGAGGTCGCCGGCAACCTGAACCAGCAGCAGATGACCAACCTGATGACCACCGCCGTCGGCCTGGACCCGGCCCGCGGCGACGACATCACGGTCGCCTCGATGCCCTTCGACGACACCGCCGCCACCAACGCCGCCGAGGCGATGGAGGCAGCGCGCGAGGCCGAGGCCAGCGAGCAGATGTGGTCCATGATCCGCACCGGCGGCATCGCGGCCGGCATCGCGCTGATCGTCCTCATCGTCTGGCTGCGCTCCCGCCGCGGCCGCGAGGAGATCGAGGACGACTACGAGCCGCTCGAGCTCGACGACGACATGCTCGCCGAGCTCGACCGCCTGCGGGTGTCCAGCATCCGCGAAGAGCCTCCGCTGACCGACGCGCAGATGGAGCTGGAAGCCGCCGAGCGCGCCAAGGTGCGAGGGGAGATCTCGACGATGGTCAGCGAGCGTCCGGACGAGGTCGCGGCCATGCTGCGCGGCTGGTTGAGCGAGAACAAGTCATGACCCTGGCCAGCATCCCCACCGCCCCCGGCACCGCGGTCGCCACTCCCCCGCGCCCCGAGCTCCCCGGCCTGCGCAAGGCCGCCGTCTTCCTCGCCCAGATGAGCAAGGAGGAGGCCGGCGTCCTGCTGGCGCAGCTGCGCCCGCGGGAGGTCGAGGCCCTCACCCGCGAGCTGATGAAGCTCGGCTCGGTGGAGCTCGACGACGTCGACGGCGTCATGCGGGAGTTCCACGGCCTGATGACCGCCCAGCAGTTCGTCGGCCGCGGCGGCGTCGAGTTCGCCCGCGAGATCCTGGCCGCCGGCCTGGGCCAGGACAAGGCCGAGGGCATCCTCTCCCGCCTCAACGTCGTCTACACCGAGGTGCCGTTCGCCTCGCTGCGCCAGGCCGATGTCCGCCAGCTGGTGACGTTCCTCAAGGACGAGCACCCGCAGGTGATCGCCCTGGTGCTCGCCCACCTGACCGCCGCGCAGTCGGCCGAGGTCCTCTCGGGCTTCATCCCCGAGCAGCAGGCCGAGGTCGCCCACCGCATCGCCACCATGGACCGCACCTCCCCGGAGATGGTCCGCCTGGTGGAAGAGGAGCTGGGCCGCCGGATGGGCTCGATCCTGGCGCACCAGGACATGACCACCGTGGGCGGCGTCGAGACCCTCGTCGAGATCATCAACCGCTCGCCGCGGCCCACCGAGCGCTCCATCCTCGAGTGGCTGGACAACAGCGACCCGGAGCTGGCCGAGGCGGTCCGCGCGCAGATGTTCGTCTTCGAGGACATCGTCACCATCGACGACCGGTCCCTGCAGCTGGTGCTGCGCGAGGTCGAGGCCAACGACCTGGCCACCGCCCTCAAGGGTGTCCGGCCCGACGTCCGCGACAAGGTGCAGCGCAACCTCTCCGAGCGCGCAGCCGAGAACCTCGCCGAGGAGATCGAGCTGCTCGGCCCGGTGCGCACCCGCACGGTCGAGGAGGCCCAGGCCAAGGTCGTCGGTGTCATCCGCACCCTCGAGGAGCAGGGTGTGCTGACCATCTCGCGCGGCGGAGACGATGAGTTCGTTGCGTGAGGGCACGGTCCTGCGCGGCGGTTCCGCCGCGCAGGCCCGCCCCTACCGGGAGGTCATGGCCGAGCGTGCGCTGAGCGCGGCCACCGCCGCGGCCGTGCCGACCGCTCGCCCCGCCGTGGAGGACCTGCCGGCCGCCCCGGTGTGGCCGGCGGCCCCGGCGACCCCCGCCCCGGGTGCGCCGTCCGCCTCTCCCCCGTCCGCGGGCGTGCCGTCCGCGATCGTCCGTTCCTCGGCACCGACCGTGGCGGTCCAGCACCCCGTCGTGGAGCGACGCTCGTCCGTGCGGCGTGCCGAGGACCAGCCGGTCGCCGGCAGCAAGCCGTCGTTCCGGCTCGGCGACGTGTACGCCGAGGAGCTGGAGCGGCTCCGCTCGCGGGCGCACGCCGAAGGCTTCACCGCCGGGCACGCCGAGGGCATGACGGCCGCCGAGTCCGTCGTCGCAGAGGTCGAGCGGGCCGCCCAGGAGCGGCTCGCCGAGGTGCAGGCCCGATGGGAGCGCCGCATGGTGTCCGCGACCGCCGCCCTGGGCGCGGCCGCCCGCCAGCTGGACGAGGCCGCGATCCCGGTGGCCGACGAGATCCGCGAGTCGATCATCGGCACCGTCCTCACCCTGGTCGAGGAGATGCTCGGCCGGGAGCTCGCCCTCGCCACGCACCCGGTCCTGGACGCCGTCCGCCGCGCCCTGTCCTTCGTCCCCGCCGACGCCCCGGCGGTCGTCCGCCTGCACCCCGACGACCTCGCCGAGCTGCCCGCGGGCACGCTCGACGAGCTCCCCGACAGCGTGCTCGTCGTCCCCGACGCGGGGATCGAGCGCGCCGGCGCCGTCGCGGAGAGCGGCCCCCGCCGGATCGACGCCCAGCTGAGCGCGGCGCTGGAGCGCGTCCAGGCGGTGCTGCGGCCATGAGCCTTCCCGCCACGATGCTCGAGCGCGCCCGCGCCGCCGCTCGTCCGCAGGTCACCGGCTCGGTGACGGGCGCGATGGGCCTGACGCTCAGCGTCGACGGCGTCAGCGCCGCCGTGGGCGACCTCGTCGAGGTCAACCCCACGGACAAGCCGCTGCTGGCCGAGGTCGTCGCCGTCGGCAAGGACCGGCTGACCTGCATGCCGCTGGGCGGGCTGTCCGGCGTGCACGCCGGCGCCCCGGTGCGCGCCACCGGGCGCCCGCTCCAGGTGCCGGTCGGCGAGGCGCTGCTCGGCCGCGTGCTCGACGGGCTGGGCCGGCCGGTCGACGGCGGCCCGCCGCTGGGCAGCCGCGTCTCCTGGGTGGACCTGGCGACCGAGACGCCGCACGCCCTCTCCCGCACCCGGGTCGAGGAGCCGCTCACCTTCGGCGTCCGCGCCCTGGACACCCTCGTCCCCTGCGGCAAGGGCCAGCGTCTCGGCATCTTCGCCGGCTCCGGCGTCGGCAAGTCCAGCCTGATGGCCCAGATCACCCGAGGCACCGACGCCGACGTCCGCGTCATCGGCCTGATCGGCGAGCGAGGCCGCGAGGTCCGCGAGTTCATCGAGGAGAACCTCGGCCCCGAGGGCATGGCCCGCACCGTGGTCGTCGTCGCGACCTCCGACGAGCCGCCGCTGGTGCGGCTCAAGGCCGCGTTCGTGGCCACCCGGATCGCCGAGGCGTTCCGCGACGAGGGCCGCGACGTGCTGCTGCTCATGGACTCGATCACCCGCACGGCCATGGCCCAGCGCGAGGTCGGGCTCTCCGCGGGCGAGCCGCCGGCCACCCGCGGCTACCCGCCGAGCGTCTTCGCGATGATGCCGCAGCTGCTGGAGAAGGCCGGCACCGGCACCGTCGGCTCGATCACCGGGCTCTACACGGTCCTGGTCGAGGGCGACGACCACAACGAGCCGATCGCCGACACCGCGCGGTCCATCCTCGACGGGCACATCGTGCTCACCCGCAAGCTCGCCACCGTCGGCCACTTCCCCGCCATCGACGTGCTGGAGTCCATCTCCCGCGTCGCGGGGGCGGTGGTGCCACCGGCGAAGATGGCCGACGCACGCGAGATCCGCCGGCTCATGGGTGCACTGCGCGACGTGCGCGAGCTGATCGAGATCGGCGCGTACCAGGCCGGCAGCGACCCGCTGGTCGACCGCGCCCGCCAGCTCGCCCCCCAGATCGACGCCTTCCTGCAGCAGCCGCTCGGTGAGTCCACGCAGGCCGACGAGGCGTGGAACTGGCTGCAGCGGATCGTGAGAGGCGCGTGAAGCGCGGAAAGTTCCGGCTGCAGCCGGTCCTGGAGCTCCGGCGCACCGAGGAGCGTGCCGCGGCGGCCGCGGCGGCCGCCGCGATGAACGCGGCCGCCGACGCCGACCGGCGCGCCACCGAGTACGAGACGGCGCTGGGCGTCTCGACGATGCCCCGATCGCTGCCGGCCGGGTCGTTCGTCGCGGCGATGGTGCTGCTGCAGGCCGCGGCCACCGACGCGTCCGACGCCCGTTCCCTGGCCACCGCACAGGCCCAGCAGGCGGAGGCGGTGCGGGCTCAGTGGACCGCCGCCGCGCAGCGGACCAAGGCCCTCGAGCGGCTCGCCGAGCGGCACCGCGAGGCCCAGCAGCACGCCATGGACATGGCGGAGGAGCGGGCTGCCGATGACTTGGTCACCGGACGCGCAGGCCGCGCGTCCTCGACCGGGGAGGAGCAGGCATGGACGGACTGAACGCGGTCCAGGCCCGCATCGGCGAGATCCAGGCCCGTTTCACCGCGGTCACCGGCGCCGCGACGTCCGCGGGCTGGGCCTCGGCCGCCAGCGCGGCGGGGCTGACCGGCACCTCGTCGGCGACCTACGCGACCAGCACCGGCGGGACCGCCTCGGAGAGCGCGGCGGTCGCGGAGGCGCAGAAGTACATCGGCGTGCCCTACGTCTGGGGCGGCACCGATCCCAGCAAGGGCCTGGACTGCTCGGGCTTCACCAAGCTGGTGTTCGGCAACCTCGGCATCGAGCTGCCCAGGACCTCGTCCCAGCAGGCCACCGCGGGCCGTCCGGTCGCGAACCTCGAGCAGGCGCGGCCGGGTGACCTGGTGTTCTTCGACCACTCCAGCTCCCGCGCCGGCATCGACCACGTCGGCGTGTACATCGGCAACGGCCAGATGATCGCCGCGCCCCAGCCGGGCGAGTCGGTGAAGGTGCAGGCGGTCGGCAACCCCTCGATCATCCGCCGCGTGCTGCCGGAGGCCTCCGCCGCCGTCGCCCCGGCGGCCGCCGGTGGTGCGCTGGCCGGCGTCCCCTACGGCGACCTCTTCGCGCGCGCGGCGAGCAAGCACGGCGTCGACCCCTCGCTGCTGGCCGCCGTCGCCAAGCAGGAGTCGAACTTCAACACCTCCGCCGTCTCGCCGGCCGGTGCGCAGGGCCTCATGCAGTTCATGCCGGCCACCGCGAAGGGCCTCGGCGTCAACGCCATGGACCCGGCCTCCGCGATCGACGGCGCGGCCAAGTACCTCAGCTCCCTGACCAAGCAGTTCGGCTCCACCGAGCTCGGGCTGGCGGCCTACAACGCCGGGCCGGGCAACGTCAGCAAGTACGGGGGCATCCCGCCCTTCCCCGAGACCCAGAACTACGTCCGCTCCGTGCTGAGCAAGGCAGAGGCCTACCGATGACCGCTCCCGTGACCGTCGCTGCTCCTCCCGCGCGCGCCACCTCCACCTCCTCCTCGGACGGGGGCTCCACCGACAGCGCGGCCCCGTTCGCCTCCGCGCTCGACGGCGCGCTGGCCGGCGGCCAGGGCCCCGTGCGCGACGCCACCACCGGCAACGGCCAGAAGCAGTCCGGCGAGGCCGCAACCGGCGAGGAGACGGCCGCGGCCGAGGAGGCCGCCGTCCCGGTGATCGACACGGCCTCGGCCGGCGTCGCCGCCGCGCTCTGGGCGCTGGCCCTCGGCGGCGGCGCTCCGACGGCGACGCCGGTGGCGGCGCCGGTCGTGGTCACGGCTGCCGGCGAGGGGCTCGCCGGGGTGGGTGCCGCGATCGCGGCCACCGCCTCCGCGCCGATCCCCGGGGAGACCGCTGCCGTGGCCGCGGACGGAGCACCCGTCGTCGCCGCGCCGGTTCCCGCCCTCCCGGGCACCCCGGCTGCCATTGCTGCTGCGGCTGCGGCGGCTGCGGCGGCTGCCGCGGCGCCTGCCGTCCGGCCCGCCGGCGCCACGCCCGCCGGTCCCCAGCCCGCCGCTCCGGTTCCCGGCACGATGCCAGCCGTCGCGACCGCGGCGCAGACCCCGGTCGAGCTCACCGTCGTTCCCACGCCCGGGCAGCCGACGACCTCCGTCCCTGTCGGCACGGCGGAGGCCACCGGCGCCGCGGCACCCGACACCGAAGGCACCTCCGGTCCGGCCCCCGCGGTTCCCGCCGCCGCGGCATCCGGCGCCGGTGGAGCCGGCGCCCAGGCCGGCGGCACCTCGTCCGGTGGTGCCGGTGCCGGCGGCACCGGGTCCGGCGCCGCCCGCACCGACGCGGTCAGCGGTGCCCGTGCCGACGTGGAGGTCCAGGCAGGATCCGAGACCGTGGTCCTGCCGTCGGTCGGCTCCGCGGGCGCTCCGACTGCGGCCGCACCGGTCACCGCCACCGGCGCCGCCACCGGGACCGCGGCCACGCTGCCGGTCGCCGGACAGGTCGCCCGGCACGTGGCGGTGCTCAGCGCCGCGGGCGACGGGTCGCACACCATGACGATGGTGCTCAACCCCGAGAACCTCGGCCCCGTCGAGGTCCAGGTGACGGTCGCCCAGGGCAGCCTCGACCTGCAGCTCCGCAGCGCCCACGAGCAGGGCCGGCTGGCTCTCCTGGACGCGCTGCCCGAGCTCCGCCGCGACCTGGAGGCCGCCGGTCTCAGCCCGTCGCGCGTGGAGGTCGACGCGGACACGGGCGGCTCGTGGCTGGCCAAGCACGCCGCCGAGCAGCAGGCCCAGCAGCAGCAGCTCGCCCAGCAGGGCTTCGCCGACCGGCAGTCGCAGCAGAACCAGCCCGGCGAACGGTCACGGTCCTGGGGGCGCACTGCCGATAACGGGGAAGGACGGGCTCTGCCGTCCAACGGATCCACGTCGTCCGGCGTGGACGTACGTGTCTGAGAAGGAGGCCGACGACCGATGCCGGACGCAGTGAGCGGCGCAGTCCCGACGGGGCCGACCTACGGCGCCAGCACCGCCGTCGACCGTGGCGACCAGATGGGGAAGGACACCTTCCTCAAGCTGCTGGTGGCCCAGATGAAGTACCAGGACCCCAGCAACCCGGCCGACACCAACCAGATGATGTCGCAGACGGCGACCTTCACCCAGGTGGAGAAGCTGGAGGAGATCGCGAAGCAGAACGCCTCCATGCTGGCCCTGCAGCGCTCCAGCGCCGCCGGCGCGATGGTCGGACAGACCGTCACCTACACCGACGACAC
Organism: Blastococcus sp. LR1; assembly: GCF_020166105.1. Lineage (GTDB taxonomy): Bacteria > Actinomycetota > Actinomycetes > Mycobacteriales > Geodermatophilaceae > Blastococcus. The sequence goes on from NZ_JAIUJY010000002.1 coordinate 272,895, forward strand.
CGGCGCCAAGGTGACCGGAGTCGTCTCCTCGGTGCGCCTCGCCACCGACTCGGCGGAGGCCGTGGCCACGGTCGCCGGCCGTCCCGTGCCGCTGGGCCGGATCACCGACGTCGGCACGACCGCCGGCTGACCCGCGCCCCACCCCGGCGCCGCCGCGCGCCCCTGAACCACCGACCCCCACCCCGGAGGGACCCCCCGATGCTGCGCTCCATGTTCTCCGCCATCTCCGGTCTGCGTGCACACCAGACCAAGATGGACGTCACCGCCAACAACATCGCCAACGTCAACACCGTCGGCTTCAAGAGCAGCGCCACGGTGTTCCAGGACACGCTCTCCCAGGTCGTCCGCGCCGGCGGCCAGCCGGCCGCGGACCGCGGCGGCACAAACCCGGCGCAGATCGGCCTGGGCGTGAAGCTGGCCGGCATCACCACGAACTGGACCAACGGTGCGCAGCAGTCCACCGGCCGGTCCACCGACTTCATGATCGAGGGTGACGGGTTCTTCGTCGTCGAGGGCGCCGGCGGGCAGCAGCTGTTCACCCGCGCGGGCTCGTTCGACTTCGACTCCAACGGCAACCTGGTCACCCCGGACGGTTCGATCCTGCAGGGCTGGATGGCCGAGGCGGACGGCACCGTCAACGCCAACGGCCCGGTCGGCCCGCTGTCGGTGCCCTACGGCGCGATGGTCAACCCGACCTCGACCGAGACCGGCCGCATCCAGGGCAACCTCCCCTCCGACGTGCCCGTCGGCACCTCCTACCAGCTCGGCGCCGACATGTTCGACAGCCAGGGCGTGCTGCAGAAGGTGTCCTACAACCTCACCAAGGCCGCGGACAACACCTGGAACGTCACCGTCCTGCACGCCAACGGGACCACGCTGCTCCCCGAGCCGCCGATCGACCCGGCGGTCACCCCGCTCCAGATCACCTTCGACACCAACGGCGTGCTCACCAACCCCGCCGGCCCCGGCTTCAACCTCCCCGCGTTCACCCCCACCGGGAACCCGAGCTGGACGAACGACGTCACGATCAGCCTCGCCGGCCTGACCCAGTTCGGTGGGGCCAACACCCTCGCGGCCCCGAAGCCGGACGGCTACGCCCTGGGCTCGCTCCAGTCGTTCACCCTCGGCAACGACGGCACGATCATGGGGGTCTACTCCAACGGCCTGCGCCAGCCGATCGGCCAGCTGGCCCTCGCCGCGTTCGACAACCCGAGCGGCCTGGAGAAGGCCGGCAACTCCTCGTTCCGGGTCGGCGTCAACTCCGGCATCGCGAACATCGGGCAGCCGGGCCTCGGCGGTCGTGGCGAGCTCGTGTCGGGCGCGCTGGAGATGTCCAACGTGGACCTCAGCGAGGAGTTCACCGGGCTGATCATCGCCCAGCGCGGCTTCCAGGCGAACAGCCGCGTCATCACCGCCTCCGACGAGCTCCTCCAGGACCTGGTCAACCTCAAGCGCTGACTAAGGACCTCGCTGCCCCTCGCCCTTCGCAGGCTCAGGGCGAGCCTCTGCAGCGAGGCCGTTCCAGCACGTCACCACGGATGGCCCGGTCACCTCCTGGAGGTGGTGACCGGGCCGTCCGTCACATTGCCCCCAGAGGCCTCCGGCCTGGGCGTTTCAGCTCAAGGCAGGCCCTCCGTGGGCCGATGACAAGAGTGCCGTTCCTGCCCGTTCCCGGGCACCCACCGAGCAAGAGGAACCGACCGTGATCCGTGTGACGCGCCTGAACGGCGATCAGTTCGCGCTGAACCCCGACCTCATCGAGAAGGTCGAGGGCCACCCCGACACGGTCGCCTTCCTCGTCGACGGCACGAAGTACCTGCTGAGGGAGAGCGTGGACGAGGTCCTGCAGGAGATCCGGGAGTACCGCGCCGGCATCCTCGCCCTCTCCTACGAGATGGACCGCACGACGTACCCGCTCGCCGTTCCCGAACAGGTCTCCTCCGACTCGTCGGTCGTGCCGTTCCCGAGCCGAGAGGAGCGCTGACCCATGGATCCGGCCACTCTCATCGGCTTTGCGATCTCCGTGATCGCCCTGTGCGTCTTCATGGTGCTCGAGGGCGTCTCGCCGATGACGCTGATCTTCCTGCCGGCGATCGTCCTGGTCATCGTCGCGACGTTCGGTGCGGCGGCGGCCAGCCAGACGATGGACGACCTCAAGAAGATGCCCGGCTGGTTCAAGATGGCCGTGATGCCGGCCAAGGTGCCGGGACCGACCGAGCAGATCCAGACCCTGGTCAGCCTCGCCGAGAAGGCCCGCAAGGAGGGCCTGCTCGCGCTGGAGGCCCAGGTCAAGAACATCGAGGACGAGTTCCTCCGCCGCGGCCTGCAGATGGGCATCGACGGCACCGACCCCGAGGAGCTGCGGGCGGTGCTGGAGAGCGAGATCGAGGCGAAGAAGACCGAGGACAAGGTCGCCGCCAAGTTCATGAACAACATGGGCGGCTACGCGCCGACCATCGGCATCCTCGGCTGCATCGTCGGCCTGATGAACGTCATGGGGAACCTGAACGAGCCCGAGCTGCTGGGGCCGATGGTCTCCGCGGCCTTCATCGCCACGCTGTGGGGCGTCATGGCGGCCAACTTCTGGTTCCTCCCGATGGGCGCCAAGATCCTCCGGGTCAGCGCGCTGCAGGCCGCGCAGATGGAGCTGCTCGTGGAGGGCATCACCGAGATCCAGGCCGGCACCAGCCCGCGGGCGGTCCGCATGAAGCTGACCTCGCTCGTGCCGCCGGGCGCCGTCAAGGACGCGGCGTGACCCCGTCCTCCCCCCACGACGGGGGCTCACCGTGAGCGCCGGTCACGGCCGGCGCCGCAAGAAGCACGAAGAGCACGAGGAGCACGAGAACCACGAACGGTGGCTGGTGTCGGCCTTCGACATGATGACGCTGCTGTTCGTGCTGTTCGTGGTGCTGTTCGCGATGAGCAAGGTGGACGAGCAGAAGTTCGCCGCCCTGGCCAAGGGCATGGCCGAGTCGTTCGGCGGGCCGATCACCGTGCAGCCGGGTCCCACGCCGGAAGGCTCGGTGCTCGACGGCCTGCCCGGCGTCATCGACATCGCCTCGGCCATCCCCTCGGACCCGACCGTGGAGCAGGCCGAGATCGACAAGGCAGCAGCCGCCGCCGCCATCCAGCGCGCGGAGAACATCGCGTCGGAGGCCAAGGCCGAGTACGCCGAGCTCGCCGCGGCCCGCGACAAGATCGAGGCGGCCCTGGCCGCGGCCGGCTATTCCGGTGCCGCGCGCTACGAGATCGACGAGCGCGGCCTGATCGTGCACATCGTGGCCGACCAGGTGCTCTTCGACGCCGAGCAGGCAGTGCTGCGCCCCGAGGGCCGGCAGATCCTCTCCGCCGTCGCACCGACGCTCACCGGGCTGCCCAACGAGTTCGGGGTCGAGGGCCACGCCAACCACCTGCCGGTCACCCCCGGTGGCATGTGGCCGTCCAACTGGGAGCTGTCGGCGACCCGCGCCACCACCGTCGTGCGCTACCTCGCGAGCGCAGGCGTCCCCGAGCCGCGGCTCACCGCCGTCGGCTACTCGTCGACCAGGCCGCTGGTGCCCCAGACAGACCCCACCGCACTCACCGTCAACCGGCGGGTCGACGTCGTCGTCCTGTCCGACGCCTCGGCCGAGGCCAATGCGCTCCTGCCGGACCTCGACGCCGCCGCCCAACAGGGAGAGACCCCATGAGCAAGGACAAGAACGCACCCGCCGAGGGCGAGGAGACCGAGGCGAAGGGCGGCAAGAAGAAGCTCATCATCATCCTGGCCGTGGTCCTGCTCGCCGCGGCCGGCGCCGCCTACTTCTTCCTCTTCGCCAGCTCCGGCGAGGCGGAGGCCGAGGTCCCGCCGCCCGAGCACGGTGGCTACACCGCGCTCGAGCCGGTGGCGGTCAACCTCGCCGGCGGGGGGTACCTCAAGATCGGCGTGACGCTCGAGTACACGCTCGCGGCTGCCGGTGACGGCCACGGTGCCGGCGGCGTGGACGGCGCCAAGGCCTACGACAAGATCATCTCCACGTTCTCCCAGGCGCAGCCGGCCGACGTCGTCGGCGCCCGCGAGGCGCTCAAGGAGGCGCTCGAGGAGAAGATCATCGAGGCGTACACCGAAGAGGTGGAGGGAGAAGCGCCAGTGCAGATGGTCATGGGCATCTACTACACGGAGTACGTGACCCAGTAACGCCTGCGCTCGACCACTCAGGGGTGCCCTCCGCTCACGGAGGGCACCCCTGAGGCGCATCAGGAGTCCCACGGGTCACGCGCTCCCCGGGCGACACGGACGCCGTGGTCCGCCCGGTCAGGGTGCCCCCGGGGAACGCCGATGAGGGGGTTTGTGACCACCCCCGAGACCGGACCGGCCCCGGCCGCCGCGCCGGCCCCGGACGCGGCCCCCGAGGCCGCTCCGCCCGCGGCCCCCGAGGCCGCGCAGGCTGCGCCTACCCCCGCTCCCCCGGCTCCTCCGGTCGGCGGGCGACGCGCCCGCGGCGCCGCACGGACCTACGACTTCCGCCGCCCGACGAAGCTCTCCCGCGAGCACGTGCGGGTCATGCAGATCGCGCAGGAGGAGTTCGCCCGCCAGGCGACGACGATCCTCACCACGTTCCTGCGGGCCGGCGCCCGCATGGAGCTGGTCGGCATCGAGCAGTTCGCCTACGACGACTACATCGGGACGCTGCCCAACCCCAGCTTCCTGTCGACGTTCTCCATGGAGCCGCTGGCCGGCAAGGGCCTGCTGGCCTTCCCGCTGGACATCGCCATGTCGATGGTCGACCACATGCTCGGCGGCTCCGGCAACGCGGCGCAGCCCAACCGGCCGATGACGGCGATGGAGACCACCATCACCAACCACCTGCTGGAGCGGCTGCTGGACGAGTTCGCCCGCTCGCTCGGCGCCCTGACCGAGATCCAGCCGGTGCTGATCGGCCGGGAGTACAACCCGGCCCTGGCCCAGGCGGCCGCCGGCTCGGACACCGTCATGGTGGCCACCTACGAGATGGCCGTCGGCGCCCGCGAGGGCGAGGCCACGGTCGTGCTGCCGTTCTCCTCGTTCGCGCAGTCGCTGAACAACGCGGCCTCCCCGCAGCTCTCCGAGCAGGCGCTGCGCAAGCGCCAGCGTGCCCGCGAGGCCCTCACCGAGCGGCTGAACTGGGTGCCGGTCGACGTCAGCGTCCGCTTCGCCCCGCTGAGCGTCTCCTCCTCCGACCTGCTCTCCCTGGCCGTCGACGACGTGCTGCTGCTCCGCCACCCGCGGGACAGCCCGCTGGAGGTCACCACCAACGACGTGACGTTCGCCTACGCGATCGCCAGCAACCACCGGCGCCGACTGGCCGCCTCCATCGTCCCCACCCCGCACGCTCCGCACGCCGCGAAGGACTCCGCATGACCGCGCCCCGCACCGACTCGCAGGACTCCCAGACCGTCACGGCGGTCGTCGCCGCCGCTGCCCGGGCCGCGGCCGCTTTGGTCCCCTCGACCTCCGCGCTCGTCCCCGGCACGCCGGTCAGCGACCCGGACACCGTCCCGCTCCCGCCGTCGGCCGCGCTCGCGGTCACCGCCGGGCTCTCCGGCGAGGTCTCCGGCGACGTCGTCCTGGTGGTGTCCGGCGAGGTCGTCGACGCCCTGCAGAACTCCCCCGTCGGCCAGATGGACGTCTCCGCCGCGCTGCGCCCGGCCCTCGAGGCCGCCGCCGCCACGCTGGGCCGCGTCCGCGTCGCCTCCGAGCGCACCGAGGAGCCGGTCGCCGCGCTGGACGGGCTGCGCGACAAGGGCATGTTCGTCGCGATCCCCCTCATGGCCGACGGCGAGCACCAGGCCACCTTCGCCCTCCAGGTCACCCTGCCCGCCACCCGCGAGCGGCGCGGCAGCCTCGAGCTGCTGCGGCACGTGGCCATGGAGGTCACCGTCGAGATCGGCCGGACCCGGATGACCGTGCAGGAGCTGCTCTCGCTGCACCCCGGCGAGGTCGTCGAGCTCGACCGGGCCGCCAGCGCGCCGGCCGACCTGCTGGTCAACGGCACGCTCATCGCCCGCGGCGAGGTCGTCGTCGTCGACGAGGACTTCGGCCTGCGGATCAGCGAGATCGTCACCGACGCCGCCGAGCTCGGGGCGGCGTCATGACCTGGATGATCATCCGGCTCGTCCTCTCCCTGGCCCTGATCGGCGGCGTGCTCCTCTTCGCCGCGAAGCTGGCCAAGAAGCGCGGCCTCGGCCAGGGCAACGGCCTGATCGAGGTCGTGGCCCGCCACCGCATGGGCCGCACCAGCACCGTCAACGTGGTCCGGATCGCCGATCTGGTGCTCGTCATCGGCGCGACCGAGGAGCAGGTCACCCTGCTCGCCGAGGTCGACCCCGACGCCGTCGACGCCGCGATCCGCGAGCGTCGTCCGGCCCGCGCGAAGGTCGCCGCCGACGCCGAGGACGACGACGCAGCGCCCGTCCCCGCCCCGGCTCTCGTGCCCTCGCGGGCCGCCCGCTCCTCCGAGGGCGTGCTGGCCGGATCGGTCCTGGACCGCAACGGCTGGGGCTCCCTGGTCGACGAGCTGCGCGAGCGGACGGTGCGGCGGACATGACGGCTCCGGTGCGCCCGCTGCCCTCCGGGGCCGGTTCGCGGACCCGCCGGCGCGCCGGCCTGGTCCTCCTCCTCACCCTGCTCGCGGTGTTCGCCGCGATGCTGCTGGCCGACCCCGCCTCGGCCGCCCCCGTCGCGCCGACCGCGCCCGTCGCGCCGACCGCCCCGGCGGTCGACGGCAACGTGGACATCTCCATCGGCAACGGCTCGCCGTCGAGCTCCATCACGCTGATCCTGGCCATCACTGTCCTGTCCGTGGCGCCCTCGGTGCTGCTGCTCGCCACCTCGTTCACCAAGATCATCGTGGTGCTCGGCCTCACCCGGAACGCGCTCGGCATGGCCACCTCGCCGCCGAACCAGGTGCTCACCGGGATCGCCCTGTTCCTCACGCTGTTCGTGATGGGCCCGGTGTTCTCCGACATCAACGAGGTCGCCGTCCAGCCCTACATGAGCGGGGCCATGTCGACGTCCCAGGCCTACGAGGCCGGCGTCGTGCCGCTGCGCGGGTTCCTCCTCGACAACACCCGCGAGGACGAGCTGAAGCTGATGATCGGCCTCTCCGGCGAAGAGGCACCCGAGGACGCCACCGCGGTCAGCATGACCACGCTCATCCCGGCGTTCGTCCTCTCGGAGCTCAAGAGCGCCTTCATCATCGGGCTGGTCATCTTCATCCCGTTCCTGGTGCTGGACATGCTCGTCAGCGCCGCCCTGATGGCCCTGGGCATGATGATGGTCCCGCCGACCATCGTGTCGCTGCCCTTCAAGCTGCTGCTCTTCGTCGTCGTCGACGGCTGGGCGCTGATCACCACCGCACTGGTGGGTAGCTACGGGGGTACCGGCTGATGAGCGACGCCGACGTCACCGACATCGCGGCCCAGACCATGATGGTCGCCGCGAAGGTCGCCGCCCCGATCCTGCTGACCGCGCTCCTGGTCGGCTTCCTGATCTCGCTGTTCCAGGCGGCGACCCAGATCCAGGAGGCGACGCTCTCCTTCGTCCCCAAGATGATCGCCGTCTCCCTGGCCCTGCTGGTCACCGGGAACTGGGTGCTCTCCGAGCTGGTCAGCTTCACCCAGACCCTGTTCGACCAGCTGCCGGCACTGCTCGACCGGACGTAGCCGCCATGGACCTCTCGGTCCCGGCAGTCACGCTCGCGGCCCTTCTCCTCGGGACGGCGCGCGCCGCCGGTTTCGTCCTGATGGCGCCTCCCTTCAACTCCCGGGTCATCCCCGGTGCGGTCAAGGGCGCGCTCGCCCTGGCCCTGTCCGTGCTGCTCTCCACCCAGATCGCCCCCACGCTGCCGGAGCCCACCGCCGGCTTCCTGCTGGTCGCCACGGTCACCGAGGTGGTCATCGGGGCGGCGCTCGGTTTCGTCGTCCAGGTGCTGTTCACCGCCGTGCAGATGGCCGGCGACATCCTCGACGTCGCCGGTGGTTTCTCGCTCCAGCCCGGCTACGACCCGATGGCGATGACCCAGAACAGCTCCCTGGGCAAGCTGCACTACATGCTGGCGAGCACGCTGCTGTTCACCAGCGGCGGGCACCTGCTCATGGTCAAGGGCTTCGCGGCGTCCTACGAGGGCCTGCCGGTCGGCGCTGACGTGCCCGCCGACCAGATCGCGCAGGTCGTGATCACGGCCTTCTCGATGATGTTCCTCGCCGCGATCCAGATCGCCGGCCCGATGGTCGCCGTGCTGCTCCTGGCCGACGTCGCCCTCGCGCTGCTGAGCCGCGCCGCGCCCGCGCTCAACGTCTTCACCCTCGGCTTCCCGGTGAAGATCATGCTCACGCTCACCATGCTCGGCCTGACCTTCCCGCTGCTCCCGCCGGCCCTCGACGGCCTGCTCGAGCACGGCGCCCGCGCCATGACGTCCTTCGGCGTCGGCTGATGACCCAGCTGATGGAGGCCTGATGGCCAAGGACGGCCCGGGCGGTGAGAAGACAGAAGCGCCAACTCCCCAGCGCCTGAAGAAGGCGCGCAAGGAAGGCCAGATCCCACGGACCCAGGAACTGGGCACGTGGCTCGGCGTCGCGGCGGCCAGCGCGCTGCTGCCGATCATGGTGGGCAACGCCTTCGAGGCGGTCCAGGAGCTGTTCGTGCACGTGGGCACGGCGGTGAAGACCCCCGAGGTCGAGACCGTGACCACCTTGCTGGGGACCGCGCTGAAGCTGTTCCTGACCACGCTGCTGCCGACCGCCCTCGCGCTGCTGGTCGTGGGTGTGGCGGCCTCGGCGGCCCAGGGCGGCGTGCACTTCGCCACCAAGCCGATCAAGCCGACGCTGAAGAAGTTCAACCCGCTGCCCGGCCTGAAGCGCATGTTCGGCACCCAGGGTCTCTGGGAGACCAGCAAGGCGCTGATCAAGACGGCGGCGCTGCTGACCGTCGTCCTCATCACCAGCGACCGGGCCCAGGCGCTGGTCGCGGCCTCCGGCGCGCTGCCCCTGTCGGCCGTCGCGGCCACCTTCGCCGACTCCGCCGTCCTGATGTTCCGCGTCGTGGCCGTGACCGGCCTCGTCCTCGCCGTCGCCGACTACATCGTCGTCCGCAAGAAGATGATGAAGCAGCTGAAGATGAGCAAGTACGAGATCACCCAGGAGCACAAGCAGGCCGAGGGTGACCCGTACATGAAGGCGCACCGCCGCGGGATCCAGATGTCGATGTCGCGCAACCGCATGATGGCCGAGGTGGCCGAGGCCGACGTGCTGCTGGTCAACCCCACCCACGTCGCCGTCGCGCTGAAGTACGAGGCCGCGAAGGGCGCTCCCCGGGTGGTCGCGAAGGGCGCCGGCGAGGTCGCCGCCAAGCTGCGCGAGCGCGCCGCCGAGGCCCGCGTCCCGCTGGTGCAGGACATCCCGCTCGCCCGTGCGCTGCACGCCTCCTGCGAGATCGGCCAGGAGGTGCCGCCGCAGCTGTTCAACGCCGTCGCCCGCGTGCTCGCCTTCGTCATGCACCTCGGCACGCGCGGGGTGAAGGGCGGCTTCCACCGGCCGGGCTTCGAGGCGCCCGACGTGGCGGACCTGCCCAAGGCCGGACGCCGCCGGGCCCCCACCGCCGCCTGACGAAGGACCCCTCTGCCCCCAGCCGCTCGCAGGCTCGCGTCCGGATCCTGCAGAGGGGCCGTTGGTACCACCGCCTCCTCGGCCTGCCGATGAAGCAGGGGTGAGTCAGCCGTCGTCAGCGCCCGGAGCGGGCCAGTGAAGGGGCTGGGCAAGGCCGCCGTCCCGATCGGCGTCGTCGCCATCGTGCTCATGCTGGTGGTGCCGCTGCCCGCGGCGATGATGGACCTGCTGATCGGCGTCAACCTCGCCGTCTCACTGCTGGTCCTGCTGGTGTCGATGCAGATCAAGAAGCCGCTGGACTTCGCGGTCTTCCCCTCGCTGCTGCTCGTCGCGACGCTGTTCCGGCTGTCGCTGAACGTCAGCTCGACCCGCCTGGTGCTCACCGACGGCTACGCCGGCAAGGTGATCGAGGCCTTCGGCCACATCGTCATCGGCGGCTCGCTGATCGTCGGCATGGTCATCTTCCTGATCCTGACCATCGTGCAGTTCGTGGTCATCACCAACGGTGCCGGCCGCGTCGCCGAGGTCGGCGCCCGCTTCACCCTCGACGCCATGCCCGGCAAGCAGATGGCGATCGACGCCGACCTGAACGCCGGCCTGATCAACGAGAAGCAGGCCCGCAAGCGCCGCCAGGAGGTCACCGCCGAGGCCGACTTCTACGGCTCGATGGACGGTGCGTCCAAGTTCGTCAAGGGCGACGCCATCGCCGGCATCGTCGTCACGCTGGTCAACCTCATCGGTGGCTTCGCGATCGGCGTCATGCAGCGGGGCATGGCCCCCGGCGAGGCGGTCTCCACCTTCTCGCTGCTGACCGTCGGCGACGGCCTGGTCTCGATGATCCCGGCCCTGCTGATGTCCACCGCGACCGGCATCATCGTCACGCGCTCGGCCACCGAGGGCGACATGGGCACGGACCTGATCGCCCAGCTGGGCCGGTTCAAGCAGTCGGTGCGCATCGCCGGCGGCGCCGCCCTGGCCCTCTGCCTCATCCCGGGCCTGCCGAAGCTCCCCTTCCTGCTCGTGGGCGGGCTGTTCCTCTTCCTCGCGACCCGGATGACCGACGTCGAGGAGGTCGACGAGGAGGCCGAGGCCGCCGCCGAGGCCGCCGAGAACGAACCGGCCCCGGACTCCCCCGAGGCGATCGCCGAGAAGATGCGCGTCGATCCCCTCGAGCTCGAGGTCGCCTTCGACCTGGTCGAGCTGGTCGACACCACCCGCGGCGGCGACCTGCTCGACCGCGTGAAGGCCCTGCGGCGGAAGGTGGCGATGGAGACCGGTCTGGTCATCCCGCTCGTCCGCACCCGCGACAACCTCGACCTCCCCTCCTCCCAGTACGTCATCTGGCTCAACGGCGTCCCCGTCGCCAAGGGCATCTCCCCGTCCGGGACCGTCCTGGCCATCGGCGACGCGCTCGACGGCCTGCCCGGCAAGCCGACCCGCGAGCCGGTGTTCGGCCTGGCCGCCAAGTGGGTTCCCTCGGAGCTCCAGCGGGCCGCCGAGATGGCCGGCGCCACCGTCGTCGACCGGTCCTCGGTCATCACCACGCACCTGGCCGAGGTCGTCCGGCAGAACGCCCCCGACCTGCTCGGCCGGGAGGACGTGCGGCTCCTCGTGGAGATGGTGCGCCGCTCGCACCCCATCGTCGTCGAGGAGATGACGCCCACTCTGCTCACCCTGGGAGAGGTGCAACGCGTGTTGCACGCGTTGCTCGGTGAAGGTGTGTCGATCCGGGACCTGGTCCGCATCTTCGAGGCACTCTCTGTACGTGCGAAGCAGTCGACCGAACTCGACGGTCTGGTCGAGGCGGCTCGCGCGGCGCTGGGCTCGGCGATCAGCCAGCCCTACGTCACCCCGGACGAGCGACTGCACGTCTTCACCCTCGAGCCCGGCTTCGAGCAGCGACTGCTGGAAGCGGTCCGCCAGACCGACATGGGGGCAGTCCTCGCCCTCGACGCCGGCGCGGTCGACGCCCTGGTCAGCGGCTGCAGCGGAATGCTCGAGGACGCCGAGCGGTCCGGCCTCTCGCCGGTCCTCGTCTGCTCGCCGCAGGTCCGCCCGGCCCTGTCGCGCCTGATGCGCCAGATTCTTCCCCGGCTGCCCGTCATCTCCTACGCGGAGGTGTCCCGGACAGCGCAGATCGAGTCGCTGGGAGTGGTGAGCGGTGCCGTTGCGATCCGTTGAGGCCGCCACCCGTGACGACGCCATCGCCGCGGCGCGGGAGCAGTTCGGTCCCCACGCACGCGTGGTCGGCGTCCGCCGGGTGCGTTCCGGTGGGGTGCTCGGGTTCTTCACGACCGAGCGCTACGTCGCCGAGGTGGCCGACCAGTTCGTCCGCCCCGGTGTGCCGACGCCGTCGACCGGCTCCTCGCCGGCCGCTCCCGTCAGCTCGTTCGACTCCCCCCTGGCCTCCGCGACGCCCGCTCGTGCGCGGGCTGCCGCCCCCGCCCGCAACGGGGCTGCCGCCTGGGCCGCCGAGGCCGCACGCTCCGGCGACGCCGTCCGCGGGCCGGCGACCGGTCCCCGCCCGGTCTCCTCCGCAGCTCCCGACCACGACCGGCTCGACGAGCTGGCCGGGCTGCTCGGTGGGCTCCCTGCCGCCGCTCCGCGCACGCCGACGACGTCGTCCTCGCCGTCGCCCGCGCCCTCGTTCTCCGGCGGCCCCTCGTTCTCCGGCGGGTCCCCGGCCTCGTCGGGTTCCTCGTTCTCCGGCAGTTCCTCCTTCTCGTCCGGGTCCACGTTCTCCGGCGGCTCCTCGGCCTCCCGCACGGCAGCCGCCGCGAGCAGGCCGGCCGCCGAGCCCCCGGTGGCGAGCGGAACGCCCCGCGCCACCTTCCCGCGGGCGACCGCGACCAAGAGCTCCCGCACTGCTCCGCCCGCGCCGACCGAGGAGAGCGCCCCCGTCGTCTCCCCGTTCGCCGCGGCTCTCGACTCGGCCGGCGCCCCCTCGCCGTTCACCGCCGCGCTCGCCCGCATGGTGTCCAGCGATCGCGAGGTGCGGCAGGCGGTCGCCCAGGCCCTGGAGGAGCCGGGGATCCCGGCCCTCGAGGAGCCGCCGCCCTCGGCGCCGGAGCCGGCGGCCCGCAGCGCCGAGCACCTGGTGGACGTGCCGGACACCCCGGCACCCCGGCCGTCACTCGCCGCGGCCATCCGTTCAGCAGATTCATCGACGCGGTCCCGGACCGTGCACCAGGAGGAGATCACCGTGGGAGAACAGGTCGTCACGGCGCCCTCCACCAGCCCGTCCGCTCCCGTCGTCCCGACCTGGGCCGCCGAGGAGGAGGTCGCCGTTCCGGCGTCGTCCTCCCGCCAGGAGGAGATCGCCGAGACCCTGCGCGCGGCACTCGCCCAGGGGCACTCGGACGAGGCCCTCGCCGGGATCCTGCGCAAGATGCTGGCCGGCAACTCCCCGCAGGAGGTCCTCGTCGAGCCCGCCGCCGTCGGGGCCGCCACGGTCGAGCCCGCCGCGGTCGTCGTCGAGACGCCCGTCGCCGAGGTCGCGGACGAGCTGCCGGTCCTGGCCGAGATCCCGGCCGACGTCCCGGCTCCGGTCGAGGCCCCGATCGAGGTCTTCGCCCCTGCCGAGCAGGTGGCCGCCCTCCCCGAGCCCGCTCCCGCCGCGCCCGTCTCGTGGGCCCCCGCCGCAGCCGTCGCCTCGCCTGCGGTGTTCCCGCCCGTCGTTCCCGTGTCCGCGCCGGCCTGGGACCTCGTCTCCTCGAACCACTCGCTCTTCGGCCCGCCGGCCCCCGCGACGGGCGGCACCGGGCTGGGCTGGGACGCCCCCGCCCCCCGCGTGGCCGACACCCCGCTGTGGGGCGAGCCCGCCACGGCAGCCGCTCCGGCCACCGGCAGCGACTCCCCCATCTGGGCCGAGGTCGTCCTCAGCGACCCCGCGCCCGCGCCCGTCGCCGAGTCGTCGACGGTCGAGCCGATGCCGGCTGCGGCCCTCTTCGAGACGGCCGAGACGCCTGCTCCCGTCGTCGAGACCCCTCGCGAGGAGCCGATCCTCCCGGTCCTCGACGTGGAGCCGGTCGCAGCCGTCGCGGTTCCGTCCGCCGAGGCCACGCCCGCCCCCGTCGTGGAGCAGCCCGCTCCCCTGGCCGCCGAGGCCGAGGGCACCCGGGAGCTCGTGGCGGAGACCATCGCCGAGGAGGCCGGCGAGCTCGCTCCCCTGCTGGCCCGCACGGCCAGCGACCCCGCCCCCCTGGGCATGTCGATGGACGCCACGACCGTGATGCCGCGGATCTCCATGCTGCCCTCGCGCTCCGGGTCCCGTGGCCGCGGTCTGCCGCCGGTCCCGCCGTCGACGGGCCGCCCTCCCGTTCCCCCGTCGCGGTCGGCCCGGACCGAGACGCCCGAGCCGGCCGACGTCGAGGACGCCGACACCACCCCTGCCGCCGCGCCGCAGGCCCGCGCCCCTCGCGCTCCCCGCGCGCTGGCGACGGTCACCCGCCTGCCGGTGGCCCCGCTCATGGCCGGCCCGGACGTGCTCGACATGCACGAGCTGGACGACGAGGCGGACGACGCCGCGACGACCGCGGCGCAGCAGGCCGCCACCGAGGTCACCACCCGCCTGACCGGCCTCGGCCTCCCCGAGCAGCTGCTCGGCCCCGACTTCGCCGACGCCCTGTCCGCCTCCGGTACGTACGCGGCGCTGACTCGGGCGCTCGCGCGGAACCTCCCCGAGGTCCCGGCGATGCCGTCGGGTCCCGGAGAGGTCCTGTTCGTGGTGGGTCCGGGCCTGGAGACCCTGCGCGCCGCGCAGTCCCTGGCCGCCACCCTCCGGCTCGACCGCGACCGGGTGCAGTGGGCGACCCGTGGCGACCTCGCCGGCCTCGCACCCCAGGCCAGCCGGGTCACCACGATCGACGCCGCCGTCGACCGCCGTCAGGAGGCTGCCGAGAGCAGCACGCTGACCATCGTCGCCGTCGACGCCCCGCTGCGCGCCGACACCTACTGGATGTCCCGGATGCTGGAGATCTGGGCGCCGGCCGCGGTCTGGGCCGTCGTCGAGGCCACCCGCAAGCCCGAGGACGTCGAGGCGTGGCTCGACGGACTGGTCCGGGTGGACGCGCTCGCGGTCCAGGACACCGACCTCAGCGCCGACCCGGCCGCGGTCCTCCGCCGGCTCACCCTGCCCGTGGCCCTCCTCGACGGCGTCCGGGCGACCCCCCACCGCTGGGCCTCGCTGCTCTGCGAGCGTCTGGAGAGCCCACAGGCATGAGCCCGCTGCGCTGGGACGTGCTGCTCGTCGGGTTGGTGCTGGCCCTGCCGGTGCTGGCGCTCGGACTGCGCGGGGACTTCACCACCGAGGAGATGGTGAGCAGGCTCCCCTGGTGCCTGCTCGCGGGATGGGCCGCCGTCGCGCTGGTGCGCGCCGTCTTCGCCCCGCCGAAGCCGGCCCCGGAGCCGAAGCGTCGTCCGGCGAAGCGGCCGGTTCCCGCTGCCGCCGAGGAGATCGAGGACGACGAGGAGTCGGCCGCCGCCTGACCCGCTCCGGCCGCCCCCACCCTCGCCCCGCGCCCCGCCCTCGGCTCCGCTCTGGCCACCGAACTCGCGGTGTGGCCACGCTGCAGCGTCGGCTGAGCGGGAGCTGCGGCACAGAGCAGCCGTCCACAGGGGCCGGGGCTGTCCACCGAGGTGTCCCGCCGGTGGCCGCTCGGCCCGCGCACGCCCGACGGTGGGCGCATGTCCGAGCCGCCGGTTCCCGTCCCCGTCATCCTCCGCCGCGACGCGCTGGCCGACGGCTGGGACGACGACGAGCTGGCGCGAACGGTCCGCGCGGGCGGGCTCGTCCGGGTGCGGCGGGGCGCCTACGCAGAGGACGCCGCCACCGGCGTCCATCAGCACGCTCTGCTGGTCCGGGCCACGGTGCCCCAGCTGCGACGGACCGCCGTGGTCAGCCACCAGTCGGCCGCCGTGCTCCTCGGACTGCCGCTGTGGAACGTCCCCCTCGACCGGGTGCACGTGACCCGCCCGCCCGGGACCTCGACTGCGCGCACGGCCGTGCTCTGCGGCCACGTCGCCCGCCTGCGCGACGACGAGGTGGTCCAGGTGGCGGGCGTGGCGGTGACCGATGCCGTGCGCACCGTCCTCGACCTCGCACGCTCGCTGCCCCACGAGACGGCGGTGGTCGCGATCGACGCGGCGCTCCATCAGGGACTCGTGACGCACGAGACCCTCCGCGCCCGGCTGTTCGACGTCGTCGGCTCCCCCGGCAGCCGCGCCGCCGCCCGGGCGATCGCCTTCGCGGACGCGCGCAGCGAGAGCGTCGGCGAATCACGGAGCAGGGTCGTCCTCGCCCGCTGGAAGCTGCCGGTGCCCGAGCTGCAGTTCGAGGTCCGCTCGCCGGCCGGCCTGCTGGTGGCACGCACGGACTTCGCCTGGCCGGAGGACCGGCTCGTCGGCGAGTTCGACGGGCGGGTGAAGTACGGCCGCCTGCGCCGCCCCGGGGAGTCCGCTGGTGACGCCGTCCACCGGGAGAAGCTCCGCGAGGACGCCATCCGAGACGAGAGGTGGGGCGTGCTGCGCTGGGGGTGGGCCGACCTGGAGACGCCGCACCGCCTCGCCGCCAAGGTCCGGCGCGCGCACGAGCGGGCCCGGCGGCCGACGTGACCGCGCTCTGCGGGCGTTCCTCGCGATCCGGGCGTCCTGCAGGAGGCGCAGAGCACGAGGAACACCCGCAGAGCGGGCGATCGATCCAGCGGGCGGGAGCCGTCAGATCGGGAGGTCCTCCAGCATCTCGGTGACCAGGGCCGCGATCGGCGAGCGCTCGGACCGGGTGAGGGTCGTGTGCGCGAAGAGGACGTGCCCCTTGAGCTTCTCGATGACGGCGGTGATGCCGTCGTGCCGGCCGACCCGCAGGTTGTCGCGCTGGGCGACGTCGTGCGTCAGGACCACCCGGGAGTTCGTGCCCAGCCGGGACAGAACCGTCAGCAGCACGCCCCGCTCCAGCGACTGGGCCTCGTCGACGATCACGAACGAGTCGTGCAGCGACCGGCCGCGGATGTGGGTCAGCGGCAGCACCTCGATGAGGTCGCGGGCGGCGATCTCCTCGAGGACCTCCTTGGAGACCAGCGCACCCAGCGTGTCGTAGACCGCCTGCGCCCAGGGCGACATCTTCTCGCCCTCGCCGCCGGGCAGGTAGCCGAGCTCCTGACCGCCCACGGCGTACAGCGGCCGGAAGATGACCACCTTCTTGTGCGCCCGGCGCTCCATGACCGACTCCAGGCCTGCGCAGATGGCCAGCGCCGACTTGCCGGTGCCCGCGCGGCCACCGAGGGACACGATGCCGATCTCCGGGTCGAGCAGCAGGTCCAGCGCGATCCGCTGCTCCGCCGACCGCCCGTGGACGCCGAACGCCTCGCGGTCGCCACGGATCAGCCGCACCTGCTTGTCCGGCGTCACGCGGCCGAGGGCCGACCCGCGCGAGGAGAGCAGCACCAGCCCCGTGTGCGTGGGCAGTTCAGCGGCCGCGGGGAGGAACGCCTCCCCGCTCTCGTACAGGGCGTCGAGTTCGGCGTCGTCCAGCGAGAGCTCCGCCATGCCGGTCCAGCCGGCGTCGACCACGTCGTGCGCGCGGTACTCGTCGGTGTCCAGCCCCACCGCGGCCGCCTTGACCCGCAGCGGCACGTCCTTGGTGATCAGGCAGACGTTCCGGCCCTCGGCCCGCAGGTTGAGGGCGACCACCATGATCCGCGAGTCGTTGCTGTCGTTGCGGAAGCCGGCCGGGAGCACCGACGGGTCGCTGTGGTTCAGCTCGACGTGCAGCGTGCCGCCGGCCTCACCGATCGGGACAGGGGCGTCCAGCCGGCCGTGCGTGACCCGCAGGTCGTCGAGCATCCGGAGCGTCTGCCGGGCGAACCAGCCGAGCTCGGGGTGATTGCGCTTGTCCTCCAGCTCACCGATGACGACGAGCGGCAGCACCACGTCGGCGTCCCCGAAGCGCAGCAGCGCGCGAGGGTCGGAGAGCAGGACAGAGGTGTCGAGGACGAACGTGCGGCGGGCAGTGGTCGTGCCAGGTCCTCGCTGGCGCTCGTCCCGGGTACGCCCAGGGGTGCTGTTCTCTACGGACCTCGCGAGCTCGGTCATGTGTCGGCTCCCGTGGGACGCGGCCTCGTGACAGAGGCGCGCCCCGGTTCGAAGGTGGCCGGGCCCCGGCGCAGAGGCCGGGTACCGGCCCCCCTGATCGACGAACGCAGTCGCACCAACCGGGCCTCCCGTGGACGGCGAGGACACCTCGCCTTCCACCCCGGACGGTAGGCCCGCCCACCGACAAAGGCGCCTGCACCGACCCGGCCGGTACCTGAAGTTCACTCAACGGGGTAACCGCCGTCACATCTGCCCCAGGAGATGGAACGGCCCCCACGCAGGGGCCCGGCGCCAGCATGCGAGTGCCGGGGGCGTCGGAGTCCTTCATCAGCTGGACTCGCGCCGGAAACGTCGCACGCCGAAGTACCACCCGAGCACCGCCAGCAGGAGCGTCATCGCCACGCCCCACCACGCCGTGGAGGTGTCGTAGCCCCCGACGAAGAAGGCCCGCGCCCCCTCGACGACGTGCTTGAGCGGGTTGACGTCGCTCACCGCCTGGAGCCAGCCCGGCGCCAGCGACATCGGCAACAGGATCCCCGACAGCAGCAGCACCGGGAGCACGAAGGCGTTGAGCAGCGGTGCGAACGCGTCCTCGCTCTTCAGCGTGAGCGCCAGCGCGTAGGAGACCGACGCGAACGCCGCACCGAGCAGCGCGATCACCACCAGCGTGAGCAGCACCCCGAGCAGCGGCGCCCGCAGACCCAGCGGGAGCGACACCAGCACCAGCAGGGTGCCCTGCACCAGCAGCACGACGACGTCGCGCAGCACCCGGCCCAGCAGCAGCGCGGTGCGGCTGGCCGGCGTGACCCGCTGGCTCTCGATGACGCCGGCCCGGTACTCCGCGATCAGCCCGAAGCCGACGAACAGCGCCCCGAAGATGCCCAGCTGCACCAGGATCCCGGGCACGAAGATCTGATAGGCGTTCCCCGAGCCCAGCTGGCCGGAGAGCGGCTCCAGCAACGGGCCGAACAGCAGGATGTAGAGCACCGGCTGCAGCAGGCTGATCACCAGCCAGGCCGGATTGCGCAGGGAGAGGCGCATGGCCCGGGCGAAGACGACCCCGGTGTCGTGCAGCAGCGTGCTCATCGGGTCGCCACCTCCTGGACCGCGGCCGGGGCGGCGCCCGTCTCGCGCAGGGAACGGCCGGTCAGGCCGAGGAAGACGTCGTCCAGGCTGGGCCGGCGGCTCTCGATGCCGCTGACGGCGACGTCGGCGCGGTCCAGCCCGCGGACCAACTCCACCAGCGCGGTACCGCCGTGCGGCACCCGGACCACCACCCGGTCGTCGACCACCTGCGGCGGCTCCGCCCCCGGCAGCGCGGCCGCCAGACGGGCCACCTCGGTTACCACCTCCCGGTCGGCGGTGACGGTGACGACGTCGCCGCCCACCTGCGACTTCAGCTCGTCGGGGGTTCCCGCGGCGACGATCGAACCGTGGTCGATGACCAGGATCCGGTCGCAGAGCGCGTCGGCCTCGTCGAGGTAGTGGGTGGTGAGGAAGACGGTGGTGCCGCGCTCCTCGCGCAGCGCCCGGATGTGCTGCCACAGGTTGGCCCGGGCCTGCGGGTCGAGGCCGGTCGTCGGCTCGTCGAGGAAGACCAGACCCGGTTCGTGGATCAGCCCCATCGCGATGTCCAGCCGGCGCCGCTGACCACCCGACATCGCCTTGGGCTGGCGCTCCCAGAGACCGTCCAGGTCGAGCTCGGCGAACAGCCGCTGCCCGCGGGCGGTCGCGTCCGCACGGCTCATCCCGTACAGCCGGGCGTGGTCGACGACCTCCTCCCCCGCGCGCGCCTCCGGAGCGGTCGAGCCGCTCTGCGAGACGTAGCCGATCCGCCGTCGCACACCGACCGGGTCCGTGCGCAGGTCGCAGCCGGCGACCGTGGCCTCCCCGGCCGTGGGCTCGATCAAGGTGGTGAGCATCCGCAGCGTCGTCGTCTTCCCGGCGCCGTTCGGGCCGAGGAAGCCGACGATCTCGCCGGCGGCGACGTCCAGGTCCACGCCGACGACGGCGTGCACCTCCTGCTTGCGCTTGCGGAAGGTGCGGGCGAGCCCGCGGGCGGAGATCACGCAGGACAGCATCGGGGATCCCACCGACACGGAGCCAGCGATTTCGCCGAAGGCGTCAGCCTCCGGCGCTCACCACCGGTCGTCCTCGCGCGGATCCGGGCGACGACGCACCGCCGGGCGCTCCACGGTGTCGGTGCGCGTGCTCGGCGGAAGGCTCGGGTCGTCGTACAACGGCAGCCCGGAGTCGTCGTCCCACGGGATCTCCTCCGGCTCCTCGCGCCGGCGCCGGGACGGCGGTTCGCGATCCGCCCCCGCCGTCCGTGCACGGCGTCGCGGCCGCAGCGCGACCAGCGCCCAGAGCGCGGGCACGAGCAGCACCGGCCACTGCACGGCCGGGTCGCCGAACCGGAGCATCCCGAGCACGAGCAGGAGGGCGAGCCAGCCCGCGGACCAGAGCCCGAGGAACCTGGCCTGCGCAGGTGATCGGCGGGACACGGCTCAGGCGGTCCGGAGCTCGGCGGTGACGCGGCCGGGGGTCAGCGGCTCGTCCAGCAGCCGCAGGAAACGGTCGGCGACCGGCTGATCGGCGGGCCGGGCATCCAGCCAGCGCGACAGCAGTGCGAAGCCCTCCACGTAGGTGGAGGTGTAGGCCCGCCACAGCGGATCGGTGAGGAAGCGGATCTGCTGGCGGGCGCGCTCCGGGCTCACCAGCGACCAGCGCTGCAGGAATGCGCTGACCTCGTCGGCGCCGGCCCCTCGGTCGTGCAGCAGCACGGCGGCGTCCTGCCGCACCCGGTTCAGCGGAGCGGCGGCCGCCGCGATCCGCTCGGCGAGATGCCCGTCGAAGCGCAGCCCGAGGTCGCCCAGGATGTCCGCCGCCCACGGGCCCCAGCCCTCGCCGATCGCCGCTTGCACGCCGAGGTCGGCCAGCCCCTCCGCCATGAGGCATTCCGGGGTGTTCACGAGGAAGACCGTGTGCTCGATCCGGCCGGTGCGCTCCACCAGCCCGCGCTCCTTGCGGCAGTGCTCGGTGTGGTGGCCGGGGTAGGACTCGTGCGCCACCAGGTGCGGGAGCTGGCTGAGCCGGTGCGGCAGGTCGGCGTTGATGGCCACCCTCGAGCGGAAGCCGCCCTCGTAGTAGTTGAAGCCCGACCACGGCTTGTCGGTGACGACCTCGTACCGGACCGTTTCCACCTCGGGCAGCCCGTACTGGCCGCGCACCCGGTCGCGCAACGCGCTGGAGAGGGCGTGCACCGCGACCTCCAGGCGGGCCGGCGGGCACTCCTCACGACGGCGGTGGGCGGCGTAGCGCTCGGCGAGCGTCCCGTCGCCGGGCAGCAACGAGTCCAGGTCCGCGTGCGCGGCGGCGTAGACCGCCTCGTCGCCGAGCTCGACGTCCACCTCGAAGTAGCTGCGGACCTCCTCGACGAACCCGACCGGCTCACCGCTGAACTTCCGCGCGCTGCACTCCAGCCCGGTCAGCTGCCCGCGCAGGAAGTCCGCCCGGTCCTCCGGCAGCTCCGCGGCGTCCAGTTCGGCCAGCAGCTCGCGCGCCCGGTCCCGGAGCTGCTGCGGCGTCGGCGCCGGCTCGTCCAGAACCTGCGCCCGGATCCGCGGATCGCCGGTGTAGGCGTCGACGAACCCGGGCTCCACGCGGTCGAAGCGCAGTCCCAGCCGCACGTACTCCAGGGCGACGTCGAGGGCTCCGGCGGTCATGGACGCAGTTTCGCAGCTCCGCCTACCCGCCGAAACGGCGGTGCCGGGCGGAGTAGTCGCGCAGCGCGCGGAGGAAGTCGACCCGGCGGAAGTCAGGCCAGTACACGTCGGTGAAGTGGAACTCGGTGTTCGCCGTCTGCCACAGCAGGAAGCCCGAGAGCCGCTGCTCGCCGCTGGTGCGGATCACCAGGTCGGGATCGGGCTGGCCGCGGGTGTACAGGTGCTCGGCGATGTGCTCCACCTCGAGCGCCTGCACCAGCTCCTCCAGGGAGGTGCCGCGCTCGGCGTGCTCGGCCAGCAGCGACCGTACGGCGTCGGCGATCTCCTGCCGCCCGCCGTAGCCGACGGCGAGGTTCACCGTCGCACCCGCGCGGGTGCAGGTGTCCCGCTCGGCCTGCTCCAGGACCGCCACCGTGCGCGCCGGCAGCACCTCCGGAGCGCCCATGGAACGCACCCGCCAGCGCCGCCCGGGCCGGGACAGGTCGACGGCGACGTCCTCGATGATCCCGAGCAGCGCCTCGAGCTCGGACTCCGACCGGCGCAGGTTGTCGGTGGACAGCATGAAGAGGGTGACCACCTGCACGCCGGCGTCGTCGCACCAGCCGAGCAGGTCGACGATCTTGTCCGCGCCCCGGCGGTGGCCGTGCGCGACGTCGTCGAGGCCGATCGAGCGCGCCCACCGGCGGTTGCCGTCCATGATCACGCCGACGTGGCGGGGGACGTCGGCGTTCACCAGGGCACGGGCCAGCCGGCGCTCGTAGACCTGGATCAGGGCGTCCCTGACCTGCCGACGCACCCCCACGCGGTCACAGTAGGCCTCGCGCTGCCCTCCGGCCCGCAGCTCCCCGGCCCGTCGGACGCGGCGCTGGCAGCAAGCTCACAGGGCTGTCGTGGTGACGCCGTACCTACGGCTCCGTAACCTCGGGCCATGAGCGTCTCTCCGCACGATCGCGACACAGTCCGGGTGGAGGCGGACGGCTCGGAAGTCGAGGCCCCCGCGCAGGAAGCCGTCGCCACCGTCGTCGCCGAGGGCGAGCAGGTCGAGCGCGCCTGGGACGCCACGGACTTCGCCGACTCCGACTGGACCCACCCGGACACGCGACCCCGGGCACGCGGCTGGATCCACCTCGTCTCGTTCTTCGGCGCGATCATCGCCGGCGCCGTGCTCATCCCGCTCGCCGCGAACCAGGGGGCGCGGGCCGGCTGGTCGGTGGCCGTCTACTGCGTGACGATCTGCGGCCTGTTCGGGATCAGCGCGCTCTACCACCGCCGCCGCTGGTCACCCCGCGGCTGGAAGATCATGAAGCGGCTCGACCACTCGATGATCTTCCTGTTCATCGCCGGGACGTACACGCCCTTCGCCCTGCTCGCCGTCGACCAGCCCACCGGCTACTGGGTGCTCGCCTTCGTCTGGGCCGGCGCGCTCGCCGGCGTCACGCTGAAGATGAGCTGGCCGACCGCGCCGCGCTGGGTGGGGGTGCCGCTCTACATCGGCCTCGGCTGGGTGGCGGTGTTCGTGCTGACCGACATCCTGCACATCGCCGGCGTCGCCTCGATGGTGCTGCTCGCCGTCGGTGGCGTGCTCTACACCCTCGGCGGCATCGCCTACGGCATCAAGAAGCCCAACCCGTGGCCGGCGACCTTCGGCTACCACGAGGTCTTCCACGCGATGACCGTCGTCGCGGCGATCTGCCACTACATCGCCGTCTACTTCGCGGTGTTCAACTCCCCGTTCGTCGGCTGAGACCGGCCATGAGCGCCTCTGCGACGTCGTCCCGGGAGGACCGCCGGGCCGGACTGCTGACGCTGGCGGTGCTGGCCGGCGTCATGTGGGTGGCGGAGATCGTGCACGTGGTGCTCGGCGGGCGACTCGACCTGCTGGGCATCGAGCCGCGGGAGGTCGACGGGCTGACCGGCGTGGTCCTGGCTCCGTTCCTGCACGCGGACTTCGGGCACCTGGCCGGGAACACGGTGCCGTTCCTGGTGCTCGGCGCGGTCGTGGCGCTCAGCGGGCTGGCCCGCCTGCTGGCCGTCACGGTCATCGTCGCGCTGGTGGGCGGGCTCGGCACCTGGCTGTTCGGCGCCGACGGCTCGCTGCACATCGGGGCCAGCGGTGTGGTCTTCGGATTCGCCGCCTACCTGGTCGCCCGGGGCCTGTTCGACCGGCGACTGCACTACCTCGCGATCGGCCTCCTGGTGGCGATCGTCTACGGCGGCACGCTGCTGGGCGGACTGCTGCCGAGCCCGGGGATCTCCTGGCAGGGACACCTGTTCGGCGCGGTGGGCGGGGTGCTCGCCGCCCGGGTCCTCGCCCGGCGGGTCAGCTGAACGGCTTGCGCTCGTCCAGCTTCACCGAGGCCTTGCCGGCGAGACGCCAGAGCCGGCCGGTCAGGTCGCGGTCCTCGTCGGTGACCAGGTTGCCCATCACCCGCAGGGCGACCGTCATCAGCGGGCGGGACCGCATGCCCACCGGACCCGCAGCGGGCAGGAAGCGCGGCACCGTCAGCAGGCCGGCCAGCCGCCGGGCGATGGAGAACGCCTCGCCGTAGTGCCGGCGCAGCGTCGCCGGCCAGGACGTCGTCCAGTCGTCCTCGCCCAGCATCCCGACCAGCGTGCGGCCGGTCTCCAGGCCGTAGTCGATGCCCTCGCCGTTGAGCGGGTTCACGCAGCCGGCGGCGTCACCGATCAGCGCCCAGTTGCGGCCGGCGACGCCGGAGACCGCGCCACCCATGGGCAGCAGCGCGGAGGTCACGTCCCGCACCGCCCCGTCGAGCTGCCACTCCTCGCGACGGCTCTCGGCGTAGAACTCCAGGAGCGACTTCAGCTGCACCCCGGCCGGCCGCTTCGACGTCGCCAGGGTGCCGACGCCGAGGTTCACCTCGCCGGCCTCGCGGCCCAGCGGGAAGACCCAGCCGTAGCCCGAGAGCAGCTCGCCCTCGGTGCCGCGCAGCTCCAGGTGCGAGCTGATCCACTCGTCGTCGCTGCGGGCCGAGCGGACGTAGCTGCGCGCAGCGACGCCGTAGGCGGTGTCCCGGTGCCAGGTGCGACCCAGCACCCGGCCGAGCGGGGACCGGACGCCGTCGGCGACGACGAGCCGCCGGCACCCCACGGTCGTCCGGCTGTCGTCGGCGAGCTCGAAGACGACGCCGGTCACGCGGTCCCCGTTCCGCTCGACGTCGACGGCGCGGGCGCCCTCGAACGGAACCGCGCCGGAGTCGACGGCGACCTGCCGGATGCGGGCGTCCAGCTCGGTGCGCGGCACCGCGCTGCCGTGGTCGGCAAACTTCCCGCCCGGCCAGGGCAGCTCCCACTGGCGCCCGAAGCCCGCCGCGCGCAGGCCCCGGTTGCGGGCCTTCGAGCGCGCCCAGTCCCCCAGCCCCAGCAGGTCCAGCTCGGCGATCGCCCGCGGGGTGAGGCCGTCGCCGCAGGTCTTGTCCCGCGGGAAGACCGCCGCGTCGGCGAGGACGACGTCGTGCCCCGCACGGGCCGCCCAGGCGGCGGCCGAGGAGCCGGCCGGCCCGGCACCGACCACGAGGACGTCGGTGGCGGCGGGGACGGGCGCGGAGGTCACCGGCCCAGTGTCCCTGGTCGGGACGACAGGGCGAGCACCCCGCTCAGTCCTCCTGCTGCGGCCCCCGGGCGCGGACCTCCTCGACGGCCGTCATCGCGACCCGCAGCTCGCTCAGCCACGCGTCGGCGTTGCGGCCCACCAGCCGCACCGCCCACACCAGCGCCTCCGAGCGGGAGCGGGCCACCCCGGCGTCGACGAGCGTGTCCAGCACCAGGCGCTCGGGCTGCCGCAACCGGGTCATCACCGGGACCGAGGCGTGCGTGAAGAGCTGTCGCGTCCCGCCGCACGCGGCGCCCCAGGCCACCGAGCGGCCGTACCGCTGCTGAGCGGCGTCGGCGACCGCCATGCGCTCGCTGCGGGTCTCCTCCCGGAAGCGCTCGATGCGTCCGATCCGCGCCGAGTCGGCGTCCCCCTCGCCGGCCTCGGGCTCGGGCAGGGTGCCGACGACGGTGATCTCGTCCCGGTCCACGGTCAGCTCCACCGGTCCCGTGAACCAGCCGTCCGGCAACCGCCCGGCTAACCAGCCGGCGACCTCGGTGCGGTCGATCGGCGGCGGCGCCTCCGAGCCGCGTCCCCGGCCTCCCCTGCCGCGGCCGGCGCCGAGCCCTCCGCCGGCGAAGGGGAACTGATCGGGAGAACGGTGTCCGAGCATGGTGACCTCCAGTGGTCAACGTGTTGATTACACGCTTACACGGTAAGCCGCTCTCGCGTGCTGCGGGAGTTCCACGACTACGCCCTGAGCGGACCGCGCCGGCCCTCGCGAACCCGGCCGGTCAGCCGAACAGGGGGAAGGCCGCGACGCGCTCCCCCAGCTCGGCGCGGTCCGAGGCGGTGAGCGGCTCCCGGCCGGTTCCCCGGCGGGCCGCGGTGACGTCGTCCCAGGCGACCGGCAGCGGTCCACCTGCCAGGCCCTCGAGCACCCGGCGCACTTCCGCCAGGGGCCCGGCCGACGGCCCCGGCCGGTCGAGGTGCGCCACGAGATCGACGTGGTGGACGGCGGCCTCCACAGCCAGCGTGGAGAGCAGCGCGTCGACCGTCAGCACCCGGCCCTGCGTCCGCACGAACTCCCCCGGGGCGATCCGGGAGGCCGCCACGAGCACCGCCGCCGTCGTCTCCGCGTACTCCTCGACGAGCTCCGCGGAGCTCAGCGCCACGCCGGCCACGGTCCGGGTCCGGAGCATGGCCGCGTCGTCGTCCGAGCCGGGCGGCTGCCACGCCCGCCAGTAGCTGACGGCGTCTCGCTCCGCAGGCCCGCCGGCGGGCGTGTTCAGGCCGACGAGGGCCCGGCGGGCATCCCCGAGCAGGTGGAACGTCAGGTCGTGCACGGCCCAGCCGCGGCACCCCGTCGGCGACCACTGCTCGCCGGCCAGCGCGACGTCGCCCAGGACCCCGCGGAGGTCGTCGTACGCGGTGCGCAGCAGGTTCGTCGTCTCGAGCACCCCGGGAGCCTGGCACGGC
Source organism: Blastococcus sp. LR1 (assembly GCF_020166105.1). Lineage (GTDB taxonomy): Bacteria > Actinomycetota > Actinomycetes > Mycobacteriales > Geodermatophilaceae > Blastococcus. The sequence goes on from NZ_JAIUJY010000002.1 coordinate 299,361, forward strand.
TCCCGGAGGTCAGCGCTCGGTAGCGGTGCCGTCCTCGTCGCGCCGGGGCGCCTCGATCGCCAGCGGCGCCCTGCGCAACGTGTCCAGGAGCTCCTGGCCCGGCTGTGCCGGGTCGTCGAGCTCCGAGATGTCGTCGGGAACCTCGACGACCGGCTCCCGGTCGGCCGGGTCGAAGCTGTGCGGCAGCTTGTTGAGGTGCCCGCTCATCGACTTCACCAGCAGCGCGGCGGCGATGAGCAGCAGGACGACGAGCAGCAGGCCGAAGGGGCCGGACTTGCCGACGTCCTCGGGCAGCTGCTCGCCGGCGGTGATCAGGACCTGTGCCGCGGAACTCATCGGACGCCCACCTCGCTTCGGATGCCGGCGAACAGATCGTCCTCCGGCGTGGTCGAGTCCACCAGGGAGCGGACCAGCTCGTAGTCCTCCGTCGGCCAGATCTCCTGCTGGGTCTCCACCGGGCAGGCGAACCAGCGGCCGAGCGGATCGATCTGGGTGGCGTGCGCGATCAGGGCGGCGTCACGCACGGGGAAGTACTCGCCGCAGGGCACCCGCGTGGTGACCCGGTGGGAGATGTCGTGCGCGGGATCCCAGTTCGCCAGCCACTCGGTGTAGGGCGACTCCTCACCGCTGGCCAGGATCGCCTCGTGGATCGCCTTCGTCCGGGGCAGCGTGAAGCTCATGTGGTAGTAGAGCTTGCTCGCCTGCCAGGGCTCGCCGAGCTCCGGATAGCGGTCCGGATCAGCGGCGGCGTCGAAGGCGTACATCGAGATCTCGTGGGTCTTGATGTGGTCGGGGTGCGGGTAGCCACCGCGCTCGTCGTAGGTGGTGATCACCTGCGGCTTGAACCGGCGGATCAGCGCCACGAGCGGCGCGGCCGCCTCCTCGAGCGGCACCAGCGCGAAGCAGCCCTCGGGCAGCGGCGGCAGCGGATCGCCCTCGGGCAGCCCGGAGTCGACGAAACCGAGGAACTCCTGCTCGATCCCGAGGATGTCGCGGGCCCGCTCCATCTCCTCGGCGCGGATCTGCGGCAGCCGCTCCCACACCTCGGGGCGGTCCATGGCCGGGTTGAGCACCGAGCCGCGCTCGCCTCCGGTGGCGGTCGCCACCAGAACGCGAACACCCTCGGCCACGTACTTCGCCATCGTGGCGGCGCCCTTGCTCGACTCGTCGTCCGGATGAGCGTGCACGGCGAGCAGGCGCAGCTGGTCGGGTTGGGTCACCCGCACAGTGTCCCTCGCCCGGCGGCGGTGATGACGGATGCCCACGAGGTGTGGCCCACACCTCGCCCGGAAGGACCACCCGGACAGCCCTTGCAGAGGCCCGATCCCGTGCCGGTACGTCGCGGTTCAGGTGCCCGGCGTCCGCGGCGGATCGATGCACCGGGCCGAGCGGCGGTGTTAGCTTGGCCGGATCGACCCGCGGCGGCCCGACCGGGCCGCCACCCACGAGTTCCAGGAGTTCTCCCCCGTGTCCACCCCCACTGACGAGCAGGACCAGGGCATCTGGCTGACCCAGGAGGCCTACGACCGGCTGAAGGCCGAGCTCGACCAGCTGGTGGGGAACCGCCCGGCGATGTCGGCGGAGATCAACGCCCGCCGCGAAGAGGGCGACCTCAAGGAGAACGGCGGCTACCACGCGGCCAAGGACGAGCAGGGCAAGCAGGAGGCCCGCATCCGTCAGCTCACCGACCTGCTCCGCAAGTCGCACGTGGGCGAGCCCCCGACGAAGGTCACGAACGCCGGCGTCGGCACCGTCATCACCATCCGGTTCGAGGGTGACGACGACACCGAGAAGTTCCTCCTCGGCTCCCGCGAGATCGCGGGCACGACCGACCTGACCGTCTACTCCCCCGAGTCGGCGCTGGGCGCGGCGATCATGGGCGCGAAGCCGGGCAAGAAGGTGACGTACCAGACCCCCAACGGGAAGGCCATCACCGTCGAGGTCGTCGGCATCGAGCCGTTCGTCCCCTGATCAGTCGGTGACCGGACCTCGCGGCCGCTCCCGCCGCGCGGAGAACACCGGCTTCCCGTGCGTGCACTGCGCGGCACCCGTACCGGCGAACACCGACGGGCACTACCGCAACCACTGCCCGTACTGCCTGTGGTCGCTGCACGTCGACGAGCTGCCCGGTGACCGGGCCAGCGAGTGCCGGCAGCCCATGGAGCCGGTCGGGCTGGTGGAGAAGTCCGGCAAGGGCTGGCAGGTGGTGCACCGCTGCACGGCGTGCGGCCACCGCCAGCCCAACCGGCTGGTCCGCGACGGCGACGCCCCCGACGATCTGGACCTGGTGCTCTCGCTCCCCTGGCTCTGACGCCCGGGTCCGTGGCCGTTCGGGCGAGGCTCAGCCCCTGCGCGCGGGGTCGGTGATGCCGTTCCGGCAGGCCAGCGCCTCGACGTCCCACCCGGCTCGCGTGGCCCCCGCGAGGTAGGCCGCCTCGAGGAAGGCCGACACGGCTGCTCTCGGGTCGTGGGCACTCCGCGCTGTGTCGTAGGGCAGGACGGCCAGGTGGCTGCCCCCGCGCTCGACCCACGTCGCGCCGGCGGGCAGCTCGGCGTCGGCCAGCCCCGCAGGCTCCGGCGAGGTGTAGGAGTAGAACGCCGGGTCGGGATAGGTCGGATCCCCGAACCAGAACCCCGAGCTGACGACCTCGCGGGAGTAGGCCTCCCTGGTCACCGCGTCGGTGCCCTCGGCGGGCGGGACCACCCGGTCGGAGAACCGGGTGACGGCCACGTCGAACGTGTGCCAGAAGTGGTGCACCGGGCTGGTCTTGCCGGAGAAGTGACCCGCGAACTCCTCCAGGACGACGTTGACCTGGCTGAGCACCTGCCAGTAGCGGGTGACCGCGGCAGGGTCGTAGCTCGCGTGCTCGGTGTCCTCGGCGAAGGGCCGGTCGGCGTCGGGCAGGTCGAACGGGCGCGCACCGGCAATGTCGACGCCGGAGACGCCGACGGCGGCCAGGGAGACCTGCAGCTCCCGGTGGAACGACGCGACCGAGCGCCCGACCATGCCGAAGGAGGCGCGCCGACCGTCGACGGTGGTGACGTCGACGCGGTGGTCGAGCAGGTCGAGGTCGATGGTGAACGTCGGGTCCAGGCCCATGGGGCGGGTCGTGATCCCGCGGCCGGTGAGGTGGAAGGGAACGTTCCACCAGTGGTTGCGCCGGGGGCTTGCGAGCAGCCGCACGCGGCCGACCACCTGCGCGAACCGGTGCACCGTGGCGAGGGTGTCCGACCACCCCGCGTACGGGATCGGCGGGAACAGCTCCATCGGGTACCTCCTGGCGGACGGGCCCGTCGGCGTCAGGCCTGGGCGGCAGGCACGGCCGGGGAGCGGTGCAGCGAGGCTACGACGGAGCACGTGGCCGCGGCGAGGGCCAGGACGAGCCAGGAGCCGCCCGCGACGACGCTGCCCTGCCCGCCGGTGCGGTCCGCCCACTCCATGTGGTCGTTCGCGGCGATGACCCAGGCGGCCACGAACGCCAACGCGGCCAGGTAGGCGCCGGCCGCCAGCAGGGGACGGCGTCGTCCCACCGCCAGCAGGACCGGCGGGAGGAGCACCGCCGCGATCGCACTCGCCGGTACGAGCATCGCCACGATGCCGATCAGGACGTCCATGCCCGGCATCGTGGCGCACCGGCCCCACCGCCGGGGTCACTGCGTGCGGGGTGTCCCCCGATCGATCAGGCCGCCGGTGCCAGACCGCGACGACGGAGCAGCGGCCCGGGGTCGGCGTCGCGGCCCCGCACGGCCCGGAAGGCGGCCAGCGGGTCCACCGATCCGCCCACGGCCAGCAGCCGCTCGCGGAAGACGTTCCCGTTGTCGCGCCGGAGGCCGCCGTTCTCCTTGAACCACTCCACCGTGTCGGCGTCCAGCACCTCCGACCAGATGTAGGAGTAGTAACCGGCGGAGTAGCCCCCGGCGAAGATGTGCTGGAAGTACGTCGTCCGGTAGCGCGGCGGCACCAGCTCGGAAGCGACCCCGGCATCCTGCAGGGCCTTGGCCTCGAACTCCACCGGGTCGCCGACCTCGGTCTCCGGCGTGATCCGGTGCCAGGCCTGGTCGAGCAGGGTGGCGGAGAGGTACTCCAGCGTCGCGAACCCCTCGCCCCAGAGCTGGGCGGCGTCGATCGCCTCGACGACGGCGGCCGGCAGCGGCTCGTCGGTCTCCACGTGCCGGGCGTAGTGCCGCAGCACCTCCGGCCAGAGCGCCCACATCTCGTTGACCTGGCTCGGGAACTCCACGAAGTCCCGCGGCACGCTCGTGCCGGAGAACCGCGGGAAGGTGACGGCGGAGCTCAGCCCGTGCAGCGCGTGCCCGAACTCGTGGAAGAGCGTGTTGACCTCCTCGAGGGTCAGCAGCGTGGGCTTCCCCTCGGGTGCCCGGGAGACGTTGAGGCAGTTGAAGACGACGGGCCTGGTGCCGAGCAGCGCCGACTGGCGGACGAAGGAGCTCATCCAGGCCCCGCCCCGCTTGCCCTCGCGGGCGAAGAAGTCACCGAGGTAGAGCCCGACCTCGGCGCCGTCGGCGTCGGTGACCTCCCAGACGCGGACGTCGGGGTGGAAGCCGGTGAGGTCCGGGCGCGGGGTGAAGCGGTAGCCGTAGAGCAGCTCGGCGGCGTGGAAGACGCCGTCGACCAGCACCCGGTCGAGCTCGAAGTACGGCCGCAGCGCCGCGGTGTCGACGGCGTAGCGATCGGCCCGCACCCGCTCGCTGTAGTACGCCCAGTCCCAGGCCGCCAGCTCGACGCCGTCCCGCTCCGCGGCTTCGCGGAGCACCGCCGCCTCGGCCTCGGCGTTGGCCGCCGACGCCGGGACCATCGAGGCCAGCATCGCGTCGACCGCCTCGGTCGTCGCCGCCGTCTGGTCGGCGAGGACGAGGTCGGCATGGGTGGCGAAGCCCAGCAGCCGGGCCCGCTCGGCGCGCACCCGGGCGATCCGCTCGGCGACCGGCCGGTTGTCGTGCTCGCCCCCGGAGGCACGGGCAATGGATGCCTCGAACACCCGGCGGCGCAGCTCCCGGTTGCGCAGCTTGGCCAGCAGCGGCTGGCCGGTGGGCAGCACCAGGGTCAGCAGGTAGCCGTCGACCCCGCGGTCGGCGGCGGCACGCGCGGCGGCCGCCACCTCCTCGTCGCTCAGCCCGTCGAGCTCCGCGGCGTCCGCGACCCGCACGCCCGCGGCCTCGGTCGCCAGCTGCAGGTTCTGGCCGAAGGTCGTCGACAGCTCCGACAGCTCCTGGTTCAGCTCGCTCAGGCGCGCCCGCCCCGCGTCGTCCAGCCGGGCACCGGCGAGCACGAAGTCCAGGTGGTACCGCTCGACCAGCCGCAGCGACTCGGCGTCCAGCCCGGCGGTCTCGCGGTAGGCGTGCACCGCGTCGACGCGGGCGAACAGCGCCGGGTCCAGGCGCAGGGCGTCGTCGTGAGCGGCGGCCAGTGGCGCGATCTCGCGCTCGATCTCGCGGAGCCGCGGCGTGGCGACCGACGAGGAGAGGTTGCCGAACACCGACCACGCCCGGTCGAGCAGGGCGCCGGCCCGCTCCAGTGCGACGATCGTGTTCTCGAAGGTCGCTTCCTCGGCCGATCCGACGATGCCGGCGACCTCACGGCGGTGCTCGGCCATTCCGGCCAGCAGCGCCTCGCGGCAGTGCTCGAGGGTGATGTCGGCGAACGGCGGCAGCCGGAACGGCAGCTCCGACGGCGCGGCGAGAGGGTTGTCAGCGGCGAGGGCGTCAGCAGTGCTCATCGCCGTCCATCCTCCCGCCCCGTGCCCGGCCCCGCTGCAGGGACCGGGCGTGGGGCGGCGGGGCCTTCGTCAGCGACCGGCGGCGCGGCCGTAGCTGCGCACCGACAGCGGCACGAAGACGGCCAGGATGAGAACCACCCAGATCAGCGTGTAGAGCACCGGGTTCTGCAGTGACCAGGCGTCCGGCACGGGCGACAGCGGCGAGGAGTTGCCGAAGAGGTCTCGCGCCGCCTGGACCACGGCCGACACCGGGTTCCACTCCGCGAAGGTGCGCAGCGCCGACGGGAACGACTCCAGCGGCACGAACGTGTTGGCCACGAACGTCAGCGGGAAGATCACCATGAAGCTGGCGTTGTTGACCACCTCCGGCGTCCGGACGAGGAGGCCCACCAGTGCCATCAGCCAGGAGACCGCGTAGGCGAACAGCAGCAGCACGAAGAACCCCGCGACCGCCTCGCCCACGGAGGAGTTGATCCGCCAGCCCACCACCAGCCCGGTCAGCCCCATCACCACGATGGAGATGGCGTTGAGCCCGAGATCGGCCACCGTGCGCCCGACCAGGACCGCCGAACGGGCCATCGGCAGCGAGCGGAAGCGGTCGATGAGGCCCTTCTGCAGGTCCTCGGCGATGCTCGCCCCGGTCGTCGTGGACCCGAGCACGATCGTCTGGGCGAAGATCCCCGGCAGCAGGAACTCCGCGTAGGAGACGCCCGGCGGCAGCCCACCGATCGCGCCACCGAACACGTAGCGGAACAACAGCACGAACATGATCGGCGAGAGCGTCGCGAACACGATCAGGTCCGGCACCCGCTTGACCTTGATCAGGTTCCGCTTGGTGATGACGACGCTGTCGGAGAACGTCGCGGCCAGGCTGCTCATCGGGCACCTCCGGTCATGGCCGGCTCGGTCGTCGGGTCGTCGGTGGCGACCTCTTCGGCCGCCCGTCCGGTGAGGGCGAGGAAGACGTCGTCCAGGTCGGGGCGGCGCAGCCCGACGTCGAAGATCTGGTCGGTGTCGCCGTCCAGCAGGCGCAGCGCCTCGGCCAGCACCTCCGCACCGCCGCTGACCGGCAGCGACAGGCGCCGGGCCTGCTCGTCGACCACCGGGTCGTCGACCCCCAGCGGGCGGAGCCGCTCGACCATGCGGGGCAGCACGCCGGCATCGGTGACGGTGAACTCCAGCCGCTGACCGCCGACCTGGGCCTTGAGCTCGTCGGAGGTTCCGCGCGCGATCACGCGGCCGCGGTCGATGACGACCATCCGGTCGGCGAGGCGGTCGGCCTCCTCCAGGTACTGGGTGGTGAGCAGGATCGTCGTCCCGCCGTCGGCGAGCTCGGCGATAAACTCCCACATGGCCAGCCGGCTGCGCGGGTCGAGGCCGGTGGTCGGCTCGTCGAGGAACAGCACCCGCGGGCGGTTGATCAGCGAGGCGGCGATGTCCAGGCGGCGACGCATGCCGCCCGAGTAGGTCTTGGCCGGCCGGTTCGCCGCGTCGGTCAGGTCGAACCGGTCCAACAGCTCCCCCGCCCGCTTCCGCGCCTCGCGCTTCCCGAGGTGGTAGAGCCGCCCGACCATCTCCAGGTTCTCGAACCCGGTGAGGTACTCGTCGACGGCGGCGTACTGGCCGGTGAGGCCGATGGCCGCGCGCACCTCGTCGGCCTGCCGGGCCACGTCGAGCCCGACCACCTCCACCCGGCCCTCGTCCGCGCCGAGCAGCGTGGCGAGGACGCGCACCACCGTCGTCTTCCCGGCGCCGTTCGGGCCGAGGAGCCCGAGCACCGAGCCCTCGGCCACGGTCAGGTCCACTCCGTCGAGAGCGGTGGTGGCGCCGAAGCGCTTGACCAGCCCCTCGACCACGATGGCGTCTGTCATGCCGCGGACGCTAGGCCTGCCCACTGACAGTTCCCCACCGGTTTTCTCCGTCCCGTACACGCGCAGGCCTTCCTGTCCCGCCCCGCGGATGCGGGACAGCAACCAGGACTCGCGGCAGCCCGAGAACTCATCGGTCGCGGCCATGCTCCGCGGCGGCGACTACTCCGAGGTGACGGCGTAGCCCGCGCCGCGCAGGGCGGCGATGACCTCGCCGGCGTGCACCGGGCCGCGGGTCTCCAGGACGACGAAGATCTCGACCTCGCCGATCCCGAGGCGCGTCGTCGTCCGCTCGTGCTCGACCTCCAGCACGTTGGCCCCCACGGTGGCCAGCTCGGCCAGCACCGCGGCCAGCGAGCCGGGCCGGTCGGGCACCCGCAGGCGCAGGGAGAGGTAGCGGCCGGCCGCGGCCATGCCGTGCTGGACGACCTTCAGCATGAGCACCGGGTCGATGTTGCCGCCGGAGACGACGGCGACCAGCGGCGCCCGGAACGCCGTCGGATCGGCCAGGACCGCGGCCACCGCCGCGACCCCCGCGGGCTCCACGACCAGCTTCGCCCGCTCCAGGCAGAACAGCAGCGCCCGGGACAGGTCCTCCTCGCTGACCGTGCGCACCTCGTCGACCAGGCCCTGCACGTGGGCGAACGAGAGGTCCGAGGGCTTCGGGACGGCGATCCCGTCGGCCATCGTGCTCATCGACGTCAGCGCCACCGGCCGGCCCGCGGCCAGCGAGCCGGGCAGCGCAGCCGCCGTCTCCGCCTGGACCGCGACCACCCGGACGTCGGGACGGCGCTCCTTGACCACCGCGGCGATCCCGGAGACCAGTCCCCCGCCACCGGCGCACACCAGCACCGTGGCCAGCTCCGGGCACTGCTCGAGGACCTCCAGCCCGACCGTCCCCTGCCCGGCGATGACGTCGGGGTGGTCGAAGGGGTGGATGAAGACGGCGCCGGTGCGCTCGGCGTGCTCGGCCGCGGCCAGCAGCGGCTCGGCGAGCGACAGCCCGAACATCTCGACCCGCGCCCCGTAGGCCTCGGTCGCGGCGACCTTGGGCAGCGGCGCGGTCTCGGGCATGTAGACGGTCGCCTCGGCGCCCAGCAGGCGGGCGGCCAGCGCGACCCCCTGGGCGTGGTTCCCGGCGCTGGCGGCCACCACGCCCCGCGCGCGCTCGGCGTCGGTCAGCCGGGCGATCCGCGTGTAGGCGCCACGGAGCTTGAAGGAGCCGGTGCGCTGGAGGTTCTCGCACTTGAGCCAGACCGGGCCGCCGACCCGGTCGGCCAGGCCCCGCGAGTGCTCCAGCGGGGTGCGGCGGACGACGCCGGCCAGCAGCTCCGCGGCCGCCTCGACGTCGGCGCCGGTGACGAGGGGCACGGACACGTCGCGATCCTCGCAGCAACCGTCGGCCACCGCGGCGATGCCGTCGGTGCGTCGCTCACGGGGGTCTGGCCACCTCGGCCGACGTCGGGCCGAGCCGTGGCCCGGCTGGACGTCCGGTGCCGCGGCCGGGCCCACGTCGCGGCGCAGCGCGAGCCGTCCCGCGTGTCGCATCCCCGTCGTACCGTTTCGGGGGTGACGGAGACCCCCGCACCCGCGTCCGCTTCCCCCGCACCCACCACTCTCGGCGAGCTCCGTGCCACCGGGGCCACCTTCCGGCCGGTCAAGGCCGAGATCCGCGCCAACCTGCTGACCCGGCTCTCCGCCGGCGAGCCCTCGCTGCCCGGCATGGTCGGGTTCGAGGACACCGTGCTGCCCGAGGTCGAGCGGGCGCTCATCGCCGGCCACGACCTCGTGCTCCTCGGCGAGCGCGGCCAGGGCAAGACCCGGCTGATCCGCACCCTCGTCGGCCTGCTGGACGAGTGGACCCCGGTCCTCGTCGGCAGCGAGCTCAACGAGCACCCGCTCCAGCCCATCAGCGTCTGGGCGCACCGCCAGATCGCCGAGCACGGCGATGCCACCCCGGTCGGCTGGCTGCACCGCAGCGAGCGCTTCGGGGAGAAGCTGGCGACGCCGGACACGAGCGTCGGCGACCTCATCGGCGACGTCGACCCGATCAAGGTCGCCGAGGGCCGCACGCTCGGCGACCCGGAGACGGTGCACTACGGCCTGGTCCCCCGCACCAACCGCGGCATCTTCAGCGTCAACGAGCTGCCCGACCTCGCCGAGCGCATCCAGGTCGCGCTGCTGAACGTGCTCGAGGAGCGCGACATCCAGATCCGCGGCTACCGCGTCCGGCTGCCGCTGGACCTGCTGCTGGTGGCCAGCGCGAACCCGGAGGACTACACCAACCGCGGGCGGATCATCACCCCGCTGAAGGACCGGTTCGGCGCCGAGGTGCGCACCCACTACCCGATCGAGCTCGCCGACGAGATCCGGCTGCTCCAGCAGGAGGCGGCGCTGAGCTGGCCGACGGCGTTCGGCGCCGACCACCTCGCGCAGCCGGTGGTGCCGGCGCACCTGGTGGAGATCGTCGCCCGGTTCACCCGCCTGGTCCGCGAGTCCAGCCACGTCGACTCCCGCTCCGGCGTCAGCGCCCGGTTCGCGATCGCCGGGCTGGAGACCGTCGCCGCCTCCGCCGTCCGCCGTGCCGCGGTCGCCGGGGAGACCCGGCCGGTCGCGCGGGTGGTCGACCTGCCGGCGATCGTCCCGGCCAGCCGCGGCAAGGTGGAGTTCGCCGACTCCGGCTCCGACCCGGACGACGACCGCGAGCTGGAGATCCTCGACCACCTGCTGCGCCAGGCCACCGCCCAGACCTTCCGCGCCCGGTGCGCGGGGCTGGACCTGACCGGGCTGCAGGAGCACTTCACCGGCGGGGAGACCGTCGAGTCCGGCGAGCTGGTGCCGGCGCCGGCGCTGCTCGGCCAGCTGGGCACCATCCCGAAGCTGGCGGAGCTGCTCGGCCGCCTGGGCGTGCCGGAGGGCGACCAGTCCGCCGAGCAGGCCGCGGCGGCTGTCGAGTTCGCGCTCGAAGGCCTCTACCTGACCCGCCGGCTGGCCAAGGACACCGACGGCGGCCGCACGGTCTACGGGGCCTGAGATGGCGCACCGCGCCCCCAAGGGGTACCGGTACGGGCGGTGGCAGGGCGGGCCGGACCCGCTCGCCCCGCCCTACGACCTGGGCAACGCCGTCGACGAGATCGGCGACTCGGTGCTCGGCGGCAGCGGCGTCCGCGAGGCGCTGCGCGAGCTGCTGCGCCGCGGCGCCGAGGGCCGCCGCGGGCTGGACGAGCTGCGCCGGGAGGTCCGCGACCGGCTGCGCAAGGCGCGGACCGCGGGCCGGATGGACGGGACGCTCCAGGAGGTGCGCGAGCTGCTCGACCGCGCCGTCGAGGCCGAGCGGCGCGAGCTGTTCCCCGACCCGGACGACATGGCGCGGCTCAAGGAGGCCGAGCTCGACGCGCTGCCCGAGGACACCGCGGGCGCGGTCCGGTCGCTCAAGGACTACGACTGGCGCTCGGCCGAGGCCCGGCAGGCCTACGAGCAGATCCAGGACCTGCTCCGCCGGGAGGTGCTCGACAGCTCCTTCGCATCGATGAAGCAGGCGCTGGAGAACAGCTCGCCCGAGGATCTGCAGGCGGTCAAGGACATGGTCGCCGACCTGTCCCGGCTGGTCGACGCGCACAACCGCGGCGAGGACACCGACCAGCAGTTCGCCGACTTCATGGAGCAGCACGGCCAGTTCTTCCCCGACCAGCCGGGGACGGTCGAGGAGCTGATCGACTCCCTCGCCCGCCGCGCCGCCGCGCAGGAACGCATGATGGCCGGCCTCTCCCCCGAGCAGCGCGCGGAACTGGGCGAGCTGATGGCCCAGACCATGGAGGACATGGGGCTGGCCAGCGAGATGAGCCACCTCTCCGACGCGCTCCGCCAGGCCCGGCCCGACCTCCCGTGGGGCCAGCGCGGCCAGGTGCCCGACGGCGAGCCGTCGCTCGGTCTGGGTGACGCCACCAGCGCCGTCGCCGAGCTCGCCGACCTGGAGGCGCTGTCCAACCAGCTCTCCCAGGGATACGCCGGCGCCTCGCTGGCCGACGTCGACCAGGAGCTGCTGGAGCGCGCCCTGGGCCGCTCGGCCGCCGACGACCTCGCCGCACTCCGTGAGCTGGAGCGGGAACTCGAGCGACAGGGCTACCTGAACCGGACCGAGGGCAAGCTCGAGCTCTCGCCCAAGGCGGTGCGCCGGCTGGGCGCGACCGCGCTGCGCCGGGTGTTCGCCCAGCTCGACGCCACCGGCCGCGGTGAGCACGACGTCGCCGACGCAGGAGCCGCCGGGGAGCTCACCGGCAGCTCGCGCGAGTGGCGGTTCGGCGACGAGCAGCCGCTGGACGTCGTCCGCACGGTGAAGAACGCCGTCCTGCGCACGGCCTCCGAGCCGCGGGGTGAGGGGCAGCGGCGGGTGCGCATCGCCGTCGACGACTTCGAGGTGGTGGAGACCGAGCGGCGCACCGGCGCCGCCGTCGCCCTGCTCGTGGACCTCTCCTACTCGATGGCGCTGCGCGGCACGTGGGGCGCGGCGAAGTCGACGGCGATGGCGCTGCACTCGCTGGTGACGACGAAGTTCCCGCAGGACGCGATCGAGATCATCGGCTTCTCCTCGACCGCCCAGGTGCTGCGTCCGGAGACCCTCGCCGAGCTGTCCGTCGACACGCTGCAGGGCACCAACCTGCAGCACGGCCTGATGCTCGCGCGGCGGTTCCTCGCCAGGCACAGGGACGCCGAGCCGGTGGTCCTGGTGGTCACCGACGGCGAGCCCACCGCCCACCTGGAGGACGACGGGGCGCCGTTCTTCTGCTGGCCGCCGATGCCCGAGACCATCGCCCGCACGGTGGCCGAGGTCGAGCGGGTGGCGCGGTCCGGGGCGACTGTGAACGTCTTCGCCCTGGACCCCGACCCCGGCCTGGTGCACTTCGTCCACGACCTCACCCAGCGGGCGGGTGGCCGGGTGTTCCAGCCCGACGCCGACCGGCTGGGCGAGTACGTGGTCGCCGACTACCTGCGGACGAGGAAGGGGCGCCGATCTCGTTAGTCGGCCGGCAGGGGGTGGGAGCCGCTGGAGCTGATGCCCGGGATCTGCCCGGCGCGGAAGGCGTTCACGAACAACCGGTGGTCCTCCTGCGTGCGCAGCGCGTAGGAGCGGGCGAACTCGACCAGGTCGGCGACGAACTCCTCGCGCCGGTCGCCGATCATCGCCGTGATCGCCTCCTCCGTCTGGAACGGCACCAGGGTGTGGTCGCTGTCGGCGTCCCCGACGCAGTGCAGCTTCGCCGTCGCCCGGCCGAGCTGGGCCATGACCGGGGCGATCTCGTCGGGCTCGGTGAGGTCCTCCCAGTCCAGGTCGACCTCGTACGGCGAGAGCTCGGCGACGACGAACCCGCGGCCGTCGATCTCGGTGTAGCCCAGGAACTGCGACGCGTTGGCCTGCAGCGACCGCTGGCTCAGCGCCGTCCGGTGGCCCTCGTTCTCGAAGTAGGAACGGATCTCCGGATCGGGAACCACCCGGCTGGGAGCCGGCACGTTGCCCTGCTTCAGCGACAGCACGACGTCGTTCTCCAGCGCCTGGTCGTAGCCCTCGAGCAGCACGTTGTACGCGGGCAGCCCGGCGCTGCCGATGCCGAAGCCACCGGTGCCGATCACGTCCTTGACGTCGTAGGTGACCTCCCGGCGGCGCTGGCCCGAAGGCACCGTCTCCCGGTAGCGCTCCAGCGCGGCGAGCACGCGGTCCCGCTCGGCGTCGTCGAGACGGCGGTTGCGCGGCCGGTCGGCGAACCGCCGCTGGAAGTCCTCCACCACGGTCATCCGCTGCAGCAGCCCCAGCCGGGTGCGGGCCGTGGTCTCCAGGATCACGTCGTGCACGGCGCCCTCGGTGTTGCCGGCGAGCAGCGCGAAGGAGCGGTCCTCGTCGGAGTACGTGAACGCCTCCACCTGGTCGAGGTAGGAATTCAGGTACAGCGACAGCAGGTCGGCGATGACGTCGTCCCCGAGCGCCTTGCGCCAGGCGAGCAGCGCGAAGCTCGCCGCGAATCGGCGCAGATCCCAGCTGACGTGCCCCAGGTAGGCCTCGTCGAAGTCGTTGACGTCGAAGACGATCCGCCCGGCGCCGTCCATGTAGGTGCCGAAGTTCTCCGCATGGAGGTCGCCCTGGATCCACACGCGCGACGTCCGCTCGTCACTCCAGCGGTCCTCGATCGTCGCCATGTCCGCGTAGAACAGGGGCGCGCTGCCCCGGTAGAAGGCGAACGGATCGGCCGCCATCTTCCGGAACTTGGTGCGGAAGGCGTCGGCGTCGGCGTCCATCAGCTCGCCGAACGCCTCCACCAGCACGTCGACGATGTGACGAGTTCGTCGGTCGTCATCGCCCGAAAGGGTCAGGTCCGCAGGAGAAGGGGCCACAGGTCGCACCGTAGGCGGCCGATAACGTCAGCAGGGCCACTGGGGCAACGAGCACCGGGGCGCCGACCAGCAGGGACGGAGGGACGACGATGCGTACCGACACCGCCCGACTCCTCAGGACCGGCGCCGCCTACGGCGGGGGCAGCGTGACCGTTGCCGGAGCCGCTCTCTTCGCCCTGCTGCGCGAAGAGGCCCGCGCCGCCCGCCGGACGGTCGAGGCCCACACCGACAGGAACGACCCGCCCTCGGGTGACGGCGTCTACGGGCGCGGTCGCACGAAGCCGATCGTGTTCACCGTGCTGGGCGACTCCAGCGCCGTGGGCCTCGGCGTCACCCGCGCCTCGCAGACCCCCGGAGTGCTGGTCGCCGCCGGGCTCGCCGAACTGGCCGAGCGCCCGGTCCGGCTGGTCCGCCTCGCCGTCACCGGAGCGCGCGCCGCGCACCTCGAGGCGCAGGTCGACCGCGCGCTCGCCGAGAAGCCCGCCGTCGCGCTCATCATGATCGGCGCCAACGACGTCACCAGCCGGACGCCGACCGCCGTCTCCGTCGGCCACCTCACCGACGCCGTCCGCCGGCTCACCGCGGCCGGCTGCGAGGTCGTCGTCGGCACCTGCCCGGACCTGGGCACCATCCGGCCCATCGCCCAGCCGCTGCGCACCCTGGCCCGCCGGTGGAGCCGGCAGATGGCCGCCGCCCAGACCATCGCGGTGGTCGAGGCCGGCGGGCGCACCGTCTCGCTCGGCTCGCTGCTCGGCCCGACGTTCGCCTCCGACCACGGCATGTTCAGCAACGACCAGTTCCACCCCAGCGCGTTCGGTTACGCCGCGGCCGCTGCCGTCCTGCTGCCGGCGGTGGCCGACGCCGTCGGCGTGTGGCCGGCCGGCACGGGCCGGGGGCTGCGTGCGCTGCGGAGCGAGTCCGTCCGGCCGGTGGCCCGCGCCGCCGCCCGGGCCGCGAGCCGGCCCGGCACCGAGGTCCAGGGCACCGAGGTCGCCGGCTCCGACACCGGCCCGCGGGGCCCCTGGGCGCTGCTGCGCCGTCCCCGGCCGACCGACGTGCCCACGCCGGAAGAGGCCGAGCGCGCCGAGACCGAGGCGGAGCCCGCCGACCTGCACTGAGGTAGTGACGCCGACCACACCGGGCGGGGGATGCTCCGGTAGAGGGATGCGCCGCAGGTGTGCCGGGGTACTTTCCGAGATGACCGATGTCCGGCGCGCCGTGTCGGACCACCTCATCGTGGAGGACCCATGCCCGAAGCCGTCATCGTCTCGACCGCGCGCTCGCCCATCGGCCGCGCCTTCAAGGGATCCCTCAAGGACATGCGGCCCGACGACCTCGCCGCCGCCGTCGTCCGCGCCGCCCTGGACAAGGTCCCCTCCCTGGACCCGCGCGACATCGACGACCTGATGCTCGGCTGCGGCCTCCCCGGCGGCGAGCAGGGCCACAACATGGGCCGCGTCGTGAGCGTGCTGCTGGGCATGGACCACCTGCCCGGCACGACGATCACCCGCTACTGCTCCTCGTCGCTGCAGACCACCCGGATGGCGCTGCACGCCATCAAGGCCGGCGAGGGCGACGTGTTCATCTCCGCCGGCGTGGAGACCGTCTCGCGGTTCGTGAAGGGCAACAGCGACTCGCTGCCCGACACCCAGAACCCGTTCTTCACCGACGCGCAGGCGCGTGGCGCCAAGATCGCCGAGAGCGGCGCCGACTCGTGGGCCGACCCCCGTGACGACGGCCAGGTCCCTGACATCTACATCTCCATGGGCCAGACCGCGGAGAACCTCGCGCTGCTCAAGGGCGTGACCCGCGCGGAGATGGACGAGTTCGCCGTCCGCAGCCAGAACCTGGCCGAGGAGTCCATCAACAACGGCTTCTGGGACCGCGAGATCGTCCCGATCACGCTGCCCGACGGCACCGTCGTCACCAAGGACGACGGCCCGCGGCCGGGCACCACCCTCGAGGGCATCTCCGGTCTCAAGCCGGTCTTCCGCCCCGACGGCCGGGTCACCGCCGGCAACGCCTGCCCGCTCAACGACGGCGCCTCCGCCGTGGTCATCATGAGCGACACCAAGGCCGCCGAGCTGGGCCTCACCCCGCTGGCCCGCGTGGTCTCGACCGCGGTCACCGGCCTCTCGCCGGAGATCATGGGCTACGGCCCGGTCGACGCCTCGAAGCTGGCGCTCAAGCGCGCCGGCATGACCATCGACGACATCGACCTCGTCGAGATCAACGAGGCGTTCGCCGCGCAGGTCATCCCGAGCTACCGCGACCTGAACATCGACATCGACAAGCTGAACGTGCACGGTGGCGCCATCGCCGTCGGGCACCCCTTCGGCAGCACCGGCGCCCGGATCACCGGCACGCTGATCAACGGCCTGCAGACCAAGGACAAGACCTTCGGCCTGGAGACGATGTGCGTGGGTGGCGGCATGGGCATGGCGATGGTGCTCGAGCGCCTCAGCTGATGCGCTGACGCAGGAACGACAGTGGCCCGGCCCCCCGCGAGGGGGACCGGGCCACTGTCGTATGCGCTGGCGCTCAGTCGTCCTGGAGGAACGACAGCAGGCGCAGGATCTCCATGTACAGCCAGATGACCGTGACCAGCAGGCCGAAGGCGATGTACCAGGCGAACTTCGCCGGGGCGCCGCGACGGATGGCCTCGTCGGCCATGTCGAAGTCGAGCAGCAGCGAGAACGCCGCCACACCGATCACGACGAGGCTGAAGATGATCGCCAGCGGGCCGCCGTCACGCAGACCCAGACCACCCTCGACGAAGAAGCCGGCCACGAGGTTCGCCACGACGAGGACCAGGACGCCGATGAGGGCGCCCATCATCCAGCGGGTGAACTTCGGGGTCACGCGGATCGCGCCGGTCTTGTAGATCACCAGCATGCCCGCGAACACACCGAAGGTGCCGATCACCGCCTGCATCACGATGCCCGGGAACATCGAGTCGAAGGCCTCGCTGATCGCGCCGAGCGCGACACCGAAGAGGGCGCCGTAGGCGAGCGTCGCGACCGGGTTGGCGATCTGCTTGAAGCTGATGACCAGACCGAGCACGAAGGCGACCAGCACCGCGGGGAGCGCGAGGCCCCAGGCCGCGTTGCCGGGCATCGCCCAGACCGCTGCGGCGGCCAGGACGGTCACCAGGAACGAGATGCCGGTCTTGGTGACGACGTCGTCCATCGTCATGTACCGCGTCGCCGGGCTCGTGCCGTACGGCGACGGGGCGGAGTACTGGTCCTGCGGGGCCGGGGCGCCGTACTGGGGGGCGCCGTACTGGCCCGGGGCGCCGTACTGCGGCGCCCCGTACTGGGGCGCGTTGCCCCCACCGGCGTAGGGCTGGCCGGGGCCTGCGTTGTTGCCGAAGCCGCGGCTGAACGCCGGGTTCTTACTGGCCATCGTCATCTCCTCGAGAGGACTCGTCGGTCGTGGAGCCAACTTCGTGCACTCCACTCGGTCTGGTCAACGCCCGACACGCCGAAAGCGTTCCTGAGGGCCCAGGTTCCCTCGTGCGGGCCATGCGGGCGGACATGCGGGTCGACCTGCGTACTCACGGTCGCGGGTTGGTGCGCTGCCAGCCCCGCTCGTCGCGGCGGGCACCCTGTGCCGCTCGGCACTTCCGGCAGACCAGCTGCACCTCCTCGGCGTGCCGCCCCGACTCCGGCTGGACGTCGGGCCACGGCACGTGCGGGAAGCGGGACAGCCGGGACCTGCTGAGCGCGAGCCCGCAGGCTGTCTCGTTGCGGCCCCGCTCCCAGGCGTGGACCTCCCCGGAGGGATAGCGGATCCCGTCGTCCGGGTCGGTCCACTGCCCGGTCGCCGCCACCGCGGCGTTGCGTGCCATGGGACGGGCCTACCCACCCTGCGGCGGTCAGGCCCGTCCGGGGGCTCAGTTCTCGGCGGAGACCAGCTCGGGAGCCGCGTGGCGGCCGGTCGTCGACTTCTCCAGAGCCGAGCCCTCGACGTCGAGCACCGGCAGCCACTGCAGCCAGCGGGGCAGCCACCAGGCCTTCTCCCCCATCAGCGCCAGCGCGGCCGGGACGAGCACCATGCGGACGACGAAGGCGTCGAAGAGGATGCCGGCGGCGAGCGCGAAGGCGATCGACTTGATCGTCGCCTCACCGGCCGGCACGAACCCGGCGAACACCGAGAACATGATCAGCGCGGCCGCGACGACGACGGGCGCCGCCTGGCGGAAGCCGGTGCGGATCGAGTCCAGCGGCGAGGCCCCGTGGCTGTGCGCCTCGTGCATCCGGGACACCAGGAAGATCTGGTAGTCCATCGCCAGGCCGAAGAGGATCCCGATCACGAGGATCGGCGTCAGGCTGATCAGCGGGCCGGTGCCGTCGAGGTTGACGACGTCGGCCAGCCAGCCCCACTGGAACACCGCGACGGTGGCGCCGAGCGAGGCGCCGACGGTGAGGACGAAGCCCAGGACGCCGACCAGCGGCACCAGGATCGACCGGAAGACCAGCACCAGCAGGACCAGCGCCAGACCCACGACCAGACCGAGGTAGACCGGCAGCGCCTCGTCCAGGCTCTGCGCGACGTCCACGCTCACCGCGGTCGCACCGGTGACCGAGGCCTCGACGCCGCCGTCGAGGTCGGCCAGCTCGGCACGGAGGTCGGCGACCAGCTGCTCGGTCGCCGGGTCGGTCGGGCCGGACTCCGGGATGACGCTGAGCAGGGCTGCGGTGCCGTCGGCGTTGGGGGTCGGCGGGGTGACGGTGACGACGTCGTCGACCTCGCTGATCGCGGCGGTGACGCCGGCGGCGACCTCGGCAGCGCCCTCGCCCTCGAACAGGACGGCGAGCGGGCCGTTGAAGCCCGGGCCGAAGCCGTCGGAGAGGAGCTGCTCGGCCCGCTCCTGGGTGCTGTCGGCCGCCGGCATCTGCACCAGCGTCGTCTGCATGGAGAAGAACGGGATCGAGAGCACGCCGAGGACCACGATGCTCAGCAGCAGGCTGACGACGCGGTGGCGGGCGACGGCGGCGGCCCAGCCGGCGAGGAAGCCCCGGCCGATCGGTGCTCCACCGGGAGCCTCGGCGCGCTGCTTCTTCGGCAGCGCGCGGCGGCCGAAGAAGCTCAGCGCGGCCGGGACCAGGGTCAGGGCGACGAGGACGGCGACGACGATGGTCGCGGCGGCCGCGACACCCATCTGGGTCAGGAACGGGATGCCGACGACGAACAGGCCGGCCAGCGCGATGACCACGGTGAGGCCGGCGGTGACGACCGCCGACCCGGCGGTGCCCACGGCGGTGGAGATGGCCGTGCCGACGTCGGAGCCCTGGCGGAGCTCCTGCCGGTAGCGCGTGATGATGAAGAGCGCGTAGTCGATGCCCACGGCCAGGCCGAGCATGGCGGCCAGCGTCGGGGTGGTCGAGGACAGGTCGGTGAACCCGGTGGCAATGGTGACGCCGAGGACGCCGATGCCGACTCCGACGGTCGCCGTCAGCAGGTTCATGCCGGCGACGGCGAGCGCCCCGTAGGTGATGGCGAGGACGAGCAGCGCGACGAGGACGCCGATCGCCTCGGAGGGCCCGCCGACGTGCGGCACCTCCTGGGTGGCCTCGCCGGCGGCCTCGACGGTGAAGCCGCTGTCGCGGGCGCCGTCGACGGCCTCGAGGAGCGCCTCCTGCTGGGCCGGGGTGACCTCTCCGGGAGCCGCGTCGTAGGTGACCGTGCTGTACGCGGTGTCCTGCTCCCGGTTGACCGAGGGTGCGGCGGGGTCCAGCGGGTTCGTCGCGGAGACCACGCCGGGCAGTTCCCCGAGCTCGGCGACCAGCTCACCGATCGCCGTCGCGCCCTCCGGCGTGGTCAGCGTCTGACCGTCCGGGGCGACGACGACCACGCGTGCGGTCGCGCCCTCGCCCCCGGCGCCGAACTCGTCGCCGATCCGCTCGAGGGCGACGGTGGACTCCTGGCCCGGGATGGAGAAGCTGCTGGAGGTCTCACCGGCCAGGGTCACGGCGCCGACGCCGCCACCGGCGAGGACCGCCAGCCAGACGAGGACGACGGAGAGCCGGTGCCGGTGCGAGAACGCGCCGAGTCGGGACAACAGAAGAGCCATGCTGGTCAGGCCTCCACCTGGTCGGAGCTGGGAAGAGCGGCGGAACGGCCGTGGCCGAGCGCGTCGAAGCAGGTGGCGGCGAGGTGCGCGCGCCACGCGGTGGTCTGGTCCTGGTCGTGCGCCGCGAGGGTGAGGACGGCCAGCGCCCCCAGGGCGCCGAGCACCCGCACGACCCGCTCGGGACCCGTGGTCTCCAGGTCGACCCCGAAGGCCTCCAGCACGGCGGCCTCGGGTGCGGCGCCGTCGGTCAGCGCCCCGCCGTCGCCCCGCGTCATGGGAGCGATGAGCAGGGCCACGAGTCCAGGGTGCGCCAGGGCGGCGTCCACCACGAACTCGACGGCGCACCGGTCGCGGTCGGGGCCGGCCGGCAGGTGGCGGACGGTGTCGAGCACCCGGTCGGCCACGGTGGCGACCTGCGCGATCACCGCCTCGCGCAGCGCGTCCTTGCTCGGGAAGTGGTGCAGGAGCCCGGCCTTGGACAGGCCGACGGCGTCGGCGATGTCCTGGATCGAGGTCTTGGCGAAGCCCTGGCGGGCGAACAGCGCAGCTGCGCGATCGAGGATGCCCTCGTCGATCTGCTGCCGGAACGGTCTGGCCACGGAAAACAGGTTACGGGCAACCGACCGGATCGGTCGGTTTACCGGACGATCGGGTCGGTGCCGTTGCTCACAGGGCTCTGCGGTGCCCCCGGTCGGACTCGAACCGACACTCCAACCCTTTTAAGGGGTCTGCCTCTGCCGATTGGGCTACGGGGGCGTGCTGCGCACGGTATCCGGCCCTGGCCTTACGGTGACCCCGCTGCCCCCGATCCCGTACCGGAGGAACCGTTGGCCCCGAGACGACCACCCCAGCTGCCCGCCGGCGTCATGCGCACCGTCGTCCGCACCCTCGTGCGCCCGGTCCTGAGCGACCGCGTGCCGGTGGCCGTGCAGCGGCGCTGGCTGGACACGGTCAGCGCGGCGACGCCGCCCGCGCCGGGGATCGACGTCCGACCGGGCACGCTGGGCGGGCGGCCGACCGAGGTGATGGTCCCCGACAGCACGCCGTCCACGGGCGAGATCCTGTACCTGCACGGCGGCGGCTTCACCAACGGCTCCGCCGCCACGCACCGGACGCTCGCCACCTACATCGCGGCCACCTCGGGCGCGGTCGTGCACCTGCTGGACTACCGGCTGGCCCCCGAGCACCCGTTCCCGGCTGCCCTGGACGACGCCCTGGCCGCCTACCGCGAGCTGCGGGAGCGAACCGACCGCCCGGAGCGGACCGTCCTCGCCGGTGACTCCGCGGGCGGCTGGCTGGCCCTGACCGCGGCGCTCCGGCTGCGCGACGAGGGCAGTCCGCTCCCGGCGGCGCTGGCCCTCATCTCGCCGTGGCTGGACCTCTCCGGCGCCGACCGGCGGGACGACCTGGTCGACCCGATGCTGCAGCCGGCGTGGATGGCCCGATGTGCCGCGCAGTTCGCGCCCGGCCGCGACCTGCGCGCGCCGGAGCTCTTTCCGCTGGCCGCGGACCTGGGCGGCCTCCCGCCGATGGTCGTGCAGGTGGGCAGCCGGGAGATCCTGCTCGGCGAGGCGGTGCGGCTCGCCGAGCTCGCCCGGGCCGCGGGGGTGCCGGTCGACCTGCGCCGCTTCGACGGCATGTGGCACGTCTTCCAGGTCTCGGCCGGCTCGGTCCGGGAGTCGACGACCGCCGTCACCGCGCTCGGCGAGGCGCTGGCGGCGCACCTGTCGGCGCACTGATCAACCGGCGGCCAGCTCGGTCGCTCGGGAGAGGACGGCGTCGAGCATCGGCTCGGTGAGCCGTCCGGTGAAGGTGTTCTGCTGGCTGACGTGGTAGCTGCCCAGCAGGGTCAACAGCCCGCGCGGGCCTTCCAGCGACACCTCCACGCCGTGCCCGAACGCCGGTCGGGGCCGGGGCAGCGCGTACCCCGCCGCAGCGAGCACCGGCCAGAGCGCGGTCCAGCCGAAGCCGCCGAGGACGACGATCACCCGCAGCCGGGGCAGCAGCTCCAGCTCGCGGGCCAGCCAGGGCGAGCAGGTGTCCCGCTCCTCCGGAGTCGGCGCGTTCGCCGGCGGAGCGCAGCGCACCGCGGCGGCCACCCGCACGTCGGTCAGCTCCAGGCCGTCGCCGATATGGGTCGACGTCGGCTGGTTGGCCAGCCCGGCCCGCCAGAGCGCGGCGAAGATCCAGTCGCCGCTGCGGTCGCCGGTGAAGACCCGGCCGGTCCGGTTGCCGCCGTGCGCGGCCGGCGCCAGGCCGACGACGGCGATCCGCGCGTCGGCCGGACCCAGCCCCGGCACCGGACGGCCCCAGTAGTCCTCGTCCCGGAACGAGGCCCGCTTCACCTGGGCGACCTCCTCCCGCCAGGTGACCAGGCGGGGGCAGGCGTAGCAGCCGGAGATCCGCGCATCCAGGACGGTCAGGTCAGGAGTGCTGCGCGCCGACCGGGCCACCCCGGCGGGCGTGCGCGTGACGGGGAAGCCGCCCGCGTCAGTTGCCACGTGCCAGTCGCAGGGCGATGCCGTCGAGGATGTCGTGCTCGCTGACGGTCACCTCGGACAGGCCGAACTCGTCCATCAGCACCCGCAGGATCAGCGCGCCGGCACCGATGACGTCGACCCGCCCGGGGTGCATGACGGGCTCCGCGGCCCGGCGCTCCCGGGTGGCCTCGAGGAGGTCGGCCGAGGTCCGGCGGACGTCCTCGACCGCGATCCGCGAACCGTGGATGGCCTCGGAGTCGTAGTCCGGCAGCTCCAGTGCCAGGGCGGCCACCGTGGTGACCGAGCCCGCCAGCCCCACCAGGCTCGCGGCCTGGCCGACCGGCACCTCGGCGGTCACCTCGGCCAGCGCCGCCCGGATGTCGCGCTCGGCCAGCGCGACCTGTTCCGCGGTGGGCGGGTCGTCGCGCAGGTGCCGCTCGGTGAGCCGCACGCAGCCGATGTCGACCGATCGCGCCGCAGTCACGCCGTCGGTCCCGCCGAGCACGAACTCGGTGGAGCCGCCGCCGATGTCGACCACGAGCCAGGGCGCCGGGGCGGGGGCCAGGTCGTGGGCAGCGGCCGCCGCCGCGATGGAGCCGGTGGCGCCGAGGAAGGAGAGCTCGGCCTCCTCCCGGCCGGTCACGACGTCGGGCAGGCGGCCGAGCGTCGTCTGCACCATGTCCTCGAAGTCGGCGCGGTTGGCGGCGTCCCGGGTCGCGCTGGTGGCCACCATCCGCACCCTCTCGGCGCCCAGCTCGCGGGCCTGCGCGGCGTACTCGGCGAGCACGACCCGGGTGCGCTCGATGGCCTCCGGGGCCAGCCGGCCGGTGGCGTCGACGCCCTGGCCGAGCCGGACGACCTCCATCCGGCGCAGCAGGTCGGTGTGCCCGCCCTGGGCGGGGACGTCGGCCACCAGCAGGCGGATGGAGTTCGTGCCGCAGTCGATCGCCGCGACCCGGGTCACGCGTCGTCCCCTGATTCGGGGAGCGCGCACGGGCCCTTCGCCCACCACTCCCCCATCTCGTCGACCGCGCGGTCGCCGACCGGGTTCACGCCGGGGCCGGCCGCGAGGGCGTGCCCGGCCAGGGCGTGCAGGCACTTGACCCGGTCCGGCATCCCGCCGGCGGTGGACCGGGTGGGCAGCACGTCCTTGGCGTCGCGGGTGGCGAGGTAGGCCTCGTGCGCCGCCTGGTACCCCTCGGCGAGCTCCGGGTTCGTGGCCAGCTCGTCCTGCCACTCGCGCATGCGGCCCGCCGACTCCAGCCGGCTCGCGGCGGCCGACGCCCGGGGGCAGGTCAGGTAGTAGAGGGTCGGGAACGGAGTGCCGTCCTCCAGCCGCGGAGCGGTCTCGACGACGTCGGGCTGACCGCACGGACAGCGGTGCGCCACGGCGGTCAGGGCCCGCGGTGCACGACCCAGCTGCCGTTCGACGGTCTCCCGGTCCTCCGGGGACACCGGCTCGCTCACTTCGTCGCTCCTCCGTCGGCGTCGGCGACCGACGCCATCAGACCCTCGTACCAGGACAGGGGCTCGGGCTCCTCGGTCGCCTCGGCCAGCGTTCCCGCGTCGCCCTCGACCGCCTCGCCGTCGACGACGATGACCAGCCGGTCACCGGGCAGCACGTAGGCCAGCCGCTCCCGCGCCTCCCGCTCCACGTAGGCGGGGTCGGACTGCCGGTCCAGCTCGTCGCGCAGGTCGGCGGCGCGCTGGTCCAGCGCCTCGCCCTCGGCGGCCAGCCGGGCCAGCTCCGCCTGCCCGGCCAGGTACTGCCGGATCGGGCCGGCGAGGGTGAGCGCGAGCAGCAGGATCAGCCCGACCAGCAGCACGGCCCGGCCGGTGAACAGCGGCCGGCGCCGCGCCGAGGCGGACGAGCGGCGTTCGGGACGGCGGTCGGTGCGCCGCTGCCCGGGACGGCTGGAGGCTCCCGACCGCAGGCCCGAGGGCACCGGCCGGGTCGAGTGCACCCGTGGCACCCGGCCGGTGGCGCGGGAGACCCGGCCGCCGCGACCGCCGTCGGCCGGGGGGCCTCCCCGCCGCCCCCGAACGCTGCTCATCCGCTCCCGATCAGACCTTCAGCCGCGGGAAGGCCGACGCACCGGCGTAGCGGGCGGCGTCGTCGAGCTCCTCCTCGATGCGCAGCAGCTGGTTGTACTTGGCCACGCGCTCGCTGCGGGCCGGGGCACCGGTCTTGATCTGCCCGCAGTCGGTGGCGACGGCGAGGTCGGCGATCGTGGTGTCCTCGGTCTCGCCCGAGCGGTGGCTCATCATCGAGCGGTAGCCGCTGCGGTGGGCCAGGTTGACCGCGTCGAGGGTCTCGGTGAGCGTGCCGATCTGGTTGACCTTGACGAGCAGGGCGTTGGCCGCGCCCTGCGCGATGCCGTCGGCCAGCCGCGCGGGGTTGGTGACGAACAGGTCGTCGCCGACGAGCTGCACGCGGTCGCCGAGGGCCTGGGTCAGCGAGACCCAGCCCGTCCAGTCCTGCTCGTCCAGCGGGTCCTCGATCGAGACGATCGGGAAGGCGTCGACCAGGCCGGTGTAGTACTCGGCCATCTCGTCCGACGACAGCTGCTTGCCCTCGAAGGCGTAGGAGCCGCCCGAGTGGAACTCGGTGGCCGCGACGTCCAGCGCGAACGCGATGTCGGTGCCGACGGTGTACCCGGCGGCCTGCACGGCCTCCACGATCAGGTCCAGGGCGTCGCGGTTGCTGGGCAGCGACGGGGCGAAGCCGCCCTCGTCGCCCAGGCCGGTGGAGAGCCCGCGCTGCTTCAGGACGGCCTTGAGCGCGTGGTAGGTCTCGGTGCCCATGGCCAGCGCCTCGGCGAAGGTCGCCGCGCCGATCGGGGCGATCATGAACTCCTGGACGTCGACGTTGCTGTCGGCGTGGGCGCCACCGTTGAGGATGTTCATCATCGGCACCGGCAGCAGGTGCGCCGAGGGGCCGCCGACGTAGCGGAACAGCGGCAGGCCGGTGGAGTCCGCGGCGGCGCGGGCGACGGCGAGGCTGACGCCGAGGATGGCGTTGGCGCCCAGCCGCGACTTGTCCGGCGTGCCGTCGAGGTCGATCAGGCGCTGGTCGACCAGGCGCTGCTCGGTGGCCTCGTAGCCGACGAGCTCCGGGCCGATGACGTCGAGGACGCCGTCGACGGCCTTGGTCACGCCCTTCCCGCCGTAGCGCTCACCGCCGTCGCGCAGCTCCACGGCCTCGAAGGCTCCCGTGGAGGCGCCGCTGGGCACGGCGGCCCGGGCGATCGTCCCGTCGTCGAGGGCGACCTCGACCTCAACGGTGGGGTTTCCGCGCGAGTCCAGGATCTCCCGCGCGCCTACGGCATCGATGCTCGGCACGCCGGACAGCCTAACCGGGCGGGGCGTTCCCGCTCGTCACCAGCGCACCGCCAGGCTTCTCAGCGATGGCCCGCCGAACGCCAGGTCCGGACCAGCCCTCGCCTGCCCGGTCCGCAGAACTCGCCCTGAAGCGGCTTCAGGGACACCCCACTCAGTGAACTGCGCTCAGACACCGGGGGCTCTGTGGCGAGCATGACAAGGTTCAGCCGTGGGCACCAGAAGGTCTTCAAGGGGCGACCAGCACCCCTTCTTCCGGGCGCCGCTGACCGTCGTCGTGCCGGTCTACCTTCTGCTCATCGCTTGCTCCGCAGGCCTCGGATACTGGCTTGGCGGCGACACTTGGAACGGGGCGGCGGGGCCAACTGGCGTGTTCGTAGGCATGATGTTGCTTCGCCTACCCCCGGTACGTCGACGGATCAACGAGCACTACGCCAGGCGGAACGGCATGAGGCCACCAGACGTCCCTTAGTGAGCCGCTCAGGGACCGGGCAGCTGAGCAGACACGCGCCATGCGTGCTCCGGCCTGACACTGACCTCCAGACGAGTGCGGGGTCAGTCCGTGGCGTTGGCTAGCCAGTCGTCCAGCGTCTCCGCGAAGCCGGCCATCAGGTCCCGCTGTTCTTCGCTCAACGCCTTCGAGTCGAGTGCGATACGCAACCCATCACGCAGAGACTCGGCCATCGCTCGGTCGATGTGAGATGTGAATGAGACAGCGGGATCGACCGGGCTGCCGCCGATCGCGAGTTGCTCCTTGGCGGACCACGCGATGACGCGCTTCGCGTTTGCTTCAGACAGACCTGGCAGGTCGACCGACCAAGAGGGCCACACGAGGCGTGGGTCGTCGACCTTCAGTCGCTTTCGGCGAAGCACCTCACCACCCTAGGAGCCGCCCCTGAGTGGACCGCTTGGGGACGCCGACGGCATGACCGGTCCCTCGGCTCGCTGGTTGGTTGCCTGCGTGCCGCGACTAGAAGGGCGGGACGTCGACGTCGCTGCCGAACCGCGGCGGGTGGCTGATCAGCACCTCGCCGCTGGGCATGGTGATCGCCAGCCCCCCATCGTCCGACTCGTCGAAGCGCCAGCCCGGCGCCTGGTGCTTGAGCCGGTGATGGTGCTCGCACAGGCAGCAGAGGTTCTCGTGCGAGGTCGCGCCCTCGGGCCACTCCTGTCGATGGTCGAGGTCGCAGGTGCGCGCACGGGCGCGGCACCCCGGGAAACGGCAGCGCCGGTCGCGCAGCCGGACGAAGCGGTCCAGAGCCGCGCCCGGGGTGTAGCCGGCAGTCGCTGGTGGTGGACCGAGGGCCGACCCGCGGCAGATGCCCGCGGCGTCGGTCAGCGCGACCAGGCTCCCGCGCAGCTTGTCCACGACGGCGATGTGCGGCCGATGCGCGAGGCCCGTCCCGTCGGTGTCGCGCACGCCGACCAGCGCTCCCACGTCCAGGAGTGCGCGCTGCTCGCCGTCGGTCCAGGTGCCGTCGAGGATCGCCTGCTTCGCACCGGTCAACGCCTCCCTGACCGCGGCCTCGTTCCGCGCCCGGGCCAGCGCGAGCCATTCGCTCAGCGTGCGGTCCTCCACGGGAGTGGGCGCCGGTGCTGCCTCGCTCCTGGGCGGGTAAGGGCGGGGCTCGGGGTGGGGGTGGGCCGCAGCGGGGTCGGGCAGGTCCGCCAGATCGGGCTCGGGCAGGTCCGCGAGATCGGGCTCGGGGCGCGGCAGCAGGCCGAGCGTGTACGCCAGCTCACGAACCATCTCGGCCGACACCAGCTTGCCCTCGAGCTGCCCGGGCTCGGCCCCACCCAGCATCGTCTCCAGCGTGGCCACGAGGGTGAGCGCGACGGTGACCGGGGGCATACCGTTCTCGCCCGGTCGCAGGACCAGGTCCTGGATGCAGTCGGCCATGCGCTGCTGCTTCGTCCGCTCGTCGCCGTCGGTCCGGGCTTCGTCGGCGTACCTCTCCAGCGCCCGGTAGATCGCCGCCGCGGCGGGCAGCGGCAGATCGATCGAGACCGTGCCCGTGCCGTCGCGACGGTCGAACAGCCGCACACCGCGCTCCCGGACCGCGGCCACCAGCTTGCGCGCCGCGGCATCGGCGTCCTTGCGGAGCACGACCCGCCGCGCGCAGTCGCCGAGTTGAGGAGGCGTCTTGCGGCCGCGCAGGCCCAGCACGTGGGCCTCGATCTCGGCGCGCAGCACGTCGTCCTCGACCGGGCCGACCACGTTCACCATCTGCCGGGCGTGCGCCGGGCTCAGCTCGCCACGCGCGAGCAGGTCGAGCGTGCCGGGGAGCCGCTCGACGAGCGTCAGCGACTCCACCAGCTGCGCTCCGGCCGCCGCCGAGGTGACGCTCAGCGAGGGGGCCACCTCGTCGACCGCCCACTCGCTCACCTCGGACAGCGCAGCAGGGCGCGCGTTCCGGGTCGCGGCCGACATGGCCCCCTGCTCCCCCGGCTGCCGGTCCAGCAGCGCCGCCGGTCGGCAGCGGGCGAACGCGGCCAGCGACGTCGCGACCACGGCCGACAGGCGTGCGATCGCCCGGGACGCGGCGACGGCCTGCTCCAGGTGGTCGATGCCCACGTCGAGGACACCCCTCAGGTCGGCGAGATCGTCCGGCGCGGAGTCCTGCCCTGCCGGCCGGCGCCCCGTGCAGCCACCAGGGAGCGGGCCTCGCTCCCAAGCGACCACCCGGTCGGGGTGCACGACCTCGACCACGAGCGGCCGCGGACGATCGAGCAACGCCGTGGAGAGCGCGCGTTCGAACGGGGACGGGCGAATGTCTGCCCCATCGATCCACCCCGTATCGAACATGTGTTCGATGATACCGGGGGACGGCGTCCTGACCAGCGGAGATCCGTCCTGTGGACGAGGCGCCGACCGGTGGACGAACGGGGAGAGAAGGACTAGGCCGGTCGGTCCGCCGAGGCCGTGGCAGCCGCCGCCGCAGCCTCCGCGTCCAGTTCCCCGGCGTACCGCCGCACCGCCTCGCGCAGCGCGTCCTCGACGTCCCAGCCGCGGCCCTCGGCAGCGGCGACGACGGCGAGCAGCCGCTCCCCCAGCTCCTCGGGGCTGCGCACGGTGAGCTCCGCCGGCGGGGGTGTCGAGAGCCCGGCCCGACCTGCCCGGCGGACCAGCGCGGCGCCCCAGGAGGCCGCCGGCTGCGACCGGGAGACTCCCTCGGTCGGCGACGTCCGCTGCTTCTCGGCCTTCTTGATCTCGTCCCAGCCGGCCTCGACCTGCGCGACATCACGCGGGCCCGCGTCCCCGAAGACGTGCGGGTGCCGGCGGACCAGCTTGTCCACCAGGTCCCCGGCGACGTCGTCGACGTCGAAGCGGCGGTCGGCGGCGGCCTCGGCGGCGACCCGGGCGTGGAAGACCACCTGCAGCAGGACGTCGCCCAGCTCCTCGCGCATCCCCACCGCGTCGTCGTCGACGATCGCGTCGTAGGCCTCGTGCGCCTCCTCCAGCAGGTAGCCGCGCAGCGAGGCGTGCGTCTGCTCGGCGTCCCAGGGGCAACCGCCGGGCGAGCGGAGCCGGTCCATGACGGCGACGACGTCGAGCAACCGGGCACCGGCCGGGCGAGGAGTTCCCTCGACCACCGACGGCGCGGCGATCGGCTCGTCGTCGGGCACGAGCAGCACGACCTCGCCGGGCAGCGCCTCCGCGGCGGCGGTGTCGGGGACGTCTGTGACCGCCCACCCCTCGGCGCGCAGCACCTCGGCGGTCGCCGCCGCTCCCGGCAGCGCGGCCAGCGGCGCTCCGGAGGAGACCGCCCGCCAGCTGGCGGGGCCCAGCAGGCCGGGCAGGGAGGAGCTGACGGTCAGAGCGAGCGCGACGGGCACCCGGTCAGTCTGCCGCGCCACCCTCGGTCGCCTCGGCCGCGTCCTCGAGCAGGGCGACGACTCCGCCCTCGCCCTCGACCAACCGCCCCTTCTCGAGGACGCCGTAGCGCGGGTTGACCCGCAGGTCGAGATCGTCGCGTACCTCGGCGACCAGCTCGTCGCCCGCGGCGTCGGCCTGTCCCGCGGCCTCCTCCTCCAGCTGCGGGCGGAGGTCCTCGAAGGACGGGAAGACCGTCTCGGCGACGAAGCCCACGACCACGCCCCCGGTCTCCTCGATCGCGGCGGTGAAGCCGGTGCCGGGCGCCGCGGCCTGCAGCTGGTCGGCCAGCGGGGGCGGCACCTCGTCCGGCGCGCGGCGGTCCAGCTCCGGCAGCGTGAACGGCCCTGGGAACTGCGCGGCGAGCTCGGCGTACCGAGCCGGGGCGGCGGTCAGATCACGCAGGACCGAGTCGGCGACCCCCTGGTCGGGCACGGTCAGGTACCCGAACTCGAGCTGGGCGAGGGTGGGCCGCACCTCGTCGTAGCGCTCGCGCAGGGCCGACTCCTCCAGGGCGTCGGCCTCGCCCTCGCGGGCGGCCAGCTCGCGCCGGAGCAGCTGCTGGCGGACCAGCTCGCGCACGTCCGCCCGGCCGAGGCCCTGCTGCTCCGCCAGCTGCTGGTAGGCCGCGTCCACCTGCTCCTCGAACAGCTGCTCGATCCGGCGGGTGACGTCGTCGTCGTCGATGCGCACGTCCAGGCGCTCCGCCGCGGCCGAGTACACCTCGCGCTGGATCAGCCCGTCGAGCACGAGGCGGGTGAATTCCGCGTCGCCGCTCTGCTCGGCGTAGCCGGCGACGCCGTCGTCGGTCAGCCGATCGCGAACCGCATCCTCGAGCTCGGTCACGGTGACCTGCTCGTCGCCGACGTAGGCCGCGACGTCGGGCGCCGACCGGCACCCGGCGAGGATCGGCAGGGCGGCGGCCACCACCAGGACGGCGGCCCGGGCGCGGGGAGCTCGGCGCGTCAGCACGCCGGGACCCTCCCACACCCCGTGTGAGCTGTGCCTCAGGAGGCCGCCGCCACAGGGGTGTCGAGCACCGCCCGCAGCACCGAGTGCAGGTTCTCCAGCAGGGCGACGTCGCGCAGCGGGGTGCGGCGGTCGGGGCCGACCGGCATCTTCAGCACGATCGTCTCCACCGCCGCCTTGTACGAGGCGCCGTCGGCCAGCCGGGCCAGCCGCATCTGCTTGGACTCCGGCAGGTCGACCGGGCCGATCCGGATGTTCCGGCCCTGCAGCGACACCTCGGTGATGCCGAGCGCGCGCATCGCCACCCGGAACCGGGCCACCGCGAGCAGGTTGAGCACCGGCGCCGGCGGAGCGCCGTACCGGTCGGTGAGCTCGTCGAGCACCGCCTGCGCCTGGTCGTCGTCGGAGATCGAGGCGACCTTGCGGTAGGCCTCCATGCGCAGCCGCTCGCCCGGGATGTAGTCGTGCGGCAGGTGCGCGTCGACCGGCAGGTCCACCCGGACCTCGACCGGCTCGACGGGAGCGTCCTCGCCGGTCACCTGGGAGCGGTAGTCGGCCACGGCCTCGCCGACCAGCCGCACGTAGAGGTCGAAGCCGACGCCGGCGATGTGCCCGGACTGCTCGCCGCCGAGCAGGTTGCCCGAGCCGCGGATCTCCAGGTCCTTCATCGCCACGGCCATGCCGGCGCCGAGGTCGGTGTTGTTCGCGATCGTGGTCAGCCGGTCCACCGAGGTCTCGGTGAGCGTGCGGGTCGGGTCGTAGGTGAAGTAGGCGTAGGCCCGCTCCCGCCCACGGCCGACGCGGCCACGGATCTGGTGCAGCTGGGAGAGGCCGAAGGTGTCGGCGCGGTCGACGATCAGGGTGTTGGCGTTCGGGATGTCCAGGCCGGACTCGACGATCGTGGTCGCGACCAGGACGTCGTACTCCTTCTCCCAGAACCCGACCATGACCCGCTCGAGCTCGGCCTCGCTCATCTGGCCGTGGCCGACCGCGACCCGGGCCTCCGGAACCAGGTGCCGGATCTTCGCCGCGGCCTTGTCGATCGACTGCACCCGGTTGTGGATCACGAAGACCTGGCCGTCGCGCAGCAGCTCGCGCCGGATCGCCGCCGCCATCTGCTTGTCGGCCCAGGCGCCCACGTAGGTGAGCACCGGGTGCCGCTCCTCGGGCGGGGTGAGGATCGTCGACATCTCGCGGATGCCGGTCAGCGACATCTCCAGCGTGCGCGGGATCGGAGTGGCCGACATCGAGAGGACGTCGACCGCCGTCCGCATCGTCTTCAGGTACTCCTTGTGCTCGACGCCGAACCGCTGCTCCTCGTCGACGATGACCAGACCGAGGTCCTTCCACCGGGTCGTCGGCTGCAGCAGCCGGTGGGTGCCGACCAGGATGTCGACCTCCCCGGCGGCGAGCTGGCGGAGGATCTCGGTGGTCTCCTTGTCCGACTGGAACCGGGAGAGCACCTTCACCGTCACCGGGAACTGCGCGACGCGCTCGGAGAAGGTCTTGAAGTGCTGGTTGGCCAGCAGCGTCGTCGGCACCAGGACGGCGACCTGCTTGCCGTCCTGCACCGCCTTGAACGCCGCGCGGATCGCGATCTCGGTCTTCCCGTAGCCGACGTCGCCGCAGATGATCCGGTCCATCGGGATCGGGTTCTGCATGTCCGCCTTGACCTCGTCGATCGCGGCCAGCTGGTCGGGCGTCTCCTGGAAGGGGAAGGCGTCCTCGAGCTCGCGCTGCCAGATCGTGTCGGGCCCGTAGGCGTGGCCCTTGCTGGCCATCCGCGCGGAGTACAGCCGGATCAGCTCGCCGGCGATCTGCTTGACCGCCTTGCGGGCCTTGGCCTTGGTGTTCTTCCAGTCCGCGCCGCCGAGCTTGGACAGGGACGGGGCCTCGCCGCCCACGTAGCGGGTGAGCTGGTCGAGGGAGTCGGTCGGCACGAACAGCCGGTCGGCCGGCTGGTTCCGCCGCGACGCCGCGTACTCGACGATCAGGTAGTCGCGCTGCCCGCCGTTGACGGTGCGGCTGATCATCTCGATGTAGCGGCCGATGCCGTGCTGCTCGTGGACGACGAGGTCGCCGGGCTGCAGCTGCACCAGGTCGACGGCGTTGCGCCGGCGGGCCGGCATCTTGGTCGCGTCGCGCATCGAGGTGCCGCGCTGGCCGGTGAGGTCGTGCTCGGTGAGCAGCGCCAGGCCGATGCCGGGAAAGGCGAACCCGGCCTCGAGGTTGCCCTGCGTGACGTGGGTCAGCGCCTTGTCCGGCGCCCGGTCGATGTCGGGCACCAGGCGGGCGCCGAGCTCGGCCTCCATGAACTGGTCCGCGGCGCGCTGGGCGGGGCCCGGGCCGGCGAAGGTGACGACGACCCGCCACCCCTGCCGGTGCCAGTCCCGCATCTTCTTCACCGCGGCCACCTGCTCGCCGTGGAACCTGTCCACCGGCGTCGCGTCCAGGGTGACCTGGTGCTCGTCGTCCTCGGCCTGGACGGTGAACGACCCGGTTGTCCACCAGGGCAGCCCCCGGCCGCGGGCCGCGGCCTCGACGTCGGCGAGGTCGCGGAACGACGACGCCCCGAGGTCCAGCGGGGCCACTCCCGCCTCCGCGGCCATCGCCCAGGACGCGTCGAGGAACTCCTCCGCGGTGCGCACCAGGTCGGCGGCGCGACTGCGGACCCGCTCGGGATCGGCGACCAGCACGTGCGTGCCGGCCGGCACCAGATCGGTGAGCAGCTGCATGGCAGCACCGCCGATGAGCGCCGGGGTGAGCGACTCCATGCCCTCCACCGCGATGCCCTCGGCCAGCTTGCCGAGCACCTCGATCAGGCCGGGGTGCGACGCCGCGAGGGTGGCGGCGCGGGCGCGCACCTCCTCGGTGAGCAGCAGCTCGCGGCACGGCGGCGCCCACAGCCGCTCCGGCCGCTCGTCCAGCGAGCGCTGGTCGGCGGCGGAGAAGTAGCGCAGCTCGTCGACCTCGTCGCCCCAGAACTCCACTCGGACCGGGTGCGGCTCGGTGGGCGGGAAGACGTCGAGCAGCCCGCCGCGGACGGCGAACTCGCCGCGCTTCTCGACCAGCTCCACCCGGGTGTAGGCGGCGTCGGAGAGCGCGCGGGCGATCTGCTCGAGATCCGCGGAGTCGCCGGACTTCAGCTCGACCGGCACGAGGTCGCCCAGGCCGGGGGCCATCGGCTGCAGCACGCTGCGCACCGGCGCCACGAGGACGTCGATGGTGCCGTTCGCGCCCGGGTGGGTGAGGTCGCGCAGCACCGCGAGCCGGCGGCCCACGGTGTCGGCACGCGGGCTGAGCCGCTCGTGCGGCAGCGTCTCCCACGCGGGGAACGTCTCGATCCGCCGCTGCGGGAGGAAGCAGCGCAGCAGGTCGGCGGCGGCGTCGGCGTCGCGCTCCCCCGCGGTGACCAGGAGGACCGGCACCCCGTCGCCGCCACCGGCAGCCGCCAGCGCGGCGGCCACGAGGGGCTGCACGCTCGGCGGCGCGGTGACGGCGAGTTCGGCGTTGCCCGCCGCGGCGACCACGCGGGCCATCCCGGGGTCGGTGAGGACGACGTCGAGCACGCCGCGCAGGGTCACGCTTCTCTACTCCTGAGGATCACGGCCTCGCAGGTGCCGCCGAGTGCGGCAGGGGCCGGTCTCCCAGTGTAAGGACCCCGGTGCCCCCCACGACTCGCTCCGCTCGCCCCGGGCCCCTGCACCGGGGCCGGGGTCGGACACCCGCCGTCGCGCTCAGACCGGGAGGGGGCTCGTCACCCGATCGGAGACCACGTCCTCGACCGGGCCGGGCTCACCGGCGATCGGCCGGCCGTCGCGGAGCCGGCCGATCCGGCCCACGACGTAGACGACCGCCAGGCTCAGTGCCAGCAGCTCCCCGCCGTCCTCCATGGCGCCGAGGACGTCGCCCAGCCAGCTGTCCGCGACGAGCACGTGGACCTGGTCGAGCACCGCACCGAAGAACACGTAGACGGCGATCAGCGCGGTCATGCCCCAGCTCGCGCGGCGGTTCCAGGCGTCGCTGCGCAGGTGCAGCAGCACGGCGGCCAGCACCGGCACCGCGGCCAGGAGGCCCCAGACCAGCAGCTCGCCCCAGTCGTTGGCGCGCAGCCCCATGAACCCGTCGGAGGGGAACCAGAGGTGCGCCGCCAGCCGGTCGGCCAGCCACGCGCCCTTGGTCTCGTGCAGCCGCAGGGAGTCGTCGGCGAGGGCGGCGAGGAACAGCACGGAGTAGGCGGCCCACACCAGGTGCCGGGTCATCCGGGCGACGGCGAGCAGCAGCACCACGAGCGCGGCCTGCTGCGCGTAGCCGGCGTACTCCGAGACGCCGCGGTCGGTCTCCAGCAGCCACGGGTCGTTCAGGCTCGGACCGGAGAGCTCCAGCCGCACCAGCCCGATGACGACGAGCGCCAGGTCGACGGCCACCAGCGTGGCGAGCAGCCACCACGGGCCCAGCGACGCGATGCGTGCGCGCATGCTCGGCCGAGTCGTCGTCCCCGTGGTCATGGCACCGCTCCCCTCGCCGGCCCCGCTGCGGGCCCGGTCCTGCTCCCAGTGCACGCCCCCGCCTGCGGGAACTCAACGGCCGCGCGGGCGCGGTGCCTCCAAGGAGGGAGCCTCCAGCGGAGGTCAGCGGGCGGGGGTGGTCTCCGCCCCGCGCATGCGCCAGCGGAAGCGCGCCAGCTTGGCCAGCAGCTGCGGCGCGGAGTCCCCGGGCGCCACGTAGGCGCGGGGCAGCGTGAAGCGGTCGCCGGGGAAGAAGTCGCCGGTCACGCAGGCGTGGTCGTACCCGGCGGCCCGCGCGGCGTCCGCGGCCGCGGCGTCGAAGCGCCCCCAGGGGTAGCAGAAGCCCGGCACCTCGGCCTGGAGCACGTCCTCCAGCACGCGACGGCTCTCGCCCACCTCGTGCCGCAGGATCCCGGCGTCCAGGCCACGCAGGTCTGCGTGGGTCATCGTGTGGCTGCCCACCTCGTGACCGGCCGCCGCCACCGAGCGCACGCCGTCGGCGTCCAGCAGACCCAGCCGCGGGCCGTCGTCCCAGGCGTTCTGGCCGCCGAGCAGACCGGCCACCACGTACAGGGTGGCGGTGACGCCGTGCCGCGCGAGCACCGGCATCGCGTGCTCGACGAAGTCGGCGTAGCCGTCGTCGAAGGTGAGCCCGACGAGCCCGTCGGCGGCGCCGCGGCGCTCGGCCTCGAGCAGCTCCGCCAGGGAGACCCCCCGCAGCCCGAGCCGGCGCAGCAGACGCAGATGACGGTCCAGCCGGTCCGGCGCGACCCGGATCCGGTGCGGATCGGGGTGCTCGGAGGCGCAGATCGAGTGGTACATCAGCACCGGCGGGATGCGCATCCGCCGGCGCCCCGCGGTGTCCAGGTCCTGCACCGTCCCGGGCGGGACGCTCACCGGCGGCCCTCCCCGGCCAGGCCGGCGGTCCGCTGGGTCCGGGGCCGCGGAACGGCGCCGGCCTCCATCGCGGCCAGCGCCCGGCGCAGCGCGGTGCTCGACGTGTGCACGGTGTACGGGAAGTAGCGGACCTCGACACCCACCTCGGCGAAGTCGCGCTCGAGGCGGTCGCCCTTCTCGGTGCCGCGCCAGTCGTCGCCCTTGAAGATGACGTCGAAGCCGACCTCGCGCCAGGTGTCGATCTTGTCCGGCACGACCTCGGCGTGGACCTGGTCGACCACCCGGAGGCCGCGGACGATCTCCATCCGCTCGGCCAGCGGGATCACCGGCGCCCGGCCCTTGGTCAGCAGCAGCATCTCGTCGGAGACCACACCGGCGACCAGGTGGTCGCACTGCTCGGCGGCGTGCCGGAGCAGGTTCAGGTGCCCGATGTGGAACAGGTCGTACGCGCCAGGCGCGTATCCGATCACTCGACTCATGTGTGCTCTCCCCCGAGGACGTCCCGTCCACTCCACCAGAACCGACTACGCTCGGTCATCGCCCGTACGGGTCATTCACCCGAAAGCGCCCGTGATCCGGGGCTCCGGCCCTCCGTCCTCCGGTCACGCTGTGCGAGCGGAGCGCGGACCGACGACGTCGAGCAGCCCCGCCACCGCGTCGTCGATGAGGTCCATGACGCGCGCGACGACGTCGTCGGGCCGCTGGTAGGGGTCCTCGATGTCGTCCTCGCGGGAGCCGGCGCGCTGCGCCCTCAGCCGGGGCGCCTGGGCGACCACGGCGGCGAGCCGCTCGGCCGGCGGACCGGTCCCCGGCCCGGCCAGCGAGGTCAGCTCCGCGAACTCCCGCAGGGTGAAGGTGCGCCGCACGGCGGCCGGGAGCCGGGTGACCACCGCCGATCGCTGCGCCGCCGTCATGGTGAGCACCAGCCCGGCGGCACGCAGGGCCGGCGGCTGCAGCTGCCGGGCGGTGAAGCCGTCGACGTCGACGCCGCGCTCGGCCAGCAGCCGGGCCACGGGCGCAGCGACCGGCTGCCCGGCCAGGGCGGCCAGCCCCGCGCTGGACACCTCGACGCCGGGATCCCCGTCGAGCCCGGCGCGCAGCAGCAGCTCCGCGGCCGGGGAGCGGCAGATGTTGCCGGTGCACACCATCAGCACGGAGAACGGCGTCGCAGCCGGAACGGTCATGCTCGGCCGACCGGCCGCGCGCCGGTCCGCGGCCGATCTCCGGCCCGGGGCGCCGGCACCTCGGCGGCCGGCTCCGCGGCGTCCGGCGTCCCACCGGCGTCCGCGACGTCCTCCCGCTGCCGGTAGGTGTAGGACTCCTCGTCCCGGCGGACCTGGTTGAGGACGACGCCGAGCACCCGGGCGGAGACCTGCGACAGGTCGCCGAGGCACTGGGTGAGCTGGGGCCTGCGGACCCGCTGGGTGTTGGCGACGACGACGACGCCGTCGACGATCCGGGAGAGCACGCTGGCGTCGGTCACCGGGAGCACCGGGGTGGTGTCCAGGACGACGTAGTCGTAGGCGGCGCGCAGGTCGGTGATCAGACGGCGCATCGCCGGGGAGCTGAGCAGCTCGGCCGGGTTCGGCGGCACCGCCCCCGCCGGCAGCACCTGCAGGCCGGAGGTGCCCCAGTCCTGCACCACGTCGTCGAACCCGGCGTGGCCGGCGAGCACCGTCGTCAGCCCCACGCCTCCCTCGATGCCGAGCACGTCGGCGACCGCGGGGCGGCGCAGGTCGGCGTCGATCAGCAGCACCTCGGCGCCGGTCTCGGCGAGGCTGACGGCCAGGTTGGCCGCGACCGTCGACTTGCCCTCCGCCGACAGCGAGGAGGTGATGGCCAGGACCGAGGCGCCCTCGAGGGCCCCGGCGTCCTCGCCGGCCACCCGGAGGAACTCGAGGTTGGTGCGCAGCTGCCGGAAGCTCTCGGCCGGCGGGCTGTGCGGCGCGGTGGCGACCACCACCCGGCCGGACTCCGGGCCCCAGGACGGGACGCTGCCGATGGCCGGGAGCTCGGTCAGCTCCGCCAGCACGTCGGTGTCGCGGACGCGGGTGTCCAGCAGCTCCCACAGCCAGGCGAGGGCGAGACCGACCAGCAGGCCGGCGAACAGCCCGAGGGCCAGGGTGAGCGGGACGTCGGGCGAGGCCCGGTCCGCCGGGACCTCCGCGGGCGACACGGTGGTGGCGGTGACGGTCGGGTCGCCCTGCTCGTCCTTGGGCGCGATGCGCTCCACGACCTCGGACAGGGACGCGACCACCGCGTCGGCGATGATGGCGCTGCCCTCGGCGGAGCCGTCGACCGCGGTCACCTCCACGATGACGGTGCCGGTGGGGACCGTGGCCGACACCCGGGCGGCCAGCTGCCCCGTCGTCCCCGACAGGTCGAGGGACTCGATGACCGGCCGCAGCACCGCCGGCGTCGTCGCCAGCTGGGCGAAGGACTCCACCTGGTTCTGCGCGTAGGTCGACCCCTGCACCAGGTCGGAGGCGGAGCTGCCGGAGACCAGGGAGAAGAAGGCGGCCGAGCGGGCCTCGTAGGTGACCGGTGCGGTGGCCGTGGAGATCAGCCCGACGACCAGCCCCACGAGGGTCGCGGCGGCGACCGGGATCCACCTCCGGCGGAGCACGTGCAACGGCCCTCGGGTATTCACGGTTGCTCTCCATCCTGCGCACGCCCGGGCAGCCAGGTGCTCCCCCGCGGAACTCGATCGACCCGCCCGATCGAGCCCGGGCACGGTCCTGCTCGTCGGGAAGTCTGCGGCGCGCGGGCCGCTCCCGGGCCCGGGCGCCGACCGGAGCCACCCCAAGGGGTAATGCCCGGGGCCGACTTCGGTCGCTCCGGGCGGGAAGGCCTGGAATGCGGGTCAAGATGACCGTCGGACCTGAGGGGGGTGGGCATGGAACCGGCTGGTTACGTGCGGGCGGTCGTCGCCCGCTGGGTGTGGGCGGCTGCCGCCGGCACCTCCGGCGTGCTGCTCGGTGCCACCGTCGGCCTGCTCTCCCCCACCGCCTACCAGGCCGACGTCACGCTCTACGTGGACGCCGCCCTCATCGCCGAGGAGCAGGACCCCTCCTCGGCCGCCGAGGTGCGGACGACGGTGCTGCCCTCGGTCGCCCGGCTGACGACGTCGGCGACGGTGCTGGACGCGGTCGCCGACGGGCTCGACCTGGACGAGCCCGCCGCGTCGCTCGCCGCCGACCTCGACGTCGTCCGCGACAAGCGCGCCAGCGTGCTGCACCTCTCGGCCACCCGCGCCACGCCCGCGGAGGCCACCGACCTGGTCCTCGCCGTCGGCGAGGAGGTCAGCCGGCAGTCCGGGCTGCTCTTCGCCGGCACGGACGGGCCGATGCTGACCGTGACCGTGGTCGGGGACGCCGCCGGCGCTCTGCCCGCGTCCCGCTCGGCGTCCACGCTGGCCGCGCTCGGCCTGGTCGCCGGCGTCGGCGCCGCCGCCCTGGCCGCCGGCGTGGCCGAGCTGATCAGCCCGCGCGTCCGCGGGCGCGGCGGCGTCGCCCGGCTCACGACCGCGCCCGTCCTGGCGCTGCTCCCGCGGCACCTGTCCGCGCCCGACCGCCGTCCGGCGTGGGTAGCGCGGCTGCTCGGGACCGCGCCGCAGCGCGCCGACGAACTGGCCAGGGTGCGCATGGCCCTCGGTCCGGCCACGGCCGAGGACGCCGGGCGGCGGATCGCCGTCGTCGGCACCCGGGGCGTGCCCACCTCCCTCGCCGCCGACCTGGCCACACCGGGACTCGAGGTGGTCGCGGCGCCCGATCCGCAGGCGGTGCCGTCGACCGGGGTGGACGGCGTGCTCGTGGTCGTCGACGGACGCGGCACCGGCACCTCGGAGCTGCGCGCCACGCTGGACGCCGTCGACGCGGCCGGGCTCCCGCTGGCCGGCGTGGTCGTCGACGGCCTGCTCCCCCCGGGCGCCGGACGGCGGGCGCTGCTGCGCGCCGGCTCCCGCGCGGAGGCGACCTGGCTGGTGGACGGCCGGTCCCGCCCGTCCGGCGGCCGGGCGGCCCGGATCGTCCCGCGCGCGATCGCGGCGCTGGCCGTGGCCGCGGTCGGGTTCACCCAGCCGCTGCCGATGGGCCTGTCCGCCGGCTTCCTGGCCGCGGTCGCGCTGCTGCCGCTGTGGCTGCCGGTCATCCGCCGCTACCGCGGCCTGACGCTGCTGTTCGTGCTGGCCGGGATCGGGCTCGTCTCCGGCGTCCTGCTCGCCTGGGCCCACGCCGACGACCACGCGTTCGCGCTGCACGAGGCCGTCGTCCGCGGCACCGCCGTCCTCGGGGCCGTCGGCGGGATCGGACTGCTCGTCTGGGCCCGCGGGCTCCTCAGCGTGCCGGTCCTGGGCACCGTCTTCGGCCTGGCGATGCTGGCCACCGAGCTCTCGGAGATGTCCGGTCCCGAGAACCTCTGGAAGTTCCAGCTCTCCTCCCCGCTGATGGTGATGGGGATGGCGCTGGCCGCCCGCCGCGGGAATCCGCTGGTCACCGTGGGCGCCCTCGGCGTCCTGGGCCTGCTGAACATCGTCAACGACGCGCGCAGCGCCTTCGGCTTCTGCGCCGTGGCGGCCGCCCTCGTGCTCTGGCAGCAGCGCCCCGGCCGGGACCGCCCCGTGCGGCGGTCGCGGCAGCTGCTGATGCTGCCGCTCATCGGCGTGCTCGGCGCCGCCGCGTACTCCCTGATGACCCAGCTGATGCTCGCCGGAACGCTCGGCAGCGAGATCCAGCAGCGGACGGCGACGCAGATCGCGCAGTCGGGCTCGCTGCTGCTCGGCGGCCGGCCGGAGTGGACCGCCACCTGGGCGCTGATGCACGAGCACCCGTTCGGCTTCGGTCTGGGCATCGTGCCCAACAGCACCGACGTGCAGGTGGCCTCGCAGGGGCTCGAGGTCCTGAACATCCCGACCGCCGAGAACTACCTGCGCAACTACATGCTCGACGGCGGCGTGCAGCTGCACTCCATCGTCGCCGACCTGTGGTCCGGGATCGGACCGGCGGGCATCCTGCTCGGCCTGGCGATGGGCGCGCTCGTGCTGCTGGGGCTGGCCGACCGGCTCGGCCGCCGCGAGGCCTCGGGTCTGGTGTGCCTGCTCGTCCCGATGGCGCTGTGGGCGCTGCCCTTCGGCCCGATGGCCAGCAACGTCGACACCCTCACCCTGGCCCTCGGCCTCCTGCTGGTGGCCCGCCGGCCGCGTGCCGCCGAGGATCCCGCGACCGGACCGACCGGCCCCGCGCGGTCCGCGCTGGTCGCCGCGTGATCCGGCCCGGGGTCAAGGTCTCGCCCTCCGGCGTCGATGTCAGGGAGGACGGGCCGGTCGGCGCGCCCGTGTCCGCTGGAGATGGAGGAGCCGTGCAGTTCGTCGGCGCCCCGGCGCGCGTGGTGGTCGCCGTGCTCACCTACCGGCGCACGCACCTGCTCCCCCCGCTGCTGACCGAGCTGGTCGTCCAGGCAGGAACCGTCGAACCCCGGGCCGAGATCCTCGTCGTCGACAACGACCCCGCCGGCAGCGCCGCGGACGTCGTGCGCGGCTGGGCGGCCCGCGGCGTCCGGTACGTGCACGAGCCGCAGCCGGGCATCTCCGCGGCCCGGAACCGGGCCCTCACCGAGGCCGGCGACGCCGCCGCGCTGGTCTTCTTCGACGACGACGAGCACCCCTCCCCCGACTGGTTGTCCCTCCTCGTCTCCGCCTGGCGCGACTGGGGCTGCGCCGCCGTGGCCGGACCGGTCGCGGGACGGCTTCCGGCGACCGTGGACCCGTGGGTCCTGGGCACCGGCGTCTTCGACCGACCGACCCGGCCGACCGGCACCCGCGTCCGCGGCGCCGGGGCCGGCAACCTGCTGCTCGACCTCGACCGCGTGCGCGCGCTCGGGCTGCGCTTCGACGAGCGCCTGGGGCTGACCGGTGGCGAGGACACGCTGTTCACCCACGCCCTGGTGCACGCCGGGAACGAGATCCGCTGGTGCGACGAGGCCGAGGCCTCCGAGCACGTTCCCGCCGACCGCCTGACGCGGCGCTGGGTGATGCGGCGCTGCTTCCGGTCCGCCGGGTCGTGGAGCCGGGCCGAGGTCCAGCTGGCCCACGGCCGCGTCGGCCGCTGGCGGGTGCGGACCGCCGTCGTGACCAAGGCCGCCGTCCGGCTGCTCCAGGCGCTGCTGGCGCTCGCCGCCGCGACGGTGACCGGCCGGACCGCCGCCCGCGGCCGCGCCTGCGGCACGCTGGCCAGCTACGCGGGTCTCGTCGTCGGCGCCTTCGGCTGGACCGTCGGCGAGTACGCGCGACCGGCTGTGCTCCGACCGCGCCCCCGGCCGCAGCCCCGGAGCCCGACCGTGCCGCCTCGCGCTGACGAGGGCGGCGCCGCGGCCGACGTCCTCTCCTCCCCCGTTCCGCCCGCCACGCCTGCAACCGCCCCGGACGACGGGCTCGGCCGCTCCGCCGCCCGCGGCGCCGGGGTCACGCTGGCCGGCCAGGGTGCCCGCATCCTGCTGCAGCTGGCCTCGGTCACCGTGCTGGCCCGGCTGCTGGACCCCAGCGACTACGGCCTGTTCGCCGTCGGGCTGGTCGTCGTCGGGATCGGCGAGGTGGTCCGCGACCTCGGGCTGACGACCGCCGCGATCCGCGCTCCCTCGCTCACCCGCCGCCAGCGCGACGGGCTGTTCTGGCTCAACACCGCCGCCGGCGTCGTCCTCGCGCTGGCCGCGGTGGCGGCGGCCGAGCCGATCGCCGCCGTGTTCGGCGAGCCGCAGCTGGTCCCGGTCATCCGCGTCCTGGCGGCCACCTTCCTGCTCAACGGCGTGGTGGCGCAGTACCGGGCCGGGCTCACCCGCGACCTGCGCTTCGGCGCCCTGGCCGGCACCGACCTGGGCGCGCAGGTGCTCGCGCTGGGCACCGCCGTCGTCGCCGCCTCGCTGGGGGCCGGCTACTGGTCGCTGGTCGTCCAGCAGCTGGTGCAGGGCATCGTCGTCCTCGTCGGCGCCGTCTCGCTCGCCCGCTGGCTGCCCGGTCGGCCGCGCCGCGGCTCGGGGCTCCGCCCGTTCGTCCGGTTCGGCACCGGCGTCACCGGCACCCAGCTCGCCTACTACGTCGGCAACAACCTGGACAACCTCGCGCTCGGCCTCACCGCCGGGCCCGCGGCGCTGGGCATCTACAACCGCGGCTACCAGCTGCTGATGAACCCGCTGAACCAGGTGCGCGGCCCGGCCACCAACCTGGCCGTGCCCGTGCTGTCGCGGCTGCAGGACGACCCGGTGCGCTTCGGCGAGTACCTGCGCCGCGGCCAGCTGGCCCTCGGCTACACGCTGGTGGCGGCCATGGCGATCGGCGCGGGTGCGGCCGTGCCGCTCGTGGACCTGATGCTGGGCGCGCGCTGGGCCGAGGTGGCACCGGTGCTCGCGCTGCTGGCGGTCGCCGGCAGCGCGCAGACCCTCGCGTACGTCGGCAGCTGGGTGTACCTCTCCCGCGGCCTGGCCGGCGCACTGCTGCGCTACACGCTGCTCACGCTGGTGCTCAGCGCCGTCTGCATCGGCGTCGGCAGCCGCTGGGGCCTCCTGGGCGTGGCGGCCGGCTACGCCACGGCGGCCCTGCTCGAGTGGCCGCTGTCGCTGTGGTGGCTCTCGCGGGTCACCCCGGTGCCGGTCACCGCGCTGCTGACCGGGGCGCTGCGGATCACCGCGTGCGCCGTGCCCGCCGGCGCTGCCTCGTTCCTGGGCACCGAGCTGGTCGCCGGGGCCCCGTCGATCGTGCGCATCGGCGCCGGCGCCCTGGCCGGGCTCGCCGTCTACGCGGCGGCCGCCGTGCTGCCGCCGGTCCGCGCGGACCTGCGCGGAGTGGCCGGGTGGGCCCGGTCCATGGCCGGCCGCTGACGGCAGGCACGGGCTGACAGGTCAGCCGGGGAACCAGGTCTCCCGGACCAGCCGGCCCTCGTCGAGCGCGTCGCCCAGCGAGCGGGCCCGCAGCCCCTGCGCGGCGTAGCCGTCGAGCACCGCGGAGATCAGCCGGCCGCGGTCCAGCTCCGGCGGCGGGCCGTCGCAGGCGCCGTCCTCGGGTCCGGCGAAGCCGTCGTGGGCCAGCACGATCTTCCCGGCCGCGACGCCCTGCATCGCCCTGCTGACGCGCTCGCTGTCGGAGACGTCGCTCTTCCAGTCCCACGTCGTCGGGCCCCACAGCACCGGGAGCATCCCGGCGGCGGTCACCGCCCGCCAGTTGCGCATCGTCTGCCGGCCGTAGGGGGGCCGGTACCAGCGGACCTCGCGGCCCACGGCGTCCTCGAGCTCGGCCTTGCCGTCGCGGACCAGCCGCGCGACCTCCTCCGGCGGGAGCGTGGGCAGCGCCC
Source organism: Blastococcus sp. LR1 (assembly GCF_020166105.1). GTDB lineage: Bacteria > Actinomycetota > Actinomycetes > Mycobacteriales > Geodermatophilaceae > Blastococcus. The sequence goes on from NZ_JAIUJY010000002.1 coordinate 343,830, forward strand.
GGTGGTCCACGCCGTGCAGGGCCACCTCGTGGCCCGCCGCGAGCACCTCGTCGAGCAGCCCCGGGTACTTGCGCACCCGGGTGAGCAGCACGAAGAACGTGGCGCTGGCGCCTGCCCCGGCGAGGGCCTCGAGCACCCGGTCGGTGCCGCCGGGCTCCGGACCGTCGTCGAAGGTCAGGACGACGTCGGGTGCGTCGGTGCGCAGCTCGACGGCGGAGCCGAGCAGCGTTCCGGCGCCCCGCCGGGCCGTGCGCCGCGCCGCACTCACCGCGCTCCGGGCGGTCGTGGCCACGCTCATCGGGCTCCTCCCCACGACAGCCGCCAGCGGCGGCCGTCCCGCGCATACTCCTGGAAGACCACGCCCCAGGCGGCGCCGACCATGCCGGCCCCACGGCAGAGAGCCCGCAGGCCCCGCGCCCGGTGCCGGTCGGAGCGCACCAGCCCGCCCCAGGCCCACCGGACTCCACCGCCGGTCACCCGGAGCAGACCCCGGGTGGCCCAGCGCAGCCTCAGGACCGAACGCGCCGCGGGTCCGGCAGCGAGCCGCAGCTCGGTGAGGACGGCGGCGTTGCCGTGGCTCCACGCCCGGGTCAGCACCCAGGATCGGGTCATCCGCGAGCGGGGCACGCAGTCGATCGCGACGGACTCGTCGCACCACAGGATGCGGGCGCCCGCCCGCGTCAGCGCCCGGCTGAACAGCGAGTCCTCGCCGCCGCCGAGCCCCAGGTCCGTGGCGAAGCGGACCCCGAGCGCGCGGACCTGCACCAGGTCCAGCAGCAGGTTGCTGGTGGCGGCGACGTCGACGGCGGTGCCGGTGGGCAGGCGGCGGCGGACGAAGAAGTCCCCGGCGCGGATCCACGGGTCCAGCTCGCCGGTGTACTCGGCCACGACCCGGCCGGCGACGGCGGCCGGGAGGCCGGCCTCCCAGGTGGCCAGCAAGGAGCTGAGCCAGCCCTCCTCCGGCCGCTCGTCGTCGTCGATGAAGGCCAGCAGCGCGCTACCGGCGGCCTCGTCCATCGCGCGGTTGCGGACCGCGGCGATCCCCGGCGTCGGCTCGGCGACGTAGCGCAGCTCCGGTGCGGCGAACTCGGCGACGACGGCCGCGCCGCTGCCGTCCGGGTCGTTGTCGACCACCAGCACCTCGGCGTCGTACCGGTCGCCCGTTCCGCGGGCCTGGACCAGCAGCAGCGGCAGCGCGGCCCGCAGGTGGTCGGGACGGCGGAAGGTCGGCACGGCGACGGTGAGGCGCACGGTGCCGAGGGATGCGTCGGCCGACGCCGGCCGAACTGCGGTCACCGTCGTCCGCCCGCGAGCGACCCGGCCTGCCGGGAGAGCCCGACGGCCTTGATCAGCCGCGCGGCGAACCGGGCGACGGCGTGCCGCTCCCGCGCTCCGACCGCGTCGCTCGCGGCGACCTCGCGGACCCGCGGCCAGTCGGCGACGAGCTCCTGCACCGCATCGGCCCAGCGGGCGGCGTCGCCGGGCGCAGCCACCCGCACCGAGCCGAAGCCCTCGGTGGCCTCGCGCAGCCCCCGCAGGTCGCTCACGACCAGCGGGCGGGCGGCGAGCACCGCCTCGACGGCGGCGTTGCCGAAGGACTCGTCCAGCACCGACGGCACCAGGACGACGTCGGCCTGCGCCATCACCGGCCACACGTCGGGGACGAACCCGGTGTACTCCACCCGGTCGGTCAGCCCCGCCGTGCGCACCGTGTCGCGCAGCTCGGCCTCGAACCACTCGTAGCCGGCGAAGACCGACCCGGCGAGGATGAGCCGGGCATCCACGCCGCGGTCCCGCAGCTCGCGCAGCACCTCGACGGCGACGTCGGGCCCCTTGCGCGGGGAGAGCCGGCCGAGGAAGAGCAGCCGCAGCGGGCCGTCCAGCCGCTCCCGGGCGGGGACGACGTCGGCCGGGCCGGGCACGGGATTGACGACGACGGTGGTCCGGCCGGCGAGCGCCGGCACCAACCCGGTGAGGACCTCGGCGGTGAACCGGCTGTTGGCCACCACCGTGTGCGCCGCCAGCAGCGGCCGCAGCAGCACCCGGTGCAGCGCCGCCGGCCCTGGCCACTCCGCCTCGTGCACGTGGCAGACGACCCGCCGGCCGGCCAGGCGGGCGAGGAGGAGCCAGGACGGCAGGGTCGTGGTGTTCACGTGCACGACGTCGGCCCGCCGCAGCAGGGCCAGCGCCGGCAGCAGCCCGCGCAGCGCGTCGCCGACCAGCCGCAGCGCGCCGGTGGGCCGGAGCACCGACTTGCGCAGCACCGGCATGGCGACCAGCACGACCCGCGCGCCGCGGCGCTCGAGCTCGGCCACCAGCGGGCCGGGACCGGGCAGCGCCACTGTCACCTCGCCGTCCGCGGCCAGCGCGGCCACCGACTCGAGCAGGACCCGGTCGGAGCCGTAGAGCTCGGCGCCGGGGTGCACCACGAGCACCGAGGGACGCGCCGGGGTCCGGCGCGGTCCCCGCACCAGCGCGGGCAGCGCGGCGGCGAGCCCGCCCAGCGAGCCGCGCACCGCGGCGCGGAGCACCGAGGGGGTGTGCAGCAGCTGGCGGCGGCCGCCGCGCAGCAGGATCTCCCAGCTGACCGCCGGGGTGGTGAGCACCCAGCGGAGCAGGCTGCGCCGGTCGAGGTTCCGGGCGGCGAAGACCAGCCGGTTGCGGCAGTTGTAGCGGTAGTAGAGCGCCGACTTGGCCCGGCCCCGACGACCCTCGTCGTGGGTGCCGCCCTCGTCGTGCACCGCGACCAGGTCCTCGCGCAGGATCACCGAGCCGCCGGCCGCGACGGCCCGGAAGCCGAGATCGACGTCCTCCCAGTAGAGGAAGTACTCCTCGTCGTAGCCGCCGATGCGGCTGAACAGCTCGTCGTGCACGACGACGCAGGCGCCGCACAACCAGTCACCGGGGTCGGACGTCTGCGGCCCCTCGCCGTCGGGACGGCGCCGGATCCGGCCGTCGCGCAGGTCGGTCCGGGCGACGCGGAACACGACCTCGCCCTCGGAGTCGACCAGCTGGGGGCTGATCAGCGCCATGGGCTCGCGCAGGCTGTGCGCGCGGAGCTCGGCGACGACCGACGGCGTGATGACCGCGTCCGGGTTGAGGAACAGGAAGGTGCGGCAGCCGAGCTCGCGAGCCGCGGCCACTCCGGCGTTGCTGGCCGCACCGAAACCGCGGTTGTCCGGCATCGCGACCACGGTCCAGCCGTGCTCGACGCCCAGCAGCTCGACGGCGTCCCGGTTCTCCGGCGTCGAGAAGTTGTCCACCACGACGACGCGGACGTGTGCGCCGGACAGCTGCGCCGGGGCCAGGTTCTCGCGGAGCAGCTGCGCGCTGCCGTAGGAGACGACGACGACGCCCAGCGGCGGTCCGTCGTCCGGAGCCGTGTCGGCCGGTCCGCCGGGGACGAGCACGGTCATGGTCACGGGCGCCGCTCCGCTCGCCGAATGCCCGTCCTGCCCGGATGGCCGGTCCCCACAGCAGCGGTCCCCCTTCGTGTTCCGGGCGCGCGGCCGTGCACGGCCTCCCCGGTGCGTCCATCCTCCGGCCGGGGGAACGGCCCGTCTTCCCCCTCGGGGGTGAGGAGCTCGGGACGAGGCCGGCTCGGATGAGGGGCCCGGACGCCGACGAGCGGACCGGCCGGGGCCGATCCGCTCGTCGCAGTGCTGGTCCGGGGTGCGGGGGGAAGGACTCCCCCCGCACCCCGGCGGGTCAGGGCGCGGTGCCCGGAGCGCCGACCCACACGTTGTCCACGCGCATGGTCTGCGCGCGGCCGGCTGTCGAGGACTCGTACAGCGCGATCCGGAGGTTCCCGGCCCGCTGCAGCACCGCCGTGGTGTCGGTGGCGCTGACCTGCCAGTCCTTCGGCTCCTCGGTGCCGGCGACCCACGCCTTGGCGCGGAGCTCCGTCGTCCCGGTGCCCGCCGTCTCCATCCGGACCGTCACCACCGTGCCGGGGGTGTAGGTGCCCGGCAGGCGGTAGGTGCCCACGACGGTCTCCGTCGCGTCGACGACCGAGACCAGGCTCAGCGTCATCGAACCGGTGGAGCTGAACCGGAGCTGCGCGTCGTACCGCGTGGTGCCGACGGTGCGGGTGCCCAGCTTGACGTAGCTGCCGCCACCGGCCGCGGCCTGCTCCAGCGCCACGTCGGCCTGCAGCGCGACGTCACCGAGCGCGATCGCCAGCTGCGCATCCCGGGTGGACCCCGCGTTCGAGGTCACCCGGCCCGTCCCGTCGACGACCGCAGGCGCGCCCGCGGCGGGGGTGATCCAGTTCCCGCCCCGCTCGGCGGTGCCCCAGCCGGCGGCCACGATCCGCTCGAAGGTGTCCCGGACGAAGGCCGGGTCGACCGGCTGCGTCGGGGTCTCCGGCTGCTCCGGGGTCTCCGGCTCCTCCGGGGTCTCCGGCTGCGTCGGCACCTCGGGCTGCGTCGGCACCTCGGGCTGCGTCGGGGTCTCCGGCTGCGTCGGGGTCTCCGGCTCCTCCGGGGTCTCCGGCTGCGTCGGCACCTCGGGCTGCGTCGGCGGCACGACCGTGCCGGGCTGGGTCACCCGGAGGTCGTCCAGACGCACCGTCTGGGTCGCCGTCGCCGAGCCGGAGTTGTAGAGGTCGAAGCGCAGCGCTCCGGCCTTCTGCAGCGCGGCCGTGGTGTCGGTCGCCTCCGTCTGCCAACCGGCCGGCTCGGCCGATCCCGCGGCCCACACCTTGGCCCGCAGGGCGGTCGTGCCGCTGCCCTCGGTCTGGAAGCGGACCTTCAGGACCGCGCCCGGGGTGTAGGTGCCCGGCAGCCGGTAGGAGCCCAGGACGCTCTCCGTGCCGGCGACCACCTTGGTGAGGCTCGCGGTCACCGAACCGGTGGCGCTGAACCGCAGCTGGGTCGTGTACCGGTTGGCCGAGTCGATCGCCCGGCCGGCGACCGTCACGTAGGCGCCACCGCCGGTGGGGGCCTTCTCGACCACCACGTCGGCCTGCACGTCGACGTCCCCGGCCGAGATCGGCAGGGTCGCCGCGCTCGTGCCACCCGCGGCCGCGCTGAGGCGACCCGACCCGTCGGTCACCCGGGCGTTCGCCGAGGAACCGGTCGTCGTCCAGGCCCCACCGAGCTCGGCGGTCCCCCAGCCTCCGGAGACCTCGCGCCCGAAGGTGTCGAGGGCCACGGCGGTCGGCTGGGTCGGCTCCGGCTGGGTCACCGGCGCGGTGACGGTCACCGGGAGGGTCACCGTGCCCGTGGCGCCGGCGGCATCGGTCACCGTCAGCGTCACCGGGTAGGTGCCGGCGGCGGCGAAGGTGTGCGCCGCCGTCGCCCCGGTCGCGGTCTGCCCGTTGCCGAAGTTCCAGGCGTAGGAGGCCAGGGGGCCTTCGGCGTCGGTCGACGACGAGCCGTCCACGGAGACCGCGAGGCCGCTCACCTGGGAGGTGAACGCCGCCGTCGGCGCCGTGTTGACCGGCGGGGCGGTCGCCCCGAGGTCGATGACCTGCAGGTCGTCCAGCCGCGCGGTCTGCGTGGTCGTCGCCGTTCCGGAGTTGTAGACGTCGAAGCGGAACGCCCCGGCCTTCTGGAGCGCAGCCGTGGTGTCGGTCGCCTCCGCCTGCCAGCCGGACGGCTCGGCCGACCCGGCCGCCCACACCTTGGCCCGCAGCGCGGTCGTGCCACTGCCCTCGGCCTCGAAGCGGACCTTCAGGACGCTGCCCGCGGTGTAGGTGCCCGGCAGCCGGTAGGAGCCCAGGACGGTCTCCGTGCCGGCGACCACCTTGGTGAGGCTCGCGGTCACCGAACCGGTGGCGCTGAACCGCAGCTGGGTCGTGTACCGGTTGGCCGAGTCGATCCCCCGGCCGGCGACGGACACGTAGGTGCCACCGCCGGTGGCAGCCTTCGCGGCCACCACGTCGGCCTGCACCGAGAGGTCCCGCACCGAGATCGGCAGGGTCGCCGCGCTCGTGCCGCCCGGGGCCGCGCTGAGCCGGCCCGAGCCGGCGGTCACCGCGGCGTCCGCCGAGGCGCCGGTGGTGGTCCAGGAGCCACCGAGCTCGGCGTTCCCCCAGCCTTCGGTGGTCTCGCGCCCGAAGGTGTCGCGGGCCATCTCACCGAACTCCGGCTTCTCCGGCGGCGCGGTCACCGTCACGTCCGTGGTGGTCGTGGCGGTCGCACCGGCGGAGTCGGTCACCGTGAGGGTGACGGGGTAGGTCCCGGCCGCGGCGAACGTGTGCGACGCCTTCGCCCCGGTCGCGGTGGCGCCGTTCCCGAACTTCCACACGTAGGAGGCCAGCGGCCCCTCGGCGTCGGTCGAGGACGACCCGTCCACGGTCAGCGCCAGCCCGTCCACCGCGGAGGTGAACGCCGCCTTCGGAGCAGCGTTCGGCGCGAGGCCGGTGCTGCCGAAGCGGTGGTGCTCGGCCAGCTCCTGCGCCGTCAGGGCGCGGGAGTAGACGGCGACCTCGTCGATCGCGCCGGCGAACCAGTCCAGACCGGTGACCCAGCTGGTGTCGCCGCCGATCCGCCAGTACCCGTTGTAGGCCTGGGCGCTGGTGACGTCCGGACGGGTACCGACGACCTGTCCGTCGACGGCGAGCGTCAGCCCCTGCGGGCTCAGCGTGCCGGCCACGTGGTGCCAGCGACCGTCGTTGTAGGTGGCCGTGCTCTGCACGGTCGACGACGCACCGTTGTACACACCGAAGGCGAGCTTGCCCGAGGCGTCCATGTAGATGTGCCGGTCGTAGTTCGTGCTCTTGCCGGTGCGGGCGTTGCCGAAGCCGACGATCTTCCCGCCGCGGTTGCTCGTGGTCTGGAACCACGCCTCGACGGTGAAGACCTGCGGACCGGCCTGCGTCGTCTGCGTCGAGGCCATCCCCGTGGAACTGCCGTTGAACCGGTAGGCGGTGTCGGTGTCGCGGGCGATGGCGCCGGCGACGTTGCGGGACACCCCGGAGCTCGTGGTCATGTTCCGCGAGCCGGAGTAGTTGTAGGCCGTCGAGCCGGAGGCCTCGCCGAGCCGCCAGTGCTCCACGGCGCCGTCGCCGGCAACCATGGCGTCGTACCCGCGGGTGCCGGTGCCGGCGCTCGAGGCCGGCACGGTCACCGTGAGCGTCGAGGAGGTCAGGCTGTTGCCGGCCGCGTCCTCGGCGACGATGCGGTACGTGTGCGACCCGGCGGAGGCGCCGGTGTCGGAGCAGACGTAGGTCGGCAGGTTGTAGAACCGCGAGGGCTGGACGGTCTCGCAGGCCACCGTCGCGCCGTCACGCACGACCCGGTAGGTCAGGAACTCGTTGTCCTGGTCCCACACGGCCGGCCAGGACACCCGGACCGCGCCGGGGTTCATGGTGGTGGTCGGGGCGAAGGCAGCCGTGGCCCGCGGCCCGGGGAGGGACGGCCGGGGGGCGACCTTGTTCGGTGCCGACGCCGGGTGGGCGAAGCGGACCAGGCCCTGCTGCGCCTTGTCGTTGACGAACGGGAACTCGCCGCCGTAGACGAGGTACTCGGAGTTGCCCGCGACCGACCAGCCGGCCTGGTACTGGCCGGTGAAGCTGCCGGTGTCGAACATCGGGTGCCACGCCAGGAGCGCCGGCGCGGGCGTGCCGGCCAGCTTGCCGCCGTTCCAGTTGTTCGCGGTGGTGTTGACCCCGGCCGGCGCGACGCTCCAGGCGTTGGCGTGCCAGTAGTCGATCGGCTTGACCTCCGCGAAGCTGCCGATGTTGCGGCAGTCGTGCGCGTGCGACGCGGTGTAGACGGTGCCGCCGATCGGGAACACCGAGTAGGTGTCACCGCGGCAGTCGGCGAACCAGCGCACCGCGCCACCGTCGGCGGCGGCCGCGAAGGTGCCCTCCAGGTCGCCGGGTCCGTAGTAGTCGTAGCCGACGCCGTAGACGTTCGTGCCGTCGGTGCTCAGCGCGTAGATCGCCGAGTTGACGCCCTGGTTGGTGATCCGGGCGTTGACCGCGAACGGCCGGGTGGCGCCGGTGGACGCGTCGAGCGCTCCGACACCGGTGGCCTTGGTGCCGTTGAGCGAGTCGAACCGCCCGGAGACCACGACCTGGTTGGGGCCGGCCAGGACCATCGACATGACGTCGCTGCTGGTCTGGGCGTTCTGCGTGGGGTTGTTCGGCAGGCGGTTGCCGCTGGTCGAGCCGACGCCGGGCTTCGGCGCCCACGGCAGCAGCGCGCCGTCGGAGACCCGCACGGCGGCCAGCTTGTCGCGTGCGACCGAGCCGATCGCGGAGAACCGGCCGCCGAAGTACACGGTGGTGTCGGTGGCGGCGATGGCGCGCACCTGGGCGTCCACGGCCGGGCGGAAGTTGCTGATCAGCGCGCCGGTGGTGGTGTCGAACGCGGCGACGCGGTAGCGGTTCTCGCCGTTGGCCTGGGTGAAGTCACCGCCCACGTAGAGGCGGGTGCCGTCCGGGGAGGCAGCGAGGCCGACGGCCTGGGCGTTGATGGTCGGCGCCCAGGACGTGATGAGCTGGCCGGTGCGGATGTCGTAGGCCAGCAGGTTGCTGCGCGGCGTCTCCGACGTGCCCGCTCGGGCACCCGCCGGACGCGCGCTGGTGAACTTGCCGGCGACGAAGACGGTGTTCCCGACGACCGTCTGGGCCCACGCGACGCCGTTGATCTGCACGGTGGGCAGCGGGTCGGCGGTCACGGTGACCGGCGAGGTCGGCGTGGCCGGAGGCACCGCCGCAGCCTGCACCGAACCGGCGGACGTGGCCGCCTCGGCCGGTGCGACCTCGACCGGAAGGGCCGGCGCGACCTCGACCGGAAGAGCCGGCGCGACCTCGACCGGCGCGGGCGCCGGTGCGGGCGCCGGCGGCGTCGCCCCGACCCCCACGAGTAGGCTCACGAGGCTTGCCAGAAGGGACTGCCCCCAGGCGGCCAACAGTGCAGACATGCGATTTCCCCCGCTTGTGCAACCGCGAAATGCCGGTCTCCCCGGACCGACAGGCCGAACACTAAGCGTGACAATGGGGGGCTTGGCATCCCCCGATACGGTGAACGACCAGGTCTTTCGCCCGGAAGTGCCCGCCGGTTAATCACACCGGGTGATAGGAAAGCCGGCTGCGCGCGCAGCAGGGCCCCGGCGGATGCCGGGGCCCTGCTGGGACGTGCGGGTGGTGCGGGAGGTCAGCCGGCCGCGCCGCTGAACACCAGGAACGGCGTTCCCGCGCGGTACCCGACGGTGAGGGTGACCAGGTCCCGCTCACCCGTGGGCACGGAGAAGAAGTAGACGCCCTCGGCGGTGCCCCCGGGCGCCAGCGTGCCGCCGAAGGGCACCCGGGTCGGGTCGTCCAGCGGTGACGCCGGGGTGGCATCGGCACCGGAGCTCATGGTCACGCTGACCAGACCGAGGTCGACCGGCGCTCCCGTCCCGTTGGTGAGGCGCACCGTCGCGCGCAGTGCCGGTCCGGCGATGTTGCCCGCACCTTCCGCGGTCCCGCGCACGCCGTCGAGCGACACCACTCGGGCGGTGACGCCGTCGGCCCCCACGGCCTCCTGGTCGAAGGCCACCGGTGCCAGGCCCGGCGGCAGCTGCGCGGGGTCCGCGGGCGGTGCCGGCACCTCCGACGCGGCCGGCGGTGCCGGAAGAGGCGCCGGAGCAGGGGTCGAGGGCGCGGCGGAGCTGCTCGTCGCGGCCGGGGTGGTCGTTCCGGCCGCAGCCGTGTCGCTGCCGTCCTTCCCGGTGCCGCTGAGGACCAGCCCGAGGACGACCGCCGCCAGCACGAGCACCGCGGCGACGCCGCCGATCACCTGGCGCCGTCGCGTCATCCACGACCGGACGCCGTCGGGAGCACTCATCGCTGCAGCCTGCCCATCTCTCGGAACCATCGGAACGAGGCGAGCGCGAGGAATCCCGCCGCCGCCAGGAAGAGCGCGGTGTACGCCGGCACGAACAGCGCCGGCGCCCCGTACAGGACGAACAGGCAGGCCAGCAGGCCGTAGTCGGTCGGCAGCGTCAGGAACGAGCGCGCGATGCTGGCCCGCTCGGCCGTCGGCATGGCCCGGGTGCGGGCACCGTGCTGCGCCCGCAGGGCCTCGTTGAGCATCGTGGCGAAGTAGGTGACGGCGTCGACCACGCAGAAGCCCAGCGGAACCAGCAGCCAGGCGTCGTCCACCACGTCCGCGCGGTACCAGCCGATGAGCACCGCCAGGTGCAGGCTGGAGGCCTTGACCGCGTCGACCATGTGGTCCAGCCACTCGCCCGAGGGGGAGCCACCGCCCCGGAGCCGGGCCACCTGGCCGTCGGCGGAGTCGAGGGCGTAGCCCAGCACGAGCAGGACGGCGACCCCCACGCCCGTGCCGGCGGTCGGCCGGCCGAGGGCCAGCAGAGCGATGCCTGCAGCGGTGCAGACGGCGCTGACCGCGGTGACCGCATTGGGAGTGAGCCCGGCGCGGTAGGCCAGGGCCGCGAGGACCCGGCCCAGTGGCCGGTTGACGAACCGCGAGTACGCCGGCGCGCCCTGCGCACCCTTCTGCGCCGAGGACAGCCGCTGGACGGTCGTCGAGAAGGACTCCCGCTCGACCGGCCGATCGAGCAGGGTCACTGCTGCGCCCCGGGGAAGGTGATGACGCCGAGGCCGTCGACCCGCTCCTCCTCGGCCGTCGGCCGGGGTCGCGGCAGGTCGCGCACCGCGGCGAGGTCGCGCACGGTGGCCCCGGTGGGTCCGGCGGCCGTCCGTCGTCCGGACGGGCGACGGTGCGACACGTGCCGGCCGGCCAGCCGGACGGCGAGCTCCTCGTAGCCGGCCGCGACCTGATCCCAGTCGTACCGGGTGGCCAGCTCGCGCGCCCGGCGTCCGGCGGAACGGATGCCCTCCGGGTCGGCCTCTGCCGCGTCGACGAGCGCCGCGACGTCGGCGGGACTGACGAAGAACCGGCCGGAGTCGAGGACGACCTCGCGGTTGAAGTCCACGTCGTAGGCCAGCACGGCGGCGCCGGCGCCGATGGCGCGCAGCAGCGAGGGGTTGGTGCCACCGACGGAGTGCCCGTGCAGATAGGTGTAGGCGTGCGCGTACAGCTGGTCGAGCTGGTCCTGGTCCCAGACGCCGCCGAGGAAGCGCACCCGGTCGTCGGCGAGCCGGTGCACCCGGGCGGTGTAGGCGTCGGAGTAGGGAGCCGAGCCGACGACCACGAGCGGCTTGGTGGCGCCGCTGCGGCGGTAGCCGTCGACGATCACGTCGACGTGGTTCTCCGGCTCGAAGCGCGCGACGGCCAGGTGGTACCCGCCCGCGGTCAGCCCGAGCTCCGCGAGCTTGTCGGTCCCCGGGGCGATCACCGGCGCCCCGTAGGTCAGCAGGGTCGTCGGCGCACCGAACTCCGACTGGTAGTAGTCGGCGATGCCCTGCGCGTCGGCGATGAGCGCGTCCGACCAGCGCACGGCCAGGGCCTCGGCCAGGCGGTAGTAGCGCTGCCCGATCGGACCCCACTTGGCGCGCTTCCACTCCAGGCCGTCGACGTGCGTCGCCACCGGGATGCGGGCGGCGCGCAGCGCCGGCAGGAGCGGGGCGTTGGCGGCGTTGAAGACGAACGCCGCGTCCGTGCGGTGCGCCAGCAGGTGCGCCACCGACAGCGCGGAGTGGCTCAGCGTCTCGAGCGAGCGCTTGCGGGCCGCGGGGAGGTGGACCAGCTTCATCCCGAGGTGCTCGTCGGGCTTCTCCTGCCCGTCGGCGGTCCGGCAGTACACGACCACCCGGTGGCCCTCGTCGGCCAGCCGTCGGCCGACCTCCTCGACGGCGGTTTCGAATCCGCCGTAGCGGGCGGGAACCCCGCGGGTTCCGACCATCGCGATTCTCATCGAGGACACCTCATGGTGGTTTCGGTCGGCTCCTGGACGGTCGACCTTGAGCCCGCGTCACTTCTCACGGAGCCCTGCTTCCCGACGGTAGGGCTCCGCAATGCGAAACGGACCCCGCTCTAACCCTGGGGGGTGAGCCGCAAAGAGCCTGCTCAGAGGCCCTTCGGACGAGACGTCAGTACGCGCCGGAGCTGGAGAGGACGGCTCGCCCGGTCTTCCAGAGAATGAGGACGTCGAGCGCCAGCGACCAGTTCTCCACGTAGCGGAGGTCCAGCCGGACGGACTCCTCCCACGACAGGTCGCTGCGGCCCGAGATCTGCCACAACCCGGTCAGCCCCGGCTTGACCAGCAGTCGCCGGCTGACCGAGGTGTCGTACCGCGCGACCTCGGCCGGCAGGGGCGGGCGCGGCCCGACCAGCGACATGGAGCCGCCGAGGACGTTGAGCAGCTGCGGCAGCTCGTCGAGGGACAGCCGGCGGAGCACCCGGCCGACGGGTGTGACCCGCGGGTCGACGCGCATCTTGAAGAGGAGGCCGTCGGAGATGTTCTCCGCCCGGAGGGTGTCCAGCTGGCGGTCGGCGTCGACGACCATGCTGCGGAACTTCAGCATGGTGAAGGTGTTGCCGTTGAGCCCGACCCGCTCCTGCCGGTAGAGCACGGGTCCGGCGCTGGTGAGCCGCACGGCGGCGGCGATGCCCAGCAGCACCGGGGAGAGGACGAGCAGCGCGAGCCCGGCCGCCACGCGGTCGACGCCGCCCTTGACGACGCGCCGCCACCCCTCGAAGCACGGCTGCTCGATCGACAGCAGGGGCAGCCCCTCGAAGGGGCGGATGTGCAGCCGCGGCCCGGCCACCTCGATGAGTCCCGGCGCCACGAGCAGCTCGATGCCGGTGCCCTCCAGCTGCCAGGAGAGCTGACGCAGGTACTGCGCCGCGGTCTCGCTGGCGGAGGTCACGGCGATGGTGTCCGCGTCGTGCGACTCGGCGAGCAGCAGCACGTCGTCCAGACCACCGACGGGCACGCCGGCGCGCGAGGCGACCCGCACCCGGTCGGCCGGGGTCACGGCCGCGGCGACGACCTCGAGGCCGGCGTAGCGCTCGCGCCGCAGCCGGGTCACCAGCTCCAGCACCGCGCCACCACGTCCGACGACGACGACCTTCTTCGTGCACTGCCCCTGCGCGCGGAGTCCGCGCAGCCGGGTGCGGGCGGCGTAGCGGCCGAGCAGCGTCGCGCCGGTGAGAGCCGGGATGGCCACGACGACGAGCGCGCGGCTGAGGTCCAGCGCCGCGACGTAGGACAGGAAGCTGACCAGCGCCAGGAGGAGGAAACCGGCGCGGGCGACCCGGCGGTACTCGTCGCTCCCGGTGCCGTAGGCCCGTTCGGCGTAGGCGCCGGTGGATCCCAGGAGGACCGGCCAGGCCACCACGATTGCCATCGAGGCCCAGAGGAGCGCGGACCGGGGGCTGATCTCGGCGGTGCGGCTCAGCAGGACGGCGGCGCCGGCAGCGGCGGCCATCAGCGTCTCCGCGACGACCAGCGCAACGGTGTAGGACCGGACCCACGAGGGCGCGGAGCGACGCACGAGCGGACGCGGACGCGGCAGCGGCGACGCGGTCGACCCACCGGGAGCCCCCGGCGTGATCACCGCTCCCGCGCTCGCGTGCTGGCGATCCAGAAGCATGCGTCCCCCCGAACGATATTACGCAGCGTAGCCACCCGGATACCCCAGGCAGGTGCCTGAGAGCCGGTGAGCAGCAGTTCCTGCCGCGCAGTCGTGCTGATTCCGGCTCACACTCACAGGGAGTCATAGCCAGCGTCAACACGGAGCGTCACGGTTTCACCCGATAGGACCGTGCGGTCCGCCCGGCGCCCCGGGCGTGGGTCAGCTGCGGGGGTGGACCACGTTCTGCGCGGCCTCGAGGCCACGCGTGAGCAGCTCCTCGGTGGCGTCGGCCGCCTCGACGATCAGCAGCTCGAGCTCCTTGCGCTCGGTCGCGGAGAAGTCCTTGAGGACGAAGTCGGCGGGGTCCTGCCGGCCGGGCGGGCGGCCGATGCCGACGCGCACCCGCAGGTAGTCCCGAGTGCCCGTGGAGCGGCTGATCGACCGCAGGCCGTTGTGCCCACCCTCTCCCCCGCCGCGCTTGAGCCGGACGGCGGAGAACGGGATGTCCAGCTCGTCGTGCAGCACGACCAACTGTTCGGGCGGCAGCTTGTGGTAGTCGAGCAGTCCGCGCACCGGGCTCCCGGACTCGTTCATGTAGGTGGAGGGCACTGCCAGCACGACTCGTCGCCCGACCAGCCGGCCCTCACCGGAGACCGCCCGCGCGCGGGCGCCCTTGCCGGGCGCCAGCTTGATCCCCGCCCGGCGGGAGAGCTCGTCCAGCACCATGGCGCCGACGTTGTGCCGGTTCCCGGCGTAGCCCGGCCCGGGATTGCCCAGCCCGACGACGAGGAAAGGCCCCTCGGGCGGCGGAGACGCCACAGGGGCGCCGGCATCGCCGGCGCCCCCGCGGGTCGTGCTCTCGGTCAGTGGAGACCTCAGCCGTTGTCGGCGGAGTTCTCCGCCGCGTCCATCGACTCGCCGCTGCCCTGGTCCTGCGGCTCGGGCACGACGTCGCCGTCGGCGTCGGACTCCTCGCGCTCGATGCCGGCCTCGGCCTCGGCCTCGGCGAGCTCGGCCTCGAGGGCCTCGGCCGTGGGCGCACCGAGGAAGCCGATGACCAGGGCCTCGGAGTCGGTGATCAGGGTCGAGCCCTTCGGCAGGACCAGGTCCCCGGCGGTGATGTTCTGGCCCGCGGTGCGGCCGGTGACGTCGACCTCGATGCTCTCGGGGAGCTTCGTGGCGTCGGCCTCGAGCGAGACGGTGTTGAGCTGGTGGTTCGGGATCGCGTCCGGACCGGGCTCACCGACGATGACGATCGGCACCTCGACGGTGGTCTTCTCGCCGCGGCGGACCAGCAGCAGGTCGACGTGCTCGTGGATGCGGGTCAGCGGGTCGCGCTGCACGGCCTTGGTCAGCGCCAGCTGCTCCTTGCCGTCCAGGACGATCGTCAGCAGCACGTTGGTGCCGCCGTTGCGCAGCGCCGCGGCGAACTCGCGGGCGGGCACCGACAGGTGGACGACGTCCTGGCCGTGCCCGTAGAGGACGGCGGGGACGCGGCCGGCGCGACGGGTGCGACGGGCGCTGCCCTTGCCGAACTCGGTGCGGATCTCGGCGTCGAGGCGGAAGTCAGCCACGGTGGTGTGCTCCTCAGAAGGTGGATCGGGTCTGCGGGCCGGCGCACGAGCGCGGCACACCCCTGAGGGCGGAACGCACGTCGATCACGGAGTCGGACGAACCGCTCCCTCGCCGGGCAACCGTGTCAATGTACCCGGCTCCGCCGGGTGGACCGCGACCAGGTGCCGTCCCGGCTTGCGCTGAGCCGCCCCCGTCGTTCCTCGGGGGACCCTTCGGGCCCCCGCTCGTCGCGACCGCTCCGCGGGACAGACCCAGCCTCGGGGACCCTGCGGGCCCCGCTCGGCTGGGTCTAGCTCTCGCCGCCGAAGAGGCTCGTCACGGAGCCGTCCTCGAAGACGGCCTTGATCGCCTGGGCCAGCAGCGGGGCGATGGAGAGCACGGTGAGCTTGTCGAATCGCCGCTCGGGCTCGATCGGGAGCGTGTTCGTGATCAGCACCTCGCTGACCCGGCTGTTCTTGAGCCGGTCCACGGCAGGCCCGGAGAGGACACCGTGCGTGGCCGCGACGATGACGTCGGAGGCGCCTGCCTCGAAGAGGGTGTCGGCGGCCTTCACGATCGTGCCGCCGGTGTCGATCATGTCGTCGACCAGGATGCAGACGCGCCCGGCGACGTCACCGACCACGCGGTTGGCGACGACCTCGTTGGCGACCAGCGGGTCGCGGGTCTTGTGGATGAAGGCCAGCGGCGTGCCGCCGAGCTTGTCGCTCCAGCGCTCGGAGACGCGGACCCGGCCGGAGTCGGGAGAGACGACGGTGATGTCGCGGCCGCCCCAGCGCTCCTTGACGTGGTTGACCAGCAGGTCCATCGCGAAGAGGTGGTCGACCGGACCGTCGAAGAAGCCCTGGATCTGGGCGGTGTGCAGGTCGACGGTCATGAGCCGGTCGGCGCCGGCGGTCTTGAACAGGTCCGCGACCAGGCGCGCCGAGATGGGCTCGCGACCGCGGTGCTTCTTGTCCTGCCGCGCGTAGGGGAAGAAGGGGGCGACCACGGTGATCCGCTTGGCGGAGGCGCGCTTGAGCGCGTCGACCATGATCAGCTGCTCCATGAGCCACGTGTTCAGCGGCGCGGTGTGGCTCTGCACCACGAAGGCGTCGCAGCCGCGCACCGACTCCTCGAAGCGGACGAAGAGCTCGCCGTTGGCGAACTCGTAGGCCGCCGTCGGCGTGGGCGTGACGCCCAGCTGCTCGGCGATCTCGTCCGCCAGCGCCGGGAAGGCCCGACCGGAGAAGAGCATCAGGCTCTTGTTCGTCGTCTGCCGGATCGCGCTCATCGGCTTCGCTGTCCCTCGCTGTCGTCTCCCGTGCGGGAAGGCCCGGACGAGTCCTCCCGAGGTGCCCCGGCCCGTCCCTCGGCCGCAGCAGCGGCCTCCGCGGCGGGCGTTCCGGACCGTCGGCGTCGAACCCACCCTGCCACATTGCGCTGGGCCGCCCGCGCCACGCCCATGGCCCCGGGCGGCACGTCGGAGGTGATCACCGAGCCGGCCGCCGTGTAGGCGCCGTCCCCCACGGTGACCGGAGCCACGAGCATCGTGTCCGAGCCCACCCGGACGTGGTCGCCGATCGTCGTGCGGTGCTTGGCGACGCCGTCGTAGTTGACGAACACCGTGGCGGCGCCGATGTTGCTGCCCGTGCCGATCGTCGCGTCACCCACGTAGGACAGGTGCGGGACCTTGGACCCCTCTCCCACCTGCACGTTCTTGGTCTCGACGAAGGCTCCGACCTTGGACCCGCGGGCGAGGTCGGTTCCCGGGCGGAGGTAGCTGAACGGCCCCACGGTGGCCCGCGGTCCGATCACCGCCCCGAGGCAGTGCGAGCGCACGACCGTCGCGCCCTCGGCGACGGTGCAGTCGACCAGCGTCGTGTCAGGGCCCACGTGGGCAGCGTCACCCACCGTCGTCACCCCGCGGAGCTGCGTACCGGGCTCCAGGACGGCGTCCCGCCCGACGGTGACCGTGACGTCGACCCACGTGGTGAGGGGGTCGACGACGGTGACACCGCTGCGCATCAGGTCGTCGAGGACGCGGTCGTTGAGCGTGCGGCGCCGGGCGGCGAGCTCCACCCGGTCGTTGCAGCCGAGCACGTCGTCCGGGTCGTCGGCACGGACGGCGGCCGTGGGGGCGCCGCCCTCGACCAGGGGTGCCAGCGCGTCGGTCAGGTACTGCTCGCCCTGGGCGTTGTCGGTCGCGAGCCCGGACAGCACCCGCCGCAGCGTGCCGGCATCGGCGACGTAGACGCCCGCGTTGACCTCGCGGATCGCGCGCTGCTCGTCGGTCGCGTCCCGCTCCTCGACGATGGCCCGCGGCGCACCGCGCTCGTCGCGGACGATCCGGCCCAGCCCGGTCGGGTCCTCGACCTCGGCGGTGAGGACCGTGAAGACGCTGCCGGCCTCGTCGTGCGCGGCCACGAGCGTGGCGAGCGTCCGGCTCGTCAGCAGCGGGGAGTCGCCGTTGACGACGAGGACGGAGCCCGCCAGGTCGGGCACCGCGGCCAGGGCGACCGCGGCCGCGTGCCCGGAACCGAGCTGCTCCTCCTGGACGACGGGCAGCGCGGTGGGCGCGACCTGCGCGAGGTGCTGCTCGACCTGGTCGCGGCCGGAGCCCACGACCACGACCGTGGTGCCCGCGGCCAGCGGCTCGGCGGCGGCCAGCACGTGGCCGACCAGGCTGCGCCCCCCGAGTGTGTGCAGCACCTTCGGCGTGGACGAGCGCATGCGGGTGCCCTGTCCCGCGGCGAGGACCACGACGGCGGCCACCGTCGGGGCGTCGGGGGCGGGGACCGGCTGGGGGTGGGTCACGGAACTCCTCGGTCGGCGGCGGCGCATTCCTCGCTGGGGGACTCGGACTCGAACCGAGACTGCACGGCTCCAAAGGCCGGCGGGCTGCCGATTACCCCATCCCCCATCCCGGGCCCGCTGGAGGTCCGGGGGCGCCGCAGCGTGCCGGCGCTCCCGCGAGCCTAGGGCCCGTCGGGCGCCCGGGGCACCTGCCCGCCGGACGGGTCCTCGCGCGCGAGGACCCGGGCCGGGTCGCCGGGCCCCCTACGGTGCCGTAGGTTACGGCCACGTAGCCGGGCCCGTCGTGCGCCCGCCGTTCCCCCGTCGGTCGCCCCCGGAGGCCCCTTGTCCGCACCTGCTCGTACCCGGCCCATGTCTCCTCCGCGGCAGGCCGCGCCCCACGAGGGGCTGCCGGCCAACGCGATCGGCCGGCGCAAGAGCGTGCTGGAGATCGTGACGCTCTACGTCATCGTGATCGTGCCGTTCCTCGCCCTGGCGGCGGTCGTCCCGGCGGTGTGGGGCTGGGGTCTCTCCTGGCTCGACGTCGGCCTCGCGATCGGCTTCTACTTCCTCACCCTGCTCGGCGTCACGGTCGGCTACCACCGCTACTTCACGCACGGCTCGTTCCGGGCCAAGCGGCCGCTGCGCCTCGGCCTGGCCGTCGCCGGCTCGATGGCCATCCAGGGGCCCGTCGTGCAGTGGGTGGCCGACCACCGCCGGCACCACGCCTTCTCCGACCGCGACGGCGACCCGCACTCCCCGTGGCGCTACGGCACGGACCTGCGCTCGCTGCTCAAGGGCATGTTCCACGCCCACCTGGGCTGGCTGTTCGAGCGCCGCAAGACCAACATGGAACGCTACGCGCCGGACCTGCTGAAGGACTCCGCGCTGGTGCGCACGGACAAGATGTTCGTGATCTGGGCGGGCATCAGCCTCTTCCTGCCCGCCGTCATCGGCGGCCTGGTGACCATGAGCTGGGCCGGCGCCCTGTCGGCGTTCTTCTGGGCGGGCCTGGTGCGCATCGCGGTGCTGCACCACGTCACCTGGTCGATCAACTCGGTCTGCCACGTGGTGGGCGACCGGCCGTTCGTCTCCCCCGGTCGCGACCGCGCGACGAACTTCTGGCCGCTGGCGATCCTCAGTGCGGGCGAGTCCTGGCACAACCTGCACCACGCCGACCCGACGTGCGCCCGCCACGGCGTCCTGCGCGGTCAGATCGACATCAGCGCCCGGGTCATCTGGGCCTTCGAGAAGCTGGGCTGGGCCTGGAACGTCAAGTGGCCCGACCCGGTGCGGCTGGCGGCCAAGCGGCGCGCCCCCGCGGCCGGCTGAGCATCCCCACCCCCCGCGAGCGGCCGGTGAGCGCGCGCAGCACCGCTGCGCCCGCCACCGGCCGTTCGCGCGTTCGCATGTCGGCGCCCGAGCGACGCCGGCAGTTGCTCGACGTCGGCCGTGAGGTGTTCGCCCGCAAGGGGTTCGAGGCGACGTCGGTCGAGGAGATCGCCGCCTGCGCCGAGGTCAGCAAACCCGTCGTCTACGAGCACTTCGGCGGCAAGGAGGGCCTGCACGCCGACGTCGTCGACCGGGAGCTGCACCGGCTGCTCGACCGGTTCACCACAGCGCTGTCGGCCCCCGGCCGGCCGCGAGAGCTCCTCGAGCGGGCCGCGCTGGTACTCCTGGACTACATCGAGGAGGACACCGCCGGCTTCCGGGTGCTGACCCGCGACGCTCCGGTGACCAGTGGTGCCGGACCGTTCGGCTCACTGCTCGGGGAGGTCGCGCACAAGGTCGAGCACGTCCTCGCCGGGCACTACGCCGGCCGCGGCTACGGCGCCGAACTGGCGGCGCTGCACAGCCGGGCCCTCGTGGGCATGGTCGCGCTCACCGGGCAGTGGTGGCTCGACACCCGCTCCCCCGGCAAGCACGAGGTCGCCGCCCACCTGGTCGCCCTCGCCTACGACGGCCTGTCCCACCTCGAGCAGCCCCAGGAACCGACCCGCACCGCGGACTGAGCTGCCCCGGCCTAGGGGACCAGGCGCGCTCCGGGCACGGGACCGGTCACGGCCCGCACGGTGCGGAAGACGCCCACGCCCGCGAGCTCCGCGGCGATCCGGACGGCGGAGTCCTCGTCGGCCGCCAGTGCCGCCACCGTGGGGCCCGAGCCGCTCAGCAGCACCGCGACGGCGCCGGCGTCCTCGGCCGACCGCAGCGCGCGCCGCAGGTCGGGGCGCAGGCCCAGCGCGGGCGCCTGGAGGTCGTTGGCGAGGGCCGCGCCGAGGTCGGCGACCGCTCCGCTGCGCAGCGCGGCGATGACCGGAGCCCCGGACGCCGGCCCCTCCGGGTCGAGGAGCCGCCCGGCCGCGCGCATCCTGTCCAGCTCGCCGTACACCGCCGGGGTCGACAGGCCCTCGCCCGCGATGCCCAGCACCCAGTGCGTCGCAGCGGCAGCGAGCACCGGTGCGACCTGCTCGCCCCGGCCGGTGCCGAGCGCCACGCCGCCCACGAGGCTGAACGGGATGTCGCTGCCGAGCTGGGCCGCCAGGTCCAGCAGGTCCTCGCGGCCGGCCCGGGTGCCCCAGAAGGCGTCCAGCGCCACCAGGGCGGCCGCGGCGTCGGCGCTGCCACCGGCGAGCCCGCCGGCCACCGGGATGCTCTTCGTGATGTCCAGGGCGGCGTCGGCCGGCACGCCCGCGTGCGCGGCCAGCAGCTCGGCGGCGCGCCACACCAGGTTAGTCCGGTCCCCGGGCACGTGCCCGGGGCCGGCACCGGACCCCTCACCGGAGACGGTGAGCGAGAGCCCCTCCCCCGGCCGGGCGGTCACCGTGTCGAACAGCGCGACGGCCAGGTAGACGGTGTGCAGCTCGTGGAACCCGTCGGCACGCAGCGGTCCCACGCCGAGGTGCACGTTGACCTTGGCGGGCGCGCGGGCGGAGACGGCGGCGCCGGTCACGGCAGCACCGGTTCGGTGGCCGCCAGCCGGGCGAAGTCGGTGACCGACAGCTGCTCGCCGCGGGTGGCGGGGTCGATGTTCGCCGCGCGCAGACGCTGCTCGGCCGCCGCGGGGCTGCCCGCCCATCGCGCGAGCGCCGCGCGCAGGCTCTTGCGGCGCATGGCGAACGCGGCATCCGCCACCGCGAAGGTGGCCGCGCGGTCGCCCTCCGGCGGCGGACGGCGGACCAACGCCACCAGTCCGGAGTCGACGTTCGGCTCGGGCCAGAAGACCCGCCGGCCCACGTTCCCGGCGCGGCGCACCTCGCCGTACCAGGACGCCTTCACCGACGGGATGCCGTAGACGCCGGACCCGGGGCCCGCGGCCAGCCGTTCGGCCACCTCCGCCTGCACGAGGACCAGCGCGCGGTCCAGCGTCGGCAGCAGTTCGAGCATGTTCAGCAGCACCGGGACGGCGATGTTGTACGGGAGGTTGGCGACCAGCGCCGTGGGCGGCGGGCCCGGCAGCTCGGTCACCCGGAGTGCGTCGGCCTCGACGACCGTCAGCCGGTCGGCGAGATCCGGACGGCGAGCCGCGACCGTGTCCGGGAGGAGCGCGGCGAGCCGGGGATCGATCTCCACGGCGATGACCCGCGCGGCCGCCGGCAGCAGACCCAGGGTGAGCGAGCCGAGGCCCGGGCCGATCTCCAGGACGACGTCGTCGGGGCGCACCTCGGCGGTGCGCACGATCCGCCGGATCGTGTTGGCGTCGTGCAGGAAGTTCTGCCCGAGAGTCTTCGTGGGACGCAGATCGAGCTGCTGGGCCAGCTCGCGGATCACCGCGGGGCCCAGCAGCCCGTCGGTCTGCTCAGGTGGAGTGCTCAGGGGACCGGGTCAGCCGAAGAGGCGGGGCCCGCAGTGCGGCCACTGCCCCGCGCCGGACCGGTTGTAGAGCTGCTGCGCCCGGAAGGTCTGCTCGTCCGCCGAAGCGGCAGCCGGGTCGCCGGTGCCGCCGACGGCTGCCCAGGTGGACGTCGAGAACTGGTACATGCCGCGGTACTTGCCGGTCCCGCTGACCGCGTTCGGCCGGCCACCGGACTCGCACTTGGCCAGCGCGGCCCAGTTCAGGCCGTCGGCGGCGGGCTTGTTCGCGGGGCGGGCCTTCGTGCCCACGATGACGTGCTCGTCGACCGGCGCCCGGACGACCTCGGTCGCCACCTGCTCGCGGCCGGTCTCCTGGCCGTCGACGACGGTGACGCGCCAGGTGGTCCGCTGCTCGCCGTCCACGCCTTCCTGGGTGACGTCCTTCTCGCCCTGGAACGCGGCGTCGTTCTTGGTCTCCACCACCGCGTGCTGGATGGCGGTGGTCTCGGTGACCTCGCCGACCTGGACGCGGAAGACCTGCAGCCGCATCTTGTTCAGCAGCGCCTGCTCGAGGCGAAGGCTGGTCCGGTCGGTCCCGCTGAGCGCGATGCCCTGCTCGGCGAGCAGGTCGCCGGCGGTGGCGGCCGTGGTGACGACGACGCGCTGCTGGCCGTCGACGGTCAGCACGACCTCCTTGGGGGTCGTGATGATCAGCTGCATGCCCTCGAGCGGAAGACGTTCGCCACGGCTGGCGGAGACGACCAGGCCCTCGTCGCGCAGGCCGAGCTGGTCCAGCGCCTCCTCGACGGAGAGAGCGGTGACCTGGACCTCGCGGCTGACGCCGTCGATGGTCAGGTTCAGCGGCCGCGCCCGGTTCAGCACCACGGCGTCGCCGTCTCCCACCGGGGAGTCCGGCGACGGGAGCACCACGTCGTGCGCGGTCAGGGTGAGCCCCTCGTCCTCCAGCACGTCGCCCACGGTGTCGGCGTAGGTGCCGACGTCGCGGGTCTGCCCGTCGACGGTGAGCGTCACGGACTTCTGGGCGATGAAGAACGCCAGCGTCCCGCCCACCAGTCCGACGAGGACGAGAGCGAAGAGGCTGAGTTGCAGCGAGCGGCGCACGGCACTTCCAGGGGTCACAGAGCCCGGGCAGGAGAGCAGCCGAACCGCTGGGAAGCGGCGCGGCCACCGGTGCCGACTCGGGTGACGGCGGTCCGGAACCGAGGTCCCGGGCCGCTCGATGTCACCCGGGTCCTGCTCCATCCCGGCGGTCGATCACGACACGATAACGAACTCGCAGCGCGTCACGAGGGGTCACGAGGAGTGAAGCAGGAGCCGCCCGGCGCGTTCTGTGGGCACGCCGGTACACAGCGTGAGGGGCGTGCCGCGTGGGGCAGCTGTGACAGCTGAGGAGCCTGTCGACTCGCGGTGATGAAGCCCACGGTGTGACGGCGTCGTCCGGGGGCAATCGGCGCGATCGGCTCAGCCGGTGAGGGCGGGGGCCGCGGAGCGCACCGGCCGGAGCCAGGTCACCAGGAAGACGGTGACCGCCAGGCCCGCGGCGATCGCCGAGAAGCCGCCGGCGACCAGCGCGACGGGCAGGACGTCGATGCCCTCGGTCACGCGGTCCCCCAGGTCGAGGCCGGCCCGCAGCAGCAGGGTGCCCAGCGGGAACAGCGCCGTGACGCTCGCCGCCGCCGTCACCAGGTGTGCCGTCCAGGTGCGCAGCGCCTCGTCCAGCGGCACGTCCGCCCCGGCGGCCGGGGTGGGGCGCAGCAGCGCACGCAGCAGGGCCGCCTCCGCCATCAGCCAGGCCACCACGGGAACACCGACGACGGCCGGGGCGACCGATCCGCCGAGGTCACCGGCGTCCCACATCAGGCCTGCGGTGACGAGCACCCCGGCGACGACGGCGCGCATCGCCCAGACCAGCCAGGCCGAGATCTGCTCGCCCTGGCTCGGCCGGCGCGCCGGGGAGGTCAGCGCCCAGCGCGGCCGCGGCCGGGTGACCTCGGCCAGCAGCACCCCGGCCAGCAGGCCGACGGCCAGTGCCGGCACCCAGAGGAACACCGACTCCTCGGCGAACATCACGACCAGGACCACGATGCCGGCGATGCCCAGCAGCAGCCCCAGCCGGCGCCAGCGCCGCCCGTGCGCGGCCTGCCGATGCAGTGCCTGCACCCCCTCGGGGGTCGGATCGGTGAACTCGACGGCGGCCGACGCGACCGCCCGGCGACCGGAGGCCAGCCCCCAGGCACGGGCGAGGAGGACCCCCGGCGCCAGCAGGGCGACGAAGAGGAT
Source organism: Blastococcus sp. LR1 (assembly GCF_020166105.1). Taxonomy (GTDB): domain Bacteria; phylum Actinomycetota; class Actinomycetes; order Mycobacteriales; family Geodermatophilaceae; genus Blastococcus. Next base: position 367,711 of record NZ_JAIUJY010000002.1, read on the forward strand.
GACGGCGATGAGACGACCCACCCTGTTGATTGTCGTCCTCCCGGACGACACCGCCACCAATTGCCGTCCCCAGTTGCACTGAGCGGCTTCTTCGCGCCTGCGCGGGACCCTTCGGGCCCCACTCGGCGCGAGCGCTTCGCGCGCTCCCCGTTCTCCCATCTCAGCCCGTCCCTGGGGGGCCCTTCGGGCCCCGCTCGGGACGGGCTACTACCACTGACCGAAGACGCGCTCGGCGTTCGTGGTGAGGGTGTCGCAGAGCTCGGTCAGCTCGATGCCGGTCACCTCGGCCAGCGCGCGCACGGTGTGCGGGACCAGCCGGGAGGCGTTCGGCCGGCCGCGGTGCGGCATCGGCGTGAGGAACGGCGCGTCGGTCTCGACCAGCAGCTGGCCGGCCGGGGTGAGCGCCGCGGCCTCGCGGAGGTAGGCCGCGTTGCCGAAGGTCAGCGTGCCGGCGAAGGAGAGCACGTAGCCGCGCTCGACGCAGGCCTTCGCGAACACTGCGTCGCCGGAGAAGCAGTGGAAGACCGTGTGCTCCGGGGCACCCTCGTCCTCGAGCACGCGGAGGATCTCCTCGTGCGCGTCCCGGTCGTGGATGACCAGCGCGATCCCGTGCTCCTTGGCGATGCGGATGTGGGCCCGGAACGACGCCTCCTGCGCCGCCCAGCCCTCCTCGCCGGTGCGGAACCGGTCCAGCCCGGTCTCCCCCACCGCGCGGACCCGCGGCTCCGCCGCCAGCCGGTCGATCTCGGCCAGCGCGTCGTCGTCCGCGCCACCGGCGCCGGCGTCGTTCGGGTGGATCGCCACCGCCGCCAGCACGCCCGGGTGCCGGGCCGCCAGCGCGGCCGACCAGCGTGACGACGGGACGTCGACACCCACCTGCACCAGCCGGGTCACGTTCACCGCGGCCGCGGCGGCGATCTCGGCGTCCACCGCTTCGTCGGCGGCCCACTCGCCGTGCTCACCGTCGGCCGGCCGCTCCCCCAGGACGATGTCCAGGTGGGTGTGGCTGTCCAGCGCGGGCGCCGGCAACGGCTCCGGGGACGGCGGTGGCTCGCCGCGCCTGTTGGCCCGGGACGACGCCGACCGGCTCACGCGTCGCCCTCGAGGCGGGCCAGCTCCTCCTCGACCACGGACTCGTCGAGCTTCTTGAAGATCGGCGTCGGCGCGGCCAGCGGGGTGCCCGAGGGCAGCGGGCGGGAGGCCCAGACCGCCTGGCCGGCGTCGTAGTCCCCGGTGATGATCGGGTACGGCGAGCCGTCGTCCAGGTCCTCGGTCTCCACGATCTGCGGAGCCGGAGACCAGACGCCGGTGCCGCCCAGCGCCTCGTGCACCTTCTGCGCCGAGTGCGGGAGGAACGGCGTCAGCAGCGCGTTGCAGTCGCTGATCGCCTGGAGGGCGGTGTGCAGGACGGTGTCCCGGCGGGCCGGGTCCTCCTTGAGCTTCCACGGCGCCTGGTCGGAGAGGTACTTGTTCGCCTCCGACACCACCCGCATCGCCTCGGTGGCGGCGGCCTTCTGCCGGTTGCGGGAGAGCATGTCGCCTACGGGTGCGAAGGCGTTCTTCGTCGTCTCCAGCAGCGCGCGGTCGGCGTCGGTCAGGTCGCCCGGGGTCGGCACGGCGCCGACGTTCTTCGCGGCCATCGAGATGCTGCGGTTGACCAGGTTGCCCCAGCCGGCGACCAGCTCGTCGTTGTTGCGGCGGCGGAACTGCTCCCAGGTGAAGTCGGTGTCCTGGTTCTCCGGCCCGGCGACGGCGATGAAGTAGCGCAGCGCGTCGGCGTCGTACCGGGCGAGGAAGTCCCGCACGTAGATGACGATCTGCCGGCTGCTGGAGAACTTCTTGCCCTCCATCGTCAGGAACTCGCTGGAGACCACCTCGGTGGGCAGGTTGAGCTTCCCGAGCGAGCCCGGGGTGCCGCCCTTGTCGCCACCGCCGTTGTAGCCGAGCAGCTGGGCGGGCCAGATCTCGGAGTGGAAGACGATGTTGTCCTTGCCCATGAAGTAGTAGGCGGACGCGTCCGGCGTCTGCCACCACTGGCGCCAGGCCTCGGGGTCGCCCGAGCGGCGAGCCCACTCGATCGACGCCGACAGGTAGCCGACCACCGCGTCGAACCACACGTAGATGCGCTTGTCGTTGCGGTCGCGCCAGCCGTCCAGCGGCACCTTGACGCCCCAGTCGATGTCGCGGGTGTAGCTGCGCGGCTTGAGGTCCTCCAGCAGGTTGACGCTGAAGTTCAGGACGTTGGGCCGCCAGCTCTTGCGGGTGCCCAGCCAGTCGCCCAGCGCACGCGTGAACGCAGGCAGGTCGAGGAAGTAGTGCTCGCTCTCCACGAACTTCGGCGTCTCGCCGTTGATCTTGCTGACCGGGTTGATGAGGTCGGTCGGGTCGAGCTGGTTGCCGCAGTTGTCGCACTGGTCGCCGCGGGCGCCGTCGTAGCCGCAGATCGGGCAGGTGCCCTCGATGTAGCGGTCGGGCAGCGTGCGGCCGGTCGACGGGCTGATCGCGCCGAGCGTCGTCTTCGGGAAGACGTAACCGTTCTTCAGCAGCCCCAGGAAGATCTCCTGGCTGGTCTTCTCGTGGTTGACCGTCGTCGTGCGGGTGAAGAGGTCGTAGCTCAGCCCGAGGCTGGCCAGGTCGTTCACGATGATCCGGTTGTTGCGGTCGGCGATCTCCCGGGGCGTGATGCCCTCGGCGTCGGCGGCGACCGTGATCGGGGTGCCGTGCTCATCGGTTCCGCTGACCATGAGGACCTTGTCCCCGGCCATGCGGTGGTAGCGGCTGAAGACGTCGGAGGGGACGCCGAACCCGGAGACGTGGCCGATGTGCCGCGGCCCGTTCGCATAGGGCCAGGCGACTGCGGTCAGGATGTGCCGATCACTCACGGGACGAGACTAGGCGGCGGCGTCTCGGGCGTCGCCCGCACGGGCGAACGGTGGGCCGTTCAGGGCTGGTAGACGACGCTCGAGGCGGGCGTTCCGGCGTCGGACTGCGGCGGGGTGACCACGGCCAGCACGCCCAGGCCGAGGGCGATGACGCCCAGGGTCGCGGTGCACAGCGCGCGGTGGACCACGGCCGGGTCAGGTCCCGGACGGCGGGCGGTGCGACGCGGGCCCTGCGCCACCCAGCGCCGCGCGGTCGGAGCATCGGCGAGCAGGAGCTTGGCCACCGGGAGGGCGACGGCCCCGGCGAAGGCCACCGGGACGGGCAGGCCGTAGGTCAGCGCATCGGGCAGCGGCCAGAAGAGGGCGACCGCCCCGACCACCGCGACGACCGACAGCTCCACCGACGCCGTGAGGACCAGGAGCCGGCGGGTGCACCCGTCGACGAGCGCCGCGCCACCGACGGCAGCCAGCACGATCCAGGCGGCCAGCGCGACCAGCGTGCCGACGATCAGCAGACCCGGCGGCCGGGTCGGGGTGGCCAGCACGCCGTCGATCCCGGTGAGGCCGGTCGCCAGCAGGCCGACCGCCTGCACCACGGAGATGAAGCCCGCCAGCAGTGCAGGAGCCGGCACGCGGCGCAGTCGCTGCTCGACGTCGACCTCGTGCGTCGCGCCGGACATCCGCTGCTCACGGAGGTACGGCTGCGCGACGGTGTCGCGCACGTCGAGGACGCTGATCGCCACGAAGTTCTCTCCCTGACCGGTGGGCGGTGTCTCCGGTCAGGACGGCGGATCCAGGTCGGTGCTGGAGCGCCCGGCGGTGGATCTCCCCCGTCCGGGCGAACGATCAGCCTCTGCGAGCGGCGTTGGCGGCCGCGGCGTCCTCCCGTCCGCCCTCGGTCACGAACCGGCTCTTCCGGCGGCCGTAGCCGAAGTACACGACGACGCCGAGTGCCATCCAGACCAGGAAGCGCCACCAGGTCTCCCCCGGCAGGTTGAGCATCAGCCACAGGCAGGCCAGCGCCGAGACGATCGGCAGCACCGGCATCAGCGGCACCCGGAAGGAACGCGGCAGGTCCGGACGGGTCCGGCGCAGCACGATCACGCCGATGGAGACCAGCACGAAGGCGAACAGCGTCCCGATGTTCACCAGGTTCGCGAGCTCCTCGAGCGGCACGACGGCGGCCAGGATCGCGACGAAGACCCCGGTGCCGATGGTGATCTTGTACGGCGTCCCGTGGCGCGGGTGCACGGCCGCCAGGGTCGGGGGCAGCAGGCGGTCCCGGCTCATGGCGAACAGCACCCGGGACTGCCCGAGCATCAGGATCATCACGACCGACGTCAGACCGGCGAGCGCGCCGATGGAGATGATCGTCGCGAAGACGGGCAGCCCCACGTCGGAGAAGGCCGCGGCCAGCGGCGCGTCCGCGCTGAGGTCGCTGTACCGCTGCATGCCCACGACGACGAGCGACACCGCGACGTAGAGGATCGTGCAGATCGCCAGCGACCCGAGGATGCCCCGGGGCAGGTCGCGTCCGGGGTTCTTCGTCTCCTCGGCCGCGGTGGCCACGATGTCGAAGCCGATGAAGGCGAAGAAGACGACCGCGGCACCGGCCATCACGCCGCCCCAGCCGAACGTGCCCTGGCTGAAGCCGAACAGGGTCTGGACCAGCGGCGCGTCCCAACCGCTCGCGCCGGCCTCGGCCGGCTGGGCCGGCGGCACGAACGGGCTGTAGTTGGCCGCCTTCACGAAGAAGAGCCCCACCGCGATCACCAGCAGCACGATGGCCACCTTGATCACCACGATCACCGCGGTCACCCGCGACGAGAGCTTGATGCCCAGGACCAGGACGGCGGTCATCGCCGCGACGATGACGATCGCCGGGATGTTGAACCTGGCCGTCTCCCCGGCGATGGACTCCGGGAGCGGTGCCCCGATGTCGGCGAGCAGCTGGTTCAGGTACCCCGACCAGCCGACCGCGACCGTCGCCGCCCCCAGCGCGAGCTCGAGGACCAGGTCCCACCCGATGATCCACGCGACGAGCTCGCCGAAGGTGGCGTAGGAGAACGTGTAGGCCGATCCGGCGACCGGCACGGTGGAGGCGAACTCGGCGTAGCAGAGCGCGGCCAGACCGCAGACCACTCCGGCGATGACGAAGGAGATCGCGACGGCGGGCCCGGACTGGTCACGGGCCACCACACCGGTGAGCACGAAGATGCCCGTCCCGATGATCACGCCGACGCCGAAGACCGCGAGATCCAGGCCGGACAGGTGCTTCTTGAGCCGGTGCTCCGGCTCGTCGGTGTCGCGGATGGAGTCCTCGACGGACTTGATCCGTCGCGCGCCTGCCGCCACGGTGTCCTCCTCGCAGCTCGAGGGGCGACGGTCCCGCGGCCCCTTCCGCAGGTTCGCACGGGTTCCTGCGCGCCGCACGCCTACGCTGCATCCGCCCGAGGACACCTCCAGGAGGGGCCGCGATGACCACCGGTGACACATCCCCCGCCGCGCCGCTCGAACTGCCGTCGGAGGCGCCCCTCAGCGGCCCGCCCACGCTGCGCCCGCGACCGGCCGGCCAGCAGCGGCGCACACCCACCCGCCGCCCGGGCGTCGACGCCGTCGTCGACTGCGCGGTGTACGTGGACGGACGCCGGCAGGAACCGGTGGCTCCGGAGGACGCGCTGACCGTCGCCGAGGAGCGCGGCGGCTTCGTCTGGCTCGGGCTGTTCGCGCCGACCGAGGAGGAGCTGGGCGCGATCGGCGAGCGGTACGACCTCCACCCGCTCGCCGTCGAGGACGCCGTCTACGCCCACCAGCGGCCCAAGCTCGAGCGGTACGACGACGCGCTGTTCATGGTGCTCAAGACAGCGACGTACGTGGAGCACGAGGAGTTGACGGCCACCAGCGAGGTGGTCGACACCGGCGAGGTGATGGTCTTCCTCGGCGAGCGGTACGTGATCACCGTGCGGCACGGGGAGCACAACCCGCTGGCCGAGCTGCGGCAGCGCCTCGAGGAGCAGCGCGACCTGCTCTGCCTGGGCAGCTCCGCGGTGCTCTACGCCGTCGCCGACCTCGTGGTGGACACCTTCGTCGAGGTGGCCGGCGCGGTCGAGGAGGACGTCGATGAGCTGGAGGCGTCGGTGTTCAGCCCCGACCGCACCGACGACATCGGGCGGCTGTACCAGCTCAAGCGCGAGCTCATGGCGCTGCGCCGGGCGGTCTCCCCGCTGGAGGTGCCGCTGCAGAAGCTGGCCGAGCGGCCGATCGACGTCGTCCCGGACGCGATCCGCTCGTACTTCCGCGACGTCATGGACCATGCGATCCGGGTGCGCGACCAGGTCAACGGGCTCGACGAGCTGCTGACGTCGATCCTGCAGGCCTCGCTCGCGCGGACGTCGATGGCCGACAACGAGGACATGCGCAAGATCTCCGCCTACGCGGGCATCATCGCCGTCCCGACCGCCATCGCCGGCATCTACGGCATGAACTTCGAGCACATGCCCGAGCTGGAGTCGCGCTGGGGCTATCCCCTGGTGTGGCTGGTCATCATCGGCGCGTGCGTGCTGCTGTACCGAGGCTTCAAGCGCAACGGCTGGCTCTAGCCCGACCCTCGGCTGGTGCGTCTGTGCGCAGATCGTGGTGATGGCGCGGCGATCACCACGATCTGCGCACACCCGCCCCGAGGCTGTGGACATCGCAGCGGAGTGACCGGCCGATGCGGCAGCCTCCGCTGGTGCCTCCGGTCGCTGTCGCCCCTCCCACGCTCAGGCAGGGCGCCTTCCGCGGCAGCAGAGCCGTCGCCGACGGGCTCCTGACGCCGAACCAGCTGCGTGGACCTGCCTGGCGACGGCTGTTCGAGGACGTCTACGTCCACGACGACCACCCCGTCACGCATGCATTGAGGGCATGCGCCGCAGCCGCCTTGGTGGTGCCCGGATCCGTGGTCACCGGTCGCAGCGCCGCCGTCCTCTGGGGCGTCGACATGGCTGCCGTCGAGACCGACGTCGAACTCACGATGCCGCCCTCCGCGAACCCGCGCCGCATCCCGGGCGTGCAGGTACGCAGGGCCGCGCTCCCCGTCGGGCACGTCCGACTGCACCGAGATGTCCCGGTCACCTCCCCTGCGGCGACGGCGCTGAGGCTGGCGTCGTCGTCGGACGGCGATGAAGCCGTGGTGGCTGTCGACCGACTGGCCGCGGCCGGGCTCACCACCCTCCAAGACGTCCGGTCCCTCGCCGCAGACGCGCGCGGACCGGGTGCCTCTCGCGCCCGGCGGGCCTGCGCTCTCGCGGACGGGCTGGCCCAGTCCCCGCAGGAGACTCGCCTCCGGCTGCTGGTCGGGCGAAGCGCCCTTCCCCCGCCGGTCGCTCAGTTCACGGTCCGCGACCGTGCCGGTTTCGTCGCGCGCGTCGACTTCGCCTGGCCCGAGCGGAAGGTCGCTCTCGAGTACGACGGCCTGTGGCACGCCGCGGCGGACCAGTTCGCCCACGATCGTCGCCGGCTCAACCGACTGCATGCCGCCGGTTGGCGCGTCTTCTTCGTGACGGCCGCCGACCTGCGCGACCCGGCACAGCACATCGCTCGTGTGGTCGCGTTCTTGGATCAAGCGACTGTGCGCTGATCGTGGTCATGGCGGCTGCATCACCACGATCTGCGCACAGCGGCGCAGCAGCGGCGGGTCAGGGGGTCTTGGCGGCGACGACGGCGTCGAAGACGGTGCGCTTGGGCAGCCCGGTCCGGGTGACGACGGCGCGGATGGCGTCCTTGCGCGTCTCGCCCGCGGCCTCCTCGGCGGCGACGGCGGCGGCGATCTCGGCCGCGGTCAGCTCCACGGTCCGCACCGGCGCCCCGGCGACCACGAGGGTGATCTCGCCCTTCACGCCCTCGGCCGCCCACGCCGCGAGCTCGGCGAGCCCACCCCGGCGGATCTCCTCGTAGGTCTTCGTCAGCTCGCGGCACACCGCGGCCGGCCGGTCGTCGCCGAGCACCGCCGCGGCGTCCACCAGCGCATCGGCCAGCCGGTGCGGTGACTCGAAGAAGACCATCGTCCGGCGCTCGTCGGCCAGCGCCGTGAACGTCGACCGCCGCTCCCCCGACCTCCGCGGCAGGAAGCCCTCGAAGCAGAACCGGTCGACCGGCAGCCCGGAGACCGCGAGCGCCGTGGTGACCGCCGAGGGTCCCGGCACCGAGGTGACGTCGAACCCGGCGTCGATCGCCGCCCGCACGAGCGTGTAGCCGGGGTCGGAGACCGAGGGCATGCCGGCGTCGGTGAGCAGCAGGACCGTCGCACCCGAGCCCAGGGCGTCGAGCAGCCCGGGCAGCCGCGCCTGCTCCACCGACTCGTGGAAGGTGACCACGCGCCCGGTGAACCGGACCTCCAGGTCGGCGGCCAGCCGGTGCAGTCGCCGGGTGTCCTCGACGGCCAGGACGTCGGCGGTCGCCATCACCTCGCGCAGCCGGGGACCGACGTCGCCGGGTTGTCCCAGGGGCGCTCCACCCAGCACCAGCCGTCCGCTCACGACGACGAGCCTGTCACGGCAGGCCGCGGAGCCGGTCCACATACCCTGACGGCATGGCGGTCCTGGCTCCCGAACAGGTCGTCGGGGCCCCGTCCCCCCGCCGGCTGCGCCCGCCCCGACCGCAGCGCGACGTCGTCCCGCCGCTGCCGACGGACCGCCGCACATCGTGGCTGATCAGCGCCGTCCTCGGCGTCCTCGCCCTCACCCTCCGGCTCTGGGGCATCGGCTATCCGAAGGACCTGATCTTCGACGAGGCCTACTACCCGGTCCAGGCCGAGGAGCTCCTCACCTGGGGCCACGAGTACAACCGCGGCTACTCCTTCATCGTCCATCCGCCGCTGGGCAAGTGGTTCATCGGCGTCGGCGAACTGCTGTTCGGCCAGAACTCGTTCGGCTGGCGGTTCCCCTCGGCGGTGGCGGGCGCGATCGCCGTCGTCCTGCTGTTCAGGCTCACCCGCCGGCTGACCGGTTCCACCCTGATCGGCCTGTTCGCCGGCGTGCTGCTGCTGACCGACGCCTTCCAGTTCACGCTCTCGCGGATCGGGCTGCTCGACATCTTCCTGCAGGTGCTGGTGCTCGCCGCCGTCTCCTGCCTGGTGGTGGACCGCGACGTCGTGCGCGCGCGGGTGCGCGCGGCCGCCGAGGTCGGCGCGTCGGGGTTCCGGCTGGGACCGCGCGGCTGGCGCATCGCCGCCGGCGTGCTCTTCGGCTGCGCCGTCGCGGTGAAGTGGAGCGGCATCTGGTTCCTGGCGTTCTTCGCGATCCTGTCGGTGTTCTGGGACCGGGCGGCCTGGCGCGAGGCCGGCGTCCCCCGCCCCACCCGGACGGCGGCGCGCCGCGGGCTGCCCGGCGCACTCTGGGCGCTGGCCGTCGTGCCGGTGCTGACGTACCTGGCGAGCTTCACCGGCTGGTTCCTCGGCGAGACGTCGCAGGGCAAGGCGTGGGCCCAGCAGAACCCGGAGACCGCCTACCCCTGGATCCCCGACGCGCTGCGCTCGCTGTGGCACCAGCACGCCGAGTGGCTGGAGTTCCACAACGGGCTGTCCAGCTCCCACCCCTGGGAGTCCGGCCCGTGGTCGTGGCTGGTCACCGGCCGCCCGATCCTGCTGTGGAATCCGCAGGGCCTCGCCGACGACCGGGGCGAGCAGGTGATCCGCTACATCCTGATGGTCGGCACGCCCACGCTGTGGCTCCTCTTCGCCCCGGCCCTGCTGTGGCTGGTCTGGCGGCTCGTGACCCGGCGGGACCCGGTCGCCCTGGTCGGGGCGGTCGGCATCGCGGCCGGCTGGCTGACCTGGTTCGTGAACCTGGACCGGACGATGTTCATCTTCTACATGGCCCCCGCCCTGCCGTTCTTCGTGCTGGCGGTCGCGCTGGCCCTGCAGGACGTCGTGGGTCGGGCGGACGCCTCCTGGCTGCGCCGGCAGCTCGGCCTCGGATCGGCGTGCCTCTACGTGGCCGTCGTGGCCGGGACCTTCGTCTTCTTCTGGCCGGTGCTCACCGGCGTTCCGCTGTCGAACGCCGAGTGGGCTGCGCGGATGTGGTTCCCCTCCTGGTTCTGAGCGGCTGAACGGGCAGCGCCCGGCCGGGGACCTCCCCGGCCGGGCGCTGCCGTGCTCAGTACCTGCGGTCGGTCACCGCCCCGGTGCGCGCGTCCCACACGATGTAGCCGCGCTCGAAGTTCGTGCGCCGCCCGTTGGCGACGACGAGCTCGTCGGACGTCGGGTACCCGAGGTAGGAGGTCTCCCAGCCCAACGCTTCCCACCGGGCCTTGATCGCACCCCGGATCTCGTGCGCACCGGTCCTCGAGGTCCAGTAGACCGAGCCGCCCTCGAAGTGGTTGTAGCGGCCGACCTTGTCCGGGGTGCCCCGCTCGTCGGTGAGCGGGAAGCCGAGGTGCCCGGCCTCGTACCGGTACTTCGCCCAGACGTCGTAGATGGCGCCACGAACGCTGTGCGCGCCCGTCGCCGTCGTCCAGTAGATGCCGCCGTTCTGGAAGTCGTTGAACCGGCCGCGCCCGTTGGGGGTCGGCCGCTCGTCGGACTTCGGGTAGCCGTGCGGGCTCTTCTCCGCCCCGAGCTTGCGCCACACCGCCGCGATGTCGCCGTACACGGCCTTGGCGCCGGTCGCCTGCGTCCAGTAGATGGTGGCCCCGAGGGCGCTGAAGTTGTTGTACCGGCCCACGCCGTCCGGCGTCCTCAGCTCGTCGGTGGTGGGCACCCCGAGCCGCACGTGCCCGCCCTGCGCCAGATAGGTGGCCAGGATCGTTCCGTGCACCTCCTTGGCGCCGACCGCCGGCGTCCAGTACATCCGGCCGGCGGTGTACTCGCGGTAGCGCAGCGCCGCGTCCCCGGCCTCGGCCCCCTTGGGCGCACCCAGGACCGCCCGCACCGCGGCGTCGCTCGCGTAGCGGCGGTCGATGGGCGTCGAGTAGGTCGCGGTGAGCGTGAGGTCGGCGTCGCCCATGCGGAAGGAGCGCTCCCGCGGCTGGCCGTCGTTCCACCGGTCGAAGGTGGCGACGCCGTCGGCCGCGGTGACCGGAGCGATGACCGACACCTGGGCACCGACGGTGACCTCGCTGCTGGCGCGGGCCGTGCCGTTGACGGTGACCGCGCTCGGCGCGTTCGCCCCCACGGTGAGCATCCGCGTGCGGGGCTGCACCTCGAACGTCTCGCGGGCGGTCATGCCGGCGGAGTCGGTGACCCTCGCGGTGATCAGCAGGCTGGTGGAGTCACCGTGGTCGACGAACGGCGCGGAGTAGGTCGGCCCGGCGGTGGTGGTGCCCGGGTGGTCGTGGCAGTAGCCGCCGCTGCAGTGCACCTGCACGACGCTCCAGGAGACCTTCGAGGCCAGGTTCCCGTCCTCCGCATCGGTCGCGGCCACCGAGGCCGCCACCGTCTCTCCCACGGCGAACCGACGGTCCGCCGGGGGTGCGGCGAGCGTCAGCCTGGGCGCGGCGTTCGCCGGCACCACCGTGAACGACGTCGTGCCGGTGGCACCGAGGGAGTCGGTGACCGTCAGCTTCACGGTCCGCGCCGTCGTGCCGGGAGCCGCGTACGTCTTCGTCGGCGTCGAGCCGGTGGCCGTCGTCCCGTCGCCGAAGTCCCAGCGGTAGGTGAGCGCGTGCCCGTCGAGATCGGTGGAGTCACGTCCGTCGAAGGTGACGGTCCGGGTCACCGGGTCGTTGGTGAACGACGCGACCGCCGTCGGCGGCCGGTTGCCGGGCCCGTACACGAGGCGCTTGATCGTGCTGCTGCCGATGTCGGCCCACATGACGTCGCCGTTCTCCGGGTGCGCCTCGAAGTCCACCGGGAGCCCGTTCTCCACGCCGAAGCCACCCGCCTCCGGCTGGCGGACCAGGGCGCCCTTGGCGTCGTAGCGCAGCGTGTAGACCCGCTGGGAGGAGTAGTCGCCGTAGAAGTAGGACCCGCGGTAGGTCGTCGGGTAGCTGGACCCGGTGTAGACGATGCCGCCGGTGATGCTCGTGCCGAGCGGACCGTGCACGTAGGTCCACAGCGGGGCGGTGTTGCCGACGCCCTGGCAGGCGGCGAGGTCGGCGTAGCCGGGCGTGCGGGTGTTGCCCTCCCAGCACGGCCAGCCGTAGTTGGCGCCCGGGCGGATCAGGTTCACCTCTTCCCAGGTGTTCCAGCCGACGTCACCGAGGACGGGGGTGCCGGTGGTGGGGTCGAGGCTGAGCCGGAACGGGCTGCGGAAGCCCGAGGCGTAGACGCGGCTCTTCCAGGACGAGGGGTTGGCGGCGTCGTAGTACGGGTTGGCGGCCACACCGCGACCGTCGGGGTGGATGTGCAGCACCTTGCCGTAGCCGGTGTTGATGTCCAGGGCGCGCAGGGCGAGCGGGTCGACGACGCGGAAGTCGGCGGCGTCACCCATGGACACCCACAGCGTCCCGTCGCTGGCGGCCACGATGCCGGTGATCGTGTGGACGTCGGACTGGATCGGCAGGTTCCAGATGACCCGCTCCGCGCCGAGGCCGACCGGGCCCCCCGTGCCCTGGACCACCGGGTGCGCCGACAGCCGCATCGTCCACTGGTTGTTCACCATCAACGTGCGGGCCAGGTAGATCGTCCGGGAGGTCTCGTAGTCGGAGGCCACGGCCACGCCGCTCAGGCCGAGGTCCTGGACGGTGACGACGGGCAGGTTCGCCAGGGTCCGCGCCTGTCCCGACGGCGACACCCATGCCACGCGCCCGTCCTTGCCGGTGGTGAACCAGCTGCCGTCGGGCGCGAAGTCGAAGTCGGTGAGGAGCGCGTCCTGGCCGCTCGGCAGGGTCTGGACGGCGAAGCCTGCGGGGAGGTACGGCGCCGCCTGCGCGGTACCGGGCACGACCACCGCCAGGCCGGCGAGGAGGACCGCCACCACCGCTGTTCTGAGCAGCCCGATCCCCCAGCGGCTGCGCCGCGCTCCGTACCCGACCGTCTCGTTGCCCTGCTGGTGCATGCACGGTGGATGTCACGGATGCCGGGTCCGGCACAAGGACCCCGCGCGGCGTCGCGTCGGCGTCCGGTAAGCCCTCTCCGGCAGCACGCCCCCGTGCACGCAGAGTCACGAAATCTCTTACGCTTCGTCATAGCACGAGGTCGCGCGCGGAGCGTCGCGCCGGAGCGTCGGGTACCGAACACCCCCGGGAACGACGAAGGCCGGACCCGATCGGGTCCGGCCTTCGTACTGGGTGGAGCTGAGGGGAGTTGAACCCCTGACCCCCTCGATGCGAACGAGGTGCGCTACCGGACTGCGCCACAGCCCCTTGCGGGAACGAGTTTAGCGGCCCCGCTCCCCGACGCCACCACCGGGGCGTCGGGAAGCGGCGGAGCCGTCAGGCGTTGGCCGCCCGGGCGGGGCGGTACTCGTCGATGTCCGCGAAACCGATGTCGTCGTCGTCCAGACCGACCACCGCGCTGTTCTGCCAGCCGGCCGGCGCCGGGGTGCGTGCCGCGACGACCCGGCCCGGGCGCAGCGTGTGCACCGGGGCCAGCGGAACGCTGGGGTGCGGCAGGACGGGCATGCCCTGCTGCGCCACGGTCTCGCACAGCTCGGCCGGCGGGGCGGTCCGCTGGACGGGCGCCGGCACCGGAGCGGCCTGGGGCCGCGCCTGCATCGACGCACGGGCAGCGACGCGCGCCGCTCGGCGGGCGGCCATCCGCTCGCGGCGGGCCACCTTCCGCAGGACCAGCACGTAGCCGACGGTCGCCAGGCCGAACACGCCCTGGGCGATCCACAGCCACGGGCTGATCAGCAGCGCGCCGGCCAGTGAGGCCAGCGTGGCCAGCACCAGGCCGCCGAGGGCCCGGCGCCGCAGAGCGTGCACGTCCACCTTCAGCTCACCGGTGGTGCGCAGGACCTCGCGGTCGATCTCGACCCGCTCGGTCGCCAGGTGTCGCACCGTCTCCACCGAACGCCGCCGTTGCAGCGTGCGGCCGGAGTCGGCAGCCGTCGTCCGGCCGTCCTGGGCATCGCCACGGGTCACCACCATGGGCACCAGCACGACAAACCACAGCACGACCAGAGCGGCGAGAAGCACACCCGATCCCATAGGAACACCACCTGTCACATCAGTCACTCGCCAGGCGAGGCTAAGCAGGGACGACGGCGCGATCAGGGAGGCGCGCGGGCGTGTCGTTGATGTGTTGTGGGACCGGTGTGACGGGGGACGGCGTGTCGTCCGCGGGAGCCCTGGCGGCCACCACCGTGCGTGCTATGTCGGCGCGCCGATCAGTCGACGGATCGACCTGGCGACATCTCGCGCCAGCGCGTCAGGACGCCGCGCGGCAGGTCCTCGGCGAGCAGCGCGTAGGTCAGGTGGTCGCGCCAGTCGCCGTCGATGTCGAGGTAGCGGCGCAGCAGTCCCTCGCGCTGGAAACCGAGCCGCTCCACCAGTCGCTGGCTGGGCAGGTTCTCCGGCCGGATGTCGGCCTGCAGACGGTGCAGGCCGACCGGCCCGAGGGCGTGGTCGCACACGAGCGCCACGGCCAGCGAGGCGACGCCGCGGCCGGCGACCGCACGGTCGATCCAGTAGCCGAGGTGGCCGGTGCGCAGGGCACCTCGGACGATGTTGTCCACGGTCACCTGACCGGCCAGCCGCCCGTCCACCCGGACGGCGAAGGGCAGCGACGTGCCCAGCCGCGCGCGGCGCGCCACCGTCCGTCGCATGGCCCGGTAGGCGGCGGGGCTGTGCCGGGGCACCCACGGCACCGGGGGGGTGGGTTCCCAGGGGCGCAGCCAGCTCTCGTTGGCGATCCGCAGCCGGCTCCACTCCGCGGCGTCGCGCCGGCGCAGCGGATGCAGCTCGACCGGCCCGGAGGCCAGCCGGGCCGGCCAACCGGGGTGCAGCAGCGGTTCGGTCACGGATCCGGGGCGGGTCAGCCGCCGAGGAGCAGCGGCATCACGGTGACCAGACCGCCCGCGGCCACCTCGGTCACGTCCTCGTCGATGACGATGAGGCAGTTCGCCCGCGCCATCCGTGCCAGCAGGGCGTCGGTCGCGTCGCCCACCGGCTCGACGACGTAGCCGCCGTCCGGATGCCGCATGACCGTGCCGTGCAGGTACTGGCGGTAGCCCAGCGGGGAGAGCAGCTGCTGCCCGGAGATGGCCTGCACCGTGCGGCGGAACAGCTGCCGCTTGCCGAGCATCAGGCGGATCGCCGGACGCACGAACACCTCGAAGGAGACCAGCGCCGCCACCGGCTCGCCGGGCACGCAGATGACCGGCACGCCGTCCCGGCCGAGCTGCCCGAAGCCCTGCGCCGGGCCGGGGTGCATCGCCACCTGCCGGAACCGCGTCTCGCCCAGCTGGGCGAGCGCCTCCTGCACCACGTCGAACCCGCTGCCGCTCAGGGTTCCCGAGATCAGCATCAGGTCGCTGCGCAGCAGCTGGCTCTCCAGGACCTCGGAGAGCCGGCGGGGGTCGGCGGGCAGGATGCCGGAGCGGTAGGCGTCGGCGCCGGCGTCCCGGGCGGCCGCGGCGAGCGCATAGCTGTTGACGTCGACGACCTGCCCCGGTGCGGGGGCCGCGGTGACGTCGACCAGCTCGCTGCCCGCGCTGAGCACGACGACGCGAGGCCGCGGACGCACGAGCACGCGGTCCCTGCCGACGGCGGCGAGCAGGCTGATCTGCGCCGGTCCGATCGGGGTGCCCACGTGGACGGCGGAGTCGCCGGGAGCGACGTCGTCACCGGTACGGCGCACGTAGCTGCCCGGCGGCGGGCCGGCCTGGACCGCCACCCGCGCCGTGCCGTTGTCGGTCCAGACGCCGGGGACGACGACGTCGGCGCCGGCCGGCAGCATCGCCCCGGCGGAGACCTTGACCGCGAGTCCGGGGCCGATCGCCGTCGGCGCGTCCAGCCCGGCCACGCTCTCCCCCACGACCGCGAGCTCCACCGGGCGTCGCACGGAGGCGGGGGCGACGTCCTCGGCCCGGGCCGCGTAGCCCTCCAAAGCCGCCTGGTCGAACGCGGGCAGCGCGCGCTGGCTGACGACGTCCTCCGCGCAGAGCAGCCCCTGGGCGTCGAGCACGGCCAGCTCGATCGCATCGGGCTGCGGCACCGCGGCGAGGATCTCGTCGAGGTGCCGCTCCACGGTGCGCACCATCGGCGAGGCGTCCGAGCGCCCGTCGGCCGGGAGCGGGACCGGCCCCGTGAGGGCCGGCTTGGGCGGCACGGGCGTCGAGCCGCGCACCCCGATCGGCCCGGAGCGCTGGGGTGGCGCCACGGGCATGTCGACCTGGGCGGTGTCCCGGTTCACCCCGGATCCGCCGCCGCTGTTGCCGCTGTCGCTGTGCCCCGACATCCTCACCACCGTCGTCCTGCCGTGCCGTGGCCCGGCAACGGCTCGCACGCCGACGGAGCCGGAGGACCTCCGGTTCCGCGTCGCCGCCCGATCGTGCCCCGCCGAGCGCCGGTCAGGACGACGACGCGCCCTCGGCGGGCAGCTCGGTGACGAAGTCGCGCAGCCAGCCGCGCAGCGCGGGACCGAGATCGTCGCGCTCGCTGGCCAGCCGGATGACCGCCTTGAGGTAGTCGAGCTTGTCGCCGGTGTCGTAGCGCCGGCCGCCGAAGACGACGCCGTGCACGGGCTCGCCGCGCTCCACGAGGGTGGCCAGCGCGTCGGTCAGCTGGATCTCGCCGCCGCGGCCGGGCGCGGTCTCCCGCAGGACGTCGAAGACCTCGGGGGCCAGCACGTAGCGGCCGATGATCGCCAGGCTGCTGGGGGCCTCCTCGACCGGCGGCTTCTCGACCAGGCCGGTGACCGTGACGACGCCCTCCTGCACGTCCTCCCGGATCGCGACGGCGCCGTACTTGTCGATGTTCTCCATGCCGACGTCGAGCAGCGCGATCACCGAGCCGCCGTGCTCGGCCTGGACTGCCAGCATCTCCTCGAGCAGCAGGTCGCGGGCGTCGATGAGGTCGTCGCCCAGGAGGACGGCGAACGGCTCGTCCCCCACGAACGCCGCGGCCTGCAACACGGCGTGGCCGAGCCCGCGGGCCTCGCCCTGCCGGACGAAGTGGACCTGCGCGACCTCGGTGGACTCGTGCACGGCGGCGATCCGGTCGGCGTCGCCCTTCTTCTCCAGGGCGGCCTCGAGCTCGGGCACGCGGTCGAAGAAGTCCTCGATGGCCGCCTTGTTGCGGCCGGTGACCATGAGCACCTCGCCGAGGCCGGCGCGCGCGGCCTCCTCGACGATGTACTGCAGGGCCGGCCGGTCGACGACCGGCAGCAGCTCCTTGGGCACCGCCTTGGTGGCGGGGAGGAAGCGGGTGCCCATCCCCGCGACGGGGATGACCGCCTTCCGGGCCGGGCGGCGCGCGAGGTTCGACATGCGGGCAGCCTAGCCAGCGCGGGCCGCTGAGCAGCACGAGCGACTGAGCAGGCGCTACCGACGGGTGACTGTCAAAGTTGCCTGATCCTCACCCCCGACGACGTGGGAGAGATCGTGTCGCCAGAAATCGTCACCATCCTCGCGCTGGTCGTGATCTTCGCGATCGCGACCTTCCTGCCGATCAACATGGGGGCGCTGGCGTTCGTCGCCGCCTTCGTCGTCGGCACCCTGTCGGTCGGGCTCTCCACCGACGACATCCTGGGCGGCTTCCCGTCCGGGCTGGTGCTCACGCTGATCGGCGTCACGTACCTGTTCGCCATCGCGCAGAACAACGGCACCGTCGACCTGCTGGTGCGCGGCGCGGTCCGGCTCGTGGGCGGCCACGTGGCGGCGATCCCGTGGGTCATGTTCTTCGTGACCGCGCTGCTCACCGCGATCGGAGCCCTCTCCCCCGCGGCGGTGGCGATCATCGCGCCGATCGCGCTGACCTTCGCCGCGCGGCACGGGATCAGCCCGCTGCTGATGGGCATGATGGTCATCCACGGCGCCCAGGGCGGTGGGTTCTCCCCGCTGAGCGTCTACGGCGTGACGGTGAACCGGATCGTCGCCGAGGAGGACCTGCCCAGCAGCCCGCTGACGATCTTCCTCGGCAGCCTGTTCTTCAACATCGCGATCGCCCTCGTCCTGTTCCTCGTGCTGGGTGGTCGGTCGCTGCTGGGTCGCAAGGTCGCCGCCGAGGGCGTGCCGCACACCGAGCACGCGCACGGCACCGTCGTCCGTGGGCACGGTGCGGCGCCCGGGCCCGCGGTGGGTGGCGACGACGACGAGCACATCCACCCGGACGTGCCGCAGCCCGTCCGGTTCGAGCAGATCCTGACCTTGATCGGACTGGCCACAGTCGCGGTCCTGGCGCTGGCCTTCGACCTCGACATCGGGTTCGTCTCGATCACCGTCGCCGTCGTCCTCGCGCTGTTCTCCGCGCAGCAGCACAAGGGCGCGGTGACCCAGATCAGCTGGAGCACGATCCTGCTGATCGCCGGCGTGCTGACCTTCGTATTCGTCCTGCAGGAGGCGGGCACGATCGACTACGTCGGGGACGCCGTCATCGGCCTCGGCGCACCGCTGCTGATCGCGCTGCTGCTGGCCTACATAGGTGGCGTGGTGTCGGCGTTCGCGTCGTCGACGGCGATCATCGGCGTCGCCATCTCGCTGGCCGTGCCGTTCCTGCTCGCCGGTGAGATCGGCGCCGTCGGCGTGGTGGTCGCCCTGTCCGTGGCCTCGACCATCGTCGACGTCAGCCCGTTCTCCACGAACGGCGCGCTGGTCCTGGCCAACGCGCAGGACGTGGACAGGGACCGCTTCTACAAGCAGATCCTGGCCTACGCCGGGATCGTCGTGGCCGCCGGACCGCTGCTCGCGTGGCTGGTGTTCGTCGTCCCCGGCTGGCTCTGAGCCGATATCCGTAGGCGAGGATCACTCCATGACTGGCCCCCTGGACGGCGTCCTCGTCGTCGACCTGACGCGAGCCCTCGCCGGGCCGCACGCCGCGATGATGCTGGCCGACCTCGGCGCCCGCGTGATCAAGGTGGAGAACCCGGGCAGCGGTGACGACACCCGCGGGTGGGGCCCGCCGTTCGTGGAGCCCGACGGCCGGGGCGGTGGGGCGGGTGGCAACGCCGCCCGGGAGTCGACCTACTTCCTGTCGGCGAACAAGAACAAGGAGTCGATCACCCTCGACCTCAAGGACGACGCCGACAAGGCGGTGCTCACCGAGCTGCTGCGCCGGGCCGACGTCCTGATGGAGAACTTCCGGCCCGGCACCCTGGCCCGCCTGGGCTTCGGCACCGACGTGCTGGCCGAGCTCAACCCGCGGCTGGTGACCCTGGCGATCAGCGGGTTCGGCCACGACGGCCCCGAGGGCGGCCGCGCCGGGTACGACCAGATCGCGCAGGGCGAGGGCGGGCTGATGTCGCTCACCGGGCCGGGGCCCGAGGACCCGCAGCGGGTCGGCGTGCCGATCGGCGACCTGCTGGCCGGGATGTACGGCGCCTACGGCGTGCTCGCCGCCCTGATGGAGCGCGAGCGCACCGGCCGCGGCCAGGTGGTGCGGACGTCGTTGCTGGCCGCCATCGTCGGCGTGCACGCGTTCCAGGGGACGGCGTGGACCGTGGCCGGGAAGGTCGGCTCCGCGCAGGGGAACCACCACCCCTCGATCGCCCCCTACGGCCTGTTCCGCTGCCAGGGCGGCAGCGTGCAGCTCTCCTGCGGGTCGGAGGGGCTGTGGCGCAAGCTCTGCGCCGAGTTCGGCTTCGACCCCGACGCCCCGGGCCTGGCCACCAACGGCGAGCGGGTGGGCAACCGGCAGCAGGTCATCGAGCTGCTCGAGGGCGCGTTCGCCTCCATCGGCCCCGAGGACCTGCTGGCCCGGCTGGCCGCGGCCGGCATCCCGGCGGGCAAGGTGCGCACGATCGACGAGGTCTACGGCTGGGACCAGACCCTGTCGCAGGGCCTGCTGGTCGACGTGGACCACGAGACCCTGGGCCGGCTCCAGCTGCCGGGGCCGCCCCTGCGGTTCTTCGCGCCGGGTCCGGACGGCGAGACCGAGACCACGCGCCGCGACCACGCCGCTCCCCCGGTGCTGGGTGCCGACGGCGACGCCATCCGCGCCTGGCTGGCCGCGACCCAGGAGGATCCCGCCCCGTGAGCGCACCGACCGACCGGCCCGCCCGACTCGACGCCCGGGGGCTGCGGGACCTGGTCCTCGATGCCGGTTCGTGGCAGTCGTGGGACTCCCCCATCCCGCCGCGCGGGGTGGGCGAGAGCTACGCCCGCGAGCTGGAGCACGCCGCGGAGAAGACCGGCCAGGACGAGTCGATCATCACCGGCGAGGGGCGGCTGCGCGGCCGTCGCGTCGCCGTCGTCGCCGGTGAGTTCGGCTTCCTCGCCGGCTCGATCGGGGTGGCCGCCGCCGAGCGGCTGATCTCCGCGGTCGAGCGGGCCACCGACGAGGGGCTGCCGCTGCTGGCCGCACCGGTCTCCGGCGGCACCCGCATGCAGGAGGGCACCGTCGCCTTCCTCCAGATGATCGGCATCACCGCGGCGATCGCCCGGCACAAGGAGGCCGGGCTCCCCTACCTGGTCTATCTGCGCAACCCCACCTTCGGCGGCGTCCTGGCGTCGTGGGGCTCGCTCGGTCACGTGACGATCGCCGAGCCCGGCGCCTCCATCGGCTTCCTCGGCCCGCGGGTGTTCGAGGCGCTCTACGGCGAGCCGTTCCCCGAGGACGTGCAGACCGCCGAGCACATGGCCGACCACGGGCTGATCGACGCCGTCGTCCCGCACGAGGAGATCGCCGAGGTCGCCGACCGCGCGCTGCGGGTGCTGGCCGCGCGGCAGACCTGGCACCACGACGTCGCCGGCGCCGAGCGCCCGACGGCCGAGGACGGCATCGACGCCGACGGGGCGGGCGGGGTCGACGGCACAGACGGGCGGAGCGCCTGGGAGGTCGTGACCGCGTCGCGGCGGGAGGACCGGCCCGGCGTGCGGCGGCTGCTGCGCACCGCGGCGACCGACGTCGTCGGCCTGTCCGGCACCGGCGCGGGCGAGAAGGACCCCGGCCTGCTCCTCGCGCTGGCCCGCTTCGGCGGCGCGCCCTGCGTGGTGCTCGGCCAGGACCGGCGCGGGCAGTCGATGTCCGCGCCGCTGGGCCCGGCGGCGCTGCGCGAGGCCCGGCGCGGCATGCACCTCGCCGAGCAGCTGCGGCTGCCGCTCGTCACGCTCATCGACACCCCCGGCGCCGCGCTGTCCCGCGAGGCCGAGGAAGGCGGGCTGGCCGGGGAGATCGCCCGCTGCCTGCACGACCTGGTGATCCTCAAGGCGCCCACCCTGGCGGTGCTGCTGGGGCAGGGCACCGGCGGCGGCGCGTTGGCGCTGGTGCCGGCGGACCGGGTGCTGGCCGCGGCGAACGGCTGGCTCGGCCCGCTGCCTCCCGAGGGCGCCTCGGCGATCGTGCACCGCAGCACCGACCGGGCCGACGAGATGGCCGCGAACCAGGGGGTCCGGGCCACCGACCTCTGGCGGAAGGGCATCGTCGACCGGGTCGTGCCCGAGCGGCCCGACGCCGCCGACGAGCCCATCGAGTTCTGCCTGCGGCTGGGGCGGGTGCTCGGCGAGGAGCTGGCCGGGCTGCTGGGCCGCGACGACACCGAGCGGTTCCGCACCCGGCTGCACCGGTACCGCCACCTCGGCCGCTGACGGCGGCGCACCGGGGTATTGCGCGCCCGAGGCGGGTTCTCCGCCCGGAAACCCGCCCCGGGCGCACACTCCCCCCGACGGCGGAGCCGGGTTCTCCTCCGCCGTCCCCGCTGGCAGGATCGCGATCATGGTCGGGACCCCCGCGGAGGCGCAGCGTTTGCGCGACCTCGCGCTGATGCGCCGGGTCCGCGACCGGATCGACCGGGAGTACGCGCAGCCGCTGGACGTCGAGGCGCTGGCCCGCGGGGTGCACGTGTCCAGCGGCCACCTCAGCCGGGAGTTCAAGCGGGCCTACGGCGAATCTCCCTACAGCTACCTGATGACCCGCCGGATCGAGCGGGCGATGGCGCTGCTGCGGCGCGGTGACCTGAGCGTCACCGAGGTCTGCTTCGCCGTCGGCTGCCAGTCGCTGGGCACCTTCAGCACCCGGTTCACCGAACTGGTCGGGATGCCGCCGAGCGTCTACCGGCGGGAGGCGTCCGGGGCGACGGCGGGGATCCCGTCGTGCCTCGCGAAGCAGGCCACCAGACCGGTCAGGAATCGAGAAGCGCCGGCGACCACGGCGTCCCTAGCGTGACCGGCATGGACATCACCATCCACCAGACCTTCCTCCCGGCCGACGACCCGGAGGCCGCCCTCGGCTTCTACCGGGACACCCTCGGCTTCGAGCTGCTCGACGACGTCGGCTACAACGGCATGCGCTGGCTGACGATGGGCGCGCCGGGTGGGTCCGGCACCCAGCTCGTCCTGTACCCGCCGACGGCCGATCCGGGCATCACCGCGGACGAGGGCCGCACCATCGCCGAGATGATGGCCAAGGGCACCTTCGCCTCGCTGATCCTGGCCACCAAGGACCTCGACGGCGTCTTCGACGCGGTGCAGGCCACCGGCGCGGAGGTCATGCAGGAGCCGGCCGACCAGCCCTACGGGGTGCGCGACTGCGCCTTCCGCGACCCGGCAGGAAACACCGTCCGCATCCAGGAACTGCGCTGAGAAGTCGTCGCCCGCGCAGTCACCACTGTCGGACACCGCTGATAGACACCGGGCGGGTCGCGCACGCGACCGGCCCGCACGGACGGAGACCCCCCGGATGAGCACACCGACCGAGCAGACGGCGCTGCACGCCGCCGACAGCCACGACCTGATCCGGGTCGTGGGCGCGCGGCAGAACAACCTCAAGGACGTCAGCGTCGACATCCCGAAGCGCCGGCTCACGGTCTTCACCGGTGTCTCCGGCTCGGGCAAGAGCTCGCTGGTCTTCGGCACGATCGCCGCCGAGTCGCAGCGGATGATCAACGAGACCTACAGCGCGTTCCTGCAGGGCTTCATGCCGAACCTGGCCCGCCCGGAGGTCGACGTCCTCGAGGGCCTGACGACGGCGATCATCGTCGACCAGGAGCGGATGGGCGCCAACCCGCGCTCCACCGTGGGCACCGCCACCGACGTGAACGCGATGCTGCGCATCCTGTTCAGCCGCTTGGGCGACCCGCACATCGGGCCGCCGACGGCGTTCGCCTTCAACGTGCCGACCCGCAAGGCCAGCGGCGTCATGAGCACCGAGAAGGGCGGCCGCGTCGAGAAGAACGTGGTCAAGGAAGCCGTCTACCAGGGCGGCATGTGCCCGCGCTGCGAGGGCATGGGCGCGGTCACCGACTTCGACCTGACCGCGCTGTACGACGACGGCAAGTCGCTGAACGACGGCGCGCTGACCGTGCCGGGCTACAGCATGGACGGCTGGTACGGCCGGGTCTTCTCCGGCGCGGGCCTCCCGATGGACACCCCCATCGCGCAGTACTCGAAGAAGCAGCTCGACACGCTGCTGCACGCCGAGCCCACCAAGATCAAGGTCGACGGACTCAACCTCACGTACGAGGGCCTGATCCCGAAGATCCAGAAGTCGATGCTCTCCAAGGACGTCGAGGCGATGCAGCCGCACGTCCGCCGGTTCGTCGAGCGGGCGATCACCTTCACCTCCTGCCCCGACTGCGAGGGCACCCGGCTCTCGGCCGAGGCGCGGTCCTCGCGGATCCGCGGGAAGAACATCGCCGAGCTCTGCCAGATGCAGATCAGCGACCTCTCGGCCTGGCTCCGCGACCTCGACGAGCCCGGCGTCGCGCCGCTGCTGGCCGGCCTCCAGCACACGCTGGACTCCTTCGTCCAGATCGGGCTGGGCTACCTCTCCCTCGACCGTCCGGCCGGAACGCTGTCGGGCGGCGAGGCGCAGCGAACCAAGATGATCCGCCACCTCGGCTCCTCGCTGACCGACGTCACGTACGTCTTCGACGAGCCCACCATCGGGCTGCACCCGCACGACATCGCCCGGATGAACGACCTGCTGCTGCGGCTGCGCGACAAGGGCAACACGGTGCTCGTCGTCGAGCACAAGCCGGAGACGATCGTCATCGCCGACCACGTGATCGACCTCGGCCCCCGCGCGGGCACCGCCGGAGGCGAGATCGTCTTCCAGGGCTCCGTCGAGGAGCTGCGGACGAGCGACACCTTGACCGGCCGCCACCTCGGCGACCGGGTGGCGCTGAAGCAGAGCCTGCGCTCGTCCACCGGCGCGATCGAGATCCGCGGGGCGGACCAGAACAACCTGAAGAAGGTCGACGTCGACGTGCCGACCGGGCTGCTCACCGTGGTCACCGGTGTGGCCGGCTCGGGCAAGAGCTCGCTGATCCACGGCAACCTGGCCAAGCGGGAGGACGTCGTCGTCGTGGACCAGGGCGCCATCAAGGGATCACGGCGCTCCAACCCGGCCACCTACACCGGGCTGCTCGAGCCGATCCGCAAGGCGTTCGCCAAGGCCAACGGGGTGAAGCCGGCGCTGTTCAGCGCGAACTCCGAGGGCGCCTGCCCGGCCTGCAACGGCGCCGGCGTCATCTACACCGACCTCGGCGTGATGGCGACGGTCGAGTCACCCTGCGAGGAGTGCGAGGGCAGGCGCTTCCAGGCGGCGGTGCTGGAGTACACCCTCGGCGGCAAGAACATCGCCGAGGTGCTCGCGATGTCGGTGACCGAGGCCGAGGAGTTCTTCGGCGCCGGCGAGGCGAAGACGCCGGCCGCGCACGCGATCCTCGACCGGCTCGTCGACGTCGGCCTCGGCTACCTCACCCTCGGGCAGCCGCTCACCACTCTGTCGGGCGGCGAGCGCCAGCGGATCAAGCTGGCCACCCGGATGGCGGAGAAGGGCGGCCTCTACGTCCTCGACGAGCCGACCACCGGCCTGCACCTGGCCGACGTCGAGAACCTGCTCGGACTGCTGGACCGGCTGGTCGACTCCGGCAAGACGGTGATCGTGATCGAGCACCACCAGGCCGTCATGGCGCACGCCGACTGGATCATCGATCTGGGCCCCGGCGCCGGCCACGACGGTGGCCGGATCGTCTTCGAGGGCACCCCGGCCGACCTGGTCGCCGACCGCTCGACGCTCACCGCCCAGCACCTCGCGGAGTACGTCGGCGCCTGACCTGCCGGAGTGCGGGAGAGGTCAGGCGTCGGTGTCGAGGGTGCGCACGACGCGGGCGGGGTTGCCGACCGCGATCGCGTTCGCCGGGAGGTCCTTGGGAACGACCGCCCCGGCGCCGACCACGGTGTTCTCGCCGATGGTCACGCCGGGCAGCACGATCGCGCCGCCGCCGAGCCAGACGTTGTCGCCGATGGTGATGGGCTGCGCCGCCTCCCACTTGTCCCGGCGGGGGCCCGGCTCGACCGGGTGGGTGGGGGTGAGCAGCTGGACGTTCGGCCCGATCTGGACGTCGTCGCCGATGGTGATGGCCGCGACGTCGAGGGCGACCAACCCGAAGTTCGCGAAGCAGCGGGCGCCGATGCGGAGATTGCTGCCGTAGTCCACGCGCAGCGGCGGGCGGATCTCGGTGCCCTCGCCGATCGCGCCGAGGAGCTCCGCCAGCAGCTGCTGACGCAGCGGGCCCTGGCGCACCGACGTCGCGTTGTAGGCGTCGGCCAGGTCGAGCGCGCGGGCGCTCGCCTCGGCGATCTCCGGGTCGTCGGCGAGAGAGAGGTCGCCGGCGAGCATCCGCTCGCGCATCGTGCGGTCGTCGGCTCCCGAGCTCGTGGTCCGACCGTACGGGCCGCGGGAGGGAGGATCGGGCGGTGATCCTGCCCGAGGTCCGCGACCCGCGCTTCACCACGATCCGCCGCGGCGGCACCCTGACCGACGCCGACCACCACTTCCTCGCGCTCTGGGCAGCGGAGTGCGCGGAGCACGTGCTGCCCCTCTTCGAGGCGGTCCGGCCCGACGACCCGCGACCGCGCCGGGCGATCGATCACGCCCGCGCCTGGGTGCGCCGCGAGGTCGGGATGATGCAGGCGCGTGCGGCGGGCGGTCACGCGATGGGTGCGGCGCGGGACCTGACCGGTGCGGCCCGGTTCGCCGCCTATGCCGCCGGTCAGGCCGGGGTGGTCGCGCACGTCGCGGCACACGAGCTGGGTGCGGCCGCCTACGCGATCAAGGCCGTGCGCGCGGCGGACGGCGAGGACGCGGGACTGGCCGAGTGCCGGTGGCAGCGCGACCAGTTGCCGGAGGCGGTCCGGGAGCTCGTGCTCTACGACCAGCGGCTGCGGAACGACATCTGCTGGTCGGCGTTCGACTGCTGAACCACCCGGCAGAGGTGACGCTCGCCCCGCTTCGTGGACGCCGGGCGGGCCCATGACGCATGATTGGCAGTCGACGGGGCCGAGTGCCAGCCCCGCGTTCCTCCGCTCGACCAGGGAGCCACCGCAGTGCCCACGTACCAGTACGCCTGCACCAACCCCGAGACCAAGCACCAGTTCGAGATCGTGCAGTCCTTCACCGACGAGCCGGTGAGCGAGTGCCCCGAGTGCGGCGCCGCCGTCCGCAAGGTCTACGGCTCGGTGGGCGTGGTGTTCAAGGGCTCCGGCTTCTACCGCACCGACAGCCGCAAGAGCAGCAGCTCCTCCGACGCCCCGAGCACCAGCTCGTCGTCGTCGCCCAAGGAGAGCTCGTCGTCGGGCAGCAAGGACAGCGGCTCCTCGTCGAGCAGCTCGACCACCGCGCCCAGCACCTCCGGCAGCTCGGCCAAGGCCGCCAACTGACCGGCTGACCGGCGGCGTCCACAGCCGCCGGTCCTCTCCACAGCTCTCCCCGGGACGGCGCTTCCGCCCCCGGGAGCGCGCAGGGTCGGCGCATGCCCCGTCTGCGCCGACCCCGCTCCCCCGCGCTGCTGGCCCGCCGCCTCGCCGCCGGCCTGCTGGCGGCCCTGGCCCTCGTGCTGGCGCTGCGCCCGGGGCCCGCGCCCGCCGAGGCCGCGGCGTCCGGCCGTCCGGTCGTGGTGGCCACCTCGGACCTGCCCGCCGGCACCCGGCTGTCGGCGCAGCACCTGGCCGTCGTCCGGCTCCCCGAGGACGCCGTGCCGTCGGGGGTCGTCGACCGCACCGAGCTCCTGCACCACCAGGTCCTCGCCGGCCCCGTGCGTCGCGGCGAGCCGCTGACCGACGCGCGGCTGGTCGGCGCCGGCCTCACCACCCTGCTGCCCGAGGGCCAGGTGGCCGCACCGGTGCGCCTCGCCGATCTCGCCGTCACCGCCCTGGTGCGCCCCGGCGACCGGGTCGACGTGCTGGCCACGACGACCGACACCGGCACGACGGAGCGGGTGGCCACCGGGGCCCTCGTCCTGGCCGCCCCCGGTTCCGCGGGGGACGACGACGCCGGCGCCGGGCTGCTGCTCCTCGCCGTCGACGACGCCACCGCGACGCAGCTGGCGACCGCCTCGGCGGGCGCGACGCTCACGATCAGCCTGCCGCCACCCTGACCGGTTGCGCGCAGTCGGCAGGGATGTGGCTGGATGGTCGGGTGCTCAAGGGCTTCAAGGACTTCCTGTTCCGCGGCAACGTCGTGGACCTCGCCGTCGCGGTGGTCATCGGCTCGGCGTTCACCGCGCTGGTGAACACCTTCGCCAGCTCGTTCCTGACTCCGCTCATCGGTGTCCTCGGAGGAGGCGGCCAGCTGGGCGGGGTGTTCGAGGTGAACCAGCAGCAGTTCACCTGGGGCGCCTTCGTCAGCCAGCTGATCACCTTCGTGCTGACCGCCGCGGTGCTCTACTTCGTCGTGGTTCTGCCGCTGCACCGGCTGCTCCAGCGCCGGGTGAAGGGCGAGGAGGCCGGCCCTGCCGCGCCGACGGAGACCGAGCTGCTGATCGAGATTCGCGACCTGCTCCGCGCGCAGCAAGCAGGGCTCGGCCCCGCCCAGGGACCCGACCCGAGCGAACGAGGGTCGGGGAGGACGGGGTCCTTCTAGTCGCTGCCCCAGTGCGGCGGCCGGTTCTCCAGGTAGCGCTGGTCGTCGTCGGAGACCGAGGGGCGCTCGCCCCAGCCGACGTCGCTGTCGTCGGGTGCGCGGTCCAGCCGCAGCGGCTGGGCCGGCGGCGAGGCCGGGGCCTCGGCGGGCAGCGGCTGGCCGAGCCCCTCGAGCACCACGGCAGAGGGAAGTGCGGCCAGCAGCGACCCGGGAACCGCGAGCTTGCTGCCCCGCGTGCCCGACCCGATCACCACGAGGTCGGCCGCGGCGACGGCGGCGTCGACGAGCACCGGCCAGGCGGCGGGCAGCCCCACCGGCGTGATGCCTCCGTAGGCCATGCCGGACTCCGCGACCGCCACGTCCTGCGGCGCGAACGACGCCTTGCGCGCCCCGAGCTGCCGGCGCACCAGCCCATTGACGTCGGCCCGCGTGGTGGCGAGCACCAGGCAGGCTGCCATCGTCGTCTCCCCCGACCGGCGGGCCGCCACCACGACGCAATTGGCCGACGCGGCCAGGGGCACCCCGTAGGCCTCCGTGAAGGCGGCGGTGTCGGCCCGCTCGTCGTCGATCTCGGCCACCCACGCCGCCCCGGTCAGCGACGGGAGCGCCGCGGCGACCGGCGGTCCCAGCAGGTCGGGCCGGTCGGCGGCCGGGAGCCAGGTCAGCGAGCCGAGCGAGGGTGCAGCGGGATCGGGCATGCCCCCGATCCTGCGGCACGCCGTCGCGCTCGCGCAGCGGGGGGCAGCGTGGCCGGATCCCGTCGAAGCGGGACACTCCTCCGGCTGTCGGCACGCGGGACGGAGCGGAAGGATGGCCGCATGATCGGTCAACTCCACTCCGTCGTGATCGACGCGCCCGACGCGCACGCCCTCGCCGGCTTCTACGCCGAGCTGCTCGGCATGGAGATCAGCAAGGGAGAGCCCGGCGACGACTGGGTCGTCGTCACCGGCGCCGGCTATCGGCTGGCCTTCCAGCAGGCACCCGACCTCCAGCCGCCGGACTGGCCGGATCCGAGCCGGCCGCAGCAGTTCCACCTCGACATCCGGGTCGCCGACGTCGAAGAGGCCGAGCCGAAGGTGCTCGCCCTCGGTGCCCGCGCGCTGCCCGGCGGCGGCGGCGACTTCCGCGTCTACGCCGACCCGGTGGGCCACCCCTTCTGCCTGGTCTGGGACGCCGCGTGAGCGCCGAGCAGCCGGTGGACCTCACGGCCGCGGGCGCCTTCGTCGCGGCGATGAAGTTCGACGTCGCCGAGGCCACCGGCACCCGGGTCACCGGGCACGTCGATCTCGGCCCGGAACAGCACACGCCGTGGGGCGTGGTCCACGGCGGCCTCTACTGCTCCGTCGTCGAGTCCGCCGCCAGCATCGGGGCGAGCCTCGCGGTCCGGGACAAGGGGCAGTTCGCCGTCGGCGTCAACAACACCACCGACTTCCTGCGCAGCGCCACCGACGGCCGGCTCGACGTGGTCGCCGAGCCGATCCAGCAGGGCCGCACCCAGCAGCTCTGGCTGGTCCAGCTGGCCCGCGAGGACGGCAAGCTCGTCGCGCGCGGGCAGGTGCGGCTGCAGAACGTGCCGCTGCCCGGCTAGCGCAGAACGGCGGGGTCGAGCGTCACCTGGAAGAGAGCGCGCGGGTCCTGGAGGGTCGCGGGCGGCCGGGCGGCTGCTCGCGGCACGACCCGGTCCCACCGCGCGAACCTCCGGTGCGGGAGCAGCTCGCGCCCCTGGAAGAGGTACTCCCCCACCACCTCACCCAGCAGCAGGCCGGCGCCGTGCTCGATCGGCAGCGCCACCGGGTCCCCGGGGCGCATCTCGTCGAGGAAGGCCGACAGCTGCCGGAGGTCCTTGGCCGGGCGACGACCGGAGATCTCCTTGGACAGCGCCCGGAGCTCCACGGGGGTCATGCCCTGCGCGTCGACGTCGATCCCCGACTGCGTGCCCAGCCCGACGACGCCGGCAGCGAGGCAGGCGCCCAGCTCGTTGTGGTTGCGCGGCCGGGCCACCCACACCCGCACACCCTCGGGGTCGGGCGCCGGCGGCACGTCGTCCGGACCGGGCCACAGGTAGGGGAGGTCGTCGGGCTCGGGGCCGAAGAGCTCGGTGAACCGGCCGCGGTAGAACTCCGGGTCCTTGGCGATCAGGTTCGACCGGTGCGAGAGGTGCAGCTCCTCGTTCCCGATCCACGAGGGCAGCAGCCCGGCCTCGGCGAGCTCCGACTGCGGCCGGCCGACGACGTCGGGCGCGAACTCGCCGATCTGCGCCTCGGTGCTGTCGGCGAACCCGCGCTCCCGCCACACGCGGGCCATCGCCAGGCCGTAGGCGACCAGCGCCGGCGTCCGGCCCTTCCACATGAGGACGGCGGGATGGCTGGCCCAGCCGTAGTCGGGCAGCTCGATCGCCCGCAGGATCTGGAGGGTCTCCACCCGCTGCTTGCCCAGGCGCGGGGAGTCCAGGAGCCGGGCGCTGTCGGCGAAGTCGGGCACCGGCACGAAGGTCTGCATCGCCGACCAGTCTCGGTCAGCGCTCGAGCTCGCGCAGTGCCAGCTCCCACCGCTCGCGCCGGGCGGCGTCGTCCTGCTCCCACCAGGCGGGCCCGCGCTCGCCCAGCCCGGTCTTCGCCAGCTGCACCCGCGCGCGGGCGGCGGCCACGGCGTGGTCGTCCCCCTTCGAGGTGCGCACGGCCGAACGCGCCACCCCCAGGTGGTGCAGCAGCCGGGCCCGCACGTCCTCGGGCAGTGCCGGGTCGGCGGTCCGCCACCGGCGGCCGTCGACGACGACGTACCGCCCGTCCGGCGTCCGCTCCGGGGTCACGCCGCGAGTCGCGCGGCCAGCTCGGGCAGCACCACGCCCAGCGGCGCGTCCACGCGGACGTCGGCCTTCGCGTCGCCCCGGGTAGGGCCGACGGTCACGATCGCGACCGGGATGCCCAGCTTCGCCGCCCGCAGCACGAACCGGTACCCGCTCATGACCGCCAGGGAGGAGCCGAGCACCACCAGGCTGCCGGCCTCCTCGACCATCGCGAAGCAGGAGTCCACCCGGTCGCGCGGCACGGTCTCCCCGAAGAAGACGACGTCGGGCTTGAGCGGGCCGGCGCCGCAGGCCAGGCAGTCGACCATCACGAAGCCGTCGAGGACCTCGTCCGGCAGTTCGGCGTCGCCGTCGGGGTTGATCTCCTCGACCCGCGGCCAGAAGTGCGGGTTGGCCGCGTGCAGCCGCTCGTCCAGCTCGGCGCGACCGGCGACGTCGCCGCACCCCAGGCACACCGTGCGGTCGAGCCCGCCGTGCAGCTCGACGACGTCGCGGGCGCCGCCGGCCTGGTGCAGCCCGTCGACGTTCTGCGTGATCACGCCGCTGAGCAGCCCGACGGCCTGCAGCGAGGCGACGGCACGGTGCCCGTCGTTGGGCCGGGCGTCGCGCATCTGCCGCCAGCCGACGAAGCTGCGCGCCCAGTAGCGGTGCCGGCCGGCCGGATTCCGGGTGAAGGTCTGGTAGGTCATCGGGGTGTGCCGGCGCAGGCTGCCGGTGGCTCCGCGGTAGTCCGGGATGCCCGAGTCGGTGGAGAGGCCGGCGCCGGAGAGCACCAGTGCGTCGCCATCGGCGACGAGGTCGGCCAGCGCGTCGAGCGCGGCCGCCGTCCCCGGGACGGCGGGAGGAGCGACTGTCACGTCTCCATGGTCCCTGCCGGAGGCCGCTCGTGCCGCCGGCCGGAGGGACCGACTCTCCACAGGCACGCCGACCCCGGACTTCGGGAAACGGCACGAGCCCTTATTCTCTGCCCCGACGCGCGAGGAGGCGGGGGCATGCCCGATCTGAAGCTGAACACCACGGAACTCCGGGAGACCGGTGCCGCGCTGCGACTGCTGTCGGTGGAGCTGAGCGAGGCGGAGAACATCGTCGAGGCCTACGCCGACGACGTCGGTCACCCCCGCCTGGCCCACACCCTCGACGAGATGCAGGGCTCGTGGGACGACCGCCGCAACGATCTGCGCGACGGCATCGACGGGCTCGGCGAGGTCGTCGAGGAGGCCGGGAAGGCGTTCGAGGAGATCGAGCGCCACCTGGTCGCCGCACTGGAAGGCGAGTGATGGGCCGGCCTCGCGACTGGTCGCCGGTGGGCTGGTCCACCGACCCGACCCCGGGAGATCCCGACCGGGTCGCCGACCTCGCCCTGCGCTACCGGCGCACCGCCGAGGCGGTGGCGACGGCGTCGACCAACCTCGGGCGGATCGGCAACGGAACGGCGTACGAGGGCCAGGGCGGCGACGCGCTGCGGGAGCGCACCCGCGACCTCTCCGAGCAGGTCGGGCAGCTCCACGACCGGTACGACGCCGCCGCCGATGCGCTGGAGGCCTACCACCCGCAGCAGCACGCGGCCCAGGTGACGGCGGACGCCGCCCTGTCCCGGGCCCGCCAGGCGCTCGAGCTCCAGGAGTCCGCCCAGGGCAACCTCGACCGGCTGGAGAACACCCCCGCCGTCGCCGGCGAGCCGGAGGACCCGACCGTCACCGCCGGTCGCAACGCGGCGCAGCGCGATCTCGAGCACGCGCGCTCGGAGCTCCAGCGGGCGAAGAACGACGTCCAGCGGGCGCACGACGACCAGCACGCGGCCGGGAACCGGGCCGCCAGCAGCCTGCAGGCCGCCATCGACACCGACGACCTCAACGACAGCTGGAAGGACAACGCGCTGGGCGTCGTGAAGAGCATCGCGAACGTCGCCAGCGCCATCGCGGCGATCGCCGGCGTCCTCGCGCTGCTCCTCAGCTGGGTGCCGATCCTCGGTCAGGTGCTGGCGGCGGTCGCGCTCGTGGCCACGGCGGTCTCGCTGCTCTGCAACGGGTTGCTGATCATGAACGGCAAGGACCGGTGGGACCAGCTGAAGAGCGACATCCTGGGCCTCGCGCTCTTCGGGGTGGGGCGACTGTTCGGAGCCCTCGCGAAGACGTCGTCGCTCGCCACCCGGAGCCGGGCCTGGCAGAACGCCCGCAATGTCCTGGCCGGCACCGGCAACCACGCCTCGCGACGAGCCGATGCGTGGACCCTGATCGGCGGCCCGATGCGCGCCGCCGACCGGGCGCACGGGACCACCAGCTTCGCCGGGCACCTCGCCGGCGGGGCCAGGGAGGTGGCGCGCGCGCCACGGCAGGTCGTGACCGAGGCGATCTCGGCCGTGCGCAACGGCCGGGCGACGTGGGTGGACGACTTCCAGCAGGCGCGTTCCGCCTTCACCGGGGGGCAGTTCTGGCGGAACGGCGTGGCCCCGCAGCTCGGCGTCACGGCCGACTACCGTGCGCTCTCGGCGGTCGACGACGTCCTGCTGAACTCCGGCGCCGCCCGGAGCACGTACCTCGGCGCACGGGCCACGACGGCACTGACGGGCGCGACGACCCTCACCGGGACCGTCGTCGACGGGTTCAGCGCCTCCGAGGCGCTCGCCCCGGACCCGTCGATGGGGACCTTCGACGCACCGGCCTCCGGACTCCCCGAGGGCTTCGTCGCTCCGTCGTCCGACATCCCCCCGACCCCGGTGGCCCGGTGACCCGCGCCGGCACGATGGTGCGCCTGCGATCCGCCGGCGCCGACGACCCGCGCGTCGCGGCCGCGACCGTCACCGCCCGCCCGGGCGAGGTGGTCCTCGAGCCCGCCGGCGCGGAGCAGCGCGTCCTCCGGGTCGGCACCGACGTCGTGGCGGTCCGCTGGGACGCGGCCGACGGCGGGGCGGGACGGGCGGCGTTCCTCGGCCCGGACAAGGAGGCGGTCGCAGTCCTCGAACTCGGCCACTGGACACCTCCGTTGGTCAGGGTGGCGCCGCAGTGCCGCGGCGGGTCGGAGGACCCGGTGGAGTGGACGGGGCTGCAGCAGCTGGCCGCCACGGCCGGCCTTCCGCTCGAGCGCGGCCGGATCGAGGCGAAGGTCGACTTCTGGCCCGCGGCCCCGCGCGTCGCCTTCGCCACGAAGGTCAGCATGACGATGAGCCTGCTGGGCGTGCTGTGGTTCGTGGCCTTCCTGCTGACCGGTTACCTGCCCGACCCCCGTCTGGCACCGGCCGCCCTGGCGCTCACCACGATCTGCGCCGCGGTCCTGTGCGTCGAGCAGGCCCTGCGGCGCCGACGCGGTCTGCGCGTGCCGGCCGGGGACGACGTGAGCCCGCGACCGTCGGTCCCGGTCAGCCGGAGGTTCCGCCGGGTCGCGCGCCTGGTGCTCACACCGGCCACCGGCCCGGTGGACGTGCTGGTCGTCCGCGACCGCGAACGGCGTCAGACCTGGCTCGACGGGCCGAACTTCCCGCTCGGCGCGCAGCGGGCGGTGGTCGTCACGCCACCGGGAGCCGACCGGCCCGAGCGCGTGGACCTGCTCGACGGCCTCGGCCGTGCGGTCGTGCGGTTGCCGTGGGAGCAGTGGTTCGGCGACGACGACGGGCAGCTGGACGTGTTCCGCCGCCGAGGAATCCCCGTCGAGCGGGCTGTCGCACCCGGCCTCGGCCGGGCGGCGGAGCTGCTCCTGGTGCCGCGATCCGGAGGGCTCCCGCTCGACACCTTCGAGTTCCCGGGCGGCCTGGGGCTGAGGAACGACGCCAGCCTGGCAGCGGGGGTGGGCATCGTGCCGCTCGTGGTGGCGCTCCGGGGCTACGAGTCGACGCCGACCCTGCTGCTCGGACTGGTGAACTGCGTTCTGCTCTTCGGACCGGTGCTGGCCCGCGCGGCGGCCACCCGCTGGCTCGACGTCGCGCGGTGACGTCCTTCACCGCGCGGCTGGCGCTTCCCCTGGGGTGGTACGAGCTCTCACGCGACGATCCTGACGCCTGGATCGCCGGCATCCTGGAGCACGTGCTCTCCGGCGCCGACGAGGCCGAGCGGGAGGCGGTGGCCGACGAGCTGATCGACGTCACCTACCTCGACGACGTGACCGGTTCGGTCGAGACGCTCGTGCACGGCCGCGCCGAGGCGCCCCACCTGCACGCCGTGCTGCTCGTGTTTCCCGTCCGACGGAGCTCGTGGCTGCGCCGCGGGCCGGCCGCGTACTCGGGTCCGTTCCACCGGGCGATGGCGCGCACCGGGCACCCGGTGGAACAGGACCGGGTCGAGGTGGCCGGCGGCCCCGCGGTGCGGCTGCGCGGAGCCGTGCCCGACGAGCTGGAGCGGCTCACCGAACAGGTGCTGCACGTCGTGGTGCCGCCGAGGGCACCCGGGGCCGTGGTGCTGCGGATGCAGTGGCCGCAGCACCACCCCGACGCCTCCTCGCTGGCGGACATGGCCGACGGGATCGCCCGCGACGCACTCGTGGAGGTGTGGTGACCGCCGCGCAGAACCGGCTCGGCCTCGTCGTCCCCGAAGACTGGTGGCGGCTGCCGCTCACCGACGACGCCGCCCTGCGCCGGGCCGTCGACACCGCGGTGGCCCGGCAGTTCCGCGGCGTCGACAACCAGCCCGTGCTGCGCCGGGAGTCGGCCGAGGCCCTGCTCGAACGTGCGCGGCGGGCCCGCGCGGGCGGTGGCGTGGACATGTACCTCAGCCTCGACCCCGTCGCGGGCGTTCCGATCGGGGTGAGCCTCGTCGTCAGCCTGATCCCACAGCCTCCGGACCTGCCCACCCTCGAGGCGGTGGCCCGCGACATGACCGACGACGAGGCCCGCCCCGTGCTGGTCGACCTCGGCGGGAGCCGGGCGGTGCGGCGGCAGCGCGTGCAGGCGCTGGGCCACTCCGAGCTGGGGGTGCCGGCGGGACAGGAACTGCTGCTCGTCGACTACACGTTCGAAGGCCCCCGGGGGACGCTGCTGCTGCTGTCGTTCTCCAGCCCGCTGGTCGTGGTGGCCGACGCGCTGGCGGAGCTGTTCGAGTCCGTCGCCCACACGGTCAGGTGGTCGGCATGACCCGCGTCGACGTAGACCTGCCGGCGGGCCCATGGGTGCAGGTCCCGGTCGCCGGGGACCTGGGGCAGTGGGCCGAACGCACCGCCGACGAGCTGTGCGCCGACCGGGAGCCGCCGGGGCCGCTCGCCGCCGAGCTGGCCACCATCGCCGAACGCCTGCAGCCGCTGGATCCGCTGGCCTGCGCCGTCCTGGTGCCCGAGACACTGCCGCAGACGATCGTCGGGGTCCTCGTCGTCCACCAGGTGGCCTGCGCGGAGGACGCCGATGCGGTGCTGGCCGAGCTCGCGGCGGAGTCGGCGGCCGACATCGTCTCCCCCGAGCTCACCCGGGCCGACCTGCCGCTCGGTCCGGCAGCCCGGCGGCACGGGGTGAACGCCGCGGCGGACGGCACCGTGGTGGAGACCGTCGAGCACGTCGTACCGCTGGGCCGCGGTACCGGGCTGCGCATCGACCTGTCCTGGGGCGCCGTCGCCCTGGGCCCGGAGCTGGTCGCCCTGGCCGACGCGGCGGCCGCAGGCCTGCGGCTCACCGACGGCTGACCTCGCCACCGCCGCGTCCGGCTACCTGAAGGCGTCCTTGACCTTCTCGCCCGCCGCCGGCACGCCGCCGCTCACGCCGTCGTCTGCGCGGTCTCTCCCGCGGGCTGCGGGAAGAGCCGGCGCAGCACGTCGGACAGGGTCACGACGCCGATCACCGCGTCGGCGTCGCGGACGACGGCGAGGTGGTTGCGGGTCTCCCGCATCGCCTTCAGCGCCGCGTGCACGGAGGTGTCGGCCTCGAGGGCGAACACCGGCCGGGCGAAGGGCGCCGCCGACGCGGAGTCGGCCGCGGTGAGCGTGTCGCGGACGTGCACGACGCCGCTGATCTCCTCGCCGTCGACCGCGCCCAGCAGGATCCGCAGGTGCCCCGATGCCTGGGTGAGCGCACGGACCTCGCCGACGGTCGCGGCCGAGCGCACACCCGTCGGCCGGGACACCGGCCCGACCATCTCGCGGATGGTGAGCCGCTCGAGCTCCAGCACGCCGGCGATCTGCGCGGAGAAGCTCGCGTCCAGTGCGCCGACGTTGGCCGAGTGCTCCACCAGGTGGCGCAGCGTCTCGGGGCTGTGCCCGACGGCGAGCTCGTCGGCCGGCTCGACGCCGACCGCGCGGACCAGCCGGTTGGCCATGGCGTTGAGCAGCCGCAGCAGGGGCCGGAACACCAGCATGAACCCGCGCATCGGCACGGCGAGCAGGGTGGCCGAGCGCTCCGGATGGGCGATCGCCCACGACTTGGGTGCCATCTCGCCCACCACCAGGTGGATGAAGGTCACGACCAGCAGAGCCAGCACGAAGCCGACGACGTCGGCCGCGACCAGCGGCAGGCCCCAGGTCTCGAACAACGGCGTGAGCCAGTGGTGCACCGCCGGCTTGCTGATCGCGCCCAGCGCCAGCGTGGCCGCGGTGATCCCCAGCTGGGAGCCGGCCAGCAGCAGCGTCAGCTCCGCGGAGTTCCGCAGCGCGGCCCGGGCGGCGCGGCTGTCGGGAGCAGCCTCCTCCAGGCGGTGCCGCTTGGCGGCCAGCGCGGCGAACTCCACGGCCACGAAGAACGCCGACAGCGCGACGATCACCACGGTGGCGATGACGACCACCAGCGGGTCGTCGCTCATCGGGTCTCCTCCTGGACGATCGCCGGGTCGGCGTCCGGCATGCGGTCGGGCAGCTCGAGGCGCACCCGGGAGGGCACGTGCCGCTCGACGGCGAGCACGTGCACGTGCAGCTGGCGCGGAGCCGGCTCGTCGGCGAGGACGAGGTCCCCGGGATCCGGCGGCAGCTCGATCGCCAGCGACGTCCCCGGCGGGGGCAGCGAACCGGCGGCGGCGATGACCAGCCCGGCGATGGTCTCGTAGTGCCCGCGCGGGAGGTCGACGCCCAGCGAGCGCTCGACCTCGTCGACGTGCACGTCACCGGGCATCTCCCAGACGCCGTCCCCCTCGATCGGGACGTACTCCGGGTGATCGGCGTCGTGCTCGTCGGTGATCTCCCCGACCAGCTCCTCGGCGAGGTCCTCGAGGGTGATCACGCCGGCGAAGCCGCCGTACTCGTCGAGCACGCAGGCCAGCTGGTTCTCGGTGTCGGCCAGCTGCTGCAGCGCGTCGGGCAGCGACGTGTAGGTGGAGACGACCAGCGGCTCGCGGGCGATCGCGGTCACCGGCACGGTGTCGGGCTTCGTCGTCGTCAGCACGTCGGCCAGGTGGACCACCCCGACGACGTCGCCGGTCGCGCTCTCCAGCACCGGGTAGCGGGAGTGGCCGCTGGCCATGAGCTCGCGCAGGTGGCCGATCGTGTCGGTCTCGGCGACCGAGCCCACCCGCGGGCGGGGGATCATCGCGTGCTCGACGTGCTGCTGCGGGAAGTCGAGAATCCGGTCGACCATGATCGACAGCTCCGCGGGCAGGTCGCCGCTCTCCCGGGAGTCCTCGACGATGTGCTCGAGGTCGCGGGCGGTGGCCGCGTGCTCGACGTCGTGCACCGGCTCGATCTTCAGCGCCCGCAGCAGCAGGTTCGACGCCTGGTCGAACACCCAGATCAGCCAGCCGAACACCTTCAGGTAGCCGACGGTGGAGACGGCGAGCCAGAGGGCGACCGGTTCCGGGCGCGAGATGGCCAGGTTCTTGGGGAAGAGCTCGCCGAACAGCATCTGGACGACGGTGGAGAACAGCAGCGCCAGCACCGCGCCGACTCCCAGGCTCACCGCCGTGGGGATGCCGACATCGCCGAGCAGTGCGCCCAGCGACTGACCGATCAGCGGCTCGGCCACGTACCCGACGAGCAGCCCGGTGACGGTGATGCCGAGCTGAGCCCCGGACAGCATGAAGGACGTGCGGCGGGTGACGCCCAGCGCGCGCTTCGCGGCCGTGTCACCCGCTTCGGCGCGGGCGGCGAGCGTGGCCCGGTCGACCGCCATGTAGGCGAACTCCTGAGCCACGAAGTACCCGGTCACCGCGGTGATGGCCAGCACCACCAGCAGTCCGAGCAGCAGGGAGAGCACTTCGGTCACCGGCCACGCACCCCCTCAGCGGACTGGGTGGGCGTGGCCTCGGGACTGTGATACGGGCTCATGGCTCTCTTCGACGATGCGGACGGGCCGGGTCGGCTCAACGGCACAACGGTAGAGGGGCCGTCCACGTTCCCGGGCTCCGGACGACGACCGACGCCCGGGCCTACCCTGGACGCCGTGACCAGCGCCCCCGACGAACCGATCGTCCGGCCGGCTGCGCACCGCTGGCTCTGGTACGCCCTGGGCGGCGCACTGCCCCCGCGACACAGCAGCTGGGTGCTGTTCGACACCACCACCCGCACCTGGGGGCTGCGCCACGTGGCCCGGATGCTGGTGCAGATGGCGGTCCCGATCGCGCTGGTCATGATCTTCCTGCCGGCTCCGCTCGGCCTGCGCGTGGCCGTCTGCGGCGGCGGGATCTTCCTGGGGCTCATCTACTCGCTGGCCTACATGCCGGAGACGACGGAGACCCGGGTGATGAAGGCGGGCTATCCCGCCGGCACCGCCACCGCCGTCCGTGACCGCGCCGGTCAGCAGCGGGACCTGCGGGACAGCGAGCGCCGACGGGCC
This sequence comes from Blastococcus sp. LR1, assembly GCF_020166105.1. GTDB lineage: Bacteria > Actinomycetota > Actinomycetes > Mycobacteriales > Geodermatophilaceae > Blastococcus. Next base: position 406,946 of record NZ_JAIUJY010000002.1, read on the forward strand.
GCCGCCGCGAAGCGCGCCGCCCGCTACCGGGAGCGCACCGGCCGTTGAGCGGCCTCCGGGCTCATCGCTCCGGGACGATGACCGCCGGGCTGTCCGCGACGTCGGGGGGAATGCGGTTGGGGCCCGCCTCGGCGGGGCGGAGCCGGTCCTGGCGGTGCAGCCGCACGGCGACCAGCGCCACGTCGTCGTCGGTCCGCTCCGGCAGCATCCGGACCAGCAGCTCGTCGCACAGCTCGTCCAGATCGCGGTCGGCCAGCTCCTCGAGAGCCTGGGAGAGCCGGCCCAGCCCCTCGTCGAGGTCCTGGTCGCGCCGTTCGATGAGCCCGTCGGTGTAGAGCACCAGCGTCGAGTCCCAGGGCAGCGTCACCTCGAACTCGCGACGTCGGGCGGTCTCGTCGACACCGAGGAGCAGGTCTGCCCGCGGCCCGGTCAGCGGCGACACGGAGCCGTCGGGGGCGATGACCATCGGGGGCGGGTGGCCGGCGTTGGACCAGCGGACCGTCGTGCGGCCGCGCCGCGCCTCGTCCTCGCTCTGCTCCAGCCGGATGACGACGGCGGTGGCGGTGGTGTCCAGCTGGAGCGTGGTCATCGCCTCGTCGACGCGGCGCAGGATCTCCGCGGGCCCCGCGCCGGTCGTCACCGCGATGGCCCGCAGCATCGACCGGATCTGCCCCATGGCCGCCGCGGCCTCGACGTTGTGCCCGAGGACGTCGCCGACGGTGATGATCGAGGCGCCGCCGGACTGCAGGAAGGCGTCGTACCAGTCACCGCCGACCTGCGCGGTCTCGGCCGCCGGGGTGTAGCGCACCACGACCTGCACATGGTCCGGCTGCGCCGGCGCGGTCAGCAGCGACCGCTGCAGCCCCTCCGCCAGCTGGGTCTGCTGGCGGTAGAGGCGCGCGTTGTCCAGGGCCAGGCCGGCCCGGCCGGCGATGTCGGCCGCGGTGGCGAGGTCCTCGGAGGTGAGCGACCCCCGGCCTGCCCCGTTGAACAGGCTCAGGAGACCGACGGTGCGCCCCCGCCCGCGCAGCGGCAGGGCGGCGAACGACTCCGGCGCCAGCTCGCCGAGCAGCTCCTGTGCCGGACCGGGCGCCAGCACCTCGCGGATGCTGGCGGCCGCGTCGCGGTCGAGGACCACCGGCCGCCCCGTGCTGAGCGCCCGTGCGACGAAGGAGGTGTCCGAGAGCGCCGGGATCCGCTCCCGGGCGTAGGCGGCGGCGACCGGCAGGAGCTCGGGGTCGCTGTGCGACCAGCCCACGTCTCGCAGCCCGTGCCGGAAGCCGTGGTGCTGCTCGTCCCCCACGAGGGTCACCAGGCACCAGTCGGCGAGGGCAGGGACGACCAGCTGCGCCAGGCGGGCGACCGCGACCTCGGCGTCCAGGGTGCCGGTCAGTTCGGCACTGACCCGCTCCAGCAACTCGCTGCGCCGCTGCAGGCGCACCCGGTTGGTGATGTCCAGGAAGTAGAGCGCGACGCCGTGCGGCCCGGGGACCGCCCGGACCTCGACCCAGACGCTGAGCGGCTCGGGGTAGTAGGCGTCGAAGACCACCGGCTGCCCCGTGGCCGCGGCCCGACGGTAGTTGTCCTCGAACTCCGTGCCGAGCGTCGCCGGGAACGTCTCCCACAGCGAGCGGCCGAGCATCGCGGTGCGGGGCAGGCCGGCGATCCGCTCGGCCTCGGTGTTCACGTGCGTCATCACCCAGTCGCGGTCCATGGCGATGAACGCCACGGCCAGGCCCTCCAGCAGCTCCGCGGTGCGCTGCATGGGCTCCCGCTGGGCGGTGGTCTCGCTGGCGACGCCGATCAGCCGCCGTCGGCCGTGGTCGACGACCACCCGACCGCGGGCGGCGACCCACCGGCGCCCGCCGTCGGCCGGCACGATCCGGTACTCCGACTCGTAGGAACCGCCCGTGGCGATCGCTTCCTGCACGCGCGTGATGACGTCCTCGACGTCGTCGGGGTGGACGTGGGCGTACACGTCCTCGGCCCGCCCGCTGAACGAGGCCCGGTCCAGGTCGGAGAGCTCCAGCAGCCGGTCGTCGAGGACGAGCACCCCGCTCTCCAGATCCAGGTCGAAGGCCCCCACACCCCCGGCCTCGGCCGCCAGGTCCCACCGGGTGCGGTCCGCGCGCCGGTCGGCGCTGACCGCGGCCAGCTCGAGCTCGGCGACGACGGCGCGCGCCAGCTGCTCCAGCACCGACACGTCCGACGGCGTCCACTCCCGAGGGGCGGGGTCGAACACGCACAACGCACCGATCGGCTGCCCGTCGGGGCCGACGAGGGGAACCCCGAGATAGGAGCCGACGGCGCCCGACCTGACCGGCGGCAGCGCCGAGACCCGCGGGTCGCTGCCGGCGTCGGTGACCAACAGCGGGGCGCCGGACCCCGCCGTCACGGTGCACAACGAGTCCTCCCGCGGCGTCCGGCTGCCCACCGCGCCCGGGGACAGCCCCGTGCCGCCCACGACGGTCTGGACGTCGGAGAGCAGCGAGACCTGGGCGGACGGGACGTGCAGCAGGCGGGCGGCGAGATCGGTGACGCGGTCCAGCGCCGTCCGGTCGGCCGTCGAGGTCCATTCCTCACCGGTGCGTGCCGTCTCGCCCGCTCCGGGGGAACCGGGCCCGCTGGTCAGCACGGCCCCAATCTAACGAAGCCCGTCCTGGCCGGTCGTCACGCTGACGGGTCTCCACCCGGGCGGAGCGCCGCCGCCGCTGCCACCACCGGCGCGGGAGCCGCAGGCAGGGGCGGGACGGCGGCGGTCTCCCCGTCGGGCTCCCCCGCGGCGACGGCGTCGTCCCGGGCCGCGGCATAGGCCGCGCTCAGCCGTCGGTAGGCGGGGCTGACGAGAGCCGCGAGGACGACGAGGACCCCGACCAGGCCGGTGACGGTGAGGACCAGGGCCATGCCGCGGACGGGTCCGGTGCCGAACCATCCGCCGATCGACCGCGCCCCGGCGCCGTCGGTCATGAACGGGATCACCACGAACTCGGTGAGCGGGGCGATGAGGAAAGCGGTCAGCGGGGAGGCCGCCTGCTCGACGCTCTGGGCGAAGCCGAACACCCGGCCCTGCCGCTCGTAGGGCACCACCCGCTGCAGCACCGTCTGCTCAGCGGCCTCGGCGAACGGCATCGCAACCATGAACAGGGCCATCGCCACGGTGAGCGTGAGGACCGAGGAGACCAACGGGAACAGCATCGTCCCGGTCCACATCAGCACGTTGACCAGCAGCAGCACCCGGATCGGGCGGCTGCCCAGGCCGACGCGGGCCACGAGCAGCCCGCCGACGATCAGCAGGGCGGAGAGCGCGCCCCAGAGCAGGCCCCACGCCTGGACGGACATCAGCGACAGGCCGTAGGGGTCCATCAGCGCCATGAAGGCGCCACCGAGGAAGTTGTTGAAGCAGCTGAACAGGATCAGCGGCAGCAGGCCGGGCACCCCGCGGACGAGGCGGATCGTGCCCCGCAGGTCCACGCCGGACGCGGCTCCGGCGTCGTCCCCGCTCCCCGATGCGGACGCGGCGCCGTCGCCCGGGATCCGCACCCCGGTCAGGTGCAGGACCGACAGCACCAGGACGGTCAGGGTGAGCGCGAGGACGGCGGCCATGCCGCCGAAGGCGATCAGCAGCCCGCTGATCACCGAGGTGACGAGCATGGACAGGCCGGTCGCCGAGCCGACCAGCCCGTTGGCGCGGTCCCGCCGGTCCTCGGGGACCAGCAGCGTGACCAGGGTCGGCAGGGCGATCATGCGCGGGTTGCCGGCGATCACCCCCGCCATGAGGAGGACGACGAAGATCCACAGCGGCAGGCTGGCCGCGGTCTGGAAGGACCGCTCCGGGGTGAGCAGGTAGACCGCGAGCGCCCCGGAGTAGAACGCGATCGAGGCGACCGCCGAGCCCTGCATCACGGCGTGCTTGCGGTGGTGGTCGACCAGGCTGCCGAACCAGATCCCGGTCGCGGCCGTCGCGACCAGGAAGATGCCGGCGATCATGCCCGTGGCGAAGACCGATCCGGTCTCCAGGAAGATCCAGAAGGTCACCGCGAACCAGACGGTGTAGTTCACGACCGAGACCAGCAGGTTGTTGACCAGCAGGTGCGCGAAGGCCCGCTCGCGCGCTGAGCTCAGGTCGAGTGCGGGAGCCCGGTCGGCCATGGTGTCCTCCTCCGTCGGCACCAGGGTCCGGGGCGGGTGCCCGGCGGTGCGGTCTGCAGAAGAGACCGCGTGGGAGGCGCCCGCTCATCGGTGCCCGGTGATGATGCCCGCCCGGCAGCGTCCGGTCAGCCGGATTTCCGGCGCGCTGAGTGCCCCCGGCAGGATTCGAACCTGCGACACACGGTTTAGGAAACCGATGCTCTATCCCCTGAGCTACGGGGGCCACGGCGGAGCACTGCCCGCGCCGGACCGACGAGTCAGAGGCTAACGGGCGACGCTGCGGAACCTGCCGCGCACCCGACGCGTCGAACCAATGAGGACACGGACGGTCCGCGCGGGGTTACGGTTCTGCGACGTACGTCCTGCTCCGGCAATGACGCCGGGGAACGACGGAAGGGTGGACGAGGGTCGATGGACAGCACGGTGGTGGACGTTCCCGAGAAGGGGCGGTTCGAGATCCGGGTCGGCGAGCGCGTGGTCGGGCTGGCCAGCTATCACGTGGACAACGGGCAGATGACGCTCCCGCACACCGAGATCGACCCCAGCATGGGCGGTCTCGGTCTCGGCAAGGTCCTGGTCGCCGGCGTCCTCACCGCGGCCCGCGAGCGCGGGCTCACGGTGCTCCCCTACTGCTCCTTCATCCGGCACTACATCCAGCAGCATCCGGGCGACGTGGAACTCGTGGCCGCCGAGGACCGCAAGCACTTCGGCCTGGAGACCGCAGACCGCTGAGCGGAGCGACGGCGACGGCCACCTAGGCTGCGCGGATGCCCGAGGGCCACACCCTGTACCGCCTGGCGCGGGAGCAGACCCAGTTGTTCGCCGGCCGGCCGGTGCACGTCACGAGCCCGCAGGGCCGGTTCGACGCCGGTGCCGCGCTGCTCGACGGCCGGGTGCTCGACGAGGTCTTCTCCTACGGCAAGCACCTGTTCGCCCGCTTCGGCGGCGACTCCCTGCACGTGCACCTCGGGCTCTACGGCACCTACCTGACCGGCACGGGCACCCCGCCACCGGCCAAGGGTGCGCTGCGCATGCGCTGGGAAGCCGACGGCGCCGACGGTGCGGGCGTCTGGACCGACCTGCGCGGCCCCACCGCCTGCGAGGTGCTCAGCACCCCCGAGGTGGACCGGATCCTGGACCGGCTCGGCCCCGACCCGCTGCGCCCGCGGGCGGACGGCGCCGTCGCGTTCCGCCGCATCGCCGGCAGCCGGACGGCGATCGGCGCGCTGCTCATGGACCAGTCGGTGCTGGCCGGCGTCGGCAACGTCTACCGGGCCGAGCTGCTCTTCCGGCACCAGGTCTCCCCGTTCCGCCCGGGCCGTTCGGTCGACGCCGAGCTGTGGGGCCGGATGTGGCCGGACCTGGTCACCCTGCTGCGGTCCGGCGTCCGGATGGGGCGCATCGTCACGACCCGGCCGGCCGATCGCTCCCGCCGCAGCGGCGCCGTCACCCGGGAGGACGCGCACTACGTGTACCGCCGCACCGGGCTGCCCTGCCGGGTGTGCGGAACCGAGGTGCAGACCCAGGTGATGGTGGGCCGCAACCTCTACTGGTGCCCCGTCTGCCAGGCGACATGAGGCCTGGTCGACCGGGCTGTCGGGTTCCCAGGAAGTGCGTGTACGTTCGCCGCCGATGAGATCGGGATCACGGTGGGTCGTCGTCGCACTCGCGACGGTCACGGCGCTGCTCAGCAGCCCGGCGGCCGCGTCGGCAGCCCCCGACCGGACCGATGCGCCGCGGACCGTCGGCTACGACATCTCGCACCCGCAGTGCGACGCGGAGCTGCCGGATCCGGGCGCCTTCGCCGTCATCGGGGTCAACGGCGGCCTCGCCACCCGCACCAACCCGTGCCTCACCGAGCAGCTGCTCTGGGCGGACGAGTCCACCGGCGCGGTGCGCGACCAGCCGCGGGTCCAGCTCTACGTGAACACCGCCAACCCTGGCGAGGTGCGCGATCAGATCGCCACCTGGCCGTCGGCCGGATCGACCCCCTACGGCAGCTGCGACGGCGGGAACTCCGCGGCCTGCTCGTGGCAGTACGGCTGGGAGCGGGCGCTCACGAGCGTCGAGTCCTTCTTCCGTCCCGCCGCCCGGGCCGCCCGGCTCGACAGCCAGCCGGCCCGGTACACGTGGTGGCTCGACGTCGAGACCATGAACACCTGGCAGTCCGGCTCGTCCGAGGCCCGCGAGCGCAACCGGGCCACCCTCGAGGGGATGGTCGAGTACCTGGAGGAGCAGGACGGCCGGGTCGGCGTCTACTCGACGGGCCAGCAGTGGGGCCAGATCGTCGGCGAGGTGCCCTCGGACAGCCCGCTGGCCGGCCTGCCCAGCTGGCTCGCGGGCTCGACCAGTCGCAGCGAGGCGATCGCCGACTGCCGCACGGACGCGCTGGTCCCGCGCGGCCGGGTCGAGCTCACCCAGTACGTCCCGGGCGAGCTCGACCTCAACCACGCCTGCCGCTAGATCGCGCCCTTCTCCGGATCGCCGGCCGGAACGGCGGTCAGGTAGCGGACGTCCAGCGGCGCGGCCAGCTTGTCGCCGATGGCGGCGCCCAGGTTCGTCAGCGCCTCCGCCTTGCCGTGCGCCTTCAGCGCCTCACGGCTCTCCCAGCGCTCGACCATGACGAAGACGCCGTCGGCCTCGTGCAGGGCGTACTTCTCGCAGCCGGGCTCGGCGTGCACCTGCGGTACGGCGGCCAGCACCGCCTCCCGGACGGCGTCCACCGCATCGGGCCGGGGGGTGATGGTGGCGACGACGACGACGGACACAGGGGCCTCCAGGAGGGACGGGAACGGACGATTCCGGAGCCCAGCCCTGGTGGAGCGGCCCCGGCCGGGTCAGGATGCCAGTCGTGGCCGACGACGCAGTTCCCGCTCCCCCGTCGGCACCTTCCCCCTCCGACCGGCACCCGCTGCGGGTGGCCGTCGTCGGCGCCGGGCCGGCCGGCATCTTCACCGCCGACGCCCTGACACGGCAGAGCGACGTCCCGGTCGCCATCGACCTGATCGACCGGCTGCCGACGCCGTTCGGCCTCGTCCGGCACGGGATCGCCCCGGACCACCCGAAGATGCGGGCCATCCGCGACACCCTGCACCGCAGCCTCGACCACCCGCTGGTGCGCTTCGTCGGCAACGTCGACGTCGGCACCGACATCACGCTCGACGAGCTGCGGCACCACGTCGACGCCGTCGTCTACACCTACGGGGCCGCGCTCGACCGGCACCTGGGCATCGAGGGCGAGGACCTGCCCGGCAGCCTGGCGGCCACCGACCTCGTCTCCTGGTACACCGGACACCCCGACGCCGACCGTGCCCGCGTGGAGGCCGCCCTGGCCGGGATCCGCTCCGTGGTGGTCATCGGCGTGGGCAACGTGGCCCTCGACGTCGGCCGCGTGCTGGCCCGCACGCCGGAGGAGCTCGAGTCCACCGACATGCCGCAGCACGTGCTCGACGCGCTCGCCGCGACGTCGGTCGAGGAGGTCACCGTGCTCGGCCGCCGGGGGCCGGCCCAGGCGACCTTCACCACCCAGGAGCTGCGCGAGCTCGGGGAGCTGGCGCGGGCCACGGTGCTGGTGGATCCCGCCGAGCTGGAACTGGATCCCGGAGCCGAGGAACGGGCCGCGTCCGACCGCGGCATCGTCCGCAACCTCGCGGTGCTGCGCGAGTGGTCGCAGCACTCCCCCGAGCCCGGGCACGCCCGGCTGCGGCTGCGCTTCTTCCGCCGCCCGGTGCGGCTGCTGGGCGAGGATCGGGTCACCGGCGTGGAGGTCGAGCGCACGGCGGTCGACGGCGACGGACGGGCCGTGGGCACCGGCGAGCTCGAGGTGATCCCGGCCGACCTGGTCGTGCGGTCCGTCGGCTACCTCGGCACGCGGCTCCCGGGGCTGCCGGTCGACGAGCGGTCCGGAACGGTGCCGAACGAGGACGGGCGCGTGCTGCGCGACGGCCACCCCTCGCCGGGTGAGTACGTGGCCGGCTGGATCAAGCGCGGGCCGTCCGGCGTCGTCGGGCACAACAAGCACGACGCACGGGAGACCGTCGCGGGCCTGCTCGCCGACGCCGCAGACGGCACGCTGCGGGTGCGCGGCCCGGTCGACGACCTGGTGCACACGCTGCAGGCGCGGGGTGCGGAGCCGGTGCTGCTGGAGGACTGGCGGGCGATCGACGCCGCCGAGCAGGCGCTGGGCGCGAGCAAGGGCCGCGCCCGCACCACGCTGCACGAGCGGGAGTCGCTCCTGGCGGCGGTACGGGCGGCGGCCGCCCGCTAAGCCATCGCCGCGATCAGCGCCGCGGCCTCCTCGACCGACGACGCCGCGACGAGCCGGACGAGCTTCTCGGTGTCCGGCTCCAGGTGCAGCGGGCGGCCGTCCGGGTCCAGCGCCACGCCCCCCGCGGCCAACAGCACCGCGAGCCCACCGGCGACGTCGTGCACGTGGGTGCCGCTGCGGTCGAGGTCGTGCCAGGCCGCGGCGGCGCCGTCGGCCACGACGCACAGGTCGACGGCGGTGCAGCCGCTGATCCGCACCCGCCGCGCGGTCGACGGCACCGAGACGGTGCGCCCCGACGGCCCGCTCGGAACGGCGACGGTGGTGCCGGGCCGCGGCGCGATCGGCACGCCGTCCCGCTCCGCGCCGACGCCGTCCACCCCGGTCCACCGCCGTCCGGAGGCGAGGTCGGCGACCAGCCCGGCCACCGGGACGCCGTCCTGGACCAGCCCCGCCGAGAACGCCCACGGCGGGAGCCCGGCGGAGAAGTTGCCGGTGCCGTCCAGCGGGTCCAGCACGATCCAGGGCTCGCCGGCGCCGACCGGGCTGTCGCTGCGCTCCTCGCTGAGGACGGTGACCCCCAGCCCGGACAGCGACTCGACCGCCGCCTCGTGCGCCGCCTCGTCGGCGGCCAGCGACGGGCTGCCGTCGCCCTTGATGCGCTCCACGCCGCTGTCCCGGGCGAGGCCGACGGCGATCTCCACCCGGCTCGCCGCCAGCGCGGCCAGGTGCCGGAAGCGGTCGGTCAGCGGTGCGTCCGCATCCGGGCCGGGGACCTCGCGCCACCGGTCGGTGCTGCCGTGCCGCACCCGCTCGCAGCCCCAGCCGGCGGCCAGCGCGAGCACGCCGGGGTGCTCGAGCGGCACGCCGGAGCGCCGGAGCAGGACCGCCTCGGCGAATCCTTCGTGGTGCCACTGACGACGGACCAGCGCCGCCTGCCCCTCGCCCACGAGCACCCGCAGCCGCGGATCGTGCACCCCCGGCGCGAGCGCCGCCGGGGACAGCCCGAGACCCAGCGCCGCGGTGCGCACGTCCGCGCCGCTCACCGCCACCCGCAGGTCCGTGTCCGGCACCGGCCGGCGGCGCAGGAACCAGCGGTCAGCCACTGTTGCGCAGGGCGGTCGCGATGCCGTTGATGGTCAACTGGATGTTGCGGCTGGTCAGCTCGTCGTCCTCTCCCGCGCGGCGACGGCGCAGCATCTCGACCTGCAGGTGGTGCAGCGGCTCCAGGTAGGGGAACCGGTTGCGGATCGACCGCGCCAGCGACGGGTTGTCGGCGAGCAGGTGGTCGTCACCGGTCACCGCCAGTGTCATCCGGCAGGTCCGTTCGTGCTCGGCGGTGATCTGGTCGAACACCCGGGCCCGCAGCTCCTCGTCCGGCACCAGCTCGGCGTACCGGGCGGCGAGTCCGAGGTCGGTCTTGGCCAGCACCATGCCCATGTTGGAGAGCACCGTGCGGAAGAACGGCCACCGCCGGTGCAGGTCGCGGAGCTGCTCCAGCCGCTCCTCGGAGTCGCCGACCCACTCCTCCAGCGCCGTGCCCGTGCCGTACCAGCCGGGCAGCATGATCCGGGTCTGCGACCAGCTGAACACCCACGGGATGGCGCGCAGGTCGGCGATCGAGTCGCCCTTCTTGCGCGACGGCGGCCGGCTGCCGATGTTCAGCTCGCCCAGCTCGCGGATCGGGGTCGCCGCGCGAAACCACTCCACGAAGCCCGGCGTCTCGTGCACCAGCTCCCCGTACGCCCGCTGGGCGCGGCCGGCGAGCTCGTCGAGCAGCGCGTAGGCGTCGTCGGCGTCGTCCCCGAGACCCTCGACGTCGAGCAGGGTCGACTCCAGGGTCGCCGCGACCAGCGCCTCGAGGTTGCGCCGCGCGAGGTCCGGGTCGGCGTACTTGGCGGCGATGACCTCGCCCTGCTCGGTGATCCGCAGCGCGCCGGCCACCGCGCCCGGCGGCTGCGCCCGGATCGCCTCGTAACTGGGTCCGCCGCCCCGGCCGACGGTGCCGCCGCGCCCGTGGAAGAGCCGCAGCCGCACGCCCTCGGCCCGGGCCAGCTCCACCAGCTCCAGCTCGGCCCGGTAGAGCGCCCAGTTGGCGGCGAGGTAACCGCCGTCCTTGTTGCTGTCGGAGTAGCCGAGCATGACCTCCTGCACGTCACCGCGGTTCGCCAGCAGCGCGCGGTAGAGCGGCTGGTCGAGCACCGCGCCGAGGGTGGTGGCGGCCGCCTTGAGGTCGTCGATCGTCTCGAACAGCGGCGAGATCCCGACCGGGCAGGTCGGGCCGTCCTCGCCCGCCGGGTCGAGCAGCCCGACCTCCTTGAGCAGGACGGCGACCTCCAGCACGTCGCTGACCGACTCGCACATGCTGATCACGTAGTTCGGGATGGTCCGGGGGCCGAGCAGCGCGACCCGCTCGGCAGCGGCGACCAGGACGTCGAGCTCCTTCCGCGCCTCCTCCGAGAGCTCGGCGTCGGGGCGGACCAGCGGACGACGCAGCGTCAGCTCGCCGGCCAGCAGTTCCACCCGTGCCGCCTCGTCCAGGCCCGCGTAGTCGTCGCACACGCCGGCCCACGCCAGCAGCTCGCCGACCACCTGCTCGTGCACCGACGAGTTCTGCCTCAGGTCCAGGCCGCAGAGGTGGAAGCCGAACACCTCCACCGCCTCGCGCAGCCGCAGCAGGCGGTCGTCGGCCAGCGACCCGGCCCCGTGGCTGCGCAGCGACGCGTCGACGACGTCGAGGTCCGCCCGCAGCTGGTCCGGGCCGTCGTAGGCCGGCAGGTTCGGCCGCGGCTCCGCCTCCCCCGGCACCGAGCCCAGGATCCGCCGCGCCGTGCCGGCCAAGCGGGCGGAGATTCCGGTCAGCGCCCGGCGGTACGGCTCGTCGGCGCGGAAGGGGGAGTCGTCGCGGGAGGCCTCGGCCAGGGAGTACAGCTCCTTGGTCGGCGTCACCAGCCGGTCGGACATCGACAGCTCGCTGCGCAGTTCGACGAGTTCCGCGAGGTGATGGGCAAGCGCCGTCTCCGCCTGCCGGGTGGTGGCCCGGCGGAGCGCCTCGGCGGTGACGAAGGGGTTGCCGTCGCGGTCGCCGCCGATCCAGGAACCGGGCAGCAGCATCGGCCGGCGCAGCAGCCCGGCTCCGGGCCAGCGCTGCTCGACCGCGCGGCGGAGCTCGGCGTTGAGAGCCGGCACGACCTCGAACAGCGAGAGCTCGTAGTAGCGCAGCGCCTCGTCGATCTCGTCCTGCAGCCGCAGCCGGGAAAGCCGCAGCAGCGCCGTCTGCCAGAGCGTGAGCACCGAGCGCCACAGCTGCGCCGACCACGCCTCGTCGACGTCGTCGCCCGCACGGTCCCGCTGCCGGATGAGCTGGGTGACCTGGCGCTGCACCTGGAAGACGGTGCGTCTGCGGGTCTCGGTGGGGTGCGCGGTGACGACCGGGCAGACCAGCGCCCCGGCCAGCTCGCGGGCGACGTCGTCGGCGGACAGGTCGGCCTCGTCCAGCAGGGCGAACGTCGCGGCCAGGCTGCCCTGCTGCGGCGCGGAGCCCGCGCGGCGGTGGTGCCGGCGACGGCGCTCGTGGTGGATGTCCTCGGCCAGGTTGGCCAGCACGGAGAAGTGGCTGAACGCCCGGATCACGTGGTTGGCGGCGCGGACGTCCAGGCCCGCCAGGCGCTGGGTCAGCTCCGCCCGGTCGACCTCCGAGCGACGGATGCGGAAGGCCTCCACGCGGGTGGACTCGACCAGCTCCAGGACGTCGGAGCCGGCCTGCTCGCCGATCACCTCGCCGAGGACGCGCCCCAGCAGCCGGATGTCCTCGCGCAGCGGGTGCTCGTCGGCGCGGTCGTCGGGCGACCCCTCACCGGCGTGGTGGCGGAGATCGGCGACGTCGACCGTGGCTTCGGACATCGCCCGAGTATCGGGGACGGAGGTGACGGACTCATGTCGTGAGCGCGCCGTCGTTCAGCCGACCGGCCACCGCGGCCGCGCTACGGGGGCGGGTGCCGCGGCACAGCGCGGACGCGGCATCCGCACCGCGGCACCGACAGAGCGCCGCGGTCGTTCAGCTGTCGCGCTCGAGCTCCTGCAGGCACTGCGCCGCGAGGGAGTCGCCGGCGGCGGCACCGAGGCGGAACTGCTCGACCGCACCCTCGAGGTCACCGCGGTCGGCCAGCAGCACCGCGAGGTTCTGGTGGCAGTAGGTGTCCCCCGCGGCGATCCCGCTGCGGTAGGCCTCCTCGGCGGCTTCCTCGTCGCCGAGCTCCTCGCGGTAGAGGTTGCCCAGCGGCAGCCAGGCCACCTGCTCGCCCAGCTTCGCGCCGCGCTCGAGCACCGACCGGGCCTCGGCGGGGCGGCCGGTCTCGCGCAGCAGGTGGGCGAGGTCGGCGCGGGCGGCCGGGAAGTGCTGCTGGCCGGCGCGCAGATCGTCCTCCAGCGACGGGTCGAGCGACGAGCACCAGCGCCAGCACGCGACGACGGCCGCGGCCTCCTCGTCGCCAGCGGCCGCGAACTCCTCGGCCACGGCCATCGCCTGGTCCCGCTCGCCCTGCTCGCGGAGCAGGAAGGCCAGCTGCAGCCCGCCCTCCATGTCGCCGGCGGCCGCGGCACCGCGGTAGGCGCGCATGGCGCCGGCGAGGTCGCCCAGGTCCTCGAGCACCAGGCCCAGGTTCCGCCACGCGTCGGCCTCGCCACCGCGCAGCGCGACCTCGTAGGCGTCGACCGCCTCCTCCCACCGGTTCTGCGCCGCGAGGGAGTTGCCGAGGTTGAAGGCCGCCATGCTGTCGCCGAGCTCGAAGGCGCGCCGGAAGCACGTCTCGGCGTCCGTCTGCCGGCCGACGTCGGCCAGGTCGCAGCCGAGGTCGATCAGCGCGTCGGCATCGTCGGAGGCAAGCAGCCGCCGCATGCGCGCATCGAGGTCCTCGGTCATGCCGACGATGATCGCGGCGCGGAGGCCGGTTCCGCGCCCCCCGGCGGCTCCACCTCACCCCAAGGGATCGCCCCGGGGCCGATCGGTCACCCGATCAGCTGCCCCGGGGCCCCGATCAGCTCCCGAAGGCCTCCCGCCAGGCGGGCAGCAGCTCGTTCCGCGTCCACTCCAGGTAGGGCTCCTGCTGGTCCCCGCCGATCTGCACGAGGGCCAGGTGCGTGAAGCCCGCCTCGGCGAACTCCTTGGCCCCCTCGATGACCGCCCCGACGTCGTCGCCGCACGGGATCGAGCCCTCGACGTCCTCCTCGCGGACGAACTGGGCCGCGGCGTCGAAGGCGATCGGGCCGGGCAGCTCGGAGTTGACCTTCCAGCCGAAGCCGAACCAGCGGAACAGCGAGTGCGCCCGGTTGACGGCAGCGGCCTTGTCGGTGCCGAAGCTGATCGGCATCTGCGCGACGCGCGGCTTTCCCGCACCGCCGGCGGCGTCGAACGCCTCGACGAGCTCGGGCTTGGGCTCGGTGGCGATCAGGACGTCGGCCAGCTCACCGGCGATCCGCGAGGCCTGCTTGCCGCCCGACGCCACCCCGATGGGCACCCGCTTCTCCGGCAGGTCCCAGAGCTTGGCGGACTCGACGTCGAAGTGCTGGCCGCGGAAGTTCGTGTAGCCGTCGCCGTCGAAGAGCTCCCGGATGATCTGGATGGCCTCCATGAACATCTCCTGGCGGACGTCGGCCGGCGGCCAGCCCTGCCCGACGACGTGCTCGTTGAGGTTCTCTCCCGAACCCAGGCCGAGGGTGAAGCGCCCCTCGGACAGGATCTGCAGCGTCGCGGCCTGCTGGGCGACGACCGCCGGGTGGTACCGGAAGGTCGGGCAGGTCACGTAGGTCATCAGCGGGATGCGGCTGGTGGCCTGTGCGACCGCCCCGAGCGTCACCCAGGCGTTGGGCGAGTGGCCCATCTCGTCCAGCCACGGGAAGTAGTGGTCGCTGCTCACCGCGAAGTCGAAGCCGACCTCCTCGGCCCGCACCACGTGGCCGACGAGCTCCCTCGGCCCGGCCTGCTCGGTCATCATCGTGTAGCCCAGCTGCATCGCCATGCAGCCGCCGCTACCCGAGGGGAGCCCGGGCAATCAACGCTCGGCCGTGAGCGCCTCCCGCATCTTGATCTTCCCGCCGGTGCGCAGCAGCGCGCCGGCGTAGATCCGCCCGCCGAGCCGCACGACCAGAGCGACGGCGATCAGCATCAGGACGACGGCGACGCCGATCTCCCAGATGGCCACGTTCCCGGCCGCCTGCCGCACCGGCATCACCAGCGGCGAGAGCCCGGGCACGAACGAGGTGACCCGGGCGAGCGTGCCGTCGGGATCGCTCGCGGCCTGCACGCCGACGATGAACCCGCCGGCGAGCACCAGCGTCAGCGGCATGATCACCGTGTTGAGGTCCTCCTGCCGGCTCACCAGCGAGGCGGCGACGGCGAAGATCGAGGCGTAGAGGGCGTACCCCAGCACGAACCAGGCGATCACCGAGACCGCGGTGCCGATCAGGTCGCCCGGGACGTCGACGATGTCGAACGCGATGGCCCCGCCGACCCCGACCCCGGCGATGAGCACGATCTGCGCCAGGCCCAGCACGCCGAGGCCGAGGATCTTGCCGGCCAGCAGCTGCCAGGGCTTCATCGTGGCGAGCAGCAGCTCCACGACCCGGCTGGCCTTCTCCTCGACCACGCCCTGCGCGACGAACTGCCCGAACAGGATGAGCAGGGTGTAGAGCAGCGCCGCGCCGATCAGCGCCACCAGGATCTTCTGCTCGTCAGCGTCGGCATCGGGGTCCAGCGCCTCGACGGCCACCTCGGGCGCCGCCAGGTCGGTGATGCCGGCCGCCGTCAGCTGCTCCGCGACCGCCAGCTGGGTGACCGCACCCCCGACGAGGGCCTCGACGAACCCGTCGCTCGACTGCACGAGCAGCCGCGGGTCGGACTCCCCGGCCAGCAGGGCGCCCTCGACGTCCTCGGCCTCCACCGCCTCCCGGGCGGCCGCCTCGTCGTCCAGGTCGACGACGACGACGTCGGTGTCGAGCGCCTCGCCCTGGGCCTGGAGCGCCTGCTCCAGCTGCGCGGAGCTGCCCACGACCCCTACCCGGGTCTCGTTCTCCCCCGAGCCCACCGCGACCTGGAACCCGAGGAGGCCGAGCAGGATCACGAGGATCACGACCGAGCTGATGATGAAGTTCTTGTCGCGGAGCCGGGCGGAGATCTCCCGGGCGGCGACCAGCCGGACCAGTGCGGTGCTGCTCAGCGTGCGCGGCTCGCTCACGCCGCCACCTCCTCGGCGGTCGGAGCGGCCACGGCGCCGCGGAACAGCTCCACCAGCGTCGGCTGCTGCCAGGCGAAGTGGGTGACCCGGCCGGTGCGCAGGGCCGCGGCGAGGACCGACTGGTCGTCGGCGCCGTCGGACAGCTCGAGGATCGTGTCGCCTGCCTGCTCGGACACCACCCGGGCCCCGGGGACGGCGTCCGCCCACTGCGGACCGGCGTCGGGAACCACGACCCGCAGCAGCCGGCCGGCCTCGCGGCGACGGAGCTCGTCGACCGTGCCGGTGGCGACCATGCGACCGCGGGCGAGGATGCCGACGGAGTCGCAGAGCCGCTCCACGAGGTCGAGCTGGTGGCTGGAGAAGACGACGGGAACGCCCGCCCGAGCCTGGTCGAGCAGCGCCTCGGCGAGCGAGTCGACGCCGATGGGGTCCAGGCCGGAGAAGGGCTCGTCGAGGATCAGCACCTCGGGCCGGCTCACCAGGGCCGCGGCCAGCTGCACCCGCTGCTGGTTGCCCAGGGAGAGCTTCTCGACGGCGTCGTTGCGGCGTTCGCCGAGGCCCAGGCGCTCGACCCACTCGCCGGCCGACGTCGTCGCGGCGCGGCCGTCCATGCCGTGCAGGCGGGCGAAGTAGGCGACCTGCTCGGCCACCTTCATCTTCGGATAGAGCCCGCGTTCCT
The DNA here is from genome assembly GCF_020166105.1 of Blastococcus sp. LR1. GTDB lineage: Bacteria > Actinomycetota > Actinomycetes > Mycobacteriales > Geodermatophilaceae > Blastococcus. Next base: position 423,270 of record NZ_JAIUJY010000002.1, read on the forward strand.
CCGGCATGTAGCCGATCCGGCGCCGGGCCGACTGGTCGAGGGCGCGACCCTGCCAGCGGACCTCCCCGCCGTCAGGCGCGACCAGCCCCATGGCGACGCGCATCGTCGTCGTCTTCCCGGCGCCGTTGGAGCCGCAGAACCCGAACATCGAACCGGGCTGCACGGCGAAGCTCACGCCGTCGAGCACCTGGTTCGCACCGAAGCTCTTGGTGAGCCCGTCGAACTCGAGCACATGTCCTCCTGCGTCTCGTTGCACCTGAACACCGACCGTATCGGTCGGTCCGCCTCGCGCGGCACCGCCGTCTGGGGTGTCATCGGGCGATGAGCGAGCGCGACGGCGGAGCGGAACCCCCCGAGGGCGTGGGGCTCGAGGGCCTGCGGGCCGCCGCGGCCGGGTGCCGGGCGTGCGAGCTGTGGCAGGACACCACCCAGACGGTCTTCGGCGAGGGTCCCGAGACCGCGCGGGTGGTCTTCGTCGGCGAGCAGCCCGGCGACCAGGAGGACCGGAAGGGCGAGCCGTTCGTGGGGCCGGCCGGACGACTGCTGGACAAGGCGCTGGCCGAGGCGGGGATCGAGCGTCGCGACAGCTACATCACCAACGCCGTGAAGCACTTCTCGCACACCGTGAAGGGCAAGCGCCGCATCCACCAGACGCCGCGGCCCGAGCACCTGCGCGCCTGCCGCCCGTGGCTGGACGCCGAGTTCGCCGTCCTGCAGCCGGAGGTGGTGGTGGCGCTGGGGGCGACGGCGGCGAAGTCGCTGATCTCGCCGTCGTTCCGGATCACGCAGGACCACGGCCGGCTGATGCCGTGGACTCCCCCGGGCACTCCCGCGCCCACCGAGGACGACGACGAGGACGCCGCGCACCAGACCTGGATCCTCGCGACCACGCACCCGTCGGCGATCCTGCGCACGCCCGACGAGACGCGGGACGCCGCCTACGCCGCGCTGGTCGCCGACCTCACGGTGGTCGCGCGCGCCTTGGCCTAGCGGCAGCGATGTGCGCCTGCGGCGGGTTCCGGGGCCCGGAAGGCGCCACAGGTGCACATCGCTCCAGGGACAGCGTCACTCCACCGTCGAGCGCGAGGCGCGGAAGAGCCAGAACGAGGGCACCAGCAGCGCGACGGCGACCATCGCCAGCACCACCACGATGCCGCCGGACACCATCGCCGTGGTCACGCCCGCAGCACTCGCCAGCGCGCCCGCGCGGAGGTCGCCCAGCCGCGGCCCCCCGGCGACGACCACGATGAACACGCCCTGCATCCGGCCGCGCATCTCGTCGGGCGCGGCCAGCTGCAGCATCGAGGAGCGCAGCACCGCGCTCACCATGTCGCCCGCCCCGGCGACGGCGAGGAAGAGGACGGCCAACCAGAGCGAGTCGGACAGACCGAAGCCGATGGTGGCCACGCCCCACACCGCGATCGCGCCCAGCACCGCGGCGCCCTGCCGGTCGATCCGCGAGACCCACCCCGAGGTCAGCCCCATGACCAGCGCGCCGATGGACACCCCGGCGAACAGCCAGCCGAGCGCGTTCGGGGAGTCGGCGAACCGGCCCTCCGACAGCTCCGGGAAGACCGCGTTCGGCCAGGCGAAGCACATCGCGATGATGTCGACGACGAAGGTCATCAGCAGCACCGGCTGCGTGCGCAGGAAGGTGAAGCCCTCCCCCACGCCCCGGATGGCGGCCCCCAGCTTCAGCTTCACCACGCGGCCGCCCGGCGGGAGGGACGGCAACCCGCGCAGCAGCAGCGCCGCGGCGAGGAAACCGAGAGCGTCGATCACGTAGGTGAGGAACAGCTCGCCCGAGGCGATCAGCACCCCCGCGAGCAGCGGCCCGGCGATCACCCCGGCCTGCCGCACGGTCATCGCCAGGGCGTTCGCCGCCGGGATGAGCTCGGTGCCGACGAGCGCCGGGATCGACGCGCTGCGGGCCGGCTGGTTCACCGCGGAGAAGCCGGAGACGAACGCGGTCAGCACCCACAGCAGCGCGAGGTTCCCGCCGCCGGGCAGCAGCGCCTGGACCGCCAAGAGCGCGCTGGTCACCGCGGCACCCGTCGACGTGATCAGCATCAGCTTCCGCCGGTCCATCACGTCGGCGATCGCCCCGCCGAGCAGCCCGAACACGACCAGCGGCACCAGCGCGACGATCGAGGTGAGACCGACGTACAGCGAGTTGCCGGTGAGTGCGTAGACCTGGAACGGGACGGCGACCAGCGTCATCTGCTGGCCGATCATCGTCGCCGCGACACCACCGAACAGCCGGCGGTAGGCGGGGATCCGCAGCGGCGTCGTGTCCAGCGCCAGGCTGCGGCGCCTGCGCGCCGGCTCGGGCACCGGCTCCTCGATCCCGCGGTCGGGCTGCCCCGCGTCGACCGGGCCACTCACGGCGTCATCGGTTCGCTCGCGCGGACCGCTCCGCTCCTCGCTCGCTTGCGCTCGCTGCGATGCCCACGCTCCTGCTCGCTCACGGCGCGAGCCGCTGGACGATCCAGCCCCCACCCTCCGCGTCGTCCCTCAGGAACCGCAGCCGGTCGTGCAGCCGGTCGCCGCCGCCCTGCCAGAACTCCACCCGCTCCGGGACCACCCGGTAGCCACCCCAGGTCGCCGGCCGGGGCAGCCGCCCCTCCGGCGTCTGCTCGTCCAGCAGCCGCACGCGCGCGGCGAGCTCGTCCCGGGAGTCCACGACCGTCGACTGCAGGGACGCCGCCGCGGCCAGCTGTGCCCCGCGGGGCCGCGGGTCCCAGAGCCCGTCGGAGGCGCTGTCGCCGATCCGCTCCACCCGGCCCGCTATCCGGACCTGCCGCTGCATCGGATGCCAGGGGAAGACCAGCGCCGCCCGCGGGTTCACCGCCAGCTGCGCGCCCTTGGCCGAGGCGTAGCTGGTGCCGAAGACGAGGCCCGCGGCGTCGTACCCCTTCATCAGCACGATGCGGGCGTCGGGCGCCCCGTCCGCGTCGGCCGTGGCGACGACGACGGCGTTCGGCTCGGGGAGCTCCGCGGCCACGGCGTCGCCGAACCAGCGGTCGAACTGCTCGAGCCACGTGGGGGCGAGGTCCTCCTCGGCGAAGCCGCCGGCGTCGTAGTCGCGGCGCATCCGGGCAAGGTCTGGCAGGTCAGGCACATCCCCATGCTGACATCGCGGCGCGGCCCCCCGTGTGCCGGGCGGGCGTCGACGGCCTAGGGTCGGCAGGCAATCGTGCGGCTCTCCAGTGCGCACGTGGTTCGCGCGCAGAGGAGCATGCGAGATGGCCGACGACTTCGTACCCGGCCTGGAAGGCATCATCGCCTTCGAGACCGAGATCGCCGAACCCGACAAGGACGGCGGCTCGCTCCGCTATCGCGGGGTCGACATCGAGGACCTCGTCGGCAAGGTCACCTTCGGCAACGTCTGGGCCCTGCTGGTCGACGGCAAGTTCGGCCCGGGCCTCCCGCCGGCCGAGCCGTTCCCCATCCCGGTGCACAGCGGTGACGTGCGCGTCGACGTCCAGGCCGCGCTCGCGATGCTCGCCCCCTTCTGGGGCTACCGCCCGCTCCTCGACATCAGCGACGACGAGGCCCGCGACCAGCTGGCCCGCGCCGCCGTCATGGCGCTCTCCTACGTCGCGCAGTCGGCCCGCGGCATCGGCACCCCCGCCGTCCCCCAGAAGCGCATCGACGAGGCCTCGACCATCGTCGAGCGCTTCATGGTCCGCTGGCGCGGCGAGCCCGACCCCCGCCACGTCGCAGCCGTCGACGCCTACTGGACCTCGGCCGCCGAGCACGGCATGAACGCCTCGACGTTCACCGCCCGCGTCATCGCCTCCACCGGCGCCGACGTCGCCGCCGCCATGTCCGGCGCGATCGGTGCGATGTCCGGCCCGCTGCACGGCGGCGCCCCCTCCCGCGTGCTGCACATGCTCGACGAGGTCGAGAAGACCGGCGACGCCGATAAGTACGTGAAGGACCTCCTCGACCGCAAGGAGCGGTTGATGGGCTTCGGTCACCGCGTCTACCGCGCCGAGGACCCCCGCGCCCGCGTGCTCCGCCGCACGTCCGAGGAGCTCGGCGCCCCGCGCTTCGAGGCTGCCCTCGCCCTGGAGAACGCGGCGCTCAAGGAGCTGCGCGAGCGGCGCCCCGACCGGCCGGTCGAGACCAACGTCGAGTTCTGGGCGGCCATCGTCCTCGACTTCGCCGAGGTCCCGAGCCACATGTTCACCTCGATGTTCACCTGCGCCCGCACCGCCGGCTGGTCCGCGCACATCCTCGAGCAGAAGAAGACCGGCCGCCTCGTGCGTCCGTCGGCCCGCTACGTCGGCCCCGACTCCCGCAAGCCCGAGGCCGTCGAGGGCTGGGACACCATCAAGACCAAGGCCGTGGACCAGCCGGCCTAGTTCTCGGCCGACTGACGGCGACGGCCCGGATCTGCACCACGACCCGGGCCGTCGCCGTCGGACGCCCCGCGCGACGCACCGAACCCCGGAAGGCTTCCCCCACGGATGAGCATCACCATCCCCGCCGAGCTCCTGCCCGCTGACGGCCGGTTCGGGTGCGGCCCGTCCAAGGTGCGTCCGGAGGCGCTGCAGGCGCTGGCCGGGAACGGTGCGGCGCTCGTGGGCACCTCGCACCGCCAGGCGCCGGTGAAGAACCTCGTCCGGCAGGTGCGCGAGGGCCTCACCCAGCTGTTCGACCTGCCCGACGGCTACGAGGTCGTGCTGGGCAACGGCGGGACGACGGCGTTCTGGGACGCCGCGCTCCTCGGGCTCATCCGCGACCGCGCCGCCTTCGGCACGTACGGGGAGTTCTCCGCCAAGTTCGCCTCGGGTGCTGCGGAGGCGCCCTTCCTCGGCGACCCGGTGATCGTGACGGCCGAGCCCGGTTCGCTGGCGCTGCCGACCGCGACCCCCGGGATCGACACCTACGCCTGGGCGCACAACGAGACCTCGACCGGCGTCATGGCGCCGATCGCCCGCCCGGCCGGCACCGACGACGCCCTCGTGCTGATCGATGCCACCTCCGGCGCCGGCGGCCTCCCGGTCGACGTCTCGCAGACCGACGTCTACTACTTCGCGCCGCAGAAGTCCTTCGCCGCCGACGGTGGCCTCTGGATCGCCCTGATGTCGGCCGACGCCCTGGAGCGGGTCGCCGAGATCAAGGCGTCGGGCCGCTGGATCCCGGGCTTCCTGGACCTGTCGATCGCCGTCGACAACTCCACCAAGGACCAGACCTACAACACCCCGGCCGTCGCGACCCTGTTCCTGCTCGCTGACCAGATCCAGTGGATGCTCGGGCTCGGTGGCCTCACCGGCGCCGTGGGCCGCAGCCGCGAGTCGTCGGACCGCCTGTACCGCTGGGCGGAGAAGTCGGAGTACGCGACGCCGTTCGTCGCGAACCCCGACCACCGCAGCTACGTGGTCGGCACGATCGACTTCGCCGACTCGGTGGACGCCGCCGCCCTGGCGACGACGCTGCGTGCCAACGGCATCGTCGACGTCGAGCCGTACCGCAAGCTCGGCCGCAACCAGCTGCGCGTGGGCATGTTCCCCGCCGTCGACCCCGACGACGTCAGCGCGCTGACCGCGTGCATCGAGCACGTGGTCGAGCGGTTCTGAACGGGCGCCCCCGCGGGGGCTCGTGGACGTCGTGATTCAGCTGAGCGGTAGGAGGTGAGCGTGGGCCCCGGAACCCCGTCGGTCCCTGCCGGTGACGACCTGTTCGCCGTCGGTGGCGAGGCAGGCCGGATCATGGCCGGCTACGACTGGGCGAGCACCCCGGTCGGCCCCGTCGCCGACTGGCCCGCCAGCCTGCGTTACGCCGTCCGGACCGTCCTGGTCTCGAAGTTCCCGATGGTGCTCACCTGGGGCCCGGGCTACCTGCAGTTCTACAACGACGCCTACGCCCCGCTGATCGGCGCCAAGCACCCCGCGATCGGGCAGGACATCCGGCAGACGCTGGCCGAGGGCTGGGACGCGCTCGGCCCACCGGTCGAGCACGCGATGGCGACCCTCGAGGCCTCCTGGCTCCCGGGCCTGCTTCTCCTGCTGGAGCGCGCCGGCTATCGCGAGGAGACCTACTTCACCGTCTCCCACGCCCCCGCGTTCGACGACGAGGGCCGGGTCGCCGGAATGCACGCCGTGTGCACCGAGGTCACCGGCGAACTGCTGGCCGCACGCCGTCAGCAGCTGCTGCACGACCTCTCCGCGGTCGGCGCCCAGCTCGGCGACGAGCGGGAGACGGTCGCCGCCATGTGCGCGGCCCTGGCCACCGACGAGCTGGACGTCCCGTTCGCCGCCGTCTACCTCTCCACCGCCGACGGCGGCTACGCCCGGGTGGCGACCACCGGCATCGAGGCGGCCCTGCTGCCGGCCGAGCTGTCCGGGGACGGATCGGCGCTCCCGTCGATCGGGTCGCTGGGCGTCACGGGCGGGCCGTTCGGCGACCCCGTGACCGAGGCTGCCGTGCTTCCGCTCCGGACGACCGTGGGCGCGGACCCGGTCGGCCTGCTGGTCGTGGGCACGTCGCCCAACCGGGCGCTGGACGCGGAGTACGCCGCCTTCCACGAGCTCATGGCCGGCCAGTTCGCGGGCGCGGTGGCCAACATGCGGGCGTTCGAGACCGAGCGGCTGCGCGCCGAGGCGCTGGCCGAGCTCGACCGGGCCAAGACGACGTTCTTCTCCGACGTCAGCCACGAGCTCCGCACGCCCCTGACCCTGCTGCTCGGGCCGATCGGCGACGTCCTCGAGGACCAGGGCTCACCGCTGACCCCCGACGCGCGCGAGCAGCTCACCCTCGCGATGCGGAACGGACGGCGACTGCAGCGGCTGGTCAACGACCTGCTGGACTTCGCCAGCATCGAGGCGGGGCGGGCGACGCCGATCCGCGTGCGCACCGACGTCGCCACCTTCACCGCGGAGCTGGCCGGCATCTTCCGCTCGGCCGCCGAGCGCGCCGGCTTGCGGCTGACCGTCGACTGCCCGGCGCTGCGGCGGCCGGCCTTCGTCGACCCCCGCATGTGGGAGAAGATCGTCGTCAACCTGCTGGCCAACGCCGTGAAGTACACCTTCGTGGGCGGGATCGACGTCACCCTGCGCGAGGGCGACGAGGGCTTCACGCTGGCGGTGGCCGACACCGGCGTGGGCATCGTGGCCGACGAGCTGCCCCAGCTCTTCCAGCGCTTCCACCGGGTTCCCGGCGCCACGGCGCGCACCCGCGAGGGGTCCGGCATCGGCCTGGCCATGGTCCAGGAGCTGGCCGCGCTGCACGGCGGATCCGTCGCGGTCAGCAGCGAGCCGGGTCAGGGCAGCACCTTCACCGTCACGCTCCCGCACGGCGCCGCCGACGCCGAGCCGGCCCTGCCCGACCTCGCCCCCTCCGACGCCGCCCGCGGTGAGGCCGCGAGCTGGGAGGAGGACATGACCCGCCCCCGGGGCGAGACCACCGGGGCCGCCGGCGAGGCGTCGGTGCTGGTCGTCGACGACAACTCCGACATGCGGGCCTACCTCGCCCGCCTGCTGGGCCAGCAGTGGGCGGTCCGGACCACGGCGAACGGCGAGGAAGCGCTCGCCGCGGTCGCCGAGCGGCAGCCGGACCTCGTGCTGACCGACGTGATGATGCCGCGCATCGACGGCTTCGAGCTGCTGCGCGCGCTGCGGGCGGACCCCGCCACCCAGCACATCCCCGTCATCATGCTCACCGCACGGGCAGGGCAGGAGGCCTCCGTCGAGGGGCTGGAGGCCGGCGCCGACGACTACCTCGCCAAGCCGTTCCGGGCGGCCGAGCTGCTGGCACGGGTGCGCATCGCCCTGGACCGCGCCGCGGGCCGCACCCCCGCGCCGACCGAGCCGGCACCGGTCGCCGCTCCCCCGGAGGTGCCACCGACCGCCCCGGTGGCGGTGGTCCCGGCTCCCGAGAAGCCGGCCGCCGTCGCCGCGCCGGTCCTCGGCGAGGGCGAGCACCGGGCCCAGTGGCAGCTGCCCTCCGACCCCGCGTCGATCCCGGTCGTGCGCCGCCGGCTGCGCGCGCTGCTGCACGTCGCCGGTGTCGACGACGACCAGGCCTACGACCTGCTGCTGGCCGCCTGCGAGGCCGCGAGCAACGCCGTCGAGCACGCCCAGGAGCCGTCCGAGCCGGTCATCGAGATCGCCGCCAGCGTCGGCGACGACCGGGTCGAGATCACCGTGCGCGACCACGGCCAGTGGCGCGAGCGGGTGCCGAGCATGGACCGCGGCCGCGGCTCCACGCTCATGAGCGCGTTCGCCGACGTCACCGCCACACCGAGCCCCGAGGGCACGCTCGTGCGGATCAGCTCACCGAGGCTGCGCCGCCGCACGACGACCTGAGGCGGAGCTCAGCGCAGCAGCCAGGTGTCCTTGCTGCCGCCCCGGGGAGCGCCCGGCCGCGCCGGACCGGCGTCCGGTGCCACCCGGGTCAGGGCGATCGGCAACGTGGTCGTCGTCGGACCCGACACGGAGAAGATCCGCAGGTCCACGGTGCGCGGCAGCAGCCGGCCGTCGACCAGGGTCGGCGCCGTCGACGGTTCCAGCGGCTCCCGGGCCACGAACCGGTGCGGCGCGGCGGCGATCTCCGCCCGGAGGGCCTCGAGCTCGGCCCGGGAGCAGGTGGGCCCGTGCACGATCCGCCGCCCGCCGTAGCCGGCGACCTCCTCCACGTCGAGCTCGGCCAGCCGGTCGCGCACCGCCGTCCACGCGGCGGGGTCGGCCAGCACCCAGGTCTCGACCGAGTCCAGCAGCGGCTCCTCGCCCAGGTAGAACCGGATCATCGCCGGCACCCAGGCGTAGCCCGCCGCGTCGTCCGCGACCCCGTTGCCGGGGACGTTGGCCAGGCCCAGCTTCCCGGCCCGCACCGCCTCGGAGAGGGCCATGTCGAGCGGCAGGTTCGCTCCGGTCCGGTAGGCGCCCAGGGAGGCGTCGTCGAACCGCCGGTACAGGACGTCGATCGGCACGCGCTCGCCGTCGACGGCTGCCTCCAGACCGCCGTCCCCGCGGGGGTGCAGGTCACCGGCGCGCACCAGCGGCACGTCGAGCGCCGCCGCGAGGACCTGGTGCTCGAACCAGGCGCCGTCGGTCTCCCCCTGGGTGAGGACGGCGACGCGCGGCGGGCCGGGGCATCCCGGCGGCGCGGCGGCCGCCAGCGCACCGGCGAGCAGCGGAACGGCGCCGGCCGGGTCGACCACCTGCCGGCCGGCCTGGGCCAGGAGCTCCGGAGCGGCCGTGCGGGCGCTGTCCCGGTTGGCGAGGGCGTACCCGATGCCTGACGGGACGCGCAGGTTGTCCTTGGCCACCACCCAGCGGCCGTCCGCGGCGCGGACGACGTCGGTTCCGGCGACGGCGGCGCGGCGCTGACCCGGCCAGGCCAGGCCGACCGCGTCCGGGTTCCGGCCAGGGCTGTGCGCCACGGCCCACTCCGGCAGGACCCCGGCCCGCACGATCTCCGCGGCCCGGTCGGTGTCGCCCCGCCGGCGCCCGGCCGGGCGGTAGGTGTCGGTCAGGAACGCGTCGAGGGCACGGTGCCGCTGAGCCACCCCGGCCGACAGCGTCGACCACGTGGTGGCGCCGACCAGTCGCGGAACCGGGTCCATGGGAACCGGGTGCAGCTCCTGCCGTCCGTCGACCCAGAGGGAGACGGCGACGCCGAGCGCCCGCCGGCGGGCCGCCAGGTCGTCCGCGGCGAGCGCGAGCGCGTCGGGACCCATCATCTCCAGGGCAGTCGCCAGCGCCACCCATCCGCTGCGCAGCCGGCCGTCCGGACCGACGGCCTCATCGGTGCGAACAGGGGGGTAACCGGCGAAGAGTTCTCCGCTCACAGCCAGCGATCGAACCAGGCGGCCAGCCGCTGGCCCAGCCCGACCAGTGCCTCACGGCCCACGATGGCGTGTCCCTCGCCCGGGAAGAGCAGCAGATCACTGCACGCGCCGTGCGCCTGCAGCGCCTGGTGCGCCTGCACCGACTCGGCGACCGGCACGTTGGTGTCCCGGTCCCCGTGGGCCAGCAGCACCGGCGCGGTGAGCCGGTCCAGGGTCGACATCGGGGAGAGCCTCGCCAGCAGCTCCCGGTCGGTGACCGGGTCGCCGTACTCGGTGACCGACGCCGCCGCCATCCACGGCTCGGTGCCGGCGAAGAAGGTGCGCAGGTCGCTCATCCCGGCCAGCGAGGCGCCGGCGGCGAACAGCTCCGGCCAGCGGGTCAGGGCCACGAGCGTCAGGTACCCGCCGTAGGACCAGCCGTGGGCGCCGATCCGGCCCGGGATCGCGATGCCCGCGGTGACCAGCTCGTCCACGGTCGTGCGGACGTCGGCGAACGACGCCTCGCGGGCCCTGCCGTCGTCGGCGGTCATGAACGCCCGGCCGAAGCCCCCGGAACCCCGGACGTTGGGCGCGAAGACGGTGAGCCCCGCGGCGACCATCGACTGCGTGATCGGCGACCAGTCGGGGCGGGTCTGCCCCTCCGGACCGCCGTGGAAGCTGACGACTGTGCGGTTCGGTCCGCTGATGCCGGGCGGGGTGTAGAGCCAGCCCGAGAGGCGCAGGCCGTCGGGAGCGAGGTAGTCGTGCCGCACGGGCTCGACGAGCAGATCCGGATCCGGCCGGGCCGGCGTGCAGGCCAGCGCCTCGGCCGGGCTCTCGCCGTCCAGGGGCACCCGCCAGAGGCCGCGCGGCGACCGCGGGCCGCTCAGCTCGGCGACGACGGCGTCCTGACCGGGCAGGACCGCCCAGCCGGACAGCACCCGCTCCGGCAGCCGCACGGTGCGCAGCAGCGCGCCGTCGGCCAGGTCGTGCAGGCACAGCTCGCTGACGCCCTCGACGTTCCAGAGGGCGAGGACGGTGCCGTCGGCGCGGACGACGTAGCCGTCGAGGTCGGCCTCCGGGCGGTACAGGACACGGCGACCGGGCGACGGGACGCCGTCCGCGTCCACCGGCACCTCCACCAGACCGGCCCGGTCGGTGAACGGCAGGCCGGGCAGCGAGGCGCGCACGTAGACGGCGCGGCCGTCGGCGGAGAACCGGCCGTCCTCCGAGGCGATGCCGCCGGGCTGGTCGAGCCGGATCGCCCGGCGCTGCAGGCCGGTGGCGACGTCGATCACCACGACGTGGCGGAAGGCCCGCGGCCCACGACGGGCGAGGACCGTGCGGTGGTCGGGCGAGACGGCGGTGACGGAGAGGAAGCCGCCGGAGGCGAGGGTGCGCAGCTCGCCGGTGACGACGTCGACGAGCACGACGTCGGCATCGGGGCCGTGCCCCGGGGCGATCGAGCAGGCGTAGTGCCGCGGCCCGGCCCAGGCGCCGGCGAAGACGGCCGCGCGCGGGTCGGCGCCGGCCAGCACGCGGTGGCCGGTCCCGTCGGGACGGACGACGTGCAGCTCGGCGCAGATGGAGCCGCCCGGGCTCACCAGGTAGGTCAGCCAGGCACCGTCGGGCGACCAGGAGACGGAGATGACCTCCTCCCCCGGCTCGGAGAGGACGGCCGGCGGGGTGGCGCCGTCGAGCGCGGCGACCTCCAGCCGAGGCAGACCGGAGCGGTCGGAGACGTAGGCGGTGCGCAGCCCGTCCGGGGACGGCGCGGGGCACCAGGCGCCGGCGGCGCCGGCGATGCCGGAGATTGCGGCGCGGACGTCGGCGGGCAGCGTCTCGGGCGGGACGAGCGCCTCGAGGGCGGGCATCCCGCCCTGGGGCAGGCTGGTCGCGAGCCCTGCGGGCACGGCCGTACGCCGGCGGGTGACCGGGCTGGCCATCGCGCCTCCTCGGCTCGGGCTCCGAGACCCCACTGTCGTGGTTCCTCGTTGCGGTCATGTGTCAGGACTGTCATCGGCGTGGAAAACCCTCATCCGCACCCCCCGGCGGAGGGACCTGGACCACCGTCGGCGGGCGCGCCACGCCGAGCCGCCTGCGGGCCGCACGCGCCGCGCCCGGATAACCTCGGGGACCGGGCTCCCCGTCGGGCCCCCCGTCGGCTGGTAGGAGGTCGCCATGCGCACGCTGCGCCTCGTGGCACTCTCCGAGGACGGGCAGAGCCTGGTCCTGATGGCCGAGGGCCCGGACGGTGCCGACGGCGAGAAGTTCACGCTCCCCATCGACGACCGCGTCCGCGCGGCCGCCCGGGGCGATGCCCGCCGGCTGATCCAGATCGACGTCGACAACGGCAGCGAGCTCCCGCCGCGGGTCATCCAGTCCCGCATCCGCGCCGGCGAGACCCCCGAGCAGGTGGCCGCCGACTCCGGCACGCGGGTCGAGCGGATCATGCGCTTCGCCCATCCCGTGCTCCAGGAGCGCGAGCGGGTGGCCGACCAGGGCCGCGAGGCCCAGGTCCGCCTCTCCGACGGCGGTCCGAGCGCCAGCACCACCTTGCAGCGCTTCATGGTCGAGCGGCTCCGGCTGATCGGCAGCGACTTCGGCGCCGTGGAGTGGGACGCGTTCCGCGACGACGACGGCAGCTGGATCGTCACCGGCGCGTGGCGGGCCGGGGAGAAGTCCGGCACGACCCGCTGGCGGTTCGACCTGCCCTCGCGCACGGCGACCCCGACCGACGCCGCGACCACCGACTTCGCGGAGGGCACCCGGCTGGTCCGGGTGGTTCCCGAGGTGGCGCCGGCGCCCCGCAGTCGCCCGGTGTCGGTCGTGCGCGCCCCCGAGTCCGCACCGGCCGAGTTCCTCGAGGACGACGAGGACGACGAGGACGAGCACGTCCGCGACGTCCACGCGCCCGACGGCTCGCCCGCGGACGACGACATGACCGCCCTTCTCGACGAGGTCGCCGAGCACGACACCGTCGTCCTCGGGCGCACCGGCGAGGACGGCGACGAGGACCCGCGCGCCCGCATCCCGGCGTGGGAGGACATCGTCTTCGGGGTCCGCCGCAACCGCTGACGTCCCCGTCCGGGGGACGGGGCGCATGCCGTCCGGTCTCCGGGGTACCGACCCGGGCATGTCAGCGTCGGTATCGATGCCGCTCGGCGGCGTCCAGGTGGGTTCCTACGACAGCTACGAGCAGGCGCAGGCCGCGGTCGACTACCTCTCCGACGAGAAGTTCGCCGTCGAGAACGTGACGATCATCGGCACCGACCTGCGCATGATCGAGAAGGTCACCGGCCGCTTGACCATGGGCCGCGCGATCGCCGCGGGCGCGGCGGGCGGCGCGTGGTGGGGCCTCTTCGTCGGGCTGCTGCTGGGCATCTTCGCCGAGGACGGCGGCAACTGGCTCGGCTCGGTGCTCACCGGACTGCTGATCGGCCTCGCGTTCGGTGCGGCCTTCGGCGGCATGGGGTACGCGGCCACGCAGGGCCGGCGCGACTTCACGAGCACGAGCACCATCAAGGCCAGCCGCTACGACGTGATGTGCGCCCCGGCCCACGCCGAGGAGGCCCGGGCGATGCTCGCCCGCTTCTCGCTGCGCAACCAGTAGGAGGCCTACCTGAGGGTCGCGAAGGCGACGGCCGCCGCGGCGGCCACGCCGAGCGAGTCCACCCCCGGGCGCATCGGGATGCGGGCGCGCACCGTCGCGGCCTGCTGCGCCTCGGGGGTGAGCCCCGGCCCCTCGGCGCCGAGCAGCACCGCCGTGCGCGGGTGCGCGACCGGGTCGACGTCGGTCAGGTCGACGGCGTCGGCCGCCGGAGTGAGCGCCACCGTGGTGTACCCGGCGTCGTGCACCCGGCCGAGGTCGGCCGGCCAGTCCGAGAGCACGGTGAACGGCAGCGCCAGGATGTGCCCCATCGAGACGCGGACCGACCGCCGGTAGAACGGGTCGGCGCAGCGGGGGTCGAGCAGGAGTCCGTCGATGCCCAGCGCGAGCGCGGAGCGGGCGATCGAGCCGAGGTTCTCCGCGTCGTTGAGGCCTTCGAGCACGGCGAGCCGGCGCGGCGCCGCAGGGTCCGGGCCGGCCAGCAGCTCGTCGAGGTCGGCCGGTGGCCTGCGGTCGGCGGAGGCGATCACCCCGCGGGTGAGCCGGAAGCCGATCACCTCCGACAGCAGCCACTTGTCCGCCTCGTAGGCGGGCACGTCGTCGGGCAGGTCGAGCGCCGCCACGCGTCCCGGCACGCCGAGCACGGCCCGGATCCGGTAGGGCGAGGCCAGCAGCCGCTGGACGGCGGAGACGCCCTCGACGATGACGGGTCCGCCCCACCGCGGGGTGCCCTCCGGCCGGTCACCGGCCTTGAGGTCGCGAAAGTCGGCCACCCGCGGGTCGGCGGGGTCGGTGATGACGACGGGGGCGGGCACGACGGGAATTGTGCCGGTGCCCCGCTCCCCCTCCCGCGGGGGACCGGGATTCAAGCCTCCCGCGGGTGCTGCCGATCTCCTTGCCATGCCAGGAATGCGGGCGACGGTCCCGGAGGTGAGTGCCGGCTGGGGCGTCTTCACCCGGCTGGCCTTCGGCATGGCCGCGCTCGGGGTCTGCGTCGGCGCCGTCTTCCCGTACTTCGCCGAGCTGCTCCAGGTCCCGGCCGAGTACACCCGCGCGCCTGCGTTCCGCCTCGCCTGCCTCGGTGCCGGGCTGGTGCTGGGCGCCGCCAACTGGCTGCTCACCCGCCGCGTGATCGGCACCCGGCTGCGGCTGCTCGCCACGCGCCTGACCGACGTGGCCGAGACGGTGGGCTCGCCCCTGGCGGCCGGCTCCTCGAGCCCGCTCCCCCGGGCCGACCTGGTGCTCCCGGTGGGCGCACCCGACGACCTGGCGCGCACCGCGGTCGCGTTCAACGCGATGCTGGCCGCGCTCGACCGTGAGCGCCGGTTCCGCTCCGTCGTGCACTCCACCAGCGACGTCATCCTGCTGATCGACCCGTCCGGGCAGATCTCCTTCGTCTCCGACTCGGTGCGCGAACTGCTCGGCTGGCCCGCCGAGGACCTCCTCGGGGCCCCTCCCCAGCACCTCATCCACTCCGACGACCTGCCCCTGCTCATGGGCGAGGGCGGCACCGGGTTCGACCTCTCCTCCGACGGACTGCCGCAGGTCCTCGTCCTGCGCGTCCGGCACCGCGACGGCGGCTGGCGGTACCTGGAGGTCACCAGCTCCGACCGTCGCACCGATCCGGTGATCGGCGCGGTGCTGCTGAGCGCCCGCGACGTCACCGAGCGCATGGAGCTGCAGCAGCAGCTCACCCACCAGGCCACGCACGACGAGCTGACCTCGCTGCCCAACCGGGCGGCCGCCCTGGCGCACGGCGCCGAGCTGCTGGCCGTGCGGCGGGGGAACGCCCAGGTGGCGGTGATCCTCCTGGACCTCGACCGGTTCAAGGAGGTCAACGACACGCTCGGCCACGGCTACGGCGACCGCCTGCTCGCCCAGATCGGGCCGCGGCTGCACCCGCTGGTGCGCGACGTCGACCTGGTCGCCCGCCTCGGCGGCGACGAGTTCCTGCTGGTGCTGCCCGAGATGAGCCCGACCGGGGCGCGGGCGGTGGCCGGGCGGATCCGCACCGCCCTGGGCGAGCCGTTCCTGGTCGACGGTCTGGTGCTCGACGTCGACGCCAGCCTCGGCGTCGCCGTGTCCGACGACGGCCCCACCGACGTCGACGCGCTCCTGCGGCGGGCCGACATCGCCATGTACACCGCCAAGGAGCGGCAGTCCGGCGTGGAGGTCTACGACCCCACCGCGGACGGCCACGACCGCGGCCGGCTGGTGCTGCTCACCGAGTTCCGCCGCGCGCTCGCCGAGGGGCACCTCGTGCTCCACTACCAGCCGCAGGTGTCCCTGGAGACCGGGTGCGTGGTGGGCGTCGAGGCCCTAGTCCGCTGGGTCCACGCCGACCGCGGGCTGCTGTCCCCCGCCGAGTTCCTGCCGGCGGTCGAGCGGACCGGGCTCATCGAGCCGCTGACCGACCGGGTGCTCGACCTCGCGCTCGCCCAGGCCCGGGCCTGGGCCGACGAGGGCCTCGCCGTCCCGGTCGCGGTGAACCTCTCCGCACGGTCGGTCCACCTGCCCGGGCTCCCCGACCGCGTGCTCAGCCGGCTGGCGGCGCACGGGGTGCCGGCCGAGCTCCTGCAGCTGGAGCTCACCGAGAGCGCCCTGCTGACCGAGCCCGAGGCCGCCAGGCAGGTGCTCGAGCGGCTGCACGCCGCGGGTGTGCGGCTCTCGATCGACGACTTCGGCACCGGCTACTCCTCGATGGGCCACCTGAAGTTGCTGCCCGTGAACGAGCTCAAGATCGACCGCAGCTACATCGCCGAGATGACCAGGTCGCCCGGCGACGCAGCGCTCGTACGCTCCGTGATCGACCTCGGGCGGGAACTGGGCCTCACGGTCGTCGCCGAGGGCGTCGAGGACCCGGCCACGGCCGCGGCGCTCGCCGACCTGCGGTGCGACGTGGGCCAGGGCTACCTCTACACCGCGCCCCGGCCGGCCGAGGAGCTCACCTGCTGGCTGCGGGACCACCTCCCGGCTCCCGCCATCCGGAGCTGACGCGCAGCCGGCGTTGACACCGGTCACCGAACTCATCTAGCGTTGAGTTCATTAACCGGTGAATTCTGGGAGCGCGTCATGGACGTCGTCACCGTCAGCGATCTCGTCGTCGACCGAGGCAGGCGCCGGGTGCTCCCCGGCCTGAGCTTCGCCGTGCCGGAGGGCCAGGTCACCGGCCTGCTCGGACCGAGCGGCAGCGGGAAGAGCACGCTGCTGCGGGCGATCGTCGGCGTGCAGCGGATCCGGTCGGGCACGGTGACCGTCCTCGGGCATCCCGCCGGCTCCCCCGCCCTGCGCGACCGGGTCGGCTACGTGACCCAGTCCCCCAGCGTCTACGCCGACCTCACCGTGCGGGAGAACGCGCGCTACTTCGCCGCGCTCTACGGCAGAGGGGCGCGCGAGGCCGACGCCGCGATCGCCGACGTCGGGCTCGGCGAGGCCGCCGGTCAGCTGGTCGGCGACCTCTCCGGCGGCCAGCGGGGCCGCGCGTCGCTGGCCTGCGCGCTCGTCGGCGAACCCGAGGTGCTGGTGCTTGACGAACCGACCGTGGGCCTGGACCCGGTGCTGCGGGTCGAGCTCTGGGAGCGCTTCTCCGGCCTCGCCGCGGCCGGGACGACGCTGCTCGTCTCCAGCCACGTCATGGACGAGGCCGCCCGGTGCGACCGGCTGCTGCTCCTCCGCGACGGCGCCCTGCTCGCCGACACCACGCCGGGGCGGCTGCGCACCGACGGCCGCTCCGACGACCTCGAGGAGGCGTTCCTGAACGTCGTCCGCGCGAGCGCGCAGGAGATGGCCCGATGAGCACCGCGACCCACCTGAGCCCCCGCCTGACCACGACGACCGCGGTGCGCGTGCTGCGCCAGCTGCGGCACGACCACCGCACGATCGCGATGCTGCTCGTGCTGCCCAGCCTGCTGCTCGGCCTGCTCTACCTGCTGTGGCAGGACGTGCCTCCCGTTCCCGGGCAGCCGGACGTCTTCGACCGGGTCGGGCTGACGATGCTCGGCGTCTTCCCCTTCGTGGTGATGTTCCTGGTCACCAGCATCGCGATGCTGCGCGAACGCACGTCGGGCACCCTCGAGCGGCTGCTCAGCACCCCGCTGTCCCGGCTGGACCTGCTGCTCGGCTACGGTCTGGCGTTCGGCCTCGCCGCGGCGCTGCAGGCGGCGGTCACCGTCACGGTGGCGACCACGCTCTACGACCTGGACGTCGCCGGCTCGGTCGGGCTCGTGGTGCTCATCGCCGTCGTCGACGCGGTGCTCGGCGTCGCCCTGGGCCTGCTGGCCAGCGCCTTCGCCCGCAGCGAGTTCCAGGCGGTGCAGTTCATGCCCGTGATCGTGCTGCCACAGTTCTTCCTCTGCGGGCTGCTGGTCCCGCGCGAGCAGATGGCGGGCTGGCTGCAGGCCGTCAGCGACGTCCTCCCCCTGACCTACGCGGTCGAGGCGCTGCGGGAGGTGGGTCGCTCGGTGGAGGCGACGGGCACGATGTGGACCGACGTCGGCATCGTGGCCGGCGCGGCCCTGCTCGCCCTCGCGCTCGCGGCGGCGACCCTGCGGAGGAGGACCGACTGAGCACCAGCGAGCAGCCGCGCCGGCGGACCGGGCGGCGTCCCGGCAGCCCCGACACCCGGGACGCCGTGCTGGCAGCAGCCCGCGAGGCCTTCGCCGAGCGGGGGTTCGACGGCGCGACCATCCGGCAGATCGCCACGTCGGCAGGTGTCGACCCCGCGCTCGTGCACCACTACTTCGGCAGCAAGGACCAGCTCTTCCTCGCCGCGATCGAGGCGCCGGCCGACCCGGGCGAGCTCCTGCCGGAGCTGCTCGCGGCCGGGCCCGAGCACGTCGGCGCGGGCGTCGTCCGCACCCTGCTCACCGTCTGGGACGGTCCCGCGCAGGCCGCCGGGCTGGCCCTGGTGCGCTCCGCCGTCGGCAACGAGTGGACCGCCAAGCTGCTCCGCGAGTTCCTGGTGACCCAGGTGCTCCGCCGGGTGCTGGCCACCCTGGACCTGCCGCCCGGCGAGGCGGAGATCCGCGGAGGCCTGGCCGCCTCGCAGCTCATCGGGCTGGTCGTCGGGCGCTACGTGCTGCGGATCGAGCCGCTGGCGTCGGCCGACCGCGACGAGCTCGTCGCCGCGATCGGCCCCTCGGTCCAGCGCTACCTCACCGGCGACGTCGCCCTGCCGGGCTGACCCGCCGGTCAGGCCTCCGCGGGAACGGCCGCCGCGTGGTCGGGCAGCACGCCGGTGCGGTGCCGCTGACGGAGCCGGTAGTACGCCAGCCCGGTCAGCGCGATCGCCCCGATGAAGAGCACCGCGCCCCACTGCAGGTACCAGTGGTACGGCTCGGTGGCGTTGTAGACCTCCCGCCGCGGCCAGCCCAGGTTGATCGCCATGCCCGCGCCCCACAGGACCGCGAGCACGTTCACCGGCAGCCCCCAGCGACCGAGCGAGAAGTGCCGCTCGCCGTCATCCGCCACGGGCCAGCGGCCGCGGAGCCGGCTGATCAGCATCGGCACGGTGACCAGCAGGTAGGCGAGGTAGATCATCACGACGGCGATGCTCGTGATGACCGTGAAGATCTGCGGCTGCCGGATGTTGATCAGCAGGATGCTGATCGACAGCAGCCCGATGACGACGGCGGGGACGACCGGCGTCTTGAAGCGTGGGTGCACCTTGGCCAGCCGCGCCGAGCCGGGCAGGTTGTTGTCCCGCGCCATCCCGAACATCATCCGGATGGTGGCGGTGTGCACCGCCAGGCAGCAGACGGTGATCGCGACGACGATCGCGAGCAGGAAGATCCGGCCGATGCCGCTGCCCGCCGCCTGCAGCAGCACGTACTGCAGGCCGCCGGTGCTCGACGCGAGCTGCGGGTCGCGGATGTTCTCCACCGCCATCAGGCCGAAGAGCAGGATCAGGCCGCCGAGCACGAAGGACGCCGTGATCGCCCGGATGATGGCGCGCGGGGCGGTGCGGCGGGCATCGACGGTCTCCTCACCGAGCGAGCTGGCGGTGTCGAAGCCGTACATCACGTAGCCGGAGGCCAGCGCGGCGATGAGGAAGGCACCCAGGTAGCCCAGGTCCTGACCCTCCCCCGCACCCGCCGTGTCGAGGACGACGTCGGGACCGCGGGTGGCGTGCGCGGCGAGCAGCACGATGATCAGCACCGCGGCGATGAGCTCGATGAAGACGCCGGTGCTGTTGATGCGGGCCATGAGCTTCACGCCGAACACGTTCACCAGCGTGGTGAAGACGATGAGCGCGCTGCCCAGGATCACAGCGTTGACCGCGTAGTCGTAGGGGCCGGTGCCGTCGCCGACGATCTGGAAGCCGGACCACAGCTGGGGCAGCGTGATCTGGTAGGCCAGCACCGTCGCCGCGAGCGTCACGATCGAGGCCGTGAGCATCATCCAGCCGGCCATCCAGGCGGTGGTGCGGTTGCCCAGGCGCTTGGTCCAGTTGTAGAGCGAGCCGGCCACCGGGTAGCGCGCCGCCAGCTCCGCGAAGCACAGCGCCACCATGAGCTGGCCCACGAACACGATCGGCCAGGACCAGACGTAGGCCGGCCCCCCGGCGCCGAAGCCGAAGTAGAAGAGCTGGAACGTGCCGGTGAGGATGGAGATGTAGCTGACGCCGGCGGCGAAGCTGGAGAACCGGCCGAGGCTGCGGTCCAGCTGCTGCTTGTAGCCGAACCCGGCCAGGGAGTCGCCGTCGTGCTGGGCACCCGCGGGCGCGACGTCGGCGCTCATCGGGCGGTCCGGGCGAGCTGCCGGCTCTGCGCGACCAGGCGGCCGGTGGAGTCCCAGATCCGGTAGTCCTCGTCGCTCCAGCCGCCGGCGATCTCGCTCGCGCGCGCCTCGACCAGGCACCAGCCGGGCGCGGGCAGCGCCCGCACGAGGACCTGCAGCTGCACCGTGGGCGCCCAGCCCATCCGGCCGGTGGCGAAGCTGGTGGGCGGCAGGACGTCGGCGAACAGCAGGAGCGACAGCGGGTCCGCGGGGCGGCCGTCGGCGAACCGCACCCACGCCCGCAGCACCGGGTCCTCCGAGGGCCGGCCCAGCGCCCACATCGCCGTCGCCGGGTCCAGCCGGCTCTCCACGTGCCGGGTCAGCCCGGGCAGCTGGATCGGAACCGCGGCCAGGTGCGCGTTGGCCGCCATGTCCAGGCACTGGTCGGGCCCGGGCACGTCGGGCATCGGCGAGGAGTACTCCGACGGGCCCTCGACGAGCGTCGCCGTCGTCGCCTGCACGGTGATCACCGGGCCGCCGTCGTCGGCGAGCGTGACCAGGGAGTGGGCGAGCGTCCGGCCGGCCGGGCCGGGCGTCACGGCGAGGGTCGCGGGGCCGCCCGCGCCGGCGCGCAGGTAGCTGGCCGACATCGCGACGGGGTGCTCGTGCGGGCTCTCCAGCACGGCCGCCCGCCCGGCCGTGGCCAGCAGGTAACCCCCGTTCAGGATGCCGTTGCCGACGTCCCAGGTGGGGTCGAGGTCGACCTGGAGCGCGGACCCCTCCGCCCGCCGCACGGCGGTGGCGAGGTCGAAGGCGGAGGTCTCATCGTTCTGCGACACGGGGCACAGGGTGCCAGGGTGATCCACATGGACTACACGCACCTCGGCAGCAGCGGCCTGCAGGTGTCCCGGCTCTGCCTGGGCACCATGAACTTCGGCTGGAAGACCGAGGAGGCCGAGTCGCACACGATCATGGACCGGGCGCTGGCCGAGGGGGTCAACTTCTTCGACACGGCGAACGTCTACGGCTTCGACGCCGGCAAGGGCCGCACCGAGGAGGTGCTCGGCAGCTGGTTCGCCCAGGGCGGGGAGCGCCGGGAGAAGACGGTGCTGGCCACCAAGGTCTACGGCGGGATGTCGGACTGGCCGAACGACACCTTCCTGTCCGCCCGCAACATCGTGCGCGCCTGCGAGGGGTCGCTGCGGCGGATGGGCACCGACTGGATCGACCTCTACCAGTTCCACCACGTCGACCTGGAGACGCCGTGGGACGAGATCTGGCAGGCCTGCGAGACGCTCGTCGCCCAGGGCAAGGTGCTCTACGTCGGCTCGTCGAACCACGCCGCCTGGCAGATCGTCGAGGCCAACGCCGTCGCCGCCCGCCGGAACTTCACCGGACTGGTCAGCGAGCAGTCGCACTACAACCTGCTCACCCGGCTCGTGGAGCTCGAGGTGCTTCCCGCGGCGTCGCACCACGGCGTCGGGATCCTGCCGTGGAGCCCGCTGGCCGGCGGCCTCCTCGGCGGCGTGCTGGAGAAGGCCGAGGGCGGACGGCGCGGTGACGCGCGCACGCAGGAGCGGGTGGAGAAGCACCGCCCCGCACTGGAGGCCTACGAGGCGCTGTGCCGCGACCTCGGGCACGCGCCGGCCGACGTCGGCGTGGCCTGGCTGCTGCACCAGCCGGCGGTGACGGCGCCGATCGTCGGGCCGCGCACGATGGAGCAGCTCGAGGGCGGCCTGCGCGCGCTGGAGATCGAACTGGACGACGCGACGCTGACCCGGCTCGACGAGATCTTCCCCGGCTACAAGGCCGCTCCTATGGAGTACGCGTGGTGACGGGCCAGCTGGTCACGACGTCGTAGGGCGCCCGGCCGCCCAGCCGGCTCTCCAGCAGCTGCACCTCGGCCACCGGCCACTCCGGTCCGCGGTAGCCGGCGAGCCGGTCGGGCAGCGTGCCGTCGGCGGGGCGCCCGGGCTTCCAGCGGCCGAGGGTCAGGTGCGGCTGGAAGGCCCGGTCCTCGACCGGCAGCCCGAGCTCCCGAGCGACGTCGGCCAGCCGGCCGGCGAGCGCTCCGAGGGGGACGACGTCGCCGTCGACACCTGCCCAGGCCACCTGCGGACGGCGGACCGAGCCGAACCGCCCGCCACCGGCCAGCCGCAGGAGCATCGGCGGCGCCGCGGTCACGGCCGGTCCGGCCGCGGCGACCAGGGCGGGGACGAGCTCCTCGGGCACCTGGGCGAGGAAGAGCAGCGTCAGGTGCCAGCGCTCCGGCCTCCCCCATCGCGGAGCGCCGGGCAGGTCGCGCACCGAGGCCAGCGCCTCGGTCAGGTCCTGCCGCGCGGGCTCGGGCGGAACGATCGCGAAGAACACCCGACGGGTGCTCAGACCGGCACCTGGAGCCCGGCGGCCCGCAGCGAGGCGGTCACGCGCAGCCGTTCGACGTCCCGGCGGCGCCCCTCCTCCAGCTCGGGGAGCGACGTCGACACGCCCAGGATGCCCGCCGCCTCGGTCAGCACGTCGTCGTAGGCGGCCCGTACCGCTCGACGCCGGGCCATCGGGACGCCCGCGGGGGCGAACTCCACCTGCCGGCCCAGCCGGCGGAGATCGGCGGCGACGTTCTCCAGCGGCCGGACGGCCGGGACCGGGTGCCGCACCGCCCTCCGGCGGGCCAGCCGGCTCCCGGCCCACCGGGCGACGGGGCCGGCGAAGGCGACCAGCCCGGCGAACAGCGCCAGCAGGAGCACGAGCTGGACCAGTGCGGTGGCCATGGCGCGCCCCCAGTGCGGGTGTGGAACCGGCGACGCCGAAGGTACCCGCGGCTCAGACCGACTGCTGGCCCGGCGCCCGCTCGGCGAGGGTCTCCTCCGCCGCACGCAGCTGCGGCGCCGGGACGGCGTCCCGGCGCTCACCCACCCGCAGCCGGACCCGCAGCGGCGAGCGCCGCAGCTCGAGCCGGACCGACCGGTGCCGGGAGAGGAACACCGCCGCGCCCAGGCCCGCGACGACGCAGACGGCGCCGCCGAGGATGAGCCCCCACGGGGCACCGAGGTGCTCGGAGATCCAGCCCACCAGGGGCGCGCCGACCGGAGTTCCGCCCATGAAGCACATGAAGTAGAGCGCCATCACCCGCCCGCGCATCTGCGGGTCGACGCCGAGCTGCACGAAGCTGTTGGTGGCCACGCTGAACACCAGCGCGGCGGCTCCGGTGGGGATCAGCAGGAGGGCGAAGCTGGCGTACGTCGGCATGAGCCCGGCGACGACGGTGAACAGCCCGAAGACCACCGCCGAACCCACGAGGAACCGTTGCCGGGGGCGGACGCTGCGCCGGGTGGAGAGCAGCGCCCCCGACAGGGAGCCGACGGCGAAGAATGTCGAGAGCAGCCCGAACGCCTCGGCGCCCAGGTCGAAGGTCTCGCGGGCCATCAGCGCGATCGTGACCTGGTAGTTGAAGCCGAAGGTGCCCAGGACGAAGGCGAGCGCCATCGCGAGCACCAGGTCGGGGTGCGCCCACGTGTAGGCCAGCCCCTCCCGCAGCTGGCCGCGCCCGCGGGCGACCGGCTTGCTGGGTCGCAGCTCCTCGGTGCGCATCCCGGCCAGCGCGGTGATGGTGAAGGCGAAGCTGACCGCGTTGAGGAAGAAGGCCGGAGCCGTGTCGCCGCCGGCCGCGGCGATCAGCAGCCCGGCCAGCGCCGGGCCCACCAGCCGCGCGCCGTTGAAGATCGTCGAGTTGAGGCTGACGGCGTTGGTGAGCAGCGCCGGGCCGACCATCTCCGAGACGAACGCCTGGCGCACCGGGGCGTCGACGGCCGAGACCGCACCCAGTCCGCCGGCGAGCACGAAGACGTGCCAGAGCTCGACCGCCTCGGTGGCCACGAGCACGCCCAGGACCAGCGAGAGCAGGCCCATGAGCACCTGGGTCATCAGCAGCAGCCGGCGCTTGGGATAGCGGTCGGCCAGGACACCGCCGTACATGCTGAGCAGCAGCGACGGGCCGAACTGCAGCGCGGTGATGAGGCCGAGGGCGATCCCGCTGTCGTCGGAGAGCTGCAGCACCAGCCAGTCCTGGCCGATGCGCTGCATCCAGGTACCGGTCAGGCTCAGCAGGTTCGCGGACGCGTAGCGCCGGTAGTTCCGGACCCGGAGCGCCCGGAACATGCCGTTCCCCGGATCGGCCGCCGTCCGTTGGTCAGTGCTCGTGCAGGTCACCCACCACTGGCCAGCGCGTCCATGATCCCGGCGGCCTCGCGCAGGACGGCGCGCTCCTCCGGGGTGAGCTCCTGGAGCCGGCCGGCCAGCCAGGCCTCCCTCGCCCGGGCCTCGGCCTCGAGCAGCTCCTCGGCCGAGGGCGTCAGGTCGAGAACGACCTGACGCCCGTCGGTCGGGTGCGGGGTACGGCTGACCAGGCCGGCGCTCTCCAGCGCCCCGACGACCCGGGTCATCGACGGAGGCTGGACGCGCTCGTGGGCGGCCAGCTCCCCCGGGCTCATCGGGCCGTGGCGCTTGAGGGACGACAGCGCCGCCAGCTGGGTGAGCGTGACCGAGGTGTCCACGCGCTGGTTGCGCAGCCTGCGGGACAACCGCATGACCGAGAGCCGCAGCTCGTGGGAGAGCGCGGCCGTGTCGAGCGTCGTCCGGCGCACGATCGTTAGCCTAGCTCAGCAGTGGGTCAGAACAGCTGCTGCAGCGGCTCCAGCGCGAAGTAGACGAGGAACATGATCGCGACGACCCACATGAGCGGGTGGATCTCGCGGCGCCGCCCGACGGCCACCCGCAGCAGCACGAAGCTGACGACGCCGGCGCCGATCCCGTTGGTGATCGAGTAGGTGAACGGCATCAGGGCGATGGTCAGGAACGCCGGGATGACCAGGGACATGTCGTCCCAGACCAGGTTCCTGATCTGGCTGATCATCAGCGCGCCGACGATGACCAGCGCAGGTGCCGCCGCCTCGGAGGGCACCACGGCCACCAGCGGGGTGAAGAAGACCGCGACCAGGAACAGCAGTCCGGTGACGACGCTGGCCAGGCCGGTCCGGGCGCCGTCGGCGACACCGGCGGTGCTCTCGATGTAGGTCGTGTTCGACGAGACGCTGCCCGCGCCACCGGCCGCGGCGGCGATCGAGTCGACCAGCAGGACGGGCTGGGACTTCGGCAGGTTGCGGTCCTTGTCGAGCATGTCGCCCTCGGCGCCGACGGCGGTGACCGTGCCGACGGTGTCGAAGAAGTCGGCGATCATGATCGAGAAGACGATGAGCAGCGCGGCGATGATGCCGATCCGCTCGAAGCCGCCGAACAGCGAGAAGTTGCCGAGCAGCGACAGGTCGGGGCTGCCGATGACGTCCTCCGGCAGCTCGGGCACCTGCAGCGCCCAGGCGCGGTCGTTCACCGAGCCGTCGTCGCCGAACTTGGGGCCGATGTCGGCGATCGCCTCGACGATGATCGCCAGCACCGTCGTCACGACGATGCCGATGAGCAGCGCGCCCTTGACCTTGCGCACCACGAGCACGGCACTGAGCAGCAGGCCGACGACGAAGACGAGCAGCGGCCAGCCGGCCAGCTGGCCACCGACGCCGAAGCTGATCAGCGGGGTGCCCGGGCGGATGACCCCGGCGTCGGCCAGGCCGATGATGGCGAGGAAGAAGCCGATGCCGACGGCGATGGCCGTCTTCAGCTGCGGCGGGATGGCCTCGAACACGGCCTTGCGGAAGCCGGTGAGCACCAGGACGGTGATCAGCAGGCCCTCGAGCACGACCAGGCCCATGATCTCGGGCCAGGAGAGCTGGGTGGCCGCGAAGACGGCGACCAGCGCGTTGATGCCCAGGCCGGTGGCCAGCGCGAAGGGGTAGCGGCCGACGATGCCCATGAGGATCGTCAGGACGCCGGCCAGCAGGGCGGTCACGGCGGCGATGGAGCCGAACGGGAGGACCGTGCCCTCGACGTCGGCACCCGGCGTGCCGTCGGGGCCGGCGATGCTCGTCAGGATGATCGGGTTGAGCACCACGATGTAGGCCATCGTGAAGAAGGTGGTGAGGCCACCGCGGAGCTCACGGGTCATCGTCGAGCGGCGGGCGCTGATCTCGAAGTAGCGGTCCAGGCCGTTCTTCGGCTTGACCTGCGGGCCCGCGCTGCGACGCGGCGTCGGCGTGCCGGCCGCGACGTCGGCAGGGGTGTCACCGTCGGCGCGCGGGGCACCCGAGGCGCTGGCGCCGCCGGAGGAACTGGACTGCTGGGGCATGCGGACTCTCCGGGACGGTGCGGGCGGCCAACGAGCGGCGACAGCGTGCCACACGCGCCACACGCGCCGGACCGGGCAGCGTCCTCCGTGACCCGCCCGCAATCTAGGGTTCGTCCGTGCCCGGTCCCCTGAAGCAGGCTCCTCCCCCGCTGCAGATCGACACTGCCCGCGTCGTGCTGGCAGGGATGGCGGCGTGGGCGGTGGCCCTCGTCGTCCTGCTGATCCTCGGCGACCGGGTCGACCGGATGTGGACCTGGACCTGCGTGGCCGCGCTCGGCCTGGCGGTGCTCGGGCTGTGGATCATGCGGCTGCAGGGCCAGTCGCGCTCGCGCCACCGGGACTGATTCCGCGCCCGGTCGGCACCCCTCCGAGCCGCCGCCTCCCCTGCGCAGCCGAACCCCGCCTCGAGCACGGCCCACCTTTCTGAGCGCTGGCCAGCTCCTCTCGTCAAGACCTTTCTCGGATCTGTGGACAGGCCTCTGACCTGGGGATTCGTGCTGCACGCTCGGGCCATCTCGGCTAGGATTCGTACATACGTTCGAGTCGTCCGGGAGGTGTCGTGCAGCAGCTGGAGGCGCTGGGGTCGCTGCTCGACGAGCTCTCGGGCGAGCGGCTGGAGGGCATGTTCGGTCCGCAGTTGCTGGAGCGGCTGAGCCCGCTGCTGGTGCTGCAGAACCGGATCGCCGCGGAGGTGGCGCGGACGGTGCGGCAGTGCGAACTCGCGGATGCGCCGGAGTTCGACGGGAAGGCGTCGATGGCGTCCTGGTTGCGTGGGCACGCCCGGATGTCGCAGTCCGCGGCCGGTCATGTGGTGCGCAACGGTCGGGCGCTGGAGCACCTGCCCGCGGTGGCTGCGGCGTTCGCCGCAGGGGCGATCTCGGCTGAGGCGGTGTCGGTGATCGCGCCGGCCGCCGCGCCGAAGAACCTGAGGGCCGCCGCCGAGCAGGGCGTGGATGCGGCCGCGGTCGATGCGCTGCTCGCCGATGTTGCCCGCACCCAGTTCCATCCGCAGCTGCGCACGGCGGTCTCCCACTACCTCGACCGGCTGGATCCCGACGGCCCCGAACCCGATCCCACCGAGCAGCGGTCGCTGACCATGTCGAAGCACCCCAACGGCAGCCTGTCCTTCCGCGGGGAACTGGACGCGGTCGGTGGGGAAAAGTTCCAAGCCGCGATCGAGTCGATCCTGCAGGCCTCACGCCCCGCCGGTGATCTGCGCACCCGCGCCCAGCAGTCCGCCGACGCGCTGGTGCAGCTGTGCGACAACCAGCTCGCCGCCGGCGCCCTCCCGACGATGCGCACGTTCAAGCCGCACGTCGTGGTCACCATCCCGATCGAGGACCTGGTCGGCTCCGACACCGCCCACGCGACCGCCGACCTCGGGTTCGGCGCGACGATCTCCGCCGCACGCGCCCGCTGGCTGGCCTGCGACGGCAACGTCACCCGCATCGTCATCGGCCCCGAAGGCCAACCCCTCGAACAGGGCCGCAGCCACCGGGTCGTACCGCCCCACCTGTGGCGCGCACTCACCGCCCGCGACCAGCACTGCGTCTTCGCCGGCTGCGACGCCCCCGCCCACTGGTGCGAGGCCCACCACCTCATCCACTGGGCCCACGGCGGCGACACCGACCTGCACAACCTCGCCCTGCTGTGCGAACGCCACCACACCAAGGTCCACCACGGATTCAGGGTCGAACGCGACGAATCCGGCCGATGGCACACCTACCGACCCGACGGCAGCGAAATCCTGATCCTCCCGCGGATTACCGACGAACCGGTCACCACCCGCGCCGGCTGACCGGCCCCAAGGGAGCAGTCGGTCAGTCGGTCAGTCGGTCAGGACGTCGTGTCCCGAGGTGTCGTAGCGCGCCGAGTTGACGACCTCGGTGTCGTCGACGGGCATGAGCGTGGCCTGGCTGTGCGCGCCGCAGCCGTAGTCGGCGGTGACCGCGCGACCGTCGGCCGGCGCGTAGGCGTTGCCGCAGACACCCAGCATCTGCCGCAGCGAACCCGCCAGCGGCAGGTAGAAACCGCAGGTGGCGCACGGGCCGGGCGCCTGCCGGGCCATCGGAGCCGCCGGGCCGAACTCGCCGGCCGTCCAGCGACCCACGGCGTCGGACCGCCCCTCGCGGGACATCACGCGCTCGCGGCCCAGGCCGAGCTCCGAGGCGACGACGCGGCCCTCGGGGTCCTCGGCGGAGTCGTCGTCGACGGTGTAGGACGGCGCCAGCCGGATGTCGTCCTCGGTCGAGGGCAGCACGTCGCCCACCGACAGGTCGCCGGGACGCAGCCGCTCGTGCCACGGCACCCAGGCCGGCGCCAGGATCGCCTGGTCGCCAGGGAGCAGGACGACCTCGTCGACCGTGACCCGGTCCGCGCCGGGCACACGAGCGAGGGTGACCGCCCAGTGCCACCCGACGTAGCCGGGCAGCGTGCTGGCGAACGTGTGGGTGACCACCTCGCCGAGCTCGGGCCCGGCGGCGGGCTCCGGGGCGGCGCCGAGGTGCTCGCCCACGAGGGCGGCATCCCCAGCCGTCTCGACCGCGGCCTCCCGGGCCGGCTCGACCGCGGCGGTCAGCGGGGAGTCCGCGGCGGATGCGGGCCGGACTGCGGCGGGGAACTCGGACACGGCACCCATTGTGGCGGACGCGGGGGTCGCGGCGGCACATCGGCGTCCCTCCGGGTGGGATACGGGCGTCGGGGCCGAACTCCCAGGCCGGTGCGGCACCATGGGGAGGTGTCCGCTTCCCGCCGTCCGCCCGGAGCTTCCCGGCGCTCCCGGCTGACCGGTCGACGGAGCCCCGTCGGCCCCGACCGGGTGGACACCGCGCCCGTGGCCGTTCCGCGGCCGCAGACCCGGCCGATGCCGTCCGCGGCCGCCCAGCCACCGGGTGACGACCGGCCGACGACGACCATTCCGACCCCCGGCCCGACGCCGGCTCCCGACGCGACGGCACCAGAGGCGACCATTCCCGCCCCCGGGCCGACGCCGACTCCCCCGCTGCCGGGCAGCCCCAAGGTCACCGTCACGCGGGTGGCCGCCGCCCGGAGCCGCCAGCTGACCGTCGCCGCCGCCCGCCGGGTGAAGGCGGCCAGCCGCGCCGACGGCGCCGGCGAGAGCGGGCTCACCCACCTGCTCTGGGTCAACGCCCTGCACATGGCCGGCGACGCGATGATCGCCGTCTCGCTCGCCGGCACCCTCTTCTTCGCCGCGACCACCGACGCGCAGCGCGGCAACGTCGCCCTCTACCTGCTGGTGACGATGGCCCCGTTCGCCGTCGTCGCGCCGGTCATCGGGCCCGCGCTCGACCGGCTGCAACGCGGCCGCCGCTGGGCGATGGCCGCCTGCCACCTCGGCCGTGCGGTGCTGGCGCTGGTCATGGCCGCGCACTTCGACGACCTCTGGCTCTACCCGGCCGCGCTCGGCGTGCTCGTGCTGTCCAAGGCGCACAACGTGCTGCGCGCGGCGGTGGTCCCCCGGGTGCTGCCGGGCGCGATGTCGCTGACCTCTGCCAACGCCCGCCTGTCGGTGTTCGGGCTGGCCACCGCCGGCGTCGCCGGCGCGCTGGCCGCAGGCGTGGCGGCGCTGATCGGCTTCGACTGGGAGCTGTGGGCCACCGCCGCCGTCTTCGTCGCGGGCGGCGTGCTCGCCGTCCGGCTGCCGGCGCACGTGGACGTGCCGACCGGCGAGGAGCCGGCCGATGTCCTGCGCACCGCGGAGATCCCGGTGCCGGGGAAGCGCCGCCAGGTGAGCCCGCACGTCGTCCTCGCGCTGCGGGCGAACGCCGCGCTCCGCGGGCTGGGTGGCTTCCTCACGATCTTCTCGGCGTTCCTCGTGCAGGCGACCTTCGCCGATGGCTGGGAGGCGACGCTCGCCCTCGGCTCGCTCGCCGTGGCCGCCGGAGCAGGCAGTTTCGCCGGCACCGCCGTCGGCTCCCGGCTGCACACCGCGGCGCCCGACAAGCTCGTGCTCTACGCCGCCACCGCTGCCGCGGCGGTCACCGTCGTCGCCGCGATCTTCTACGGCTTCTGGATGGCCGTCCTGGTCGCCGGGGTCTCCGCCGTCGCCAACGCCATCGGCAAGGTCTCCCTCGACGCGATCATCCAGCGGGAGGTGCCCGAGCGCCTGCGCGCCTCGGCGTTCGCACGCTCGGAGACGATGCTGCAGCTGGCCTGGGTGGTCGGCGGCGCGCTCGGCATCGCCCTCCCGCCGACCGGCTGGCTCGGCTTCACCGTCGCTGCGGCGCTGCTCGCCGTCGCCGTGGGGCTGGTGCTCTGGACCCTCTACCGCGGCCGCCCGGCCGCGCCGGCGACGGGCTCCGCGGAACCGCCGACGACGCCGGTGGGACCGTCGTGGTCGTGAGAAGACCCGCGTCCGTCCTGCTCGCCCTCGGCCTCGCCGCCGGCCTGTCCGGCTGCGCCGGGGAACCCGACGGCCCCGGCGAGGTGCGCGCGCAGGCCGGCAGCCAGGACATCACCGCCCGGCCGACGCAGTTCTGCCTGGACGGCGACCCCCAGCGCTACGAGATCACGCCGCCGATCGTCGAGGTCTCCCCCGACACCGCCATCTCGCTCACGGTGCCCGAGTCGGTCGCCGAGAGCGGCTGGCAGGTCCAGGTGTTCGACGACCAGCTCCAGGAGGTGATCGGCGAGGTCGACGTCCCCGAAGGCACGGAGACCTTCGCCGAGATCAACTCCTCCGACGTCGTCCCCCCGGCCTTCTACCTCGTGGTGGTCGAGGACAAGGGCGGCGACTGCGGCGAGTGGACCGGCGCGTGGCCGGTCGGCTTCCTCCGCGCCGGCGGCTAGCCCTCCAGGTCGGTCGCCACCGCGCGCAGCACGGAGCCGACCTTCTTGGCGTGCTGCCGGTCGGGGTAGCGGCCGTGGCGGAGGCCCTCGGAGACGTCGTCGAGCAGCTTGATGAGGTCCTCGACGATCGGGACCAGCTCGTCGGGCTTCTTCCGGTTGGCCGCGGCGACCGACGCCGAGACCGACGGCAGCGGGTCGAGCAGGCGGACCTGCAGCGCCTGGTCGCCCCGGCGCCCGGCGACGATCCCGAACTCCACCCGCTGGCCCGGCTTGAGGTCGGTGCCGGCCGGGAGCGCGTCCTTGTGCACGAAGACGTCGGGACCGTCCTCGCGGGAGAGGAAGCCGAAGCCCTTCTCCGCGTTGAACCACTTGACTCTGCCGGTGGGCACGGTGGATCCCTCAGTTCCTCGATGACGCGGCGCGCGGCCGGGTGACGGCGGCGGCTCCGAGCCGCTCGTCGCACAGGTTAACCGCCCGCCGCTGCGCCCGGACCTGCCTTTTCGAAGCGCGTCCCTACCCTGGCCGGGTGCCCGCCACCCCGGACGCCCCCGACCACCCCGACTACCGGTTCACCCTCGCCAACGAGCGCACCCTGCTGGCCTGGCTGCGCACAGGTCTCGCGCTCGTGGCCGGCGGCGTCGCCGTCGCCACCTACGCCCCGGACCTGGGCGTGCGCTGGGGCAGCGCCGCCGTCGCGCTGGGGCTCGTCCTCCTCGGGCTGGCGACGGCGCTGGCCGGCTACCGCCGGTGGCGGGCCAACGAGGAGGCGATCGGAGCCGGCCGGCCGCTGCCGGCGAGCGGGGTCGTCCCGGCCGTCGCCGCCGCGCTGGCCGCTGTGGTGGTCGTCGTGGGAGTGCTGGTGGGCGTCGAGGTGCTGCAGCGGTGACGGGCCGGTGACCGCCGTCGAGACCCAGCCGGAGCGCACCGCGCTGGCCTGGCAGCGCACCGGGCTGGGCGTGCTGGCCGTCGCGGGTCTGCTCGGGCACCGCGCGTTGCACATCGGGAGCCCCACCCTGCTGGTCGCCGCCGGGGCCGTCGCACTTCTCGGGCTCGCCGTCCTCGGGGCGCTCGCCCCCCTGCGCTACCGCCAGGTGCGCGGCAGGGTCGAGCGGGGCCGCGCCGTCTGTGATCCCTGGGTGGCCCGCGCGGTGACCGCGACGGTCCTGCTCACCGCGGTGGCCGCCGCCGTGGCCGTGCTCAGCTGACCTCGTCGACCGCCACGATCTGAAGGCGGCCGAGCAGCTGCAGGAAGACGACGGCGAAGTCGTTCTCCGCCACGTCGCGGGCCACCTGCGCCCAGTCGACCTGCTCCCGCAGCGCCCGCGCGACCGGCAGCATCCGGGAGAAGTCGCAGTAGTGCTCGTCCAGCGCCATCAGCTTGGTGATCAGGATGTCGGTCGGGTCGAGCACCGGCATCTGCACCGACAGGACCGGCAGCACCTCCGCCCGCTCGACCAGGTCGATCTCCGTGGGCCGGCCGCAGGTTCGCCACAGCACGTCGACGAAGACGTCGTCGCGCATCACCTTGAGCAGCCAGTCCTCCGCCGGGTCGACCACCTGCAGCCCGGCGTCGGCCAACGCCTTGGCGGCCCGCTCCGCCTCGGCCGCGGGCACGAGGAAGTCGGCGTCGTGGTCGGGCTCGGGGGCGCCGCGCACCCAGGCGGCGTAACCACCGCAGAGCGCGAAGGGCACCTCGCCCTGCTTGAGGGCCACGGCGGTCCGCTTCAGCAGGTCGCGCACCTGGTCGCGGGGAGAGGGCTGCACGGAGGGCCCGCTACCCGGGAACACCCTGCGCACGCGCGGGATGGGGTAGATCCACAGGTCAGCGGGCACAGGGTGCTCGTGCGCATCGCGACCTTCAACATCCTGCACGGGCGTTCGCTGGACGACGGCCGGGTCGACGTCGACCGGCTGGCCGCGGCCGTGAAGAGCCTGGACGCCGACGTCCTCGGCCTGCAGGAGGTCGACCGCGACCAGCCCCGCTCCATGGGCGCGGACCTCACCGCGGTCGCGGCGGAGGCGATGGGCGCGGAGCACTCGCAGTTCGTCGCCGCGATCTCCGGAACGCCCGGTGGCACCTGGATGGCCGTCACCGGGGAGGAGCAGCCCGGCGCGGCGAGCTACGGCATCTCGCTGCTGTCGCGCTATCCCGTCGTCTCCTGGCGGGTGGTCCGGATGGCCCCCTTGAACGCGCGGGTCCCCATGTGGTCGCCGGACAGCCGGCGTCCCTTCCTCCTGCACGACGAACCGCGGGTCGCCGTCGCCGCCGTCCTCGACGGGCCGTTCGGGCAGTTCACCGTCTGCAACACCCACCTGACCTTCGTCCCGCGGTGGAACGGCCGGCAGCTGCGCACCTTGGTGCGGTCGCTCGAGGGCACTCGCGAGCCGCTGGTGCTGATGGGCGACCTCAACATGCAGCGGAAGGCGGCCGTCCGGCACAGCGGGATGGAGTCCATCGCCACCGGAGCGACGTTCCCCGCCCCGCGTCCCGCGCGGCAGCTGGACCACGTGCTGGTGCGGGGAAACCTGCGAGCGGCCGGCCCTGCCGAGGCCGTGCGGCTGCCGCTCTCGGACCACCGCGCGCTGGTCGTCCGGGTGGAACCTGGCTGACACGCGGGGACGGGTCGCGCGGTGACCCCGATCACGACATCATTCCGGCATGGCCAGCAACGCAACAGCCAGCATCCTGTCGCTCGTCGCCACCATCGTGCGGGTGGCGTGCGCCGTCATCGCCGCGGTGATCGTGATCCATGCGCTGTTCGTGCTCTTCGAGGCGAATCCGACCAACGGGCTGGTGGAGTTCGCCGCGGGCTGGCGCGACTCCTTCGGCTGGTTCACGAAGGACCTGTTCACGCCCTCGGACCCGAAGATCGCCGAGACGATCAACGCCGGGCTCGCCGCGGTGGTCTGGGTCGTGGCCGGGAGCCTGATCTCCAAGCTGATCGTCAAGCTCGCCCCGGCGCCCGCCTCCAAGAAGGCCGACGCCTGATCGAGGCGCGCGCCTGATCGGTCGCCGGCGGCCTGCGCCGCCGGCGACCGAGGTGCTCAGTGCTTGCGGTTCTCCGCCAGCTGCACGCCCGCCCGGTTGGGCTTGTCCGTCGGGTGCGCGTAGAGCAGGCGGTCGGCCGGGAGCGGGAAGGCGTGGTCCTGGCCGAACGGCGACAGGGGGCCGGCGACCGACGCCGAGAGCTCGGTGAGCGGCGGACCGCCGTCCTCGGACTCGCCCCAGGTGGGCTCCACCAGGTGCGCGTGCTTCTCGTTGCGCTTGGCCATGACGCCTCCGTGTGCTGTGCCGTGCGCACCGTGCGGTGCGCTGTCTCCCCCATCTTCGCGCGTCGGCCCCGGCCTCCGCACGCCACCGCCCCGTGCGGAGGAGACGGGATCGTCGTTCAGCGGCCGGGAGGAACCGTCCGGGCGCCGTAGACGGTGGCCGCGTCCTCTGTGGTCAGCACCCACTGGGCGCCACCCACCGGCGCCGCCTGGACCGTCGCGCCGTCGAGCGCCTGCACCGCTCGAGTCCGCCACACGGCGGTGCTCAGCAGCCGCAGCCGGACCTCCTCGCCGTCGTAGGGCTCGAAGGAGATGACCGCGGGGCCGGCCACCCGCAGCGTGCCGGTCCGCCAGGAGGTCGTGGCCAGGCCCTGCCGCCAGCGGCGGGTGCGCAGCAGCGCCCCAGCTCCGACGCCGATCCCGGCTGCCCCGGCCAGGACGAGCGCGAGGGTTCCGACGCCCGCGCCCGGCAGCCGTCCACCTCCGCTGTCGGCCACCTGGACGGCGGCGACGCCGAGCAGGATCCCCAGGACGACGGCGATCACCCCGCCGCCCAGCCAGCGCAGCGCGCCCATCTGGTGAGCGGCCAGTGCGGTGCGGGTGCGCGGGTCGTCGGCGGCGGCTGGCATCCCGCCATGCTCTCAGCCGGGCCGCCCGGGCAGCGGGTGGCGCTGACGACGTAGCGTGGACCGGATGTCCACGGAAGCCCCTGCGACGCTCGCCGCCTGGCTGCGCACCCGCAGCGACGAGCAGTTGAGCGCGTTGCTGGCGGCCCGCCCCGACGTCGCCCGCCCCGCCCCCTCCGACGTCGTCGCCCTGGCCAGCCGGCTGGCGGTGCCGGTCTCGGTGGACCGCGCCCTCGACGAGCTGGACGCCGCGACCCTGCAGGTGCTCGACGTCGTGCTGCTCGCGCCCACCGACGGCGTCGCCCCCGACGAGCTGATCGCGGCGCTGCCCGAGGTCGCCGACGACGTGCTGGTCGCCACGATCGACACCCTCACCACCCGCGCGCTGCTGTGGGGCGACGACGTCCTGCACGCACCCGACCCGGTACGGCGATCGGTGCGTCATCCCGCGGGGCTGGGCCGCCGCGCCCTCGACCTGCGGCTGCACCTGCCGGCCGACCTCCCCGCGGTCCTGGGCGAGCTCGCACCCGACGAGCTGGCGGTGCTGGAGCGGCTGGCCGGCGACCGCCCGGTCGGCCACCTCCCCGACGTCCCGGGCAACGGCGCCTCCTCCCCCGCCCGACGGCTGCTGCAGCGCGGCCTGCTCGCCCGCATCGACGCCCTGAACGTCGAGCTCCCCCGGGAGATCGGCGTCCTGCTGCGCGGGAGCTCCCCCTACGGGCCGCCGCGCACCCGCCCCGAGCCGGCCGTGACCGCGCGGGAGCCGAAGGTGGTGGACCGGCAGGCCGCGGGCGGCGCGCTGGAGGTGGTCGGCCGGATCGGCGAGCTGCTGACGCTGCTGGAGGAGGAACCGGCCGGACTGCTGCGCAGCGGAGGGGTCGGCGTGCGCGACCAGAAGCGGGTGGCGAAGGCGCTGAAGGTCTCCGAGCCCGACGCCGCCTGGCTGCTGGAGCTCGCCTTCGCCGGTGGACTGCTCGACGTCGGCGGACCGCACCGCGACGAGTGGCTGCCGACCCGCGCCTACGACGTCTGGCGGGAGCAGGACCTCGCCGACCGCTGGGCCGTGCTCGTGGCCGGCTGGCTCGACGGCGTCCGACTGCCGTCGCTGGTCGGGGTGCGCGACGTCGCCGGGAAGTCGGCCAACGCCCTCTCCCCCGATCTGGTGCGGCACACCGCCCCGGCGATCCGCCGGTCGGCGCTGGCCGTGCTCGCCGAGCTGCCCGCCGGCTCCGGTCTCGCGCCCGACGACCTCACCGCGCTGCTGCGCTGGCGCACCCCGCGCCGGGCCGACCGGCTGGCACCGGTTCCCGACATGCTGGCCGAGGCCGCGCGCCTCGGCGTCCTGGTCAACGGTGCGCTCTCCACCGGCGGGCGCGGCCTGCTGACGAGCGGGGAGGACGGCGCCGCCGACGGCATGCGCGGTCTGCTCCCCGCGCCGGTCGACCACGTGCTCGCCCAGCCGGACCTGTCGCTGATCGCGCCGGGCCCGCTGGTCGCCGAGCTGTCCGACACCCTCTCGGTCGTCGCCGACGTGGAGTCCTCCGGCGGCGCGACGGTCTTCCGGGTGTCGGAGGCCAGCGTGCGCCGGGCACTGGACGTCGGCTGGTCGGCCTCAGACCTGCACGACTTCTTCGCGAAGGCCTCACGCACCCCGGTGCCGCAGGCGCTGGACTACCTGGTCGACGACGTCGCCCGGCAGCACGGACGGCTGCGGGTCGGCTCGATCGAGTCCTACGTGCGCTCCGACGACCACGGGCTGCTCTCCCAGGTGCTCAGCGACCGGCGGACGGCCGCCGCGGAGCTGCGCCGGCTGGCCCCGGGAGTTCTCGTCAGCGGACTCGGTGCCGACGAGGTGCTCACCGTGCTGCGCGACGCGGGCTACGCACCCGCCGGCGAGAACCCGGGCGGCGCCGTCCTCACCCGGCCGCCGGCCCGCGCCCGTGCCGCCGGCCGGCGGACCGGCGCCGAGCCCTCCCCCGCCGGCCGCCGGCCGTCGGACGACGAGCTGGCCGCGGTCGTGCGGGAGGTGCGCGCCGGCGACGCCGCGCTGGCCGCCCGCCGCGGCGAGGCGGTGCGCCAGGTGCCCGGCGTGACGACGGCGTCGACGCTGGAGCTGCTCTCCCGCGCGCTCCGCGAGGGCGTGCCGGTGTGGCTGGGCTACGTCGACGCCCAGGGCAGCGGCAGCCAGCGCGTGGTGCAGCCGGTGTCGCTGGTCGGTGGGTTCCTGCAGGGCTACGACGAGGGGCGCGGGGAGAACCGCACCTTCGCCGTGCACCGGATCACCTCGGTCGCCCTGGTCGAGCCCGACGACGCTCAGGCGCGGCCCGGCACCGCGTAGCGGCGGGTGAACATCCAGGCCAGCCGGCCGCCCAGGACCAGCAGGTAGGTCCCGAGGGCGACGACGGCCCAGGGCCCGAGCCGGGGCTCCTCCAGCGCCGCCGCGCGGACCAGCAGCAGCTGGACGGCGGCCAGCAGCAGGAGCGTCGACGCCCCGAGCCACCACATGTCCTCGGCCAGCAGCCGCCGCAGCCGGTCGAGGTGCTCGGGCTGCTTCCAGTACTCCGGGTGCGGCACGTTGACGTGCTCGGCCGGCACCCGGCCGACGAACCAGACGAGCCCCGCGAACAGCGCGGCGGTGCCGAGCCCGATCACGCCGAAGGTGCCCAGGGCGACCGCGCGGCTGCTCCAGGCATCGGCCTCGCCGCTGCCGCCGAAGTGGGTGGGCACCCGCTCGGGGAGCCGGCCGAGCGACCACAGCCAGACGGCGGCGAACAGCACCCCGGCTCCGACGAATCCCATGCGCGCTCTGCCCATGGGCCGAACCTAGCGGCGGGCTGCGGCATGCTGCCTCGGGTGACCTCTCCGAGCATCCAGGAACGGCTGATCCCGGACATGACGTGTTTCGGCTGCGGGCCGGCCAACGAGCGCGGTCTGCGGATCCGGAGCTACCCCGGCGACGACGGGGTGACGGCGACGTTCACGCCGTGGCCGGAGCACGACAACGGCCTGGGTTACCTCAACGGCGGGATCATCTCGACGCTGCTGGACTGCCACAGCGCTGCCGCGGTTCTGCACGAGGCGGAGCAGCGGGGGCTGGTCACGCCCGGCAGCGCGCTGGCGTACGTGACCGCGGGGCTCGATGTCCGGTTCCTCCGGCCCGCGCCGCTGGCCGAGCCGGTGTCGCTCGTCGCGGTGGTCACCGAGGCGTCCGAGGCGCAGATGACCGTGGACGTGCAGCTGCGGTGGGACGGCAAGCCGCGGGCGACGGCGACGGCGCTCTGGAAGCGCTGGCGCCCCCGCAGCTAGCCGCCGCGGGGAAGGCCAGATCGCTCCCCGGCGTTACCGTGGACAGTCCGGCGCGTGCCCTGCCGCGCCGCCATCCCCGAACGAAGGATCACATCGCCTTGAGCGACGGCCCCCTGATCGTCCAGTCGGACAAGACCCTGCTCCTCGAGGTGGACCACCCGCTGGCCCGTGAGTGCCGCGCGTCGATCGCGCCGTTCGCCGAGCTGGAGCGCTCCCCGGAGCACGTGCACACCTACCGGGTAACGCCGCTCGCGCTGTGGAACGCCCGCGCCGCCGGCCACGACGCCGAGCAGGTCGTCGACGCGCTGGTCCGCTTCTCGCGCTACCCCGTGCCGCACGCGCTGCTGGTCGACATCGCCGACACGATGGACCGCTACGGCCGACTCACCCTGGCCAACAATCCGATCCACGGCCTGGTCCTGACCAGCACCGACCGCGCGGTGCTGGAGGAGGTCGTCCGGTCGAAGAAAGTCGCCCCGATGCTGGGCGCCCGCATCGACGGCGACTCCGTCGTCGTGCACCCCTCCGAGCGCGGCCGGCTCAAGCAGGCGCTGCTCAAGATCGGCTGGCCGGCCGAGGACCTCGCCGGCTACGTCGACGGGCAGGCGCACCCGATCTTCCTGGACCAGGAGGACTGGACGCTGCGCGACTACCAGCAGCAGGCCGTCGACGGCTTCTGGGCCGGCGGCTCGGGCGTCGTCGTCCTCCCCTGTGGCGCGGGCAAGACGCTGGTCGGCGCCGCGGCGATGGCCGAGGCCAAGGCGACGACGCTGATCCTGGTGACCAACACCGTCTCCGGGCGGCAGTGGAAGCGCGAGCTGATCGCCCGCACCACGCTGACCGAGGAGGAGATCGGCGAGTACTCCGGCGAGCGCAAGGAGATCCGCCCGGTCACCATCGCGACCTACCAGGTGATCACCACCCGCCGGAAGGGCGAGTACCGGCACCTGGACCTCTTCGACGCGCAGGACTGGGGCCTGATCGTCTACGACGAGGTGCACCTGCTGCCGGCGCCGATCTTCCGGCTCACCGCCGACCTGCAGTCCCGCCGCCGGCTCGGCCTCACCGCCACGCTGGTGCGCGAGGACGGCCGCGAGGACGACGTCTTCTCCCTCATCGGGCCGAAGCGCTACGACGCCCCGTGGAAGGACATCGAGGCGCAGGGCTACATCGCGCCGGCCGAGTGCGTCGAGGTGCGGGTCGCGCTCGACGACGAGGAGCGGATGACCTACGCCGTCGCCGAGCCTGAGGAGCGGTACCGGATCGCGGCGACCGCGCACTCGAAGCTGCCGGTGATCCGCCGGGTGCTGGAGCGGCACCCCGAGGAGCAGAAGCTCGTCATCGGCGCCTACCTCGACCAGCTCGAGGAGCTCGGCGCCGCGCTCGACGCCCCGGTGATCCAGGGGTCGACGACGAACAAGGAGCGCGAGCGGCTGTTCGACGCGTTCCGCTCCGGCGAGATCAAGACCCTGGTGGTCTCCAAGGTCGCCAACTTCTCCATCGACCTGCCCGAGGCCGCGGTCGCCGTGCAGGTGTCGGGCACCTTCGGGTCGCGGCAGGAGGAGGCGCAGCGGCTCGGCCGGGTGCTCCGCCCCAAGGCCGACGGTCGGCAGGCGCACTTCTACACGGTGGTCAGCCGCGACACCCTCGACAGCGAGTACGCCGCCCACCGGCAGCGCTTCCTCGCCGAGCAGGGCTACGCGTACACGATCGTCGACGCCGCGGACCTGGCCGGCCCGGGCGAGGTCAACGGCCCGGACTGGGTGGACGAGCCCGCCGACTGACCCGTTCGGCTGTCGCTGACCACCCTCGCTGCCGAAGGGGTCAGGCGTGGAGACGATCCTGACCGCGGTCGGCGGCTTCGCCGTGGGCCTGGTCGCGCTGTTCGTCCAGAGCTGGTGGCGGCGACGGCGGGCGAAGGCCTGGCGGGCCGACCTCGGGCAGGGCGGCCGCACGACCATGGGGGCGCGCCTGACGCTGCCCGGTCGCTGGTCCCGCTCGGGGCAGCTCGCTCTCGCCGCGGGACATGCCGTCTGGGCGCCGCGCTGGGGCACGGGCCGGGTCGACCTGACGGGAGGGGTCGTCCTGCACTCGGGGATGGCCACGGGCGCGTGGTCCACGCCGGACGACGTGCTCCTGCGCATCCAGCTCACCGACCGGCGGGTCGTCGAAATGGCGCTCGGTGAGGAGTACGCAGGCCTCCTCGTCGGCGTCCTCCGCTCGTCGCCATCGGCCGGGGTGCCGAAGCCCCCCTCCGCCCCGAAGCCGGGCCGGAGCTGGTGGGCCTGGCTGCTCCTGGGCCTGGGCGGGCTGTGGGTGGCGTACTGCCTGAGCATGTACGTCACGGGCTACTCCGCCTCGGTCGAGGTGGTGGGCGGCGACGGCGAGGGCTTCTGCGACGTCGTCTGGACCGACGCCGACGGCATCGAGCGCAGCGGCGAGGCCGACTGCGACGACGAGCCCACGGGCAGCCTCCTCGACGTCCGGGTCACCGGCTGGCCGGACCCGGGCGACCCCACAACCCCGGGCCTGTACGTGGGGATCGCCCTGATGGTGGGGCTGCCGCCGGCACTCGTCGGCGGCCTCCGCCTCCTGTACCTGCGCAGCCGTCGCAATGCGTGGTCGGCATCGGTCCCTGGCTCCGCCGCGGTCGAGCCGGCGCACCCCCTGCCGCCACTGACGGAGGACGACCTCCGGCTTCTCCCGGGCGAGCAGCCTGCCGCCCTCCTCGCCCGGCTGGCGCCCTACACCCGTCGACAGATCCCGCGCGACGACTGGGAGGACGCGCGACGCCCCGCCGGCGCCACCTCCGCCGTGCGTCCGAGGTCTGCGCTGCTGGGCTTCCTGTGGCCGATCGGGTTGGTCGCCATCGCCGCCGCCATCGCCTGGCCCCTGCCGGCCCAGTGGTACGCGCTCACCTCCGGGCCCACGAC
Source organism: Blastococcus sp. LR1 (assembly GCF_020166105.1). Taxonomy (GTDB): domain Bacteria; phylum Actinomycetota; class Actinomycetes; order Mycobacteriales; family Geodermatophilaceae; genus Blastococcus. The sequence goes on from NZ_JAIUJY010000002.1 coordinate 464,551, forward strand.
GATCGCCACGGCCACGAGCACAGGCGAACGGGCGCTGGAGTCCTTCGGCCCCGTGCCGGAGTCGGTCACCGTGCGATTCCGGGACGGGGACGGCCGTGCCCGGGAGGCGGACGTCGCCGTCGACAACCTGCCGCCGACGGGCAGCGAGGTGGACGTCGAGTACGCGCTCGCCGACCCGTCGTCCGCCCGGCTGGTCGGGAAGGACGACGCGCTCGGCCGAGGCGTCGGCGTCTGCGTGGCAGTCCTGCTGATCGCGTTGCTGTGGTGCACAGGCCTCGCGGTCCTCCTCACGCGCCGGGCCCGAGCCATCCGGATCGCGCGCACGACGGAGCCGCGCCCGGCGCTGGGGTTGCTGATCGCCGACGCCGTCGACGGGACGCCTGTCGTGCTGGCCGTCGACCCGCTCGTCTCCCCTGTCACCTTCGTGCCCGTGCCCGTGCGCCTGCCCCTGCCCGAGGGCACCTGCGCGCACTTCCAGGCGTACGCGGCGCCGTCGCTGTCGGTACGGGGCGCCCTGCGCGCCGGCGAGACGGTGGTGCTGGAGGTCGACGGCCTTGCCGGCTCCCTGCTACCCGCGGCCCCGGCCACCGCAGTCTCCGGCCAGGTGGCGCTCGATCTGCTGGACAGCGTGGGTGCCCAGGCCCGGTCCGGGGACGACTCCGCGCCGGAGGCGACCCTGGCGCGGCTGGGCGGCGGGGACCGCCCTCCGGCCTAGGCACGAGCATCGTGTGCGCTGATGTGCCATTCCAGCACCCGGAACGGCACATCAGCGCACGGCGCCCACCCCGGTGGGACGGAAGTGACGTGCCGGTCCCTCACGGCATGAGGATCCCCACAGACCTTTTCCCTTGACGTCGTGTTTCCGCAGGTCAGACGCGCGTTGGGTAGCTCTATACGTGGTCGGGGCCGGGGCGCGCGACAGGGGACCGGTTGGGCGTGTTGCTCCTCGGACAGTGAAGATGGACCCCGTCATGGGGAGTGCATTGCGAGCGGAAGCCTTGAGCCCGCAGACCACCAGCCGTCCGCTCCGCGCATGGCAGCAGGCCGCGCTCGCCCAGTACGAGGAGCAGTCCCCCAAGGACTACCTCGTCACCGCTACGCCCGGCGCCGGGAAGACGACGTTCGCGCTGACCCTGGCCGCCCGACTGCTGTCCCGCCGCGAGGTCGCCCGCGTCGTCGTCGTCGCCCCCACCGACCACCTGCGCCTGCAGTGGGCCGAGGCCGCGGACGCGATGGGCATCGTGCTCGACCCCAACCTGACCAACGCCGTCGGACCGGTCCGCGCCGGCACCCAGGGCTACGTGACCACCTACGCGCAGGTCGCCGGCAAGCCGATGCTGCACGCGGCCCGCGCCACCGCCGTCAAGTCGCTGGTCATCCTGGACGAGGTGCACCACGCCGGTGACGGCCTCTCCTGGGGGGAGGCGGTCGAGGAGGCGTACGGCATGTCCGCCCGCCGGCTCTGCCTGACCGGGACGCCGTTCCGCACCAAGCCCGACGAGCGCATCCCCTTCGTCCGCTACGAGGAGGACCTCTTCGAGGGCGAGGCCGGTGGCCTGGTCAGCCGCGCCGACTTCACCTACGGCTACAAGGAGGCGCTGGCCGACAATGTCGTCCGCCCCGTCGTCTTCGCCGCCTACACCGGCACCTCGCGCTGGCGGAACTCCGCCGGCGAGGTCGTCGCCGCCTCGCTGAGCGAGGCCGGCACCAAGTCGGTGGAGATGCAGGCCTGGCGCACCGCGCTGGACCCCAAGGGCCAGTGGGTGCCGCACGTGATCGCCGCGATGGACGACCGGATCACCCACCTCCGCGAGGAGGGCGGCATGCCCGACGCCGCCGGCCTGATCCTCGCCAGCGACCAGGACGACGCCCGCGCCTACGCCAAGATCGTCCGCCGGGTGACCGGCAAGGCCGCCGAGCTGATCCTCTCCGACGACCCCAAGGCGTCGAAGAAGATCGAGCGCTTCGCGACCGGGTCCGCGCGCATCGCCGTCTGCGTCCGCATGATCTCCGAGGGCGTCGACGTCCCCCGCGCCGCCGTCCTGGCCTGGATGACCTCCTACCGGACGCCGCTGTTCTTCGCCCAGGCCGTCGGCCGCGTGGTCCGCTCCCGCTCGCCGCACGAGTCGGCGACGGTGTTCCTCCCCGCGGTGCGCCCGCTGCTGTCGCTGGCCGCCTCCATGGAGGAGCAGCGCAACCACGTCATGCCGCCGCCGAAGAGCCAGCCCGACGAGGAGCTCGAGGCGCTCGACCTGCCGCCGCGGGAGCCGAAGGAGGGCGAGATGAAGCAGTGGGAGGCCCTCGAGGCCGACGCCCGCTTCGCCCACGTCCTCCACAGCGGAACCGCGCACACCGGCGAGGGCACCGGCGCGACAGTCGTCGTCGGCGAGGAGGACGAGGAGTTCCTCGGCATCCCCGGTCTGCTCACCCCCGCCCAGACCGCGGAGCTGCTGTCCAAGCGCGACGACGAGCTGCGGCAGCGGATCGCCGCGAGCCACCGGGCCGACGTCGACGACTTCATGATGGTCGAGGACCACCCCGACGAGGACGACACCGGCCGCTCGTGGCGCGACGCCGCGGAGCTCCGCCGGGAGATCAACAGGCTGGTCAACCGGGTCGCGGCACGCACCTCGCAGCCGCAGGCCGTCGTGCACACCCAGCTGCGTCAGTCCGTGCCCGGACCGCCGTCGGCATCCGCGTCGGTCGACGTCCTCCGCGCCCGCCGGGAGCGCCTGCGCACGATGTTGTGAGCTAGGTCAGCAAGCCACGCTGGGCGGCGATGGCGACGGCCTCGGTGCGTCCGCCGGCGCCGAGCTTGGCCAGGATGTTGCTGACGTGCACGCTCGCGGTCTTCTCGCTGATGTAGAGCTCCGCACCGATCTGCCGGTTGGTCCGCCCCTGGGCCAGCAGCGCGAGGACCGACTGCTCCCGGGGCGTGAGCACCGCGGCGCCGTCGACCGCGCGCACTCCCCCGACGCCGAGCCGCCCGCGCCGGATCAGCGCCTCCACGGCCGACCGCAGCGGAGCGGCACCCAGCCGGACCGCGACGTCGTGCGCGGCCTGTGCCTCGGCGGCGGCCGCGGACCGGTCGCCGGCAGCCAGCAGCGCCTCGGCGAGCCGTCGACGCGAGCGCGCCTCCTCGTAGACGTGCCAGGAGCCGAACGACTCGACGGCCTTCCGCCACGGGCCGGGTGAGTCGTCCCCACGCAGACGCGCCGCCTCGGCCAGCAGGCGCGCCTGCCAGGCCTTCCCCTCCAGCCCCGGCTCACCGAAGGACTCGACGTAGACGTCCACGGCGGAGCGGGCCAGTTCGATCAGCGGCTCCGCCGCGCTCATCCAGCGCTCCGCGGTCGCGGTGTCGCCGACGAGCCGGGCGGCGCACGCCGCGTCGGCGGCCGGTGCCAGCGCCGTCGCGATCAGTCGCAGCACCCCGAGGTGGTCGGACTTCCAGACCGCCTGCAGCTGCCGGCTCGCGGTCATGGCTGCGTCGAGGGCGGTCTGCGGGTCGCCCGTCCAGGCGGCGAGATCGATCTCCGCCGCCGCTGTGACCACGGTGAGCAGCACGTGCGACCTCAGCCGCGGCATCAGGGCACGCGCCCAGTCCAGCCGCTCGCGGGCAGCCGGGTCGCCGCGCCCGATCAGGACCAGCAGCGCCGCGGCACGCAGGTGCGCGGCCATGTCGGGGATGCGGGCGAGCTGGTCGGCCTCGGCCAGGCTCTCGTCCCAGCGACCGGCCATGTAGAGGACGTTGACCCTCAGGTGCCGCAGCTCCACCGAGTAGAAGGCCCACTCCATGCCGCGGTCGCGGGCCCGCTCCACGGCGCGGCCGGTCACCTCGAGCACCTCGTCCAGGCGGCCGGCCTCCCGCGCGAACGCGCCCAGGTTGAACACAGCGCGCATCTCGACGTCGACGTCGCCGGCGCGGGCGGCCCGCACCTGCGCCTCCTCCAGCCGCCGGGTGACCCACGCGAGGTCCTCCCCCGGCCGGTTGCCCGTCTGGGAGATGGCGGTGTCGGCCCAGGCGCTGTCCAGCCCGAGCGCGTCGGCGGCGGCCAGCGCCTCCTCGGCGATCGCGTCGGCCTCGTCCAGCAGCCCCAGCGAGTAGCTCATCCGGGCGTGTGTGGCGGCGGCCCAGGTGCGCACCTCCGACGGCGGGTCGGCCGGGACCAGCGCCAGGGCGGCCCGAGTCTGCTCGTGGGCGCCCTCGACGTTCTCGACCCGGACCATCGCCTGCGCCAGCGTGTAGTGCACCCGCGCACGCACCTTCGGGTCCCCGTCCGGCCCGAGCACGTCCAGCGCCGCGCGGAGCAGTGCAACGGCACGGTGCAGCTCACCGGCCGACCGGGCGCAGACCGCCGTCTCGAAGAGCAGCGCGGCCTGGTCCCGGCCGGCCCGCTCCTCCGCGTCGGGCACCGCCGACCACAGCGCCAGGGCCGCCTCGAGGTGCTGCAGCTGCTCGGCCGGGGCTCCGACGCAGCAGGCGTCGTCGGCGGCCTCGAGCGCGGCGGTCAGCGCGCCGGGCAGGTCGTTGCTGCCGCGGGCGTGATGCGCCCGCTCGGCGGCGGTGCCGGCCGTCGGGTGCTGCGCCAGGTAGCCGGCGATCGCGGCGTGCAGACGGACCGCCTCGCCGGGCAGGAGGTCGGCGAGCACCGCCTCGCGCAGCAGCGCGTGCCGGAACCGGTAGTGGCCGTCGTCGTGGACGACGAGCAGGTGGTGGTGCACGACCTCGGCGAGCGCCCGCTCGAGCTCCTCGGGGGCCAGGTCGACGACGCCGGCCAGCGACTCGTGGCGCACCTTGCGGCCTGCGACGGCCGCCACCCGCAGCACCTGCTGGGCGGCCGGCGAGCGCTGCTCCACCCGGGTCATCAGGACGTCGGCCAGGGCCCAGGGCAGGGCCTCGCCGTGCACCCCCGCGGCCACCAGCTCCTCGGCGAAGAAGGCGTTCCCCTCCGCCCGTGCCACCACGTCGTCGAGCGCCCGCTCGCTGAGCCCGCCCGCCTCGTGGCCGAGCCCGCGCACCAGCTCGCGCAGCGCCTGCGGCGGCAACGGCTCGAGGTCGACGCGCTCCACCCCGGGCAGCCGGACGAGCTCCGCGAGCAGCGGCCGGAGCGGGTGCCGGCGGTGCAGGTCCTCGGAACGGTAGGAGGCGACGACGGCGATCGGCTCGTCCGCGAGCCGGGCGAGGAGGTAGCGGAGCAGGTCGCGGCTGGACCGGTCGGCCCAGTGCACGTCCTCGAGGACGAGGAGCAGCGGGCCGGTCGAGGCGAGCTCGCAGAGCAGGTGCGCGACGGACTCGAACAGCAGGAGCCGGCCGTCGTCGGCGGGCTGGGGCATGGCGCGGTTGGGCAGCGGACGCCCGAGGTCCTGCTCCTCGCCGGTCGGGCGGATGGCCGCGGCCCCGCTGGGCCGGCCGGAGAGCAGGGCGCCCAGCACCGGGTTCTCCCGCGCGGAGAGCGCCAGCTCCGGGTCGGCGGCGACCGGGCGCAGCAGGTCGACGAAGGGCAGGTAGGGCAGGCCGACGTCCCCGAGGTCGACGCAGTGCCCGATCAGGACCCGGACGCCGCGCTCGGTCGCCCGGCGGCTCAGCTCGTCCAGCAGCCGGGTCTTGCCGACCCCGGCGTCGCCGGCCAGGAGCACGGCCGACGACCGCCCGCCGGCCGCCCGGCCGACGTGCGCGAGCAGCCGGTCCAGCTCGTCGGCCCGGCCGACCAGCGGCCCCTCGTCCCATCGCGTCACGGGGTGGATCGTGGCACGGACCTGCGACGATCCCGATCCGCCGTGCTCCGGACGGGGTGCGGTCAGCGCGAACGCCGGCGCAGCCGGATCCAGGGGCCGCGACGGCTGCGCCCGGACCGGTCGAGCTGCTGCAGCTGTTCGCGGCGGTAGGCGAGCTCGGCGTCCAGTGCGGGGTTGCTGTAGTGCAGGGCCATCGGAACCGCGTCCTCTCGTGGGTGTTTCTCGGTACGAGAGAGACGTTCGTTCTGAGGGGTGGGCTCCGGCATCGGCCGACCGGGCAGTCCCGGCGGGGGAAACGGGTCCTAAGGGGGTCTCGGGCACACCCCTTAGAGGGACATCGGCCCGCCGCGGCGGTTCCCGCGCTCCCCCGCAGGGCACGGTTCGCCCCGCGGCGATCGCCGCCGGTCCCGCGTGCCTCCGGGCCGACAGGACCGCGAGGAAGGGAGTTCGCAATGCGGCTCGGAACTGCCATCGTCCTGCTCGCCCTGGGCGCGATCCTGACCTTCGCCCTGCGCGTCGACGTCAGCGGCGTCGACCTCCAGGTGGTCGGCTGGATCCTCATGATCGCCGGCGCTCTGGGCATCGTCCTGGAGCTCGCCGTCTGGGGTCCGCGCCAGCGCCGGGTCACCCACACCGACTCCTACGGCGAGGCCGCCGGCGCACCTGCCCGCCGGAGCACCACCGAAGAGACCTACTGAGCGCACCCGCTCAGCACGGCGAAGGGCCCCCGTCAGCGTGGACGGGGGCCCTTCGACGTCTCAGCGCAGCTCGGTGCCCTTGGTCTCCTTGAGCGTGAGGATCACGCTGAACGCCACCACGGCGGCCACCGCCACGTAGATGAAGAACCAGAGCGGACGATCGGCGTCGGACAGCGCGGTGATGACCAGCGGCGCCGTCCCGCCGAAGATCGCGACGGTGAGGTTGTACCAAGCGCCGATCCCGGTCGCCCGCAGCTCCGTCGGGAACAGCTCGCTCATGATCGCCGGAGCGATCGAGGCCATCAGTGCGTAGAGCCCCAGCCCGACGCAGAAGACGACGATGAGCGACGCCAGGTTGTCCTGCACCAGGAACGACAGCGGCACGATGAGCACCGCCATCGCGCCGGACCAGATGAGCAGCTGCGGCTTGCGGCCGATCCGGTCCGACAGCTTGCCGAACGGATAGCAGAGCGCCACGAACAGCGCCGTCCCCACCGACAGCGCGATGAAGACGTCGGTCGAGTCGGCGTCCCGGAAGTTGATCGCGAACGGCGTCAGGGCGCTGAAGAACGTGTAGTACGACAGCGTCGAGAGCAGCGTGAAGGCGCAGAGCTGGAGCACTGCCCGCGGGTGGTGCTTGATCGTCTGCATCAGCGGGTTCTTGGTCGCCTTCGCCTTCTCGGCGTTCTCCTCGAACTGCTCGGTCTCCACCAGCGAGCGGCGCAGCCACATGCCGATGAACCCGAGCAGACCGCCGATGAAGAAGGCGATCCGCCAGCCGTAGGACTCCAGCTGGTCCTGGTTCAGCACCGTCGTCAGCAGCACACCCATGAGCGAGGCGGCGAGCAGCGCGGAGCCGGTCGAGATGTAGAAGAACGCCGAGTAGCGGCCGCGGTGCGCCGGCGGCGCGATCTCGCCCAGGTACGCCGAGGCGTTGGAGACCTCGCCGCCCAGCGACATGCCCTGCGCGATCCGCGCCAGCAGCAACAGGATCGGCGCGAACCAGCCGACCTGCTCGTACGTCGGCAGGAGCGCGATGACCATGGAGCCGCCGGCCATCAGCAGGATGGTCAGCAGCATCCCGGCTTTGCGCCCCTTGAGGTCGGCGAACCGCCCGAGGACCAGCCCGCCGAGCGGCCGGAAGAAGAAGGCGAGGGCGTAGGTCGACGTCGCGCCGATCAGCTTCAGCGCCTCGTTGTCGCCGGGGAAGAACTGCCCCGCGAAGAAGACGACGAAGGTCGCGTAGACGGTCCAGTCGAACCACTCGACCGCGTTGCCGATGCTGGCGGAGACCAGCGTCTTCACCGGGAGCTTGTGCTTCTCCTCGGTCGCCTGCTCGTGTCTTACCGCGCCCGCCATGGTGCCCCCCTCGGTCGTGCGGTCGTGACCGGGCTCACGCTAGAGCGGTCAACGTTGACCGGCACCTCGAGCCGGACGCACGAGAGCCCCCGCCCGGAAGGGGCGGGGGCTCTCGTCGTGATGAGGTCCGGACCGGATGACGGCCGCCTCGCGGCGAAAAGCACAACACGGCTCCAGGCCCCCGACCGAGGTCGGGGCGGTAGTCCGTGAAGGCGTAACCAAATGGCACCCGGGGGCACGATGCACCCGGTCCGGACTCCGCCCAGAGTACGCGCCAGAGCACCCCCTGTCGCTGTCCGCCGTGTCACGCCGCGTGGGCCCGGAGGGTTCAGTTCAGCCCGCGCTCGTCCTGCTTCAGGGCGGTGTCCACGGTCAGCGCGGAGGCGATCACCATGCTCGCCAGCGGCTCGGGCAGCCGGTAGTGCACCAGGACGACGTAGCGATCGGCGGTGGTGAACATCGTGCGCGCCAGCCCCTCCCACTTCTTCGTGATGCGGGCGACCTCGGTGCCGGCGGCGTCGAGGACGGCGAAGTCCCAGGCCCACCAGTTCTCCGCCTGGATGCTCCCGATCACCTGGTTCCCGGCGACCAGGTCGAAGCGGATCCGGCCGAAGACGTTGGCCTGCACGATCTCGCCCAGCGCCGTCCCGTCGGGGCGCTGCACGATGATCCGCGACTTCATCACCTTGGCCGGGCGGGTGAGCACCAGCACCGGGCCGGTCGCGTCGCGCACCTCGAGGTGGTGGGTGAGGAACTGGTCGAGGCTGGAGAGCAGCCGGACCGCCTTCTTCATCGCCGACTGCCCCACCTGGACGACGGCGCCGATCTGCTGCCCCTGACCGTCGTAGACCGCGTACTCGTTGGTGAGCTCGATGAGCTTCGTCTTCTGCGACACGAGCAGCACCGGCTGGTCGTAGAGCGACGGGCCGGCGGGCAGCTGCTGGACCGGCGCCTGCTGGACCGGCGGCGGCGCGGTCTGCTGCTGGAGGTGCTCGGTCCAGCTCTGGCCGTCCCACCAGCGGGGCGCCGGGCCCCCTGCGGGATCGGGGTACCAGCCGGGCGGCGGGGGTCGGGTCACGGCCGCCAAGCTAGTGCCAGACTCCGACGCATGGCCGACCTCACCGCCGTCGAGGCCCGGGTGCTCTCCGCCGTCGACGAGCAGTGGGCCGTCGAGCGGCTGTGCGAGCTCGTGGCCGTCCCCTCGGTGGGCGGCACCCTGGCGGAGAGCGAGGCCCAGCACCTCGTCGCCGACCGGCTCGAGGAGCTCGGCTGCACGGTCGACCGCTGGCAGATCGACCTCGGCGAGGCGGCCACCGCACCCGACGCACCGGGGCAGGAGGTCCACCGCACCGAGGCCTGGGGCGTCGTCGGCACCGTCCCCGGCGCCGGGGAGGGGACGCCGGCGCTCGTGTTCTCCGGCCACACCGACGTCGTCCCGCCCGGCGACCGTTCGCTCTGGGCGGGCGATCCCTTCGTCCCCCGCCTCGCCGACGGCTCGGTGCACGGCCGCGGGGCCTGCGACATGAAGGCCGGGGTGGTGGCCGCGCTCGCCGCCGTCCAGGCACTGCGGACGGCGGAGGTGCGCCTGGCCCGGCCGCTGGCGGTGCACGCCGTCGTCGGCGAGGAGGACGGCGGGCTCGGCGCGTGGGCGACGCTCCGCCGGGGCCACACCGGCGACGTCTGCGTCATCCCCGAGCCGACCGCGCAGTCGGTGATGACCGCGCACGCGGGAGCGCTCACCTTCCGGCTGGAGGTGACCGGCCAGGCCGCGCACGCCGCGCTGCGCCACCGCGGGGTGAGCGCGATCGAGCTGTTCGAGCACCTGCACGCCGGCCTGCGGACGTTCGAGGCCGAGCGGCAGCGCGACGCCGACCCGCGGTTCGGCGACGCCCCCTTCCCCTACGGCCTCTCCATCGGGCGCCTGGAGGCCGGCGACTGGGCGAGCTCGGTGCCCGACCGGCTCGTCGCCGAGGGGCGCTACGGCGTCCGGCTGGGCGAGCCGGTGGAGACCGCCCGGGCCGCGCTCGAGGCCCGCCTCGCCGAGCTCTGCGCCGGACATCCCTGGCTGGCCGGGCACCCGGCCCGGCTGACCTGGATCGGCGGCGCCTTCGCCAGCGGGCAGCTGCCGGCCGAGCACCCGCTGCTGGACCGGGTCCGCGCCGCCGTCGTGGACGCCGGGGGCCCGCCCCCGCCGGAGCGCGCGCTGACCGCCGGCACCGACCTGCGGCTCTACGCAGCCGCCGGCATCCCGACGCTGCACTACGGCCCCGGCGACCTCGAGCTCGCGCACGGGCCGCTGGAGCGGGTGCCGGTCGCCGAGCTGGTCACCTCGGCCCGCGCCTTCGCGCTCCTGGCGCTGCGCAGCTGCGGGGTCCGGTGAGCACGCTGGTCGGCTTCGACGCCTGGACGGCGCTGGCCGGCGACTCCCCCACCTCCCGCACCGAGTGGGCCGCCGTCGTCGCCGCCTGGAGCGAGCCGCACCGGCGGTACCACGACCTCGCGCACCTGGCCGCCGTCCTCGGGCTGGCCGCGCAGCTTGCCGGGGACGCCCCGGACCGCGACGCCGTCCTGCTCGCCGCCTGGTACCACGACGTCGTCTACGACCCGGAGCGGTCGGACAACGAGGAGATCAGCGCCGCCCGTGCCCGGGCCGGGCTGCGCGGGCTGGTGCCGGACGACCGGGTCGAGGAGGTCGTGCGGCTGGTCCTGCTCACCGCGGGCCACGCCCCGGAGCCCGACGACGTCAACGGCGCGGTGCTCTGCGACGCCGACCTCGCCGTGCTGGCCGGGCCTCCGGAGGCCTACGTGGTCTACGCGTCGGCGATCCGCGCCGAGTACGGGCACCTCTCCGACGAGGTGTTCACCGCGGGGAGGATCGCCGTCCTCGAGCAGCTGCTGGCGCTCCCCCGCCTCTACCGGCTGCCCGCCCTCGCCGACTGGGAGCCGCGGGCCCGGGCGAACCTGGCCGCCGAGCTCAGCCTGCTCCGGTCGCGCGCCGGGGCGGGCGGGACTTCTTCCGGCGGAGCCCCGCCGCCATCAGGCGGCTGAGCAGCTCGCGCGAGCCGAGCGGCTCCGCCCCCGCCGCGACGGCGACGTCGTAGAGGTCCTCGGGGATGTCGTAGTGGTCGCCCTGGAACGCCCGCCGCGGGATGCCGAGCTCGGCGTCGACGAAGGCGTGCAGCTCCTCGTAGGAGACGTCGCTGACCAGGTGCGACCACTTCCGTCCCCGCCACGGCCACACCGGGGAGTCGATCAGGACGGTCACCCGTGCGATTCTGCCCGCCATGGCGCACGAGCACCCGCGGGTCCGGATCTCACCGATCTTCCCGGTCGCCGACCTGCGGCGGGCGCTCGAGCACTATGCCGCCCTGGGCTGCGAGGTGTCGGCGCACGACGAGGGGTACGGCTTCGCCGCCCTGGCCGGGATCGAGCTGCACCTCGTCGTGACCGAGGGGCACGATCCGCTCCGCACGGCGGCCGCGGCCTATCTGCACGTGCCCGACGCCGACGAGCTGGCGGCGCGGTGGGCCGGGGTCGGCCGGACGACTCCCCCTGTCGACACCGACTACGGGCTCCGCGAGGGCGCGCACGTCGATCCGGACGGCAACCTGCTGCGGTTCGGCTCCCCGATAGCGTCTGCGGGGTGAGCAACGAGATCCGCTGGGGCATCGTCGGGCCGGGCCGCATCGCCGAGAGCGTGATGCCGGACTTCGGCGTCACCCCGGACGCGCGGGCGGTCGCCGTCGCCTCGCGGTCGCAGGAGCGGGCCGATGCCTTCGCCGCCCGGCACGGTCTGGAGCGGGCGTACGGCTCCTACGCCGAGATCGTGGCCGACCCCGACATCGACGTCCTCTACCTGGCGACGCCGCACCCGCAGCACCACGCGCTCGCGATGGCGGCCCTGCGCGCGGGCAAGGCCGTCCTGGTGGAGAAGGCGTTCACGGCCACGACCGCCGGAGCGACCGAGGTCGTGGACCTGGCGCGCGAGACCGGGGCCTTCGTCATGGAGGCGATGTGGACCCGCTTCCAGCCGGCCGTCGTCGAGCTGCGGCGCCTGGTGGCCGACGGCGCGATCGGTGAGGTGCGCTCGGTGCAGGCCGACCTCGGCGTGGCCCGCGAGTACGACCCGGCGGACCGGCTCTTCGCCCTCGAGCTGGGCGGCGGCGCGCTGCTCGACCTCGGGGTCTACGTCGTCTCCTTCGCCCAGATGCTGCTGGGGACGCCGGACCGCGTCGTCGCCACCGGCTCGGTCTTCCCCTCGGGCGCCGACGCCGAGGCGGCGATCCTGCTGGGCTACGACGACGGCCGGAACGCCGCGCTGACGACGTCGCTGCGGTACGCGTTGCCCGGCGCCGCCCGCGTGGTGGGGACGACCGGCTGGATCGACGTCCTCCCCCGCTTCCACCACCCGCGGACGATCGTGCTGCACCGCCAGGGCGCCGAGCCCGAGGAGATCACCCGCCCGCAGACCGGCGCCGGGTACGCGCACGAGCTGATCGAGGTCACCGAGTGCCTGCGCGCCGGTCGTACCGAGAGCGCCGTGATGCCGCTGGCCGACACCCTCGCCGTGCAGGACGTGCTGGGTCAGGCGGCCGACCAGCTCGGCGTGCGGCACACCGAGGCGGTCGACGTCCTCTGAGCTCTCCGTCCGGGTGAATCCGCTGTAGCCGACCGCTCTCCGTGCCGATGACGGATGGAGCAGCCGCATGGGCGGCACAGGTTCAGAGGGAGCACGGATTCATGGCACTTCTCGAGGGTCTGGCCGCTGTCGTGGCGAAGATCGCCGGCGCGAGCACCGCGGCGCAGGTGGCCACCGGTCTGGGCATCGCCGCCGCCGGTGTGACGGGAGCGGGCGCCGCCAACGCACTGCCCGAGCCGGTGCAGAACGTCGTTGCGCAGGCCGTCGAGACGGTGTCGCCCTTCGACCTCCCCGACTCGGCCGACTCGGCCGACTCGGCCGACTCGGACCAGGATGACGCGGCCGAGACCGACGACTCGGGCCTGGACGGTCCGGGCGACGACGACGGGACGGATGACTCCGCGGAGGACTCGCCGGACGACTCCACCGAGGACTCGACCGAGGACGAGGCCGCCCAGGACGAGGGCGCTGAGGACGACAGCGACGGGCGCGGCCTCGACAACGCCATCGAGCACGCCGACGAGCACGCTCGCGAGAAGCTCGAGGAGAACCAGGCCCGCCACGAGCAGCGCGACGCCGAGAAGGACGCCCGCGACGCCGCGAAGGAGCAGGAGAAGGCCGCCCGCGAGGCGGCCAAGGAGCAGGAGAAGGTGGCCCGCGAGGCCGCCAAGGCCCAGGAGCGGGCCGCGCAGGAGGCCCAGGAGGCGGCACGCGAGGCCGCCGAGGAAGCCGAGGAGCAGGCCCGGGAAGCAGCCGAGGAGGCCCGTGAGGCCGCCAAGGAAGCTGCCGAGCAGGCCCGCAAGGCCGCGGAGAAGGACACCGAGGACGACTGACCTCTGGGCGGCCGGGTCAGGCTGCCGGCCAGGCCACCCCGGTCGCCTGGTCCGCCGTGGGCACGCGCGTCGGAGTACCTCCCGCGCGGCGGACCGCGTCGGCGAAGCGCACCGCGTCGATCACCGCGGCGCAGCCCGGGTCGTTGTTGAAGTACACGAGGACGTCGTCCTCGCCGTACGTCTCGGCAATCCGGTCCGCCCACAGCTGCAGGGTCTCCGAGCGGTAACCCCACTGCTCGAACCCGTGGTGGAAGCGCAGGTAGCCCCAGTCGGTGGTGCGCCACAGCGGGGCGATCGGCTGCTCGTCCCGGTCGGCCCAGCACAGCGCCGCCCCGTAGCGCTCCAGCAGGGCGCGGATCTCGTCGGTCCACCACGACTCGTGTCGCGGCTCCACCGCCACCCGCGTGCCGCCGGGGAACTGCGCCAGGCAGTCGCGCAGCAGGTCGGCATCGGCCTTCAGGGTCGGCGGGAGCTGCAGCAGGATCGTGTCGAGCTTGGTCTCCAGCCCCTCCGCGCGGCCCATCAGGCGGGCCACCGGCTCCTCCGGCTCCCGCAACCGCTTGATGTGGGTGAGGAACCGGCTGGCCTTGACCGCCCACCGGAAGTCCTCGGGGGTGCGGTCCTTCCACTTCACGAACGTCTCGCGCTCGGGCAGCCGGTAGAAGGCGTTGTTGCTCTCCACCGTCGCGAAGTGCTCGACGTAGTGCTCCAGCCACAGCCGCTGCGGGAGCTTCGGCGGATAGAAGGCGCCGCGCCAGTCGCGGTACTGCCAGCCCGAGGTCCCGATGATCACGGTCACCGGGTCCGCCTACCCCCGCCGATCACCGCTGACGCACCGCCCCGTTCGAGCGACGTCCAGCCGCGTCGTCGACCGTTCAGCCGGTACGCGGCGCGGCTGGACGTCCGGACGCGCGGCTGGAGCCGCCGCCCGACCCCACGAACGCCGACAGGGGCGGCCCGCCGAAGCGGACCGCCCCTGTCGGGACGTGCGAGGTACTACGGGTGGGACGGACTCAGAAGTCCATGCCGCCCATGCCACCCATGTCGCCGCCGCCGGCAGCGGGAGCGTTCTTCTCCGGCTTGTCGGCGATGACGGCCTCGGTGGTGAGGAAGAGCGCCGCGATGGAGGCGGCGTTCTGCAGCGCGGAGCGGGTGACCTTGGCCGGGTCGATGATACCGGCCGCGATCAGGTCCACGTACTCGCCGGTGGCGGCGTTGAGGCCCCAGCCAGTCTCCGAGTTGCGGACCTTCTCCGCGACGACGCCACCCTCGAGGCCTGCGTTGATCGCGATCTGCTTCAGCGGGGCCTCGAGCGCGACGCGCACGATGTTGGCACCGGTCGCCTCGTCACCCTCGAGCTCGAGCTTGTCGAACGCGACGGCCGTGGCCTGCGCGAGAGCGACGCCACCACCGGCGACGATGCCCTCCTCGACGGCGGCCTTGGCGTTGCGCACCGCGTCCTCGATGCGGTGCTTGCGCTCCTTGAGCTCGACCTCGGTCGCGGCGCCGGCCTTGATGACGGCGACGCCACCGGCCAGCTTGGCCAGGCGCTCCTGCAGCTTCTCGCGATCGTAGTCGGAGTCCGACTTGTCGATCTCCGCGCGGATCTGGTTGACGCGACCCTGGATCTGGTCGGCGTCACCGGCACCCTCGACGATCGTCGTCTCGTCCTTGGTGACGACGACCTTGCGGGCGCGGCCCAGCAGCTCGACGCCGGCGCTCTCGAGCTTGAGGCCGACCTCCTCGCTGATGACCTGACCACCGGTGAGGATGGCGATGTCGCCGAGCATGGCCTTGCGGCGGTCACCGAAGCCCGGTGCCTTGACGGCGACGGACTTGAAGGTGCCACGGATCTTGTTCACGACCAGGGTCGCGAGGGCCTCGCCCTCGACGTCCTCGGCGATGATCGCCAGGGACTTGCCGCCCTGCATGACCTTCTCCAGCAGCGGGAGCAGGTCCTTGACGGAGCTGATCTTCGAGTTGACGACGAGCACGTACGGGTCGTCGAGGACGGCCTCCATGCGCTCGGTGTCGGTCACGAAGTAGGGCGAGATGTAGCCCTTGTCGAAGCGCATGCCCTCGGTGAGCTCGAGCTCGAGACCGAAGGTGTTGCTCTCCTCGACGGTGATGACGCCTTCCTTGCCGACCTTGTCCATGGCCTCGGCGATGAGCTCACCGATGGCGGGGTCAGCGGCGGAGATCGAGGCGGTGGCGGCGATCTGCTCCTTGGTCTCGACGTCCTTGGCAGTCGAGAGCAGGTACTCGCTGACCGAAGCGACGGCCTTCTCGATGCCCTTCTTCAGGGCCATCGGGTTCGCGCCGGCGGCGACGTTGCGCAGGCCCTCGCGCACGAGCGCCTGGGCCAGCACGGTGGCGGTGGTGGTGCCGTCACCCGCGACGTCGTCGGTCTTCTTCGCGACCTCCTTGACGAGCTCGGCCCCGATCTTCTCCCACGGGTCCTCGAGCTCGATCTCCTTGGCGATGCTCACGCCGTCGTTGGTGATCGTGGGGGCTCCCCACTTCTTCTCCAGCACGACGTTCCGGCCCTTGGGACCGAGGGTCACCTTGACGGCGTCGGCGAGGGTGTTCATGCCCCGCTCGAGGCCGCGGCGCGCCTCTTCCTCGAAGGCGATCATCTTGGCCATGTGGTGATGTCCTCCATGCATTGATCGCTGCACGGCCGGGTTGGTGCCCGCGACGGACGACACCTGCTGCCACGGACTCCCTTGCGTCCGCGCGCCGGTGCCTCACCGTTCCGACCTGATTGGCACTCGGGAGTCCCGAGTGCCAGAAACGAGTCTGGCACTCGACCCCGGCGAGTGCAAGAACGGGGGTGTCGGGCCGCTCGACCGGGGGCCCGCGGAACGACGCAGGCCCGGTCCCCCGAGAGGGACCGGGCCTGACGCCTCAGCGGTGGATCAGGCGGCGCGGACGGCGTCGGCCTGCGGGCCCTTCGAGCCCTGAACGACCTCGAACTCCACCCGCTGCCCCTCGTCGAGGGACTTGTAGCCGTCCATCTGGATGGCGGAGTAGTGGACGAAGACGTCCTGCCCGCCGTCGACGGCGATGAAGCCGAAGCCCTTCTCGGCGTTGAACCACTTCACGGTGCCCTGTGCCACGTGTGCTCCCACGTTCGTGCGTACGGACGGTCCCTCTGGATCGGGGAACCGGGTCTAGCTCTTCCGCCCGTTCGAACACGAACATGGAACTGGAACCGCGCGAGAAGGTACAACAGAAAAGGCCTGGTGGAGCCAGAACTCTGCCCCATCGATACCCGGATCGGGCGACGTGGCGCCGCCCGATCCGGGCCGGGCGTCAGCCGATCAGGCCGGCGGCCCGCGCGGACTTCAGCGACGGCTCGACCCGGTGCGTGGGGCCGACGACCGGCTCCAGCGGGTCGAGGGTCTTGAGGCCCTCGCCGGTGTTGAGGACGACGGTCTCCTTCGCCGGGTCCAGCTGGCCGCCCTCGACGAGCTTGCGCAGCACCGCGACGGTGACGCCACCGGCGGTCTCGGCGAAGACGCCGGTGGTGCGGGCCAGGTCGCGGATCCCCTGCACGATCTCGTCGTCACCCACGCGGGCGACCGAGCCACCGGTGCGCCGGATGGCGTCCAGGGCGTACGGGCCGTCGGCGGGGTTGCCGATGTTCAGCGACTTGGCGATCCCGGTCGGCTTGACCGGCTTGACGACGTCCCAGCCGTTGTCGAACGCGGTGGCGATCGGGTCGCAGCCGGCGGACTGGGCGCCGAAGATCGTCCATTCGGTGGCCTCGACGATGCCCGCGGCGGTGAGCTCGCGGAACGCCTTGTCCACCTTGGTCAGCAGCGAGCCGGACGCCATCGGGATCACGACCTGGGCCGGGATGCGCCAGCCGAGCTGCTCGGCGATCTCGTAGCCCATCGTCTTGGAACCCTCGGCGTAGTACGGCCGGACGTTCTGGTTGACGAAGGCGGTGTCCTCGAACTCGTCGGTCTCGGCGAGCTCGCTGGTCAGCCGGTTGACGTCGTCGTAGGAGCCGTCGACGGCGACGAGCGTCTGGCCGTAGACGGCGGACTGCACGACCTTGCCCGGCTCGAGGTCCGAGGGGATGAAGACGTAGGACGGCAGGCCGACGCGGGCGGCGTGCGCAGCCACCGAGTTGGCCAGGTTGCCGGTGGAGGCGGCGGCGATCTTCGTGTAGCCCAGGCCCTTGGCGGCGGTGGCGGCGAGCGACACCACGCGGTCCTTGAAGGAGTGGGTCGGGTTCGCGGAGTCGTCCTTGACCCAGAGGCCACCGGTGAGCCCGAGCTCCTCGGCCAGCCGGTCGGCGCGCACCAGCGGGGTCATGCCCGGGTCGAGCGAGACGCGGGACGCCGGGTCCTGGCCCACGGGGAGCAGGGCCACGTAGCGCCAGATGTTCTGCGGTCCGGCCTCGATCTGCTCGCGGGTGACGCTCTTCATGATCTCGGGGTCGTAGTCGACCTCGAGCGGCCCGAAGCACTCGGCGCAGGCGTGCTCGGCGATGAGGCCGAAGGTGGCGCCGCAGTTGCGGCAGACCAGCCCCCGGGCGGGACAGGGGGGAACGGGTCCCCCGGCGGACGAATCGGCCTGGACGGAGCCCGGAGCGGTCAGAGTCATGCGACGACTACCTCCTCATCTTCCCTGCGTCGGGCCGTCGAGCCGCACAGGACGGAATTGGCACCTCCCGCTGCGCGAACGCAGGCGGCGGTTGCCGGGGCTTCATCGGGCCGTGTCCCTCTGCCCCTCTGGATGAGTGAACAGCCCGCACTCTACCCAGTCGCGGACGGCCGGCGGCGGCCGGACAGGATGGCCCGGTGAGCGTGCGCGTCGTCTACACCGATCTCGACGGGACGATGGTGGGCCCGCGGGGCTCCTTCTGGCACACGGCGGGGCGGGAACTGACCGACGGGCCGGCCGCGGCCCTGGTCGAGCTGCACCGCGCCGGCGTCGCGCTGGTCCTGGTCAGCGGCCGGACCTACGAGCAGGTCGTGGAGGCGGGGCGCATCTTCGCCGCCGACGGTGCGATCGCCGAACTGGGCGCCACCATCGGCTGGGGCTCCGGCCGCACCCCGCACCGGCTGCGCGGCGAGCTCCCCGAGTCCTACGGCGACCGCACCCCGATGGACGTGATGGCCTCCCTCGGCGTCGTCGAGGAGCTCATCGCCGCGAACGCCGGTCGGCTCGAGTGGCACGCGCCCTGGCACACCACCCACGACACCGACGCGCTGCTGCGCGGCCGGGTCGACCCGCTCGCCGTCGACGCCTGGCTGGACGAGCAGGGCGCGGGCTGGCTGACGCTCAAGGACAACGGCGCCATCCCGGCCGCCTCCTGGATGGGTCTGGACGACGACGCCGCACCGCCGCGGGTCTACCACCTGATGCCGCGCGGCATCTCCAAGGGCGCGGCGATCGCCTGGGACCTCGAGCGCCGCGGCCTCTCCCCCGCCGACGCCGTCGCGATCGGCGACAGCGTCAGCGACCTGGACATGGCGCCCGCCGTCGGCCGGCTGTTCATCACCGCGAACGGCGCGGCCGTCGACGGCATGGCCGAGGCGCTGGCCGCCGTCCCGAACGTCACCGTCACCGACGGCGCGATGGGCGAGGGCTGGGCCCAGGCAGTGCGCACCGCACTGGGCCGCGCCTGATGGCTCGTCTCGAGGTCGTCGGTGACCAGCTCAGGCTCCGCCTCAACGCCCTCGAGAAGCTGCTCGACCTTCGGCTCCACAGCCCCTCGGCTCCGGTGGCCGCCATCCGGGGCGTGACGGTCGACGCCCACCCGAGAGAGACCCTGCACGACGTCGACCTCGGCTTCGCCGGCAACACGGCGCTGCTGGGCGCCGTGGTCACTGCATCGTCGAGGGCCGCGGTCCCGCGCGGTCGAGCGGCGACCTTCGTCTACCTGGGTCGCGAGGCGGTCCGCATCGAGCTCGATGACGAGCACGGCGGCTGGCGGCTGTTCCTCGTGTCGTGCAAGAACGCCGAGGACGTCGCCGCCGCGATCCGGTCCGCTACGGGTCGGATCGCCTAGGCCGCGCGAACACCGTGGTCCTTTCGGCGCACCGATCGCGCGACGCCGACCTAGGAGGTGACGTCGCGGCGGGCGAAGTGCCGGAAGCCGAGCGCGGTGAAGATCGCGACGTAGACCAGCGACTGGATGACGCCGCGGAACATGTCCCCGGAGTCGATCGGCGTCTGCAGCAGGTCGGTCCAGGCGAACTCCTCCGCCGTCGGGAACCAGTCGCGGATCGACCCGAGCTGCTCGACCTGGTCGAGGATCGCGAAGACCACCATCGTGAAGACGGCCCCGCCGACGGCCGCGAGAGGCGCGTCGGTGATCGTGGAGAACCAGAACGCCAGCGCACCCACGACGAGCAGGTGGACGGCGAGGTAGCCGAGCATCCCGGCCAGACGCACCATGCCGTCGCCCTGGTCGAGGGTCACCCCGACCGGCGTCTGGATGTCGTCGAAGCCGAAGGCGAGCCCGCCGGCGACGACGGCCACCACCACGAGCGTGAGCAGCGCGGCCACCGACTGCACCAGGGCGGCGAACCACTTCTGGCGGAGCAGCCGCATCCGGGGCACCGGGGTGGCCAGCGCGTAGCGCAGCGACCCCCACTGCGCCTCGGTGGCGACGGCGTCGCCGAAGAAGAGCGCGTAGACGACGACCAGGAAGAACCCGGTGGTCGCGAACAGCACGAACAGCGTGAAGTTCAGTCCGCTGGAGGTGGCGACGTCGACGAGGTTGATCCGGCTGTTGGACTCCGCCTCCTCGTTGGCGCCCAGCTTCAGGGCGGCGATGAGCACCAGCGGAAGCGCGGCCATCAGCAGGTAGACGCCGAGGGTGCGGCGCCGGGTGAACTGCCGGCGCAGCTCCACCGACAGCCGCAGCGTGCGCTCGGGCCGGTAGCCCTTGACCGCCCCGGTCGGCTGCACGTGGTCGGTGCTGGTCATGACTCCCCCACCAGCGCGAGGAACGCGTCCTCGAGCCGTCGTCGCGGCGTGAACTGGTCGACGGCGATCCCCGCGGACACCAGCGCCTGCAGGGCGTCGGAGCGGCGGGCGCCCTCGAGCTCGGCCACCAGACCCTCGTCGGTGCGGGACGCGGTCACCCCGGGCACCGCGCCGAGGACGGCGATGGCGCGGTCGGTGTCGGCGTCGTCGGCCAGGCCCACGAGCACCGATCCCCCGGTGCCGACGATCTCCTCCACGGTGCCCTGCACGATCTTCTGCCCCTTCGCCATGACGACGACGTGGCTGCAGGTCTGCTCGATCTCGCTGAGCAGGTGGCTGGAGACGATGACCGTGCGTCCGGTGGCCGCGTAGTCGCGCAGCACCTCGCGCATCGCGTGGATCTGCGGCGGGTCCAGCCCGTTGGTCGGCTCGTCGAGCACCAGCAGGTCGGGCAGGCCGAGCATCGCCTGCGCGATCGCGACCCGCTGGCGCATGCCCTGGCTGTAGCGGCGCACCGGGCGGTCGAGCGCCGAGCCCAGGCCGGCGACGGCGATCGCCTCCTCCATGTGCGCGTCCTCGAGCGGGCGGCCGGTGGCGGCCCAGTAGAGCGTGAGGTTGTCGCGGCCGGAGAGGTGCGGTTGCAGGCCGGTGCCCTCGACGAACGAGCCCAGCCGGGACAGCACCGGGGCGCCCGGGCCCGCCGCGTGGCCGAAGATGCTGATCCGCCCCTCGGTGGGCTTGATCAGGCCCATGAGCATGCGCAGCGACGTCGTCTTGCCGGCGCCGTTGGGGCCGAGCAGGCCGAGCACCTGACCGCGGCGGACCTCGAACGACAGGTCCTTCACGGCGACGAAGCCGTCCTTGTAGGCCTTCGTCACGCCCTCGAAGCGCAGCGGGACGTCCTCGCCGTCGGGGTCGGCGACAGAGATCTGCCGACGGCGACGGGCACCCCACCACCGCGCGGCCAGCCAGCCGAGCAGGCCGAGCGCGGCGAGCACGCCCAGCAGGACCCACCAGCGCGACGAACCGCCGGTGTTCTCGGCCTGCCCACCCACCTCCGGAACGGCGAGGTCGGCCGCCGCGAGCCCGACCGAGTAGGCGCCGGCCGCGACGGGCAGCGCGTAGCCCTGGTCGGTCGAGGAGACGACGACCCGCATGGTGTGGCCGGCCTCGAACCGGTGCACGATCCCCGGAAGGGTGACCGAGACCCGCGTGGGGGCGGCCGGATCCGCGGAGACGCCGGTCAGGGCGAGTGGGGCGACCAGTCCGCTGGGCAGCGTCATGGTGCCGTCGGGGCCGACGTCGTAGAGCTTGGCGAACAGCGTGGCCGAGCCCTCCGGGGCCGCGATCTCGAGGTCCACGGTCGAGGCGCCGACGACCTCGAGGGCGGCGTCCAGCGGCTCGCTGTCGAAGGCGGCGAACTGGCCGGGAATCTCCAGGGTCGTCCCGCCGAGGGCGGACGTGAGGGCGCCCAGGCCGGGGACGGTGGTCAGGGCCGCGGGCGTTCCGCCGGCCGGGTTGACCACCGGCTGCAGGGGCCCCTCGAGCTGCACCTGACGGCGTGCGGAGGACTCCTCGCCCGCCAGGCCCGGGTAGCTGTCGGCGATGATCGTGCGGTTGCCGCCCTGCACCCGGCCGAGAGTGGCCCCGATGCCGGTGGGCGCCGGGTACTCGAAACCGGTGCCGGGGTCCTCGCCCTCGCCCCGCAGGTGCCAGTCGAACCAGCCGCCGACCTGCTCGCGCAGAGCCTCGGTCTGGCTGTCCGACGACTGCGAGTCGTGACCGCCGGCGAACCAGACCACCTTCACCGGCGTTCCGTTCGCGGCGATGCCGCGGGCGTTGGCGTCTGCCTGGCCGAGGCCGAACAGCGAGTCCTGGGTGCCCTGGATCAGCAGGGTGGGCGCCTCGATGCGGTCGAGCACGCCGGCCGGGCTGCTGCGGTCGAGGACCGCGGCGACCTCGGGCGTGAGCGTGCCCGCCTCCGCGGCGGCCTGGTAGGCGGTGCAGATGTCGACCCGGAACCGGCCGCAGGTGAGCAGCTGCTCCACCACCTCAGGGTTGCGGGCCGCGCGCTCCAGGAGCTCCGGCGGGATACCGCCCATGGAGCGCCCGCCGACCGGACCCGCCGAGGCCCCGTCGCCGCTCCCGCTCTCGTCGTCGGTACCCCCGCCGCCCCCGAAACCGCCGAGCAGGTCGCCGCCGGGCGCGGCCCCGATGCCGAAGAAGATGCCGGCCCAGAGCCGCTTGTAGACGCCGGCGTCCGCCGTCTGCGGAGTGGCGGCCACCGTGCCGGCCTCGGGGGTGCCGGTCTGCGAGGGGAACAGCGCCGTGGTAAGCGAGTTCCAGGTGATCTGCGGCGCGATCGCGTCGACCCGGTCGTCGTAGGCGGCGCCGAGCAGCGCCAGCCCGCCGCCGTAGGAGCCACCGGCGACGCCCACCCGCGGATCACCGTCGGCGTCGAGCTGCACGTCGTCGCGCTCGGCGAGCAGGTCCAGCAGGGTGGAGAGGTCCGCGATCTCGTAGCGGGGGTCGTTCAGACCGATCTGCCCGGTGCTCTCGCCGAAGCCGCGGGCGGAGAAGGTGAGCACCACGTAGCCCCGCTCGGCGAGCGCGGTGGCGTCATCGGCCACCGACCTCTTGCTGCCACCGAACCCGTGCGCGAGGACGACCGCCGGAGCGGCTTCCTCGGTGTCGGGCAGGTACAGGGTGGTGTCGAGCTCGACGGCGTCCGCACCGGAGCCGGAGGGGACGCGGGCGTCCTCGGTCCGGATCTCGGCGGCGGTCGCCGACGGCGCGAACGCGACAGTGGCGGAGGACAGGAGGACGGCGAGCAGGGCGGCGAGCGGAGCGCGTCCACCCGCACGCACGGGCCCGCGGAGGGAGCGCACGAAGCGCCCAACGGGCGGGACGCCGCGCGTGTTCCGCGCGGGCCGACCCGTCTGCGTCAGGGCGTCCAGTTGCCGGTGGCGACGATGACCAAGCCCGGGGCCGGCACGCCGCTGACCTCGAAGAACCGGGCCGCGGGGCCGGCGAGCTCGGGGAACTGCTGCTGCAGCGCGACCGCGGCCTGGCGCTGCGCCTCGTCGCCCTCGGTGAAGAAGACGGTGGTGGCGGCGACCGGGCTGCCCTCGTAGGCGCCGACGCCCGGGGACTCCCAGCCCCCGGCGACGACGGCGGAGGAGATCTTGCCGGCGAGGCCGGTGACGTCGGTGGCGTTGAGGACGGTCACGGGGAGCTTGCCGCCCACCGGGGCCTCGGGCTCCAGCGAGATCGGCTCGTTGGCCAGCGGCGGCAGCTCCGCGGTCGGGGCGACCGGGGCGGCGACGGTGGTCGGGGCGGACGGAGTCTGCGTGCTCGTCTCCTGCGCCGGCGGCTGGGTCACGGTGTAGACGCCGAGGACGGCGAGCGCGACGACCGCCATGGCGACCAGGCTCTTGAGGACGAGCCGCGGCTTGTGCTCCTCCTCGTCCTCGAAGATGACCTCCGGGGTGCCGTTCTTCTTGGCGGCCCGGCGGCGGGCGGAGTCGGCGGCCTGACGCTCGGCGCGGTAGGCGGCGCGGCCGGCCTTGGTGGCGCCGCTGGCCGGGCCACGGACGGCGGCGGGAGCGCCCTCGGCGTCGAGGTCGTCGTACTCGTCCGCGAGGGCCTCGTCGTAGTCGTCGAACTCGTCGACGTCGGCGGCGCGCGTCGAGACGACGTTCCGCTCGGGGATCGCGGTGGTCATCGGCGGCACCAGCGCCTGCGGCAGGTCGAGATCCGTGCCGAGGTCGAAGGCGCCGCGCCGCGCCGCGTCGGCGCGGGAGGGCTTGGTCCAGTCGCCGTAGGACGACGACGGGGCGCCCGTCGGAGTGGTCTGGCGCGGAACGCGGGGAGCCCGGGGTGCCGGGCGCGGGGCGCGGCTCGGACCCGTGGTCACCAGGGCCTCGTCCTCCACCCAGGAACCGGACGGCGTCAGCGACGGCGCAGCGGCCTTGGCAGCGGAGTGGACCGGCTTCGGGAGGAGCGCCTCACCGGAGGGCGCCGACACCCGTGCGTCGGCGGCGCGAGCGGGCACGGCCAGCCCGATCCGCGGCTCGGCAGCCGGAACGGGGCGAGCCGGGGCGACCGGGGGTCGCGGCGCGGGCGCACCGCCGGGGCGGGCGCCGACCGGAACCGGGGGCAGCGGCAGGCGCGAGCGGGAGCCCTGCGGCGCGCGCTCGGCCGGAGGCGTCCCGAGCAGGACGTCACGACGACCCGACCGATCACGATCCCGGGTGGTCGGATGATCGCTCATCCCCATGACAGGGCGCGATCCCTCGGGGGTATCGGTCCTGCGCCGCCCAGCGGCTGCAGGAGCGTTCCCCTGGTCTACTCCGTCACTGCCTGACGCGGCGTGCCTGCCCACGGTGAGCAAATCTAATCCATGTAATTCGCCTTGCCCAGGACCTGAGACGAACGCGTTCGTTGACGCGCCGAACGGAGACGTCGGAGCCGCTGCACGAGCACCGGGTCGGCGGCCAGCGCCTCGGGCCGTTCGACCAGGGCGTTGAGCGCCTGGTAGTACCGGGTGGCCGTGGTTCCGAACTGGTCCCGGATCGCCGTCTCCTTGGCACCGGCCCGCCGCCACCACTGCCGCTCGAACCGGAGCACGTCGTGCTCCCGGCGGGAAAGCCCTGCCGCCCCCACCTGCGGGAACGCCTCCCCGGGACCGTCTGCCCGGGGCTGGGGGACCACTGGTGCCGGGTCGCTGCTCATCGCTGGTTCCGCCTCTTCCCTGCCCGCCGCCGGGATGTCCCGGACGGCTACGAAAGCGACCGTAGCGCCGCCCACCGACAGTTCCCGGGCAGCGCCGCGGCGGGTCCGCGGAGCGGGCTCAGGGGGTGGGAACCAGAGCCTCCCGTGACCTCCGTCGCGCGCCGGCTCGGGCGTGTCGCAGGCTGTCCGCGGTGAACACCGCCAGCGCGACCCAGACGATCACGAAACCGGCCAGCCGGGCCGGTGGCATCGGCTCCCCGTAGACGAAGACCCCGATCGACAGCTGCATCAGCGGCGTCAGGTACTGCAGCAGGCCGACGGTGGACAGCGGGATCCGTCGGGCCGCGGTCGCGAAGAGCAGCAGCGGGATCGCCGTCGCGATCCCCGAGCTCATGAGCAGCAGCGCGTGTCCCGACCCGGCGGTGGCGAACGTTCCGTCACCTCCGCCGTGGAGGACGGCCAGGATCGCCGCGGCCGGCAGCGCGACGAGCGCCGTCTCCAGGAACAGCCCCGGAGCCGCCTCGACCACCACCAGCTTCTTCATCAGGCCGTAGAGGCCGAAGCTCGCGGCCAGCCCCAGCGCGATCCAGGGCGGCCGTCCGTAGTCGATGGTCAGCACCAGGACGGCGACGGTGGCGATGCCGACGGCGACCCACTGGAGCGGCCGCAGCCGCTCGCTGAACACCACGACCCCGAGCAGCACGCTGACGAGCGGGTTGATGAAGTAACCGAGCGAGGTCTCGACGACCTGCCCGGAGTTCACGCCGTGGACGAAGAGCAGCCAGTTGCCCATCAAGAACACCGCGGCGCCGGCCAGGATCAGCAGACTGCGGCCGCTCCGGGCCGCGGCACGGACGTGCCCCCACCGGCGCACGACGGTCAGCAGGATGCCGACGAAGAGCAGCGACCAGACCACCCGGTGGGCGACGATCTCCAGCCCGCCGGACGGCTCCAGCAGGGGGAAGTAGAGCGGGAACAGCCCCCAGAGCGCGTAGGCGCCGATCCCGGAGACCACCCCCAGGCGACGCTCGTCCACGCACCGCACCGTACGCCGGGCCTCCCGATCGACAGCACGCAACCGGATCGGCCTACCGTCGGTGCGTGAGCAGCTCGCGGCCCGATCCCCTGCGGTGGATCTGGTACGCCCTCGGCGGCGGCCTCCCCCGGCGGCTCTCGCCCTGGGTGCTGGAGGACACCACCCGGCGCACCTGGGTGTGGCGGCACCTGGCCCGTGCGGTGGTCCAGCTCAGCCCGCTGGTGCTGATCTGCCTGCTGGCCATCCCGGTGCCGCTGAGCGACCGGATCTCCGCCGCCGTCGGGGGCCTCCTGCTCGGGCTGCTGTTCTCGCTGGCCTACATGGTCGAGACGATCGAGCACCGCGTGGCGAAGGCCGGCTACGAACCGGGGACGGCGGCCCGGCTGCGCGCCCGCCGCGCCGAGCGCGAGCGGCTCGAACGACTCTCGCCCTACCGCCGCGACGGCTCGGGCAGCTTCGACTGAGCCGACGAGGGGACTCGAACCCCTAACCGCCCGATTACAAGTCGGGTGCGCTACCAGTTGCGCCACGCCGGCGGTGACCACCGCCGGTGGCCGCGTCGATCGTAGGTGCCCGCCGAGGGCTCAGGCCGCCTCGGTCTCCGCGCTGGGGTCGGCGCGCGGCGGCTCCGACCGCAGATAGCCGGCCGGGTCGGCGCTGGCCAGGGGCCCCGCCGCCATCCAGCGCGCGAACCCGGCGGGATCCCGCCGCTCCAGTTCGTCCAGCACCTGCGCGCGGCGGGCGACCAGGCCCTGCCGGGCGGCCGGCGCCAGAGCACCCTGCAGGACCGAGCCAGAGCGCAGCCACTCCTCCGCCAGGTCACCGGTGCTCAGCTCGTCCACGGTCGGGACCGGTCCTCGCAGGGAGCCCGCGGGCCGGGAGGAGGCTCCGGCCAGGCGTCCGGCTGCGGGTCCGGCCAGGGCGGCGCGGAGCCGGCGCTCGCGGAGCCACCGGTTCGTCGCCCAGCCGGCCCCGGCGAGACCGACCAGCAGCACCGCCGCCCCGCCGCCCGCGAGCATCGCCGTCCCGCTGAGGACGAGGAGCGTGACGACGGTGACCGCGACGCCCAGCAGCGCGGACTCCAGCACCGACCGGCGGCGGGGCTCCACCGTCTCCCGCGCGACACCCGCCGTCACGCAGCCGGCCATGGCCCCGGAGACGAGCACGGCCATCAGGCCGGGGCCGCGCAGCGCGATGCCGCCGACCACCGAGAGAGCGGCGACGAGGACCAGACCGATGCCGGCGAGGAACCGGAGCAGGGGACCACGGACGGGCACGAGCAGCCTCCACGGCAGAAGTTGGGGCGGTGCGGCCCGCCGGACGGGGCACTACCCGGCGAGAGGTCGTGTTGCACACGGGGTCAGCGGACGATCACCCGCTCCCGGACGGGCGCGTGCCGACCGGCAGGATCTGGCGTCGTGGGGTCCTCCGTGGTCGTCGTCGACGTCCGGCTCGCCGTCGTCCTCGTGCTCCTGACCGCGCTGGCGGCGGGAAGCGGACGGCTGTCGGGGCTCGGCGAGGACCGCAGCGTGCTCGTGGCCGCCGTTCGCGCGACTGTCCAGCTGGCCGCGGTGTCCGCGGTGCTGCTCCTCGTCGTCGGCTCGCTGGAGCTCTCCGCCCTGTTCGTGCTGCTGATGGTCTCCGTCGCCACGGCCACGGCCGCCGGCCGGACCACCGGTCGTCCCCTGCGCTCCCCCGGCGCCGCCCGCCGGCTGCTCGCCACCGCGCTCCCCGTCGTCGGCGGGGCGGCGCCCGTGGTCGGGCTCGTCCTCGCCAGCGGCACCGTGCCGCTGCGGGGCGAGGCGGTCATCCCCATCGCCGGGATCCTGATCGGCGGCGCCATGAGCGCCACCTCGCTGGCCGGCCGCCGGCTGCGCGACGAGCTCGACCGCCGGTCCGGGGAGGTGGAGGCCGGGCTCGCCCTGGGCCTCCTCCCCCGCGACGCGGTGCTGCTCGTCGCCCGCCCCGTGGCCGGCACCGCGCTGATCCCCCCGCTGGACCAGACGCGCACCGTCGGGCTGGTCACGCTGCCCGGCGCGTTCGTCGGGGTGCTGCTCGGTGGCGGCACGCCGCTCGAGGCGGGGGCGGCGCAGCTGCTGGTGCTCCTCGGCCTGCTCGCCGCGGAGGTGCTCGCGGTCTGGGCGGTCACCGAGATGGTGGCCCGCGGCCGACTGCTCCCCGTCCCCCGCTAGGCCCGGCGCCCAGCAGACTCACAGCCCTCGTCCAGCGACGCACCAGCGCACCGGCGGACAGTGGTACCGACAGCGCGACCGGACGGTCGTGCCAGGAGAGGATCGGACCCGTGAGCGAGCACCAGCACCCCGGAACCGGCCAGCAGTACGGCTGGCAGCCCCCGCAGCCGGCCGGCCAGCAGGACACCATCCAGCACACGGCCCAGCAGACCGCCCAGCCGCCGACCTACCCCGGCTACGGCGGCTTCCCGACGCCGCCGGCCGCACAGCCGGAGCGGACGTCGGCCCGCGGGAGCCGGCTCCGCATCGGGCTGGTCGGCCTGGTCGCCGGTGCGCTGATCGGCGGCGGCGCCGGGGCAGGCGTGGCCACCTTCCTCGACGGGTCCGACGGGACCTCCAGCTCCTCCGCGCCGGCGCAGAGCGTGACGATCAAGGATCCGGAGCGGGCCACCACCGCGACCGCGGCCGCCGCCAAGGCCGCTCCCAGCGTCGTCACCGTCTACGTCTCCAGCGGGTCGGGCGCCGGCAGCGGCTCCGGCGTCGTCCTCACCGCCGACGGCTACGTGCTCACCAACAACCACGTCGTCGCCGAGGGCGGGAACGGCGGCAGCGTGCAGGTGCGCACCTCCGACGGGGCGCTCTACGACGCCGAGATCGTCGGGACCGATCCCGCCTTCGACCTCGCGGTGCTCCGGCTCGACGGCGCCGACGACCTGACGCCGGCCACCTTCGCCGACTCCGACGAGCTGCAGATCGGCGACGTCGCCGTCGCCATCGGCGCCCCGCTGGGCCTGTCCAACACGGTCACCGACGGCATCATCAGCGCCACCAACCGCGCCGTGGCCACCGGCTCGACCCAGGACGACGCGACCGTGCTCGACGCGATCCAGACCGACGCCGCGATCAACCCCGGCAACTCCGGCGGCGCTCTGGTCGACGCCGCCGGCGAGGTCATCGGCATCAACACCGCCATCGCCACCGTCGCCTCGGGCATGCCGGGCGGCCAGTCGCAGAGCGGCAACATCGGCGTCGGTTTCGCCATCCCCGGCAACACCGCCCAGCGGGTCGCCCAGGAGATCATCGAGACCGGCACGGCGACCCGCGCGTTCCTCGGCGTGAGCGCGCGCACCGCGGCCGACGACGAGAACAGCGAGGTCGGCACCGGCGCCCAGATCGAGACGGTGGAGCCCGACAGCGCCGCCGAGCGCGCCGGCCTCCAGCGCGGCGACGTCGTCACCGCCGTGGGCGACCGCCCGGTCACCACCTCCACGGAGCTCACCGCCGCCGTGCGCAGCCTGGCCCCGGGCGAGAGCGTCGAGCTCACCGTGCGCCGGGGTTCGGGCAGCAGCACCGTCGAGGTCACCCTGGGCGAGACCAGCTGAGGTCCGCTGCGGCCGCCCGGCCCCGGTCCCTAGGCTGGGCCGGGTGGCCGCTCCCTCACTGACCCCGCCCCTGGCCGGGTCCCTCGACGACCCGGCCCGCGCGCGCGACCTCGCCCGGATGAAGCGACTGGCGACCGGGCTCTTCGGCGTCGCCGCAGCGGTGTTCCTCGGCTGCGTCCTGCTCGGCGAGGAGGCGGGCGCCTGGGTCGGGTACGTGCGGGCGACCGCCGAGGCCTCGATGGTCGGCGCGCTGGCCGACTGGTTCGCGGTCACGGCCCTCTTCCGGCACCCGTTGCGGCTGCCGATCCCGCACACCGCGATCATCCCGCGGAAGAAGGACCAGATCGGCGAGAGCCTGGGCGCCTTCGTCCAGGAGAACTTCCTGACCCGCGCCGTCATCGAGGAGAAGCTCGCCACCATCGACGTCCCGGGCCGGCTGGGTGGCTTCCTCGCCGCTCCCGGGCGGGCCGAGCGGCTGGGCGGCGACGCCGCGAAGGTCCTCACCGCGGTCACCGACCTGCTCAAGGACGAGGACCTGCAGCCCGCCGTCGCCTCGCTGGTCGACCGCAAGCTGCACGAGACGCCTGCCGCGCCCGGCCTGGCACGGGTGCTGGAGCTGGTCGTGGACGGCGACCGGCACCAGGAGGTGCTCTCGGCGGCCCTGCGGCTGATGGCCCGCTTCCTGGACGAGAACCGCCTGGTGTTCCGGGCCCAACTGGGCGGCGCCTCCCCCGCCTGGGTGCCCGACTGGGTGGACGACCGCGTCTTCGACCGCGCGTTCGCCGGGATCCACAGCTTCATCGCCGAGGTCGGCGACGATTCCCGCCACGAGCTGCGCCGCTCCTACGACGCCCGGCTGCGGGCCTACGTGCACGCGCTGCGCACCGACCCGGAGACCGCGGAGCGGGTCGAGGAGTTCAAGCGGGAGGTGCTCGAGCACCCGGCGATCCGCGACTGGTCCGGCTCGCTGTGGACCACCGCGAAGAACACCTTCCTCACCGCCGCGGCCGACCCCACCTCGCCGCTGCGGGAGCGGATCACCGCGCTGATCGCCGATGGCGCGAAGCTGCTGCAGAACGACCCGACCGTCCGCGAGCTGGTCCAGCGGCACAGCCGCCGCGCCGTGGGGTACGCCGTCGAGCGGTTCTCCGGAGACCTGGCGGACCTGGTGAGCAGCACCGTCGCCCGCTGGGACACCGAGGAGACCAGCCGTCGCATCGAGCTCCAGGTGGGCCGCGACCTGCAGTGGATCCGGGTGAACGGCACCGTCGTCGGCGGCCTCGCCGGCCTCGTCATCTACACCGTGGCCCAGCTGCTCTCCTGAGCCCTGCGACCGTCAGGCCTGGATGTAGTCGACGAGCTGCCGCCGCTCCTCCTCCAGCTCGTCCAGCCGGGCCTTCACGACGTCGCCGATCGAGACGATGCCGACCAGGACGTCGTCGGCGACGACGGGGACGTGCCGCACCCGGTGATCCGTCATCGTGCGCGCGAGACCGTCCAGGCTGGCCTCGGGCGGGCAGACGTGCACCTCCGTCGTCATCACGCTGGACACGGGGTCGGCGAGGAGCCCGGCGCCGCGCTCGTGCAGTCCCCGGGCGACGTCCCGCTCGGAGATGATGCCGTCGACGTGACGGCCGTCGGAGGACACGACCAGCGCGCCGATGCCCTTCTCCGCCAGCAACGCCAGCGCGGTCCCGACGCTCTCCGACCCGTCGACGGTGGCGACTTCACGGCTCTTGTGGCGGAGCAGTTGGCTGATCTGCACACTTCCTCCTCCGACGCGGTGCCGCGGAGTGTGCTCCTCCTGCTGCCCGGGGGGCAACGGTCGGCTCAGCGGCGGGCGGCGGCCGCCTGGTAGAGCGCGATGCCGGCGGCGACGCTGACGTTGAGCGACTCGGTGTCGCGGTCGATCGGGATGCGCACGACGACGTCGCACTTCTCCCGGACCAGCCGCGAGAGGCCGGTGCCCTCGGCGCCGACGACGAGCGCGACCGGGTCGGCGAAGCCGTCGTACTCGTGCAGCTCGACGTCGCCGTCGCCGGCCAGGCCGACCGTCTGGAGCCCGGCGTCCTGGTAGGCGGTGAGCGCACGCGGCAGGTTCACCGCGCGGGCGACCCGCAGCCGCGCCGCCGCGCCGGCGCTGGTGCGCCAGGCCGAGGCGGTCATGCCGACCGCCCGGCGCTGCGGAACGACGACGCCGTGGGCGTCGAAGGCCGCGGCCGAGCGCACGACGGCGCCGAGGTTGCGCGGGTCGGTGACGCCGTCCATGGCGACGATCAGCGGCGCCCGGCCGGAGTCGCGCGCGATCTGGAGGAAGTCGTCCGGGTGCGCGTAGTCGTAGGGCGGCACCTGCAGGCCGATGCCCTGGTGCAGCGCGCCCTGGGACATCCGGTCGAACTCGCCCTTGCCGACCTCGAGCAGCGGCAGGCCGCGGTCCGCAGCCAGCCCCAGCGCCTCGGTGATCCGCTCGTCCGCGCCGGGCCGGGTGGTGTCGCCGGTGACGACGTACAGCGCCGTCGCGGGGATCCGCGCGCGCAGCGCCTCGACGACGGGGTTGCGGCCGAGCAGCAGCTCCGGCTGCTCCGCGGAACGCTGACGGGCCCGCGCCCGGTCCGCGCGCTGGCGGGCCTCGTCCGCGGCGCGGCGCGCGGCGGGGTGCCCGGTGCGCTGCTCGGCGGGCGGGGTCGCGCCACGTCCGGCGAGCGACCGCCGGTTCTTGCCACCAGTACCTGCGGTGGCGGTCTTCTTGCCTGCACCGTCGCTACGGCCTCGGCGTTGGCTGTTGCCGGCCATCAGCGGCTCAGCTCCCATCGGGTTCCTTGCGGGGTGTCCTCGACCGAGAGGCCGAGGGCGGCGAGCTGGTCGCGGATCGCGTCCGCCGCCGCGAAGTCCTTGCGTGCACGGGCCGCCCGGCGCTGCTCGAGAGCGAGCGCCACCAGCCCGTCGGTGGCCTGCGCCAGCCGGTCGTCCGTTCCGCCCGCGCTGACCCACTGCGGGTCGAGCGGGTCGAGGCCCAGGACGCCGAGCATCGCGCGCACCGAGCCGAGCGCGGCCCCGATCGCGGCGTCGTCGCCGTCGGCCAGGGCGGTGTTGCCCTGCCGGACCGCCTCGTGGACCGCGGCGATCGCGGCCGGGGTGCTCAGGTCGTCGTCGAGCGCCGCGCGGAACTCGGCAGGCAGCTCGCCCTCCACCTGCGACCCCACGCGCTCGACGGCGCGCTTCACGAACGACTCGATCCGGCGGTAGGCCTGCCCGGCCTCCTCCAGCGCGGCGTCGGTGAACTCGATCGTCGAGCGGTAGTGCGGGGCGACGAGGTAGTAGCGGAGCTCGACCGGGCGGACCCGCTGGACCACCTCGTCGACCAGCGCGGTGTTGCCCATCGACTTGCTCATCTTCTCGCCGCCGAGAGTCACCCAGCCGTTGTGCATCCAGTACGAGGCGAAGTCCTGGCCGGCGGCCCGGGACTGGGCCTGCTCGTTCTCGTGGTGCGGGAAGCGCAGGTCCAGGCCGCCGCCGTGGATGTCGAAGGCGTCGCCGAGGTAGCGCCCGGCCATGGCCGAGCACTCCAGGTGCCAGCCGGGGCGGCCGCGACCCCACGGGGTCGGCCAGGACGCCGTCTCCGGCTCGCCCGGCTTGCTGCCCTTCCAGAGGGCGAAGTCACGGGGGTCGCGCTTGCGGTCGTCGGTGTCGGTGTCGGCCGCCGGCTCCAGGTTCTCCAGCCGCTGACCGGTGAGCGCCCCGTACTCGGGGAAGGAGCGCACGTCGAAGTAGACGTCGCCGTCGACGGCGTAGGCGTGGCCGCGCTCGATCAGCCGCTCCATGAGCTCGACCATCTCGGGGACGTGCCCGGTGGCCCGCGGCTCGTAGGTCGGCGGCAGGATGCCGAGCACGTCGTAGGCGCGGGTGCAGGCCCGCTCGTTCTCGTACGCCCAGGCCCACCACGGCACGTCGTGCTCGGCGGCCTTGGTCAGGATCTTGTCGTCGATGTCGGTGACGTTCCGGACGTAGATGACCTCGAGCCCGCTCGCGGCCAGCCAGCGGCGCAGCACGTCGAAGGAGACGGCGGCCCGGATGTGGCCCACGTGCGGCCGGCCCTGCACGGTGAGACCGCAGACGTAGACCGACGCGTGACCGGCACGCAGGGGCGTGAAGTCGCGGACCGCGCGGGCGGCCGTGTCGTACAGGCGGAGGCTCACTGCCGGGAGTCTACGGAGCTTCTCGGCCCTCTCCTACCGCCGGAGCGGCATCCTCCCCCGTCCGGACCACCAGCGCGGTGGCCACGGCGGCCCGCCCCTCCCCGCGACCGGTGAGGCCGAGGCCGTCGGTCGTGGTGGCGGTCACGCTCACCGGGGCGCCCAGCGCAGCGGCCAGCACCGCCTCCGCCTCCCCCCGACGAGGGCCGAGCTTGGGGGTCGTGGCGATCAGCTGGACCGACACGTTGCCCACGCGCCAGCCGCCCGCGTCGAGCACGTCGCGGACGTGCACCAGGACGTCGGCGCCACGGGCGCCGGCCCAGCGCGGATCGTCGGTGCCGAGCAGCCCGCCGATGTCGCCCAGTCCCGCCGCGGAGAGCACCGCGTCGGTGATCGCGTGGGCGACGACGTCGCCGTCGGAGTGCCCGGCGCAGCCGTCGACGCCCGGCCACTCCAGCCCGGCGAGCCAGCAGGGGCGGCCGCTCTCGATCGGGTGGACGTCGGTGCCGACGCCGACCCGGGGCAGTTCGGGGGTGGTCACCGGGGAACCGTGCCATCGAGGCCGACGGCGAGCTCGGCCAGGGTCAGGTCGTGCGGAACGGTGATCTTCGCCGACCGCTCGTCTCCGGCGACCGTCTCCACCCGGATCCCGGCGGCGCGCACGACGGCGGCGTCGTCGGTGAGCTCGGCACCCTCGGGCAGCGCTGCATAGGCCGCGACGAGCGTCGCCCGGTCGAAGCCCTGCGGCGTCTGCACGCGGCGCAGCGGCGCGCGGGGTACCGCCTCGACGACGGCGCCGTCGTCGTCCACCAGGACCGTCGTGTCGACGACGGGGAGGACGGGCACCACGGCCTCGGCGCCGCCCTCCAGAGCGGCCAGGACCCGGGCGACGACCTCGGGCGGGGTGAGCGGACGCGCGGCGTCGTGCACCAGGACCGCATCGGCGTCGGGCACGGCCGCAAGCCCCGCGCGGACGGACGCGGTACGGGTCGCACCGCCGTCGACCATCCGGACGGCGGCCGGCAGGACGGCGGCGAAGGCCTCCCGCTCGGCGGCCGGCACCGTCACCACGACCTCGGCGACACCTCCGGCCAGCAGCCCCTCGACGGCCCACACCACGAGGGGGCGGCCGGCGAGCGGGACGAGCGCCTTCGGGCGGTCGGCCCCCAGACGCGAACCGCTCCCGGCCGCTGCGACGATCGCGACAGCGTGCACGGGAGCGGTTCGAATGGTTCCGGGGTGGGGCGGAGTGCTCAGCTGGCGAGGACCTCGTCGAGCAGGATCTCGGCCTTGTCCTCGTTGGTGCCCTCGGCGAGCGCGAGCTCGCTGACCAGGATCTGGCGAGCCTTCGAGAGCATGCGCTTCTCGCCGGCGGACAGTCCGCGGTCCTTGTCGCGACGCCACAGGTCGCGGACGACCTCGGCCACCTTGTTCACGTCGCCGGAGGCCAGCTTCTCGAGGTTGGCCTTGTAGCGGCGCGACCAGTTGGTCGGCTCCTCGGTGTGCGGAGCGCGCAGGACCTCGAAGACCTTGTCCAGGCCCTCCTGTCCGACGACGTCACGCACGCCGACGATCTCTGCGTTGTCGGCCGGCACGCGCACGGTCAGGTCGCCCTGGGCGACCTTCAGCACGAGGTAGGCCTTCTGCTCGCCCTTGATGGTGCGCTGC
Organism: Blastococcus sp. LR1; assembly: GCF_020166105.1. Lineage (GTDB taxonomy): Bacteria > Actinomycetota > Actinomycetes > Mycobacteriales > Geodermatophilaceae > Blastococcus. Next base: position 499,972 of record NZ_JAIUJY010000002.1, read on the forward strand.
TCGATCGCCTCGATCAGTGCGGCACCGTGATGCGGATAGACGACGGTCTCGCCGACAGTGAAGCCCATGTGAATGTGACCCCTTTCGCTCTCTCTAGGTTAGCACGGCAGACTGGGCAACGGATCCGGTCCGGGCCGTAAATCTGCAGGTCAGAGCCTTGATGCATTGCTCTCAGGGGGTTGACAGAGCGTGATTGATGTGCCTCCGGAGGCCGCTCGGCCCTCGTCGCTGCTCCGCGCGCTGGCCCTCGCCACCCACCCGGGGCCGGCCGTCGCGGTGACCACCGTCGCGACCCTGCTGGCCGTCGCCTCGGGCACACCGACGGGCCGCACCGCACTGGTCTGCGCGGCCGTACTCGCAGGTCAGGCGTCCATCGGCTGGAGCAACGACTGGCTGGACGCCGATCGGGACCGCGCCGTCGCCAGGTCGGACAAGCCGGTGGTCCAGGGCGCCGTGAGCCCCTCGGCGCTGCGCGGAGCCGCGCTCGGGTCGGCGGCCCTGGCGGTCGTCCTCTCCCTGCTCCTCGGTCTCGTCCCCGGACTGCTCCTCCTGCTCCTCGTGGCCAGCGGATGGGCCTACAACGCCGGGCTCAAGCGCACGATCTGGTCAGGCGCGGGCTACGTGGTCGGCTTCGGGGCCCTCCCCGCGGGCGTCGTCGCCGCCGCTCCCGGCGACGCCGCGGCCCCCTGGTGGCTGGTCGCCGCGGGGGCCGCACTGGGCGGCGCAGCGCACCTCGCGAACGTCGCGCCCGACCTGGAGGACGACCTCGCCACCGGCGTCCGCGGGCTGCCACACCGGCTCGGCGCCGGCGTCTCCGCGGTGTCCGGCGCGGTGCTCCTGGCAGCGGCCTCCCTAGTGCTGGTCCTGGGCCCGGCCGGTCCCCCCACGGCCAGCGGGTGGGCAGCGCTGGCGCTGGCCGTCCCGGCGGCCGTCGTCGCGGGCCTCGCGGGCCGCCCCGGCTACCGCCGGCTGGCCTTCCCCGCCGTGATGCTGCTGACGGTGCTGGATGTCGTGCTGCTGCTCGCCGGGGGCTCCGCCCTCTCCTGAGGCGGGCTCCCGGCCGCGGCGCGCGACCTGTCGCCGCTCCCTGCGGGCGGCCCGGGCGGGCGACCGATACGCTCGGGCCGTCTCCGCGCCACCGATCCCCGGTGGCCGGCACGGTCCTGCTGGAGGTCGACAGCTGTGAACCGCGCTCTGCGCGCCGCCACCATGGGCGTTCTGCTCCTCTCCCCCATCGCGCTCTCCGCGTGCAGCGCGGGGCAGGTCACGCAGACCGCCACCCAGGAGCGCGACAAGGTCGGGGCCCTGGCGGCCGTCGGCGACATCACCCTCCGGAAGGCGAACCTCGAGCACCCGGGCGACGGCGGCTACGCGGCCGGCGACGACGCCGTGCTGGTGCTGGCCATCGCCAACGGCAGCGACGAGGCCGACACCCTGACCGAGGTCTCCGGCGAGGGCTTCGACGAGGCGGTCATCAGCACCTCCGGTGCGGCTGCCCCGTCCGTCAGCAGCGTCCCGGGCGCCTCCACCGCGCCGGCCGCCCCCACCACGGACGCCGGCGCCGCGGCCACCGACACCGCGACCCCGCCGGCGGCGACCCAGACCGTTCCTCCCGTGGCGTCCACGACCGCGGCGGCACCGACCGAGCTGGAGATCCCGGCGCGCTCCACCGTCTTCATCGGCGAGGACGGCGCCCCGACCATCACGCTGACTGGCCTGGACGAGGCGCTCACCACCGGTCGGTTCGTGGAGCTCACCTTCACCTTCGAGAACGCCGGCGAAGTGACGATGCTGGTTCCCGTCGGCACCCCGGCCGATGTGGTGGAGCGCGGCGAGGCGTTCGACTTCCACCACGAGGAAGAGGCCCACGGCGGCGAAGCCGGTGGCGAGGGCGAGCACAGCAGCGAGGAGAGCGAAGAAGGCGCGCAACGCGAGGGCGGCGAGTGACCTCCCGCTGAACCGCCAGACCTGAGTTCCGCCCGACGGCGGCCCCGATCCGGGGCCGCCGTCGCGCGTTTCCCCCGGTTCTGTCGGTGGTCGCGGTTAGCGTCGACACCGTGCCGCCCGCAGGAGTCAAGTCAGCCCGCCCCGCCCACCGCTGCACCGAGTGCGGGTACGCCTCGGCGAAGTGGGTCGGGCGCTGCCCGGAGTGCCAGGCCTGGGGCACGCTGCAGGAGACCGGAGCCCCGACGACGGGGCTGCGGGCGGTGTCGGCGGGAAAGGTCTCCTCCCCCGCCCTGCCGATCGCACAGGTGGAGCTCGCCGGCGCCCGCGCCGTCCCCACCGGCATCGCGGAGTTCGACCGCGTGCTCGGCGGAGGGCTGGTGCCGGGCGCGGTCCTGCTGGTCGCGGGCGAGCCGGGCGTGGGGAAGTCGACCCTGCTGCTCGAGGTGGCCCAGCGGGTCGCGGCCAGCAACGGGCCGGCCCTCGTGGTCTCCGGCGAGGAATCGGCCGGGCAGGTGCGACTGCGCGCCGAGCGCATCGGCGCCCTGCACGACCAGCTCTACCTGGCCGCGGAGACCGAGCTGTCGGCCGTGCTCGCGCACGTCGAGGCGGTCAAGCCGACGCTGCTGGTGCTCGACAGCGTGCAGACGGTCCGCTCCCCCGCGGCCGAGGGAACCGACGGCGGATCCACCCAGGTGCGCGCCGTCGCCTCGGCGCTGACCGGCGTCGCCAAGAGCCGCGGGATGACGACGATCCTGGTCGGGCACGTGACCAAGGACGGCGCGATCGCCGGCCCCCGCACCCTCGAGCACCTCGTCGACGTCGTCATCTCCTTCGACGGCGAGCGCCACTCCACTTTGCGCATGGTGCGGGCCACGAAGAACCGGTTCGGCCCCGCCGACGAGATCGGCTGCTTCGAGATCGGCGACCGCGGCGTGGTCGGCGTCCCCGACCCCTCCGCGCTGTTCGTCTCCCGGCGGACCGACCCGGTTCCGGGCAGCTGCGTCACCGTCACGCTGGAGGGCAGCCGTCCGCTGCTGGCCGAGGTGCAGGCGCTGGTCGCCAGCTCCGGGGGCGGCGGCTCCCCGCGCCGGGCCGTGAGTGGCCTGGACAGCCAGCGGGTCGCCATGGTCAACGCCGTCGTGGAGCGCCGTGGCGGGGTGAAGCTCGCCGATGCCGACGTCTTCGCCGCCTCCGTCGGCGGCGTGCGGATCGCCGAGCCGGCCGCCGACCTCGCCCTCGCCCTCGCCATCGCCTCGGCGTCGAAGGACCACCCGCTGCCCCCCGGCATGGTCGCCCTCGGCGAGGTGGGCCTCTCCGGTGAGATCCGGCGGGTCGGCGGGACCGGCCGTCGGCTGGCCGAGGCGGCCCGCCAGGGCTACCGCACCGCGTTCGTCCCGCCCGACGCCGGATCGGCTCCGGCCGGGATGCGGCTGATCGAGGTGCCCGACCTGGGGGCCGCCTTCCACCGCCTGTTCTGAGTCCGTAGGGTCTCGCAACAGGGCGGAGGCGCACGACCGCACCCGAGGCGATCCGGCCCCGCCTCCGGGCACGTAGACTCAGCCGCCGCACCACTCGACCGTCAGGAGCGCTCGTGCCCGCCGCCGTGGACCCCGAGATCGCCCTGCGCGAGCTCCTCGGTCGCATCGCCCCTGGCACCGCCCTGCGCGACGGGCTGGAGCGCATCCTCGCCGGCCGCACCGGCGCGCTGATCGTGCTCGGCTACGACCGCGTCGTGGAGTCGATCTGCACCGGCGGCTTCGCCCTGGACGTCGCCCTGTCCGCCACCCGCCTCCGCGAGCTGGCCAAGATGGACGGTGCGGTGATCGTCTCCTACGACGGCACCCGGATCGTGCGGGCCGGCGTCCACCTGATGCCCGACCCGACGGTCCCCACCGAGGAGTCCGGCACCCGGCACCGCACCGCCGAGCGGGTGGCGATCCAGTCCGGCTTCCCCGTGATCTCGGTCAGCCAGTCGATGCACATCATCAGCGTCTACGTGGCCGGGCGGCGCTACACGCTCGAGCACCCCACCACGATCCTCGCCCGCGCCAACCAGGCCCTCGCGGCGCTGGAGCGCTACAAGCTCCGCCTCGACGAGGTGGCCAGCACCCTGTCGGCACTGGAGATCGAGGACCTCGTCACCGTCCGCGACGCCATGAGCGTCAGCCAGCGGCTGGAGATGGTCCGCCGCATCGCCGACGAGATCGAGGGCTTCGTCGTCGAGCTCGGCACCGACGGCCGGCTGCTCGCCCTGCAGCTGGACGAGATGCTGGCCGGGGTCGAGGAGGACCGCGGGCTGCTGGTCCGCGACTACCTGCCCTCGGGAGGCCGCCGGCCGCGCACGATCGACCAGGTCCTCACCGACCTGCGCGCGCTGAGCGCCACCGAACTGCTCGACCTCTCCGCCGTCGCCCGGTGCTACGGGCTGCCGACGTCGCCGGACGCCCTGGACTCCCCCGTCAGCCCCCGGGGCTACCGGCTGCTGGCCCGGGTGCCCCGGCTGCCCGCCGGGATCATCGACCGGCTGGTCGACCACTTCGGAGGGCTGCAGAAGCTCCTGGCCGCGACCATCGAGGACCTGCTCGCCGTCGAGGGCGTCGGCGAGGCCCGGGCCCGCGGCATCCGCGAGGGCCTCTCCCGGCTCGCCGAGACGTCGATCCTCGACCGCTACAGCTGAGGACTACTGCAGGATGAGGGGCGCGTCGCCGGAGACCTTGGTGTCCAGCCGGCCACGCAGCGCGTAGGCACCGGGTGCCGGGGCGCCACGCGGCGCGGTGCACGAGGGCTCGCTGGTCAGGCCGCCCCAGATGATCGGGAACACGACGATCTCGCCGGGCGCCAGGGTGCGGAGCTCGTCGCTGCTCTCGGGGAAGCAGTCGTTGCTGCCCCAGATCCGGCCGCCGGCGGCGTCGACCAGCACGAGCTCCTGCAGCTCCTTGTCCAGCGCCCGGACGCACGGGACCGTCGCCCGGTTGCCGACGATCAGCTCGAAGATCGGCTTGCTGCCCACGGCCGCCTGACCGGGCGTCCGCACGTCGAGGAGCAGCAGCTCGTCCAGGCACGGCCCACCGGCCTGCTGGGCCGGCGCCGCAGGGGCGCTGGGAGGCGCCACGGGCTCGCTGGGCGGTGCGACGGGCTCGCTGGGGGCCTCCGGGGTCCGCACGGCAGCGACGGAGGGCACCACGCGATCCAGAGCGGGCAGCTCGGCGGGCCGGGCGGAGGTCGGAGCGGCCGCGCCGCCGCCCCCGGCCCGCCGGTCCAGCAGCGCCACGGCGCCCCAGGCCAGCCCACCGACCACGGCCAGGACCAGCACCAGGACCAGCACGCGCCGCCGCCAGTAGACGGCTGCGCGCAGCGGGCCCACGGGGTGCAACACGCCCGGAACGGTAATCGGCGGCGTCGGCCCCGTCCCCCTCGGCGCGCCGCACCGGCCGAACGGCACACTGGGTGCCCGTGACCTCCCTGACCGCGAGCGCGCCCGGCGAACCCGCCGGTGAGGCGATCGTCGACTGGTACACGACCGCGGCCCGCGACCTGCCGTGGCGCTTTCCGGAGGTGGACGCCTGGGCCGTCCTGGTCAGCGAGGTGATGCTGCAGCAGACGCCGGTGGCCCGGGTGGAGCCGGTGTGGCGCGAGTGGATGGCCCGCTGGCCCCGACCGGCCGATCTCGCGGCGACGCCGCCGGGTGAGGTCATCCGCGCCTGGGGCAAGCTCGGCTACCCGCGGCGCGCCCTGCGGCTGCGCGAGGCCGCCGTCGCTGTCACCGAGCGGCACGGCGGCGTCGTCCCCTCCGACGTGGCCGCCCTGGAGGCGCTGCCGGGAATCGGGACCTACACCGCCCGGGCGGTGGCCTGCTTCGGCTACGGGCAGCGGCAGCCGGTCGTCGACACCAATGTGCGGCGGGTCGTGGCCCGGCTGGTGCACGGTCAGGCCGAGGCCGGCAACGCCCGCGCCTCCGACCTCGCCGACATCGCCGCCCTCGCGCCGGAGGACGACGACAGGGCGGTGCGCTTCTCCGTCGCCGTGATGGAGCTCGGGGCGCTGGTCTGCGTCGCCCGGACGCCGCGGTGCGGAGCCTGCCCGGTCCGGGATCGCTGCGCCTGGCGCCTGGCCGGCTCCCCGGCGCACGACGGGCCGCCGCGACGGGTGCAGAAGTTCGCCGGCACCGACCGGCAGGTGCGTGGGCGGCTGCTCGACGTCCTGCGCGCCGCGCACGAGCCGGTGGACGCCGCCGCGCTGGACCGGGCCTGGGACGACGCCGTCCAGCGCTCCCGGTGCCTGGACTCACTGCTCGGCGACGGCCTGGTCGAGCAGACCGCCGACGGACTCTTCCGCCTGCCGGCCTGAGCCGGGAACGCCGGAGGCCGCCCCACCCGAGCGGGTGGAGCGGCCTCCGAGGGACCTGGTGGGCCCTTACTTCTTCGTGAGGGAGGGACCCTCGCCCTCGTCCCCGTCGGCGCCCGAGAGCGCGACCGGCGGGGTGTCGGGCAGGTCGGAGGGCTTCGCCTCGCCGCGGAAGGTGAACTTCTGCGCGGCACCCTCGGCGTCGTCGACGTCCACCACGATGATCTGACCGCCGGTCAGCTCGCCGTAGAGGATCTTCTCCGACAGGGCGTCCTCGATCTCGCGCTGGATGGTGCGGCGCAGCGGCCGGGCACCCAGGACGGGGTCGAAGCCGCGGGCCGCCAGCAGCTGCTTCGCCGCCGGGGTCACCTCGATCGCCATGTCCTTGTTCTTCAGCTGCGTCTCCAGGCGGCCGAGCATGAGGTCCACGATGTGGATGATCTCGTTCTCGGTCAGCTGGTGGAACACGACGATGTCGTCGATGCGGTTGAGGAACTCCGGCCGGAAGTGCTGCTTGAGCTCTTCGTTGACCTTGAGCTTCATCCGCTCGTAGTTGCTCGTCGAGTCGTTGCCGGCCTGGAATCCGAGACCGACGGCCTTCGAGATGTCCCGCGTACCGAGGTTCGTGGTGAGGATCAGGATCGTGTTCTTGAAGTCCACGATCCGGCCCTGACCATCGGTGAGCCGACCGTCCTCCAGCACCTGCAGAAGCGTGTTGAACACATCCGCGTGCGCCTTCTCGATCTCGTCGAACAGCACCACCGAGAACGGCTTGCGCCGCACCTTCTCGGTCAGCTGTCCACCCTCGTCGTAACCGACGTAACCGGGGGGCGCACCGACGAGCCGCGACACGGTGAACTTGTCGTGGAACTCGCCCATGTCGATCTGGATCAGCGCGTCGTCCTCACCGAAGAGGAACTGCGCGAGCGCCTTGGCCAGCTCGGTCTTACCGACACCCGAGGGGCCGGCGAAGATGAACGAGCCACCGGGACGGCGCGGGTCCTTGAGACCCGCCCGCGTACGCCGGATCGCCTGGCTGACGCTCTTGATGGCCTCTTCCTGGCCGATGATCCGCTTGTGGAGCTCGTCCTCCATGCGGAGCAGCCGGGAGGTCTCCTCCTCGGTCAGCTTGAAGACCGGGATGCCGGTCCAGTTGGCGAGGACCTCGGCGATCTGCTCCTCGTCGACCTCGGCCACGACGTCCATGTCGCCGGCCTTCCACTGCTTCTCGCGCTCGGCCTTCTCGCCCAGGAGCTGCTTCTCGGTGTCGCGGAGCGCGGCGGCCTTCTCGAAGTCCTGCGCGTCGATCGCCGACTCCTTCTCGCGGCGCACGCCGGCGATCCGGTCGTCGAACTCGCGCAGGTCCGGCGGCGCGGTCATCCGCTTGATCCGCATCCGGGCGCCGGCCTCGTCGATCAGGTCGATCGCCTTGTCCGGCAGGAAGCGGTCGGAGATGTACCGGTCGGCCAGCGTCGCGGCGGCCACGAGCGCGCCGTCGGTGATGCTGATCCGGTGGTGCGCCTCGTAGCGGTCGCGCAGGCCCTTCAGGATCTCCACGGTGTGGGCGAGGGTCGGCTCGCTGACCTGGATGGGCTGGAAGCGGCGCTCGAGCGCGGCGTCCTTCTCCAGGTGCTTGCGGTACTCGTCCAGCGTGGTGGCGCCGATGGTCTGCAGCTCGCCGCGGGCCAGCATGGGCTTGAGGATGCTGGCGGCGTCGATCGCGCCCTCGGCGGCACCCGCACCGACGAGCGTGTGGATCTCGTCGATGAACAGGATGATGTCGCCGCGGGTGCGGATCTCCTTGAGGACCTTCTTCAGGCGCTCCTCGAAGTCACCGCGGTAGCGGGAACCGGCGACGAGCGCGCCGAGGTCCAGCGTGTAGAGCTGCTTGTCCTTCAGCGTCTCGGGCACCTCGCCCTTGACGATGGCCTGCGCCAGCCCCTCGACGGCGGCGGTCTTGCCGACGCCGGGCTCGCCGATGAGGACGGGGTTGTTCTTGGTGCGGCGGGACAGCACCTGCATGACCCGCTCGATCTCCTTGGCCCGCCCGATGACCGGGTCGAGCTTCTGGTCGCGAGCGGCCTGGGTCAGGTTGCGGCCGAACTGATCCAGGACCAGGGACGTCGAGGGGGTGCCCTCGGCCGGGCCGCCCGCGGCGGCCGGCTCCTTGCCCTGGTAGCCCGAGAGCAGCTGGATGACCTGCTGGCGGACGCGGTTGAGGTCGGCGCCGAGCTTCACCAGGACCTGGGCGGCGACGCCCTCGCCCTCGCGGATCAGGCCGAGCAGGATGTGCTCGGTGCCGATGTAGTTGTGGCCGAGCTGCAGCGCCTCGCGCAGCGACAGCTCCAGCACCTTCTTCGCCCGCGGGGTGAAGGGGATGTGGCCGGAAGGGGCCTGCTGGCCCTGGCCGATGATCTCCTCGACCTGCTGGCGGACGCCCTCGAGCGAGATGCCCAGGGACTCCAGCGCCTTGGCAGCGACGCCCTCACCCTCGTGGATCAGGCCCAGGAGGATGTGCTCGGTGCCGATGTAGTTGTGGTTGAGCATCCGGGCCTCTTCTTGGGCCAGGACAACAACGCGGCGGGCTCGGTCGGTGAACCGTTCGAACATCTGCTGCTTCTCCTTCGACCGGCTGGTCCGGCACTGTCCTTCCCTGGTCTGGGAAGGAGCACCCGACATCCGTCGGCGCGGGGGCACCGGTCATTCCACTGTAGTCGCGGACCACGCCGTCCTGTCGTGCATGCACAGCGACGGTGGGTGGCTGTCCGTTCCAACCGGCGCCCGGGGAGCGGTGTTCCGCCCCCGTTACGCCGTCAGCGGACGGCGGCGCGCCGCCCCGTCGGCCCCCGGGAGCGCCGCAGGCCCGGCTCCCCCCAGGGGAACCGGGCCTGGCGACTCGCTGGGCCTCCCGCCGGGAGGCCCCGTTTCAGTGCGCGGCCTCGTAGGCCTCGACGACGCTGGCCGGGATGCGGCCGCGGTCGCTGACCGCGTGGCCGTTCTTCCGGGCCCAGTCGCGGATCGCGCCGGCCTGCTCGCGGTCCATGCGACCGCCGGTGGCGCGAGAGCGACCGGCGCCGGAGGCGCGGTTGCCGCTGCCACGACCGACCTTGCGGGCGGCCGAGACGTAGCGGGCGAAGGCGTCCCGCATCTCGGTGGCGTTCTTCTCCGCCAGGTCGATCTCGTACGAGGTCCCGTCCAGCGAGAAGCTGACCGTCTCGTCGGCCGGGAGATTCTCGTCGAGATCGTCGCTCAGGATGACCTGGACCTTGCGCGCCATTCGTTCCTCGCTTTTCGCAGCGACCCGGAGGTCGATCGATAAATCGCACCCGTCGGGTACGAATCGATTAAAGCACAAGCCTCTTCTATTCGAGGCATTCAGTGCGCAACCCGTGCCCTTTTGTGGTGAGCGAAGAAGGCGACGATCAGGAACTAATTGGTCTCACCAGCGGAAAGAGGATGGTCTCCCTGATTCCGAGTCCGGTGAGCGTCATCATGAGCCGGTCCATCCCCATGCCGACCCCGCCGGTCGGCGGCATCCCGTACTCGAGGGCCTCCAGGAAGTCCTCGTCCAGCGCCATGGCCTCCGGGTCACCGGCCGCCGCCAGCAGGGCCTGCTGGGTGAAACGCTCCCGCTGGACGACCGGGTCGACCAGCTCGGAGTAGCCGGTGCCCCGCTCGATGCCGCCGATGTAGAGGTCCCACTTCTCGGCCACTCCGGGCTCCGACCGGTGCGCCCGGGTCAGCGGCGAGGTGTCCACGGGGTAGTCCATGACGAAGGTCGGGTCCTGCAGCGACGGCTGGACGAGCGCCTCGAAGATCTCCTCGACGACCTTGCCGTGGATCCAGGCCGGGTCGACGCCGATGTCGTGCCGCTCGGCCAAGGCGCGCAGCTGCTCGATCGGCGTCCCGGGGGTCACCGTCTCCCCCACCGCCTCGCTGACCAGGTCGAACAGCTTCACCTGACGCCATTCCCCGGACAGATCCACTTCGGTGCCGTCGTGGTGCCGGGCGATGTGGTCGCCGAACAGCGCGGCGCAGCTCTCCTGGACGAGTTCCCGGGTGATGACGGCGACGTCCTGGTAATCGGCGTAGGCCGCGTAGAACTCCAGCATCGCGAACTCCGGCGAGTGCGAGCTGTCGGCCCCCTCGTTGCGGAAGTTCCGGTTGATCTCGAACACCCGGTCCAGGCCACCGACGATGCACCGCTTCAGGAACAACTCGGGGGCGATGCGCAGGTAGAGGTCGAGATCGAAGGCATTCATGTGCGTGCGGAACGGCCGTGCCGCCGCACCACCGTGCACGGTCTGCAGCATCGGCGTCTCGACCTCGGTGAAGGCGCGCCGGTCCAGGCCGGCCCGCAGCGTCGCCATCATGGTGGCCCGCTGCCGGACGGTGCGCCGGGCCTCGTCGCGCACGATGAGGTCGACGTAGCGGCGGCGGACCCGCAGCTCCTCGCTCATCGGCTTGTGCGCGACCGGGAGGGGGCGCAGCGACTTGGCGGTGAGCTGCCACGAGTCGGCGAAGACCGAGAGCTCGCCGCGACGCGACGTCCCGACCTCGCCCTCCACGAAGACGTGGTCGCCGAGGTCGACGTCGGCCTTCCAGGCAGCCAGGGCCTCCTCGCCCACGCGGTCGCGGGAGAGCATCACCTGCAGCTCGGCGTCGCCCTCGCGCAGCGTCGCGAACGCGAGCTTGCCGGTGTTCCGGGAGAAGATGACGCGGCCGGTGATCCCGACACGCTCACCGGTCATGGTGTCCGGCTCGAGCTCGGGGTGGGCGGCCCGGACGTCGGCCAGCGACGTCGTCCGGGGCACCGAGACCGGATAGGGGTCGGTGCCCGCCTCGCGCAGCCGGTCGAGCTTGGCGCGGCGGACGCGCATCTGCTCGGGCAGCTCCTCGCTGCCGTCGTCGACGCTGCCGGGGCCGTTCGGTCCTTCGCTCACGGAGGCAGAGCGTACGGGCGGCTCAGCGCGAGGCTTGCGCCTGATGCCGGGAGAACGCCAGCCGCAGCCCGTGCACGGTCAGGTCCGGCTCCTGCTCGCCGATCGACGCGCAGCTGTCGACCACCACCGGCGCCAGCCCTCCGGTGGCGACGACGACCGGTGCGGTGCCGAACTGGGCGACCAGTTCCGCGGCGATCCGGGTGACCAGACCGTCCACCAGACCGGCGAAACCGAGCACCAGGCCGGACTGCAACGCGGCGACGGTGTTCTTGCCGATCGCGTGCGGCGGGCAGGTCAGCTCGACCGAGCGCAGCTGCGCGGCCCGGCTGGCCAGCGCGTCCAGGCTGACCTCGACGCCGGGAGCGAGCGCACCGCCGAGGAACTGCCCGTCCGGGCCGACGGCGTCCACGTTCGTGGAGGTGCCGAAGTCGACGACGACCACCGGCCGGGCGTGACCGCCGGGTCCCCGGCCGAACAGCTCGTGCGCGGCCAGGGCCGTCACGACGCGGTCGGCGCCGACCTCGCGGGGGTTGTCCACGTGCAGCGGGACGCCGGTGCGCACGCCGGGCCCGATGAGCGTGACGGGCACCTCGAGGGAGTCCAGCAGCTGGCGCAGCGACGGCAGCAGCGCCGGCACCGTCGAGCAGGCGGCCACGCCGGACACCTCGGTGTCGCGCAGCAGGCCACGCCACACCATGCGGAGCTCGTCGGCGGTCGCGCGGGCGGCGGTGGTCACCCGCCACGAGCCGATCCGGCGCTCGCCGTCGAAGGTGGCGAGGACGGTCTGGCTGTTGCCGACGTCGACGGTCAGCAGCACGAGGTCACCGGATCGGGACGCCGAGGTCGCTGCGCTGCTGGTCGGTCGCGCCGGGCACCGGGGCCGAGGGGTCCGCGCCCAGCTCGACCACCCGGTTGGCGCCGTCGACGTGCACGACCCGCGGGATGTAGCTCTTGGCCTCGGTCTCGTCCATCACGCCGTAGCTGATCAGGATGACCATGTCGCCGGGGTGCACCAGGTGCGCCGCGGCGCCGTTGATCCCGATGACGCCGCTGCCGCGCTCCCCCGGGATCACGTAGGTCTCCAGGCGCGCGCCGTTGGTGATGTCGACGATGGCGACCTGCTCGCCGGGGATGAGGTCCGCGGCGTCGAGGAGGTCCTCGTCGACGGTCACCGAGCCCACGTAGTGCAGGTCGGCCTGCGTGACCGTGGCGCGGTGGATCTTGGACTTGAGCATCGTGCGCATCATCGGTCTGCTCCCAGCTGGATCGCGATGTTGTCGAGGAGTCGGGTGCTGCCGGCGCGCACGGCGACGAGCAGGCGGGCGGGACCGGCGGACGGCGTCGGCCCCAGATCGGTATCGGTGAGTTCGAGGTAGTCCTGGACCAGGTCGGGGTGCTGGGCCAGCACAGCGCCGGCGGCGGCGAGCACGGCGCCGGCTCCCTGCGCTCCGGCGGACGCCCCGGCGCGCAGCGCCGCGGAGACCGCGGCCGCGGTGGAGCGCTGCTCCGGCGAGAGGTAGCGGTTGCGGCTCGACAGCGCCATGCCGTCGTCCTCGCGGACGGTGGGCACGCCGACGACCTCCACGCCCAGCGCCAGTTCCCGGGCCATCGCCCGGATCAGCGTGAGCTGCTGGTAGTCCTTCTCCCCGAAGAGGGCCAGGTCGGGCCGGACCAGCCCGAAGAGCTTGGAGACGACGGTCAGCACGCCGGCGAAGTGGCCGGGGCGCACCGCGCCCTCGAGCACCGCGCCCAGCGGCCCCGGATCGACCGTCACGCCCAGCGCCCCGGCCGGGTAGACCTCCTCGACCGTCGGGTGGAAGACGACGTCGGCGCCCTCCTCCGCGAGCGCGGCGAGGTCGGCGTCCCAGGTGCGGGGATAGCGGTCGAAGTCCTCGCCGGGACCGAACTGCGTCGGGTTCACGAAGACCGAGACGACGACGCTGCCGGCGCGCTCGCGGGCGGCCCGGACCAGCGTCCGGTGGCCCTCGTGCAGCGCTCCCATGGTGGGCACCAGCGCGACCGGCCCGGGCAGCTCGTCGCGGAGCTTGCGCAGGTCGGCGGCGGTCTCGGCGATCACCGGCGTCATCGCGCGGCCTCCTCGGGCGAGCCGCTGAGCAGGTCGAGCAGCGGAGCGCCCTCGTGCCGCTTGAGCCGGCCGGCGGCCAGCGCCCGCTCGGTGGTGCGCCGGGCCATCGCCACGTAGGCGGCGACCGAGTCGGGTGCCCGCTCGGCCAGGGTGTCCAGGTGGGCGGTGACGGTGCCGACGTCGCCGCGGCTGACCGGACCGGTGAGCCCGCGGTCGCCGCGGCGCAGGCCGTTGTCCAACGCGGCGGTGAGCAGCGGGGCGAGCACGCGCGCGGGGTCCGCGACGCCGGCGGTGCGGAGCAGGTCGGCGGCCTCGGCCACCAGCGTGACCAGGTGGTTCGCGCCCGTGACGAGCGCCGCGTGGTAGAGCCCGCGGTCGGCCTCGGCGACGAAGAAGGGGTCGCCGCCCATCTCCAGCACCAGGGTCTCAGCGACCGGCCGGTGCTCCGGGCGGCTGGTCACCCCGAAGGGCGCGTCGACGAGCCGGTCGGCGTCCTCGGGAGCGCCGGAGAAGGTCATCGCCGGGTGCAGCGCGAGGGCCAGCACGCCGGCGTCGGTCGCGGGGGCCAGCACGGCCAGTCCGTGCGCGCCCGAGGTGTGGAAGGCCAGCTGCCCGGCCCGCCAGGCGCCGGTCTCGGCGAGCCCGGCCACCAGGCCGGGAAGGATGTCGTCCGGCACGGCCAGGACGACGAGGTCGGAGGCGGCGACGACGGCGTCGGCGGGGACCAGCGGAACGCCGGGCAGCAGCCTGGCGGCGCGCTCGGCGGAAGCAGCGGAGAGGCCCGAGGCGGCGACGACGTCGTGGCCGGCGGCGGCGAGAGCGGCACCGAGGACGGCGCCGACACGGCCGGCGCCGATGATCCCCACGCGCAGGCGCGCAGGTGCGTCGGAGGCCGGCGGGAGACCCGCGGCTCGGGTCCTGCGGGCAGCAGGCATCGGTGCACCTCTCGTTCCAGTCCCGTGCGGGTACCGGACGTCGGTCGCGGCCACTGGTGGCCGCGGGGTGGTCGTGCGGGTCGTGCGTCCGGCCGGCGCCCGCTGCAACCGGATGTGTCACGCGGGCGACGTGCCGATGGCGAGTGTGGAACCGCTTCAGACGCTCCGCAACGTCTGGCGTCTGTGTCGTAGCTCACCGGGGGTGCCGCTCCCCCGCGGACGGCCGCCGTCCGCGGCCCCCTACCGTGACCCTCGGCACATCGACGACAGGAGACATCGTGCGCACGTTCGAGGGACGCACCGCCCTGGTCACCGGCGGCAGCCGGGGCATCGGGCTGGGGATCGCCAAGAGCCTGGTCGACCGCGGAGCACGGGTGGTCCTGACCGCCCGCAAGCCCGACGCGCTGACCGAGGCTGTCGCCGAGCTGGGCGGCCCGGAGGTGGCGGTCGCCGTTCCGGGCAACGCCGGCGACCCGGCGCACCGGGCCGAGGCGGTCCGCACCGCGGTGGACACCTTCGGCAGCCTCGACGTCCTGGTGGGCAACGTCGGCATCAACCCGGCGTACGGGCCGCTGATGAACCTGGAGCTCGACGCCTTCCGCAAGATCATGGACACCAACGTCGTCTCCGCGCTCGGCCTGGTGCAGGAGGCGTGGCGGGCGTGGATGTCCGAGCACGGCGGCTCGGTGCTGTTCGTGGCGTCGGTCGCCGGCCTGCGCTCGTCGCAGGAGATCGGCGCCTACGGCGTGAGCAAGGCGGCACTGATCAACCTGACCACCCAGCTGGCCGTCGAGCTGGCGCCGAAGGTGCGCGTGAACGCGGTCGCCCCGGCCGTGGTGAAGACCCGGTTCGCCGAGGCGCTGTTCGAGGGCCGCGAGACCGAGGCCGCCCAGGCCTATCCGATGGCCCGGCTCGGCACGCCCGAGGACATCGGCGAGGCCGCGGCCTACCTGCTCGGCGAGGGCGCGGGCTGGGTCACCGGCCAGACCCTGGTGATCGACGGCGGAGGGCTCTCCCGAGGGCCCAGGTAGCAGGAGAACTCCGCTGGGCGGCCCCCTCGCAGGGCCCCTGCGCGAGCCTGCGAGCGGTGGGGGGTCCTTCTAGTCGCGGCCGAGGACCCGGGCCAGGACGTCGTCGGACTCGCCGTCCTCGCGGTAGCGGCGGCGGCGGCGCCCACCCGGCGGCGGGTTGGCGCCGTTCTCGGCCAGGATGCGGGACAGGCTCTCCGAGGTGTCGGGGCCCGTCGCCGGCGCGCTCGACCACGACGGGGATGGCGCGGGCCGCTCGGTGGTGGGCGCGAACTCCGCAGCGGGCGACCAGCCGGGGGCATCGTCGGTGCGCCGGCGACGGAGCTCCGGCTCGGCGGCGGGCGCGGGCTGCGGATCGAGGAACGACCGGGCGGCCAGCCAGTCCATCGGCGTCTGCGGGCGCTCGTGCGGCGCCGGCGGCAGCACCGACGACGGGGTGACGACGGGCGAGGCGACCGTGTACGCCTCGGCCGGCGGCGCCTCCGTCGGACGGCGCCCGGCACCCAGGTACGGGTCGGCGTCGTGGGCGGCGGAGCGGGTGTGCCGGTCGAACGCCGGCACGGCGTCCCGCTCGGGCGCGGGCGCCGGACGGGCCGGCTCGGCGGGCTCCGAGCCGTACCGGACGTCGGAGAGGTAGCTCGGCGGCGGCTCGTAGGCCGGGGGCTCGTGGCGGCCGGCGACCGGCGCCTGCAGGGGCACCACGGTCGGCGGCGCGGGGGGTGCCGGAGGACGCGGAGGCGCGGCCGGCGCTGCGGGCGGGACCGCCGGGAAGGACGTCGTCGGCGGCGCGGGCTGGTACGAGGCCGTCGCCCACGACGGCGCGTTGCGCACCTGCTCGAACTGCTGGGTCCGCGGCGGCTCGTCCAGCCGGATCGCCGGCCAGCCACCGGTCAGCTCCCGCGGCGGGGTGTCGTCGCTCCAGTCGGCCGCGGGATCCAGGCCCCGCGCCGGAGCGTCGATCCGGGGCGCCTCACCGGGCAGCCGGCTGGCCTGGGTGCGCATCACGATCCGCTCGACCAGCATCTCGCTGGACAGCTGCTCCGCGAGCTCCGTCCGCAGGCGGCCCATGTCCTCGCGCAGCGCCCCGATCTGGCCGAGGTCGCCCCGCAGGGCGGTCAGGGCGGCGACGTCGTCCCGCAGGGCGGCCACCCGGGCGACCTCGTCGCGCAGGCCGCCGAGCGCCTGGATCTCGCCGCGCAGCGCGGACACGCGGGCCACCTCGTCGCGCAGGCCCGACAGTGCGGCGATCTCGCCACGCAGGCCGGACAGCGAGGCGATCTCCCCGCGCAGCGCGTCGAGCTCCCCGCGCATCGAGTCCTCGGCCTCGCGACGCAGCTCCGTCTCGAGCTCCAGCTCGTACTCCCGGCGGGCGGCGACCTCGCGGTCCAGCTCCGCCTCGTAGGCCCGGCGCAGGTCGGCCTCGCGGGCCGCGGCGCGGACCGAGTCGGTGCCGCGGCGGCCGGCGGTGAAGGTGGCGAGGACGAAGGCCCAGGCCACGGCGACGACGGCGAGCCTCAGCAGCTGCGGGTTGCTGGTCAGGAACACGACCAGCGTGGCCACGCCGGCGAGCAGGAATCCACCCGCCTGCATCAGCGTGCGGCCGTCGGGGAGAACGGAGCCGCTGGCGGCGTCGTCGTCCTCGCGGCGGGGCATGGGTCCAGCGTAGCGACGGGTGGCGCTCACCGGCGGCATCCGCGCCCGTGCCCAGAGTTGCGGTTGCGACTCGATGCGACAGTGACGCGGTGACCCTCCCGCTGCTGGACTGGCGCCGTCGCGTCGCCGCACTGCACGCCGCCGTCCGGAGTTCGACCGACCCCGAGCAGGCGTGGCAGCTCTGGCGGGACGGCCGGGACGAGCTGTTCGCGGGCCATCCGCAGTCACCCCTGGACGACGACGCCCGCGCCGCGTTCACCGGTCTCCCGGTGGCCGCCTACGACGCCTCCCTGCGGTTCGAGCCGCTGCTCGATCCCGCCGCCCCGCTGCGGCGGGAGCTGCCGACCGCCGACGACGGCGTCGTCCCCCTGGAGCGGATCGGCGCGGTCGAGCTGCCCGGCGTGGGCCGGCTCGACGTCTGGTGGGTGGCCGCCTACGGCGGCGGGGTCTTCCTGCCGCTGCGCGACGGCACCGCCGGGAGCACGACGTACGGCGGTGGCCGCTACCTGCTGGACACGATCAAGGGCGTCGACCTCGGCGGGGACGAGGGCCGGCTCGTGGTCGACCTCAACTTCGCCTACCACCCGTCCTGCGCCTACGACCCGCGCTGGTCGTGCCCGCTGGCCCCGGAGGGGAACCGGGTGGCGACGCCGGTCGCCGCCGGGGAGCAGCTGCCTGCCGGCGGCTGGTACTGACCCGCTGACCTAGGAGCGGTCCTCCCGCAGCGGCCCGGTCACCCGGTAGCGGCTGCTCACGAAGGCGCCGTTGACCGCCGACTCGACCAGTTCGAGGTCCAGCCTCCGCGGGAGCAGCGGCCGTCCGGCGCCGAGGGTCACCGGCGCGACCGAGACGACGACCTCGTCCAGCAGACCCGCCTCGGCGAACTGGCCGGCGAGGTCTCCTCCCCCGACGAGCCACAGGTCCTTGCCCCCGGCCGCGGCGGTCATGGCCTCGAACACCGGACGCACGTCGCCCGAGGCGAACCTGAGATCCCCGCCGTCGCGCGCGGCCAGGTCGCGGGAGGTCATGACCCAGGACGGGATGGCGTAGGGCCAGGGGCCGTCCTCGTGCGCCAGCACCCACTCGTAGGTGGTCGAGCCCATGACGATCGCGCCGATGCCCGCCATGAACGCCTCCATGCCGAACGGGCCGCTCTCGTCGTGCTCCTGGCGGAACAGCCAGTCCAGCGAGTCGTGCTCATCGGCGAGGAACCCGTCGAGCGTCGTGGCGGTGTAGTAGGTCAGCACGGAAGTCCTCCCGGGTCCTCCCCGCGCCGTGCGCGGAGCCAGTCGATGGGGTCGCCGGTATCGATCTCCCGGCCCGCGGCGCGGAACAGATGCCGGGCGAGCTGCCGGCGGTGCGCCGAGTACGTGAGCACGTGCGCGACCACGCTGCTGAGCACGAAGCTCTCGGGGGGCTCGCACAGCGCGTCGATCAGCCGGTCGTCCCAGCCGCCCCGCCGGTCGACGTCCCGGATCGCGGCGAGCCACCGCGGCGCGGCGGCGTCGTGCCGCTCCAGCAGCCGGTCCGGTCCGGGGTCGTCCTCGGACCGCGGGAGATCCCGGCCCTCGACCGAGGCCAGCCAGACCTCCACGGTGGACACCAGGTGCGCGAGCACCGCCTGGATCGACTCCTCCGGGCCGTCCCAGGGCTGCACGACCAGGCCCGGCATCCGGATGGCGCGGAACTCCTCGTCGGTCAGCCCTTTCGCCTGCTCGAGCAGGTGTCGCGCGTCGTCGAGACCGTGCGCGACCAGCTGTTCGGTGAGCGGGTTCAGAGCGTGCTCCGTGCTCTGCACCCACAGCGACATCGGCGGGTGGAAGTGGATCCCGTTGGGTGCCGGCAACCAGTGGCCGGTGGTCGCGTCCACCGTGCTCGGGGCCCGGCCGAAGGCCCGGGTGAATGCGCGGCTGAAGCCCTCCACGGACTCGTAGCCGGCGGCCCAGGCGACATCGGTGACGCTGCCGCCCTGCCGCAGCTCCCAGGCGGCGCGCTCCAGCATCACCCTCCGGCGCATGGCCACCGGCGGCTCGCCGGCGTCGCGGGTGAGCACCCGGGTGAAGTGGAACGGCGAGGCGTACGCGTTCCCGGCCATGTCGGCGAGGGTGCGGTTGTCCTCGTCGAGCACCGCGTCGAGCAGTTCGCGCAGGCGGTCCCGTCCGGTCATGCCGGTCAGTCTGGTGCGCCGCCGTCCCCGCGTGCTTGACCGATCTTGCCCGGCTCAGCGGGCGGGTCGCCCCTCCCCCTCCGGCGGGGTCGGTGGCACCCGGCACACGCTCTCCAGCCAGAGCGCCGCAGCGACCAGCGCCGCCGAGCAGCCCACCCCGATCGCGCCCGCGACGGTGTCGTTGCCCGCGGCCGGGAGCCGCCCGGCGGCCGGCGCCACGTGCAGCAGCACCCCGCCCCAGACGCCGGCGAACACCGCGCCCAGGTAGGCGCTGGCCTGCGCCAGCACCACCAGCCGGGCGACGAGCAGTGGCTCGACGGGGCGCAGGAAGGCCGCCCGGCCCTCCGCCGCCGCGGGTCCGCGGCCGGCGCGCGCCTCGCGCTCAGCGGTCAGCCGGGCCCGCAGCGTGCGGGCCCCCAGCGCCTCGGCGACGGCGAGGAGTGCGAGCGGCGCGGGCTGCCACCAGCGCAGCGCGGGCAGGTCCCCGTACCAGGCCCGCACGAGCAGCCACGAAGCGACGGCGAGGCCGGCGGCGAGGGCGGCGAGGTCGCGGCGGCGGACGGCGGTCACGGGCGGCTCAGTGCAGGTGGTCCCAGCGCTGGACCGCGGCGACGTCGGCCGGGTCCAGTGCGGCGACCAGTTCGGAGACCCGGCCGCGGCCCGGCAGGACGGCGGTGGGCTCGACGACGTCCCACGGCACGAGCACGAACGCGCGCTCGTGGGCCCGCGGGTGCGGCAGGGTCAGCTCGGGGTCCGTGGAGACGACGGGCTCGCCGTCGTCCCCGGTCACGGTCACCACGTCGACGTCGAGGGTGCGTGCCCCCCAGCGGACCTCGCGGGTGCGGCCGGCCGCCCGCTCCAGCTCGCGGGCCAGCTCCAGCCAGCCACGGGCGTCGCGGTCGCCGCGGACGACGGCGATCGCGTTCAGGTACGACGGCTGCTCGACGGGGCCCCAGGGCGGCGTCTCGTACAGCGTCGAGCGGGCGACCAGCACGCCGTCGTCCTTGAGCCCGGTCAGCGCCGCCCGCAGCGCGGCGGCGCGGTCGCCGAGGTTGGCCCCCAGCGACAGGACGGCCCGGGTCACCGGCGTTCCCGCCGGATACTGACGGTGACGTCGGCGAAGGGCACGCCCAGCTCGGCCTCCGGCTTGTGCACGGTGATCTCCACGGCGTCGACCAGCTCGTCGGCGAGGCAGACGTCGGCCAGCCGCTGGGCGAGGGTCTCCAGCAGGTTCACCGGTTCCCCGGCCACCACGTGGTGCAGCTTCTGGGCCAGCTCGGCGTAGTTGACGGTCCGGGCCAGGTCGTCACCGGCCGCGGCCGCGGAGGTGTCGAGCTCCAGCACGGCGTCGACGAGGAACACCTGGCCGCGCTCGCGCTCGAAGTCGTAGACGCCGTGGTGGGCGTGCGCCCGGATGCCCCGGACGGCGATGCGGTCAGGCGTGCTGGCCACGGCCGGCTCCTCTCGCTGCGCGAACTGCGGCCACGGTACGGACCGCGTCGACCGACGCCGCGGCGTCGTGCACCCGGACCCCCCACGCACCGGCCTCGGCAGCGAGCACCGTGGTGGCCAGCGTGGCGGCGTCGCGCTGCTCGGCGGGCCGGGGGGCGCCGTCGGCCAGGGGCAGCAGGCGGCCCAGGAACGTCTTGCGGGAGGCGCCGACCAACACCGGGAGGCCGAGCGCGATCAGCCGGTCGAGCCCGGCCAGCAGCGCCCAGTTGTGCTCGGCCCGCTTGGCGAACCCGAGGCCGGGATCGAGCACCAACTGCTCCGGGCGCACGCCCGCGGCGACGACGTCCTCCACGCGGGCGGTCAGCTCGGCGCACACCTCGGTGACGACGTCGCCGTACTGCGCCGCCGCGTACATCTCCCGGCTGTGCCCGCGCCAGTGCATGAGCACCCAGGGCACGCCGGCGTCGGCGACCAGGGTGGCCATGTTCGCGTCGGCCAGGCCGCCGCTGACGTCGTTGACCAGGACGGCGCCCGCGTGCAGCGCCGCCTCGGCGACCTCGGCCCGGGTGGTGTCGACGCTGGTGCGCACCCCGGCGGCGGAGAGCTCGCGGATGACCGGCACGACCCGGCCGCACTCCTCGTCGGCGTCCACGCGGTCGGCGCCGGGACGGGTGGACTCCCCGCCCACGTCGACGTAGTCGGCACCGGCCTCGTGCATCGCCAGGCCGTGCGCGATCGCGACCGCCGGATCGGCGAAGCAGCCGCCGTCGGAGAACGAGTCCGGCGTGACGTTCAGGACGCCCATCACCAGGCAGCGACCCGGCCGCGGGAGCGCGACCGGGGTCATCGCCCGAGAACCAGGCTCATCGCCTCGCTGCGGGTCGCCGCGTTCTCCCGGAAGATGCCGCGCACCGCGGAGGTGACGGTGGAGGAGCCGGGCTTGCGGATCCCGCGCATCGCCATGCAGAGGTGCTCGGCCTGGATGACGACCAGCACTCCCCGCGGCTTGAGGGCGTCGTTGAGCGCGTCCGCGATCTGCCGCGTCATCCGCTCCTGCACCTGCGGCCGGCGCGCGTAGACCTCGACCAGCCGGGCCAGCTTCGACAGGCCGGTGACCCGGCCGTCGTGGCCCGGGATGTAGGCGACGTGCGCGACCCCGTGGAAGGGCACCAGGTGGTGCTCGCAGGTCGAGTACATCGGGATGTCCTTGACCAGCACCAGCTCGTCGTGGTCCTCGTCGAACGTCGTCGCGAGGATGTCCGACGGGTCCTGCCAGAGTCCGGCGAAGGTCTCCGCGTACGCGCGGGCGACCCGCCCCGGGGTGTCCTGCAGCCCCGGGCGGTCGGGGTCCTCCCCCACCGCGATGAGCAGCTCGCGGACCGCCGCGGCGGCCCGCTCCTGGTCGACCCCGGGGACCGGCCTCAGCAGCTGGTCCGCCGGCTCCGCCGGGATCTCGCTCATCGCTGGACGGGAGACCCGACGTCCCCGACCGGGCCGATGGCCAGCGGCTTCCCGCCGTTCTGCCCGGCGCGCTCCGACGGCGTGAGCACCGGCGGCTGCGAGGACGGGGTGCGCTTGCCGAAGCCGTTGTACGGAGCCAGCGACGGCCGCTTGGTGACCGGCGCGCAGATGCGAGCCATGTCGTCCTTGGAGAGCGTCTCCTTCTCCATCAGCTCGAGCACCAGCTGGTCGAGGACCTCGCGGTACTCCACCAGGATCTCCCACGCCTCGTCGTGCGCGGCCTCGATCAGCGCCCGCACCTCGGCGTCGATGTCGGCGGCGACGGCCTCGGAGTAGTCGGGACGGCTGCCCATGTCCCGGCCCAGGAAGGGCTCGGAGTCGGTGCTGCCGTACTTCACCGCACCCAGCTTGGCGCTCATGCCGTACTGGGTGACCATCGCGCGGGCCATGGAGGTGGCCTTCTCGATGTCGTTGCCCGCGCCGGTGGTCGGCTCGTGGAAGACGAGCTCCTCGGCGGCGCGGCCACCCAGGGCGTAGGCCAGGGTGTCGATCATCTCCGAGCGCGTCTGCGTGTACTTGTCCTCGGTCGGCAGCACGAGCGTGTGCCCGAGCGAGCGGCCGCGGGGAAGGATCGTCACCTTGTGCACGGGGTCCAGGTTGGGCAGCGCGTGCGCCACCAGGGCGTGGCCGCCCTCGTGGTAGGCGGTGACCTTCTTCTCCTTCTCGCTCATCGCCCGCGTCTTGCGCTCGGGGCCGGCGATGACACGGTCGATCGCCTCCTCGAGGGTGTCGTCGGTGATGAGCGAGCCGTTGTGCCGCGCGGTGAGCAGCGCGGCCTCGTTGAGCACGTTGGCCAGGTCGGCGCCGGTGAACCCGGGGGTGCGCCGGGCGACGGTCTCGATGTCGACGTCGGGCGCGAGCGGCTTGCCCTTGGCGTGCACCGAGAGGATCGCCTTGCGGCCCTCGAGGTCGGGTCGGTCGACGGCGATCTGCCGGTCGAAGCGGCCGGGGCGCAGCAGCGCGGGGTCGAGGATGTCGGGCCGGTTGCTGGCCGCGATCAGGATGACCCCACCCTTGACGTCGAAGCCGTCCATCTCGACGAGCATCTGGTTCAGGGTCTGCTCGCGCTCGTCGTGGCCGCCGCCCATTCCCGCGCCGCGGTGGCGCCCGACGGCGTCGATCTCGTCGATGAAGATGATCGCCGGCGCGTTCTCCTTGGCCTGGGAGAACAGGTCGCGGACCCGGCTGGCGCCGACGCCGACGAACATCTCGACGAAGTCCGAGCCGGAGATCGAGTAGAACGGCACGCCGGCCTCACCGGCGACGGCGCGGGCCAGCAGGGTCTTGCCGGTTCCGGGCGGGCCGAAGAGCAGCACGCCCTTGGGGATCTTGGCGCCGACGGCCTGGAACTTCACCGGGTTCTGCAGGAAGTCCTTGATCTCGTGCAGTTCCTCGACGGCCTCGTCGGCGCCCGCGACGTCGGCGAACGTCGTCTTCGGGGTGTCCTTGGTGACCTGCTTGGCCTTGGACTTCCCGAACTGCATGACGCCGCGGCCGCCGCCCTGCATGGAGTTGAACAGCCAGAAGAGCAGCAGCAGGAGGATGAGGAACGGCAGGAAGCCGACCAGGAGGCTGACCAGCAGGCTCTCCTGGGTGACGTTGGTGTCGAACCCGTCGGAGGTGCCCTCGTCCTCGCGGAGCAGCTCGACGATCTGGTCCTCGAACGCGACCGGGTAGGAGGCGGTGACCTCGGTGCTGCCCTCGACCTCGTCGTCCAGCTCGAGGTCGAGAGTCTGCTCCTTGGTGTTCAGCGTCGCGGACTCGACGTTGCCGCTCTCGATCTGCTCGATCGCGGTCGAGGTCGAGATCTCCTTGCGGTCGGCGTTGCCACTGAAGAAGGTCGAGACCGTCAGGGCCAGGAGGATGACCAGGACGATCCAGAACCAGACGGAGCGGAAGATCTTCTTACGTTCCATACACCGATGCCGGGCGCCGGCATGCCGGCCTGCCCGTCGACCCTCCTGATCGTCCCCGGGACGCAGCCGGCGGCCCGGGTGGGGACCCCGGCGCTCGGTGCAGCGTCGTCACGATCGAAGGTACACCGGGGGGCCTGGGCGACTCCTGCGCGCGAGCTGGGAACCCGTGCGCATCCCCCGACGGGAGGAGAGCCCTCCGGGGGATCAGCTCGAGTAGACCTCGGGCTTGAGCGTCCCGATGTAGGGCAGGTCGCGGTACCGCTCGGCGTAGTCCAGGCCGTAGCCGACGACGAACTCGTTGGGGATGTCGAACCCGATGTACTTCACCGGCACCTCGACCTTGATCGCGTCCGGCTTGCGCAGCAGCGCGCAGACCTCGAGGGAGGCCGGCGACCGGCCGCCGAGGTTCTTGAGCAGCCAGGACAGCGTCAGACCGGAGTCGATGATGTCCTCGAGCACCAGCACGTGCTTGTCGGTGATGTCGCGGTCGAGGTCCTTCAGGATCCGCACGACGCCCGAGGAGCTGGTGGAGGAGCCGTAGGAGGAGACGGCCATGAACTCCATCTGCGTGGGCAGCTGCAGCGCCCGGGCGAAGTCGCTCATGAAGAGGACGGCGCCCTTGAGCACGCCGACGAGCAGGACTTCCTTGCCCGCGTAGTCGGCGGCGATCTGGACCGCGAGCTCGCCGATCTTGGCCTGGATCTGCTCCTCGCTGAGGAGCACGTGGTCGATGTCCGGGCCGTAGCCGTGGTCGGGGCCGAGGGCCCCGGGGGTGCTGGCGGGCTCCGTCGTCACGGAAGGGGCTCCTCGAGGGCTGCGGGTCCTGGATCGGCGCGTCGGAGATCCGGCGGCCGGAGCACCAGAGTGCCAGACGTGCGGAGGACCCCCGCCCCACCGGGTAGGTCGATCCGGCCCTGCCCGCGCCAGCCTGTGACGAGCGCCTCCACCGCGTGGAGGTGCACCGCCTGGAGGTCGGGAACCTCGGCGGCGAGCAGCCACCCGCGCAGCACGCGCCGGCGCAGCGCCGCGGGCAGCGGTTCCAGGGGGCGGGCCGGCAGGCTCCCGTCGCCGGCCTCGGCGGCCAGCCGGGCGAGCTCCGCGGCGGCCAGGCCGTCGAGGGCGTCGAGGTCCTCCCGGAGCAGGTCCGCCGTCCGCGCCAGGGCCGGTGCCACGCCGCCGCCGAGCACGTCCTCCAGCAGGGGCAGCGCCTCGGCGCGCAGCCTCGCCCGCGTGTAGGCGGGGTCGGTGTTCCAGGGGTCGTCCCACACCGTCAGGCCCTGGTCGGCGCAGGCCTGCCGGGTGGTGGCCCGCCGCACACCGAGCAGCGGCCGCCACCACTGCACGCCGTCGTCCTCGCGGTCGGCCCGCATGCCGGCGACCGACCGCGGTCCCGAGCCCCGGCCGAGGCCCAGCAGCACCGTCTCGGCCTGGTCGTCCAGGGTGTGGCCGAGCGCGATCCGGGCGCCGTGCTCGCGTGCCGCGCCGGCCAGCGCCGCGTAGCGCGCCGTCCGGGCGGCCGCCTCCGGGCCACCCGCACCGGCGACGTCGACCGGCAGCACCAGCACGGGGTCCAGCCCGAGGGCACCGAGCAGCTCCGCGGTCTCCCCCGCTCTGCGGTCCGAGCCGGGCTGGAGGCCGTGGTCGACGGTCACCCCGCCCACCCGCACGCCGGCGTCCCGCGCCTCGAAGGCGAGCGCCGCGGCAAGCGCCACGGAGTCCGCTCCCCCGCTGCAGGCGACGAGCACCGACAGCGACGAGCCGCGCAGCCCCGGACGGACCGCGCTGCGCAGGGCGGCGACGGCGGGGGGTGGCCCGCTCACCCGGCGGTCAGGCGGGGATGGCCGGGCGGCCGAGCACGCGCTCCACCCACCGCTCGGGAGCGGTGAGCTCGTCGATGCGCGGCAGGTTCGCCGGGCCCTCCCACACGCGGTTGAAGCCCTCCATGCCGGCGAGGTCGACGACGCCGCCGACGAAGATCCGGCCGTCGGCGTACTGCTTCATCTTCTGCTCGAGGCCGAGCAGGCGGCGCAGCACGCGGTCGATCGGGCCGCGCCCCTTGCGGCGCTGGGCGAACCGCTTCCGCAGGGTGCGCACCGAGGGGACGACGTCCGGGCCGACGCCGTCCATCACGTACTCGGCGTGGCCCTCGACGAGGCTCATCACCGCGGTGACCCGGTCCAGCACCTCGCGCTGGCGGGGATCCTGGATCAGCGCCATGAGGCCCTCGGGCTCGCTGCCGGACTCGGTGCCGCGGACGGCGTCGAGCACGCTGCGGAACACGTCCTGGATCCGCTCGCGCAGCACCTCGGGCGCGAGGTCGGTGGCGGAGACGAACTCCGCGATCTGCGCCTCCAGGTAGCCGTGCAGCCACGGGACACCGGTGAACTGGAGCTGGTGGGTGACCTCGTGCAGGCAGACCCAGAGCCGGAAGTCCGACGGGTCCACGCCGAGCTTGCGCTCGGTCGCGACGATGTTCGGCGCCACCAGCAGCAGCCGGCCGCCGGAGCCGAAGATCTCGTACTGCCCGAGGACCCGGCTGGAGAGGAAGGCCAGCAGCCCGCCGGCCTGCAGCCCGGTGGCCCGGGAGCCGATGGCGGTGGCCAGGGCGCCAGGGCGGCTGCCCTGCTGCTCGGCGAGCTTCTCGACCAGCGGGTCGAGCAACGTGGCCATGCCGCGGGCGTTCGCGTCGGCCCACGCCGGGCGGTCGACGACGACGACCTCGGGGACGGCGCCGCCGGGGACGGGCGACAGGCCGGTCAGGGCCTCCACGTGCGCGACCGCGGTGGCCGCGGCCTCGTGCAGCTCGCGGACGACGGCGGCGGCCTCCTCCCGCGTCGTGCGCGGACCCGGGCTGACCAACCGCCGGGCGGTGCGTCCGGCGAGGTCCCAGTCGACCATCGAGGAGGCGCTGCTCATCGGCCCACCGTAGGCGCAGTTGTTGGTGACGTGCTGGAACGGCCTCCGTTCAGGGACCCGCCGTGGCCCCGTCCGGAGGCTCACCGCGAGCCTGCGAGTGGTGAGGGGGACGGGGTCCTTCTGCTTCTAACAGCCGCAGGCGGCGAGCTCAGCGGCGAAGTCGTCCAGCGCGGCCTCGGCCGCGGCCTCGCTCCCGGTGTTGCCGTCGGCGACCACCGCGAAGGACAGCAGCCGCCCCTCGGCGGTCACGACGGTGCCGGCGAGGGCGTTCACCCCGAGCAGGGTGCCGGTCTTGGCGCGGACCGTCCCCGGCGCCGTGGCCGGGTCGGAGTCGCCGCGGTCGGAGAGCGTGCCGTCGTAGCCGGCCACCGGCAGGCCGGCCAGCAGTGCGGCCGCGTCGCCCAGGCTGCCGTCGGCCGCGCCGGTCACGACGGCGGCGAGCACCTCGGCGGTGACGACGTCCTCGCGGGACAGGCCGCTGCCGTCCGCCAGCGTCACGTCGCCGACGGCCAGACCGGCCTCGCGCAGGGCATCGACGACCGCCGTGCCCGCGCCCTCGAACGACGCCGGCTCGTCGCGGGCGATCGCCACCTGCCGGGCCAGCGCCTCGGCGAGCACGTTGTCCGACATCGACAGCGCCTGCTCCACCAGCCGGGCGATCGGCGCCGACTGCACCGTGCCGAGCGTCTTGGCGCCGGCGGGGGCCTGCCCCAGGACGACGGTGGCGCTCGGGGCGCCGAGCGCGTCGGCCAGGGCTGCGCCGGCGTCGAGGCCGGGCTGGCCGCTGCGCGCGAGGGAGCCTGGGCTCACCCGCGCGCCGTCGACGGCGGTGGCGGTGACCGGCGCGGCGTACGTGGACGGTGCATCGCCGGGACCCCAGCCGCTCGCCGTCAGGGGGCCGGTGAAGAGGGAGCCGTCCACCACGATCCGGGTGACCGACGTCCCGGCGGGCAGGGCCCCGACGACCTGGGTGGCGAGGTCGTCGACGGTGGGCGCGCCCGGGTAGGTCGTGGACGGGCTGGTGCGCGAGAGCGTGACATCTCCCCCGCCGACGAGGACGACCTCGCTGGGGGCCGCGCCGCTCACGACGGTGGTCTCCAGGGTGTCCGCGGGGTCGAGCGTGGTGAGCGCGGCGACGGCGGTGAGCAGCTTGGCCGTGGAGGCCGGCGTCACGGGGGCGTCGGCGTCCTGGTCGAAGAGGACGTCGCCGGTGGCCACGTCCACCACCTGCGCCGTGGCGCCGGACCCGAGGGCAGCACCGGTGACCAGCGGCGCCAGCCTGGTTTCCAGGGCGCCGCCGTCGGGGACCGGGGCGTCGTCGGCGAGGCCGGCCAGGACCGGGTCGACGGGACCGAGCTCGGGCAGCTGCGCGTCGGCGACCGGGGCCGCGTCGCTGCCGGCGTCGTCGCCACCGAGGCCCACCCCGAGCGCGATGCCGCCGCCGACGAGCAGGACGACCAGCGTCACGGCGGCCAGGACCATGCGCCGGCGGAACCGCCCGTAGTTCGCGGTGATGACCGTGGAACCACCCGACGACATGCTTTTACACCCCCAGAGGGGGGCCAGCGCCGACCGGATCGGCCCCCGTGGGCCACACTACGTTCGTGCAGTTCGACGTGACGGTAGAAATCCCGAAGGGCCAGCGGAACAAGTACGAGCTGGACCATGAGACCGGCCGCATCCGCTTGGACCGGATGCTCTTCACTTCCACCCGCTATCCGGCGGACTACGGCTACATCGAGAACACCCTCGGGCAGGACGGCGACCCGCTCGACGCCCTGGTGATCCTCGAGGAGCCGACGTTCCCGGGGTGCCTGGTCACCTGCCGCGCCATCGGCATGTTCCGCATGACCGACGAGGCCGGAGGGGACGACAAGGTCCTCTGCGTCCCGGCGACGGACCCGCGGGTGGCCCACCTCAAGGAGATCCACGACGTGTCGGAGTTCGACCGTCTGGAGATCCAGCACTTCTTCGAGACCTACAAGGACCTGGAGCCGGGCAAGTCGGTCGAGGGCGCCGAGTGGGTCGGCCGTGAAGAGGCCGAGGCCGAGATCGTGGCCTCGATCCAGCGGGCGAAGGACAACTCCACGCACCACTGATCGACTGCCGGTCCCTCGGGTCCGGACGCCGATCGCACCGACGGCGGCACATCCCCTCGGGGACGTGCCGCCGTCAGCCGTTCCCGCGAACAGGTGCACGAGGGCGCTGAAGCGCCCCCTCACGCACGAGAGCGGCTATCGCGGTCCGCATTCGCGCTCTCATGCGCATCCGGGCGGTCCTGGGCGCGGCGGCCGGTCGCGGCATTCCTGCCCGGAAACGCCGTCGGGCCCGTCCGGATGGACGGGCCCGACGTGTGTGGTGAGCCGCCTGTCGGAATCGAACCGACGACCTTCTCATTACGAGTGAGATGCTCTACCGACTGAGCTAAGGCGGCGAACTGCCCGCACAGCCTACGACACCGGGTCGCGGCGGCTGCGCAGGGGCAGCCGGGGTCAGGACGGCAGCCGGAGCGCCACGGTGAGCGCCTCGAGGGCGATCTGCGGCTTCACGTTCTGCTCCAGCGCTCGCCGGCAGGCCAGGATCGCGTCGATCCGCCGCAGCGCGCCCTCCGCGCCGATCCGGCGGCCCAGCTCCTCGGCGTCCGAACGACGGTCGGGGTGGTTGAGCTGCGGTGCGTCCGCACCGGCGGCGTCCAGCACCAGCGCGTCCCGGTAGAGCCCGGCGAGATCGACCAGGGCCCGGTCCAGCGAGTCGCGGCCGATGCGGGTAGCCCGTGACTTCTGCCGCTTCTCCAGGTCCTTGAGCTGCCCGGCCCCGCCCCGGGAGGCGGCGACGCCCGGCCCCCGGGCGCCCACTCCCAGGCTGTTCTTGAGCGCCTCGGTCTCCGCGCCGTCGAGCGCACCGGTGGCCGCGTCGGTCTCCTCCTGCGCGGAGCCGACCAGGTCGTCGGCGGCGTCCAGGCAGGCGGCCAGCGAGACCAGCCGCAGCGGCACGTCCAGCACCGCCTTGCGGGCCATGCGGGCGTCCTCGTCGCGCGCCAGCCGGCGGGCGCGGCCGACGTGTCCCCCGGACGCGGCGGCCGACCAGGCGGCCAGCGCGGGGTCCACGCCGTCCCGGGCGACGAGCACCTCGGCGATGTCGTCGACCCGCGGCGTCCGCAGCCCCACGACCCGGCACCGCGAGCGGATGGTGACCGGGACGTCGTCGGGGTGCAGGCTCGGTGCGCAGAGCAGGAACACCGTGCGCGGCGGCGGCTCCTCGATCATCTTGAGGACGGCGTTGGAGGCGGTCTCGGTCATCCGGTCGGCGTCCTCGACCAGGACCACCTGGAAGCGACCGTTGGACGGCGCCCGGCCGGCCACCCGGATCAGCCCGCGGGCCTCCGCGGCGCCGATGGAGAGTCCGTCGGGAACGATCACGTGCACGTCGGCGTGCGTGCCGGCGAGCACCGTGCGGCACTCGTGGCAGGTGCCGTCACCGCCGTTCGGGCACTGCAGGGCCGCGGCGAACGCGCGGGCGGCGACCGACCGCCCCGAGCCCGGCGGTCCGGTGAAGAGCCACGAGTGGGTCATCGCCGCAGGATCGGCCACCGCCGCCCGCAGCTCTGCCACCACGGCGGGCTGACCGACCACCTGGGTCCACACGCCCTGGGCGGGCGTCGTCGGGGCGGCGGTCACGGGTGCAGCTGGGGGGTCGAGCCGGTCTGGGCGTGCGGATGGTGGGCCGCCGGGGTCAGCTCACCGGTCTGCGGACCCGGAGCGCCACCTGGACCAGGCTGGTTCAGCGTCTGCAGCGGCAGACCCGACAGCAGCTCGGCGACCTGCACCCGGATGGCGGCGGCGAGCTCGTCGGGGCCGGTGCGGGCGTCCAGCACGAGGTACCGGTCGGGCGCCGCCTCGGCCAGGGCACGGAAGGTCTGGCGGACCCGCTGGTGGAAGTCCAGCGACTCGGACTCCAGCCGGTCGGCGACCGCCCGGCCGCGCGCCCGGGCGAGGCCCACCTCGGGCGGCAGGTCGAGCAGGATCGTCAGGTCCGGCTGCAGCCCCTGAGTGGCCCAGCGCGACAGCATGCGGACGTCGTCGAGTGGGATCGTGCGGCCCGCGCCCTGGTAGGCCAGCGAGCTGTCGACGAACCGGTCGGTGATCACGACCTCCCCGGCGTCGAGCGCGGGGCGGAGCACCTCGTGGACGTGCTGGGCGCGGTCGGCGGCGTAGAGCATCGCCTCCGCCCGCGGGGCGATCCCGGTCTGCGCCCGGTCCAGGACGATCGCGCGGATCCCCGCTCCGGGGGACGTCGCGCCGGGCTCGAACGTCGCCCGCGCGACCAGGCCCTCGTCGGTCAGCCACTCCTGCAGCCGGCGCACCTGGGTGGACTTGCCGGCGCCCTCGCCGCCCTCGAACGCGATCAGCACCCCGCCCTTGGCGAGCCGGCGGCGGGCCGTGGTGTCGCGCCGCAGGGCGGTGACGACGTCGGCCAGCAGCGGGACCGGCCGGTTGTCGTCCATCTGCCGGTAGGCCAGCAGCCCGACGCCGATGGCCAGCAGCCCGGCGGTGAAGAGCATGATCCGCTCACCGGTGATGGGCAGCGTGAACGCGCCCAGGTCGACGTCGTGCCGCCCGATGAAGGCCACCCCGAACGGCACGAAGCCCAGGGACACGATCAGCGCGGCGCGCACCAGCGACTGGACGATCGCGAAGGTGCGCCCCCGGATCGAGTCCTCCACCTCGGTGCCGATGAGGGTGAACCCGGCGAGGTAGGCCATGCCGGCGAAGAAGCCCATGACGACGACCAGGACCAGCGAGATCCACAGCGCGGGCGACCAGGACAGCAGCAGCACGACGATGCCGGCCCCGACGATCGCGATGCCGAAGATGCGCTCGCGGGCCAGGTCGCGCGCGACGCTCGGACCGACCCCGATGCCCAGGCCCAGCCCCACGAAGACGGCGCCGAACAGCAGCCCGTAGGCCGCCTGACCGCCGCCGAGGGCGTCGACGTAGGCCTGGCCGGTCGCGATGATCGCGCCGGCCGCGATGAAGGCCCCGGTGATGCCGACGACGAGCCCGCGCACCAGCCGGGTGTGACCGGCGAAGGAGAACCCCTTCACCAGCGAGCCGAGGAAGCTCTCCTGCTGGCCGACGACGGTGCCGGCCGCCCGCCGGCCGCTGATCGAGGGCAGGTTCCAGATGACGACGGCGGCGACCAGGAACGTGAGCGCGTTCAGGTAGAGGGCGAGGTCGATCTGGTCCACGCCCGGCAGCAGGTCGCTCACCTGGTCCCCGGCGCTGGTGAGCACCGCGTAGACGAGCGCCGCCACCACCGGGGTGAGGCCGTAGGTCGTGACCAGGGAGAGCTGGTTGGCCGATTCCAGCTGGTCCTTGCGGAGCATGTTCGGCACCGCGGCGTCCTTGGCCGGGATCCAGAACATGCTGAACGCCTCGATGAGGAACTGGGCGACGAACAGCCAGATGAGGTTGTCGACGATCGGGATCGAGGCGAACAGACCGAACCGGATGATGTCGGTGACCACCATCGTCTTGCGCCGGTCGAACCGGTCGGCGAACGCGCCCGCCAGCGGGCCCAGCACGATCGTCGGGAGCAGGCGGAAGAGCAGGACCCCGCCGAGAGCGAAGTTCTGGGCGGCGAAGTCGTCGAACAGCGAGGTGGCCGTGGCGGTGATCGCCAGCAGGCCGAGCCAGTCGCCGAAGCTCGACAGCGACATCGACATCCACAGCTTGCGGAAGTCACGCACCTGCAGCACGGCGCGGATCTTGGCGACCAGACCGACGGCGTCGGAGCCGTGCGCGTGGTCCGGGTGCCCGTGGTCCGCATGCCCGTGGTCCTGGTCCGCCACGACGTCCGGGACGCCCTGGGGCGGTACGGCCTCCGGGGGCACCGGCGTCCCGGCCGGCGGCAGCCCGTCGGCCGGCGCGGCCGACCCGGTCCCGCGGACAGCCCCGTCCGCCCCGTCGGACGGGGGTACCGGTGGCGTCGGAACGGCTGGAATCACGAGCTCCCGAGGTCGGTGGTCACCGGGACGGAGCAGGCCCCGGCCGGGCAACGGTACCGGGCAGCCGTGACGTTTCCAGCGTCTCGCCGCACGGTCGCTCCTATCGGTCACCCGAGGTTCACCCGTCCGACCAGCGGGCCCCTAGGGTCCGTGGAGTGAGACCGGGCGGCGGCGCGTGGCAGCCGGGCAGCTACCTGCGGTTCGCCGGGGAGCGGGCGCGGCCGTTCGCCGAGCTGCTCGCGCGGGTCGACGCCGAGGCGCCGCAGACGGTGGTGGACCTCGGGTGCGGCGAGGGCTCGCTGACCGCCTCGCTGGCGCAACGGTGGCCCGGCGCTCGGGTCACCGGCGTCGACTCCTCCCCCGAGATGCTGGCCGCGGCGGCTGCCTCCTCCGATCGCGTCACCTTCGAGCTGGGCGACGTCCGCGACTGGGCGCCCACCGATCCGGTGGACGTCGTCGTCAGCAACGCCGTGCTGCACTGGGTCCCCGGTCACGCCGAGCTGATGTCCCGCTGGGCCCGGGCGCTGCCGCACGGCGGGTGGCTCGCCGTCCAGGTGCCGGGCAACTTCCGCGCGCCGAGCCATGCGCTGCTCACGGAGCTCTGCCGCGCCCCGACCTGGGCGGACCGGCTGGCCGACGCCGCTCCGTCCCCGGACACCGTCCTGAACCCTGCCGAGTACGCCGAGCTCCTCAGCGACGACGGGCTGACCGCCGACGTCTGGGAGACCACCTACCTGCACCTGCTGACCGGGCCGGACCCGGTGCTGGCCTGGGTCCGCTCGACCGTGCTGCGCCCGGTCCTGGCCCGACTGGACGAGGACGACGCCGCCCGGTTCACCGACGAGTACGCAGCAGCGCTGCGGACCGCCTATCCCCCACGACCCGACGGCACGACGGTGCTGCCCTTCCGCCGGATCTTCGCCGTCGGCACCCGGCTCAGCGCGGGGTGAGCCGGTAGGCGTGGGTCCGGTAGGGCAGCTCCAGCTCGCGTCGACCCCGGGTGTCGGGGTGGTCGCGCAGCAGCTCGCGGATGCGTGCCAGGAACGCGGTTCGCTCGGCGTCGTCCAGGATCGCCACGTAGCTGCGGGTGCCGATCCCGGCGACGACGTCGTCGGGAGCGACCCGCTGGACGATCCGCGACTCGAGGACCTCGACGTCGGCGTCCAGCTCGGCGGCGAGCCGTCCGACGACTGCCTCGTCGGCCTCGTGCCCCCGCGCCCCGTCGTCGACCAGCTCCTCGAGGGCGGCGACCCACGGCACGCGGACGTCCCGGGTGTTCCAGATCAGGCCGACGACGCCGCCGGGGCGCAGCACCCGGCGGAGCTCGCGGGCGGCCGGACCGGGGTCGAACCAGTGCGCGGCCTGCCCGGCGACGACGGCGTCGACCGAACCGTCGGCCGGCGGCAGCGCCTCGGCGGTGCCCACGGCCGTCGCGACCGCCGGCAGCCGGGTGGTCAGCTCCGCGAGCATCTCCGGCGAGGGGTCCACCGCGCGCACCCGGTGGCCCAGGCCGAGCGCGACCTGGGTGAGCAGCCCCGTGCCCGCGCCGACGTCGAGCACGTCCAGCGACCGCTCGGAGTCGAGCAGGAACCCGACCGCGTCGGCGGGATAGCTCGGGCGCAGCGAGGCGTAGCCCGCGGCGACCGCACCGAAGGAGCGTGCCCGGGCGCGCAGCACCTCCTCCGGAGCGGTCACGGCGATCAGCCGGCGGAGACCGGGTCCGCCGACGCCTTCGCGGTCGTCTTCTTGGCCGTCGCCTTCTTGGCGGTGGTCTTCTTCGCCGTCGTCTTCTTGGCCGTCGTCTTCTTGGCGGCCTTCTTCTTCTTGGCCGGGCCAGCGGCGCGGCGGTCGGCCAGCAGCTCGGCGGCGCGCTCGATCGTGATCGTCTCGACCTCGTCGCCCTTGCGCAGGCTGGCGTTGGTCTCGCCGTCGGTCACGTAGGGCCCGAAGCGGCCCTCGCGCACGGTGACCACGCCCTCGGTGACCGGGTCGGGACCCAGCTCCTTGAGCGGGGCCTTCGCCGCGGCGCGCCCGCGCTGCTTGGGCTGGGCGAAGATCGCCAGCGCCTCGTCGAGGGTGACGGTGAACAGCCGGTCCTCGCTCTCCAGCGAGCGAGAGTCGGTGCCCTTCTTGATGTAGGGCCCGTAGCGCCCGTTCAGCGCCTGGATCTCCTCGCCGTCGGGCGCGGTGCCGACGACGCGGGGCAGGGTGAGCAGCGTGAGGGCCTGCTCGATCGTGAGCGTCTCCGGCGACATCGAGGAGAACAGGCTCGCGGTGCGCGGGGACTCCTTGCTGTCCTCGGGCACGACGGTGGTGACGTAGGGGCCGTAGCGGCCGGCCTTGACCACGACCGAGTGGCCGGACTCGGGGTCGGTGCCGAGCTCGCGGTCGCCGGACGGCGCCTCGAGCAGCTCCCGCACCTTCTCCTCGGTGAGCTCGTCGGGCGCGATGTCCTCGGGGATGCTGACGCGCCCGCCGTCCTCACCGGCCTGCAGGTACGGCCCGTAGCGGCCGACGCGCGCGACGACCGGCTCACCGGTGGCGCTGGTGGCGCGCAGCGGGATGGAGTTCACGCCGCGGGCGTCGATCTCCTCCAGCCGCTGGCCGATGACCTGCTTGAGGCCGCCGGACTCGGCGATGGCGCCGGCGTGCCGGCCCGCGCCGCCGAAGTAGAACTCGGTCAGCCAGTCGACCCGGCCGAGGGTGCCGCCGGCGATCTCGTCGAGCTCGGCCTCCAGCGACGCGGTGAAGTCGTAGTCCACGAGCTGCGCGAAGTGCTGCTCGAGCAGGTTGGTCACGGCGAACGCGATGAAGGAGGGCACCATCGCGTTGCCCTTCTTCCAGACGTATCCGCGGTCCTGGATCGTCTGCATGATCGAGGCGAAGGTCGACGGGCGGCCGATGCCCAGCTCCTCCAGCCGCGCCACCAGGCTCGGCTCGGTGTAGCGCGACGGCGGCTGCGTGGTGTGGCCCTTCGCGTCCAGCGCCTGGGTGTCCAGCTGCTGGCCGCGCTCGAGGCGGGGCAGCCGACGCTCGGCGTCGTCGCTGCCGTGGTCGTCATCGCCGTCCTTGGCGGCCGCACCCTCGTCGCGGGACTCGACGTAGGCGCGCAGGAAGCCCGGGAAGGTGATCGTGCGGCCGCTGGCGGTGAACTCGACCGCCTCGTCGGTGGCGCTGCGGCCGGCGAGCCGGACGCTCACGGTCTGGCCGACGGCGTCGGCCATCTGCGAGGCGACCGTCCGCTGCCAGATCAGCTCGTAGAGCCGGAACTCGTCGCGGGCGAGCTGGGAGGCCAGCTGGCCGGGGGTGCGGAAGCTGTCACCCGCGGGACGGATCGCCTCGTGCGCTTCCTGCGCCCCCTTGGACTTCTTCGCGTAGCGGCGGGCCTCGGCCGGGACGTAGGCGTCGCCGTACAGCTCGCGGGCCTGCTGGCGGGCGGCGTTGATGGCCTCCTGCGACAGGTTCGTCGAGTCGGTACGCATGTAGGTGATGTGGCCGTTCTCGTACAGCCGCTGGGCCACCCGCATCGACTGCGCCGAGGACCAGCCGAGCTTGCGACCGGCCTCCATCTGCAGCGTGGAGGTGGTGAACGGCGCGTACGGACGACGGCGGTAGGGCTTCTCGTCGACGCGGCTCACGCTGACCTGGCGGCCCTCGAGGCGGGCGGCCAGGCCTCGGGCGCCGGCCTCGTCGAGGTGGATGACGTCGCCGGTGACCCGGCCGGTCGAGGCGTCGAAGTCCTTGCCGGTGGCGACGCGGCTGTCGTCGACGCTGACCAGCTTGGCGCGGACCGTCGTCGGCTCGCCCTCGTCGGTGCCGTTGGCCTTGCCGGGAACGGCGAAGGTGCCCTCCAGCGACCAGTAGTCGGCGGAGTGGAAGTTCATCCGCTCCCGCTCGCGCTCGACGACGATGCGGGTCGCCACGGACTGGACGCGGCCGGCCGAGAGCTTCGGCAGGACCTTCTTCCAGAGGACCGGGCTGACCTCGTAGCCGTAGAGGCGGTCGAGGATGCGGCGGGTCTCCTGCGCGTCGACGAGGTGCGTGTCGAGCTCGCGGGGGTTGGCGACGGCGCGGGCGATCGCCTCGGGGGTGATCTCGTGGAAGACCATCCGGCGGACCGGGACGCGCGGCTTGAGCGTGTCGATCAGGTGCCAGGCGATGGCCTCGCCCTCGCGGTCCTCGTCTGTCGCGAGGTAGATCTCGCTGGCTTCCTTGACCAGCTGCTTGAGCCGGCTCACCTGCTGCTTGCGGTCGGGGCTGACCACGTAGAGCGGCTCGAAGGAGTTGTCGACGTCGACACCGAGGCGGGCCCACGCGGCGCCCTTGTGCTCGGCCGGGACGTCGGCGGCGTTGCGGGGCAGGTCGCGGATGTGGCCGACGCTGGCCTCGACGACGTAGCCACTGCCCAGGAACCCGGCGATCTTGTTCGCCTTGGTCGGCGACTCGACGATGACCAGCGGCCGGCCCCCGGACGCGGCAGAGCCCCGGCGG
The DNA here is from genome assembly GCF_020166105.1 of Blastococcus sp. LR1. GTDB lineage: Bacteria > Actinomycetota > Actinomycetes > Mycobacteriales > Geodermatophilaceae > Blastococcus. The sequence continues at coordinate 537,378 of NZ_JAIUJY010000002.1, forward strand.
GCCGGCTTCTTGGCCGCTCCGTCGGTGGCGGGTGCGCTCTCGGTTCCGGTCGGTGTGGTCTTCGTGGGCACGGGACTCCTGTCGGTGGTGCTGAGGTGGTGCGGGTGCGGCGCTCGTCCCCGGGCCTGATGACCCGGGCGCATCGACCCCGGGGTTCCGGGATCGGTCGGGCGCCACCGCGGAACGCCCCTCGGCGGGCCACGGTAAGCCACCCCCGCGCCGAGGCGCCGGGGGCGACCCTCCGTGGGCGCGCCGTCACCCCGACCAACGTGGATGCTGCGCCCGTGTTCCCGGGGCGGGAAGAGCACGTCCCGCCAAGGGGTCAGGGCGCGCTCTCCGCCGAGGTGACTGCCCGCCCGCCGCCAGGAGTTACGGAGCGCTCTGCGCCAGGGGCGCCTCGTCCGCTGCCGCGCCCACCTCGCCGACGACGACGGACCGCCGCTTGGAGATCACGACCGCCACCACGATGACGGCGAGCGCCGCGAGCGCCAGGCCCACGCGGAGCCCGGTGTTGGCGTCCTCTCCCACCGACAGCGAGACGATGGCCGGCGCGATCAGCAGCGCCACCAGGTTCATCACCTTGATCAGCGGGTTGATGGCCGGGCCGGCGGTGTCCTTGAACGGGTCGCCCACGGTGTCGCCGATGACGGTCGCCGCGTGGGCCTCGCTGCCCTTCCCGCCGTGCGCGCCGTCCTCCACCATCTTCTTGGCGTTGTCCCAGGCGCCGCCGGAGTTGGCGAGGAAGACCGCCATCAGGGTGCCGGCGGCGATCGCGCCGACCAGGTAGGCGGCCAGCGGGCCGATGCCCAGGCCGAACCCGACCGCGACCGGGGCGAGGACGGCCAGCAGGCCCGGCGTCGCCAGCTCGCGCAGCGAGTCCTTCGTGCAGATGTCGACGACGGCGCCGTAGTCCGGCTTCTCGCTGTAGTCCATGATCCCGGGCTTCGTGCGGAACTGCTCCCGCACCTCGAACACGACGCGGCCGGCGGCGCGGGACACCGCGCTGATGGCCAGCCCGGAGAAGAGGAAGACCACCGCCGCACCCAGGATCGCGCCGACGACGTTGTTCGGGTTGACCAGGCTGAAGGCGTTCCCCAGCGAGGCGCCGGCCTCGTCGAGGGCGACGGCGATCTGCGCGTTGTAGGAGCCGAAGAGCGCGGTGGCGGCGAGCACGGCGGTCGCGATCGCGATGCCCTTGGTGATCGCCTTGGTGGTGTTGCCGACGGCGTCGAGGTCGGTGAGCACCCGGGCGCCGTTCTCGTCGATGTCACCGGACATCTCCGCGATGCCCTGGGCGTTGTCGCTGACCGGGCCGAAGGTGTCCATGGAGACGATGACGCCGGCGGTGGTGAGCAGGCCGCACCCGGCGAGCGCGACGGCGTAGAGAGCAGCACCGCCGCCGATCAGGAAGGCCCCGTAGACCGCACCGCCGATGAGCAGCGCGGCGTAGACGGCGGACTCCAGGCCGAGCGAGATGCCGGAGAGGATCACCGTCGCCGGGCCGGTCAGCGAACTGCGGCCGACGTCCTTGACCGGCTTGCGGGTGGTCTCGGTGAAGTAGCCGGTGAGCTGCTGGATGGCCGCGGCGAGCACGACGCCGACGAGCACGGCGACGAATCCCAGCACCTGCGGGCTGACCGGCAGGTTGTCGACGTCGTCCCCGACGCCCGGGAGCACGGTGAAGGAGGCGATCGCGACCAGCACCAGGGAGACGACGGCGGAGACGAAGAACCCGCGGTTGATCGGGGCGAGGCCGCTGCTGTCCTTCTCGCTGGGCCGGGTGGCGAGGATCCCGGCGACCGAGGCGAGCACGCCGATGGCGGCAACCACCAGCGGGAAGACCATGCCGACGGGGCCGAAGAAGACCTGCCCGAGGATCAGCGCGGCGACCAGGGTGACGGCGTAGGACTCGAAGAGGTCGGCGGCCATGCCCGCGCAGTCGCCGACGTTGTCGCCCACGTTGTCCGCGATCGTGGCGGCGTTGCGCGGGTCGTCCTCCGGGATGCCCGCCTCGACCTTGCCCACGAGGTCGGCCCCCACGTCGGCGGCCTTGGTGAAGATGCCGCCGCCGACGCGCATGAACATCGCCAGCAGCGCGCCCCCGAAGCCGAAGCCCTCCAGCACGATCGGCGCGGTCTCGTCGAACAGCAGCAGCGCCAGCGCCGCACCGAACAGGCCCAGCCCGACCGTGATCATCCCGACCACGCCGCCGGTGCGGTACGCGATGCGGAACGACGGTAGGTAGCCACCGTCGTTCGCCGCGGCGGCGACCCGCACGTTGCCGCGGGTGGCCAGCGTCATGCCGATGAAGCCGACCAGCGCGGAGAACGTGGCGCCGACGAGGAAGAACACCGCCCGGCCCACCCGGGTGCCCCAGCCGCCGTCGGCCACCGGGAGCACGAGCAGCAGCAGGAAGACGATGACGGCGAAGACCGCCAGCGTCCGGAACTGCCGCCGCAGGTAGGCCGCCGCCCCCTCCTGCACCGCCCGGGCGATCTCCTGCATCTTCACGGTGCCCTGGCCGGCGGCCGTGACGGCCTTGACCAGGTAGGCGGCGAAGACCAGTGCCGCGAGGGAGATGACGAGGATGACGGCGACCAGCGCCGTCTCCCCGCCGGACAGGGAGCTGTCGGGCATGGATCCTCCAGGCATCGGCAGCCGCCCGGGTGGCGCCGTTGCTCCCCGGTACGGCGGAGGTCGGCGTCCCGGCGCCGGCCTCGACCGCCTCCGGGACGGCGCGAAGTGTAAGACAGATCACACTCTGGGTGGCCGTCTCGCGCGCTCCCTTCGCGGACCGGCCGACCGCGCCTTGCGCAGGGGTGTGACAGTGGAACCCGTGACCACGCTCCACCCGGTCCGGTCGGCTCCCCCTCCCGGCACGGACGCCCGGCCCGAGGGCGGGCTGGTCCCGCCCGGCGGCGAGCTGCTGGAGGCCCTGCTCGCCGGAACGGCGGAGGACGAGCAGCCGGTCACGCACGTGCACCACCTGCCGGTGCGCGAGAGCCGCACCGCGGTCTGGCCGGAGTGGGTGGAGCCGGAGCTGCGCGAGCGCCTGGTCGGCCGCGGCGTGCGCGCCCCGTACTCCCACCAGATCGCCGCCGCGCAGGCCGCCCGCGACGGGCGGCACGTCGTCGTCGCCACCGGCACGGCGTCGGGGAAGTCGCTGGCCTACCAGCTCCCGGCGCTGACGAAGCTGGCCGAGGACCCCCGCGCCTGCGTCCTGTACCTGGCCCCGACCAAGGCACTGGCCCGCGACCAGCTGGCCTCGGTCGCCGAGCTCGCCGACTCCTCGGTGCGCCCCGCCGCCTACGACGGCGACACCCCCGCCGAGGAGCGCGACTGGGTCCGGCGGCACTCGCGCTGGATCGTGACGAACCCGGACATGCTGCACCGCGGGATCCTGCCGGCGCACCAGCGCTGGTCGAGCACGCTGCGCCGGGTCGCCTACGTGGTCATCGACGAGTGCCACGCCTACCGCGGGGTGTTCGGCTCCCACGTCGGCCACGTGCTCCGCCGTCTCCGCCGGATCTGCCGGCGCTACGGCGCGGAGCCGGTGTTCATCCTCGCCTCGGCCACCGTCGCCGACCCCGCCGCGGCCGCCACCCGGCTGGTCGGCGAGGACGTCGTCGCCGTCACCGAGGACGGTTCGCCGCGGCCCGGCGCTACCTTCGCGCTGTGGGAGCCGCCGCTGACCGAGCGCACCGGCGAGCACGGGGCGCCGCTGCGCCGCTCGGCCGCCGCTGACGCCGCCGGGCTGCTCGCCGACCTGGTCGAGCGGGGAGCCCGGACGCTGGCGTTCGTCCGGTCGCGGCGTAGCGCGGAGTCCGTCGCCGACCAGGCCCGCCGGCTGCTGCAGGACCGCGGCCGCGGTGACCTCGCCCCCCGCGTCGACTCCTACCGCGGCGGCTACCTCCCGGAGGAGCGCCGCGAGCTGGAGCGGGCGCTCTCCTCCGGTGACCTGCTCGGGGTGGCCACGACCAACGCGCTCGAGCTGGGCATCGACATCGCCGGCCTGGACGCCGTCGTCCTCGCCGGCTATCCCGGCACCCTGGCCTCGCTGTGGCAGCAGGCCGGCCGGGCCGGCCGCGCGCAGCGGGAGTCGCTTGTGGTGTTCGTGGCCCGCGACGACCCGCTGGACCACTACCTCGCCCACCACCCGCGGGCGGTGTTCGGGCGTCCGATCGAGGCCACCGTCACCGACCCGGCCAACCCCTACGTCCTCGGCCCCCAGCTGTGCTGCGCCGCCGCCGAGCTGCCGCTGCGCCCGGAGGACCTGGCCGACTTCGGCGGCCCTGTGGCCGAGGCGCAGATCGAGGAGCTGGTGACCGCCGGGCAGCTGCGCAAGCGCCCCACCGGCTGGTACTGGGCGGGGCGCGGGCGTCCGGACGTCGACATCCGGGGCAGCGGCGACGAGCCGGTCGCGATCATCGAGGCGGCCACCGGCCGGCTGCTCGGCACGGTCGACGGCGGGGCCGCGCACTCGACCGTGCACGAAGGCGCGCTGTACGTGCACCGCGGGAACACCTTCGTGGTCGACGAGTTCGACGTCGAGGACGCCTGCGCCGTCGTGCACCCGGAGAGCCCCGACTGGACGACCGTGGCCCGCGACATCACCGACCTGGCGATCGTCTCGATCGAGCAGACCCGCACCCTGGGTGCGGTCACCGCACACACCGGCCTGGTCGACGTGACCAACCAGGTGGTCGCCTACCAGCGGCGGCGGATGGGCACCGGCGAGGTGCTGGCCGAGTTCCCGCTCGACCTGCCGCCCCGCCAGCTGCGCACCAAGGCGGTCTGGCTGACGCTGGACTCCCGCGCGGTGCAGCGGGCCGACGTCGGCGACGCCGAGCTGCCGGGCTCGCTGCACGCGGCCGAGCACGCGGCGATCGGCATCCTGCCGCTGCTGGCGACCTGCGACCGCTGGGACCTCGGAGGGCTGTCGACCGCGGTGCACCCGGACACCGGGACGGCGGCGATCTTCGTCTACGACGGCCACCCGGGCGGCGCCGGTTTCGCCGAGCGCGGCTACGCGGCGCTGCGCCGCTGGCTGCAGGCGACCCGGGCGACGGTGGCCAGCTGCGAGTGCGAGAGCGGCTGCCCGTCGTGCGTGCAGTCGCCCAAGTGCGGCAACGGCAACGACCCGCTGGACAAGGCCGGAGCGGTGCGGGTGCTCGACGTGGTCCTCGACGAGCTGGCTGCCGCCGAGGCAGCCGGCGGGAACGTCGTCGCCGAGATCGAAGGGCCCGACGAGTACGAGGAGCCCGGCACACCCTCGGCCCCGGCGGACGTCGACGAGGACGAGCTCGTCTTCTGAGCGGCTCACAGCGGCACCGGTCCGGCTCTCGCCCGGGCTCGGGCGTCGTGCGTCCCCAGCCGCCCGAGCGGTAGGGCGACGCGGACCTCGACGGAGACGATCGATCCCGCCTCGAGCTCGCACCCGGTCAGCTCTGCACCGTTGGCCGCCGCGGTCTCCGCCGCCGCGGCGCACGGGTCGGGGTCGCCAACGACGGCCCGGCTCGCGCCTGCCAGCGCGGCCAGATCGGCCGCGGTCGCCGCACGGTGCCGGGCGACGACCCCCAAGCTCGAGAGGACCGCCGCGGCCGCGACCGTCACCAGGACCGCCGACAGGATCAGCACCCACACCGTCGCAGAGCCGCGCTCGCCGCTCATCCGATCCCGTCCGGTTCACGCTGCGCCACGGACTCCGCGGTGACGGTGAACCGCCAGGGCAGCGGTCCGAGCGGCGCGATCTCGGCGGTCACGACCACCCGGACCTCGCCGCCGGTGGTCGAGACGTCGGTGCGGGCACCGGCCGGCGCCGCCCGGCCCGCCCACTCGACGACCGTCGCGACGTCCTCCCCGCGAGCCGCGGCCCGGGCGCCCTCCCCTGCTGCGTCGACGCACCGGAGCTGGGCACCCACGACCGTGATGACCGCGACCGCGGCGACGAGGACGAGCACCAGCACGGGGAGCACCACCGCCGTCTCCGCGGTCACCATCCCGGCCTCGCCCCGCCGCACCGACGCCTCTCGACGGCGCACCGCTCAGGAGAGCGTGGCGAGCGCGCGGTCGACCAGGTCGGTCAGCCCGGTGACGATGGAGTCCCCGGAGACCACCCGGTAGAGCACCGCGGCGAAGGCGCAGGCGGCCACGGTGCCGACGGCGTACTCGGCGGTGCTCATCCCGGCCTCCTCCCCCGCGGCCCGCAGTCGCGCCCGGCGTCCGGTCCGCACGGCCTCCGCATCGGGCTGGATCAGATCCGCGGCGAGAACGTTCGGCTCGATGACTTTCGGCTCGGTGTTCATGGAGTTCCTCCTGCGTCGGGCCCCGGTGGGGCGGTGCACCGAGCCTCGGTCGCGAGCCTCCGCGGTCCCAGGCCCCGGCGACATCTGTGGAAGGGCACAGCGGCTGTGGACGGTCACCCGAGGACGTCGCCGGCGATGCCGAGGACGAGCGGGACCACGCCGAGGCAGACGAACGCGGGCAGGAAGCACAGCCCGAGCGGCGCCAGGACCCACACGCCGGCCCGCTGCACCTCCGCCTGGGCCTCCGCCCGGGCCGCCGACCGGGTCTCCTCCGCCAGCGCCCGCAGCGCCGGGACCGCGGCGGCGCCGGACTCCCCCGCGCGGATCAGCACGCGGGCGAGGGCGGTGAGCTCCCCCGGCTGGCCGGCCCACGCCCGCCGCGGCACCGCACCCATCCGGGAGAGCCCGGCGACGACCTGCAGGCGCGCAGCCAGGGGCGCGGGCACCGCACCGGCCACCGCGGCCAGGGCGCCGGCCACGGGCAGTCCGGCGGTCAGGCAGGCCGCCAGCAGCTCGCACGCCGCGGGGAGCTCCCGGTCGAGGGCCGCACGCTCGGCGGCGTCCTCGTCCGGAGCTGCGGCGCGGAGCAACCGCTCACCTCCCACCGTCACCCCGACCGCGGCGAGAGCACCCAGCGTGCCGCCGAGCAGCAACGCCGCCGCCAGTCCGGCCGCTCCGGCCAGCAGCCACCGCCGCCGCGGGTCCGCGCTCGCGTCCTCGGGCCGGGGATCCGCGTCGGACCCGGCAGCCACCAGCGCCCGCACCCGCCGGCCCACCACGGCCGAGCCGGGCACCCACACCGCGACGGCGACCGCCAGCAGGAGCGCCGGGAGAGCCGCACTCATCGGGCGAGCCCGCGGACGAGGCGGCCGGTCCAGGCGATGCCGGCTCCCTCGAGCAGCACGCCGACCACCAGCAGGACTTGTCCGGTGCCGGTCCGGGTGAGCACCTGCCAGGGATCGGCTCCCACACCGCTGCCCATCGCGAGCCCGAGCAGCGGGAGCCCCGCCAGCAGACGCGCGCTGGCCCGTGGTCCGGCGGTGGCGACCAGGAGCTCACGCCGGCGCCGCTGCCGGGCCCGGAGGTCGTCCTCGACCGCCGAGACGACGGCGGCCAGCGAGCAGCCGGTGCGCGCACTCAAGGCCACCGCTGCCGAGAGCCGGTCGAGGGCGGAAGCTCTCCCGTCGGCGGAGGCAGCCATCCCGGGCACGGAGGCCACCGGTGCCCGGACGGCACGCACCAGCGCTGCTGCGGTGTCCTCGTCCGGGCAGTCGGCGACGGCGCCGCGCACCGCCTCCTCGAGCGTCCGGCCGGCGCGGAGCTCCGCGGCGAACGCGGCGAGCACCTCGATGAGCGTCGACAACCGGGCTTGATCGGCCGCGAGCTCCCGCCGCGCGTGCCACCCGCGTACGGCGAGAGCGGCGCAGCCGGCCGCGAGCACCGCCACCAGCCCGGTGCTGACCAGCACGGCCGCACTCCCGGCCAGCACCGCCGCGGCGGCCGGGAGAGGCACCGGGCGCACCTCGCGGGACCCGGCGGCCACGGACGGCACCCGGTGCAGCCGGTCCCGGACGACGGCACGACCGTCCGGCCAGAGCAGCACCGCTCCCGCGACAGCGAGCAGCGCCGGCGTCACGGCACCGCCAGCAGCGCCCGGAGCGCTTCGGCCGCCGGGCACGGCCCGCCGTCGGCCCGCCAGCCCGGCTCCACGACCACGAGGTCGTCCCGGCGGCGCAGCACCCCGATCTCCGCCACCTGCCGGCCGGTCGGCACCCGGCGCAGGTGCACCACGACGTCCAGCGCCGCCGCGGCCTGGCTGTGCACCGCCGCGCGGCCCAGCCCCGCGGCCACCCCGAGCGCCTCCAGCCGGGCCGGCACCTCGGCCGAGCGGTTGGCATGCAGCGTTCCGCATCCGCCGTCGTGACCGGTGTTGAGCGCGGCGAGGAGGTCGACCACCTCCGCGCCGCGCACCTCGCCCACCACCAGCCGGTCCGGGCGCATCCGCAGGGCCTGCCGCACCAGGTCGCGCAGCCCGACCGCGCCGGCTCCCTCCACGTTGGGCGGCCGGGTCAGCAGCCGGACCACGTGCGGGTGCCGGGGTGTCAGCTCCGCGGCGTCCTCGCAGAGCAGCAGCCGCTCGCTCGGCGCCACCTCGCCGAGCAGCGCGGACAGCAGCGTGGTCTTGCCCGAGCCGGTACCGCCGGTGACCAAGAAGGCGAGCCGGCGGTCGACGACGGCCCGCAGCAGCGCCCCGCTCTCCCCCGGCAGCGTGCCGCGGTCGCCCAGCTCGGCCAGCGACCGCGAGCAGCGCCGGAGCACGCGCAACGAGAGGCACGTCCCGCCGCCGGAGACCGGGGGCAGCACCGCGTGCAGCCGGGTGCCGTCGGGCAGGCCGACGTCGACCCACGGCGCGGCGTCGTCGAGCCGGCGGCCCGCCGAGCCCGCCAGGCGCACCGCCAGCCGGCGAACCGCCTCGTCGTCGGGGAAGCCGACGTCGGGCACCGGTTCCAGCCCGGCGCCACGGTCGAGCCACACCTCGTCCGGTCCGTTGACCAGCACGTCGGTCACCCCGGGCAGCCGGAGCAGCGCCTCGAGCGGCCCGGCGCCGGCCAGCTCGTCGACGGCGTCGCGCACGGCCAGCAGGACGTCGGCGTCACCCAGCAGGCCGCCGGCCTCCTCGCGCACCAGCGCCGCGACGCCCGCCCGGGACGGGGCCGCGTCCTCGACCGCCAGGCGGGCCCGCACCCGGTCGAGCAGCGTCGGCGCGCTCATCCGGCGACCTCGTCGAGCAGTCGGCGCGCGAGGGCTCCCAGGACCGAGCGCGGTCCGCCGCCCGGCGGCTCGCCCCGTTCGCCCCGGACCATCACGCCCCGGGAGTGCGGGATCTCCCCCGCGACCGGACAGCCGACCACCTCCGCGACGTCGTCGATCCCGAGCCCACCGGGGTGCGTCCGGACGACCAGCCGGGCGCCCGCCCACGGCGTGCCCTCGGCAGTCATGAGGAGCCTGGCCGCCGACGCGGCACGCAGCCGGGCAGGGACGACCAGCAGGGAGAGATCGGCGTCGGCCAGCACCGCGCGGGCCGCCTCGTCCGGCCCCTCGGGCCCGGGCCTCGGGAGGTCGACGACCACCGGCCGACCGGTGCCACGGGCGGCGTCCACCACCGCGGCCAGGGCCTCGGCGGGCACCGGCCTCGCCCGCTCGCGGTCTGCCGTGAGCAGGTGCACGCCCGCCACCTCCGGCAGCCCGGCGAGCAGCGCCTCTCCGGCCACCCGTCCGCGAAGACCGACCAGGTCCGGCCAGCGCAGCCCCTCGGCTCTCTCCGCGCCGAGCAGCAGGTCCAGTCCGCCGCCCCACACGTCGGCGTCGACCAGCAGCGCGCCGTCGGGAGCCGCCAGCGCCACCGCACCGGCCAGCGTGCTGGCACCGGCTCCGCCACATGCCGCGCCGACGGCGATCAGCGGTCCGCGCGCGACCGGGTCGCGGATCGCGGCCGCCGCACGCGCCAGCAGCCACGACTCGTCGGCCGGAAGCACCGCGACCCGCTCGGCCCCCACCTCGACCGCCGCGGCCCACTCCGCCGGCGGCAGCTCGGCCGCGGTGACGACCACGACGCCCGGGCGCCGGGGCAGCGACCGCAGCGCCCCGGCGCGGAGGCAGTCGGCGCCGACGAGCACCAGCGGCGCGTCCCGGAAGGCCCGCCGCAGCGAGGGACCACCGACCGCGTGCTCGGCCTCGGCGCCCGCCGCGGCGAGCACCCGGAGGACGTCGTCGAGCAGCTCCTCGTCACTGCTGACGACGAGCGGACGGGACGGCGGAACAGGCGGGGAGAGCACCCGCCCACCCCACCGCGGGCCCACGGATCAGCACCACGGCACCGACCGGACTGTGGATTCCCCCGTCAGGTGTGGAAAACGGTCCAGAAAGATCGCCGATCTGCCGATCCAGCTACCGTGACTGACGTGACGCGCTCCGCGGCGTTCTTCGACCTGGACAAGACGGTCATCGCCAAGTCCAGTGCGCTCGCCTTCGGGCGGCCCTTCTTCCAGGGCGGGCTGATCAACCGGCGCGCCGTCCTCAAGTCCGCCTACGCCCAGTTCGTCTTCTCCCTCGCGGGCGCCGACGAGCAGCAGATGGAGCGGCTGCGCGCGCAGCTCACCGCCATGGTCACCGGCTGGGACGCCGCCGTCGTGCACGAGATCGTCCGCGAGACGCTGCACGAGATCGTCGACCCGCTGGTCTACGCCGAGGCCGCCGACCTCATCGAGGAGCACCGCGCCGCCGGCCGCGAGATCGTCATCGTCTCCAGCAGTGGCGCGGAGATGGTCGAGCCGATCGGCGAGATGCTCGGCGTCGACCGCGTCGTCGCCACCAGGCTGGTCGTCGAGGACGGCCGCTACACCGGCGACATCGAGTTCTACGCCTACGGCGAGAACAAGGCCGAGGCCGTGCGCCGGCTGGCCGCCGAGGGCGGCTACGACCTGGCCGACTGCTATGCCTACAGCGACTCGATCACCGATCTGCCGCTGCTGGCCGCGGTCGGCCACCCGACCGCCGTCAACCCCGACCGCGGGCTGCGCAAGGTCGCCCTCGAGCGGGGCTGGCCGATGCTGCGTTTCGAGCGGCCGGTCAGCATCCGGTCCCGCTTCTCCACGCCGTCGACGCCTGTCGTCACGGGTGCGGCCATGGGCGTCGGCGCCGCCGTCGTCGGCCTGGCCTGGTACGCCCGGCACCGCGCGCTGCGCGCCGCCGGCCCGGCGCCGGTGCCCAGCCGCCGTCGCCGGTTCGGCGCCTGACCCCCGCTCAGCACGTGCTCGCCCTCACCGGCGCCTGGCTGGCCGTGCTCGCCGTCTGCGCCCTCGCGGCGTGGTTCGGGCACGACGCCCGCGTCGGGAGCCGCCGGCGTCCGGCCGTCCAGCGGGTCGGCCTCTTCCTCTCCCGCGGCGGGCCGTGGCTCACCGGCCTCTCCGCCGCCGCCGTCGGCGCCCTCACCGGAGCCTGGCTGCCCGCCGCGGCCCTGGGTGCGGTCGCGGTGACCGTCGTCGCCCTCGTCGGCCTCGGGCTCGCGCCGCACTGACCGCGGATCAGCCGCGGAGCTTGCTCTCGCAGATCGCCAGACCCTCGAGGGCGCCGTGCTCGACGGCCCGGCAGCAGTGCACCAGCCAGGCGGCCAGGCCCTCGCGCGAGCCCGACGCGTAGCCGGCGAGCGCCTCCTCGTAGGCCTCCCGGCCGAGATGGGCGAACCCGACCTCCGGCACCGACACCGCCTTCGGGTCCAGGCCCCGGGTGATGACCGTGAGCCGGGCGGCGGCCCGGGCGACGACGCCGTCGGCCAGCCCGAACGGCGCCAGCGCGGCGATCTCGCCGTGCACGAGGGCGGCCACGATCACCGCGGGAACCGCCGTCGAGGTGCCCGTGACGATGGAGAAGAGACCCGCCAGCCGCTGGCCCGCGTGCGGCCCGGGCCGGCCGAGCTCGGCCTGGTCGGCGAGGTCCGCGGCGGCCAGGACGTGCAACCGGGCGAGCACCTGCCCCGGGGCCTTGGGCCAGGTCTCCATCATCGAGCCGAGTCCGGCCGAGGCGCGGAGCGCGCCCTGCACGACCGGGTCGGTCACCGAGCCGGCACGCAGCTCGGCCAGGGGGACGTCGACCCCGGCGAGCGCCGCCGAGGCCCGCGCGCCGCGCAGCGCCGACTCGATGCTGATGCCGGCCGACTCGCGCCGCAGCACCTTGTGGCCCAGCAGCCGGTCGATGCCGTGGCGGGCGTCGTGGGCGGCATCGCGCACACCCGGGAGGTCGAGCAGCGGCGCCAGCGGGTCGGGCGTGCCCGGGCGGGCAGCAGGACGGGCGGCGCCGGGACGGACGGGGATGCTCACGCGACGACGGTACGAGGCGCGCCCTGCAGCACCGCACTCCCCTGTCCTACAGTGCCTCCTGCCATGGCCTCCCCCATCACGTTGTTGCTGGTCCGTCACGGGCAGAGCGAGTGGAACGCCCAGGGTCTGATGCAGGGCCAGACCGCGCACCCACCGCTCACCGCCCTCGGCCACTCGCAGGCGGAGCTGGCCGCCGTCGAGCTCGCCGCGCTCTCCCCCGGCGCCCTGATCTCCAGCGACCTGCTGCGCGCGGTGCAGACCGCCGAGCACTGCGCCGCGGCCACCGGACTCCCGGTGACCACGGCGGCCGAGCTGCGCGAGCAGGGGTACGGCGTGCTGGAAGGCCGCCCCTCCCGCGAACTGTGGGACGTCGTCGACTGGACCGACGCCTCCTGGGCGGCCGAGGGCGGCGAGAGCCTGGCCGAGCTGCACGGGCGGGTGGCCGCGTTCCTGGCTCAGCTGTGCGCCGAGCCTCCGGCCGACGTCGTCGCCCTCGTCACCCACGGCGACACGATCCGCGCCGTCCAGGCGGTCGCCGCGGGTCTGGGCGCCGACGCCATGCCGGCGGTCACGCCGCCCAACGGCTCGATCACCCGCCTGGAGATCTGCGAGTAGTCAGCGGCGGCGGAGCAGGCCACCCACCAGGCGGCCGAGGCCGCCCGCAGCCGGTGCAGGAGCCGACCGGCCCCGGCGCAGGCCGCCCCGCGGCACGGCACTCCCACGCCCCGGGCGTGCGGCCCCGCCCCTCGCTGCGTTCCTCGCGGTGGTCTCCGCCGTGCCCATCAGTCGTCCGAGGATGCTCATGGAACAGGGGTGCCCCGGATCCGCGGCATGACCCGGGCGGGCGGCGGCCGCGCGGCGTGCCGTCACCGCGCGGTCAGCCTCGCTGCCACCCAGCCAGATCGGCGACGGGTCAGGAGACCTCGACCAGGTCGATGATGAAGGTGAGGGTGGAGTCCGCGGGGATCGACCCGTTGGCCTGAGAACCGTAGCCGAGGTCGCTGGGCATGGTGACCATGCGCCGACCGCCCTCCTTCATGCCGGTGATGCCCCGGTCGAAGCCCTCGATGACGCCGCCGGCGCCGAGCTGCACCTCGAAGGTGTTGTTCTCCCCGCCCTTCCACGACGAGTCGAACTCCTCGCCGGTCTCGGGGAAGCCGCCGACGTACTTGACCTCCACGACGTCGCCGGCCTCGGCCTCGGCCCCGTCGCCCACGACGACGTCCTCGATCACCAGCTCGGTGGGCGCCTCCTCCTCCGACGCGGGGATCTTCGGCGCGGTCCCGAGGTCGGTGCTGACCTCCGACGAGCTGCTCGCGGAGTCGGAGTCGTCGCCACAGGCGGCGAGCGGGAGGAGCAGGGAGAGCGCGAGGAGCGCCCCGGGCACGGTGCGGCGGGTCATGCCGCCATCGTCCCAGAGCGCCCCCCTCCCAGAGCGCAAGGCGGCCGAGCGGCGGCCCACTGTCAGGAGGCGCCGAGCGCGTCGGCCATCCGGTGGTGCACCGCGGCCTCGTCGGCGCGGCTCAGCCGCTCCAGGGTGCGGGCCAGCGCCCGGCGGGCCCAGCCGTTGGCCGGCGCCAGCACGACCAGCTTGCTGAGCGCCTCCTCGGCGCGGCTCAGCTGAGCGGAGCTGTAGTACGCGCGGGCCAGCAGCTCCAGGGCCGCCTGGTTGCCCGGCTCGGCGTCCACGACGCCCTGCAGGATCCGGGCGGCCTCGGCCGGCTGCCCCATGTTCAGGAAGAGGTCCGCCCGGAGGAACTCCGAGTGGAGGTCGAGCTCGAACTCCCGCATCATGCCCGCCCCAACGCACGCCGGCCCCGGCCGCTTCCCGCCGTCAGTCCTCCGGGTCGGGGTACCGCGCACCCGCGGCGAGCTCCGCGCCCTCGGCGACCTTCGCCTCCCGGCCGACGAGCGTGATCTCGCCGTCGCCACCGACCGTGGCGCCGGCACCGATCTCCACGTTGTCGTCCAGCACGGCCCGGGTCACCGTGGCGCCGGACCGCACCCGCACGCCCGGGAGCAGCACCGAGTCGACGACCGTCGCCCCCCGCTCGACGATCACGCCCGGAGAGAGCACCGACCCCCGCACGTTGCCGGAGATCCGGGTGCCGCCGGAGAGCAGGCTGTTCTCGATCTGCCCGTCGTCGAGGACGCGGGCGGCGCTGTGCCGCCCACCTCGCGTGTGCACCGGCCAGTCCGGGTCGTCGAGGTCCAGCGGCGGCTCCTCGTCGAGGAACTCGCGGTGCGTGCGCCAGTAGGACTCGATCGTGCCGACGTCGCGCCAGTAGCCGTTCAGCGGATAGGCGCGCGCCACCCCGTCCTTCGTCTGCGCGGGCAGCAGGTGGTCGCCGAGGTCCTCGAGACCGTCCTCCCCCGCCTCCTCGCCCAGCGCATCCAGGCGGTCCAGCGTCGGCCCCGGGGAGAACACGAACACCTCGTTGGTCGCCGTCGTCGTCGCCGGCTCATCGGGCTTGTAGGCATAGCTGGTCACGCGGTCGCCGTCGACCTCGACGATCCCGTAGCGCGAGGCGTCGTCGGCCTCCACCTCGGTGGTCACCATCGTCACCTCGGCGCCCGAGGCGAGGTGGGCGTCGACGACCTCGCGGTAGTCCAGCTTGTAGACGGCGTCGGCGCTGACGACGACGAGCGCGTCGGGGGCGAACTGCCGGATCAGCTCGGACTGCCGCCACAGGCCGTCGGCGGTGCCCTCGGTGAAGCCACCGCGCTCGCTGCCCTGGAACGGCGGCAGCATCATCAGCCCGCCGCTGGTGCGGTCCAGGTCCCACGGGCGGCCGTTGGCCAGGTGCTCGTTCACCGACTGCGGCTGGTACTGCTCCGACACCCACACATCGGCGATCGACGAGTGCTGGCAGTTGCTGAGCGGGAAGTCGATCAGCCGGTATACCCCGGCGAACGGGACGGCGGGCTTGGCCCGCTGCTCGGTCAGCAGCTCCAGCCGCTTGCCCTTGCCACCGGCGAGCACGAGCACGAGAACCTTCGGGAGCGCCATGGGTCCCCGCTACCCGCGCCCGGCGCCGTACACCCTCAGGCGGGCAGATCTCCTCCGGGGCCGGCCGCCTCGGCGAGCAGCCGCTCGCGCAGCTCGGCGGGCAGCCGGTCGACGTAGACGGTGCCGTCGAGGTGGTCGACCTCGTGCTGGAGGCAGCGGGCGGCCATGCCGGTGGCCTGGATCGAGATCGGCTTCCCCTCGAGGTCGACGCCGTCCACCCGGGCGCGGAAGGCGCGCGCCAGCTCGGCGTAGGGGCCGGGCACCGAGAGGCAGCCCTCCTCGTCCAGCTCCTCGGCGGGCTCGTCGCCCACGGGCTCGAGGACCGTCAGCACCGGGTTGACGACGTAGCCCATGACGTCCTCGCCGTCGGCGTCCGGGCAGTCGATGACGAAGACCCGGGCGTCGACGCCGATCTGGTTGGCCGCCAGGCCCACGCCGTCGGCGGCCTCCATGCTGGCGAACATGTCGAGGACCAGCCGGCGCAGGCCGTCGTCGAACGCGGTCACCTCGGCGCAGCGGCGGTGCAGGACCGGGTTGCTGCCGTAGGTGACGATCGGCCGGGCGACGCCGTCGTAACGGCCGAACAGGCGCATGACCGCAGATCCTAGGGACCCGGCTCCGGCGGGTGTCCCGAGCGCTGCGCGCAGCCGACGACGGACGTAGGGTCCGACCATCGGAGCGACCTGCCCGCACGGGCAGGGGGCGCACCCGTCGAGAACCCGGCGGTGACCGCCTGCCACACGCAGCACGCCTCCTCTGAGGAGCTCGGCCATGTCGTCACCTGCGCTGCCCCGCCACCGCGTACGCCCGCCCTCACCCCGCCGCGCCGCTCCTTCGCCCACCGCCCGCTTCCGGTACGACTCCGCCACCGGCGACTGGTGGTGGTCCGCCGGCATGCACGAGCTGCTCGGCCTGGACCCGCTCCGCGAACCCTGCACGGAGAGCTTCCTGGCCGCCCACCACCCCGCCGACTCGGCCCGCGTGATCGAGGCGGTCACCGCCGCCTGCGACGGCGGTCGGCCGTTCGCGCTCGAGACCCGGGTCCTGCACCCCACCCGCGCCCAGCGCTCGGTGGTCCTGATCGGCGAGCCGCTGCGGGACGGAACCGGTGCGGTGACCGGCGTCGAGGGCACGTGCGCCGACATCACCGCCTCCCGCGCCCCGGACACCGAGGCCGAGGCCGCGCGCGCACTGCAGACGGAGGTGGCCCAGATGCGCACGGCGATGGCCAGCCGGGCGGTCATCGAGCAGGCCAAGGGCGTGCTGATGGTCCTGACCAACTGCGCAGAGCAGACGGCGTTCGACCTGCTGGCGCACATCTCCAGCCACACCCACCGGAAGGTGCGGGACGTCGCACAGCTGCTGACCGAGTCCGCCGCCCGCCGCAGCGCGCTGCCCGAGGAGCTGGCTGCGATCCTCCGCGACGCCATGCCGCCGGGGCAGCCTCTGCGCTGACCGGCGCCGCGTCCCGCCGCGCAGCCCTCGACCGGTCTCGGGCAGGATCGCGGGCAGCGGTGCGGCGGATGGCGCACGGGCCGCCGAGGGGGAAGCCCGGATGTTCTACGTCCTCACCATGCTCGTCGTCCGGCCGCTCTTCTGGCTGATCTTCCGGCCGCGGGTGACCGGCCGGGAGAACGTGCCCATGGAGGGCCCGGTCATCTTCGCCAGCAACCACCTGTCGTTCATCGACAGCATCGCCATCCCGACCGTGGCTCCGCGCCGGGTCGGCTACCTGGCCAAGGCGGAGTACTTCACCGGGTCGGGCATCTCCGGGTGGTTCACCCGGACGCTGTTCACCGCCCTCGGCGCCCTGCCCGTGGAGCGCGAGACCCACCGCGCCGCGCAGGCCGCCCTGGACACCGCGCTCGGCGTGCTCCAGGCCGGCGGGGGCTTCGGCATCTACCCGGAGGGCACCCGGTCGCGTGACGGGCGGCTGGCCCGGGGCAAGACCGGCGTCGCCTGGCTCGCGCTGACGGCGGACTGCCCGGTGGTGCCGGTGGCGGTCGCCGGCACCGACCGCGTCCAGCCGGTCGGGGCGAGCTGGCCGCGGCCGGCGCGGGTGTCGATCACCTTCGGCGCTCCCCTCACGTTCCCGGAGCACCGCGGCAAGGCGGGCAACGGCCGCGCCCGGCGGGAGGTGACCGACCGGATCATGGTCGCGATCGCCGAGCTCTCCGGCCAGGAGAAGGCCGGCTGGGACGCTCCCGACGCGGCGTGAGCGGCGTCAGCCCTCGGTGATCCTCGCCCGCACGTCGTCCGGCCACGGCTGGGGGCGGCCGTCGGCGACCGAGACGTAGGTGTTGCGGACGACGCAGCACACCCGCTCGCCGACCCGCACGGTGAAGCGGACCGTCACGCTGGTGCGGCCCACCTTCTCGGTCTCGGCGTCCACGGCGACGGTGTCGCCCCAACGGGCGGACGACGTCCACTCCAGCGAGCTGGCCTTGACCACCGGGTCGACGCCCCGCTCGACCAGGGCGTCCCACTCGAGCCCGTGGGAGGCCCACCACCCGTTGGACGCCTCGTCGGCCCAGGTCAGGTAGTGGGCGTTGAAGACGACGCCCTGCTGGTCGCACTCGACGTAGCGGACAAGGGAGCTCCAGACCTCAGGCACGAGGAGGAACGGTAACGGGGCCGCCGTCTACGGTCGGCGCGTGGATGCCGACGCCCTCGCCCCTGACGCCCTGGACGCCTACCGGTCGCCGTCGCAGCGGGTGCTGGACAAAGAGATCGGGGCCCTGGACTCGTTCTGCCGCGACTTCATCGCCCTCTCGCCGTTCGCGACGCTCGCGACCGCCTCGGCCGACGGCTGGCCCGAGGTCTCGCCCCGCGGCGGGGCGCCGGGGTTCGTGCACGTGCTCGACGCGCACCGGCTGGCGCTGCCCGACCGGCTGGGCAACAACCGGATCGACAGCCTGCGGAATCTCACGGACAACCCGCGAGCGGCGCTGATGTTCTTCGTGCCGGGCTTCGACGAGACGCTGCGCGTCTACGGCACGACGTCGGTGGTCTCCCCCGCGGAGCTCGACGTCGATCTCACCGAGTTCGGCAAGGCGCCGCTGTCGGTGCTGGTGCTGCAGGTGACCAAGGCGTACTTCCAGTGCCCCAAGTCGGTCATGCGGTCGGGGCTGTGGGATCCGGAGCGCCGGGTGGACCGCTCGACGTACCCCTCGTTCGGCACGGTGCTGCGCGAGCACTGCCGGGACACCACGATCACGACCGACGACACGGTCATGCGCGCGGCGCTCGCCGAGGAGCTCTAGGAGCCGACGGAGCCCGCGGGGCCGAAACTGTCGGCTCCCGCTCCTAGCCTGCGCCCATGCCCTTCGACATCCAGGTCGTCGTCGACAGCACCACGCCCCACCAGCTCGCCGACTGGTGGGCCGGAGCGCTGGGCTGGCAGGTCGAGCCGCAGGACGAGGCGTTCATCCGCCGGATGATCGAGACCGGCGTGGCCTCCGAATCCGAGACCACCACCCACCGGGGCGCCCTCGTGTGGGCGGCGGGCGCGGCGATCACCTCGAGCGAGCCGGGGCGGCCGCGGGTGCTGTTCCAGCTCGTTCCGGAGGAGAAGTCGGGGAAGAACCGGCTGCACCTCGACGTCCGGGTCGGCGACGAACGCCGCGAGGACGAGGTGGCCCGGCTGGTCGGGCTGGGCGCACGCGAGCTGTGGCGGGGCGCTCAGGGCCCGTTCGCCTGGGTGACGCTCGCCGACCCGGAGGGCAACGAGTTCTGCGTGGCCTGAGGGCCGCGGCTCAGCTGGCGCGGAGGTCCCGGGCGAGCCGGCGATCGATCACGGTGCGCTCGGCCATCTGCCGCACGCGTTCCCGCCGGGGCCTGCGGTCGGTGCCCATGTAGCGGGCGTCCTCCACCAGCTGGAAGGCGGCGAGCACGCTCGCCTTCACCTCGCGCGCCCGTGGGACGGCGGGTCGGACCGGCTCGGCCGACGTCATGGAGACCCCCTTCTCCCGGGGGAACCAGCCGAGTACCCCCGCGCGTCCATGGTGCCCCCCTTTCGGCAGCTCCAACCCTCACCGTGAGCATTTGGTGTCGATGAGTCACGTGTTACTCGGTGTGACTGGCTCGTGTCCGAATTCGTTCCGTTCGGCGCGCCTCGCCCTCCGTAGGGTGCTGCGCATGGCAACCCCCGGGCGGTTCGGTCGGACGGCGCTGCGGGTCGCGAAGCGCCTGCTGGGACGTGCTCCGAGCCGCGCGACTCTCCGGACCGCGCCGGCCGGGCCCGACGTCGACTACCGGCCGCGCGAGGACGGCCGGCCCGATCCGGGCGAGGTCGTCTGGGCCTGGGTTCCCTACGACGAGAACGACGGCCGCGGCAAGGACCGGCCGGTGCTGGTCATCGGCCGGCGCGGGGCGGAGCTGCTCGGCCTGATGCTGAGCAGCCAGGACCACGACCCGGACGCCGCCGCCGAGGCCCGCCACGGGCGCCTCTGGACCGACATCGGCAGCGGCGCGTGGGACTCCCGCGGCCGGCCGAGCGAGGTGCGGCTGGACCGCCTGCTCGTGCTCGATCCCGCGACCGTGCGCCGCGAGGGCGCCGCGCTCGACCGCATCCGGTTCGACCGCGTCGTCGCCGAGGCCCGGCGCGTGCAGGGCTGGTGAGCCCTGCCCGTCAGTCGGCGACCGACTCGTCCCGTGCCTGACGCCGGACCGGCGGCCGGAGGTTGTAGACGCCGACTCCTTCGGTGAGCGGCTCCAGGTCGTAGCGGTGCACCACCTTGGGGCCGCCGTGCAGGTGCACGTGCGTCACCGTGGGGAGGGGGTCACCGTGCCGCGCCTCCCGGATCTGGACCCTTCCGTCGAGGGGTCCGCCGACGAAGAGCAGCACCGAGTCCTCGGTGTCGCCCGTCGCCTCGACCGCGTTCTCCTCGGACAGTTCCGGTCTCCTCCCGCTCGTGCGCCGACCAACGAGCGTAGGCGCGTCGGAGCCGTCCGTCAGGTCTGCGGACCTCCCTGCTGGGGAGATCCGGATGGGAGAATCCGACCGCAGCAGGGCACCGTGACCCGGTGCTCCTCGTCATCTCCGGACTCCCCGGGACGGGGAAATCTACGGTGGCCAGGGCGTTCGCCGCCCGCTCCGACTGCGTCCACGTCTCGGTCGACCCGATCGAGGACGCCCTTCTCCGGGCCGGCCTCCCGCGCTCGTGGGAGACGGGCGTCGCCGCGTACGAGGCGGCGCGGGCGGTGGCCGAGCTCAACCTCGGGCTCGGGAGATCCGTCGTCGTCGATGCGGTGAACGACAGCGCGTCCGCGCGCGACACCTGGCGCACGGCGACCGGCGCGGGATCCGGACCCGAGTTCGTCCTGCTGGCCCTCGACGACGAGGCGGAGCACCGGCGCCGGCTGGCGGGGCGACGGCGGGACCTGACGCACGTCCCCGAACCCGGCTGGGGCGAGGTGACCGCCCGGGCCGCGGCGTACGAGCCGTGGCCGGACGGCGAGTGCCTGCGAGTGGACGCCGCGCGGCCGGTGGACGAGATCGTGGGCGAACTGCTCGAGCATCTGTTCCCCGACGCTCGGTCTCTGCCCCGCTGAGCGGGGCAGAGACCGAGCGTCCGGAACAGGACCAGGTCCGGTCAGGCGCCGGCGCCCGACCTCCGCAGCCAGCGGGCGACCAGCGGCGCGCTGAACAGCATCACGAACAGCCGCAGCACCTGGACCGCCAGCACGAAGGTGGTGTCCGCCCCGGAGTCGCGGGCGGTGGCGAGCACCGCGTAGAGCCCGCCGGGCGTCGTCGCCAGGTAGCCCTCGAGCGCGCTCTGGCCCGTGATCCGCGCCAGCAGGACGCCCAGCCCGGCGCAGGCCAGCACCAGGGCGGCCATGATCCCCAGCGCCAGCGGCAGCGCCCTGCCGATGACGCGCAGGCTGTCCCGGGTGAAGCTGAGGCCCACCTGCAGTCCGATGACCAGGAACGCGGCGCTCTCGACGAGGCCCGGTACCTCGGCTCCCCGCGAGAGCCCGGTGAGGTCGGCTCCGGCGGCGGCGACCAGCGGCCCCAGCAGCGCCGCGACCGGCACCCTCAGCAGCCGGCCGACGACCAGCCCGACCACGGAGCAGCCGACCGTGAAGGCCAGCCCGGCCGGCCAGCCCGGACCATCCGTGCCGGGAGGCGATCCGGAGCCGGCGCCGGCGCCGTAGACCGCGGTCGCCGCGACCGGCATGAGCAGCACGATGAGCAGCACCCGCAGGTACTGCAGCACCGCGACCATGCGCTCGTCGGCGCCGAGGTCCCGCGCCATCACCACGATCCCGCTGGCACCTCCGGCGATCATGGCGAAGGCGCCGGTGACCGGGCTGATGCCGCGGTGCAGCCGCAACGCCGCACCCGCGACGAGGCTGAGCGCGAGCGTCGCCACCGTCGTCAGCAGGACGGGCAGCCAGTTGGCCCCCACGGCGCGCAGGGTGTCCAGGTCGACCAGCGCACCCATCGCGACGCCGATGACCGCCTGCCCAGCCGTGCCCGCGGCCTCCGGGAGCCGCGCCACCGTGCGGCCGGCGAGCGCGCGCACGAGGCCCGCGATCAGGCCGCCGAACAGCGCCGGGGAGGGCAACCCGGCCAGCGCGACCAGCAGGCTGACACCGATGCCGCCGGCGACGACGACCGCCGCGTCGAGGAGTCGTGCACCCCGCCCGCTCGCCACGCGCCCACTCTGCCCGGCGGTTGCGGACAGGGCGGCGTCAGCCCCCGGTGATCCGCCGGAGCTCCGCGACGTGCGCGTCGAACGCGGTCCGGCCCGCGGCGGTCAGCGAGAGCGACGTGCGCTGCCGGGACGCTCGGGTGGCCTTGTGCACCTGCACGTACCCGGCCTCCTCCAGCTGCTTCACGTGCTTGGAGAGCACCGAGTCGCTGACGCCGACCTGATCGCGCACGGTCGCGAACTCCATCGTGTCGACGACGGCCAGCAGGCCGCAGACCTGCAACCGCGGCGGCGCGTGCACGACGGCGTCGAAGCGGGGTTCGACGGCGGTCACAGCTGCGCGCGCAGGCCGGCGACGTAGATCCGGGTCACCCACCGCGAGCTCAGTCCGGCCGCTACGCCCATCACGACGCCGGCCCCGATCATGGCCCCGCGAACGTCGAGCAGGAACTCCAGCGCGACGCCGAGCGCGAGCAGGGAGAAGTAGCCGACGACCAGCCGGCGCAGCGCCCGCTGGACGCGGTCCTGGACCGGCCCCACCTTGCTGGCGTCCCACCAGGTTCCGGTGATCCGCTGGTAGGTGGCGATCAACCACCGCATGCCGAGCGCGAGGAGCAGCACCGCCGCCCCGATCACCCAGATGTTGTGCGACGAGTAGCTGCCGATGAAGCCGGCGAGGAGCAGCCCGAAGGCGACGTCCCACCACCAGGGCTGCACCAGCCGCCCGGCCAGCGCCGCACGGTCGGCCTGCAGGGCATCGAGCTGGAACCGGGCCTCGTGCTCACCACTTTCCATGTCGGAAAGAGTGACCCTCACTTTCCGATCCGTCAAGAGACGGCGAAACGCGCGTGTCACACGCGGCTGCCATCGTTCCGGCGCGAGCGGCCCCGGGGGTCGCGGGCACCTCGCCCGCGTCCACCGCCACGCGCGCTGCGATCCTGTCCCGGGCACGACGCCCCGAGCCGCACCGGAGACGACCTCCGGCAGCCCCGAGGAGATCCGCTGAGCACCGACCCGCAACCGCCCCGCCACCCGGCGCCCGGTCGCGAGCCCGGGCACGCGACGCCTGCCCCACCGGAGTCCGGCGCGGTCTACCCGGTGGGCCTGCGCCTGCGCCACCGGCTCGTCGTCGTGGTCGGCGGCGGCAAGGTCGCGCACCGCCGGGTGGCCGGCCTGCTCGAGGCCCGCGCCCGGGTCACCGTCGTGAGCCCGGAGGTCACCCCCGCCCTCGAGGCGATGGTCGGTCCCGGCTCCCTCACCTGGCTCCCCCGCCGCTACGAGCCAGGCGACCTCGAGGGCGCCTGGTACGCGGTGGCCGCCACCGACGACTCCGCCGTGAACGCCGCCGTCGCCGAGGAGGCCGAGCACCGCCGGATCTTCTGCGCCCGCGCCGACGACCGGCTCGCCTCCAGCGTCTGGACGCCGGCCATCGGACGCCAGGGCGACCTCGTCATCGGCGTGCACGGAGGCGGCGATCCCCAGCGGGCCATCGGCGTCCGCGACGCCGTCGTCGCCGGCCTGACCGACGGCAGCATCCGCGACCGGGCCGCCCGGCCCTCCCCCGGTGGCAGCGTCGTCCTGGTGGGCGGCGGGCCCGGGGATCCCGGACTCATCACCGTGCGCGGCCGGCAGGCGCTCGCCCACGCCGAGGTCGTCGTCGCCGACCACCTCGCACCCCAGGCGCTGCTCGCCTCGCTGCCGCCGGAGGTGGAGGTCATCGACGCCTCGAAGCTGCCGCGCGGCCGGTCGATGGCACAGGAGCAGATCAACGACCTGCTCGTCACCCACGCCCGGGCCGGTCGCCGCGTCGTCCGACTCAAGGGCGGCGACCCGTTCGTCTTCGGCCGCGGCATGGAGGAGATCGAGGCCTGCGCGGCCGCCGGCATCCCGGTCGAGGTGGTTCCCGGCATCACCAGCGCCATCGCCGTCCCGGCGCTGGCCGGCATCCCGGTCACCCACCGCGGGCTGACCCACGAGTTCGTCGTGGTCTCCGGGCACCTGCCGCCGGGGCACCCGCAGTCACTGATCGACTGGGCAGCGCTCGGCCGGCTGCGCGGGACGATCGTGGTGCTGATGGGCGTGGACACCGCCCCGGCGATCGCCGCGGCGCTCGTCGAGAACGGCCGCGCCCCGGAGACGCCGGTCGCCGTCGTCAGCGACGGCTCGACGGCGACCCAGCGCACGGTCCGCACGACGCTGGCCGACCTGCCGCACGCCCTCGCCGACAACGCCGTCCGCCCGCCCGCCGTCTGGGTCGTGGGTGAGGTCGTGAGCCTCGGGGAATCCTCGGGCGCTTCCAGCACATAAAGCATTGCTGCTGCAGATGTAGCACTCCTACCGTCAGCTCCACGCCGATGGATGGAGCTGCGATGCGCTCGGCACGACCCGACGGCCCGGTGATCTCGGTGAACGGCCTGCGGATGAGCTACGGGCAGCACGACGTCCTGACCGGAGTGGATCTGGACGTCCGCGCGGGCGAGGTGGTCTGCCTCCTCGGCCCCAACGGCGCGGGCAAGACCACGACCATCGAGATCCTCGAGGGCTTCCGGTCACCCTCCGCCGGCGAGGTGCGGGTGCTGGGCGAGGACCCGTTCCGCGCCGGCGACGCGTGGAAGGCGCGGGTCGGGGTGGTGCTGCAGTCCTGGCGGGACCACGCCCGATGGAGCCCCCGCCGGCTGCTCTCCCACCTGGGCGGCTACTACGCCCCCTACTCGAGGCCCGAGCGACCCCGGCCCTACGAGACCGAGGAACTGCTGCACACGGTCGGCCTGACCGAGCACGCCGACCGCAAGATCGGCACGCTCTCCGGCGGGCAGCGGCGGCGGCTGGACGTCGCCGTCGGCATCATCGGCCGGCCGGAGCTGCTGTTCCTCGACGAGCCGACGACCGGCTTCGATCCTGAGGCCCGCCGCGACTTCCACGACGTGGTGCACCGGCTCTCCGACCTGGAGGGCACCAGCATCCTGCTCACCACGCACGACCTGGCCGAGGCGGAACGGCTCGCCGACCGGATCCTGATCCTGGCCGGCGGACGGATCGTCGCGAACGGCAGTGCAGAGGCGCTGGCGCGCGAGGCCGCGGCGTCGTCGGAGGTGCGCTGGGCCTGCGGGGAGGACCGCTTCGTGCACGCCACCCCCGACGTCGTCCCCTTCGTCCGCCGGCTGTTCGAGGAGCACGGCGACGCGATCACCGAGCTCGAGGTCCGGCCGGCGTCGCTCGAGGACACCTACATCGCCATGGTCCAGCGGCACCAGTCGGGCGACCGGACCGTCGCACTCACGGAGGTCGCGCAGTGACCCCCACCAGGCACGCGATCGGCCTGGGCCTGCGCCGCGGCTGGACGGAGTTCGTGCTCAGCCTCCGCAGCGCCCAGGACCAGGGCTTCTACCTGTTCGTCGCCGTCGGCACGCTGGCGTTCCTCTGGTTCAACCGGGACAACGAGCTCGACGGCACCGGGCTGATGTACCCGACGTACGCGCTGCCCAGCATCCTCGCCGGCCTGGTCGTGTTCAGCGTCATCATCGGTCCCGCCTCCACGTTGGCGATGGAGCGCGAGGACGGCACCCTCCTGCGGCACAAGGCGGTGCCGCACGGCATGCAGGGCTACGTCACCGGCCAGCTGGTCTACCACTCCCTGGGGCTGGTCCCCATGCTGGTCACGATCCTGGTGCCGAGCCTGCTGCTCTTCGACGAGCTGATGCACCGCGGGGCCGTCGGGTGGCTCGTCCTGGCCGGGGCACTCGTCCTCGGGCTGCTGGCGACCCTGCCGCTGGGCATGCTCATCGGCGCGGTCGTGCCCAGCGTCTCGAAGCTCGGCACCTGGGGGATGTTGCCGGTCATGCTGCTCACCGCCATCTCCGGGATCTTCTTCCCGATCCAGGCGCTGTGGGCCTGGGTGCAGGTGGTGGCGCAGATCTTTCCGACGTACTGGATCGGCCTGCTGATGCGCTCGGCCTTCCTCCCCGACGCCGCGGCCACCGTCGAGCTGGGGGACTCCTGGCGCACCGGTACGGCCGTGCTCGTCCTGACGGCCTGGGCGGTGGCAGGCATGCTCGCCATGCCGCGCTTCCTCCGCCGGATGGCCCGCCGTCAGTCGGGCTCACAGGTCCAGGAGGCCCGGGACGCCGCGCTCCAGATCATCAAGTGAGCGGGGAACGCACCCCGGACGCCGTCCACAACCGGATCGCCCTGCTGCGTGCCGAGCAACGGGTGAGCCGGCGGGAGCTCGCCGAGGCCCTCGGCGTCCACTACCAGACGGTGGGCTACCTGGAGCGCGGCGAGTACAACCCGAGCCTCCACCTCGCTCTGCGCATCGCGGAGTTCTTCGGCGTCCCTGTGGAGGCGGTGTTCTCCACCCGACCCTTCCCCCGCGTCACCGATCTGCACCGCCCTGCCGGGTGACCGGATCCGTCCTCACCCCCTCCACCCCGGGGCGAGACCTCCGGGGATGTCGCACCCGCCCCCTACGGTGCCGCGCATGACGACGACGCCGAGCGACGGCGAACAGCCAGGGATCGATCCGGTCATGGTGCGCCTCGGCGAGGCGATCGCACTGGGTCAGCAGGGGCGGCGGGAGGAGGCCCGCGCCACCTTCTCCGAGATCTGGGCGGAGATCGGCACCGACGGGGACCCCCTGCACCGGTGCACGCTGGCGCACCACATGGCCGACGTCCAGGACGATCCGCGCGACGAGCTGATGTGGGATCTGCGCGCCCTGGTGGCTGCGGAGTCCATCACCGACGATCGGGCCGCCGCAGCCGGGGCCACGGGTCCGGTGGCCGCGTTCTACCCGTCGTTGCACCTCAACCTGGGCGAGGACCACCGCAAGCTCGGCGACGTCGCAGCGGCCCGTCGCCACCTGGAGCTGGGCCGGCAGGCCGCGGTCGCGCTCGGCGACGACCCCTACGGCTCGATGATCACGGCGGGGCTCGACGGACTGGCGGAGCGGTTGTCCACCTAGGTGACCCTCAGCCGAACCGTCGGGCGGTTGACTCGAGCAGGGCCTGTCGCTCGGCCGGCAGGCGGTTCGGGCAGGAGACGCAGGTGCTCCCGTGCGGCAGCTGGTCGACCAGGCAGCAGGACACCCGCGAGACGAAGCGCACCCCGGCGACATCGGTGTAGCGCGGCTCGGGCAACGGGGACCCGATGGCGCGGGCCAGCGGGACCGCCACCGCGGTGACCGCCGGGACGTCGCCCAGCGCCCGGCCGAGCGAGAGCAGCCCGTTGGCCAGCGAGTCGGTGGCGATCCCCCACAGCGGCCGCTCCCGCATGCCGGCCACCTCGGCCAGCGCCGGGATCACCGCCTCGAGGCACTCCCGCAGTCCGCCGGCCGGGTCGGCGTCGGGAGCTCCGGAGACCGCCGCGACCGGGCGGCTTCCCGGACCGAGGAACACCGTCGTGTCCTCGAGCCGGGCCGAGAGCGGCCGGCCGACGGCGAGCCCGGCGAGGACCGGTGCCATCACCACCGCTGACGCCGAGTACCACCAGACCGTGACCGCGACCCTCGGGTCCCCACTGCGCAGCGCCGGCAGCTCCGCCAGCCAGGCCGGATCGGTGAGCGTCGTCGCCGGCACCGCTTCCGCGCCGCTCGGAGGCACGAGGCCGAGGGCGACGGCACCCCGGACGCGCGCCGCCACCTGCGCCTGGATACCGCTCATCGGGTCAGTGTTGCCGGTCGTCGCTTGGCAGGTCGCACGGGGCAGACGGTGGAGACCTGGGGCCATACGGTGTGTCCTGGACCACGTGTGCATCGTCGCCGGACCCCGGTGACGCCGATCGGGAGGACCCCATGAGCGAGACGACCCAGGCAGCCGGCCGCACCTTCGCACCGCCGGAGGAGCTGGCCGCCCAGGCGAACGTCGGTCCCGGGATCTACGACGAGGCGGCGAGTGACCGGCTCGCGTTCTGGGAGTCCGCCGCGCGCCGGCTCAGCTGGGACCAGGAGTGGGACACCGTCCTCGACTGGAGCAATCCGCCCTTCGCGAAGTGGTTCGTCGGCGGCAAGCTGAACGTCGCCTACAACTGCCTGGACCGGCATGTCGAGGCCGGCCACGGCGAGCAGGTCGCCTACCACTGGGAGGGCGAGCCGGGCGACACCCGCACACTCACCTACGCCCAGCTCACCGAGGAGGTCTGCCGCACGGCCAACGCGCTCGTCGAGCTCGGCGTGAAGGCCGGCGACCGGGTGGCCATCTACCTGCCGATGATCCCCGAGGCGGTCATCTCGATGCTGGCCTGCGCCCGCATCGGCGCGGTGCACATGGTCGTCTTCGGCGGCTTCTCCGCCGACGCCCTGGCCAGCCGGCTCGACGACGCCGGCGCCGTCCTCGTGATCACCGCCGACGGCGGCTACCGCCGCGGCGCGCCCAGCGCGCTCAAGCCGGCCGTGGACGACGCCGTGGGCCGCAGCCCCGGCGTCAAGAACGTCCTCGTCGTCAAGCGCACCGAGCAGGACATCGAGTGGTCCGAGGGCCGCGACCTGTGGTGGCACGACGTCGTGGGCCGGCAGTCCTCCGAGCACACCTGCGAGTTCTTCGACGCCGAGCACCCGCTCTACATCATGTACACGTCCGGGACGACGGCGAAGCCGAAGGGCATCCTGCACACCAGCGGCGGCTACCTGACGCAGGTCGCCTACACCCACTGGGCGACCTTCGACCTCAAGCCCGAGACCGACGTCTACTGGACGGCGGCCGACGTCGGCTGGGTGACCGGCCACAGCTACATCGTCTACGGGCCGCTGGCCAACCGGGCCACGAGCGTCATGTACGAGGGAACGCCGGAGACGCCGCACCGCGGTCGCTGGTTCGAGCTGATCGAGAAGTACCGCGTGACGATCCTGTACACCGCGCCGACGGTGATCCGGACCTTCATGAAGTGGGGCGAGGAGGTCCCCGCCGGGTTCGACCTCACGTCGCTGCGGCTGCTCGGTTCGGTCGGCGAGCCGATCAACCCCGAGGCCTGGCTCTGGTACCACGAGCACATCGGCGGCGGGCGCTGCCCGATCATGGACACCTGGTGGCAGACCGAGACCGGCGCGCACATGCTCACCCCGCTGCCCGGCGTCACGAAGCTGCAGCCCGGCTCGGCCCAGCACCCGTTCCCCGGCATCTCGGCCAAGGTCGTCGACGACGAGGGCAACGAGCTGTCCGACGACTCGACCGGCCTGCTGGTGCTGACCGAGCCGTGGCCGTCGATGCTGCGCACCATCTGGGGTGACGACGACCGGTACGTCGACACCTACTGGTCGCGGTTCGGGAAGAGCGTCTACTTCGCCGGTGACGGCGCCAAGAAGGACGCCGACGGCAACATCTGGCTGCTCGGCCGCGTGGACGACGTCATGAACGTGTCGGGCCACCGGATCTCCACCACCGAGGTGGAGTCCTCGCTGGTCAGCCACCCGACGGTGGCCGAGGCCGCGGTGGTCGGTGCCAGCGACCCGACCACCGGTCAGGGCATCGTGGCGTTCGTGATCCTCCGCGGGAACGCCGAGGACTCCGGGGACGAGCTGGTGCAGACGCTCAAGCAGCACGTCTCCAAGGACATCGGCCCGATCGCCAAGCCCCGCCAGATCATGGTCGTCCAGGAGCTGCCCAAGACCCGCTCCGGGAAGATCATGCGGCGGCTGCTGCGCGACATCGCCGAGAACCGCGAGCTGGGCGACGTCACCACGCTCACCGACTCGTCGGTGATGAACATGATCAAGGACAAGCTGCCCGCCGCCCCCGCGGAGGACTAGCGGGAGGACCCGCCGGCTCCCTTTCGGGGGAGCCGGCGGGCGCCGTCGCGGCGGGTGGGGCACGATTCCCCTTGACCAGCAGTGCAGAACGCAAAGGAGTTGCCCTCGTGGCCCACAGCGTGACGACCGGCGGGGACGACCGGTCCGCCGGAGCCGCCGAGCCCTCCATCGGAACCCTCGTGCAGAGCGCGATGGCCGACCTCTCGACGCTGGTGCGCAACGAGGTGGAGCTCGCGAAGACCGAGATCTCCGGCTCGGCCAAGAAGGCCGCCATCGGCGGAGGCGCGTTCGGCGCGGCCGCCGTCGTCCTCGGCTTCTCGTCGTTCTTCCTCTTCATCGCGATCGCCGAGGCGCTGACCGCGCTGGGGCTGCCTCGGTGGGTGTCGTACCTGATCGTCTGGGCAGTCCTCGTCGTCGTGGCCGTCATCGCGGCGCTCGTCGGCAAGAAGATGATCAAGAAGATCGAGAAGCCGGAGCGGACCATCGAGTCGCTGCGCGAGCTGCCCGACGTGATGCACCGCGAGGCGCCGGGTGCCCGGCACCGCGACGTCCCGGTGGTCAGCGGCGGCAAGGTCGAGCTGCACAACAAGCAGCCCTACTCGGTCTGACCGCGTGACCGTCCCTCCGGACGGCCGACCCGACGCCACCAGCGTCCTGCTCCCGGGGCCGTGGACCCATCGCGACATCTCGGCCAACGGCGTGCGCCTGCACGCGGCCGAGGCGGGCGAGGGTCCGCTGGTGCTGCTGCTGCACGGGTTCCCGCAGTTCTGGTGGACCTGGCGCTCGCAGCTGACCGCGCTGGCCGACGCCGGCTTCCGGGCCGTCGCGCCCGACCTGCGCGGTTACGGAGCCAGCGACAAGCCGCCCCGCGGCTACGACCTCCCGACCCTCTCGGCCGACGTCGCCGCGCTCGTACGGGCGCTCGGGGAGCGGGACGCGGTGGTGGTCGGCCACGACTGGGGCGGACTGCTGGGCTGGACGATGGCGGCCCTGCACCCGCGCGCCGTCCGCCGGCTGGTGGTGCTGTCGATGGCCCACCCCCGGCTGCTGCGGGCGGGGATGACCGACAGGGCCCAGCGCCGGGCGTTCCGGCACGCCCTGACCTTCCAGGTGCCGCGGTTGCCCGAGCGCCGGCTGACCCGGCTGGACGACGACCCGGTCGCCGACCTGATGCAGCGCTGGGCCGGCCCCGAGTGGACGCGGACGTCGGACTTCGCTTCGGCGGTGGACCGCTACCGGTCGGCGGCCCGCATCCCGCAGGCCGCCTACGGCGCGATGGAGTACTACCGCTGGGCCGGGCGGTCGCAGCTCCGACCCGACGGGCTGCGCTACGCCCGGCGCATGGCGGCGCCGATCACCGCCCCGACGCTCCAGCTGCACGGCACGCTGGACACCTGCGTGCTGCCCGCCACCGCGCGCGGCTCCGGCCGGTACGTGGCCGGCGCCTACGAGTACCGCGAGCTCGACGGCATCGGCCACTTCCCGCACGAGGAGGCCCCCGACACCGTCACCCGAGCCATCGTGGAGTGGGGCGCGTAGCGAAGCGGAGCGGCCCTGCGCAACAGGATGGAACGGCCCCGTCCAGAGGCTCGGCACGAGCTTGCGAGTGCTGAGAGGGACGGGGTCCTTTCATTCGCAGGGGCCGGTGTTGACCTCGGAGCGCGCGGCGCTGCCCTGGGTCGCCGCCTCGGTGACCTGCGGCCCGGTGAGCGCGTAGCCGGTCTGCGGGTCGTCGATCGCGGAGGCGAAGACGACCCCGAGCACGCTGCCGTCGGGGGCGAACAGCGGACCGCCGGAGTTCCCCGACCGCACCTGGCCGAACAGCGCGTAGACGTCACGCACCACCGTCTGGCTGTTGCGGAAGTCCGGACCGCTGATCTCCCCGCGGTCGCGGACCCGCGCCGAGCCGACGTAGAGGGGGCCACCACCCGGGTAGCCCATGATGATCGCGTCGTCGCCGGTGTCCGCGGCGTTCGGCGTGAACTGCAGCGGCACCTGCGGCAGGCCGGGCACGGCGAGCACCGCGACGTCGACCTCCTCGTCGACGAAGACCGGGACCGCGTCGTACTCCTCGCCCTCGGCCACCACGACGGGGTCGGTGACGCCGGCCAGCACGTGCGCGTTGGTCATCACCCGCTCGGTGGCGTAGACGAAGCCGGAGCCGTCGATCTGCCGCGAGCAGGAGGGCGCGACGCCGCGGACCCGCACCACCGAGCCCTGGACCGACTGCACGACCTGGCTGCCCTCCAGCGCCGGGTCGGGCGCGGGCACCTCGCGGGCCTCGGTCGGGGTGAGCGGGTCGAGCACGTCGGGCAGCCCGCGGCGGTCGATGGCCTCGCGCAGGTTCTGGTAGACCCGGCGCACCCCCTCGGGCACGGCGACGTCCACGGCCTGGACCAGCGCGGACTGCCGCACCTGGCTGGCGACCTGCGGGAACGGGGAGCTGGCCAGGGGCGAGGCGACCATCCAGGCGACGAGCAGCACCGACGCCGACGAGACGACGGCCCCGGCCACCGAGTCGACCATCTTGGCCGGCTCCCAGGTGACCCGGGAACGCAGCGCCCGGCCGGCCGCCCCGGCCAGGATCTGGCCGAGCAGCGCACCGGCGAGGACCACCACCAGCGCGGCGAACACGCGCGTGACGCTGGAGCCGTCGATCCGGTCGGCGACCGGGCCGGAGAGCTGGGCCCCCAGGACCGCGCCACCCAGGAAGCCGAGGATCGACGTCGCCGAGACGAGCAGGCCCTGGCGGAAGCCGGAGAGCGCGAACAACAGCGCGAGGGCGATCAGGATGAGGTCGACGAGGGACACGCCGGCTACTCGCTGACCGTCATCGTGCCCACCTGGCCCAGCTGGGTGTGGAACGTGCAGCTGAACGGATAGTCGCCCGGCGTCGTCACCTCGAACTCGATGGTGACCTCCTGGTTCCGGGGGCCGAGGACGTCGATCCCGGCGTCGATGGGCGCCGGCAGCTCGTCGTCGGTGAACTCCAGGTTGTGCGTCATCTGCTCGGCGACGTTGACCAGGGTGAGCCGGACCGTGCCGGGGGCGACGGTGAAGGTGTCCGGGGTGAAGACGTAGTCGTCCTGGGTCTGGAGAGTGACCTCCTGGACGCCGTCGGCACCCACGGTCACCTCGCCCAGCCCCTCGGGGACCGGCGCCTGCTCCGGCTCGTCGCTCCCGCACCCGGTCAGCACGCCTGCGGCCAGCGCCGCGCCGATGCCGAGGGCGGCCGCCCTGCTTCCGATCCGCCGCATCATCGGGGCTGAACCGTACGCGCCGGCGCCCCGTCCGGCGCGGGATCGGCGACCGTCGGCGCGGCGGCGTCGTCAGCCGGGTCGTCGTCGCCGGAGCCCGGCAGGGTGGCGGGCCGGAGCGCCGAGTCCGGCAGCGGACGCACGTCGTCGTGGTTCCAGGGCAGGGCCAGGCCGGCCGCCTCGAGGATCGCGTCGAGCAGCCCGGCGGTGAAGCCCCAGACCTCCATGCCGGCCACGCAGAACGCCGGTCCTATGTAGCCCACGGAGTGGCGAAGCCGGTACCGGTTCGCGGGGTCCACCAGGTCGGCGAGCGGCACGCGGGCGACGCGCGCGACCTCCGTGGGGTCACCGACGCCGACCTCGCGCGGGTCGTCCCACCAGCCGACCACCGGCACGACGAGGCGGTTCGACGGCGGGAGGAAGAGCTCCTGCAGGGTGGTCAGCACCCGCACGTCGGCCGGGTCGATACCGGCCTCCTCGTGGGCCTCGCGCAGCGCGGTCCCCACCGGGAAGTCGTCGTCGGGATCCACGCCGCCGCCGGGGAACGCCGGCTGGCCGGCGTGACTGCGCAGGTGCGCGGACTTCTCGATCAGCAGGAGGTCGGGACCCGCCGGCCCCTCGCCGAACAGGATCAGGACGGCCGAGCGACGCGCGGTGGCGGTTGCCTGCGGCATCCGGTGCCGCAGCGGGAGGTCCGCGGCGGCGTCGACGAGCCGTCGCAGGTAGTCGGGGAGGTCCTGCTCGGCGACCTCGGCGCTCACAGCTGCACTCCCAGGTGCTCGGCCACCAGTCCGCGGAGCTCGTCCACGGACTCCACCGGCCCCGCCTCGGTGTGCACCAGCGCCCCGTCGGCGTCGACGAAATAGGTGTACGGGAGGACGTTCACGCCCAGTTCGGCCATCAGCCTCCCCTTTCCGTCGAACGCGCTCGGAAAGGTGACGCCGGCGTCCTGCGCGAAGGATTCGCCCTGCGGCAGCCCGTCCTTGCTGATCACGCCCACGAGACGCACCTGGTTCCCGGCGACCTCCGAGAACTCCTGGAGGATCGGCATCTCCTCCCGGCACGGGGGGCACCAGCTCCCCCACAGGTTGACCACCATGGGCACACCCGGGGCCTGAGCGAGGTCCAGGGACCCGCCACCGGGGCAGTCCAGGGACAACGCCGGCAGCCGCTCGGCGCCGCTCGCCTCGACCCCGGCCTGCTCCGGACAGGCGGTGAGGCTGGACGCCTGGGACTCCGGCGGTGCGCCGTCGTCGGGTCCGTCGGCCTCGGCGGTGCAGCCGGCCGACAGCAGGGCGACCGCGATCAGGCCGGGCAGGGCACCGCGCATCACACCGCGCATCACTCGGTGTCCGAGGCGGCCGGGGTCTTCACGAGCTTTCCCGCGATCTCCGGGTCGACCGGGCCGATGCCGAACGACGGGCACCACTGCGCCAGGCCGCAGGCGCCGCAGGCCGCGCGCTTGGCGTGGCAGACCCGCCGCCCGTGGAAGATCACCCGGTGGCTGAACTCGGTCCACTCCTTCTTCGGGAGCAGCTCCGCGATCTCCGCCTCGACCTTGACCGGGTCCTCCTCCGCGGTCCAGCCGAACCGGCGGACCAGCCGCCCGAAGTGCGTGTCGACGGTCAGGCCGGGAACGCCGAAGGCATTGCCCAGGACGACGTTGGCGGTCTTGCGCCCCACGCCGGGCAGCGTCACGAGGTCCTTCATGCGGGCGGGCACCTCGCCGTCGAAGCGCTCCACCAGCGCCTGGGCGAGACCGAGGGCGGAGTTCGCCTTGGCCCGGAAGAACCCGGTCGGCTTGAGGATCTCCTCCAGCTCCGCCCGGTCGGCGGCGGCCAGCGCGACCGCGTCGGGATAGCGCGCGAAGAGGACCGGCGTCACCTTGTTGACCGTCTTGTCCGTCGTCTGCGCCGACAGCATGGTGGCGACGAGCAGCTCGAAGGCGGTGGTGAAGTCGAGCTCGCAGTGCGCGTCGGGATGGATGACGGCGAGCTCGCGGGCCATCCGTCGTGCGCGCCGCGTCCGGGACAGCGCCGTCTCCTCCGGGTCGAACGGCGAGGCCCCGGTCAGGGCGGCGCGGGTCGGACGACGGGCCTTGGCCGGGCGCGCGTAGGCCGGGGAGGACGCGGGTGCTGACACGCGGTCGAGCGTAGGCGGCCCTGCCGACGGTCTCCTGCCGTGCCATGATCGACGGCGGACCGCTTCCCCCCGGACCGACGCCGCCGCAGTAGGAGGACTTCGATGGTCGCCCTCAGCGTCATCCTCTTCCCGCCGCTGCTGATCGCCTTCCTGCTGGTGATGGAGCGCGTCGAGGAGCCCCTCCGCCGCCCGGCCGGCCCGCGCGAGGTCAACGAGTTCCTCAGCACCGCGACCCCCGGCGAGGTCGACACGCTCGCCCAGTCGGGAATCCGGCGGGCGCTGTTCCGCTGGCGCCGCCGTCGGCGCAACCGCGGCAGCGACAATCCGCCGCTGGTCTGACGAAGGACCTCCCTGCCCCCACCGCTCGCACGCTCACGAGGGCCCCTGCGGGAAGGCCGCTCTCGCCCCATCGGGGTATGTGCGAAGGCACCTAACGGGTGACCGAGTGCACAGCCGCCTAGACTCGCTTGCGGACATGGGCATCCCCGTGGCCGCAGACAGTGTGTGAGAGGACGTGCAGTGGACGAGGTGCTGGCTCAGTCGGGGCTCTTCCAGGGGCTCTCCGAGGACGCGGTGGACCCCGTCATCAGCCGTCTCGAGACGCAGACCCTCCCCCGCGGACGGGTCGTCTTCAACGAGGGCGAGCCCGGCGACAGCCTCTACATCGTCATGACCGGGAAGATCAAGCTTTCCCGCCGGTCCCCTGACGGCCGGGAGAACGTGCTCGCGGTCATGGGTCCGTCGGACCAGTTCGGCGAGCTCTCGGTCTTCGACCCCGGCCCGCGCACGGCGACGGCGACCGCCGTCACCGACGTGAAGCTGGCCCGGATGCCGCAGAGCGTGCTGCTCCCGTGGATCGAGGCGCACCCGGAGATCGGCGAGCAGCTGCTCCGCGTGCTGGCCCGCCGCCTGCGTCGCACCAACGACTCGGTCGCCGACCTCATCTTCACCGACGTGCCGGGCCGCGTGGCCAAGGCGCTGCTGCAGATGGCCGACCGCTTCGGCAGCCGCGACAACGACGGCCTGCGCGTGAAGCACGACCTCACGCAGGAGGAGCTCGCCCAGCTGGTCGGCGCCTCCCGCGAGACGGTGAACAAGGCGCTCGCCGACTTCGTGCACCGCGGCTGGATCCAGCTGCAGGGCAAGTCCGTCGTCGTCCTCGACGAGGAGCGCCTGCGCCGCCGCGCACGCTGACCTGACGAACGACGAGAGGCCCCGCACCGGTTGGTGCGGGGCCTCTCGCGCGTCAGGGGGTCGACGTCTAGCCCTCGCGGCCGCCTTGTGGTGCTGACTGCCGCCCCGCAGCGCGGCACCGAAGCCCATACCGCGGCCGCGGCCCCGGCCGACGGCAACGGCTCAGCGGCGGCCGGGAACGGCACTCGGCCGCGGTGTGATCCGGAGGATCACGAAGGAAGCGGCATCACCAGGCGGATGCGGGTGCCGTCGGGCAGCACCGCCCACCGGCCGTCGGCGTTCTCCTCGAAGCGCGGGCTGATCGGCTCCAGCGGCTCCGGCGGCGATCCGGCCAGCGCCTCCCCCACGGTCCCGAACGGCTGCAGCTGGCTCAGCGTGTGCGAGGTCGGCGGCAGCATCGGCCGGGTGCCCGCCGTCATCTCGGCGAGCGCGGTGGACGGCGTCAGCCAGTCCGCCTCGTCCGCCTCGCCGGAGACGTCGCGCGCCTCCTGGCCGACCGGCAGCGCCGCGGCGAAGAACTTGGTGTCGTAGCGGCGGGGCTCGACCGGCGGGGTGATCCAGTGCGCGAACGGCCGGAGCAGATCCGACCGCAGCACCAGGCCGCGACCGGCCAGCAGCTCGGCCAGCGACAGCTCGCGGGAGAGCAGTGCCTGCCGCTGCGCCTCCCAGTCGTTCCCCGAGACGTCCGGCACGACCGAGCCGTCGGGCAGCCCGGCCAGCAGGACGCCGGCCTCCTCGAAGGTCTCCCGGACCGCGGCGCAGACCAGTTCCCGGGCGGTGCGCTCGTCGCACCCGAAGGCGCTCGCCCAGTCCGCGGGCGAGGGCCCGGCCCAGCCGATCTCGGTGTCACCGTCCCGCGGATCGACGCCGCCGCCCGGGTACGCGGTCATCCCGCCGGCGAAGGGCATGCCCTTGGTGCGGCGCAGCAGGTAGACCTCGAGCCCGGGCTCGCCGTCGCGCAGCAGCAGCACGGTGGCCGCCTGCTTCGCCTCGGCCGGCGCGCCGCCCGCGGGGTCGGTCACCGGAGTTCGACGGTGAGCTCGACCTCGACCGGGGCACCGAGCGGCAGCTCCGCAACGCCGACGGCGCTGCGGGCGTGCTGGCCCGCCTCGCCGAAGATCCGGCCGAGCAGCTCGCTGGCGCCGTTGACCACCCGCGGCTGGCCGGTGAAGCCCTCGGCGCTGGCCACGTAGCCGACCACGCGGACGACCCGGGCGACCGAGTCGAGCCCGACGAGCTCGTCGATCGCGGCCAGCGCGTTGAGGGCGCACAGCTTGGCGTCCGCA
This sequence comes from Blastococcus sp. LR1, assembly GCF_020166105.1. GTDB lineage: Bacteria > Actinomycetota > Actinomycetes > Mycobacteriales > Geodermatophilaceae > Blastococcus. Next base: position 574,842 of record NZ_JAIUJY010000002.1, read on the forward strand.
GCAGCGGCCTCGACGTCGACCGAGCCGCCGACCTTGCCGGTGCGGCGCAGGCCGCCGTCGACGAAGGGCAGCTGCCCGGAGGTGAAGACCAGCGAGCCGGTGCGGACCGCGGGCACGTAGGCGGCGACCGGCGCGGCGACGGCGGGGAGCCGGATGCCCAGCTCGACCAGCCGGGCGTGCCAGCTCGGGGCCGCAGCCGCGGGGGTCGTCATGCCGGGCGCTTGAGGTACGCCACCAGCTGATCGGCGCCGGACGGGCCAGGGAGAACTGTCACCAGCTCCCACCCGTCGACACCCCAGGAATCGAGGATGGCCTTGGTGTTGTGGACGAGCAGCGGGATGGTCGCGTACTCCCACTTCTGGCGTGCGGTGTCGCTCATGGGCGCGACGCTACTGCAGCAGGTGACCTGACCGGGCGGCCCGCTGGTGAGGTGCTGGAACGGCCCTCCTGCAGGGCCCCGGCGTGAGCTTGCGAACGCTGGGGGGCAGGAGGGTCCTTCGACTTCTACGCTGGCGTGGTGAGCCCAGATCCGTCCTCCCCGCGTCTGCACGTGGTCACCGGCAAGGGCGGGACGGGCAAGACGACCGTCGCGGCCGCGCTCGCCCTGGCGCTGGCGGCCGACGGCCGCTCGGTGCTCCTGGTGGAGACCGAGGGCCGGCAGGGCATCGCGCAGCTGTTCGACACCCCGCCGCTCCCCTACGAGGAGCGCCGCGTGGCCGTCGCCCGCGGTGGCGGCGAGGTCAAGGCGCTCGCGATCGACGTCGAGGAGGCGCTCCTGGACTACCTCGACATGTTCTACAACCTGCGGCGGGCCGGCCGGGCGCTGCGCAAGATGGGCGCGATCGACTTCGCCACCGCCATCGCGCCGGGCCTCCGCGACGTGCTGATCACCGGGAAGATCAAGGAGGCGGTCACCCGCCGCCACGACGGCCGCCAGGTCTACGACGCCGTCGTCGTCGACGCCCCGCCGACCGGCCGCATCACCCGCTTCCTCGGCGTCACCGGCGAGATGGCGCAGCTGGCCCGCTCGGGCCCCATCAAGACGCAGAGCGACGGCGTGATGGCCGTGCTCCGCTCCCCGCAGACGGCGGTGCACCTCGTGACCATCCTCGAGGACATGCCGGTGCAGGAGACCGCCGACGCGATCGCAGAGCTCACCGCTGCCGGCCTGCCCATCGGCTCGGTGTTCGTCAACCTGGCGGCCGACCCGGTGCTGCCGGCCGACGCGCTGTCCCGGGCGGCTGCCGGGGAGCTGACCGGCGCCGACCTGACGCCGGCGCTGACCGCCGCGCACCTGCCGGGCGCCGAGGAGATCGCCGGCGCGCTGGCCGCCGAGGTGATCGAGCACGCTCGCCGCTGGGCGTCCCAGGACGCGCTCCGCGCGGAGGTCGAGGCGCTCGGCCGTCCGACCGTCGAGCTGCCGCTGCTGCCCGGCCCCATGGACGTCGGCTGCCTGTTCGAGCTGGCCGGCCGGCTCGAGGACCACCTGGGCGCGGGGGTCCCGGCGTGACCGCTCCGCGACAGGCGCCGGCGATGGACCTCGACCAGCTGATCCGCGACCCGGAGACCCGCATCGTCGTCTGCTGCGGCGCCGGTGGGGTGGGCAAGACGACCAGCTCGGCGGCGCTCGCGCTCGCCGCGGCGGAGGCGGGGCGCACCGTCGTCGTCCTCACCATCGACCCGGCCCGGCGGCTGGCCCAGTCGCTCGGCCTGGTGGAGCTGGACAACGAGCCGCGGCGGGTGGACGTCCCCGGGGCACCGGGCGAACTGCACGCGATGATGCTGGACATGAAGCGGACGTTCGACGACGTCGTGTCCGCGCACTCCACGCCGGAGCGGGCCCAGCAGATCCTGGACAACCCCTTCTACCAGGCACTCTCGTCGTCCTTCTCCGGGACGCAGGAGTACATGGCGATGGAGAAGCTCGGCCAGCTGCGCGCCAGCGACCAGTGGGACCTGATCATCGTGGACACCCCGCCGTCGCGGTCCGCGCTGGACTTCCTCGACGCCCCGAACCGCATGGGCCGCTTCCTCGACGGCACCATGATCCGGCTGCTCACCGCCCCGAGCCGGGCCGGCTTCAAGTTCGCCAGCGCCGGTTTCCTGCTGTTCAGCCGGATCGTCAGCAAGATCCTGGGCGGCCAGCTGCTGCGCGACATCTCGGCGTTCGTGGCGGCGCTGGACACGATGTTCGGCGGCTTCCGCGAACGGGCGACCGCCACCTACGAGCTGCTGCGACGCCCGGGGACCTGGTTCGTCGTGGTGGCCGCACCGGAGCCGGACGCGCTGCGCGAGGCCTCGTACTTCGTCGACCGGCTCTCCGCCGAGGGCATGCCGCTGGCCGGGCTGGTGGTCAACCGCACCCACCCGCCGATGACGACGGCACTGTCGGCCACCAGGGCCGAGGGGGCCGCCGAGGAGGTGGCCGAGTCCGGCGGCGCGGGCGCCGAGCTGGCCGCCGCCGCCCTGCGCGTGCACGCCGGCCGGATGCAGGTGGCCGCCCGCGAGCAGCACCTGGCCGACCGCTTCACCAGCGCCCACCCGGAGGTCGCCGTGCGCACGGTGCCGGCGGCCGCGGGCGACGTCCACGACCTGGACGGGCTGCGGGTGATGGCCGAGGCGCTGACCGGACGGGATGCCGACACGCCCACGGGGACCCCCCGGACCCGCATCCTTCCCGCGCGCCGCGGCTGAGCGGGGCTGCGAACGCCGCGCGCGTAATACCCTGGCCGCGATGTCGGAGAACGCGCGCGTCAAGAGCCGTCTGCTCGCCAAGCTCGCCGCGACCATCGTGGTCGCAGGCATGCTCATGGCGGGCCTCCTGCTGCCCTGGGTCGGGGGCACGGGCGTCATCGCACGCAACTCCGCGTCGCTCCTCGACGCCCTGCCGGTGGAGCTGACGGACGAGACCCCGGCCGGCAACACCCGCGTCCTGGCCGCCGACGGCTCGCTGATCACCAACATCTACCGGAACAACCGCACCCCGCTGCCTCCGGACCAGATCGCCCCGATCATGAAGCGGGCGCTGGTCGACATCGAGGACTCGCGCTTCTACGACCACAACGGGCTCGACGTGCAGGGCACGTTCCGCGCCCTGGCCACGAACCTGGCCGCCGGGAGCGTCCGCGAGGGCGGGTCCACGATCACGCAGCAGCTGGTCAAGCAGACCCTCCTGCAGACGGCGACGACCCAGGCCGAGCGGGACGCGGCGATCGAGCAGGACGGCGTCGAGGGCCTCTCCCGGAAGCTGCGCGAGGCCCGGCTGGCCCTCGCCCTGGAGGAGACCTACTCCAAGGACGAGATCCTCACCCGGTACCTGAACATCGTGTACTTCGGTCAGGGCGCGTACGGCATCCAGGCCGCGGCCCAGCGCTACTTCAGCACCAACGCCGTCGACCTCACGCTGCCGCAGGCGGCGATGCTGGCCGGCCTGGTGCAGAGCCCGACCAACGACGACCCGATCACCAACCCGGAGAACGCGCAGATCCGGCGCAACCAGGTCCTGCAGCGGATGTTCGACCTGAAGCACATCACCCAGCAGGAACTGGGCGACATCTCCGCCCAGCCGGTCCAGGTCGCGCCCGGCCTGGCGCCGCCCAACGGGTGCATCGACGCCTCGCTGGGCGCCTTCTTCTGCGACTACATGTACAGCTACCTCACCGGGACGCTGAAGCTCACCGCCTCCGAGATCGACAGCGGTGGCCTCACCATCCAGACCACCCTGCGGCCGGACATGCAGGCGGCCGGCGACCAGGCGGTGCTGAACACCCTGGCCCTGGGCGATCAGCTGATCGGCACCTACACGGCGGTGGAGCCGAACACCGGCAAGGTGCTGGCGATGTCGAACAACCGGCGGTACGGCTGCACCGAGGACGACTGCGAATCCGTGAACCTCAACGTCGTCCCCACCAAGGGCGCCGGTTCGACGTTCAAGGTGTTCACCGCTGCCGCCGCGCTGGAGCAGGGCTACTCCAAGTACTTCACGCTCACCACCGGGCCCCGCTACACCTCGCGCATCTACAAGGACGGCAACAAGCCCTACAGCGTCCCGAACGCGGGCAACTACCCCGGCACGCTGGACATGGAGAAGGCCCTCTACATGTCCTCCAACACCTACTTCCTGGCGCTGGAGGACAGGCTCGGATCGGTCGAGGGCCCGGTTCGGATGGCCGAGCGGATGGGCATGAACTTCGACTACGCGGCCACCCAGTACCCCGCCGACCAGATCATCGAGGAGAACCGGGGCTCGTTCACCTTCGGCACCGACGGCGTGAGCCCGCTCGACCTGGCCAGCGCCTACTCGACCCTGGCGGCCAGCGGGACCCAGTGCGACCCCACCCCCGTGACCGCCATCCTCGACCGGAACGGGAAGCCGCTGACCCGGGACGGCGAGCCGGTCGTCCGAGAGGACAACTGCACGCCCGAGGCGATCCCGTCCGGCGTGGCGACCACCCTCAACCAGATGCTGCGCAAGGACGTCGAGCCCGGGTTCCGTGGACAGACCGGCTCCCGCGCCTACGTCCCGGGCCACCAGATCGCCGGCAAGACCGGAACGACGAACGACAACAACTCGGTGGCGTTCGTCGGCTACACGCCGCAGTACAGCGCCAGCGTCCTCGTGTGGCAGACCGCCGCCGGCAGGAGCGTCGGCGGCTTCGGCGGCGGCAAGGGCGCGACCATCTGGAACGACGCGATGGAGCCGATCCTCCGCGGCCAGCCGATGGTGCCCTTCCCGCCGGAGGACGAGGAGGTCGCCGAGGGCGACACCGAGGTCGTTCCCAGCTGCTCCTCGGTCTCGGCCTGCGAGACCGCCCTCGAGGAGGCCGGGTTCGAGCACTCCGTGCGCGAGGTCGACAGCGCCGAGCCCGAGGGCACGCTGCTCGGCACGTCTCCGCGGTCCGGCACGCGCGCGAGCGCCGGCTCGACGGTCAGCATCCAGGTGAGCAACGGCGCCGAGGTGGCCCCGGCTCCCGCCCCCGAGCCGCCGGCCGACCCGAACGCGCCGCCCCCGCCCCCCGGCGGGGACGTCCCCCCGCCCGGCCCGCCGGAGCAGCCCACCGGGTGACCCGCGGGCTCAGCCCAGCTGGCGACGGACCTCCGCGGCCACCCGCGAGCCCTCGGCCCGGCCGGCGACGGCCCCGTTCGCCGCACCCATGACCTTGCCCATGTCCTTCATGCCGGACGCCCCGGTCCGCGTGATGACGTCGGCGACGATGGCGGCCAGGTCGGCGTCCTCGAGCTGGGCCGGCAGGTAGGTCGCGAGGACCTCGCCCTCCGCCTGCTCGCGGGCGGCCTGCTCGGCCCGGCCAGCCGAGCCGAACGCCTCGGCGGCCTCCCGGCGCTTCTTGGCCTCGCGGCGGAGCACCGCCTGCACCTCGTCGTCGCTGAGCTCGCGGGCCTCCTTGCCCGAGACCTCCTCCGCGCTGACCGCGGCGAGCACCATGCGCAGCGTGGCGGTGCGCAGCTCGTCACGGGCCTTCATGGCGGTGGTCAGGTCGGAGCGCAGCTGAACCTTCAAGTCGGACACGTGCTCCAGCCTGACATGCGTCCGTCCCGGCCCGCGCCCGTAGGCTTCCCCGCGTGCGCTGGTACACCGCCGTCCCCACCGCCGCCGTCGCCTCAGGCGCGGCGGTGACCGCCTACGCGAGCCTCTACGAGCGGACCCGCTGGACGCTGCGCCGGTTCGACGTCCCGGTGCTGGCGCCGGGATCGGCGCCCCTGCGGATCCTGCAGATCTCCGACCTGCACATGACCGCGGGGCAGCGGAGCAAGCAGGAGTGGGTGGCCGGGCTGGCCGAGCTCGAGCCGGATCTGGTCATCAACAGCGGCGACAACCTGGCCGGCTTCGACGCCGTCCCCGGCACGCTGCGCGCCCTGGACCCGCTGATGGACTTCCCGGGCGCCTTCGTCCTGGCCAGCAACGACTACTACGCGCCGCGGCCGAAGAACCCGCTCAAGTACTTCCGCACCGAGCACAAGCGGGTGCACGGCGACGAGCTCCCCTGGCGCGACCTCCGCGACGGGATGACCGCGCGCGGCTGGCTGGACCTGACCAACGCCGCGGGCGAGCTGACCGTCGGCGGACGGCGGATCGTGTTCGCCGGCGTGGACGACTCGCACCTGAAGCGGGACCGGTACGACGTCGTCGCCGGCCCGGCCGACCCGACCGCGGACCTCCGCCTCGGGCTGGCGCACTCCCCCGAACCCCGGGTGCTCGACCGGTTCGCCGCCGACGGCTACGACCTGCTGCTGTGCGGGCACACCCACGGCGGTCAGCTGCGCATCCCGTTCTACGGGGCGCTGGTCACCAACTGCGGGATCGACCGCGACCGGGTGCGCTGGCTGCACCGCTGGAGCGAGCCCACTCCCGCGCACCCGGCCGGGACCTGGCTGCACATCTCGGCCGGCCTCGGGACCAGCCCCTACGCCCCGGTGCGGTTCGCCTGCCCGCCCGAGGCGACGCTGCTGACGCTGACTCCGCGACCGTCCTGACCCGCCGCCGGGCAGCGGCGAGCGGAGCGCTAGACTCGTCGGGCACCTCGGGGTGTGGCGCAGCTTGGTAGCGCGCGTCGTTCGGGACGACGAGGCCGCAGGTTCAAATCCTGTCACCCCGACCCTCTCCTCAGGGGCCGCCAGATGGCGGCCCCTGAGCCGTTTCCGGGCTCACAGGTTGGGCCGGTCCCGGTCCGGGCACCCGCACCGTCGATGACCGAATGGCTGCTCCTCCTCGCCGCTGTCCTGCTGACGGCGTTCACCGGGTTCTTCGTCGCCGCGGAGTTCTCGCTCACCACCGTCGACCGCGGTCGCGCCGAGCAGGCCGCCGCCTCGGGTGACCGGCGCGGGAAGGGCGTCGTCCGGGCGCTGGGCTCGCTGTCGACCCAGCTCTCCGCCGCGCAGTTCGGCATCACGGTCACCACCCTGGTCGTGGGCTACCTGGCCGAGCCGGCCATCGGCCAGCTGCTGCGCGGCCCGCTGGAAGGCCTCGGGCTGACCGGCGGCTCGGCCACCGCCGTCTCCTACGGCCTGGCCATCGCGCTGGCGACGACGCTGCAGATGCTGCTCGGCGAGCTGGGGCCCAAGAACCTGGCCATCGCCAACCCGCTGGCCGTGGCCGGCTTCGTCGCGCCGGGGATGCGCGCCTTCACCCGCGTCACCGGCCCCGTGGTGGGCAGCCTGCAGCGGCTGGCCAACGCGATCGTGCAGCGGCTGGGCTTCGAGCCGCGGGAGGAGCTGGACACCGCCCGCGACGCCGACGAGCTCGCCGCCGTCGCCCGCCGCTCCGCGGAGGAGGGCGACCTCTCCCCCATCGCCGCCCGGTTGCTCCAGCGCTCGCTGAAGCTCGGCACGAAGTTCGCCACCGACGTGATGACGCCGCGCACGCAGCTGTGGACGCTGCGGGCCAGCGCCACCGCCGCCGACGTCATCGCCGCCGCTGTGGAGTCGGGCAACTCCCGCTTCCCGGTCTACGGCTCGGACCTCGACGAGGTGACCGGCATCGTGCACGTGAAGCACGCGGTCGCCGTCCCGGAGGCCGAGCGGGGCGTGCGCACCGCCGGCGAGCTGGCCGTGCCGGTGCTCGCCGTCCCCTCGTCGATGCAGCTGGAGCGGCTGCTGGACCTGCTGCGGGACCAGGGCCTCCAGCTGGCCCTCGTGGTCGACGAGTGGGGCGCCACGCACGGCGTGGTCACCCTGGAGGACATCGTGGAGGAGCTGGTCGGGGAGATCGCCGACGAGACCGACCGGCCGCTGCGCGCGCTGCGCCGGGTGGACGCCGACACGTGGGTCCTCTCCGGGCTGCTGCGTCCCGACGAGGTGCACGACCGCACGGGCATCGCCGTCCCCGAGGGCCGCTACGAGACGCTGGCCGGCTTCCTCACCGACCGGCTCCAGCGGCTGCCCGAGGAAGGGGACGTCGTCCGCGTCGACGGCGTCGAGCTCACCGTCGAGACCGTGGAGGGGCGCCGGGTCGCACGCGTCGTGTCCCGCCGGGTGCCCGACCCGCCGGACGACGACGACGACGCCGCCGACGCCCTTGCTACCCGCGAGGAGGTGTCGGCGTGAGCGTCGTGAGCCTGCTGATCCTGGTCGCCCTGCTCCTGGGCAACGCGTTCTTCGTCGCCGCGGAGTTCGCGCTCGTCTCCGCCCGCGCCGCGCAGATCGAGGCGCGCGCTGCCGACGGTTCGCCGCGCGCGGTCAAGACGCTGGCCGCCATGCGCAACGTCTCGCAGATGATGGCCGGCGCGCAGCTGGGCATCACGCTGTGCTCGCTCGGTCTCGGCGCCGTCGGCGAGCCGGCGGTGGCCCACCTGATCGAGGTCCCGCTGCACGCGGCGGGCGTGCCGGACGCGCTGCTGCACCCGATCTCGTTGGCGATCGCGCTCTCGCTGGTCACCGTGCTGCACATGGTGATCGGCGAGATGGTGCCGAAGAACATCACGCTGGCGGGGCCGGACCGCGCCGCACTGGTGCTGGGGCCGCCGCTGGCGGTGATGGTGCGGGTGCTCAAGCCGTTCATCTGGTTCTTCAACACCATCGCCAACGGCTTCGTGCGGCTGTTCGGGGTGCAGCCCACCGACGAGGTCGCGGCGAGCTTCGACGAGACCGAGATCCGCTCGATGGTCACCCAGTCGCAGCGCGAGGGGATCCTCGGGAGCGAGATGAGCGAGCTGGCGGCCGGCGCGCTGTCCTTCGAGGACAACGACCTCTCCTCGGTGCTGCTGCCGCTGGAGAAGCTGGTGACCGTGCCGCGCAGCATCACGCCGCGGGAGCTGGAGGCCACCGTGGCCGAGTTCGGGTTCAGCCGGTACCCGGTGCGCGGCGAGGACGGCGACCTGGTCGGCTTCGTGCACGTGAAGGACGTGCTCGACGTGCCGGCCGAGCGCCGCGACTCCCCCCTCCCCGACCGCGACGTGCTCCCCTTCGTCGAGCTCCGCGCCGGCGAGGCGCTGCCCGAGGTGCTGGCCGCGATGCGCAAGGCCGGTGCGCACCTGGGCCTGGTGCGGGACGACGGCCGGGTCCGCGGGGTGGTGGCGCTCGAGGACGTCCTGGAGCAGCTGATCGGAGACGTCCGGGACGCCGCTGCCGAACGCCGTCGGGTGGACCGGCGCGACGACCGGACACCGGCCGAGGTCGCCGCCGCCTCGGGTGCGGGCGCCGGCGGGCGGTGACCGGCCTCCTCCGGGAGGGCCGGCCACCGCCGTGGGGTGCCGTCAGACGCGGGCGATCCTGGGCGGCACGTTCATCCGCCGCGGGTCGACCAGCACGAGTGCCGCGATGCCGACGATCGGCAGCAGCGTCAGCTGGATCAGCCCCGCCCCGTCCCAGCCCATGCTGCCGACCAGGCGGGCGAAGATCAGGCCCGAGAACGCCGCCGCCACGTAGTAGGTGAGCATGAACAGGCCCGCACCGCGCCCGACCTGCTCGGGACGGACCGCGCGCTGCATCGCCGTCGTGCAGTTGGTGAACAGCACGCCGCTGGCGAAGGCGCCCATCAGGAACGCGAGCGCGTACTGCGCGCCCGGGCCGTCGGCGAAGCGGTAGGCCGCGAGCGCGGTGAGCGACGAGCCGACGAAGCCCACGGCCAGCAGCAGCCGCTGGTCGTAGCGGTCGGCCAGGTAGCCGACCGGGAGCGCGACCATCGCGCCGAAGCCCACCAGCGAGGCGGCCAGGGCGGCCTGCGCGGGCTCGAAGGCCAGCTCCTCGCGCAGGAACGTCGGGTAGAGCCCGAGGAAGCCGTAGAAGACCAGTCCGGAGACGGCGGAGGCGATCCCGATGCCGAGGGTGGCGCGGTTCCAGGGGCTGGCGGGCACGTGCTCGTAGGACGCGGTGTCCGCCGTCCCGGAGCGCCCCGCCACGGCCTCGCTCATCCAGCGGGGCACGGTGAACGCGAGGACCGCGGCCATGATCAGCCCGGCGACGCCGAAGACCACGAACGGAGCCCGCCAGGAGTCGGCCGAGTCGGCGAACGCCTGCCCGATGATCGGCCCGAGGAAGACGCCGAGCCCGAACGCGACGCCGATGAAGCCGGCCGCGAGCGCCCGGCGGTGGAAGAAGTAGGCGCCGATGACCGCGTAGATCGCGGTGGCCTGCACGCCCTCGCCCATGCCGGAGACCAGCCGGTAGACCGCCATGTCGCCGAAGCCCGCCGACAGCGGGATGGCCAGGGTGCCCAGTGAGTACACGACCACGCTGACGACGATGATCATCTTCCGGGACAGCCGGTCGAGCAGGTAGCCGGCCGGAAGACCGGTCAGCGCGATGCCGAGCGTGAAGCCGGTGGCCAGCAGGCCCGACTGGTCGAGGGAGAACCCGTACTCCTCGCGGATCTGCGGCAGGAGCGGGTAGAAGACCTGCCGGTCCATCGCGTTGAGCATGTAGGAGAGGCAGAGGACGGCGAAGCCGATGGCGACGGCGGCGGTCCCCTTCCGCGCCTCCGAGGACGTGCTCACCGGCTCCGGCGCGCTCGTGGTGGGCAGTGACATGGCCGCTCCTGACGTCGATGGCGAAGCTGTCCGGTCTGCGGACAGAAGTCCGTTGTACGTATGGTCCGGATCACAGCTGGCGTCGTCAAGGGCCGGACATGCGACAAGTGACCACGGACGGATGACCGATTTCGGCCGTCGATCCGGTCGCCGCGCGCCCGGCAGGCAAGATGGACGGGTGACCGCCGAGCCCAGCACCGTGCCAGCCCTTCCCCCCGAGGTCACCGCCCGCTGGCAGGCCCGGTTCCGGGCGCCCCGCGTCTCGCTGCCGGACTGGGCCGAGGAGGCCCCGCACCGCAACCTCTACAGCTCCGACGTCAGCGGCGTCGTCGAGCAGTACGCCTGGGACCGCTCGACCGACGAGCACCGGCAGGTCACCGACCGGCCGAACGGCACGCTGATCAGCACGCTCAGCCCGGACGGCGAGACCATCTGGTGGTTCGCCGACACCGACGGCGACGAGTTCGGCGTCTGGATGAACCAGCCGTTCGCCGGCGGCGAGGACACCGTCGCCGTCGCCGAGGTGGGTCCGGCCTACCCGGCCGGCCTCGAGATCGGCCGGACGCTGGTGGCGATCGGCCGCAGCACCGACGACGGCAGCGAGCTCTGGCTGGCGCCGCGTGGGAGCGCGCCGCGGGTGATCTACACCCACGCCGACCCCGCCTCGGTCGACGCCCTCACCCGGGACGACGAGCTGCTGGTCGTCTCGCACTCGGAGAACGGCGATCCGCGGTACCCCGCGCTGCGGGTGCTGCGGACGGCGGACGACTCACTCGTGACCGAGAAGTGGGACGGCGAGGGACTGGGCCTGCACGCCCTCGAGTTCGCGCCGCTGCCCGGCGACCGCCGGCTGCTGGTCGGCCACGAGCGCCGCGGCCGCGAGGAGCTGCTGATCTGGGACGTCGAGGCCGACACCGAGACCGAGGTGGTCCTCGACCTGCCGGGCGACGTGACCGCCGGCTGGTACCCCGACGGCTCCGCCCTGCTGGTCGGGCACGACCACGCCGCCCGGAGCGAGCTGTACCGCTACGACCTGGCCACGGGCGCCCTGGAGCGCCTGGAGACCCCACCCGGTGTCGTCCGGGGTGCCGGCGTGCGCCCGGACGGCAGCGTGGAGCTGGCCTGGTCGAACTCAGAGCTGCCGCCGGTCATCCGTCGCGCGGACGGCCCGGTCGTGCTGTCGGCATCCGACGAGGAGCCGCCGCCGGCCTATCCGGTCGAGGACCGCTGGGTGCCCGGCCCGGGCGGGCACATCCACGCACTGCTGGTGCGCCCGGCCGGGGAGGGGCCGCACGCCACGGCCTTCCTGGTGCACGGCGGCCCCGAGGCGGCCGACGACGACTCCTACCGCGCCCGCCGGGCCGCCTACGTGGACGCCGGCTACGCGGTCGTGCACGTGAACTACCGCGGCTCCACCGGCTACGGCTCGACCTGGCGGGACGCCCTCACCGGCCGGCCGGGTCTGACCGAGCTGGAGGACATCGGCGCGGTCTACGACTCACTGGTCGCCGAGGGCGTCGTGGACCCGCAGCGGGTGATCCTGACCGGAGGCTCGTGGGGCGGGTTCCTCACGCTCCTCGGGCTGGGCACGCAGCCCGAGCGCTGGGCGGCCGGCATCGCCGAGGTGCCGGTGGCCGACTACCTGGCCGCCTACGAGGACGAGATGGAGGGCCTGCGCGCCTACGACCGCGCGCTGTTCGGCGGCTCACCGGAGGAGGTGCGCGACGTGTACGTGCGCTCCTCGCCCCTCACCTACGTGGACGCCGTCGCCGCCCCTGTGCTCGTCGTCGCGGGCGCGAACGACCCGCGCTGCCCGATCCGGCAGATCGACAACTACCTCGGCGAGCTCGAGCGGCTGGAGAAGCCGCACGAGGTGTACCGCTTCGACGCCGGCCACGGCTCGCTGGTCATCGAGGAGACCATCCGCCAGGTCGAGATCGCGCTCGCCTTCGCCCTGCGACACGTGAAGCCGTAGCGACTGCGGGTCAGCGCTCGTCCCGCCGGCCGGCCACGTGCGGCCGGCGGGGCGCCAGCAGCGCGTGCCGGGCGGTCTGCGCCCGCCGCCTGACCGCACGCCGGAACGCCTCGCGCCCGCCCGACGGATCGTCCGGGGAGTAGGCCGACCACACGAGCCGGGCGCCCGGCGGCTCCGCGTGGGGGTCCTCCCCCGCCAGGCGTGCCCGCAGCACGGCGAGCACCCGTTCGGCGAGGTCGTCGTCGTCCAGCAGGTCGGCGAAGTCGTCGGGTGAGCGACCTTCTGCGACCAGCGCCTCGGCCAGCCAGCCGAAGAGCTCCGGGCCGGACTCCTGCGTGAGCGCGTCGCTGAGCACCGCGTGGGCGGCGTCCACCCGGACGCCGGCCTCCAGCGCCAGTTCCAGCTCCACCCAGCCCCGGAGCGTGTAGAGGTCCGGGCCGGCGGCGCCGTCCGTCATGGCTGGGCGGCGATGAGCTCCGCGATCTGGACCGTGTTCAGCGCGGCACCCTTGCGCAGGTTGTCGTTGCTGATGAACAGCACGAGGCCGTTCTCGCCGTCCTGGCGGATCCGGCCGACGTAGCTCGGGTCGTTGCCCGCCGCCTGGAGCGGGGTCGGGACGTCGACCAGCTGGACGCCGGGCGCCGACGAGAGCAGCTCGGTGGCGCGCTCGACGGAGATCGGCCGGTCGAACTCGACGTTCAGCGACAGCGAGTGCCCCGTGAAGACCGGCACCCGCACGCAGGTGCCCGAGACGCGGAGGTCAGGGATGCCGAGGATCTTGCGGCTCTCGTTGCGGAGCTTCTGCTCCTCGTCGGTCTCGAACGAGCCGTCGTCGACGACGGAGCCGGCCATCGGCAGCACGTTGAACGCGATCGGCGCCACGTACTTCACCGGCGCGGGGAACTGCACCGCGGAGCCGTCGTAGGCGAGCTCGTCGGCCTTGTCGACGACGGCCTTCGCCTGGCCGTGCAGCTCCTGCACGCCGGCGATCCCCGAACCCGAGACCGCCTGGTAGGTGCTGGCAATGATGCGGACCAGCCCGGCCTCGTCGTGCAGCGGCTTGAGCACCGGCATCGCGGCCATCGTGGTGCAGTTCGGGTTGGCGATGATTCGCCCCTGCGCCTTCGCGATGTCGCCGGGGTTGACCTCGCTGCAGACCAGCGGGATCTCCGGGTCGCGGCGGAACGCGGAGCTGTTGTCGATCACGGTGACGCCTGCGGCGGCGAACCGCGGGGCCTGCGCCTTCGACGTGGTGGCGCCGGCGGAGAACAGCGCGACGTCGAGCCCGGTGGGGTCGGCGGTGGCGGCGTCCTCGACGGTGATCTCGCCGTCGCCCCACGGCAGGGTGGTGCCGGCGGAGCGGGCGGAGGCGAAGAACCGGATCGAGGCGATCGGGAGGTCGCGCTCGGCGAGGATCGAGCGCATCGCGGCGCCGACCTGGCCGGTCGCGCCGACGATGCCGACGTTCAGCGGTCGCATGCTCATCGTCCGGTTCCTCCGTAGACGACGGCCTCGACGTCGGAGCCGAGGTCGAAGGCGTCGTGCACCGCGCGGACGGCGATGTCGACGTCGGTGTCGCGGCAGACCACGGAGATGCGGATCTCCGAGGTGCTGATCAGCTCGAGGTTCACGCCCGCGTCGGCGAGCGCGCCGAAGAACTTGGCGGAGACGCCGGGGTGCGAGCGCATGCCCGCACCGACCAGCGAGACCTTGCCGATGTGCTGGTCGAACTGCACATCGGTGTAGCCGACGGTGTTCTTCACCTTCTCCAGCGCGGCCAGCGCGGCGGGGCCGTCGCTCTTGGGCAGCGTGAAGGAGATGTCGGCGAGCTTGCTGGCCCCGGCCGACACGTTCTGCACGATCATGTCGATGTTGACCTCGGCGTCGGCGAGCACGCGGAAGAGCTGGGCGGCCTCGCCCGGCCGGTCCGGCACCCCGTAGACGGTGATCTTGCCTTCGGAGCGGTCGTGCGCGACGCCCGTGATGATCGCCTGTTCCACCGGGAGGTCCTCCATCGAGCCGGCCACGATCGTGCCGGGGAGCTGTGAGTAGGAGCTGCGGACGTGCACGGGGATGCCGTAGCGGCGGGCGTACTCGACGCAGCGGAGCATGAGCACCTTGGCGCCGGACGCGGCGAGCTCGAGCATCTCCTCGTAGGTGACGGTGTCGAGCCGCTTGGCGTTCGGGACGATGCGCGGGTCGGCGGTGAAGACGCCGTCCACGTCGGTGTAGATCTCGCAGACGTCGGCCCGCAGCGCCGCCGCGACGGCGACGGCGGTGGTGTCGGAGCCGCCGCGCCCGAGCGTGGTGATGTCCTTGGTGTCCTGGCTGACGCCCTGGAAGCCGGCGACGATGACGATCGACCCCTCGTCGAGCGCGGACCGCAGCCGGCCGGGCGTGACGTCGATGATCCGGGCCTTGCCGTGGCTGCCGGTGGTGATGACGCCGGCCTGCGAGCCGGTGAACGACCGCGCCTCGTAGCCGTGCGTGGAGATCGCGATGGCCAGCAGCGCCATCGAGATCCGCTCGCCGGCGGTGAGCAGCATGTCGAGCTCGCGACCGGGCGGTTCGTCGGTGATCTGGCTGGCCTGGTCGAGCAGCTCGTCGGTGGTGTCGCCCATGGCGGAGACGACGACGACGACGTCGTCGCCGTTCTTCTTCGCAGCGACGATCCGCTCCGCGACGCGCTTCATGTGCGTGGGCGAGGCGACGGAGGAGCCGCCGTACTTCTGGACGACGAGGGCCACGGGACAGAAGGCTACCGACGTCTCCGCGATGACCGGCGGTTGCGTCCGCGGGTTCCCGCAGGATGAGATCACCAGATGGACTCACCCGAGGAGTGGCTGCTCAGCGCGGAGGAGCGCGGAAACGCCGCCACGGCGATCCCGGGGTGGACCGCCGGCAACCTCGCCGAGCCGCTGCTGCACGGGGCCACGTACTTCGCCCGGCTGGTCGAGGAGGTCCGCTCGCTGGACGCCGGGGACCAGCTGTTCTTCACCGACTGGCGCGGCGACGCCGACGAACTGCTGCTCGACGGCGGGCCGACGGTGGCCGAGCTGTTCACCGAGGCGGTGAAGAAGGGCGTCTGCGTGCGCGGGCTCGTCTGGCGCTCGCACATGCAGGCGCTGCAGATGAACAAGGAGTCCAACCGCGCCCTCGACAAGGCCATCGAGCACGGCGGCGGCGAGGTGATCCTGGACCAGCGCATCCGCCGCATGGGCAGCCACCACCAGAAGATGGTCATCCTGCGGCACGACGAGGACCCGTCGAAGGACGTCGCGTTCGTCGGCGGCATCGACCTCTGCCACTCCCGGCGCGACGACGCCGAGCACCGCGGCGACCCCCAGGCCCTGCCGATGGCCGCCGCCTACGGGGACACCCCGCCCTGGCACGACGTCCAGCTGCAGCTCCGCGGCCCGGCGGTGCACGTGCTCGACACGATCTTCCGTGAGCGCTGGGACGACCCGAACAGCCCCGACGAGGACCACCCGCTCGCCTGGATCCACGACAAGCTCAACCACGCGCGCCTGTCGGCCGACCCGCTGCCGCCGCAGCTCCCGCCGCCGCCGGAGTGCGGGCCGCACGCGGTCCAGAACCTGCGGACCTACCCGGCGATCCGGCCGCCGTACGACTTCGCACCGCAGGGCGAACGGTCGGTGGCCCGCGGCTACACGAAGGCGATCAAGCGGGCCCGCCGGCTGATCTACCTGGAGGACCAGTACATGTGGTCCGGCGAGGTCGCCCGGCTGTTCGCCGACGCGCTCGCCGGCAACCCCGACCTGCACCTGGTCGTCATCGTGCCGCGGGTGCCGGACCAGGACGGCGCGTTCGCCGAGCGCCCGCAGTACGTGGGCCGCTGGCAGGCGATCGAGATGTGCCAGAAGGCCGGCGAGGGGCGGGTGCACGTCTTCGACGTGGAGAACCACGCGGGAACGCCGGTCTACGTGCACGCGAAGGTCTGCGTCGTCGACGACACCTGGGCCAGCGTGGGCAGCGACAACTTCAACCGGCGCTCGTGGACCCACGACAGCGAGCTCTCCAGCACCGTCCTCGACACGACCCGGGATCCGCGGGAGCCCCGCGACCCGGCCGGCACCGGGGACGGCGCCCGCACCTTCGCCCGGGACCTGCGGCTGGCGCTGGCCCGCGAGCACCTCGACCTGGATCCCGAGGGGAGCGAGGACGAGCTGGCCCTGGACCCGGCGCGGTTCATCGACGTCCTGAACGCCCGCGCCGACGCCCTCGACGCCTGGCACGACGGCGGCCGGCAGGGACCCCGCCCGCCGGGCCGGGTGCGCCGGCACCATGCGGAGAAGCTGCCCTGGTTCACCCGCCTGTGGGCCACACCGGTCTACCGACTGCTGGACGACCCCGACGGCCGACCGCTGCGGATGCGGCTGAAGAAGACCTTCTGAGGCCCAGGGCGGCGGCGGACCACCGCCGCCGCCCCGGCGCGCTCAGCCGACCACCGCTCAGGCGACCACCGCTCAGGCGACCATGCCGTGCGGGTCGAGCACGTACTTCTTCGCGGCGCCGCTGTCGAAGTCCGCATAGCCCTGCGGCGCCTGGTCCAGCGGGATCACCGTCGCGTTGACGGCCTTCGCGAGCTGCACCTTGTCGTGCAGGATCGCCATCATCAGCTGGCGGTTGTAGCGCATCACCGGGCACTGGCCGGTGGTGAACGACAGCGACTTGGCCCAGCCGGTGCCCAGGCTCAGCGACAGGGCGCCGACCTTGGCCGCCTCGTCGATGCCCCCGGGGTCGCCGGTGACGTAGAGCCCCGGGATCCCCACCGCGCCGCCGGCAGCGGTGACCTCCATCAGCGAGTTCAGCACCGTCGCCGGGGCCTCCTTCGCCGAGCCCTCGCCGTGCCCGCGGGCCTCGAAGCCGACGGCGTCGACCGCGCAGTCCACCTCGGGGACGCCCAGGATCTGCTCGATCTGGTCCTTGGGGTCGCCCTTCGAGATGTCCACGGTCTCGCAGCCGAAGCTGCGCGCCTGCGCCAGCCGGGACTCCACCAGGTCCGCGACGATGACGACGGCGGCGCCGAGCAGCTGGGCGCCCACCGCGGCGGCGATCCCCACCGGCCCCGCACCGGCGATGTAGACGGTGGACCCGGGCTTCACGCCGGCGGTGACGCAGCCGTGGTACCCGGTGGGGAAGATGTCGGAGAGCATCGTCAGGTCGCGGATCTTGGCCATGGCCTGGTCGCGGTCGGGGAACTTCAGCAGGTTCCAGTCCGCGTACGGGACCATCACGTAGTCCGCCTGGCCGCCGACCCAGCCGCCCATGTCCACGTAGCCGTAGGCAGCCCCCGGCCGGGCCGGGTTCACGTTCAGGCAGATCCCGGTCTTGCCCTCCTTGCAGTTGCGGCACCGGCCGCAGGCGATGTTGAACGGCACCGAGCAGACGTCGCCGACCTGGATGAACTCCACGTCGCGGCCGACCTCGATGACCTCGCCGGTGATCTCGTGCCCGAGGACGAGGTTCTCCGGCGCCGTCGTCCGGCCGCGGACCATGTGCTGGTCGCTGCCGCAGATGTTGCTGGTGACGACCTTGAGGATGACGCCGTGCTCGGTCTTGCGGCCGACGTTCGCCGGGTTCACGCCCGGGCCGTCCTGCAGCTCCAGCTTCGGGTACGGGATCTCCTGGACCTCGACCTTGCCGGGGCCGATGTAGGCCACTCCCCTGTTGCCTGCCATGTCTGCTCCTCCTGCGCCTGGATCCGGGTCCGCCCCGCGGCGGTGGACCGCACCGGTCGGTGCGGTGGGCTGCCCACCCCCCTCCCGCGGCGCCTTCGCGGACGGACCCCGGCGCTGGCGCACCGGACCGGCGACCAGGCGCCGGAGCGCAACTGTGTCGCACGTCACACACTCGTCCTGCGCCATCCACGGCGCAACAGGGCCTCGCATCACAAGGACTTCCACACGCTCGCTCTCTGCCCCGCCGAGCGGGGCAGAGACTGACTGTCCACAGATGCATGTACGCCTGACCGGCTCGGACTGCCGGCAACGATGCTGATCCGGTGTCCGTATTCGACCCGTCGGCCGCGCTCCGCCGGATCCGCCGCACCGCCGACCTGTCCCAGCGCGAGCTCGCCGAGCGGATCGGCGCATCGAAGTCGGCCATCGGCCGCATCGAGTGCGGGCACGGAGGACTGGACGTCGGCCTCCTGGTCCGGGCGGCCGCGCTCGCCGGGTTGCGCCTCGCCCTGCTCGACGAGTCGGGCCAGGAGGTCCGGGGCATGAGCCGGGACGCGGTGCGGGACAGGAGCGGCCGGCGGTTCCCCGCACACCTGGACACGATGCTGAGCGAGGAACGGTGGTGGCGCTGGGACATCCGGCGCGATCGGGCGCAGCCCAGCTACACGTTCGACCGCCGGGCACGGTGGGAGGCCCCGGCCCGGCGACGAGCGGACCGACCGGACGACCACCTCCTCGCTCAGCCCGGCGACGCGCCCTGGGAACGCGCGGCCGCCCGGCGCGCGGAGGCGCGAAGGCGGGCGGCGGAGGAGCACGAGCGACGATTCCTGGCCGGGGAGCTCCGCGATCTCCCCGAGAGCTTCGCCTGCACCTGCCCGGCGCGCTGCGACGAGCTCGACGACTGGTCCGGAAAGCCCGTCCACGCGGAGGACTGCGCGTGCGCCTGCGACATCGATTGACCCGCTGCTACCTTGGGACCGTGCGCGGCAGCCTCCTGCTTACCCGCCGCGGCGAGGCCCTCTCCTAGGTCGGCTTCCTCGCCGCGGGGTTCTGGCGTTCCCGGCGTCGCTGACCGCCCCGGAGCTGTGCGCACTCCGCGCACGGCAGCCCGCACCAGGAGCCTCCTCATGAGCGAGACCCACCCGCACGCCCGCCATCCCCAGCAGCCCTCGGGGATGCCGGCCCACCGCTACGCGCCCTTCACCCCGGTCGCCCTGCCCGACCGCACGTGGCCCGAGAAGGTCACCACGACGGCGCCGCGCTGGTGCGCGGTCGACCTGCGCGACGGCAACCAGGCGCTGATCGACCCGATGACGCCCGACCGCAAGCGGCGGATGTTCGAGCTGCTGGTCCGAATGGGCTACAAGGAGATCGAGGTCGGCTTTCCCGCGGCCAGCCAGACCGACTACGACTTCGTCCGCCAGCTGATCGAGGACGACCTGATCCCCGACGACGTCTGCATCCAGGTGCTCACCCAGGCCCGCGACGAGCTGATCGAGCGCACCTTCGAGTCCCTGCGGGGCGCGAAGCAGGCGATCGTGCACCTCTACAACTCCACCAGCACCCTGCAGCGGCGGGTCGTGTTCGGATCCGACCGCGCCGGCATCGTCGACATCGCCGTCCACGGCGCCCAGGTGGTGCGCAAGCTCGCCGAGCAGATGGGCGACACCGACATCCGTTTCGAGTACTCGCCGGAGTCCTTCACCGGCACCGAGCTCGACTTCGCCGTCGAGGTCTGCAACGCCGTCACCGACGTCTGGGAGCCCACCCCCGACCGGCCGACGATCCTCAACCTGCCGGCGACCGTCGAGATGGCCGAGCCGACCGTCTACGCCGACCAGATCGAGTGGATGCACCGCAACCTGGCCCGCCGGGACTCGGTCATCCTCAGCCTGCACCCGCACAACGACCGCGGCACCGCCGTCGCCGCCGCGGAGCTCGGCTACCGGGCCGGCGCGGACCGCATCGAGGGCTGCCTGTTCGGCAACGGCGAACGCACCGGCAACGTCGACCTGATCACCCTCGGGCTGAACCTGTTCAGCCAGGGCATCGACCCGCAGATCGACTTCTCCGACATCGACGACATCCGCCGCACCGTCGAGTACTGCAACCAGCTGGGCGTGCACGAGCGGCACCCCTACGGCGGCGACCTGGTCTACACCGCGTTCTCCGGCTCCCACCAGGACGCGATCAACAAGGGCTTCAAGGCGCTGGCCGCCGACGCCGAGGCCGCCGGGATCCCGGTCGAGAAGCAGGCCTGGGCCGTGCCCTACCTGCCGATCGACCCCAAGGACGTCGGCCGCAGCTACGAGGCCGTCATCCGGGTGAACAGCCAGTCCGGCAAGGGCGGCGTCGCCTACATCATGAAGACCGAGAACCACCTCGACCTGCCCCGCCGGCTGCAGATCGAGTTCTCCGCGGTCATCCAGCGGCACACCGACGACGAGGGCGGCGAGGTCACCGCCGAGCAGATGTGGACCGCCTTCAGCAACGAGTACCTGCCCGACCCCGCGGCGCCCTGGGGCCGGTTCGCGCTCACCGGCCACCGGCACACCGCGCACGGCGACACCACCGACGAGATGGTCGTCGAGCTCGTCGCCGACGGCGTCCCGGTGACGGTCGAGGGGCGTGGCAACGGCCCCATCGCCGCGTTCGTCGACGCGCTGAGGAGCGTGGACGTCGACGTGCGGGTGCTGGACTACGCCGAGCACGCCATGTCCTCCGGCGGCGACGCCCGGGCGGCGGCCTACGTCGAGTGCGCCGTCGGCGACCGGGTGCTGTGGGGCGTCGGCATCGACCCCAACATCGTCTCCGCGTCGCTGCGCGCCGTCGTCTCGGCGGTCAACCGCGCCCAGCGCTGACCTGGCGAGGACGGGGCGCGCGGCTCAGCGCGCCTCGTCCTCCTCGCGGCTCTTGGCCAGCGCCGCGCCGGGCTGCTCGGGCGGCGCGTCGGCGGGCTCGTCGCCCTGGTACACCCGGTCGCGCACGCCGCCACCGCTGTTCAGCTCGTCGACCATCAGCCGGTCGCGGCGCACGTGCCGGCGGCGGTAGGCCACGCGGCTGATCATGTGCGCGCTGACCGGGGCGGTCAGCATCTGGAACACGGCCACCAGCAGCAGCATCCAGGTCGCCGACCAGCCCTGCAGCCGGATCGCCGCGCCCACCATGATCAGCAGCACGCCGAGGACCTGGGGCTTGGTGCCGGCGTGCATGCGGGTGAGGACGTCGGGGAAACGCACCAGCCCCAGACCGGCGGTGAGGCACAGGAACGTGCCCAGGAGCAGCAGGACGATCGCCACTGCGTCGCGCACCATCTCCAGGGCGCTCACCGGGGTGCCTCCCCGGCGCGGGCGGCCCGTTCCTCGGCGGCCTCGGGCAGACCTACGTCCTGCCCGTCGTCCGCGGATCCGACCAGCATGCCGCCGATGTACCGGGCCACTGAGACGGATCCGACGAAGGCCAGCAGCGAGACCACCACGAGCACCGGGACGACGGTGGGGTCGCGCTCCAGCCCGGCGTGCACGGCGAGCCCGGCCGCGATGATGACCAGCAGGGTGTCGGTGGCCACCACGCGATCCAGCAGCGACGGGCCCATCCCGAGTCGGACGAGCGCCAGCAGGGCGCCCGCGCCGAGCATCCCGTAGGCGGCCCAGTAGACGATCGTCACGCCGTCCTCCCCCCGGCCGCGTCCAGCGCCGCGACCTCCTCGGGCGACCCGAAGGCGCGCACCACGCGGTTCTCCTCCGCCAGCACCGCGGCCCGTTGCCGCTCCAGGTCGGCCTCGTCGCGCACGTGCAGGACGTGCAGCGAGATCGTCCGCCGTTCCCGGTCCAGGTCGATCACCATCGAGCCCGGCACGAGCGTCAGCGACTCCGCCAGGATCGTCAGCAGCAGGTCGGAGTCCGTGCGGAGCTGCACCGTGATGATCGCGCTCCGGTCGATCCCGCTCGGCCGCACGGTCTGCCAGGCGACGAGCGCCCCCGAGCGCACGAGGTCGGCCACGAAGTGACCCACGAAGCGCAGCGTGGGCAGCGGGCGCACCCGGGAGCCGCCGACCACCGGCGGGAGGGGCAGCAGCAGCGTGACCCCGAGAGCCACGGCCGCCCCGCTGATCAGGTTGGCCCAGGACCAGGTGCCCCAGAGCAGGTTCCAGACCAGCACCAGCCAGACCAGCAGCGGGAGCTGGTGCCGGAGCCGGTGCGCGGCCGGGGACACGGGTTCGCTCACGGCACGTCCCCCCCGACGAAGACGGACTCGATGTAGGGGGTCCGGTCCCGGAGGTCGTCGGCCGCCCGCTCGGCCACGCCGTACAGCGGCCCGGCCAGTGCGGTCAGGCCGACGGTGACCACCACCATCGCGGTGGTCGAGGCGACCATGACGCGGGGCAGCGGGCGCAGCGGGCGCTCCCGCTCGTCGTCGTCGCCGAACCCGTCGGTGGTGGGGGTGGTCGCGGTCGCGACCGCCGTGTGCCGCTCCCAGGCCGCCCGCCGCGCCTCGGCGCGGTCACCGACGGTCGCTCCGACCGGCTCCTTCTCCCCCGCCGGCTGGTCCTGCTCGGCCGGGTCCGGCAGCGGACCGGGATCGAGGTCGGGCCCCGCTGCGGCCGCTGCCGCGTCGGACGTGTCGTCGGCCGGCGACTGCGCCGGGAGGCGCCAGAAGGCCCGGCTCCACACGCGCGAGATGGCCAGCAGCGTCAGGAGGCTGGTGACCGCGCCGCCCGCGACCAGGAGGATGGGCAGCCATCCGCCGTCGGCGATGCCCGCCTCGAGCAGGCCCAGCTTCCCGATGAAGCCGGAGAACGGCGGGATGCCCGCGAGGTTCATCGCCGGGACGAAGAACAGGATCGCGAGCAGCGGGGAGGCCGTGGCCAGTCCGCCCAGCCGGTTCACGCCTGTCGAGCCACCCTGGCGCTCGATCAGTCCGGCGACCAGGAACAGGGTCGTCTGGATGGCGATGTGGTGGACGACGTAGAAGATCGCCCCGGCCAGGCCGGCCGTGGACGCCAGCGAGATCCCGAAGACCATGTAGCCGATGTGGCTGACCAGGGTGAAGGAGAGGATCCGGCGGATGTCGGTCTGCGCCACCGCGCCCAGGATGCCCACCACCATCGTCGCCAGCGCGGCCCACATGAGCACCTGGTCCAGCGCGCCACCGGGGAACAGCAGCGTCTGGGTGCGGATGATCGCGTAGACGCCCACCTTGGTCAGCAGGCCGGCGAACACCGCGGTGACCGGCGCGGGGGCGGTCGGATAGCTGTCGGGCAGCCAGGCCGAGAGCGGGAACACCGCCGCCTTGATGCAGAAGGCGATCAGGAGCATCGACTGGAGCAGCAGCTGGGTGCCCTCGGGCAGCTCCGCGAGGCGCACGGCCAGCTGGGCCATGTTGACCGTCCCCGTCGCCGCGTAGACCAGCGCGATCGCGGCGAGGAACAGGATCGAGCTCAGCAGGCTCACGACGATGTAGGTGATGCCCGCCCGGATGCGGGCCGCCGAGCCGCCGAGGGTCAGGAGCACGTAGCTGGCGGTCAGCAGGATCTCGAAGCCGACGTAGAGGTTGAACAGGTCGCCGGCCAGGAAGGCGTTGGCGACGCCTGCGATCAGCACCAGGAACGTCGGGTGGAAGATCGAGATCGGCGTCTCCTCGTCGCCGTCCGCGGCACCCTGGCCGACGGCGAAGACGAGGACGCCGAGGGCCACGGTCGCGGCGACCACGAGCATCAGGGCCGAGAGCCGGTCGACGACGAGCACGACCCCCAGCGGCACCGGCCACCCGCCGACCGAGAGCGCGGCGGCCCCCTCGGAGTCGGCGAGCAGCAGGAGGGCCACGGAGACGGCGAGCACCGCGGTGAGCACCGCCACGCTCAGCGCGCGCTGCACCCGGGGGTGGCGGCCGCCCACCAGGAGGGCCGCCGCGGCGCCGAGCAGCGGCAGCAGGACCGGCAGCGGCGTGAGGACGCGGATCACCGCTTCCTCCCCCGGGTCGGCGGGAGGTCGATGTCGTCGGAGGCGATGCCGGAGTAGTACCGGGCCAGGCCGCGCTCGATGTCGTTGTCGGCGGCGAAGGTGTCGTCGTGCATCGCCGGGCGGTCCTCGGGGGCGAGGTCGTCGGGGTCGATGTCGTCGGCGTCGGTGTCCGACCGGCTCGCCACCCGGCGGTCCTCCTCGTCGACCTCGATCACCTCCTGGCGGACCAGCCGCCAGGACCGGTAGATGATCGCCAGCACGAAGGCGGCGATCCCGAAGGTGATGACGATCGCGGTGAGGATCAGCGCCTGCGGCAGCGGATCGCTCATCTCCTCGGCCTCGGCGTAGCCGAGGATCGGCGCCAGGCCGGACGGCCCGCCGGCCGACAGCAGGAGCAGGTTGGTGGCGTTGCCCAGCAGCAGGAAGCCCAGGAGCACCCGGGTGAGACTGCGGTCGAGCAGCAGGTAGACGCCGGCGGTGTAGAGCACGCCGATCACCACCGGCAGGACGACGGTCGGGGTCATCGGACGATCACCTCTCCGGGAGCGGCGTCGATCGGGTCGTCCTCGTCGACCTGGCGGTCGAGCTCCGCGCCGAGGCTCCGCAGGATGTCGAGCACCAGGCCCACCACGATCAGGTAGACGCCGATGTCGAAGAACAGCGACGTCACCAGCTTCACGTCGCCGAGCACCGGCAGCGTCGTCTCCAGGATCGCCGTCTGCAGGACGTCGGCACCGAGCAGCAGCCCGACGACACCCGTCGTCCCGGAGAACAGCAGCCCGACCCCGAGCAGCAGGCCCGGATCGACCGGCGCGGCCTCGCCCAGCTCGTACCGGCCACCGGCCAGGTAGCGCAGCACCAGCGCGAGACCTGCCACGAGGCCGCCCGCGAATCCGCCGCCCGGCTCGTTGTGCCCGCTGAACAGCAGGAACACCGAGAAGACCAGGATCGTGTGGAAGAGGACCCGGGTGATCACCTCGAGGATCACCGACCGCCGCTCCGGCGCCAGCGTGGCCGTGGCGGCCAGCCACTGCCCGCGGGGCGCCCGCCAGGAGCTGCGCTCCTGCCGCGCCAGCTGGACGGGGTCCAGGCGGTCGACGACGCCGGTCCGCCGCCGCAGGAACACCAGGCTGGCCACGCCGGTGGCGGCGACGACGACGAGCGAGAGCTCACCCAGGGTGTCCCAGGCGCGGATGTCCACCAGCGTCACGTTGACGATGTTCTGACCGCCGCCGAAGTCGTAGGCCGCCTCGGGATAGTCCACGGACACCGGCGTCGCGGTGCGCGCGCTCATCACCACCGCGCCGGCCGCGGCCATCAGCGCACCGATCCCGACGGCGATGACCCCCCGGCCCAGCCGCTCGCGGGGACGGTGCCGCTCGGTGATGTCCTTGGGCAGCTTGCGCAGCACCAGCACGAAGACGACCAGGGTCAGCGTCTCCACGAGGAACTGGGTGAGCGCCAGGTCCGGGGCGCCCTGCAGGGCGAAGAGCACCGCGAGGCCGTAGCCGGTCACGCCCACGACCAGGACCGCCGAGAGCCGCTGCCGGATCCGCAGCGCCAGGAACGCGGCGATGATCACGACCGCTCCGACCAGCGCCTGGACGGGGGTGTCCCACGCCCGCCACTGGTCCGGCCACGGCGCCCGGAAGAGCAGCACCGAGCCGGGCAGCGCCAGCACGACGACGAGGATCGTGCCGAGGTAGGCCGGCAGCGAGCCGCGCTGGGTGGTGCCGGTGACCAGGACGGCGATCCGGTCGAGCGCCTGCAGGGTGTTCCAGTACCCCTCGTCGGCGGAGGCGCCGACGGCGAGCCTGCGCTGGAACCGGAAGACCGGGGCCCGGGCGACGAAGAGCAGCGCACCGCCGACGACCGTCACCGCCGACAGCAGCAGGGCCGGCTGCAGGCCGTGCCACAGCGCCAGCTTCTCGGCCTTCTCGGCCACCGGCGCGAGCGTGTCGGCGTAGCTCGCGACCAGCGGCTCCAGCAGCGGGCTGAACGGGCCGGCGAGCAGGCCGACGAGGGCCAGGACGGCGGGCGCGGCCAGGAACAGGGCGCTCGGCGGGTGGACCAGCTCAGCCGGCTCGGTCTCCGCCAGGTCCGGCTTGCGGGCGAAGGCGCCCCAGACGAAGCGCGCCGTGTAGGCCGCCGTGAGCACCGACCCGAGCACCAGGCCGGTGAGCACCGCGAGCGCGGCCGTGCGGTCGGGCAGCCCGCCGTCCAGCAGCGCGGTGAACGCCGCCTCCTTGCCGACGAAGCCCAGCAGCGGGGGCAGGCCGGCCATGGAGGCGGCGGCCAGCGTGCCGATGACGGCGAGCACCGGCAACCGCCGGCCGAGACCGGAGAGCCGGCGCAGGTCGCGCACACCGGTCGCGTGGTCGATGACGCCGACGGTGAGGAAGAGGGTGGACTTGAACAGCGCGTGGGCGAGCGTCATCGCCAGGCCGGCTGCGGCCAGCTCCCGGCTGCCCGCGCCGACGAGCACCATCAGGAAGCCCAGCTGGCTCACCGTGCCGAAGGCCAGCAACAGCTTGAGGTCGTTCTGCCGCAGCGCGCGGTAGCCCCCGACCAGCATCGTGGCCAGGCCCAGCCCGATGACCACCGGCCGCCAGCCCGGCACGTCGGCGAAGCCGGGCGCCAGCCGGGCCACCAGGTAGATGCCGGCCTTCACCATGGCCGCGGCGTGCAGGTAGGCGCTGACCGGCGTGGGGGCCTCCATCGCGGCCGGCAACCAGAAGTGGAACGGGATCATCGCCGACTTCGTCACCGCGCCGGCGAGGACCAGCATCGTCCCGGCCACGAGCAGCGGGCCGCTGCCCGGATCGGCGACGACCTCCGACAGCAGATAACTGCCACTCGTCTCGCCCAGCATGATCAGGCCGATCAGCATCGCCAGCCCACCGGCAGTGGTGAGGATCAGCGCCTGGCTCGCCGCGCGGCGGGCGGCCAGCTTGGTGCCCGCGCCACCGATGAGCAGGTAGGAGAAGACGGTGGTGAGCTCCCAGAACACGTACAGCAGCAGCAGGTCGTCGGCGAGGACGAGCCCGAGCATCGAGCCGGCAAAGGCGGTGAGGGTGCCCGCGAACCGGGCGGTCCCCTCGTCGTCCGGTTCGAAGTAGCGCGCGCAGTAGAGCAGCACCAGCGCCCCGACGCCGGTGACCAGGAGCGCGAAGGTCAGCGAGAGCGCGTCCAGCCGGAGCGCGATCTCGAGGTCGAGCTGCGGAACCCAGGGCACGGTCTCCTGCAGCGCACCGCCGTCGGTGATGCGGCCGAGCCGGCTCAGCACCCACCCGAAGGCGGCGGCCGGCACCAGGGCGAGCACGAGGAGGGCGTTCCGGCCCCACCACCGCAGCAGGACCGGTGCCAGCACGGCCGCGACCAGGTGGAGGAGCAGGAGTGCGAGCACGGGTCTCCGGGGAGTCGGTGGGGCTTCTCGGACACCACAGACGTCGGGCGACGGCCGGCGGTGACGCCCAGACTACCGGGCCGCCCGGACCACCCCCGCCGCCGCGGAATGATCAGGAGACCTGATCATTCCGCGTCCTGGCTCACGGTCGACGGTGAGCCAGGACGACCGATGGTGAGCCAGGACGTCGGCGGGGGTTCAGCCCTCGGCGAGCTCGGACGCCGCCAGCCAGGCCTCCTCGACCTCGGCCTTCTCCGCCTGCAGCGCCTTGAGCTGCGCGTCGAGCTCGGCGGCCTTGCCGTAGTCGTTCGCGGCGGCCGCCAGCTGCTCGTGCAGCTTCTTCTCGTCGGCGTCCAGCTTGAGCATCCGGCGCTCGAGCTTGCTCGCCTCCTTCTTGGCCGCGCGCGACTCGGCGGCGGAGACGGCGGGGGCCGCGGTGGAGGGGGCCCCGACCGCGCGGTTGCCGCCGTCACCGGCCGAGGTGAGCGGCGCCCCGCCCGCGGCGCGGCGGCGCAGGTACTCGTCCACCCCACCCGGCAGCTCGGCCAGCGAGCCGTCGCCGAGCAGCGCCACGACCTTGTCGCAGACGCGGTCGACGAAGTACCGGTCGTGGCTGACCACCAGCACCGTGCCGGGGAAGCTGTCGAGCAGGTCCTCCAGCGCGGTCAGGGTGTCGATGTCCAGGTCGTTGGTGGGCTCGTCGAGCACCAGGACGTTGGGCTCGGCCATGAGCAGGCGCAGCAGCTGCAGCCGGCGCCGCTCGCCGCCGGAGAGGTCGCCGACCGGCGTCCACTGCCGGTTGGCCGCGAAGCCGAACCGCTCGGCCAGCGTCGAGGCGGAGATCTCCTGGTTGCCGATCCGGGCCAGCCGGGCGACGTCCTGCACCGCCTCCAGCACGCGGGCCTTCGGGGGCAGCTCGGTGACGTGCTGCGAGAGGTAGGTCGGCGAGACGGTCTGGCCGACGACGATCGTGCCGGAGTCGGGCTTGGTCTCCCCCACCAGCAGCTTCAGCAGCGAGGTCTTGCCAGCACCGTTGACGCCGACGATGCCGATCCGGTCACCGGGCCCGACGTTCCAGGTCAGGTCCTTGAACAGCGTGCGCGGACCGTCGTCGGTGGGAACGGCGTAGTCGACGTCCTCGACGTCGTAGACGGTCTTGCCGAGCCGCTTGGCGGCGAAGCCCTTGAGCGCCATCGAGTCGCGCGCCGGGGGCTCGTCGGCGATCAGCGCCTGGGCCGCCTCGATGCGGAACTTCGGCTTGCTGGTGCGGGCCGGCGGGCCGCGCCGCAGCCAGGCCAGCTCCTTGCGGACCAGGTTGAGGCGCCGCTCCTCGGTGACCGAGGCGATGCGGGAGCGCTCGGCCCGGGCCAGCGTGTAGGCGGAGTAGCCGCCGTCGTAGGAGTGCACGCTGCCGTCGGCGACCTCCCACGTGGTGGTGCAGACCTCGTCGAGGAACCACCGGTCGTGGGTGACGACCACCATGCCGCCCTGGCGGGCCTTCACGTACTCGGCCAGCCACGCGACGCCTTCGACGTCGAGGTGGTTGGTCGGCTCGTCGAGGATCAGCAGGTCCAGCGGCCGGATGAGCTGGGCGGCCAGCGCGACGCGGCGGCGCTCGCCACCGGACATCGGGGCGACCGGGGCGTCGAGGCCGAGCCGGTCGAGCTCCAGCCCGGTGAGCACCGAGCGGACGGCGGGGTCGCCGGCCCACTCGTGCTCCGCGGCGAACATCGACGGCGGGAGGACGACGTCGCGCACCGTCGTCCCGGCCGGAAGCGTGCCGGACTGGTCGAGCACGCCCATCGCCATGTCGCCGCGGCGGGTGACCCGGCCGGAGTCGGGGTCGTCGGTGCCGGTCAGCAGCGAGAGCAGCGTGCTCTTGCCGCCGCCGTTGCGGCCGACGACGCCGATCCGCTCACCCGCGGCGACGCCGAGCGAGACGTCGTCGAGGATCACGGTGGTGCCGTGGGCCTTGGACACCCGCTCGAGGTTGACCAGGTTCAGGGGCGCGCTCATCGGCTGCTCGGATACGTCATGAGGCCCCCAGTATCCGACGCCGCGGTTCCCGGGGGCGACGCCGGTGCCGAAGGGGCCCCGCATCCGGGGAATAGACAGCTGCGGAACGGGGCTGCAGCGGCAAGTGGTTGAAGGCTCAACGAGGAGGCCGGCATGCCCGCAGTGACAGTCGAGGACACCACCGCCCTGCCGCGGGTGCCCCTCCCTGAGCCCCGCACCGTCCGCCGCCGCACCAGGTCGGTGACGACGGCGCCGTCGGGCTTCGAGGGCGAGGGCTTCCCGGTGCGCCGGGCGTTCGCCGGGGTGGACCTGCACGCCCTGGACCCGTTCATCCACATGGACCAGATGGGCGAGGTCGAGTACGCGCCGGGCGAGCCGAAGGGCACCAGCTGGCACCCGCACCGCGGCTTCGAGACCGTCACCTACCTGATCGACGGCACCTTCGAGCACGCCGACTCCCACGGCGGCGGCGGCACGATCAGCAACGGGGACACCCAGTGGATGACCGCGGGAAGCGGCGTCCTGCACATCGAGCGCCCGCCGGAGCAGCTGGTGAGCAGCGGCGGCCTCTTCCACGGGCTGCAGCTGTGGGTGAACCTGCCCCGCGCCCAGAAGTGGGTGGAGCCGCGCTACCAGGACCTGCGGGCGAACTCCTCGGTCCTGCTGGCCAGCGCCGACGCCGGCGCCCTGCTGCGCGTGATCGCCGGCGACGTCGCCGGGCACACCGGCCCCGGCTCGACCTACACACCGATGGCGATGGTGCACGCGACGGTGTCCCCCGGCGCCACCCTCGACCTGCCGTGGCGGCCGGACTTCAACGCGCTGGTCTACGTCCTCTCCGGCGCCGGATCGGTGGGCATCGACGGCGCCCCCGTGCGCACCGGCCAGCTCGCGGTGCTGGGCCCCGGTGACACGGTGACGATCAACGGCGCCGTCCACCAGGAGTCGCGCACGCCGGCGCTGGACGTCGTCGTCCTCGGTGGCGCGCCGATCCGCGAGCCGATCGCCATGTACGGGCCGTTCGTGATGAACACCCGGCAGGAGGTGCAGGACGCCTTCGCCGACTTCTCCGCGGGGCGGCTGGGCACCGTGCCGGCACTCCGGGTCGGGTCGCCGGTTCCATCTTTCCGCCCGCCCACCGTCCCCCACAGCCACGTCCGGGGTCAGACTGGCCAGCAGGCGTGAGGCCCTGATGGCCGTTGTGGCCTCGCACGAGGCGGAGGACATCCCATGAGCAACCTCGATCGCCGCCCCGCGGCCCGCCAACTCGGCGGCACGGAGCAGACCTCGACCGGTCCGGTGCTGGACCTGCTGCCCGCCAAGGAGGTGCTCCTGGGCGAGTCCACGCGGGTGCGCCGGCTGCTGCCCACCCTGGGCCGGCGGATGGTCGGCGCGTGGGTGTTCGTGGACCACTACGGCCCCGACGACATCTCCACTGCTCCCGGCATGCAGGTGGCGCCGCATCCGCACACCGGCCTGCAGACCGTCTCCTGGCTGCTCGACGGCGAGGTGCACCACCGCGACTCGCTCGGCAGCGACGCCATGGTCCGGCCGGGCGAGCTCGCCCTGATGACCGCCGGGCACGGCATCTCGCACTCCGAGCAGTCCCCGGCGACGCACCCGCGCTTCCTGCACGGCGCGCAGCTGTGGGTCGCCCTGCCCGACGCCTCCCGCGAGGTGGCGCCGCACTTCGAGCACCACCACACGCTGCCCGGCTTCAGCTCCGACGGTGTGCGCAGCACGGTGCTCATGGGCACCTTCGCGGGCACCAGCTCACCCGGCCGTGCCTACACCCCGATCGTCGGCGCCGATCTCGACCTCGCTTCGGGCGCCGACGTCGAGATCCCGCTCGAACCGGACTTCGAGTACGCGCTGCTGGCCTCCTCCGGGGTCGCCTCGATCGAGGACGTGCGGCTGGAGCGCGGCGCGATGCTCTACCTGGGCACCGGCCGGCGGACGCTGCGGCTCCGCGCCGCCGAGGCGGCCCGGCTGCTGCTGCTCGGCGGCGAACCGTTCGAGGAGCGCCTGGTGATGTGGTGGAACTTCGTCGGCCGCGCCGGTGAGGAGATCGCCGGCTACGCCGAGCAGTGGAACGCCGAGGACGCACGGTTCGGCACCGTCGACGGCTACGACGGCGACCGGCTCTCCGCCCCGCCGCTGCCACCGGTGCCGCTGCTGGCCCGCGGCCGGGTCCGCTAGCTGCCCTCGGCCGCCGAGGTCTCCATGATCGAGAACACCGCATCCCAGGGGTCCTGGAGCACCGCGAACCGGCCGTAGGGGCTGTCCATCGGCCCCACCGTCACGGTGCCGCCGCGTTCCGCGACCCGGGCCACCGTGTCGTCGGCCGACGCCACCGCGAAGCAGACCGACCAGCCCGCCGGCCCACCGGTGGAGAGCCCGCCGAGACCGCCGAGCGGGTCGCCGGTCGTGGCGAAGGTGCTGTAGTCCATCTCCGCGTCCACCGGCTCGAAGCGGAAGCCGAAGACGGTGCCGTAGAACGCCCGGGCCTGCTCGGTGTCGGCCACGGCCACCTCGTTCCACACCAGCGAGCCCGGCTCGTTGTACCGGCGGACACCGGTGTGCTCGCCGGACTGCCACAGCCCGAACCCGTTGCCCTGCGGGTCGATGGCGATCGTCATGGTGCCGAGCGCGCCGATCTGCATCGGCTCCACCATGACCGTGCCGCCCGCCTCCCGGATCGCGGCGACCGTGGCCTGCGAGTCGTCGGTGGCGAAGTAGGTGGTCCAGCCGTTGGGCTGATCGGCGTCCATGCTCGGACCGAAGCCCGCCACCGGTTCACCGCCGAGCAGCGCGTTCAGGTAGCCGCCGTACTCGGCATCGCCGTCGGTGAAGCTCCAGCCGAGCAGGTCGGCGTAGAAGGCCTGCGCGGCCGGCATGTCGCCGGCGCCGTAGTCGATCCAGCACGGCGTTCCGGCCGGCCAGGGAGTGGTTCGAGTGGGCATGGGGTCCTCCTCGTCGAGGTCTGCGGAGGACCACCGTGGCACCGACCACCGACAGTTCCCAGGGGTCGCCCTCCGCCGCGCTAGAAGCGCCCGCCCCCGGAGCTGCGGCCCCCACCGCCACCGAACGAGCCACCGCCGCCGCTGCGGCCCCCGAAGCCACCCCCGCCGCCGAAGCCACCCCCGAAACCGCCGCCGAAGCCACCGGAGGACCGGCCACCGCCCAGCAGGATCCCGCCGAGCACGAGGCTGCCCAGGTCGACGCCACCGCGCCGGTACCCGCCGCCGAACCCGCCGGGCATCCCGCCGCCGTAGCCGCCGGAGTTCCACCGGTTCACGTCGTCCTGCGCCAGGTCCAGTGCGTTCTGGGCGAGCAGTCCTGCCTGGTGCGCCGACCGCACCGCCGAGACCGGGTCGGTCCGTCCCTGGTCGACGGCGGCCTCGAGGTACCGCCGGGCCTCGGCCAGCCGGGTGCGGGCCTCGGGCCCGACGGCGCCGCGCCGGGTGTCGATGAAGTCGGTCGCGGCGGCGACCGTCGAGCGGGCCGTGAGCAGAGCCTGGTCCAGAGCACCCGCCGCGCGGCGGGCCTGCGTCTGCGCGTCCCGGGCCGCCCCGAGGGCCTGCTCGAGCGCGTCGTCGGCGTCCTCGAGCTGGCGCAGGGCGGCCAGCGGATCTCCGGGTGAGCCGTCGGCCGGGCGCAGCGCGGTCTCGGCCGCCGCGAGCGCCGTCTCGGCCCGGGCGATCTGCGGCTCCAGGCCGCTGCGGTCGCCGGCGCGGACCAGCGCGTGCGCCTCGGCCAGGTCCTTCTCCGTCTCCGCCCGCACGGCGGCGATCCCGCTCGCGGCGGCATCGAGGTCCGCGGCCAGCCGGCCCACGGCGTCCAGGAGCTGCTCGGTCTGGGCCACGGCGTCCTCGGCGGCGCGGAGGTCGCCGACGGCGTCCCCTCCCCTGCCTGCGTCGAGCGCCTCGCGGGCCTCCCGGATCTCCTGGTCCGCCGCGTCCAGCCGTGCTCCGGCCTGCGTGACGTTGTCGGCGACCGCCGCGACGGCCGAGCCCGCGAAGCGCTGCCGGAGCCCCGCGAGCCGCTGCTCCTCCTGCGGCAGCCGGGCGCGCAGAGCCGCGATCCGCGGCCCGAGCGCGTCCAGCACCTGCGGAGCGTTCTTCTCCAGGTCACGCAGCTGCTGGAAGGCCGCGCTCTGCTCGTCGAGGCGCGCGTCCGCCGCCGCGGTGAGCGAGAGGATCTCGGCGAGCATCCGCCGCGTCGTCGGCTCGTCCTCCGGGATCTCGTCGTCCAGCTGCTGCCGCAGCGAGAACGCACGCGCGACCTCGGCCTTCGACTGGTCCAGCGCCGCACCGAACCCGGCCACCGACTCCTCCCCGTACTGGACGCGGGCGAAGTCGAGGTCGAGCTGCGAGGTCTTCACCGCCTCGTCCAGCTCGAGCAGCGCCTCGCTGGCGCGGCCCTGCAGCTGGTCGGTCGGCGTGCCCTCGTAGGGGTCCCGCTCCCGACGCCGTCCGGCCGGGAGCGCGGCGCCGCCGCGGTTCCGCCGCGAGCGGCTCACCAGGTAGGCCCCGCCCCCGACGACGGCGATGCCGCCCAGCACCAGCAGGGTCCCGCCCCCGCTCCCCGACGAGCCGTTCCCGGAGTCGCCGGCCGCGGCTCCCTCCCCGCCCAGCACGGCGGCGAAGGCGCTCGCTCCGCCGGCCCAGTCGCCCTCGGCGAGGTAGGGCTCGACCTCCTCGGCGGCCCGGTCGTCCAGCTCCGCCTGCGAGAGCGACGCCGCGGGCGGGCGAGAGAAGCTGTAGGCGCGGTCCTCGACGGCGACCGCGAGCAGCGCCTCGTTGCGGCCCAGCTGGCTCAGCTCGGCAGTGGCGCTCGCCCAGTCCCTGGGCTGGGCACCGTCGAAGCTGGCGACGAACACCACGAACAGCTGGATCCCGTTCGCCCGGCGCAGCTCGTCGACGGCCTCGGCGACCTCGTCCTCGCGTCCCCGCAGCGCGCCCACCTCGTCGGTCACCTGGTCGGCGAGCCGGAAGGGTGGCACCGCGTACGCCGGGCCGCCGGTGAGGACCAGCAGGGCGAGCACGCCCAGGACGACGCACAACCGGCGCACGAAAGGACCTCCTGGACGCGAAATTGGAACGCTCGCGACCCTACCGACGGCCGAGGGGTCCGGCCCGGCCGCCGTGGGTAGGGGCGGTCGGCGACACCCCACCGATCCAGGAGGTCCTGTGCCCGACCGCGACTCCGTCCCCGCCGCCGATCTGCCTCCCGGCACCGTGCGCCGGGTCGGCGACTGGGCGGTGGGCAACCGCGGTCCGGGGCCCGACGGCGAGGACCGGCACTTCGCGGTCAGCCGGGTCTGCCGGCACCAGCTGGCCGACCTGTCGAAGGGAACGGTGGACGCCGACGGCTGCCTGGTCTGCCCCTGGCACCAGAGCCGCTACGACGTCCGCACCGGCGAGATGGTCGACGGTCCGAAGGGCTTCCTCGGCTACCACGGGCCGACGCCGATCTACACGCAGTTGGTGCGCCTGGTCGGCTCGGTGGCCCGGCTGCGCGTGCGCCGGGCCACCCGCCGGGGCGACGACGTCGTCCTCGAGTGAAGGACCGCCCGCCGACTACGTGTTGAGCTGCTCCCAGGCCGCGCGGCGGCGAGGCTGCTCGGCCGGGTCCGGCACGGGCAGCGAGGCCAGCAGCCGCTGCGTGTAGGGGTGCTGCGGGTTGCCCAGCACCTCCGCACCGGTGCCCTCCTCGACCAGTGAGCCGCGGTAGAGCACCGCGATCCGGTCGGCGAGCAGGTCGACGACGGCGAGGTCGTGGCTGATGAACAGCGCCGCGAACCCGAACTCGCGCTGCAGCTCGTCGAAGAGCTCCAGCACGCGCGCCTGCACCGAGACGTCGAGCGCCGAGGTGGGCTCGTCGGCGATCAGCAGCTCGGGCTGGAGCGCCAGCGCGCGGGCGAGGCTGGCCCGCTGACGCTGCCCGCCGGAGAGCTCGTGCGGGAAGCGGTCGCCGAACGCCTTGGGCAGCTGCACCGCCTCGAGCAGCTCGTCGACCCGGCCGCGCGCCTCGCGGGCGTCGCCGGCCCGCTTGTGCACGACCAGCGGCTCGGCCACCGCCTCGGCGATGGTCAGCAGCGGGTTGAAGCTCGAGGCCGGGTCCTGGAAGACGAAGCCGATCCGCTCGCGGACCGGCCGGAACGCCTTCTGCTTGACGCCGTTCATCTCGGTGCCGAGCACCTGCAGCGAGCCGCCGGTGACCTTGGTCAGCCCGGCGATCGCGCGGCCGATCGTCGTCTTGCCGCTGCCGCTCTCGCCCACCAGGCCGAGCACCTCGCCGGGCCGGATGGCGAGGTCGACGCCGTCCACGGCCACGAAGTCGGGCTGGCGCAGCCGGCCGGGATAGACGATCCGCAGGTCGCGCGCCTCGACCACCGGCGTGCTGCCGGCCCAGCCGGCGGCCCGCCGCGAACCTCGCTCGACTGCCCGCGCCGACCCCTCGCCCAGCCGCGGCACCGAGGCCAGCAGCTTCTGCGTGTACGGGTCCTGCGGGGAGGCGAAGAGGGTGGCGACGTCGGCCTGCTCCACGATCTTCCCGTGGTACATGACCGCCACGCGGTCGGCGAGGTCGGCGACCACGCCCATGTTGTGCGTGATCAGCACGATCGCGGTGCCGAACTCGTCGCGGCAGCGCCGCAGCAGCTCGAGGATCTCGGCCTGCACGGTCACGTCGAGGGCCGTGGTCGGCTCGTCGGCGATGATCACGCCGGGGTCGAGCACGAGCGCCTGGGCGATGACGATGCGCTGCTTCTGCCCGCCGGAGAACTGGTGCGGATAGTGGTCGATCCGCTTCTCCGGGTCGGGGATGCCGACGCGGCGCATCACGTCGATCACCTTCGCGCGGGCCTCGGCGCGGCTGTACCTGCCGTGCGCGTGCAGGCCCTCCGCGATCTGCCAGCCCACCGGGTAGACCGGGTTCAGCGCGGTCGAGGGCTCCTGGAACACCATCGCCGCGTCGACCCCGCGGACGTCGCCCAGCTGCCGGGGCGAGAGGCTCGCGACGTCGTGGGTCGTGCCGCCGTCCTTGCTGGTGAGCAGCACCGCGCCGCGCGTGGTCGCGGTCTCCGGCAGCAGACCCAGGATGGTGCGGGCGGTGACGGTCTTGCCGCTGCCGCTCTCGCCGACGATCGCCAGCACCTCACCGGCGGCCACCGACAGCGTCACGCCCTTGACGGCGGCGACGTCGCCGTTGTCCGTGGCGAAGGAGACGGTGAGGTCGTCGATGCCGACGACCTCGCGGGCGGGGGTGGCGGTCACAGTCCGGCCTCCTTCACGGGCTCGCGATCGGTGGGGACCGCGGCCGCGGCCGGCACCACGGAGGTCCCGGCGACGTCGGCGGGCGAGGTGCCGCCCCGACGGCGGACGCGCAGCCGCGGGTCGGCCAGGTCGTTGAGGCTCTCGCCGACCAGGGTCAGGCCGAGCACGACCAGCACGATCGCCAGGCCCGGGAACAGCGAGGTCCACCAGATGCCGCTGGTGACGTCGGACAGCGACTTCTGCAGGTCGTAGCCCCACTCCGAGGCGGCGGTGGGCTCGATGCCGAAGCCGAGGAAGCCCAGGCCGGCCAGCGTCAGGATCGCCTCGGAGGCGTTCAGCGTGAGGATCAGCGGCAGCGTGCGGGTCGCGTTGCGGAAGACGTGCCGCGACATGATCCGCCAGTGCCCGGCGCCGATCACGCGGGCGGACTCGACGTAGGCCTCGGCCTTGATCCGCACGGTCTCGGCGCGCACCACCCGCAGGTACTGCGGCACGAAGATGACCGTGATGGAGATGGCCGCGGCCATGATGCCGCCGGCCAGGCTGGACTCACCGCCGTTGAGCACGATGCCCACGACGATCGCCAGCAGCAGCGAGGGGAAGGCGTAGATCGCGTCGGCGATGACCACGAGCACGCGGTCCAGCCAGCCACCGAAGTAGCCCGACACGAGGCCGAGCAGGACGCCCAGCACGATCGACATCGCGACGGCCGCGACAATCACCAGCAGCGCCGTCCGCGAGCCCCAGATCACCCGGGACAGCACGTCGTAGCCGCCGACCGTCGTCCCCAGCAGGTGCTCGGACGACGGCGGCTGCTGGGCGCCGAAGGGCCCGGACGGGTCACGCAGCTGGCTGTACTCGTAGGGCGCCAGCAGCGGCGCGAGCAGCGCCGTCAGCAGGAAGATGCCGGTGAGCACCAGGCCTGTGACCAGCATGCCGCGCTGCAGGCCGACGCTCTGCCGGACCTGGCGGACGACGGGCAGCCCGCGCCAGCCGCGCGGCCGGCGCTCGGAGGACGTCGCGGTGGACGTCCCAGGGGTGGCGACGGTGGCCATCTCAGTACCTCACCCGGGGGTCGATGAGCGCGGCGATGACGTCGACGACGAAGTTGACGAGCGCCACGATCACGGCGGCCAGCACGACGATGCCCTGGACGGCGACGAAGTCGCGCGCCTGCAGGTACTCGACGAGCTGGAACCCGAGCCCCTTCCACTCGAAGGTCGTCTCGGTGAGGACGGCGCCGCCGAGGAGCAGCGCGATCTGCAGGCCGATGACGGTGACGATGGGGATCAGCGCCGGGCGGTAGGCGTGCTTGCGCAGCAGCCGCCGCTCGCTGACCCCTCGGGAGCGCGCGGCCTCGACGTAGCCGGTGCCGAGCGTGCTGATGACGTTGGTGCGCACCAGCCGGAGGAAGACGCCGGCGGTGAGCAGGCCGAGCGCGATCGCCGGCAGGACGGCGTGCTCGAGGACGTCGGAGATGACTTCGCCGTCGCCGAGCCGGATCGCGTCGATCAGGTAGATGCCGGTGCGGCTCTCGAGCGTCTGCAGCTGGATCTCCGCGCCGGTCGAGGCGCGGCCGGCGACGGGCAGCCAGCCGAGGTTGACCGCGAAGACCAGCTTGAGCACCAGGCCCGCGAAGAAGACGGGGGTGGCGTAGCAGAGGATCGCGAAGACCCGGAGGACGGCGTCGGGCCAGCGGTCGCGCAGGTAGGCGGCGAGCCGGCCGAGCGGGATGCCGACGACGAAGGCCACGATCAGCGCGTAGACGGCCAGCTCGAGGGTGGCCGCACCGAAGCTGGTGAGCATCGCGGTGACCTCGCGGCCGTCGCTGATCGCGGTGCCGAAGTCGCCGGTGAAGACGCCGGTGAGGTACTCCCAGTACTGCACCAGGATCGGCCGGTCGTAGCCGGCCTCCTTGATGCGGGCGGCGAGTTCGGCGGCGGGGAGTCGCCCGCCCTGTGCCGCGGTGATCGGGTCACCCGTCAGCCGCATGAGCACGAACACCGTCGTCACCAGGATGAAGATGGTGGGGAAGATCAGCAGGAACCTGACGAGCAGGTAGCTGCCCAGCCCACCGCCGCCGCGGCGCGTCTTCGCCGCGGGGGGCGCGGCGGCGTCCGGAGCGGCACCGCCCCCGGTGAGCTCGGTCGTGGTGGTGGTCATGTCTC
This sequence comes from Blastococcus sp. LR1, assembly GCF_020166105.1. Taxonomy (GTDB): domain Bacteria; phylum Actinomycetota; class Actinomycetes; order Mycobacteriales; family Geodermatophilaceae; genus Blastococcus. Next base: position 613,833 of record NZ_JAIUJY010000002.1, read on the forward strand.
CTGCTCGTGAATCTGTGCGCTACGAAGGTCGGCCCCGGGTGATCCGCGCGCGGCGGATCACCCGGGGCCGTGGTGCCTTCAGTTTCTCAGAGGCTGGGATCAGCCCTTGCTGAGGGCTCCGTAGCGGAACTTGAAGGACGCGTCCAGCGTGTCCTCGGCGCCCTCGACGTCGGCGCCGGTCACGGCCACCTGGGCACCCTGCAGGTACGGCAGGGTGGAGAGGTCGTCGGCCACGGCGTCCTGGATCTCACCGATCAGGGCCTCGCGCTCGGCGGCGTCGGGGGTGGCGAGCTGCTGCAGGATCATGTCGTTGACCTGCTGGTTCGCGTAGTGGTTGCTGAGGAAGTTCTCCAGCTTGAAGAACGGCGTCAGGTAGTTGTCGGCGTCGGAGTAGTCCGGGAACCAGCCGAGCTGGTAGGCCGGGTACGCGTCAGCGGTGCGCTGCTCGGAGTACTGCGTCCACTCGGTGGTCTGCAGGTTGACGGTGAACAGTCCGTCGGCCTCCAGCTGGTCCTTGATCAGCGCGTACTCGTCGGCGGACGACGGACCGTAGTGGTCGTTGGAGTACTGCAGGCTCAGCTCGACCGGGGTCTGGACGCCGGCGGCCTCGAGGCGCTGCTTGGCCTTGGCCGCGTCCGGGCCACCGGAGCCGTCGCCGTACTTCTCCATGAGCGGCTCGGTGGCGCCGGTCAGGCCCTCGGGGACGAAGGAGTACAGCGGGGTGTAGGTGCCCTTGTAGACCTGGTCGGCCAGCTCCTCGCGGTCGAGGAGGTCGGCAGCGGCCTGGCGGACGGCCTGGGCCTTGGCCGGGTCGGCCTCGGGGGTCGTCGCGCCGAAGGGCTGGGTGTTGAAGTTGAAGACGATGTAGCGGATCTCGCCGCCGGGACCGTCCACGACCTTGACGTCGTCGTTGCCACGCAGGTCCTCGACGTCGGTCGCGGTCAGGCTGCGGAAGGCGACATCGATGTTGCCCTGCTGGATGTCGAGCTTCAGGTTCGAGGACTCGGCGTAGTACTTGACGTTGACCGAGTCGGTCTTCGGCGCGCCGAGGAGACCCTGGTAGTCGTCGTAGGCCTCGTAGCTGACCAGGTTGTTCTGGTCGTAGCTGGTGATCGTGTACGGGCCGTGGAAGGCCTTGCCGTCGACGATCTCCGTGTCCGGGGTGATCGCGTCGGCGGAGAAGACGTCCTCGTCGACGATCGGCCCGACCGGGCTGGAGAGGATCTGCGGGAACGTCTGGTCGTTCTCGCTCTTCAGGTTGAACACGACGGTGGTGTCGTCCGGCGTCTCGACGCTGTCGAGGTTCGCGAGCAGCGACGACGGGCCGTTCTCGTCGGCGATGGCGACCTGGCGGTCGAAGGAGAACTTGACGTCCGAGCTGGTCAGGTCGTTGCCGTTGGCCCACTTCAGGCCGGGCTTCAGGGTGACCGTGTACTGGGTCGGCGCGGTGAACTCGCCGCTCTCGGCGATGTCGGGCTCGACGTCGGGGCTGCCGAAGGGGGTGTTCATCAGGAACGGGAACACCTGGTTCATCACCGCGAACGAGCCGTTGTCGTACGAACCGGCCGGGTCGAGGAAGGTGATCTTGTCGGTGGTGCCGATCGTCAGGGCACCGCCGCCGTTGCCGCCGTCGGAACCGCTGTCGCCGTCGCCGCCACCACAGGCGCTGAGCACCAGGGCCGCTGCCGCGAGGCCTGCCGTGGCGACGGTGCGCCGACGGCTGATCGAACCGGAAGTCATCCATACCTCGTTCTCGTCACAGCGGACGCCGGTCGTGCGGGCGCCCGCCGTTGGTCAGGAACCTCAGGTCTAACACAGCGGATCGTCGCGCTGTGAGGTCGCCCGGGGACCGTTATGGCGATGTGACTGCGGGCGGAGAGATGGCCCACAGATTCACCGGACCGCCCCGGAATCCCGGGGCTGCGCGGGTTCAGGCGTCGATGCGGCGGCGGCCCTCGAACGCCCGGCCCAGCGTCACCTCGTCGGCGTACTCCAGGTCGCCGCCCACCGGCAGACCGCTGGCCAGCCGCGAGACCGCCAGCCCCATCGGCCCGACCAGCCGGGCCAGGTACGCCGCCGTCGCCTCGCCCTCGAGGTTCGGGTCGGTGGCGATGATCATCTCCTTGACGGTGCCGTCCATGAGCCGCGTCATGAGCTCCTTGACCTTCAGGTCGTCGGGGCCGACGCCGTCGATCGGGCTGATCGCCCCACCGAGCACGTGGTAGCGGCCGCGGAACTCGCGGGTGCGCTCGATCGCCACGACGTCCTTGGGCTCCTCGACCACGCACAGCACGTCGTCGGACCGGCGCGGGTCACGGCAGATCCGGCACTGCTCGGCCTCGGCGACGTTGAAGCAGGTCACGCAGAACCGCACCGACTCCTGGACGCGGGTCAGCGCGGCCACCAGCCGGGTGACGTCGGCGGTCTCCGACGACAGGAGGTGGAAGGCGATGCGCTGGGCGCTCTTGGGCCCCACGCCGGGCAGGCGACCGAGCTCGTCGATCAGGTCCTGGACTGCACCCTCGTACACGGTGCTCCTCGAGGTGCGAAGGGGATCGGGCGGACGCGGCCGGTCAGAAGCCGGGCAGGCCCAGTCCCCCGCCGGGACCGCCCAGCCCGCCGGCGAGCGGGCCCATGGCGCTGGCGGCCAGCTCGTCGGCCGTCCGCTTGGCGTCGCGGACCGCGGCGACGACGAGGTCCTGCAGCGTCTCGATGTCGGCCGGGTCGACGGCCGCCGGGGCGATGGTCAGCGCGGTGAGCTCGCCGTCACCGGTCATGGTGGCGGAGACCAGGCCGCCGCCGGCGGTGCCGATGACCTCCGTGGCCGCCAGCTCCTCCTGGGCGGCGACGAGCTGCTGCTGCATCTCCTGCGCCTGCTTCATCAGCTGCGAAAGGTCGGGCTGGCCTCCGGGGAACATGCCACGAGAGTAGGCCGCCGGTCCGACGTTGCGGGTCAGCTGTCGACGGGGCGCGCTCCGAGCTGGGCCCGCAGCAGCTGCAGCGCAGCCTGTTCCTGGTCGACCGCGGGCTCCGGCTCGCGGTCGCCACCGGAGGACGTCTCCGCGGCCCGCTCGGCCATGAGCTCGACGGCCTCGGCGGCCTCGGCCTGCCGTGCCGCCTCGCGGGCCACCTCGGGAGTGACCGGCGGCCCGGCCGGGGAACCGCTGCTGGCTCCCGCGCTCCCGGCGCCCCCGACGACGGCGTCCACCCGCCACCGCACCCCGAGCAGCTCGTTGAGCGCCTCGCGGAGGATGTCCTTGTTCAGGTCGTCGCCCAGTCGGCGCGCGAGCGCCGGCGACGAGGTGGACAGCGTCAGGACGCCGTTGGCGAGCTGGTGCACCTGGGCGTTGTGCAGCAGCGCCTCGGTCGTGCGCTTGTGCTTCTTGACGATGGCGAGCAGCTCGGGCCACACCCGGCGGACGTCGGCCGTGGTGAGCTCGCCGTCGTCGCCCCCCGCCGCCTCCGGCGGGTTCGCCGACACCATCGGCGTCGGCTCACCTCCACGTGGCGCCGGTGCGGACTCGGCGGCCGCCCGCGGCGGGGAGGCCGGCGGGCGGGGCTGCTCGGTCCGGGCCGCCGCGGCCTGGACGGCGGCCGGCTGGGGGGTGTGCGGCCAGTCCTCGTCGTCGGTCGGCTCGGGCGGGAGCGGGATGTCGGGCTCGCCCTCGGCCACGCGGGGGGCACGGGCGGCCGGTGCGGCGGCGGGCTCGCTGGGCGGCGCCGCGGCCGGGGTGGGCGCGGCCGCCGCGGGCTTCGGGCGGTTGCCCGGCTGCGCCGTCTCCGGCCAGTCGCTCGCGGCCGGGGCGGCGGCCGCGGGCCGCGGCTTCTCCCCCGGGCGGGCGGTCTCCGGCCAGTCCGACGACGCCGGAGCGGACGCCGCCGGCGCCTGGGCAGGGGTCTGAGGACGCTGCGCCGGAGCCTCGCTGCGCTGCGAGGGGCGCACGTACTCCTTGCGGCCGGCGTCCGGCTGCGCGGGACGTTCGGCGGGCGCCGGCTGCGCGGCCGGCGCAGCGGGCGCGGGTGCAGCCGGAGCAGGAGTCGGCGCGGCGGCTCGGGGCGCCTCGCGGACCGGTGCGGGTGCGGTCTCGCGGACCGGCGCCGGAGCGTGCCCGGTGTCCCGGCCGGCGTGCTCCCCGGCGATCGACATCCGGCGCTCGAGCCGCTCGAGGCGCTGCAGGGTCGCCGCCGCGGAGCCGTCGGTGGCCGGCAGCAGCATGCGGGCGCAGACCAGCTCCAGGAGGAGCCGCGGCGCCGTCGTCCCACGCATCTCGGTGAGGCCCTCGTGCACGGTGTCGGCCATCCGGGAGAGGGTCGCCGACCCCAGCGCCCGGGCCTGCGAGGTCATCAGGTCCAGCCGGTCGGGCGGACAGTCGAGCAGCCCGTTCCCACCTGCCTCGGGCACCGCGTCCAGCACGATCAGGTCGCGCAGCCGGTCCAGCAGGTCGGTGGCGAAGCGGCGCGGGTCGTGCCCGGCCTCGACGACCCGGTCGACGGCGCGGAAGACGCCGGGGGCGTCCTGCGCGGCCATCGCGTCGATCGTCTCGTCGAGCAGCGCGTCGTCGGTGACACCGAGCAGCCCGACGGCGCTCTTGTAGGTGACCCCGTCGGGCCCCGCACCGGCGAGCAGCTGGTCGAGGATCGACAGCGAGTCACGGACCGAGCCACCGCCGGCGCGCACCACCAGCGGGAACACGGTCGCCTCGACGTGCACGCCCTCGGCGGTGCAGGTCTTCTCCAGCAGCGTGCGCAGCGTCGTCGGCGGCACCAGCCGGAAGGGGTAGTGGTGGGTGCGCGACCGGATGGTCGACAGCACCTTCTCCGGCTCGGTGGTCGCGAAGATGAAGACCAGGAACTCGGGCGGCTCCTCGACGACCTTGAGCAGGGCGTTGAAGCCCTGCGAGGACACCATGTGCGCCTCGTCGACGATGTAGACCTTGTAGCGGCTGTTGACCGGCGCGAAGAAGGCGCGTTCGCGCAGGTCACGGGCGTCGTCGACACCGCCGTGGCTCGCCGCGTCGATCTCCATGACGTCGAGCGAGCCCGGGCCGTCGGGCGCCAGCGCGATGCACGACTCGCAGACGCCGCACGGCGTGGACGTCGGCCCCTGCTCGCAGTTCAGCGAGCGGGCCAGGATCCGCGCCGACGACGTCTTGCCGCAGCCACGCGGGCCGCTGAAGAGGTAGGCGTGGTTGATCCGGCCGCCGTCGACGGCGTTCATCAGGGGCGCGGTGACGTGCTCCTGCCCGACCACCTCGGCGAAGGTCGCCGGGCGGTACTTCCGGTAGAGCGCGAGAGCCACGGACGCAGGTTACGCGGACGGGATGACAGGCAGACGGGCGTCAGGAGCTTCAGCGGGAGGTACCTGAGGCCACCCAAACGAGGGAAGCCTTGGCGTCAAGTTCGCGTTGACAAGAGCCGATACGTACATACGATGTACTCACCGACTTAGGAGAGGATCATGTCAGTCCAGCGCACCGACGCCCGTGCAGCCAAGGATCAGCGGTTCAACCTGCGCGTCAGCGGACGGCAGGAGCAACTGATCCGGCAAGCCGCTGCGGCGTCAGACAGGACCATGACCGACTTCATCCTCGAGAGCGTCGTCGAGCATGCCGAGCGCATCTTGGCCGACCGTCGCTGGTTCCTCGCTAGCGAGGAGCAGTGGGCAGAACTTCAGAGATTGCTGGATGCACCGCTTCCCTCGACGTCCAAGTTCCAGGAGCTCGGACGCCGCGAGAGCCCGTTCGCTGACGAGTGAGCGAAAAACCGAGCAGTCCAGTAAAGCTCGAGCGAGCTTTCGATCGCTCGAACTTCACGTCTGGGGCTGCCGAACTGGACGAGTGGCTTCGTCAGTACTCGTGGCAAAACCAGCGCGCCAACAACGCCACGACTTACGTCAGCCATGTGGACGGTCTTGTCGTGGGCTACTACGCCATCACCGTGGCGTCCTACGACCGAGCCGGCGCCCCCGCAACTCTCGTCAAAGGGGCGCCGGCCCAGGTCCCCTGCATCCTCTTGGCTCGACTAGCCGTAGATGAAGCTTGGCATGGCCGGGGGCTCGGTGCTGCCCTTCTTCGGGACGCACTGCGTCGAGCCCTATTCATTAGCGAAAGTGTAGGAGCACGCCTGTTCTTGGTGCACGCTCGCGACGAGTCCGCCCACGCGTTCTACATGCGGCACGGCGACTTCCTCGAGTCACCAGTTGAGCAGTTGCATCTAATGGTGCCAATGGCAGAGCTAGCCAAGATTCCCGGCTTTAGCTGACCCTTATCAACGCGCCCGTGCAAGACAATATGTCATCTCGCTTACCCAGTCAGATATACGATACTCCTCAAGAAGAAGCTTCCCCTCAATGAGAGGCTCCGGCGCCCAAAGCCACGCTAGCTTGTCGCTCTTTGCGACATCCTCGTCTCCTAAGAGTTCTGAGATCTGGTCGATTGACCCCTGCTGCCGCAAGAGGCAAGATGCGATGTTGACAGAAATCAGGGGCTTCTGACCCGGACTACTCCGAAGTATCTGTCGAAGCTCGGTCTCGGCAGCGCCCGGATGCCGAACTATCCGTAAGAAGGCATGAGCAATAGCTAGTTCAACACTCGCCGGCGCGGCGGAACTTGCCCGGGCGGCCAAGCCCACTGCGGCATCGAAGGCTCCAACCTTGGTAAGCGTGACCAGTTCCTGCATCACCTCCGACGCTGTCATCCCCGCGAGCACCTCTGCGTCACTGCTAGCTGCACAGACCCGCCGAGCGAGAGCACTGACGACCATCGCCATGGAGACAGGGCGTTCTGCAACCAAGCGCACAGGGACGCCAGCATCGCCGCACACTGCCTCCGGGCGATCCAGGAACGCTAATTCCCACTGCAGGGACGCGGTCCGCCACTCGTCCAATCTGGTCTTCGTGAACCGATCGAATATCCAGCGCGTCGCATCTACCCCGCCCGGCAATACGCGATCTGCGGGCTCCAGTTGAACCCGTTGCGCATCCCGCCGCCAGACGATCAGGTGGGCCAAGGCAGCTTCATCGATCCACTGATTTAGCTCTGCAATGCCCGGCCCGGTCAGCGCGGACATGAGAAGACCGCTTTCGTCCATATCCGGCAGGTGCGCAAACGCGGTCAACCAGCCGCGCAACTGCCGCGGGAGAGCGTCGGCGTCAACGACTCCTCGGCGCGTAGCGGCCATCGCATGCACTACGTGAAGGGTGACTCGACGAGCTAAGAGTGGGCCGATACAGAGCCGCACGATTGCATCAGCGAGAATTCCCCGCTCGCCCAGCCGCGCCAATGCCGAAGTGATAAGTACTGAACGATGAAAGCCTCCAGCGGCCCACGGCACCACTTCAAGGCCGTCGTGAACCACCCGAAGAAGCGCAGTCGTCGGCCACGCCACGCTAGGTTCGCGGCCGCGGTACTCAGCGGCTAGCGCCCCCACATCGAAAGAGCGTGCGGCGGCGTCGTACGCGGCCTGTTGCGTCTCGTGATCAGCGACCCGCTCGCATAGCAAGGACCCCCCACAGCGGTCATGCCCGTTCTCGCTGCACCACTGCGCGTGATGCGCTAGGGCCGCCGCCGTGACCGCCGCGATCTCAGCATTTGATGGCTCCCCCGCACCTTGCACGTCTGCTCCCCCACGTAACGATGCTTACGGCGTCCCGTCCCACGGTCCCTCGGGATCACAAGGCTACGGGGACCAACCGCCAACGACCGGCGACATCGGCCCCTGGGTGGGGGAGCAATCACTCCGGCGCACCAACCATGGGCAGAGCACTTTGGGACTAGACCCTACGGCTCAACGCGCCCTCGCCGAGCCGCCGCATCGCGAGCAGCCACGCAACGGGATCGGATGCGGAAAGCAAAGGACCCCCCGCGCACCCGCCAGAGCCCGCTTATCCTTGCTGCCTTCCGGCCCTGGGGAGGTTCACAGGATGACGCCACACGAGGGGTCTCCCCCACTGTAGAGGAAACCGGTCGAGCTCCCGACGCACGCCCCGATACGCTGCCGTCGCGCTCCGCCAGCCGAGCCGCCGGAACCGCACGGGAGCGTCATGTCCACCCCGCACGTCGCCGTCTCCGGGCGCGGGTTCCTGCTCGTCGTCCTCGCCTCGCTGTGCTGGGGCACCTCGGGCGCGAGCGGCAAGATCGTCGCCGACCGCACCGACCTCGGCCCCCTGGACATCGCCTGGCACCGGATGGCGATCGGCGCCGTCGCGCTGCTGGCGGCCTGGGCGCTCACCCGCCGCCGGTCCGGTCCGACGCCGGCGATCTCCCGCGGCACCGCCGTCCGTCTGGTCCTGGTCGGAGCCGGCCTGGCCGCCTACCAACTGGCCTACTTCGCCGCCGTCGCCACGGCAGGGGTCAGCATCGCGACGCTGGTCGCGCTCGGCCTCGCTCCGCTGCTGATCGCCGTCGGGGGCACTCTGCTCGGACACGGCCGGCCCGACCGGGCCACCGGGGTCGCCCTCGTCGTCGCGCTGGTCGGGCTGGTCCTGCTGGTCGGCGTCTCCGCCGGCGCCGACACCGGGACGACGATCGCGCTCGGCGCCCTGATGGCCGTCGGCTCGGCGCTGGGCTACGCCGTCGTCACACTGGCCGGTGGCGGCGTCCCGGCCGGCATCCCGGTCACCCTGGTGGGCTTCGCCGGCGGCGCGCTGCTCCTGACCCCCGCGGCGTTGGCGCTCGGTCTCCGGACCACGACCGAGCCGACGGCGCTGGCGGTGCTGATCTACCTGGGGCTCGTGCCGAGCGCGCTGGCGTACGCGATGTTCTTCACCGGGCTGCGGACGGTGCCCGGAGCGGTCGCCTCGATCGTCACCCTGCTGGAGCCGCTCACCGCCACGGCGCTGGCGACGGCGTTCCTCGGCGAGCGGCTCTCCGCGCCGGCGCTGCTCGGCGGGTTCCTCGTGCTGGCCGCCGTCGCGGGGCTGTACCTGCACCGGCTGCGGCAGCCCTCGCCGGCCGACGTCTGACCCGGCCGCGGAACGCGACGAGCCCCCGGCGTCTGCCGGGGGCTCGTCGACCTGCGGAGGATGGGAGATTCGAACTCCCGAGGGGTTGCCCCCAACCCGCTTTCCAAGCGAGCGCCATAGGCCACTAGGCGAATCCTCCAGGTACGACGAGGATCGTACCGGGCGCCTCCCGGAGGATCTGCGGGACACCACCGGGGAGGCCGAGCCGCGCCCGGTGCGGCATCCTGCACCGCAGGGCGGTTCGCCGGGAAGCCACTGGGGAAGGCTCCTGAACTGCGGGTCACTGACGAGGAGGCACGACATGGGCGAGCACAGCGAGGTACGGCCGGACGTCGTCGAGGCGATCGTCGCGGTGCTCAAGGGTGGTGACGCCGGAGAGCTGCCGCCCGGCGCGACGGCGGAGGAGAAGACCGCCGCGAAGGACCGCTACCTGTCGGAGTTCGTCGCCGAGCGCAGCAAGCGCGACCGGCAGGCTCAGGCGTGGGAGCTGCTGCTGACCCGCAGCTACGACGAGCCCCCCACGTGGGCCCGCATCTTCGACGACCTCGAGCCCGGGGTGCACACCGAGCTGGGCGACCTCTACGACGCCCTCCCCGCCGGCGCGCAGGAGGAGTACGCGCGCCGGTACGGCGTGCCCTCCACCGTCTGAGCGCGGCCGTTCCCCGTCGATGACCCGTCCTGTCGTCACCGCCCCCGGCCGCCTCATCGCCGGGCGCTACCGGCTCGAGTCGCAGATCGGTGGCGGCGGGATGGGCGCCGTCTGGCTCGCCCGTGACGAGCTGCTCGGCCGCAACGTCGCCGTCAAGCAGGTCCTCTCCCCGCTCGGCGCCGACGAGAGACAGGTCGACGAGCAGCGTCAGCGTGCGCTGCGCGAGGGCCGGATCGCCGCGCGACTGAGCCATCCGCACGCGATCTCGGTCTACGACGTGGCGCTGGAGGGCGGCGCCCCGTGGCTGGTCATGGAGTACCTGCCCTCCCGCAGCCTGTCGGAGGTGCTCACCGAGGACGGCGTCCTGCGGGTCGACCAGGTCGCGCAGATCGGCGCCCAGGTGGCCGACGCACTGGCCGCCACGCACGCCGCCGGGATCGTGCACCGCGACGTGAAACCCGCGAACATCCTCATCGGCCAGGGCGGGCGCGTCGCCGGGCTGGTCAAGATCACCGACTTCGGCATCTCGCACGCCCAGGGCGACGTCACCCTGACCCAGACCGGCCAGATCACCGGCACCCCCGCCTACCTCGCCCCCGAGGTGGCGCAGGGACAGGAGATGACCGAGGCCAGCGACGTCTTCTCGCTCGGGGCCACGCTCTACACCTGCCTCGAGGGCGGGCCCCCGTTCGGCATGGACGACAACGCGCTCGGCATGCTGCACCGCGTCGCCGGCGGACGGATCACCCCACCGCGGCGGGCCGGGGAGCTGACGGCGCCCCTGATGCGGATGCTCGCCGTCGATCCCGCGGAGCGCCCCGTCATGACCGAGGTGCGCGACCGGCTGGCCACACTCGCCGCCGGCCGGAACGGCGACACGACGACGGTGCTGCTGGCCCGCACCGACCTCGCGTCGCCGGATCGCCCGGGTACCGATCGACCGGGCACCGCCGTCTTCCCCGCGGCAGCGAGCGCCCCCACCCCGGCTCCCACGCCCGCACCGGCGTCGGCACCGGCTGCTGCGCCGGCTCCCACGTCCGTCGACCAGCCGACGCCCGTCCCGGCGGCGGACCCGACCCCCCTCCCCGCCACGGCCCCCGCTCCGGCGGCCCGGCCGGCGGTGGCGGCACAGCCGCCGACGAGGACCGGGCCCGCTGCCGCGTCGACCGGCGCACGCCGCCGGCGACGGTGGCCGTGGGTGGCCGCGGCCCTCGCGGCGTTGGCGCTGGTCGGGTTGCTGGTCGTGCTGCTGAACCTCTCTCCCGACGACCCGGACGAGAACGCGGGCGATCCGTCGCCGTCGAGCTCCGAGCCGGCGCCCACCTCCGCCGACGAGGACGAGGACGGGCCGACGACGTCGGACACCGAGCCCGAACCCGATGTCCCGACGACGGAGCCGACCGAGGAGCCCGCCGGGGACCCGCTCAGCGCCGACAACATCGAGGAGTTCCTCGAGGACTACCACCGGCAGGTGATCGAGGATCCCGCCGCCGCGTACGACCGCACCGGTCCGACCCTGCGGGCGAACATCAGCCGCGAGAACTACATCGCGTACTGGAACCAGTTCTCGGACGTGCGGCTCAGCGAGCTGCAGGCCGCCGACGGTCAGACGCAGGTCACCGGCCGGCTCGAGTGGACGTACACGAACGGCGAGCGGGAGTCAGCCGTCCGCGCGTTCACCCTCCTCGAGCAGGACGGTCAGCTGATCCTGGACAGCGAGCTCGACCCCTGATCCACCCCTGACGACGACGGAGCCCCCGCCTCCCTCACGGGAGAGCAGGGGCTCCGGTCCAGCTGGCGGTGGCGGTGGGATTTGAACCCACGGAGGGGGTTGCCCTCACACGCTTTCGAGGCGTGCTCCTTCGGCCGCTCGGACACGCCACCGCCGAAGAGACTACAGGCCCCGCTGACGGCGGAAGAAGGCACGTAGCAGCGCGCCGCACTCCTCGGCGCGCACCCCGCCGGTCACCTCCGGGCGGTGGTTGAGCCGGCGGTCGCGGACCACGTCCCAGAGCGATCCGGCCGCGCCCGCCTTCGGGTCGTCGGCGCCGTAGACCACCCGGTCCACGCGCGACAGCACGCTCGCGCCGGCGCACATCGTGCACGGCTCCAGCGTGACGACCAGCGTGCAGCCCGACAGCCGCCAGCCGTCGCCGTGCACCTCGGCCGCGGCCCGCAGCGCCAGCACCTCCGCGTGCGCGGTGGGGTCGCCGCGCTTCTCCCGCTCGTTGGCGGCCTCGGCCAGCACCGTCCCGTCCGGCCCGAGGACGACGGCGCCGATCGGGGTGTCGCCCCACTCCTCCGCGGCCGCGGCGAGTTCGAGCGCCCGCCCCATGGCCGCCTCGAGGTCCACGCTCATGGGACGTTCCCCGGACAGTCGTGCTCTGCCCCGCCAGGCGGGGCAGAGCACGACTGTGCCGAACCCAGATGTGTCACGCGGCGCCGTCCAGAGGGAAGCCGACCAGCTCCGACAGCTCGGCCAGCGCGACCGCGGGGTCGACGACCTTGATCGTCGAGAAGCCCAGGGCGCGGGCCGGCTTGAGGTTGATGCCCAGGTCGTCCAGGTAGGCGCAGTCGGTCGCCGTGATCGGCCGCCCCACCGCCTCCGACAGCCGCTCCAGCGCACGGAGGTAGATCTCCGGCTCGGGCTTGCGGATGCCCTCCAGCGAGGACTCCACGACGGCGTCGAACAGCTCCAGCAGCTCGCCGAGCCGGCCGGTGCGCTCCATCGGCGCGACGTTGTTCGACAGCACCGCCAGGGGCAGCCCCGCCTCGCGCAGCCGGCGCACCGCGGCGACCATCGCCGGGCGCACGTCGCCCTGCAGCCCGGCGAGCACGCGGGCGGCGTCGATCCGGTGACCCAGGGCCGCGGCCTCCGCCTCGAATGCGGCGGAGAACCCGGCGACGTCCAGCTCGTTGCGCTCGTACCGCGCCCACGCGTTGGTGTCGGGGTCGGTCGAGTTGAGCTGCCGGATCAGCCCGTCGGGCAGCCCCGCCTCGCGCTCGTAGGCGGCGAAGGCCCGCATCGGGCTCTCGGTGATGACACCGCCCAGGTCGAAGACGACGGCCGAGACGGTCACGGCGTCACCGCCGCTGCCAGCTCGTCGGCGAAGCCGAGCCGCGTCGCGATCCGCTCCACCATCTCGTCGGCCCACAGGTCGTCGGCGGTCACGATGGGTCGCAGCTCCTCGGCGGGCAGGCCGTCGTCGGCGAACAGGTCCATGTCGCCGCCGGGCCAGCCGGTCTCGTCGTCGTCGAAGGCGCCCTCGGTGTCGACGCCGATGCCGTAGCGCTCCACCACCTCGGCGGCGAGCACCCACTCCAGCATCGCGGCGTCGGAGATCAGGGCGCGCACCATGCCGCCCGGGCCGTGCCGCAGCGCCACGAAGTACAGCCGCGAGTCGAGGACCAGCACGAGCGGCGGCGGCCACTCCCCCGCGCCCGGCTCGCCCAGCGCCCGCTCCAGCACCGGCAGCTCGTCGCCGGCGTCCTCGGCCAGGAGCCGGACCTTCCATCGCCCGCCCTCGCGCGCCACCCGGACCGCGAACCCGGTGCGGCCGTAGACGCTCCCGTCGGTCATCGCTTGCGGAGCAGGGTCAGGCCGTCGGACAGCGGCATCAGCACGGTCTCCCAGCGCGGGTCGGCGGCGAGTGCGGCGTTGAGCGCCGCCAGAACATGGGCGGATTCGTCGTCGGGGTCCAGCACCCGCCCCGAGCGCAGCGTGTTGTCCAGCAGGACCACGCCGTTGGTGGTCAGCCGGGGGTGCAGCTCTTCGACGTAGGCGGCGTAGCCGGGCTTGTCGGCGTCGACGAAGGCCAGGTCGAAGGTCTCCTCGGCCGGCAGCGCCCGCAGGGTCTCCAGCGCATCGCCGAGGCGCAGCTCGATCCGGTCGGCCAGGCCCGCGCGCTCCCAGTACCGGCGGGCGACGGCGCCCCACTCCTCGTTGCGGTCCAGGCAGAGCAGCGAGCCGTCCTCCGGGAGGCCCTCGGCGATGCACAGCGCGGAGAACCCGGTGAAGGTGCCGATCTCGATCGCCCTCCGGACGCCGAGCGCGCGGGTCAGCAGCCGCATCAGCACGCCCTGCTCGGGAGCGATCTGCAGCGTGGGCGAGGCCTCGCCCCGCTCGGCCATCCCAGCGGTCTCCCGGATGAGGTCGGCCATCACCTCGTCGACCGGTTCCGACGACGCGCGCACGTAGTCCGCCAGCTCGGCGGTGAGGAGGAACGAGCGGGGCGTCATAGCCTCTGATCATGGCCGATGCCCCCGCGTTCCCGGTACCGACCATGCCTGCTCCCCCGGTGGGCGTCGTCGGGCTGGGTCAGCTGGGCGGTTCGCTGGCCGCCGCGCTGCTGGCCGCCGGTCGCGAGGTGAGCGGGTGGGACGTCGATCCCGCGGCCCGCGCCGCCGCCGCCGCGCGGGGGGTGCGGATCACGCAGGAGTTCACCGGCGTCGTCGTCCTCGCCGTGCCGCTGCCCGCCATGACGGCGGCCCTCGACGGGCTCGCCATCGACCTCGCCGCCACCGTGACCGACCTCGGCTCGGTGAAGGTGCCGGTGATGGAGTCACTCGGCGCGGCGTTCGGCGGCCGGTTCGTCGGCGGCCACCCGATGTGCGGGACGGAACGGTCCGGCCACGAGGCCACCGACCCCGGCCTCTTCGCCGGCGCGCGCTGGGCGCTCTGCCTGGAGCCCGGCACCGAACTGCCGCGCTGGCTGCGGGTCGCCGAGGTGGCCCTGGCCGTGGGCGCCGAGGTGGTGCCGGTCACCGCCGCGGAGCACGACGACGCCGTCGCCGCGATCAGCCACGTGCCGCACCTGCTGGCCGCCGCCCTCGCCGCCGCGGCGGCCGACGCCGGACCGCTGGCGCTCGCCCTGGCCGCGGGGAGCTTCCGCAGCGGCACCCGGGTCATCGGCAGCGACCCGGCCTTCGTGACGGCGATGGTCGAGGGCAACGCCGGCCCGACCGCCGCCGCGCTCGCCCGGGTCCGCGCCCAGCTGGACCGGCCGTGGCCCGAGCTCGTCGCCGCAGGCTCCGCGGTGGCCCGGCGCCCGGACGACCGGCGCACCGTGCGGGTGCCGCTGGACCGCGCGGCGCTGCTGAGCCTCGGCCGCGCGGGCGGCGCGGTGCACCGTCGGCTCGCGGCGTTCGTCGAGGGTTGGCTGCCCGCCTGACGACAGCCGCGGGAGCAGCGCCTGACGAGCGTCCCGTTTCGCGCCTGCGACGTCGGGCAGGGACGGGAGCATGGACGAGAACGACATCCTCACCCGCATCCACTCGCTGGTCGACGAGGAGCACAAGCTCCGCGAAGGCAGCGAGCACACCGACGACACCCGCGCCCGCATGAGCAAGCTCGAGGCCGACCTCGACCAGTGCTGGGACCTGCTCCGCCAGCGCCGTGCCAAGCGCCAGTACGGCGAGGACCCCGACGACGCCGAGACCCGCCCCGAGCCGCAGGTGGAGAGCTACCTGCAGTAACGCCTACGCGGAGCGGGTGGCCGGCTGCCGGCGGCCGGTCCCCAGCAACGCCAGCTGCCACAGCAGCCGGGAGCGGGGATCGGTGAGCTTCCGCCCGGTCACCGACTCGATGCGGCGCAGCCGGTGCATCACGGTGTTCCGGTGGCAGTACAGCGCGTCGGCCGCCCGCGTCGCCGAGCCGTCGGCGGCGAGGAACGCCTCCAGGGTGTCCAGCAGGACGGCCTGCTCGTCGTCGGGCAGCTCCAGCAGGCCACCCAGCGACTGCCCCACGAGCCGGGAGCTGATCTCCGGCGAGTTGCTCATCAAGGCCTCGGGCAGCCGTTCGTCGATGCTGACCACGCGCCGGTCCCCCGCGGGCAGAGTCCGGGCCGCCGTCTCGGCGAGCCGGTAGGCGGCGCCTGCTGCGGCCGCGCCGCTCACGACGTCGGAGACGCCGACGGGCCCCCGCGCCACCCCGGTCAGCAGCGCCACCAGATCGCCGGGCCGGGCGGCACCGAGCACCACGACGCCGACCTGCACGTCCCCGCGCGCGCCCCACACCGACCGGACCCCGCGCTTGAGCAGCACCTCGGCCGCCGCGTCGAGGGCTGAGCCGCCGTCCGGGCCGGGCAGCGCGGCCACCGCCATGAGCCGCCCGTCCAGGGGCATCGCCAGCAGCTCGGACGCAGTGCGCACGAACGCCGGGTCGCTGCCCCGCCCGTCGAGGAGTCCGTCCAGCACCTGCTGGCGGGCCACCTCGTCGACGCCGGCCAGCCGTCGCTGCTCGTCCCGGTACCCCTCGGCGACGGCGGCGCAGTCCGCGTCGTTGGTCCGCCACACCGAGCCGGCCACCTCCAGCAGGAGGACGTCGTGCCCGTGCGCGCTGCGCTGGGACACCGCCAGCAGCCCCTCCCAGGTGACCTGCCCGCCGAGACGGTAGGCACGCAGCACCGCCTCGAGCGGAACCCCCTGGGCGGCCCTGCGGCGCCCGACGGCCCGCGCGCCCTCCCGGCAGCGGTCACCGTGCTCCGGGCGCCCGGCGATGAGCGTGCGCAGCCCGCTCTCCAGGTTCCGGCGCATGGAGGCGCGCAACTCCTCCTCCGGGACCATCAGGTCGCGGTAGACGGGCTCGCTGCGCAGCAGCACGTCGAACATTCGGTCGGTCATGTCCTCGAGCTCGGCCATCAGCATCGGCGCGAGCTCGGCGAGACGAGCCGAGACCTCCGGTCGGAACGGATGCACCTGCTCACCTCCTGTACGTGACACACAGCACAACTACCGGTCGTGATCGCTGTGCACTGCGCCCATTGTGACGGTCGCCACGGGCGGGCAGTCTCAGCGGGACGTACTCGTGACCCAATCGACGCCGTTCCGGACATCCGGGAGGGCGATCTCCCTAACGAACCATCTCCCTGACGAAGAGGAGCAGTGGGCCCCTTGGCGCAGCCGACCGGCAGCCAGCAGAAGACCGACACAGTGCCCACGGCCCGGCTCGAGATGACCGGGATCAAGGTCGCCTTCGGCGGCGTCCTCGCCCTGTCCGACGTGTCGCTGACCGTCGAGCCGGGTCAGGTGCACGGACTCATCGGTCCCAACGGCGCAGGCAAGACGACGTTGTTCAACGTCGCCTGCGGCCTCGTGCGACCGACCGAGGGCCGGATCGTGTGGCGCGGCCAGGAGCTCCGCCGCCTCCGCCCGAGCCAGCTCACGAAGCTCGGCATCGCCCGCACCCTCCAGGGCGTGGGCCTGTTCGCCGGCATGACCGTGCTCGAGAACGTCATGATCGGCGCCCACCGGCACGCGAAGGCCGGCTTCGCGTCGGCCCTGCTGGCGCTGCCGATGTCGGACAAGGACGAGAAGCGGCTGCGCGAGCGCGCGGTCGCGGCGCTCACCGAGCTGGACGCCGTCCAGTACGCCGGCCGCTACCCGGGCTCGCTCCCCTACCCGGTGCAGAAGCGGGTGGCGCTGGCGCGGGCCCTGGTCTCCGAGCCCGACCTGCTCATGCTGGACGAGCCCGCCAGCGGTCTCTCCGAGGACGAGATGCACGAGCTGGGTGAGCTGATCCGCTCGCTGGCCGGCCGGGTCAGCGTGCTGCTCGTCGAGCACCACATGGACCTGGTCATGCGGGTCTGCGACCAGATCACGGTCCTCGACTCGGGCAAGCAGATCGCCGCCGGCACCCCCGCCGAGGTGCAGGCCGACCCCGCCGTCACCGAGGCCTACCTCGGCGACGCCGTCGACGTCGAGGCCGACGCGGCGGAGCTGACCAACGTGGACGGAGGACGCCACCATGGCTGAGAACCACGGCGCCACGGCGGTCTCCGCCGCCGGCAAGAGCGGCACCGCCGCCGGCACCCGCCTGCTCGAGGTGGAGAACCTGACCTCGGCCTACGGTCCGGTCCGCGCTCTCGACGGCGTCTCCCTGTCGGCCGAGGCCGGCCGCATCACCGCCGTCCTCGGTGCCAACGGCGCCGGCAAGACGACGCTGCTGCGCACGATCAGCGGACTGGTCCGCCCGGTGTCCGGCACGGTGCTGCTCGACGGGCAGGACATCACCAAGGCCCCCGTCGAGTCGATGGTGGGCAAGGGCATGGCGCACGTGCCCGAGGGCCGTGGGGTCATCGCCGAGCTGACCGTCGACGAGAACCTGCGGGTCGGCTCGCTGTTCCGCGGCAAGGTGGGCAAGGGCGAGTTCGACCGGGTCTACGACCTGTTCCCGCGCATCGCCGAGCGGAAGAACAACGCCGCGCACACGCTCTCCGGTGGTGAGCGGCAGATGCTCGTCATCGGTCGTGCGCTGCTGGCCCAGCCGCGGATCCTGCTGCTCGACGAGCCGTCCCTCGGGCTCGCGCCCCGGATCGTCGCGCAGATCTTCGGCCTCCTCCGTCAGCTGGTCGACTCCGAGGGGCTCTCGGTCCTGCTCGTCGAGCAGAACGCACGCAGCGCCCTGTCGGTCGCCGACGTCGGCGTCGTCCTCAACCTCGGCCGGGTGGTCGTCACCGACTCCGCCAGCACGCTGATGGGCGACGAGGACCTCCGGCACGCCTACCTCGGTTTCTGACCCTCCCGCACTGCCAGGAAGGCTTCCCACTGTCGTGGACTACTTCGTCAACGTAACGATCACCGGGTTGACCCAGGGCATGATCTATTCGGCGTTCGCGCTGGCCCTGGTGCTCATCTGGCGCTCCACCCGCATCGTCAACTTCGCGCAGGGCTCGATGGCCGCGGCCACCACCTTCATCGCCCTCGCGCTCATCCAGGCCGGCGCCTCCTACTGGGTGGCGCTGATCGTCGCCCTGGTGTCCGGCTTCGTCCTCGGCGCCGTCATCGAGCGGGTCATCATCCGGCCGGTCGAGGGCGGGCCCGAGCTCAACGCCGTCATCGTCACCCTCGGTCTCTTCGTGGCGATCCAGGCCCTGATCGCGATCATCTTCGGCTCGTCCTTCCAGTCCTTCCCCACGCCCTTCGGCGTGCGGGGCTTCGAGCTGGGCGACACGACGATCCCGCTGACCCCCACCAACCTGTACGTCATCGCCGCGGTGCTGGTCACGATGGCGCTGCTGGTCGCGCTGTTCCGGTTCACCCGCATCGGGCTGGCCATGCGCGCCTCGGCGTTCAGCCAGGAGGTCGCGCGGCTGCTCGGCGTCAAGGTCGGCGGGATGCTCACCCTCGGCTGGGGACTCGCCGCGGTCGTCGGCTCGCTGTCGGGCCTGCTCATCGCCGGCGGCACGTTCGTCTACCCGGCGTACATGGACTCGCTCATCGTCTTCGGGTTCGTCGCCGCGATCATCGGCGGCCTCGACTCGCCGGTGGGCGCGATCGTGGGCGGGCTGATCCTCGGCCTGGCGCTCAGCTACGTCAGCGGCTACGCCCCCCGCGGCAGCGCCCTGGTCACCATCTCCGCCCTGGTGATCCTCATCGGCGTCCTGCTGGTGCGGCCCGGCGGCCTGTTCAGCAGCAGCACGGCCCGGAGGGCATGACCATGAGCGATCTGCAGAGCTCCCCGTCCACCGCCGGCAAGGCCAGCGATGAGGCGCCCGTCGTCGCCACCGCCGGCGCCAACGCGACGTCGGCGTCCGCCAGCACCGGCCGTTCACTGCTCCCCGAGTCGACGCTGCTGCGGCACCTGCTCGCACTCGTCGTCTTCGCCGTGCTCGCCGTGGTGGTCCTCGAGGTCACCACCCCGTACCAGAACTCGCAGCTGGCGACGCTGACCTATTACGCCATCGCCGCCGGCGGCCTCACGGTGCTGACCGGCATGAACGGCCAGATCTCGCTCGGGCACGGCGCGCTCATGGCCGCCGGCGCGTACACGACGGCGCTGTTCCTCGACGCCGACGAGCCGCTCCCGCTGGTCGTGATCCTGCTGGCGTCGATCCTGGTCGCGATCATCATCGGCGCCCTGGTCGGTGTGGCAGCCGCGCGCTTGCACGGGCCGTACCTGGCCGGTGCAACTCTCGCCCTCGCCGTGGGTCTGCCCGGCCTGGCGATCTACTTCCACGACATCTTCGGTGGCGAGCAGGGCATGCGGGTGCGCGCACCCCAGGCCCCCGAGTCGTTCGACAGCTTCATCCAGCTCGTCTCGGGCAGCGCCGCCTCCAGCACCAAGTGGCTGGCCTACGTCGGCACGATCTGCCTGCTCCTGACCTACTTCTTCCTCGCCAACCTGGTGCGCAGCCGGATCGGCCGCACCTGGCGGGCGGTCCGCGACCAGGAGGTCGCCGCCGAGCTCGCCGGGATCAACCTCGGTGCCTGGCGGGTCCTCGCGTTCGTCGTCAGCGCGGCTGCCGCGGGCCTGGCCGGCGCGGTGCTCGCGCTGGTCGTCCGGCTCGCCGCACCGAGCGGGTTCACGCTGGTGCTCTCGCTCTCGCTGCTGACGGCGATCGTGCTCGGCGGGCTGGGCAGCCTCACCGGCGCCCTGATCGGATCGGCGCTGCTGGTCTTCCTGCCGCCCTTCGCCCGCGACATGGGCGCAAGCTTCGGGCTCGACCAGACCGAGGCCGCCCAGGTGGCCCCGTTCGTCTACGGCGTCGTGCTCGTCGTGGTGATGATCTTCGTCCCAGCCGGCCTCGTGGGCACCATCCGCCTCCGGTGGATGACCCGCAAGGCCAAGCGTGCGATGGCCCAGGCGCACGCCGACGGCGCCAGCAGCAGGGGGTGAGGGCAACCCCTTCGATCCGCCGCTCCAGGCCGCTCCACCCCACCCAGACTCCCGGGCACCGACGCCCGGGCCGCTTTAGAGGAGAACTGTTGTCCAGATCCTCCCGACGTCTCATGTCCGTGGTCGCCGCGGCGACCGTCGTCTCCACCCTCGCCGCCTGTGGTGGCGGGGATGACGGCGGCGGCTCCTCCGGTGGCAGCGGCGAGAACGAGGCCTCCGACACCGGCGTCACCGAGACCTCGATCAAGCTCGGCGCCCACTACCCGCTGACCGGTGTGGCCTCCCCCGGCTACAGCGAGATCCCCACCGGCGTGACCGCCTACTTCGACTGCCTGAACAAGGCGGGCGGGGTCTACGACCGCGAGATCGAGTTCGTCTACAAGGACGACACCTACAACCCGGCGCAGACCAGCCAGGTCACCAACGAGCTCGTCCTCAACGACGAGATCTTCGCGATGATGAGCGGCCTGGGCACGCCCACGCACAGCGCCGTCGTCGACTTCCTCAACGACGAGGGCGTCCCCGACCTGTTCGTCTCCTCCGGCTCCCTGATGTGGGGTGACAACCCGGAGGAGTACCCGATGTCCTTCGGCTGGCAGACCGACTATGAGAGCGAGGGGAAGATCATCGGCGAGTACATCGCCAACGAGTTCCCCGACGCCAAGGTCGGGCTCTTCCTTCAGGACGACGACTTCGGCGAGGACGGCGAGTCCGGCATCCGCCAGTACATCGACGACCAGATCGTCGCGGCCGAGCGGTACACCCCGGGCAACACGAACGTCGGCCCGCAGATCGCGGCGCTGCAGGCCGCCGGTGCCGACTTCGTCGTCGGCTTCAACGTGCCCAGCTACACCGCGCTCTCGCAGCTGACGTCGCTGGCGCTCGGCTACGACCCGCAGTGGTTCTACTCGAACGTGGGCTCGGACCCGAACCTGGTCGGCGGCCTGCTCAACCGCTTCAGCGAGGGCAAGGTCACCGACGCCGCTCTGCTGGACGGCGCGCTGACCACGGGCTACCTGCCCACGGTCGACATGACCGACAACCCGTGGATCACCGAGTTCCAGCGCATCTGGGACGAGTGCGGCGGCGAGGGTGAGCTCACCAACTACCGCGTCTACGGCATGTCGCAGGCCTACACGATGACGCAGGCCCTGCAGGCGGCCGGCCAGAACCCGACCCGTGAGGGCCTGGTCGAGGCAGTCGAGGCCGTCGGCGGCGAGTGGGAGGGTCCGGTGTTCGCGCCGTTCCGCTACTCCGAGGACAGCCACATGGGCACCGGTGGCATGACGATCGAGCGGATCGTCGGCAACGGTTCCGAGGAGGTCCAGCCCGTCCGGATCACCGACATCGGTGACGCCGAGATCGAGGAGTTCGACGGCGAGGCCTCCACCCCGCCGGCGAACGCCATCCCCGAGGAGGAGGCGTACGAGGGCTGATCCCTCCACGCTGAACTCTCTGCACTGACGGCGGGCCGTCGGACTCCTCCAGGAGTCCGGCGGCCCGTCGCCTTCCCCCGACTGCTCGGCTCACCCGGTGCTCTGCGCACGTTCCTCGCGCTCTGGCCGTCCTGCAGGAGTCGCAGAGCGCGAGAAACGCCCCAGAGCGGCGGCGGGGCGGCGGGGCGGGGGCTCGGCCGGGGTGTGTGCGCCCCCGGCCCGGGTAGGAGGGCCGCCGAGCGCCTGGGCGGGCGCATCCAGGGAGAGCAGCCATGGGCACCGGACCCGTACGGGAAGCACGCACGATCCGCCGCGCGGTGGTCACCGGCGGCGCCGGATTCCTCGGCTCCCACCTGTGCGAGCAGCTGCTGGAGCGCGGCGTCGAGGTGGTCTGCCTCGACAACTTCCTCACCGGCTCCCCCGAGAACGTCCTGCACCTCATGGAGCACCCCGGCTTCCGGCTGGTGCGCTGCGACGTCACCGACTTCGTGCACGTGCCCGGCCCGGTCGACCTCGTCCTGCACTTCGCCTCACCGGCCAGCCCGATCGACTACCTGAAGATGCCGATCGAGACGCTGAAGGTCGGCAGCCTCGGCACGCTGCACACCCTCGGGCTGGCGCACGAGAAGGGCGCCCGCTACGTCCTCGCCTCCACCTCGGAGGTCTACGGCGATCCGCTGCAGCACCCGCAGACCGAGGAGTACTGGGGCAACGTCAACCCTGTCGGTCCCCGCGGCGTCTACGACGAGGCCAAGCGGTTCAGCGAGGCCATGACCACCGCCTACCGGACGTCGAAGGGCACCGACACCGGCATCGTGCGGATCTTCAACACCTACGGACCACGGATGCGCGCCGACGACGGCCGCGCGATCCCCGCCTTCGTCGGCCAGGCGCTCGAGGGCCGTCCGCTCACGGTCGCCGGGGACGGGTCGCAGACGCGCTCCATCTGCTACGTCGACGACACCGTCGCGGGCATCCTGGCGATGGCCTTCTCCGTGGAGCCGGGCCCGATCAACATCGGCAACCCCGACGAGCTGTCGATGCTCCGGCTGGCCGAGTGGATCGTGGAGCTCACCGGCTCGACGTCCCGGATCGACTACATCGACCTGCCGGTCGACGACCCCAAGGTGCGCCGACCGGACACCACCCGCGCGCAGGAGCTGCTCGGCTGGCAGCCGCAGGTGCGGTCGGAGGACGGGCTCCGCCGCACCGTCGAGTGGTTCGCCGCCCACCGTGCGGCCACCCGGGCGCTGGCGGGCTGAGACGGCCCTGACCCGGTCTGACACCGGAAGTGGTCGGTGTCACACCGGGGGCCGAGGGTCGCGCCTCTAATCTGGACGACGCGGGCTCGGGGGGAGCCGCACCACCCCCGAGTCGATCCAGAGAGCGAGCATGGGCCGCCACGCCGATCCCACCGCAGCACGTCGCACGCTGTCGCTGCCCCTTCTCGTCGCCGCAGGCGTCGTCGTCCTCCTGGTCGCCGGCGGACTGACCTGGTGGTGGACGGGCTCTGACGCGTGCGACACCCGGCAGACCGTCGCGGTCACCGTCGCCCCGGAGATCGGGACGCTCGCCGAGGAGCTGCTGGCCGAGCCGGTGGAGCTCGACGGCGGGCTCTGCGCCGTGGCCGAGGTGACCGCGCAGCAGCCGGTGCAGACGGTCGGTGACCTGGCCGCGCTCGAGGCCGACGCCCTGCCCGACGTGTGGGTGCCCGACTCCTCGCTGTGGACTGCCCGCGCCGGCGACGCCCCCGTGGAGCCGGTCGGCTCGTTCGCCTCCTCCCCCGTGGTCCTGGCCACCAGCCGGGACGCCGTCGAGTCGCTCGGCTGGAACGAGAAGGCTCCGGGCTGGAGCGAGGCCCTGGCCGGGGAGCAGGCGCTGGCCGTGCCCGACCTCGCGACCAACGCCGAGGGAGTGTCCGCGCTCGCGGCCGTCCGCGGCGCCCTGGGCGGTGGCGAGGAGGCCGACAACGCCGTCGTCCAGGCGGTCCTGGCCGCGCAGCGCGGTCCGGCGATGTCGTCGGCGGACGGACTCGCCGCCGGCCGGGACGGCGGTGCGGATGCTCCCCTCGTGCCGGTCAGCGAGCAGGAGGTCTACAGCTCGAACCAGCAGTCCGAGGACTCCGCGCTGGTCGCCGTCTACCCGGCCGAGGGCAGCCCGGCGCTGGACTACCCCGTCCTACGGGTCGGCTCCCCGTCGGGCGACGCCGCCACGGCGATCAGCGCGATCGTGGCCCGGCTGACCTCCGACACCGCTCGCGACGCCGCCATGAAGGCCGGCTTCCGCGGCCGGGACGGCGCCACCCCCGACGACGCCGGCGACTCCGGCATCCAGCAGGAGGCCCCCACCGCGCTCGCGCTGGACCCGGCCGCCGTGCAGGCGCTGCTCGGGCGGCTCTCCAGTCTCGCCTCGCCGTCGCGCATCCTCACGGCTTTCGACGTCTCGACGTCGATGAAGGCACCCGTCGGCGACGGCACCCGCGCCACCCTCGCCCGCGACGCCGCCAAGTCGACGCTCTCCCTGGTCCCCGGCGACTACGCCCTCGGGCTGTGGGTCTTCGCCTACGAGCTCGAGGGCGGCCAGGACTGGGCCGAGCTGGTGCCCACCCGCGAGCTGGACGCCGACGTCGAGGGCCGGACCCAGCGCGCGGTGCTCGACGAGCAGCTGGACAGCATCCCGGGCCGGCTCACCCCCGGCGGAACGGGCCTGTACGACACCACGCTGGCCGCGGTCCGGGCCGCGCGGGACAACTACGACCCGACCGCGGTGAACAGCATCCTGGTGCTCACCGACGGCACGAACGAGGACGACGACGCCGGTCTCACGCTGGAGAACCTGCTGATCACGCTGGCGTCCGAGACCGATTCCGACCGGCCGATCAAGGTCATCGGGGTGGCCCTGGGCCCGGACGCCGACCTGGCGGCGCTGGAGCAGATCGCGGAGGCGACAGGCGGCGAGGCGTACTCCGCCGTCGACCCGGCCGACCTGCAGACGGTGCTCTTCGACGCCCTCCGCCAGCGCGGGTAGCGGTAGCAGTTCTGTCGCGCCGAGTGGGCCCCGCAGGGGTCCGCGCAGGCGAGACGGGCGCGCTCAGCGCCGCGGGGGAACGGCTCCTGGTCGCGGTGCCGCCCGGAGGGTGGCGAGGGCATGGAGCACCTCGTCGACGGTGATCGCGGCGAGGGCGGGGTCGAGCTCGGTGCCCCACGGGTCGCCGGCGCCGTCCCCGTGCCAGAGGACGACGTGCTGCTCCCGCGGCGGCGGCCCCCACAGCGCGGGTGACACCGGGCCGAAGAGCACCACCGACGGCCGCCGGTAGGCCGTGGCGAGGTGCGCGACGCCGGTGTCCCCGCAGACGACGACGCGGGCCGCAGCCACCACGGCGGCGAGCTCCATCGACGTCGTCCGGCCGGCGAGCACGGCGTCGTCGTCCAGCCCCGCCGCGGAGGCGACCGCCCGGGCCAGCTCCACTTCGGCCGGCCCGCCGGTGATCCGGACGTCATGGCCGGCGTCGGCGAGGAAGCGGGCGACGGCGGCGAAGCGGTCGGGGGGCCAGCGGCGTCCTGGATAGGCGGCCCCCGGGTGCACGACCGACGCCCCGGTGACCGGCGGAGCCACGGCCGGGACGGCGAGGTCGAGCGCGTCGGGGTCGGCCTCGACGCCCAGCCCCTCCGACACCAGCCGGCACCAGCGCTGCACCTCGTGTTCGTCGGGGTGCCAGGTCGGTCCGGGATAGCCGGGGCTGTCGAACGTGAGCAGCCGCGCAGGCTCCAGCTCGGCAACGACCACGTGCGAGGCCGGGCCCTTGCCGTGCAGGTCGACGGCGAGCTCGGGGGGCGGACCGACCCAGTCCAGGGGTTCCAGCTCACGGGCGGGCAGCACCTCGTCGACGGCGTCGATCAACCCGGCGAGGGGAGCCAGCGCGGAGGTGGTGGCCAGCACCAGCCGATGGTCGG
Source organism: Blastococcus sp. LR1 (assembly GCF_020166105.1). Taxonomy (GTDB): domain Bacteria; phylum Actinomycetota; class Actinomycetes; order Mycobacteriales; family Geodermatophilaceae; genus Blastococcus. The sequence continues at coordinate 639,448 of NZ_JAIUJY010000002.1, forward strand.
GCACCGCCGCCCGGATCGCGCGGATCGCCGGGACGCCGGTGAGCAGGTCCCCCAGACCCAGCGGCCGGAGGACCACGGCCCTGGGCCTCACACCCTCGAGCGTTCGACCAGGGCGGTGGTCGAGTGACCGTCCAGGTAGGGCAGCACGACGGCCTGGCCGCCCCAGGTCCGCAGCACCTCGGCCTCGGGCAGGTCCGCGCCGGCGTAGTCACCACCCTTGGCCCACACGTCGGGCCGCAGCCACTCCAGCACCGCCGACGGGGTGTCCTCCTCGAAGACGACCACGGCGTCGACGAACTCCAGCGCCTCCAGTACGCGCGCACGGTCCGGAGCGCTGACCAGCGGCCGCGAGGGGCCCTTCAGCCGGCGCACCGAGTCGTCGGAGTTGATGCAGACGACGAGGCAATCGCCCAGTCCGCGGGCGGCCCGCAGCGTGGCGACGTGGCCGGGGTGCAGCAGGTCGAAGCAGCCCCCGGTGGCGACGACGGTGCCGCCGGCGGCCCGCACCCGCGCGATCACCCCGTCGGCACCTGGCTCGGCGACGACGTTCGGGGCGTCGTCAGCGGCGTCCCAGGTGGTGGCGCCACCGCGGGCGACGAACGCCGACGCGAAGGCGACGGCCGCCGCGACAGCCTCGCCGGTGACCGCGCCCTCGGCGAGCGCCAGCGCGGCCGACGCCGCGAACGAGTCGCCCGCCCCACACGGGTCTCCCCCGGTCACCGCGACGGCGGGCACCACCATCGGCGCGCCTGAGCCGTAGGAGAGCAGCGCGCCGCGGGCGCCCATCGTCACCGCGACCGCGCCGACGCCCCACTGCTCGATGAGCGCCTCCGCCCGAGCCCCGACCGCGGCCAGCCCGTCGCCGGACACGTCGGACACCACACGCGCGGCCTCCGCGGCGTTCGGCGTCACCAGGCGGACCCCGCGCACCGGGTCGGCGCCGCGCGGGTGCGGATCCCACACGACCGGGCCACGCGCGGAGGCCAGCGCCTTCCGCACGTCGGCCGCCGCCGTCGTCCCCCGGCCGTAGTCGGCCACCAGCACGGCGGCGGCGTCCCGGATCGCGTCGCGGGCCTCGTCGGGCAACGCACCCAGGGCCGCCACCGGGGCGCCGCTGTCCAGCCGGGCCACGGAGTGGTCGCCCACCCGCACCCGCTGCTTCACGGCGGTGCCGCCCGACGCCGGGACCTCGATCACCCGCACGCGACCGGCCAGCAGCTCCCGCAACCGGGCGGCGCCCTCGTCGGAGTCGAACGGCGCGATCAGCACCACCTCGCGCGATCCGGCTGCCGCCGCGATCACCGCGGCGAGAGCGGCCCCGCCGGGGCGTTCCCGCCGCTCGATGTCCTCGACCACCGGCACCGGCGCGTCGGGGGTCAGCCGCGAGGCCGACCCCACGAGGTCGACGTCGAGCAGCGCGTCCCCGACGACGACGATCGCTCCCCCACCCACCCGGCTCATCGGAGCACCGGCCCGGACGGCACGCGCGCGGGCTCGGCGAGCACCGCCTCGTCGAAGGCGGCGCAGACCAGGTGCAGCGCGACCAGGTGGCACTCCTGCACGGTGGCGGTCCACGGGGAGTCGATGCAGACAGCGTCGTCGGCCGCGGCGGCGAGCGGGTTGGGTGCCGGGCCGGTCATCGCCAGCACGGTGATCCCGCAGTCCCGGGCTCGCCGCGCGGCGGCGACGGCGTTCGGCGAGCGGCCCGACGTCGACAGCAGGATCAGCACGTCGCCGGGGCGGCCGTGCGCCTCGACCTGCCGGGCGAACAGCTCGTCGGCGGGATAGTCGTTGGCGATCGCGGTGAGCGACGAGGTCTCCGCGGTCAGGCAGATCGCGGAGAACGGCGGCCGGTCGGCGCGGTAGCGGCCCACCAGCTCGGCGGTCAGGTGCTGGGCCTGGGCGGCGCTGCCGCCGTTGCCCGCGGCCAGCAGCCGGCCGCGCGTCTCGGAGCACAGCACGTCGGCGACCAGCTTCCCCCACCGGTCGAGGGCGTCCAGCTGGCCGTTCAGCGAGCCGAGCGCGGCGGTCAGCGAGGCGACGTGGTCGGCCCCGGTCAGGTGGGTGCACGTGTCCGGCATCGGGACCACGACGTTCTCCCGGAAGGTGTGCGGCGGGATGCTCATCGGGCGACCTCCACGGGGCGACGGCGGGCGAGGACCTGCCGGTAGACGGATTCGGTGTCGGCGACGACCCGGCTCCAGCGGTAGCGGGCTCGGGCCCGCTGCACGCCGGCGGCGCCGTAGGCGGCGCGTCGGTCGTCGTCGGCCAGCAGCGCGGCGAGGACCTCGCCGAGCCGCGCGGGGTCCCGCGGTGGGACGAGATCGCCGGTGACGCCGTCGGCGACGGAGTCCTGCAGGCCGCCGACGGCGGTGGCGACCACCGGCCGGCCGCACGCCATGGCCTCCAGCGGGGTGATGCCGAACGGCTCGTACCAGGGCACGGCGAGGACGACGTCGGCCGAGCGGATCCAGGCCGGCACGTCGGCGCGGGCGACGGCGCCGGTGAAGACAAGCCGGTCGGCCACCCCGGCATCGGCCGCCACGGCGCGCAGCCGGGACACCTCCGGGTCGCCGTCCAGCTGATCGGCCGGCGGACCGCCGACGACGACGAGTTCGGCGTCGGGCACCGCGCGCAGGGCCCGCACGGCGTCGTCCTGCCCCTTGCGCTCGACGATCCGGCCGAGGACGAGCAGGCGGTGACGGTCCGAGCGCGGCGCGACCGGCCCGTCCGGGGTGAAGACCGAGGTGTCGACGCCGCACGGCACGATCGAGACGCGGTCGCCGGCCAGCCCGAGCCGGCGCAGCTCGAAGACCTCGTCGGAGCAGGTGGCGACGACGTGGCTGACGTCGCGGCACAGCCCGCGCTCGAGGTCGATCCGCTCGGCGGGCGAGGGATCGGCGTCGCCCTGGTGCCGGCGCTTCACCGAGCCGAGCGCGTGGAAGGTCTGCAGCACCGGGACCGGACGCAGCAGGCTGACCGACGCCTCGACCGCCGCGAGCCCGCTCATCCAGAAGTGCGCGTGCACGACATCCGGCGGCGCGGCGGCCCACCCGTGCCGGAGCACGCGGGCGAAGGCCGGCATGTGCTGCAGCAGCTCGTCCTTGGGCAGCGTCTCGGGCGGGCCGGCGGTCACGTGGACGACGTTGTAGCCGTCCTGCACCACCACCCGCTCCGGCAGCGAGGCGTCGTCCCGGCGGGTGTGCACGGTGACCTCGTGCCCGCGCTCCGCGAGCCCCGCGGCCAGGGCGGCGACGTGCACGTTCTGCCCGCCGGCGTCGACCCCGCCGATGGCGGCGAGCGGGCTGGCGTGCTCGGACACCAGGTCGATCTTCATCGGGTCACCTCTCCGAGCAGGGCGTCCCAGTCGCGCAGGAAGCGGTCCAGCCCGTAGCGCTCCAGCGCCGCCGACCGGGCCGCCTTCCCGGCCAGCCGCGCGGCGTCCTCGTCGTGCACGAACTCGCGGACGGCGGCCCACAGCCGCTCGGGCCGGGTGGAGAGCACGCCGGCCTCGGCGGGCACCGCCTCCACGACCTCCGTCGTCGCGAGCGCCACGACCGGCAGGCCCAGGTGCATCGCCTCCAGCAGCGAGAGGCCCAGCGAGGTCCAGCGCACCGGGTGCACGTACACCCGGCGGCGGGCCAGCTCGGCGTGCATCGCGGCCTGCGGCGGGTCGTCGAAGAGCGTGACCCGCGCGGGGTCCAGGCCGTACCGCTCGTGCAGCCCGGCCAGCCCCATGCCGAAGACGTCCACGGGCGCGACCGCGGCGAGCCCGGGCAGCAGGTCGGCGCCGACGGTCCGGCCGCGGCGTACCGGCTCGTTGGTGACGACGGCGGCGTGCGCCAGCTCGCCGGTGTACCGCTCCCCCGGGTCGACGATGCCGTGCTCGATGACAGTCGTCGGCGCGCGGCCGTTGTCGTAGAAGAGCTCGTTGAAGTGCGTGACGTGCGCGATCGGGATCTCGGACTGGTCGGCCATCGGGTGCCGGGTGTGCGGGACCGGCCCGTCACCGGGCTCCAGCCCCGGCGCGTTGTGCTCGAGGAAGACGGCGGGCAGGTCCCGTCCGGGCTCGCGCCCCAGCCACTCGCGGACCAGCTCCAGGTCGCGACGCCGCTGCAGCACGACGACGTCGACGTGCTCGGCCCGGAGCTGCTCGGGGGTCACCTCGCGCGCCGACGCGGGCCAGTTCCAGGTGCGGGCGCGGCCCAGCCCGTCGGGACCCCGATCAGGGACGACGGGCAGGAGGTACTCGTGCTCCCCTTGGACGAACGCCGTCGTCCACGAGCCGTGCACGTGCCAGAGCAGGATGTTCACGCGCTCACCAGCTTCTCCACGGCGGCGACGACGTCGGCGGCGCTCACCGAGGCGAGACAGGGATGGCCGGGCACCGGGCACTCGCGGGCCCGGGTGTCGCGACAGGGCGCGGACTGGTCACCCAGCAGCACGGTCGGCACGCCGTACGGCGCCCACCGCGCGGCCGGCACGACCGGGGAGAAGAGCGAGACGACGGGCGTTCCGACCGCGGCGGCGAGGTGCGCCGGGCCGGTGTTGCCGACGACGACGGCGACCGCACCGTCGAGCAGCGCGGCCATCTCCGGCAGCGACGTCGCCCCGCCGAGGTCGATCCCGCGGACGCCGGCGACCTGCGCGGTGAGCGCGCGCTCCCCCGGGCCGCCGGTGACCAGCACGCGGTAGCCGGCGTCGGCCAGCGCCTCGACGGCCTCCGCGCAGCGCTCCGGCGGCCAGGCGCGGGCGGGAACGGAGGCGCCGGGGTGCAGCACGACATAGCCGGGGTCGTGCGCGGCCGGGGGCAGGGGCCGTCGCACGGAGAGCCGGCCGTCGTCGCCGTCGGGCAGCTCGAACCCTGCGGCCCGGGCGAGCGAGAGCGCCCGCTCGGGCTCGGGGAGGTCGTCGTCCACCGAGTGCCGCACGTCGAGCAGCGAGCCCGGGTAGTCGACGCTGATCGCCGAGATCCGCGGCACGCCCGCGGTGCGCAGCAGCATCGCCAGGGGCAGGGGCGACTGGTGGAACGACGTGGAGAGAACCGCCTCGTCCGGCGCCAGCGCCCGCACCCGGTCGGTGAGCGCGGCGAGATCGGCGGCATCGACCGGCGGCGGGTCGCCGAGGATCCACGGGCAGGCCCAGGTCCAGACGTCGTCGACGCCGGGGAGCAGCCCGGCCGCCGCGGCGCCCGCCGGCCCGGCGAGGAAGACGACGCGGTCGGCGCCGTGCGCGACCGCGCGCACGAGCGGGCCCTGGAGGAGCACGTCGCCGGCGTTGTCCAGGCGCGCGACGAGCACCGTGCGGGTCACCAGGAACCGCCCAGGACCACGTCGACCGCCTCGCCCAGGTCGCGCAGGGCCCACGTCGCGGCAGCGATCTCGGCATCCCGCGTCACCGGCGTCGGCACCAGGATGCCCACCGCGCCCGCCGCGGCCGCCGCCTCGACGTCGGCCCCGATGTCACCGACGACGACGCAGCGTGCGGGGTCGACGTCGAGCTCGGCGCAGGCGGCCTCGACCATGCCCGGAGCGGGCTTGCGGCAGGCGCAGCCGTCGTCCGGGCCGTGCGGGCAGTACTGGACGGTGTCGAACGGGCCGAGGAGTTCGGTGAGCCGGGCCATGCAGGCGTCGACCTGCTCGCGGGTGATCAGCCCACGGGCGACGCCGGACTGGTTGCTGACGACGCCCACCCGCACCCCGCGGGCGCGCAGCGCGTCCAGCGCCTCCTTCGCCCCGTCGACGGGCCGGACCCACGCGGGGTCGCCGTTGTAGGGGAAGTCGTGCACGAGGGTGCCGTCGCGGTCGAAGAGCACCAGGTCGGGCAGGCCGCGCCACTGCCGCACGCCGACGTGCCGCACCACTCCGCGCAGCCAGTGCCAGGTGGCGAGCGGCGGGATCACCGCACTCGTGAGGGCCATGGTGGCCATTTCGGCCCTGGTGCGCGGGCCGGGGGCGATGCGGGCCCAGGCGAACTCCGCGGTGCCGGCGGCCCAGACGGCGGCCGCGGCCAGGGCGGCCCGCGGCCTCCGAGTCGCGGCGAGCCCGAGCGCGGCCACCCCCGCCACGGTGACGGCGGTGTGCTGCGGACGGCGGCCGAGCGCGGCGTCGGCCCGGTCGCGCCAGTCGGCGCCGTGCAGCCGGCGCATGAGGACGTCGTCGGCGTTGCCGGCCTGCACGCGCACGCTGACCCAGCGGTCGGCGGGGCGCACCGGGTGGGTGATCCACCGCTCGCCGCGCACCAGCCTCGAGCCGGTGCCCATCACCCGCAGCGCGAGGTCGGAGTCCTCCCGGAAGGCGCGGGGAAAGCGCTCGTCGAAGCCGCCCACCTGCGCCAGCGCGGCGCGGCGGTAGGCGAGGTCGGCGGTGATCCAGCTGGAGGTGGCCAGCCCGGCGGTGCCGCGCTCCCAGTCGGTGGGGCGGCGGTCCTCCGGCAGCGGTACGCGCACGCGGCCCTGGCTGCCCGCGACGTCGGCCGGCAACGAGCCCAGGTCCGCGGCGAGCGCGGAGTACCAGTCGGGGTCGGTCACGACGTCGTCGTCGAGGAAGGCGATCCACCCGGTGCGCGCGGTGCGCCAGCCGAGGTTGCGCGCGCGGGCGGGCCCGCCGCCTCCGGTGCGGACGACGCGGACCGGCGGCAGCCCGGGCCGCTCGGGGCGCAGCGGCTCCCCCGTCGGGCGGTCGTCGACCAGGATCAGCTCGGCCGGGCGGGGGCCGGGAGCGGCGGCCAGCGCGTCGAGCAGGACGTCGAGCGACGGCCGCCCGATCGTCGGCACGACCACCGTCACCTGCTCGAGCATGACCGGCGTCGTGCCCGATCCCGGGGCGCGGAAACACTACGGGCTCGAAGCGTCGGAGGGTCGTCGCCTGCCGTTCGCCCAGCGGCTCAGAGGCGGTCGCGGGCGGCCGAGGAGACGCGCGCCAGGGCGTCGGTGACCACCCCGGCGTCGTCACCGAGCAGGCCGAGCAGGTGGGTGACCATGGCGTCGTGCGTGGCGGCCGCCGTGACCACCCGCTGCCGGCCGGCGGGCGTCAGCCGGGCGTGCAGGAGCCGCCGGTCCCCCGCACCGCGCTCGCGGACGACCAGGCCCTGGGCGACCAGCCGGTCGACCGTGCTGGTCACCCCGGCACGCGAGAGGCCGACGGCCTCGGCGACGTCACCCATGGAGGCGCGCTCACCCGGCGACTCGGCGATGCGGCGCAGCACCTCGAAGCCGGTGAGCGAGAGGTCGTAGTGGCGGTGCAGCGCAGAGTCGACCCGCCGGGTGATGCGGTCGTGCACCTGCACGATGCGCAGCCAGGTCTCGGCCGGCCGGGGAGCGGCTCCGGGAAGAGAGGCGGCGTTCCGCGGAACACCGCGTGCGAGCGCGTCCTCGGGCCGGTGCACGCGCCCGGGGTCCCCCGATCGGAGAACGGCGAAACCGCCGTCAGGCGCGGCGCACAGCGTGTCACCCGAGACGCTCCGCGCGCTCGGCGCGCGAGCGCCCGGCGACGGAGACCAGCGCTCCCACGCTGCCGACCAGCGCCACGGCCGCGGCCACGAGGGAGCCCAGGGCGAGCGCTCCTCCGGCGCCGCCCACGGCTCCTTCCGCCGAGGCGACCTGGAGGTCCACGCCGGTGGTCGTCGCGGAGTCCGCACCGACCAGATCGAGCGTGGCCGGACCGGCCTCGGCCGCGTCGGGGATGCGGACGTCGACGCGCACCGTCCCGTCCGGCCCGGCGGTCGCGGTGGCGATCACGGTCTCGGTGCCGCGCAGCAGGATGTCCACCCGCTCACCGGGCAGGAAGCCCGCGCCGCGCAGCGTCACCGTGCCTCCCGGGGCGACGGCGCCCGCCGGGGCCGGCCGCCCACCGGCCGTCGGACCACCGGCCGTCGGACCCCCTGCCGTGGTCCCACCGGCCGGGTCGGACGTGCGCGTCGGGGCGTCGGTCGTGGGGCTGGGCGCCGGGCGCGAGGAGCTCGAGGGGGTGCCGGGCCGCGTCGTCGTCCCGGTCGATCCGCCGCCGGGCGGCGACGTGCTCGGGCTCGTCGGCTCCAGCGTGGCGGTGGGGGTCGACGGCGGAGTGACCGGCGGGTTCAGGATCGCCCGGCAGTCCTCGGTGGTCGGCCGGGTGAGGGTGTAGTCGTCGAGCTCGTCGACGAAGGTGACGCCGGAGCCGTCCCGAGCGGTGAACTCCAGCCGCGGGTCGATGGTCTCGCCCGGGGCGACGTCGCCGGTCTGCAGCAGCGCAGAGCCCTGCGCGACCAGGACGACCTCGTCCTCACCCGCCGGGCGCCGGGTGGTGGCGAGCCGCACCGCGTAGGCAGCGGTGCCGGCGACCACCTCGACGACGATGCCGCCGGGCTGGCAGCTCGGGCCCCGGGTCACCTGGACGTTCGGGCGCGTCGGGTCGTCGATGGCGAGGGCGGGACCGGCCAGGACGACGGCGCCGGACATCGCGGCCACGAGGAGGCCGGTCACGATCCCGGTGGAACGGGCGAGGCGGCGCGGAACACCCGACGTCGTCGCGTCGGGGGCCTGACCGGAACTGGTGCTCAGCCCGTCCTCCATTTCGGTGCACTGGAGTTTCAGATGATGCCGGAAGTGACGCTTCGTTGCTACGCCGTTACGCGCGTGTCGTGCGTGTCGTGCGGCGTGTCCGAATTTCGTTCCCCGGCGAGCCGATCAGCAACCACCTCGGCAGGGGTGAGATCGCGGTCACTACGGTGAGCGCGTGGACGAGACGGGCGCAGGACGGCGCCGGCAGAACGAGGTGTACCGGGCCGGGGTCTTCGGTCGCTCCCCCGCGGTGCCGGTGGGCATCCGGCGGTTGCAGGAGCGGGCGAAGCGGGTGCTGGACGCCCGCGCGTACGCCTACGTCGCAGGTGGTGCCGGCGACGAGGCGACCCAGCGCGCCAACCGCGCCGCCTTCGACAAGTGGGCGGTCGTTCCGCGGGTGCTGCGCGATGCGAGCGTCCGCGACACCTCGGTGGAGCTCTTCGGCCGCCGACTGCCCGCGCCCCTGCTGCTCGGCCCGGTGGGCGCGCTCGAGCTGGTGCACTCGGAGGCCGACCTCGCCGTCGCCCGCGCCGCGGCGGCGACCGGTGTGCCGATGGTCTTCTCCAACCAGGGCTCCCGCTCGATGGAGGAGTGCGCCGCCGCCATGGGCGACTCCCCCCGCTGGTTCCAGCTGTACTGGTCGACCTCCGACGAGCTGGTCGAGAGCCTGATCGGCCGCGCCGAGGCCGCCGGGTGCGAGGCGCTGGTGGTCACCCTCGACACCACGATGCTCGGCTGGCGCCCCCGCGACCTCGACCTCGGCCACCTGCCGTTCGCGCTGGGCAAGGGCATCGCGCAGTACACCTCCGACCCGGTCTTCCGCCGGCTCGTCGAGGAGCGGGCTGCCGGGGCCGGCCCCCGCGAGCCGCAGCCCCGGCCCACGCCCGCGGCCGTGCGCGCCCTGGTCTCGATGGCGAAGGCCTGGCCCGGCTCGTTCCGCGACAACCTGCGCTCACCGCTGCCCCGCGCCGCCGTCGAGACCTTCCTGTCGATCTACTCCCGGCCCTCGATCAGCTGGGACGACCTGGTCTGGCTGCGGTCGAAGACGCGGCTGCCGATCCTGCTCAAGGGCGTCCTGCACCCCGACGACGCCCGTCAGGCGCTCGACGCCGGCGTGGACGGTCTCGTCGTCAGCACGCACGGCGGCCGCCAGGTGGACCGCTCGATCTCCGCCCTGGACGCGCTCCCCGACGTGCTCGGCGCCGTCGCCGGCCGCGTGCCGGTGCTGCTGGACAGCGGCATCCGCAGCGGCGCCGACGTCTTCACCGCGGTCGCGCTCGGGGCGACGGCGGTGCTGCTCGGCCGACCGTTCGCCTGGGGGCTGGCGCTCGCCGGCGAGCAGGGCGTGCGCCAGGTCATCGAGGACGTCGTCGGCGAGTTCGACCTGACCCTCGGCCTGACCGGGCACACCGCCGTCGACCAGCTCAGCCCGGACATCCTGCGCCGGGTGGGCTGATCGCCCGCGGTGCGGGTGGTCCCGATCGGGACCGCCCGCACCCGGGTCAGACCAGGTCTGCGTAGACGATGATGTTGTCCTGGTAGTTGTTGCTCGCGGCGTCGAAGACCCCGCCACAGGTGATGACGCGGAGCTCGGGAGAGTCGGTGTCCGCGTAGACCCGGTCGGCGGGGAACGCGTCCTTGTCCGCGTGCTGCACCTCGGTCACGACGAAGGTCATCGCGTCGACCACGATCTCGTCACCGGGCTCCAGCTCGGCCAGCCGCGCGAACACGCCCGGCCGCCCGCTCCCGTTGACGTGCCCCAGGATGATCGCGGGGCCAATCTGACCCGGCTCGGGTCCGGGCTCGTACCAGCCGGCCTGCTCGGGCGCGGTCACCGGCGGGACCTCGTGCTCGTTCGTCTCGGTCAGCCCCAGCGGCACCAGCGACGACTGCACCCCGATGTCCGGGATCGTCACGCTGTCGGGGTCGCCGACGACGGGGGCGGCCGCGACGACCGCCGGCGCGGTCGTCGAGGTGGGCGCCGCCTGCGGGGCGGGCTCGACGGGCTCCGGGCCGGAGCCGCACCCGGTCAGTAGCAGACCGAGTGCGGCTCCGACCGCTGCGGAACGAATCGTCACGCCGAGCCGGTGTTGATCCCGGCCTTGGTGTTCGGGACGACGCTCACCTGGGTGTGGTACCGGCTGGCGCCCGCGACCCCGTCCTTGCCGTGCTTCCCGGGCTTGCCGTCGTGGCCGTCCTTGCCGTCCTTGCCGTCGTGCCCGTCCTTGCCGTTCTCACCGTCGTGACCGTCGTGGCCCGCGTCGCCACCGTCACCGCCGTTGCCGCCATTGCCGCCGTTGCCGCCGTTGCCGCCGCCACCGGCACCGCCGTCGCCACCGGCACCGCCGTCGCCACCGGCACCGCCGTCGCCACCGGAGCCGCCACCGTGGCCGTCACCGCCGGCACCGCCGTCGCCGCCCTCGCCGCCGTCGCCGCCGTCGCCGGAACCGGAACCGTCGCCGCCGTCACCGCCATCGCCGGCGTCACCGCCGTCGCCACCGTTTCCGCCGCCGTAACCACCGTCGCCGCCGGCACCGCCGTCGCCGCCGTCGCCGCCGTCGCCACCGTTGCCGCCGCCGTTGTCGTAGCAGTCCACCTGGCACTTGTTGTCGCCGCCGCCGGTCTCGGCCGAGGCCGGCAGGGTGGTCAGGATCAGCGACGCGCTCGCACCGAGCACACCAGCGGCCAGGACCGACTTGATCTTGCGCATGGTTTCTCCTTGTGACTGAGAGCGACATCGCCCCCCGTGACCAAACCGTGATCGGCTCGGCGAGACGGGACCGTATACAGAGATCGGTGGGGCAAAAGGCCTGAAGAACGCCAGTAATTTGCTCAGAACTGTCTGTGACCCCCATCACAGCGCGGCGGCCCCACGACGTCACTGACAAAACACGGGGAGCTACGAGACCGAGCCGGATCACTCATCGTGAACAGCCGTGGTGCCCCCGCGCGGCCGACAGGAGGCGGGTCACAGTCGCCCTCAGCGGATGATGCTCCGGTGACCGCACCATCCCTGCGCGCCCAGCTCCTCCGCCGCAAGCCCGTCGCGGCCCTGATCGCCGAGAGCGAGCAGGACACCGGCCTGGCCCGCCGCATGGGCCTGATCCCGCTCATGTGCCTGGGCATCGGCTCAACGATCGGCACCGGGATCTTCTTCGTGCTGAGCACCGCGGTTCCGGAGGCCGGGCCCGCCGTCGTCGTCTCGTTCGTGCTGGCCGCGCTGACCGCCGCCTTCACCGCCCTCTGCTACGCGGAGCTGGCGTCGTCCATCCCGGTATCGGGTTCGTCGTACTCCTACGCGTACGCAACCCTCGGCGAGGTCGTCGCCTACGGCGTGGGGTGGTGCCTGGTCCTCGAGTACGGGGTGAGCTCGTCGGCGGTGGCGGTCGGCTGGAGCGAGTACGTCAACCAGCTGCTGTCGGACACGGTGGGCCTGCGCATCCCCGACGCACTCTCCGCCGCCCCGGACGCCGGAGGGCTGGTCAACCTTCCGGCCGTGGTCCTGGTGCTCATGTGCGCGCTGCTGCTGGTGCGCGGGGTCCGGGAGTCCTCGACCGCGAACGTGGTCATGGTGGTCGTGAAGATCGCGGTGCTGCTGTTCTTCGCCGTCGTCGCGTTCACCGCCTTCGACTCGGGCAACTTCACCCCGTTCGCGCCGATGGGGGTCGCCGGGATCAGCATGGCGGCATCGTCGATCTTCTTCTCCTTCATCGGACTGGACGCCGTCTCCACCGCGGGTGAGGAAGTGAAGGACGCCCGCCGCAACCTGCCGCTGGCGATCATCGGGGCACTGGTCGTCGTCACCGTCGTCTACCTGCTCGTGGCGTTCTCCGCGGTGGGCGCCCAGTCCGCGGAGGGCTTCGAGGGCCAGGAGGCCGGGCTCGCGGTGATCCTGGAGAACGTCACGGGATCCAGCTGGCCGGCGATCCTGCTGGCCGCGGGCGCCGTCGTCTCGATCTTCTCCGTGACGCTGGTGACCATGTACGGCCAGACGCGGATCCTGTTCTCGATGAGCCGCGACGGGATGATCCCGGCGTTCTTCAGCACGGTCGACGCCCGCCGCCGGACGCCGGTGCGCGGCACCGTCGCCGTCGCGATCTTCGTCGGCGCCCTGGCCGGCTTCGTACCGCTGGACTTCCTCATCGACCTGACCAGCATGGGCACGCTGGTGGCCTTCACCGTGGTGTCGATCGGCGTGATGGTGCTGCGCCGGATCGCCCCGGACCTGCCGCGCGGGTTCCGGGTGCCGGGCTACCCGGTCGTGCCGGTGCTCTCGATCGCCTTCTGCGTCTACCTGATCACCGGGCTGTCGGGCGTGACGTTCGCGCTCTTCGCCGGCTGGCTCGCGCTGGCCGCCGTCCTCTACGTGACGTACGCCAGGAAGCACTCGCGGTTGCGGCAGGACATGCCGGCGAAGCCTTGACGCCGGGATGTGTCCGGGGTCACAGTAGGGACGGGCGGGGGTAGCCGGGAATCGAGTGGCTACCCACTGCTGGGTAGACCGACCAACGCGGCCAGACCGTCAGAACCGGCCCCCCGCCCCCACATCTCCCGAGCTGCGCGCCGTGTCTGCACGCCGGCCCGCTCTGTGGGTCGAACTCGCGCTCTGCGGCCGCTGCAGGACTCGCAGAGCACGAGCAGAACGCGCAGAGCCGGCGCGACCACCGGCCTCCGCACGACACGAAGCGGCCCCGCACTTCCGTCGAAGTGCGGGGCCGCTCGGTGTCTCAACCAGACGTGCACCCGAAGGGATTCGAACCCCTAACCTTCTGATCCGTAGTCAGATGCTCTATCCGTTGAGCTACGGGTGCGTGTGTTCAGTTGTGTCGCGCGGAGGCTCCGGGATTTGAACCCGGGATGGGGATTAACCCAAACCGCATTAGCAGTGCGGCGCCATAGACCGGACTAGGCGAAGCCTCCCGGGGTCCGAGTTCCCTCGTAACCGCCGAGAAGAGAGACTACCAGCGCCCGGAGCGGCCTCCCAGCGGGGGTCCCGACCGTCCGGCCGCCTCGCCGCCGAACCTCACGAACTCGTGGCGATCAGCGCGTGATGGCCACGAGTTCGTGCGACTCGACTGGCCCTCAGACGGGCACCGGCTCCCGGTGGACGACGTCCACCGGTGCCCGGCGCCCCGGCACGAGCGTGACGACGACGGCCACCGCCGCCGCGAAGCAGGCCAGCCCCAGCGCGCCGGGGACGCCGGCCGACGTCTCGATCAGCGCGCCACCGAGGGCGGCGCCGACCGCGGAGGCACCGACGGTGATCGTCGAGAGCCAGGTGAAGGCCTCGGTCGTGGCGTGCACCGGGGCGAGCGAGCCGACCAGCGAGTTCTGCACGGTCATGGTCGGCGCGATCACCGTGCCGCCGAGGAAGAGCAGCACGCCCAGGGCCCACGGGCTGGACACCCAGGCCAGCGGGGCGAGCCCGATGGTGACGCCGAACAGCAGCCACCGGTACTGCCGCGGCAGGGAGGCGCTCAGCACGCGGGCGCCGAACCACAGGCCGCCGGCCACCGAGCCCAGCGACCAGACCGCCAGCAGCAGGCCGGAGATGCCCGGGGAGCCGTAGGCGTCGGCGAAGGCCGGGATGGCCACCTCGAGCGCGCCGAAGCCGAGCATCACGGCGGCGCCGCTGATCAGCACGCGCGGGATCCCCGGGTAGCGGACGGTGGTGAACAGACCCCGGGAGAGGCCCGGCGCGGACACCCAGGAGCGTGCGGCGCCGGCGATGCCGAGCGCGCCGACGACGGCGAGCGTGCCCGCGACGGCGACCGCCCAGGCGGGCTCGGCCAGGACGGCGAGGGTGGCGACCAGCGTGGGGCCGACGACGAAGACCAGCTCGGTCGCCGTCGCGTCGAGCGCGTAGGCGGTGCCGCGCGAGCGCGGGTCGGTGCGCGACCACAGTGCGCGCACCGTGCCGGAGACCAGCGGCGTGCTCGCGCCGGCCACAGCAGAGGCGGCGACGACGGCGACGTCGGGGGCGCCACCGAGGGCGACCGCGACCAGCAGCCCGAGCAGCAGCGGGTAGAGCGCGGCCTGGGTGAGCAGGATCCGGCGCGGGCCCTTGCGGTCGGCGAGGCGGCCGAGGATCGGCGCCATCAGAGCCGAGGCGATGCCCAGACTCGCCGCCGCGAGACCCGCGACGGCGTAGGAACCGGTCTGCTGCTGCACCATGAGCAGCAGCGCCAGCGGAACCATGGACGACGGAAGCCGTCCGGCGAAGCCGGCAAGCAGGAGCACCGGGGCGGAGGGAAGCCGCCAGACGGTGAGATAGGCACGCACGCTGGAACTCGTTTCGCACTGCAGGGAAGGGAACGGTAGGGGGTCACATCGCGTTGACCGCCTACAGAGCCCCACACTAGGAATCGGACGGTAGGGAGTCAAGTGGACTACGACACCTACGGGTCAACTGCTGTCGAACTGGCCATCGCCCTGGCCAATGCCGACCTGGAACCCGACGACGGCGTGTCGCGATTCCTGGCGTCCCACGACGAGTGGTTCACGCCCGGGACCTCGCTGGACCTGACGCCGTCCGACGCCCGGAAGGCCGCGGACACCGCCCTCCTGGTCCGCGCGGTGGCGCTGGCCGAGTCGCAGCCCGACGTCCTCACCCGGCTCAACGAGCTGCTGGCCCTCGCCCTGCCACGGCCCTACGCCACCGACCACGACGGCGAGCTGCACCTGCACTACGCGCGGCCGGACGCCCCCGCCCTCGAGCAGCTGACGACGACGGTGGCGATGGGGTTGTCGCAGGTCGTCGTCCAGCACGGCTGGCAGCGGCTCGGCGTCTGCTCGGCCGAGGGCTGCGACGACGTCTACGTGGACACCTCGCGCAACGCCAGCCGCCGGTACTGCTCCAACACGTGTGCCAGCCGCTCGACGGTCGCCGCCTACCGGGCCCGCCAGAAGTCCTGACGTGATGGGCGGCATGACGGGGATGCGGAGCGTGCGCGGACGCCCGGCCGTCGCCGGCCTCGTGGGACTGGTGCTGGTCGCCGGCTGCGGCGGAGGGGGCGAGCCGGAGGCCGACCCCTTCCACTTCGACGAGACGACCTTCATCGGCACCGTCACCGAGCACCACCCGTACGACGTCTACAAGCTCCAGGTCGACAAGGCGGACGTCACGCTGGACCTCATCGGACCGGTGGGCGGCGGCTGCTACGCCCTCGAGGACTCCCTCCGGGACCAGGCGCAGGCGGCCAAGGAGGCGGCGCTGCCGGTCGGCACCCGCGTCCTGGTCGTCCGCGCCGACGAGAGCGGGCCGTCAGCCTTCGTGCACCTGCTGCCCGCGGACTCGGACGAGCCCGACCCCGCCGCGCCCGCGGCGTCGGTCAACGAGCAACTGGTGAGCGGAGGCTCGTGGGAGCCCTCCGGCTTCCAGCTCGCCGACGACGACTCGGCGTCGACCGACCTCTTCGCCATCCGGTACCCGGAGCAGTTGTCGGAGGTCCAGGCCCGGTACGCCCCCCTCCTCGTCGCCGCCGGCAACGCCGCGAAGAGCGCGCGAACCGCCGGTCAGGGCGCATGCCTGCAGGAGAGCGAGCGCCAGGAGGCGGAGGCCGAGGCGCGCCGCCAGCAGTACGAGCGGGAGTCCGAGGAGGCCGAGCGGCGCCGTCAGCGAGAGGGCAGTGGCGGTGGCGGCTACTGCCGCGACGGTGACGGCGACGGGATCTGCTTCGAGGACTGACCCGGGCTGACCGTTCGGGTCGCCGGCCGCCCTTGCGGAGGTCTTGCGCCTGGCTGGGCACGACCGTGCGGTAGCCGGGCTTGGGTCGCAGGTGACGCCGGGTGGACCCACCACTCGGCCGCACCGAGAGGACCCGCCGTGTCCATCCGCACGAAATCTGCCGGGAGCGGCCTCGCCGTGAAGGCCGTCGCGTCCCTGGGCGTGCTGGGCAGCGCTGCCGCCATCGCCGCCCTCGGCAGCTTCGGCTCCTTCACCGACAGCACCACGCCCGTCGACCAGGCAGTCGAGTCGGGCGTCCTCTCCATCACGCTGGACGGGGCGCACAACTCCGTCACCAGCCCCATCGCCATCGGCGGGCTCCAGCCGGGCGAGGCATCCAGCGTTCCCTTCGACGTGCGCAACGCGGGCACGGTGGACTGGTCCTCGGTCTCCTTCCGGTCGTGGGCCACCGCCTCCAGCGCCCTGGACACCGACGCGGCCGACGGGCTGCAGCTGTCGCTGCGGTCCTGCTCGCAGCCGTGGACGGCGACCGGCCCCGACGCCTACACGTGTGGGGGGACGGCGACCGACTTCTACGCGGGGCCCATCGTCACGACCAGCCCCCTGGCCGGCGCCGCCAGCCTCCGCGCCGGGCAGGTCGACCACGTGCTGTTCACCGCGGCCCTGCCCGGGGGCGCCGGCAACAAGATGAAGGAGCTGTCCAGCGAGCTCGCCTTCACCCTCACGGCCACGCAGCGCGGCGGCACCGCCCGCTGAGGGAGACGCTGGTCATCGTCGCCGTCGGCGGCGGTGACCAGCGCCGGCGGTCTTGCGGATCTCTTGCGGATCGCTGCGCACCGCCTTGCGATCGCCCCGGGATGGTCGTCGGTGTCGGAGGTGGATCGGCCACCTCGCCAGCACCGGGGGTAGGAATCGTGTCGACCCGCATCACGGCTGCGAAGAACCGCACCAGCACGAAGGTCATCGCCTCGCTCGGCGTCGTCGGCACTGCGGCCGCGATCGCCGGCATGGGCACCTTCGGCACCTTCACCGACAGCACCGACGCCGTGAACACGAACGCGGACACCGGTGTGCTGTCCATCAACCTGGGCTACGCGGCCAGCTACGCGACGGTGCCGGCCATCAGCGGCGGCCTCATCCCGGGCGACACCAAGGCCACCCCGTTCGACATCACCAACGACGGCACCGTCGGCTGGGGCGCGCTCGGCTTCACGTCCTGGGCCACGCAGTCCAGCGAGATGGACACCGACGCGGTCGACGGGCTGCAGCTGACCCTCGAGGACTGCCCGGTGTCGTGGACCGTGACCGGCCCCGGCACGTACGCCTGCGGTGCCGGCGCGACCGAGCTGTACTCCGGCCCGATCGTCGCGGAGCGCTCGCTCCAGGGCGCCACCAGCGTGGAACCCGGCGGGGTGGACCACCTGCTGGCCAGCATCGAGCTGCCCGAGACCGCCGGCAACGTGATGCAGGGCAAGGTCAGCACGGTGGCCTTCACCTTCACCGCCGTGCAGCGCACCGGCGCCGCGCGCTGACCCGTTCGGGTTCCACGGGATCGGCACGCGGACCGCGCTCCACTAGCGTCGGCCCGTGCGCTCACCCCGGGACCTCGATGCGCGGCTCCACTCCTTCGTCGGGTCCCTGCCGACGACGCCGGCCGACCGGTGGCTGCGCCGCCTCTCGGCCTTCGCCGACCGCGGCAAGATCTGGTTCCTGATCGCGCTCGTGCTGGGCAGCCGCCGCGGGCAGCTGCGCCGCGGCGCGATCCGCGGCATCGGCTCGATGCTGTTCTCCAGCGCGGTGGTCAACGTCGTCCTCAAGCGGATCTTCGGCCGGGTGCGCCCGGACCTGGAGAACCTGCAGACCCACCGCCGGCTGCGCCGCGAACCGGGCAGCCTCTCCTTCCCGAGCGGGCACTCCAGCTCGGCGGCGGCTTTCGTCACGGGGCTTGCACTGGAGAGCCCGGCCGCCGGTGCCGCGCTGGCACCGCTCGCGCTGGGCGTCGGCTACTCCCGCGTGCACGTCGGCGTCCACTACCCCGGCGACGTCCTGGCCGGCCTGGCCGTCGGGGGCGCCGTGGCCGCGGCCAGCCAGCACTGGTGGGCGCGCAGGCCCGTCGATCCGGCTCGCGTGCGCCCTGCCTTCGCCGCCCCCGCGCTGGCCGACGGCGAAGGCCTCGTCGTCGCGGTCAACCCTCGCTCCGGCCCCGACGACTACGACCCGGCCGAGGACATCCGCCGGCTCCTCCCCCGCGCCGAGGTGCTGGAGACGAGCGAGGACCGCGGCGTGGACGAGCTGCTCGGCGAGGCAGCGGCGTCGGGACGGGCGCAGGCGCTCGGTGTGGCCGGCGGAGACGGCAGCGTCGCCGCGGCCGCCGCCGTCGCCCTCGAGCACGGGCTCCCGCTGGCCGTGATCCCCGCCGGCACGCTGAACCACTTCGCCCGCGACGTCGGGCTCACCACCCCGCAGGACGCCGTCGACGCGGTGCTCGCCGGCCAGGCCGTGAAGGTCGACGTCGCCGAGGTGAACGGAACGCCCTTCCTCAACACCTCGAGCATCGGCGCGTATCCGGAGATGGTCCGCCGCCGCGACCGCATGTCCGCGAAGCTCGGCAAGTGGCTGGCGCTGAGCGTGGCCGCGGCGCAGGTGCTGCGCACCGGGACGCCGGTCGAGCTCGAGGTGAACGGCGAGCGGCTGCGCACCTGGATCCTCTTCGTCGGCAACTGCACCTACACCCCGCGCGGGCTCGCGCCGGCGTACCGGCCGCGGCTGGAGGACGGGCTGCTCGACGTCCAGTACCTGCGCGCCGATCTGCGGTTCGGGCGCACCCGCGCCGTGCTGGCCACGGTGCTCGGGGTGAGCGAGCACGCCCGCAGCTACGGGCACTTCGCCGCCGAGGAGGTGCGGGTCCTCGTGCGGTCGGGGCCTGAGCGGGTCGCCTACGACGGCGAGATGGGCGAGCCGGACACCGAGTTCCTGTTCCGCAAGCGCGAGCCGCTGACGGTCTACTGCTGCCGCACCGGCTGACGTGCGGCCCGGCGGGCGCGCAGCCGGCCGACCCCCACCAGGAGCACGGCCAGGAGCACGCCGATCGCCGCGCCCGTGGAGTTCGTGACGACGTCGATCGGCGTCGAGTCGCGGCCGGGGAGCACGAACTGCGCTCCCTCCACCGTCAACGACAGCAGCACGCACAGCACCCAGACCCACAGCCGGGAGACCCGCGGGAGCGCGAAGCAGACCAGCAACCCGACCGGGACGAAGACGAGCACGTTCGCCGTCCGCTCGACGTCGCCGGCGCGCACCCACTGCAGGTCCTCGAACGTGCGCGCCTGCTGCGCGACGGCGGTGAAGACGGCGCCGGGCGAGGCGCCCAGGGTGAGCGACGCGAGCACCGCGAGGTAGGCCACCAGCCCCACGACGGCGACGCGACGGCTCATGGCGCCCGACGGTAGTGCGGGGCGGCGCCCGAACCGGTCAGCCGCCGTCCGGACCATGCGTCGTCGCGACCTCCGCGTCACTGCGCAGGATGCAGAACTCGTTGCCCTCGGGGTCGGCGAGCACCACCCAGCCGGTGCCGTCGGGGTTGCGCCGGTCGTCGAGAGAGGCGGCGCCCAGCGCCAGCAGCCGGGCCAGCTCGTCGTCGCGCGAGCCCTCGCGCGGCCGCAGGTCGAGGTGCACCCGGTTCTTGACCCGCTTGGCGTCCGGCACCTCGATGAACAGCAGCCGGTGCTGCCCGTCGAGCGACCTGATGAGGCACTCCTCGTCCCCGGGCTCGTTCGGGTCGTCCGGGTCGTCCTCGTAGTCGAGCACCGCCCGCCACCAGCTCGACAGCCCGTACGCGTCGGCGCAGTCGACGCTGGTGTGCAACACGTACGAGGCCATCGCCGGATCATGGCACGGGGATTGCGAGAAGGATCTTCCGGGCAGTGCACCCCGGACTCCCCAGTGACATCGAGGAAAGAGGTCACCATGCTCGTCCGCCGGATCGCTCGGCCCCTGCTCGCCACGCCCTTCATCTACGGCGGCATCAGCACGCTCCGGAAGCCGCAGGACCGCGTTCCCGGCGCCCGCCCCGTGGTGGAGAAGATCGCCGAGACCGCCGACAAGCAGCTGCCGGTCGAGGTGCCCCGGGACGTCGAGCAGTACGTCAAGGCCAACGCCGCGCTGCAGGTCGGCGCCGGTGTGCTGCTCGCCCTCGGCAAGTTCCCGCGGCTGACGTCCCTCGCGCTGGCCGGCTCCACCGTGCCGACGACGCTGGCCGGGCACCGGTTCTGGGAGGAGGACGACCCCAAGGTCTCCTTCGAGAAGATCGCCCACTTCGTGAAGAACCTGGGCATGCTCGGCGGCCTGCTGCTGGCCTCCGTCGACACCGAGGGCAAGCCGTCGGTGGGCTACCGCGCGCGTCGCGCGGCAGTAAAGGCCGCCAACGCCACGGAGAAGAGCTTCGAGAAGGCGCAGAAGCGCGCCGCGAAGGCCCAGAAGCAGTCGGAGAAGCGCCTGAAGAAGGCCTCCCGCTGAGCACTCCGCTCCCGCCCGCGGCCGCGCTCCGGAGGATCGCCTTCCTCCTGGAGCGCGCCCGCGAGGCCAGCTACCGCGTCAGTGCCTACCGCACCGCCGCGGCGGTGGTCGACGGCCTCGACGAGGCGCAGCTCGACCTGAAGATCCGCACCAACACCCTGAAGGACCTCAAGGGCATCGGCCCGAAGACGGCGACGGCGATCGTCCAGGCACACAAGGGCGAGGTACCCGAGTACCTCCTCTCGCTGGAGGAGGCCTACGCCGGCCAGCTGCCCGCCGCCGACGACGTCGCCGCCTTCCGGGCCAAGCTCTTGGGCGACCTGCACGCCCACTCGGACTGGTCCGACGGCGGCAGCCCGATCCGCGAGATGGCCGAGGCCGCCATGTCGCTGGGCCACGAGTACCTCGCGCTCACCGACCACTCCCCCCGGCTGACCGTCGCCAACGGGCTGAGCCCGCAGCGGCTGGAGAAGCAGCTGGACGTCGTGGCCGAGCTGAACGCCGAGCTCGCGCCGTTCCGGATCCTCACCGGCATCGAGTGCGACATCAACCCCGACGGCAGCCTGGACCAGACCGACGAGCTGCTGGGCCGGCTCGACGTCGTCGTGGCCAGCGTGCACTCCGAGCTGCGCGCACCGAGGGCGCAGATGACCGAGCGGATGCTCGCCGCCGTCGCCAACCCGCACACCGACGTCCTCGGGCACTGCACCGGCCGGCTGGTGATCGGCCGCAAGCAGCGCAACGGCGAGCAGAAGCCGCGGCCGGAGAGCGAGTTCGACGCCGAGGCGGTGTTCACCGCCTGCGTGGAGAACGGCACCGCCGTGGAGATCAACTCCCGGCCGGAGCGGCTGGATCCCCCGAGAAGGCTGCTGAGCCTGGCCGTGGAGCTCGGCTGCGAGTTCGCCATCGACACCGACGCGCACGCGCCGGGCCAGCTCGACTGGCAGTACAACGGCTGCGAGCGCGCCCTCGAGTGCGGTGTCCCGGTCGAGCGGGTCATCAACACCTTGGTCGCCGACGAGCTGCTGGCCTGGACGGCCGGCTGAGCCGGAGAGCCGATGCCGACCGCTTCCCAGGTCTACGCGGCATCCGCTCAGATCAGTTGTGAGCGGCCTTCCAGGCGGCCACGGCGTCGTCCCACACCTTCCGGTCGTCCACCACGCGGATCCCGGCGGTGGGGGCCGGGTACTCCCCGCCACCGAGCCACACGATCGTCGACGGACGGTCCGGGCAGGCCGAGTCGTCGACGACCGTTCCCGCCGGCACCGCCATCGTGTCGGTTCCGTTGACCGATCGCTCGGGCACGAAGAAGGTCGAGCACTTGATGATCAGGTCGTTCGCCGACTTCGACCACTTGAATAACGCATTGGTGCCGGTGCCCTTGTCGCTGTCGTGCGGCAACGTGTGCAGCCCGATGAGCACGTGGTCCAGGGTCAGGGTCTCCCCCTCCGGGGACGTCCACGACCCGTTCGCCGACGAGGGACGCTCGCTGATGCCGGTGAAGCAGGACTCCCACAGGCTGTCGCGCACCACGCCGCCGAGGGTGTAGTCGTTCTCCAGGCAGTCGTCAGCGACGTTGGACAGGTGGGTGCCCGAGATCAGGAACGAGGTCCGGTTCAGGTTCACCCCGCCCTCCTGGGGGCGGAAGCCGTCCTCGACGCCGTCGCACCGCGTCCCGTGGATCTGCAGCCAGTCGAGCGCGACGACCTTCACGCAGGCCGCGTTGTAGTCGTCGTGGAAGTTCTCCCACGACAGACCCGGGTCGATGGTTCCCCGGAGTTCACCACCGAGGATGCAGGTGCGGGCACCGGCCACCGTCGTGCCGGTGACGAACGGGTGCTTGCTCGATGGAAAGGCCGTCGAGAGGACGCCGGTCAGGTCGAAGGTGACGTCGTCAGCGGTCCTCGACTGCTGCCAGGAGGTGTCCAGGACCGATCCCGCAGGCGCCGGCCGATCGATCGTGCGACCGGCCCCGGAGCACGCGGCGTTCGAAGCGACCGGCCTCGGGGGCTGCGACGCGGAGGCCGACGGCACGGAGGGCGAGGGCGGCGCGGCCGCCGGGGGTACCGGCGCCGGTGCGGGAACGGCCGGAGCGAGCGCTTGAGGCGTTCCCGCGCCCTCAGGGATCTCCGGTCCGCCGGTCGCGGAGGACCCGAAGACGTCGGTCGACGAGTAGGACATCCGCTGGCCCGCCGACTGCGAAACGGATGCCTCCTCCGCACCGGACACCACCGGCGCGGACACGAGGACGGTCGTCACGGCGAGGGTCAGCACTCCCAGGCCGAGCACGCGGGGCGCTCGCGAGCGCCTACCGCGGAATGGGCCGACGACCGACCCCCGACGGACGATCTCGGTGTGGGAGAGACGGAGAGGTCCGGTGCGCCGGAGCATGAGGAGGCCTTCTGGTGTGCGACGTCACGAATCGTTATCGCAACGATGTTAACCATCTGTAGCTGTGTCATGACCAGTCGTCATGGCAATCCAGCGCCCCTCGAGTCACTCGAGCCCCGTCCGTCACTCCGCGGGCGGGATCGTCACCTGAGCCGGGACGAACCGTCCGGGTACGGCTCAGTAGTCGTGGTCGGCCTTCCACTGCGCCACCGCGTCGTCCCAGACGTCCTCGTCCTTGGTGACCCGCATCCCGGCGGTCTCCCCCGGGTAATCGCCGCGCCCCAGCCAGACGATCGTCGAGGGATCGTCCTCGCACGAGGAGTCGTCGACCACTGTGCCGGGCGGCATCTCCATCGAGTCCACACCGTTGATCGACGTCGACTCGAGCTTGAAGATCGAGCACTTGATGACCACACGACCGCCGGAGTCCGACCACTTGAAGATCGAGTTGTGCCCCTCGATCCGCTTCTCGCCCTCCTCCTGGTTGGGCGTCTCCCACAGCCCGATGAGCATGCGGTCGAGGGTCAGCGTCTCGTCCTCCGGGGTGTTCCACTCCCGGTCGCCCCAGGGACGCTCGGAGATTCCGGTGTGGCACTCCTCCCAGAGGTTGTCGTAAAGCAGGCCGCCGATGGTGTAGTCGTTCTCCAGGCAGTCGTCCCGGATGCCCGTGAGGTACGTCCCCGAGATGTAGATGTTGGTCTCGTTGGCGTTGTCCGCCGACTCCTTGACCACGATGCCGTCCTCGATGCCGTCGCACCGCACATCACGCACCTGCAGCCAGTCCCGCGCCTCGAGCTTGACGCAGCCGGCGTTCCACTCGTCGTGGTAGTACTGCCAGGTCTCGTCGTCGTCGATGTCGCCGACCACCGTGCCGCCGACCACGCAGGTCCGCATCGCCGGGAAGTCGTCACCCACCTCGAACACCGAGCGGGTCGCCGGATAGGCCGTCGAGGTGACGCCGGTCAGGTCGTACGTGACGTCGTCGGGTGGGTCCTGCTCTTCCCACTGCTCGTCCAGCTCCGTGCCGGGCGGGAAGGGTGCGGTGACGGTCCGCTCCTCGCCGTCGCAGGCCGGCGGACGCTCGTCCGCCGCCTCGTACCCCGTGTCGCGGATGACGAAGAAGGCGACGCCCGCGATCATCACGACGACGACCACGACCACGGCGACCAGCGGCACCATCCCGAACCGGCGGCGTGCGCGGGTCAAGAACATCGACACCTGTTCCTCTCGGATCGCGGCTCAGGCGGACGTCCGTGCTCGGAACCTCGTCAGGCGTCCTCTCGGCGGGCCCACTTGAGCGCCAGCGTACCCGCGTCCGGTCGGCGGCTCGATCGGTCCGTCGGCACGTGAGCACGTCACCACGACGGGTGGCAGTCAGTGCGCAAGCCATACTCGAGCGGGCACGATTGCACACGAGTCGAGCAAGAGCTCGGGGACGAGGACGTCGATGAGCGCGCCCGAGGGATCATTCCACCACCGGGGCACGGGCGAGAGGACACACGTGGCGGCACCAGAACGACTGGCATCTGCGGCAACGGACGGCACCGGGTGGAGCGGTTCCGAGGAGGCACTCCCGGCGCCTCTCGCTCTCGTGGTCGAGTTCTGCGCCCGACTGCGGGACGCCGGGGTGTCCTACTGCCACTGGAAGAGCAACGACGTCCTGCACCTGTCCGCCTCCGGTGACAACGACCTCGACCTGCTGGTCGATCGGCGGCACCTGACGCGTTTCACCGAGGTGCTCGCGGCGTGCGGGTTCAAGCAGGCGCGGCCCCAGCGCCGTCGGTTCGTGCCGGGAGTGCTGCACTTCTACGGCCTGGACCGGGCGACGGGCCGTTTCGTGCACGTCGATGCCCAGGCCCAGCTCGTCCTCGGTGACGACACCAGCAAGAACGTGCACCTGCCGATCGAGCCGGCCTACCTCGCCTCCTGCACGCAAGGGCCGCTCTTCCCCGTGCCCGCGCCGGAGTTCGAACTCGCCGTGCTCGTCCTGCGCCTGGCGCTGAAGCACGGCACCTGGGACGCCGCCGCGTTCGGGCTGGCACCGCTCAAGGGCACCGAGCGCCGCGAGCTGGAGTACCTGCACGCCTGCTCGGAGCCCGCCGAGCTGCGTCGCGTCGTCGAGACGCACCTCTCGCAGATCGGCTGGGACGCCTGGACGGCGCACTTCGAGGCGCTGCACCAGGAGCGGGACCTGGGAACCCGCCTCGTCACGGGTCGCCGCGTCGTCTCCGGCGCATCCGACCTGATGCGCCGCCGACCGGCGCTCGACACCTTCACGCGGGTCCGCCGTCGCGTCGAGTGGGGCGTGCGGCACTACGCACTCGGTCAGCGCAACACCAAGCGGCTGATGGCCGGGGGCCGGGTCATCGCCATCGTCGGGGGTGACGGGGCGGGCAAGTCGACCCTCGTCGACAACTTGGCGGACTGGCTCAACGGGCCGCTGGACACCCGCGTGCTGCACATGGGCAAGCCGCCGCGCAGCGCGACGAATCTGGCCGTGAAGGGGGCATTGGGTCTGGGCCGCGGAGTCGGCCTCGTGCGCCGCTGGTTGCCGAACTACCCGACGGCCGAGGAGCACCGGGGCGAGTTCCCCGGCAACGCCTGGCTGCTGTGGCAGCTGGTCACGGCGTCGGACCGTCGACGTCAGCACCGCCGTGCCCGCAGCCTCGCCGCAAAGGGGCACATCGTCGTCTGCGATCGCTTCCCGCTCGCACAGGTCACGCTGATGGACGGCCCGCGCACCGGCTGGGTGCCGGCCGAGGGGCTGTCTCCTCTGGCACGACGCCTCGTGGCGGCCGAGCAGCACCAGTACGCGGCGATCACCGACCCCGATCTGCTGCTCGTGCTCCGCGTCGACCCGGAGACGGCGGTCGCGCGCAAGCAGGGCGTCGATCCGGCCGACTTCGTGCGGCCACGGTCCGCGGAGGTCTACGCGGCCGACTGGAGCACCACCACGGCGCAGGTGCTCGACGCCTCCCGGCCGGCCGCAGAGGTGCTCGCAGAGGCGCGGGAAGCCGTCTGGGCCAACCTGTGACCGGGAGCCGGTCACCCGGCAGGCCTTTGGGCGCGCTGGTCGAGTTGGTCGGCATCCCGGGGGCCGGCAAGAGCCGGCTCGCCCAGGCCCTCACCGCCGACCTCGCCGCACGGGGCATCGTCACCCGGCAGCCACAGGCACCCTTCGGCCCGTCGGTGCCCACGACCCGCAGGCTGGCCCGCAAGGCATCGGTCGCGGGGGCGGCCGCAGTCCGCTCCCCGGTCACGACGTCGCGGGTGCTGCGCGGCGCCGCCCGCGGCCAGCACGGCCTCGGGAACCTGGCCGGCCGCCTGGTGCAGTGGCTCGTCGCCCAGGGTGTGCTCGCGTCCGCTCCCCGTGACGAGGTCTGCGTGCTGGACGAGGGTCCGGTCCAGGCGCTGTGGTCGATGGGGCTCCGCGGCGACGTCGGGCCCGTGCTCGCCGCGCTGGAGGATCCGGCCGCCTGGCGGTCACCCGATCTGCTCGTGGTGGTCGAGGTCCCGCCCGAGCTCGCCCTCGCCCGTCTCGCGGCGCGGCCGTCCCGGCACAGCCGGACCCAGCAGCTCCCCGTCGGCGAGCAGCTGTCCGAGCTGCAGCGTGGCGCTGACCTGGTAGACCGGCTCGCGCAGTGGTGGGCCGGGTCGGCACCGGACGCGCGCGAGGTGCTGCACGTCAGCGGAGCCGGGGACGCAGGAGCCGGCTATCCCGAACTGCTCGACCGGATCGCCGCGCCCCCACGCGTCTGACGCCGGTCGAGCGGCGGCCGGAGCCGCCGGATCAGCCGATCCGGTACTCGACGTGCAGCACCGGGGCTCTGGCCGCGCCCCCCTCGAAGGACTCGGCGATGCGCTCCCCCGTACCGGTCACGATCAGGGCGAGGGCGTTGCCGCTCCCCCAGCCGCCCCGGTTCACGATCTCCTGCACCACCGCCGACAGGTCCGTGGTCCGCTGCCCCGCCGTACGGGCTCCGGCCGTCGGCCACGACTCGGGAACCCAGGCCACGCTCGCGGCCGTCCGCTGCCGACCGGAGATGTTCCCCGCGACGGTCGTGAAGGAGGCCGCGTCGTCCGCCGCCTGACCCGCAACGCGCAGGTTCGCCGCTCCGGTGGACACCTCGTCCACCTGGAACTGCACGTAGGCGTTGGTCACGGTGGCACCGCGCGGCAGCTGCACGCCGGCAAAGCGGAGCCCGACCGTCTGCATCTTCGACCCGTCCACGACGAGGTTCATGTCGCCGCTGCCGAGGGTCACGCCCGACGAGCGCTCCTCCGCGTCGTCCGCGCCGGCGCGGACCGGGATCTCGAGCACACCGGTCGAGGACGACGGCGGCGGCGCTGCCGGCTCGGTCACCGTGACCGTCACGTCGTTGGTCGCGCTCAGCGCCCCGTCGCTGCCGGTCAGCCGCAGCACGTAGGTGCCCGCCGCGGAGAACGTCGCCGTCGTCGACGCCGAGCGCGCATCGCCGAAAGCCACGGTGCCCGGTCCGCTGTGCCTGCTCCACGCCGACGTCGTCGAACCGGACGGCTTGCCGTCGTCGGTCACCGAACCGCTGAGCGTGGCCGCTCCCGGGCGCACCACCGAGGAGTCAGGGCCCGCGCTCACGGTCGGTGCCGCATTCGCCGTTCCGGTGCCCGACGCCGGGCCGTACTCGATGTGCAGCACCGGCGCCTTGGCCGCACCACCGTCGAACGACTCCGCCGTCCGCTCGCCGGTGCCGGAGACGACGAGCACCAGCGCGTTACCGCTCGCCCAGGCAGCCCCGTTGACGACGGGTTGCAGCACGGGTGCGAGGTTCGGCGTGCGCTGAGCCGCGCTCCGGGCGTTGAGCGGCCAGGCCGCCGGCTGCCAACCGACGCTGCTGGACGTCAGGGGCCGGGAGGTGATGTCGCCGGATGTCGTCGTGAAGGCGGCCGCGTTGCCGGTGGTCTGGGCCCGAACCCTCAGGTCGGTCGCGCCGGAGTGCGCCTCGTCGGCCTGGAACTGCACCCAGGCATTGGTGATGGTCGACCCCTTCGGCACGCCGACGCCGGTGAAGCGCATCCCGGCGGTCATGGGTGCCGTCGCGTCCTGGCCGAGGTTGAGGTCGCCGCTGGTCAGCGTCATGCTGCCGCTCGCCTTCTGCTCGGCATCGTCCGCCTGCGCCCGGATCGGGATGTCCAGGCTGCCGGAGCCGGGCGGGGGCGGCGGAGGCGTGGTGCCGCCGGCGAGGATTCCCGGGATGGCGATCTCGTAGAGCCGCCCGTCGTTGAACGTGGTCTGGCTGGAGTCGTTGTCCACGCCGCGGTCGACGATGTAGGCGTTCTGACCACCCGAGCCGCTGCTCGCCGGCGCGAGGGCGATGCCGGCCCCGCTCTTCATCGTGAAGGGCAACGTGACCGTGTTCAGCAGAGCGCCGTTCAGAGCGAGCTCGTAGAGCTTGTTGCTCGAGTCGTCCAGCACGAGCACGGTGTTCCGGGAGGGGTTGTAGGCGATGCCCTCGGGATCGCCGGCGCCGTAGGCCCCGACGTCGACCACGCGTTCGACGTAGTCGTCCCCGGCAGGCGACTGGCCGTTGAAGGCACGGTCGGGCCCCGGGTTGTAGACGAAGACCCGCTTGTTCAGCCCGTCGATGATCAGCAGCTGACCGTTGCGCATTGTCTCGAGGTCGACGGCGACGTCCTCCGCGTCGGCCTCGGGCCCGTGCCCGAGGAAGGCGACGTCGAAGGACGTCTGCGTGTCGTCGCCGTTGCCGTAGGCGCCGTCGGGACCGGCGGCCACCTCGAACACCCGGTGCCGGTCGTCGTCGGAGACGAAGAGCCGCTCGGGGAACGTGTGCCCGGAGGACGCCGTGAAGCGCGGCCGGAAGCCGACGCCGGTGGGCTCGGGCGTGTAGGCCATCGTGTCGAGGCCGGTCGTCACCAGGTTGCCCTTGAGGTCGGCGACGAACAGATTCGTGCCCCGCCACACGTTGTTCGGGTACGCGGGCCCGGTCTCCTCCACCTCGCCGTCGCTGATGATCAGCTGTCCCGTGCGCGAGTTGTAGGTGATTCCCGACGGGTCCGGGCTGGGGTGGCCCTTCGCATCCCACGTCGAGCCCTGTCCGGTCGAGGTCTGCTTGACCAGCGTCGCAGCGACAACTCCGGCCGAAGCGGGGGCAGCCGGCAGAGCTGCCACGCCGACCCCGACGAACGTGGTGACGAGCAGCGCTCGTACCCGACCTGTTGTCACTGAGATCCCCTGACGAAAGTTGATGGAACCCGTCCACCATCGACGTGCAGGCGCTGCGGGTCAATCTCTGGACGCAGCGCCGGCCGATGTCACATCGTGTAGCGCAGCACCAGGACGGGAGCCTTGGCCGCCCCGCCCTCGAAGGACTCGGCCGTGCGGGTGCCCGAGCCGGTGAGCAGGAGCGCCAGCGCGTTGCCCTCGACCCACCCCTGCCGGTTCACGATCTCCTGCACGATCGCGGCCAGGTCGGGCGTCCGCTGGTTGGGGCCGCGCTCCTTGAGCGTCGGCCACGGCGCCGGAGACCAGTCGACCGCGGCGGACGTCCTCGGTCGCGACGAGACGTCGAACGCGGCGGTGCTGAACGACGTCGCGCTGTCGGCGGCGTGACCGGCGACGGTCAGGCTGCTCGCTCCGGGATCGGCCTCGTCGGCCTGGAACTGGACGCGGGCCTCGAGGATCGTCGCCCCCACAGGCACCGCGACGCCGGCGAAGCGGATGCCGATCGTCTGCTCGCGGGTGCCGTCCAGCGCCAGGTTCAGGTCACCGCTGGTGGTGCCGACTGCACCGCTGGTCCGTTCCTCGGCATCGTCCACGCCCGCCGTGACCGGCACGCTCAGCGTCACGACCCCGCCGTCCGTGCCGGGGTCCGTGCCACCGTTCCCAGGATCGGTGGCTCCCGTGCCGGGGTCCGTGGCTCCCGTGCCAGGGTCCGTGCCGCCGTCGCCCGGGCTGTCCCCGCCGTTCCCGGGCTCCGCGCCGTCCGCGCTGAACTCGACGTGCAGCACCGGGGCCTTGGCCGCGCCGCCTTCGTACGCCTCCGCGGTGCGGGTTCCGGAGCCGGTGACCACCAGGGCCAGCGCCTGCCCGTTCGACCAGCCCGTGCGGTCGACGACCTCCTGGACGACGGCCGAGAGATCGGGCGTCCGCTGGGCCGGACCCCGCTCCTTGAGCGTCGTCCACTCCGCCGGAGCCCACTCCACGCCGGCACCGGTCAGGGGGCGGGTCGAGATGTTCCCTGGAGTGGCGGTGAAGGCGGCGGCGTCGTCCGCGGCCTGTCCGGCGATCCGCAGGGACGTTGCGCCGGAGTCCACCTCGTCGGCCTGGAACTGGAGGTAGGCGGCGGTGATCGTGGCGCCCCGCGGCACCTCGACACCGGCGAACCGCATGCCGATCGTCTGCGTCCGGGTGCCGTCGACGGCCAGGTTCAGGTCACCGCTGCTGGTGTACACGCTGCCGTTCACCCGCTCCTCCGCGTCGTCGGTGCCGGCCCGGACGGGCACGTCCACCGATCCGGACTGCGCGGGTGGAGCGACGACCGGCGGCTCGACCACCTCGACGGTCACCTCGTCGGTGCCGGTGAGCTCTCCGTCGTCGGCCGTCAGCCGGAGCACGTAGGTGCCCGCCGACGAGAAGGTGGCAGTCGTCGACGCCGCCGACGCATCGGCGAAGGTCGCCGTGCCCGGGCCGCTCAGCTGGGTCCACCGGGCGGCGAGCGTCGACCCCGACGGCAGCCCGTCGTCGGACACCGTGCCCGCCAGCGTCGCCGGCTGATCCCGCTCCGCCGAGACGTCCGGACCGGCCGACGCCGTCGGCGCGGAGTTGTCCGGCAGCGGGGCATCGAACTCGACGTGCAGGGCGGCCGCGTTCTGCGGTCCCCCCTCGTAGGCGTCGGCGGTACGCGTGCCGGTACCGGTGACGACGAACGTCATCGCGTTGCCCTCTGTCCAGCCCTCGCGCGCCACGATCTGCTGCACGATCGCGGTCAGGTCGGGCGTGCGCTCGTCCACCCCGCGGGCCCCGACCGTCGACCAGGGCGCCGGCTGCCAGGTCACCGAGGCCGCGGTGCGCGGACGGGAGGAGACGGAGCCCGCGTCGCTGGAGAAGCCCTCGGTGTCGTCGGCTTCCTCTCCCTGGACGAGCAGGTCCGCCGCGCCGGTGGTCACCTCGTCGGCGCTGAACTGGACGTGGGCGGAGGTGACCGTGGCGCCCTGCGGAACCGGCACGCCGGCGAAGCGCAGGCCGACCTGCTGGTTCGACGTGCCGTCGGTGACCAGCTCGAGGTCGTTGCCGTCGACGAACGTCTGGCGGAAGCGCCCTTCGGCGTCGTCGGAGCCGGCTCGCAGCGGCACGTCGAAGACGCCGGAGCCGTCGCTGCGCCGTACGGCGATCCTGATCTCGTCGGCGTCGACCAGCTGGCCGTCATCGGCGGTCAGGCGGAGCACGTAGAGGCCGGGCTCGGGGAAGGAGACGGCGGTCGTCGCCGCGGAGGGGTCGGCGAAGGCCGCCGGGGCCGGACCGCTCACCGTGCGCCAGGCCGCGCTCGTCGCTCCCGGCGGGTTGGGCAGGCCGTCGTCGCTCACCGAGCCCTGCAGCGTCACGTCGGACTGTGCGATGACGGTCGCGTCGGGGCCGGCGTCCGCCGTGGGTGCCGCGTTCGGCGGAGCATCCGGTACCGGCGGGAAGTCCACGGCCAGCTCGTAGAACATGCCGTCGTTCTCGTTCGGGTCGAAGTCGTTGTCGTAGCCCCGCGCGACGACGTAGAGGTTCTGCCGTCCGGATCCGTCGCTGGCCGGGGCCAGGGTCATCCCCGCCGTCTTGCGCGCACGGACGGGTGCGATGTCGACGACGTTGAGCAGCGCACCTTGCCGGTTGACCTCGTAGATCTTCTCGCTCGCGTCGTCGAGCACGAGGATGGTGTTGCGCTGCGGCTGGTAGACCAGACCCTCCGGGTCCAGGGCACCGTGCCGGGCGACGTCGAACGAGGTGACCGTGTCGTCCCCGTCCGGGGCGAGCCCGTCGAAGATCCCGTTGTCGCCCGGGCCGTAGTCGAAGACCTCCTTGTCGGTGCCGTCGATGACGAGGACGTGCCCGTTGGCGGTCACGTCCATGTCGACGGCGACGTCCTCGGGGTCGCTGTTGCCGATCACGTCCCGGGTCGAGAACGAGGTGACGGTGTCGTCCCCCGTGCCGTGCCGGCCGTCGCCGCCCGGCTCGAAGGAGAAGATCCGGTCCTTGTCGTCGTCGGAGACGAAGAGGGTGCCGTCGGCGGACCGGTAGCTGACACCCGCGGGCTCGTTGGAGTGCGGCAGCGTCGTCCCGCCGGGGAAGTCGGAGGCCTGCGTCCCGTCCAGGCCGGAGAGGAAGAGGTTCGTCCCCGCGTACAGCCCCATCTCGTCGACCTCGCCGTCGCTGATGATCAGCTGGCGGCGGACGGGGTCGTAGGTGATGCCGGAGGGGTCGGGGCTGGGACGCTCCCAGACGGAGGTGTCCCGAGCGGCGACCACCGTCGCTTCCAGCGTCGCGGCCGAGGACACCGACGGCAGAACGGTCACCGTGCCCGCGGCGAGCGCGCAGACGACGACGAGGCGGAGCAGGAAGCGAAGCGTCAAGAGAATCCCCGTGTTGTGCGCAACATATCCGGCTCAGCGTCCGTGTCGCAGCTCGATATGTCAACGCAGCGTCATCGTCTGGGTCGAATTGTCACTACGGGTAGTCGGAGAACCCCGGGAGGCTGATCTTTTCGCCTGCCCGTTCCCGGCCCGCACCGGTCAGGGAGGATCAGCGGCGTGGACGACGAACAGGCCGGCAGGATCGACCAGCGACCGATCGCCCTCCACGTGATCACCCGGTACCAGCGCGGCGGGTCCGAGCGGCGGGTGCGTGACATCATCCGCGCCACACCTGAGCTCCGGCACCACCTGCTGGTCGGGGCCGACTCCGACGTCGAGCTCGCGGCCGAGCAGACCGGCGCCGAGCAGGTGTCCGTGCTGCCCGCCCTGATCCGCCGGGTGTCCCCGGTGGACGACGTCCGGGCGCTCATCGGCCTGTGGCGGCTGCTGCGGCGCGACGTGTACTCCGTGGTGGTCACCCACCAGTCGAAGGCAGGGGTGCTGGCCCGCGCGGCAGCGGCCGCCGGTGGCCCCGCCGCCGTCCACTCGCTGTCGATGGCGAGCTTCGGGCCTGGCTACGGGCAGCTGGAGAACGCCGTGTTCCGCCGGCTGGAACGCCTCCTGGGTTCCCGCACCGCGGCCTATGCCGTCGTCGGCGCCGATCTGGCCGACCGCTTCGCCGCGGTGGGCGTGCCACGCGACCGGCTGCACGTCGTGCGCTCCGGCGTTCCGCTGCCCCACCTGCTACCGG
This sequence comes from Blastococcus sp. LR1, assembly GCF_020166105.1. Lineage (GTDB taxonomy): Bacteria > Actinomycetota > Actinomycetes > Mycobacteriales > Geodermatophilaceae > Blastococcus. Next base: position 672,940 of record NZ_JAIUJY010000002.1, read on the forward strand.
ACCGGGCAGCGGCACGGGACCTGTTGCACACCAGGTACGGCACCGTGCCCGGCAGGCCGCTGATCTGCTACGTCGGCAGCCTCGAGCCGCGGAAGAACCCGGTGCTCCTGGCCCAGCTGCTGCGGGATCTGCACGACCGCATGTCCGCGCCCCCGGACCTGCTGGTCATCGGCGACGGGCCGCAGCGCGACGAGCTGCTCGCCGAGCTGGCCCGGCTGTGCCTGTCCGACCGCGCCGTCCTGACCGGCTACCTGTCCGAACCGCGCCTCGTGCACGAGGCGCTGCGAGCCGTCGACGTCGTGCTCCTGCTCAGCGACGCCGAGGGGCTTCCCCAGGTGCTGGTCCAGGCCGCCGCCGCCGGCACCCCCTACGTGGCCTTCGACGTCGAGGGCGTCCGCGAGCTCCTGGCCCTCGGCGCGCAGGGCACACCGGTGCCCCACGGTCGCCTCGACCTGGCCGCCGATGCCGTGGAGCACTGGCTCAGCGATTCGCTGGAGCGAGACGTGGTGGCCGACGTGTCCAGCTGGAGCCCGGACGCCATCGCCGCGTCCTACCGGTCGGTGCTCACCGGCGTGCTCGCGGCGAGCCGCCGGTCGGCGCGCCGCTGATCGGCTGCCGCGCGGGCTGCACCAGCGCGGCCAGCGCCCGGGTCGGCCGCTTCCGATCTCCGCCGCGGGCCACGGCGATCAGCGCCACCGCTGCGCCGTAGGCGGCCAGTCCGGCCGCCAGGCTGACCAGCACGTGCAGGTCGGCGGTGAGCACGATCGCGCCGGCCATCGGGACGACGGCCAGCAGCGGCCACCCGTTGGCCCGGAACAGCTCGGAGCGGCCGGCCACCCGGCGCAGCAGCACCGCGTAGGCGACGAGCAGCCCTGTCTCGCAGATCACGGTGGTGATGGCCGCACCCAGGTAGGAGAAGCGGGGGATGAACCAGAAGTTGAGGCCGATGTTGAGCACCGCCGCGGTCGCCACCGCCACCGTGCGTTCCTTCTGCCGGTCGGCCGCCGTCAGCGAGAGGCTGAACGTGTGGCCCAGCATGCGCACCGCGATGACGGCGATCAGCAGCTGGTAGGTGAGCACGGCCGGTGCGAATTCGGGGCCGTAGAGGAAGTCGAGCGTGCGCGGCGCCAGCAGCAGTGATGCGCAGGTCACGGGCAGGGCGATGAAGGCCAGCACGCGCAACGAGAGGTTGCGCAGCCGGCCGAACTCGTCGGGCCGCTCCGGCCAGGCCCGTCCCATGCGGGGGAACACGGCCCGGTTGATGCTGCGAGCGATGACGTTGAAGTGCAGGACGAGATTGGTGGCGGCCTGGTAGAGGCCGACCGCCGCGGGTCCGGCCAGCAGACCGAGCAGGACGGCGTCGAACCGGCCGTTGGTGAGCGTCAAGGTGTCCGACAAGGCGAACGGCGTGCTCTGCCGCAGGATCGGGCGCAGCGCGCCGCGTTCCACCCGCGGCACCGGCAGCCCTCCGAGCCGGACGCCGACGACGCCCCAGCTGATGACCGCGCCCACGGCGCGCGATGCGGCGAAGACGACGGTGGCAGCGACCGGTCCGCCACCGGAGGCCAGCACCGCTGCCGTCCCGCCGAGGTAGACGGCCTCCTGCAGACCGGTGATCCAGGTCTCGGTGCTGAGCCGCTCCCGGGCCCAGAACACCGCGAACTGCACCCGGGCGATGCCGTCGAACGCCATGCCGATGCCGGCGATGCCGATGGTGAGCACCGTTGCCTGCGAGGCGCCGATCGCCAGCGGCACGGCGAAGAGCAGAGCCGTGAACAGCGTGCCGAAGCCCAGTGACAGCAGCGTGCCCGCCTCGATCCACCGGCGCGCCGTCTCCGGCCGACGGGCCACCTCCCGGGCGAGCAGCGTCGGGACGCCGTAGAAGAAGGGGAGCAGCGACGTCAGCGTCAGGGCGAACTGCACGACGCCGAGGTCCTCGGGGCCGCCGCTCCGGGCGAGGAGGACGACGACGCCGACGCCCGCAACCGCCCGGAACCCGAAGGTCAGCAGTTGGGACGTCGAGTTCGAGACCAGCCCCTGCGTTCGCCGCCCGGCGGGAGCGGTGCTGGGGGTCGGCTCAGCCGGCACTGGACGATGCGCTCACCGGACGGCGTTCGAGGGCGCCGCTCCCGCCGCCGGAGGGAGGCGAGCCCGGCGTCTCGACCACGTCGTCGGCGGCGGCGAAGGCGCCCGGCGCCCGGCTGTTCAGGAGGTGGACGGCGGCGAGGAGGCCCAAGGTGGTCCAGAACCACCGGTAGTGCAGGATCTCGTGCGTCACCGCCGTGAGGGCGAAGGTCGCGCACAGCCCGACCAATGCCGCCGGAACCGGCACCGTGGCGGCCAGCCACGGCGGCAGCGGACGCCGGGTGATGGCACCGGACCGGTAGGCGATCACCGCGACCAGCGCCATCAGCGCGAGCAGGCCGAGGGGGCCGCGCTCCACGAGGGTGGCCAGGTAGTCGTTGTGCGCCTCCTTGACCGTCTGGGCGGCCGATGCGCCGAGCGCCTCCTTAGTGCCGGCCGGGCCGATGCCGAGCAGGTTGCCGCGCTCGTAGAGCTCGAACTGCGAGGCGAACAGGTCCACGCGCCCCTCGGCGCTGGCCTCACCACGGCCCAGCGAGTAGCGCAGCAGCGGGTTGTCGCTCTGCTGGGCCGCGGCCAGCAGCGGCTGCCCGATGACGAACCACCCGGCGGCCAGCCCGCCGGCCAGGCAGAGCGCTGTCGCCGTTGCCGTGACCAGACCGGACCGCGAGCGCACGTGCAGGAACAGCGCGACCATGGCTCCGCCGAGGAGGGACAGCAGTGCGGCGTTGGACCCGGTCATGAGCAGCGCCAGCAGGAGGACGGCGACGGCGCCGGCGCGCGCGGAGCGCCGGGTCGGATAACCCGCCGCCACCGCGATGAAGACCGTGACCATGAAGAAGTTGCCGGCCATGTTGGGGTGGTCGAAGAAGAGCCGGGCCCGCGCCCCGCCGCCCTCGGTCGCCCCGACGATGGGCTCGAACCCCACGCTGACCGCGGCCACCAGCAGCGCCGCCCACGCGGTGGCGCTGAGCACCCACACCCGCATGAGCAGGAACAGGATTCGCGGCGTCCGGCAGACGGCGACGATGGCTGTGCACCAGAGCAGCAGAAAGATCTCCTGCGCGACCGCGATGGCGCCCTTGGTCGGGGCCAGGCTCATCAGCGCGGCCGTCAGGCCGGTGAGCACCAGTCCCGCCATCGGCACGACGTAGGGCACGCGGATGAGCACCCGGTTGCGCAGCGCCCAGGCGAACACCACGAACAGGGCGAGAGCCATGAACGCGTCGATCGGTGCCGCATTGCCCGGCGCCTTGGGGTTGACCAGCGGCATCGAGGCGATCGCCAGGCACAAGACGGCGAGCACGCCGGTCCCCGGCTCGGTGTCCGGCGACCTCAGGGGCCTGTGACTGCTGGGCGGCTGACCGTCCGTCCACCGGTCGGCCATGTCCACCCCCCGTTTCCCTCGTTCGGCGCGGTGTGCAGCCACGATCCGGACCTAGGACTTGGTGGCAGCGGAGGACGTCGCGTTGCGCTTGGTGCCCGGCTCGGAACGGCCGGTTCCGCCGCCGTCCGCCTTCGTGCCACCGCGCCCCTTCGCGCCGCCGTTCACCTTCGCGCCACCGTTCGCCCCCGTCCGGGGTGCGTCCTCGCCCGCGGTGCCGGATCCGTCCGCTGCGCGCTTCCCGTAGGTGACGACGCCGATGACTGGCTGCCGGGTCAGCTGCACGTGCCGTTCCAGGTCCTCGAGCCACGTGGACCTGGTCCTCTCCGGCGCCACCACGATGACGCCGGCACCGCCGTGGGACCTGGTGGACAGCGCCAGGGTCCCGTTCGAAGCACTTTCCTCGGCGGGAAGCACGTCATGGTTGCCGTCGCCCCGGGCGAGCGCCTCGGCCAACGGCGAGACGTCGGTCTTCGGGCCGACCTGCACGAGCTCGTAGGACCGCACCCCCGCCCCGTCGGCCGCGAGCGAGACGTACGTGGTGAGCCGGGGGTCGTCGATGCCGGCCCCGCGGCCGGGCAGCCGCGGCAGGTGGCCGAGCAGCGGCACCCCGAAGTGACGAGCCAGGGTGTGCCCGTTCAGCGTCGGACGCCACGCCTCCAGCGCTGCCGCGAGGGCGATCCCGAGCAGGAGCCCGAGGAGAGCGCCCACGGCGAGCCGAGCCGGCACGGAGGCGTCGACGAGGGTGCCCTGCTCCGGCGCCCGGTCGATCACGTCGGGCCGCACCGTCTCGGCCAGGGTCTGCGCCAGCAGCTGACGCTGGTCCTGGGCGCGATTGAGCTGGTCGACCGCCTGGTCGTTGCGCAGCTCGATCGCGTCGAGCGTCGAGTCGGGGGCCAGACCCAGAGCGATCGCCCGGCTCTCCTGCCGGGCAGCTGCGGCCGCCTCGTCCTGGATCGCGGTGACCGTGGCGGCGAGCTCGGCGATCTGCTCGTCCGTGGCCTGGAGAAGTCGCTCGGTGTCACCGAGAACAGCCTCGGCGCGCCGTTCCACGATGGCATCGGCCAGCGCGTTGGCGAGAGCTGCGGACGCCGCGGGGTCAGGGTCGGTGACCGCCAGCTCGAGCACTCCGGAGGTGCCGACGGGCTCGACCCGCACCCGCCCGGCGACCTCGTCGGCGTCCCGCTGCACGCCGGTCTCGGTCAGCGCGTCGCCGACCACTCCCGGGCTCGTGGCCACACCCAGCGCCGCGTCGGCCTGGCTGGTGGCCTCCTCGCCGTCGCGGGGATCGGCGGAGCCCATGACGATGCGTGCGCTCGCCCGGTACTCGTCGTCCTGCGCCTGCGCGAGCAGGAGCGGGATGCTCAGACCGATGAGGGTGGTCACGAGGATGAGAACCCAGTGGTACTTGAAGATGCGCTGTGCTGCCTCGGTCAGATCCACCGATGTCGTCCTGTCACGTCAGGCCGTGCTGCATGTGCAGCACGGATGTCGAAGTTCCGCTCCGTCGTCGGAGCGTCGCCGGTGTACTCACGAGCGTTCCGGGGCACGCGCCGAATCCTGGTGCTCGATTGGACACGACACCGCCGGTGCCGGGAAGGAGCTCCGGCCACTGCATCCTCACAATGGGCGTCACCGACCCGCTGCGCCCAGCACCTTGCCCACGGTACGCAGCAAGATCTTGATGTCGCCCCACATCGACCAGTTCTCGATGTAGAAGTTGTCGAACTTGGCGCGGTCGGCGATCGAGGTGTCTCCCCGCAGGCCGTGGACCTGGGCCCAACCGGTCAGACCGGCAGGCACCCGGTGCCGGGCGGTGTACCAGGGGTAGCGGCGGGCGAACTCGTCCACGAAGAACGGTCGCTCGGGGCGCGGGCCGACCAGGCTCATGTCGCCGCGGAGCACGTTCCACAGCTGAGGCAGTTCGTCCAGCGACGTCCGGCGCAGGAACCTGCCGAAGGGCCCGACCCGGCCGTCCTCGGCGATGTTCCACTTCGTCGTGGACTCGCTGACGGCCGCGGGTCGCAGCGAGCAGAACTTGAGGATCTCGAACGGGCGTCCGTCCAGGCCGATGCGCTGCTGGCGGAAGATGGCCGAGCCCGTCTCGTACCTGGCCATGGCCGCGCAGACGAGCATGATCGGCGCAATGAGAGACAGGCCCAAGCCGGAGATGGTGACGTCGAAGATCCGCTTGCCGGTCCAGGCCCGGGTGCGGAACGGTGCCCGCCGCAGGCGGACCAGGGGAACACCCCACAGCACCTCGGTGTCCTTGGTCGCGGTGTGCAGCTCGTAGAGCCGGGGCACGAAGAAGATCTCGCAGTCCAGGCGGTCGCAGGCGCGCAGGAGGCTCACCATCGAGGGTTCCCGGACGGAGCCGTAGGTGACGATGACCATGTCGATCTGGTGCTCGACCAGGACGCGGGTGAGGTCCTCATAGCGGCCCAGCACGGGCACCGGGCGCTCGCCTTCGTCGAGGAGCGGGTGGTCCTCGACGAAGCCTTCAGGGATCAAGCCGTACTCGGGGTGCTCGAGCAGGTTCTCGGCAAGGGTGCCGGCGACCTGACCCGCTCCGAGCAGCAGGGTGTGCTGCTGGAGGCGGTGCCGACGGCGAGCGACGCGGATCCCGTGGTAGACCGCGGCGCGACCGAGCAGGCAGAAGACCACGAAGAGCACGGCCGTGGCCAGCCGGGCCGTGCCGGCGCGGCCGTCCTGCAGTCCTCCGAGCACCATCACGACGGCGCCCGCGCCGACGCCCCGCCCGATCAGGGTCGGCGCGTCGTTCAGGATCGAGAAGGTGAAGCGTGACCGGTACAGCCCGGCGTGCTGGTACAGCGCCACCACGAGCAGCAGCAGGACGAGTCCCTTGAGCTGAGCCGTGCCGGTCAGCAGCGTGGCGGCGGAGAAGGCCGCCACGTCCACGGCGAGCAGGAGCATCGCCGGCACCCGGAAGGCCCGGCGGAGTCGCTCGACCCGGTGGCGTGCGCGCTCCTCGGTAGCAGTGGGCAGGTCCCCTGCCACGGGGACCGGCGCGGGAACGACCTCTGGCTCCGCCTGGAACTCGACGGCGAAGTTGTCGGCGAACACCGTGGGCACGATGTCGAGCTCGCTCCGACCGGCCGGCCGGCTGCTGCCCAGGTCGGCCGTCATCGGGGTGCACCCGAGCTGGGGCCCTGGTGGTCCGGTTGCGGCGCTCCCGCACCCCGTCGGTCGCTCATGTCGCGTTCCCCGTTCCGCTCGCACCCGCTGCTGCCGCACCGCCTCCGGTGCCCCGCGCCGCCTCGACCATCAGCGCCAACCCGTCCCGCAGCGAGACCTGCGGCGCATAGCCGAACCCGTCCCGGGCGACCTGCGTATCGGCAGCTGTGTCCTTGACGTCACCTCGAACCTTCGCGAGCCGGCGGACATCCGGTTCACCGGCGAGGTCGGAGACGATGTCGACGACCTCGTTCATCGAGGTCCGGCTGCCGCCGCCGATGTTGGCGACACCCACGAAGTCCGAGGTCGCCGCATCGTGCAGCGCCCGCACGATGTCGCCGACGTAGGTGAAGTCCCGGGTCTGCTCACCGGTGCCGTAGAGCTCGAAGACCGTGCCCTCGAGGCCGGCGGCGACCAGGCGACTGAACGCCATGTCGGGGCGCTGCCGGGGGCCGTAGACGGTGAAGAACCGCAGCGAGGCGGTCGGGACGCCGAAAGCCGTGCGGTACAGCTCGCAGAGGTGCTCCGCGGCGAGCTTGGTGACGCCGTAGGGCGAGATCGGCTGTGGGCGCACCTGCTCCGACGTCGGATAGGACTCCGCGTCGCCGTACACGCTCGAGCTGGAGGCGTACACCAGCTTCTTCAGCTCCACCGTGCGCGCCGCTTCCAGGACCGCCTGGGTGGCCAGCACGTTGTGCGACACGTACGTGGTGAAGTCCGAGCCCCAGGACGGGCGGACCCCGGGCTGACCCGCCAGGTGGTACACGACGTCGGCACCTGCGAACAGCTCGGCCAGCGGGGCGGTCAGCAGGTCGCCGCGGACGAGGGTGAACCGTTCGTTCCCGAGGGCGGCCTCGAGGTTGCGCTCCTTGATGCCCGTGTCGTAGTAGTCGGTGAAGACGTCGATGCCGACGACCTCGTCGCCCTGGGCCAGCAGGTGCTCGGACAGGTGGGATCCGACAAAGCCGGCTGCCCCCGTGACGACGGATCTCACTCTTAACCTCCGCGCTGCCGACGGGCCAACTGCCCGCCATGTGACTGTAGGTAATCACGATTAGATCGTGGACGTCGAACCTCGATCTAGCTCGGATGGGCTCTTCAGGTGGCTGCCGATCGCCCCCTCACCCGCCCGTCCCCGCGCGTACACGGCGGTGCCTCACCTGTCGTGCCCATCGGGGTGCTGACAGTGAGCGGCTGGTCGTCGAGCAGGTACCACCAAAAGAGGTAGGAGTCACCCGGGTGCTGATGCTGGTGATCGTGTGGTTGGCGGTGGCCCTTCCCGTCGGCGTGCTGTTCGGGCAGGTGCTCCGCCGCGGTGTCGTACAGGCGCCCGCCGGCAGCGAGGTCAGCCGGCGCGGCGGCCGAGCGCCCGGTAAGCCCACCCTGCGGCGGTCCATGCTTCGCGGTCGAGGGCGTTGCGGCCATCCAGCACGCGCTTCTGCTTCACCAGCTTCCCGAAGGCGGCGGGGTCGAGCTCCCGGTACTGCTTCCACTCGGTGAGCACGAGGACGGCGTCCGCGCGGTGCGCCGCCTGCTCGGGCGTGTCGACGACGTCGAGCTGCGGCCAGTTGCGCCGGATGTTGTCGCCCGCCGCCGGGTCGGTGACCTGCACGACAGCCCCCTGCAACTGCAGCTGGGCGGCGACGTTGAGCGCCGGGGAGTCCCGGATGTCGTCGCTGTCGGGCTTGAAGGCCGCACCCAGCACCGCCACCCGCTTGCCGAGCAATGACCCGTCGCAGACCTCGCGGGCCAGCTCGACCATGCGGATCCGCCGGCGCATGTTGATGTTGTCGACCTCGCGCAGGAACGTGAGCGCCTGGTCCGCACCCAGCTCACCGGCGCGGGCCATGAACGCGCGGATGTCCTTGGGCAGGCACCCGCCACCGAACCCGAGCCCGGCGTTCAAGAACTTGCGGCCGATCCGGTCGTCGTAACCGATCGCGTCGGCGAGGAGCTTCACGTCGGCGCCGGTGGCCTCGCAGAGCTCCGCCATCGCGTTGATGAAAGAGATCTTCGTGGCCAGGAAGGAATTGGCCGCCGTCTTCACCATCTCGGCGGTGGCGTAGTCGCTCTCCACCTTGGGCGTGCCCCGGTCCACGATCGTCGCGTACACCTCGTCGAGCAGGGCGCGGGCAGTGTCCCCGTCCGCGCCTGCCGGCAGACCGTAGACCAGCCGATCGGGGTGCAGGGTGTCCTGCACCGCGAAACCCTCCCGCAGGAACTCGGGGTTCCACGCCAGCAGCGCACCCGGCACCTTGCTCTCCACGAGCGCTGCGAGGGCCGCCGCGGTTCCCACCGGCACGGTGGACTTGCCGACCACCAGGTCCCCGACCTTCAGGACGTCCAAGAGCGACTCGACCGCGCCCTGCACGTAGCGCATGTCGGCGGCGTACTCGCCGCGCTTCTGCGGAGTCCCGACGCAGACGAAGTGGACCGACGAGCCGGCCGCGTCGGCGAAGTCGGTGGAGAAGCGCAGGCGCCCGGTCGCCAGGGTGCGCGCCAGCAGGTCGTCGAAGCCGGGCTCGAAGAACGGCGCCTTCGCCCGGGACAGCCACTCGACCTTCGCCTCGTCGACATCGATGCCCACGACGTCATGCCCGAGCTCCGCCATCGACGCCGCATGCACGGCACCGAGATAGCCGCAGCCGATGACCGAGATCTTCACGCACACTCCAAGATGTCCGGCGAGATGACTTCCGGCGCAGACGTCCGGCTCGCACTGGTGGACTCCGACCCTAGAACGCGCACAGCAGGAAGGGCCAAATCCCTGCGGGAAGTCCGCCCGGACGGGGCATCCGGCCAGCCGGAGCGCCGCGTCCTCACTCCGCCGGGGGAAGCGCAGGCCCGCTTCGCCGACGCCCGGCCGTACATTCGACCCTTCATCTGCCATTCGGGGGCGCGGCATGCGGGACGACGTGGAGAGCGGGCAGGCGCGGGATGCGCTGCTGCCCGCGCCGGCTCCGGAGGAGGAGACCTCCGAGGGGGCGGCTCCCGACGCCGCCGACACCTCGCGCACGTCCGGCCGACGCCGGGCTCTGCGCCGGGTGCTGATCAGTCTGGGGGTCCTCGGACTCGTCCTCGCGCTCCTCGTCGGCGGCGGACTCTGGTACCTGACCGACCGATGGGCGGGCAACATCGACCGCGTCCCGGACGTCTTCGCCGACCTGGACGCCGACAGCCGGCCCGCTCCCGCGACGCCGGTGCAGGAGGCGGGCGACGACCCGGTCACCTTCCTCCTGGTCGGCTCCGACACCCGCGCCGACGTGGCCGAGGGCGAGGATCCGGACGGCCGCTCCGATGCGATCATGCTCGCCCGGTTCACCGCGGACCGCCGGCACGCCCAACTGGTCTCGATCCCCCGGGACTCCTGGGTCGACATCCCTGGGCACGGCAGGAACAAGATCAACGCCAGTTACGCGTTCGGTGGCCCGTCACTGCTCATCCAGACCGTCGAGCAGCTGACCGAGGTGCGGATCGACCACTACGTGGCGATCGACTTCGACGGGCTCATCCAGGTGACCGATGATCTCGGCGGCGTCGACGTGAGGGTCGCCGAGACCACGACCCACCAGGGGTACACCTTCGAGGAAGGCGTCAACCACCTCGACGGCGCCCAGGTGCGGCAGTACCTCCAGCAGCGCAAGAACCTGCCGGGCGGGGACTTCGACCGGGTCAAGCGTCAGCAGCAGTACCTCCGCGCCATGTTCGAGAAGCTCTTCAGCGCGGACACGTTCACCGACCCCCAACGGCTGGACGCGGCGCTGCTCGCCGTGACGAGCGCGGTGAGCATCGACGACGCCCTGGGCAACGGAGATCTGTTGTCCCTGGCCTACTCCCTGCGCGACGTCACTCCGGGCGACATCGACTACTTCACGGCCCCGGTGCTCGGCACCGGCCGCGAGGGGGCGGCCAGTGTCGTCTACCTGGACGACGGCGCGTGCGAGCGCATGTGGGGCTATCTGCGGAACGACTCGCTGGCCCAGAACGCCGCGGAGTTCGAGGACGACGCACTTCCCAACGTCCCGCGCTGACCCGGTCGGGCCAAGGGAAGGCAGCACCCGGCGCGATGCGTCACCGCTGATTTCCGATCGGAGGTCTTCTCCGCCGCTGCTCCAGGTGGCACAGTGCGACCATGCACGCGCCCAGCGGAGTGATTCCGGCATCGAACGCGGAGCGGCAGTCGCAGCTCCGCGCGGCGGGCGCCCGCCACGTGCACTGGTTCCGCTACGCCGGCGCCGACCCGTTCAGCGGGTCGAGCCTGTACGCCTGCCGGTGCGGCGTGGTGCGCCCCGGCCTCTGAACGGGCGTCAGCCCCGCAGCCCGTCCCCGGTCGGCCGACCCGGAAGGGCCTCGCGCACGTCGAGGGTCTCGGCGTCGGCGGTACGGCGCAGCGCCCAGTCCGCCGGGAGCGCCAGGCGCGGCGCGACACCGACGAGCACGGCGACGAGGAACGCGACGCCGGCGAGCGCCTCGCCGGACTCCTCGAGGTAGGTGGCCGTCGCAGCCCAGCCACCGGGCACGGCCGAGCTGAGCGCGGAGAGCCCGACGGAGGCCACGGCATACCCGGTGAGCGCGCCGAGGACCCGGCGGCGGTCACGGCGTTCGGTGCGACTGAGGACGAACAGCCCGGAGACGACGACGGCAGCCGCCGTCACGCTGATCAGCACGGCTCCCTGCGTACCGACCGCTCCGGTCAGTGCCACCTTGGCGTCGACGTGCACGGTGCTGCCGGCCTTGACCGCGGCGATGCCGCCGGCCACCACGGCGACGGCGAGCCACCAGGTGCGGCGCGTGGTACCCGCGCCGGCAACGGCCGCGAGAGCCGCGGCGCCGAAGAGAGCCGCCACGTACATCCGAGGCAGGGAGAAAGGATCGTCCATGGAGAGGGCCCGGGCGAGCGGACTGGTGGTGCCGGACAACCGGAAGCCGTAGCCGACGGTCATCAAGCCGACGGCGAGGGCGGCGAGCGCGATGCCGATCGGGGGCAGCGGCACGGCGCGGCGCCGCACGCGACCGGGGGCAGCCTGCGGGGCGAGGTCCGCGGTGGTCAGCAGGCCCGTCGAATCCGGGGTGCGGAGGTCAGCGGTCCGGATGCTCCGGCCGATGACGAGCGCCAGCCCGAAGGCGAGGACGAACCACGCGACAAGTCCACCTACTACCCAGAGCCACCACACGAGCAGTTCATCGGCAGGAACGTGGCGAAACATGACGCCCGGCTCACGCTGGGTGCTCGCGTCGAGTCCCAATCGTCACATCGGCATGAATGGACCCCACGCGTCCCGGGTAGAAGGCGAGCCCACTGAAGTGGCCGCCCGTTTTGGCAAGGCATGCCTGATCGGTCGGCTCTTCCCGGGCCTGGTCCTCCCGTAGGAAGAACTCATGAGCGCACTGTGGCTGGTTGCAAGTTGCTGGATGGTGGTCGCGCTGCTGCTGGCTGCGGTCATCGGCCGTGCCGTGCGCATCGCCGACGAGGACGCCGAGCTCACCGCTGAGCTGAACGTCGTCGTCGCGGGTTCGATCGCCCCGCCGTCGCGCGGCGCCCACTGACCGTTCCGCCTGCCCCGTAGGGGCACGAAGCCCCCGCCTCCTGCTGTTCTGAACGGCGGGCAGGTCCGCTGGTACCTGGGCCAGCGCTACGACCTGCCGGTGGGTGACTTCGACCGCGTGAAGCGGCAGCAGCAGTACCTGCAGGCGATGTTCGGCAAGCTGTTCAGCTCCGACACGTTCAGCAGCCCGACCCGGCTCGACGGCGCGCTGCGCGCGGTGACCGACGCGGTGGCGGTGGACGACAGACTGAGCAACGCCGACATGGTGCAGCTGGATTACTCGCTGCGCGGCGTGACGCCGGAGAACATCGACTTCTTCACCGCGCCGGTGCTCGGTACCGGCCGGGTGGGGGCGGCCAGCGTCGTTTATCTCGACGACACCGCCGCTGAGCGCAGATGGACTTACCTGCGCAGCGACTCGCTGGGCCAGAACGCCACCGCGTTCGCCGACGACGACCTGCCCGAGGTGCCTCGGAAAGTGGCCCAGAGGGCGGCCTCCCGGCTGGTGGTCACCGAGGCGGGAGTCCTCGGCGGGGCGATCAAGCTGGCAGCCCTCGGCGACTCCATCACCGCCGGGCAGAACTTCAACCAGGCGCAGAACGACTACTGGGCGTCCGTGCCGATCCTGTCGGCGCTCCTGTCTGAAGGCCGCATCCAGTACCGCTGGAACGCTGGCAAGCCCGGCGACACCAGCGCCCAGGTGCTCGCCCGCGTCGGAGAGGTCACCGGACTCAACCCGAAGCCGGACGTCTGCGTCGTCACCTGCGGCACCAACGACGGCACCGCCGCCCCTGCCATGACGAACATTCCGCTGATCGTCGCGGCTCTGCGAGCCGCCGGGATCGAGCCGGTGCTCACGACCATCCCGCCGAGCAACGACAGCAACGCCCAGATCCAGACGAAGATCAGGACCCTGAACGGGTGGCTGCCCCGCTACGCCTCGCTGAATCGACTGCGGCTGGTCAACTTCTACGACATCCTCGTGAACCCGGCGACGGGCGGCTACAAGGCCGGGTGGTTCGCTGATGTCACCCACCCGAACAAGGTCGGCATGAAGGCGATGGCGCAGGCCCTCGTCGACACCCTCGCCCCGGCCGCCGGGCCTCGGCCGACCCGCGCCTGGACGCCGAGCGACAACGTCGACACCACGAACCTGATCACCAACGGGCTGATGCTCAACGGGACGGCCGTGCCTACCGGCTGGACGTCGTCCGCTGGCACCGGCTTCGTGGAGAGCGTCGTCACCGACGCCGCCTTCCGGGGCGGCAAGGCCTACGAGTGCACCCGCACCGCCACCGACACCCACGTCCTGGAGCAGAGCATCGGCACCTCGATGTTCTCGGCCGGAGACCGCCTGTCGCTCTCCTTCAAGATGACCACAGTCGGCGTCGAGGCCCAGGGTTCCAAGGTCGAGGTGATGGCGAAATTCGTCGGAGCCACCAACCCCGAGAACCTGGCGTGGCTCCGCGTCAACACCGACATCACCGCCGGCGTCTTCTACGTCGAGCAGGTCGTCCCCGCCTCCACCACCGGGGTGCTCCAGGTGCAGATCCGCTCCGACCAGGGCACCGCCCCGAACTACTCGTTCCGCGTCGGCGAGTTCGGCATCCGCAACCTCACCCGCCTGGGCATCGCTACCTGACGATCAGGGCGCGGCTGGCACGGTCAACCCGGCCAGCTCGCGGAACTCCACCAGGAAGCGCTCCGCGAAGTAGGCGTGGCCCTCGCTGTTCAGATGCGAGCCGTCCGTGAAGGCGTACTGCTCACTGTTGGCCTCGGTGAACCAGTCCTCGGACAGCGGGCTGATGTAGATGGCATCGGTGCGGCTCACTCCCGCCCGGACGCCGTCGTCGATCGGCGCCAGCGCGCTGTCCAGAGGCTCCGGGGCGGCGGGGCCCACGACGACGATCACGGCGTCGGGCCATGCCTGCTGCGCGGCACCGATCGTTGCCTGCACCGCGTCGGCGATCTCGCCTGTCGTGGCCCGGCTGTCGTTGAGCCCGCCCTGAAAGACGACCACGTTGGGCGCAAGCTCCCCCGCGCTGATCACTTCCTGCAGCCGCTCGAGGTAGGTGCGCGAGTCCTGCTCGGATCCGGTGGTGTACCCGGTGCCACCCGCACCGGATCGCAGGGACGGCCAGCCGAGCTGCTCGATGGCCTCGTAGGCCCAGCCGTCAGTAGCCGGCTCCGCGCCGAAGCCGGTGGTGTACGAGTCGCCAAAGATCAGTAGCCGGGGGTCCGCTGGAAGGGTGAGTCGTCGCTCCGGCTCGTCGGTCTGCAGCCCCGCCGCCCGCGCCTCGTCGTTCAGCCTGTCGGCCTCGGCCGCCGAGATGGCGGGCTCGCGCGTCGCGACTGCCACGGAGGCCGCGACGAGCGTGAGAACGCCGACGATCATCAGCACGATCACCGACAGCGGCGGTCGCTCGAACCCTCCCCGTGCCATGCCCGCGAAGGTACGGGATCGGCCCGGTTCCGGTCACGCACCGCCACCTGACCGAGCGCCCAGAGGGGGCGCTTCGGGCGGGTCCAACTCCCTGAGCCGCTCCACCTGATGAGCAGCTCACGGGCGTCGACGGAAGCGTGGCAGCAACCTCCACTGCGGCCGGTCGCCTAAGGGCGGTGTGCCGTCCCGGCGCCGACGGGCGCCAGGTGCTCGGTCAGACCCGCACGCCAGTCGCGGGGCCGGAACCCGGCGGCCCGGATCTTCGCCAGGTCGAGCACGCTGTTCAGCGGCCGCGGGGCGATGCCGGTCTTCCCGGCGTAGTACTCGGTGGTGATCACCCGGGTGACGTCGGCGGCGGAGCGGCCGCGGGCGGTGAAGACGGCAGCGGCGACGTCGGCCCAGCTCGCCGGTTCGCCGTCGCCGGTGAGGTTGTAGGTGCCGTAGGGCGCTTGGCTCTCGACGAGGTGCCGGATGCCGGCCGCGAGCTCGCTCGCGAAGGTGAGGCGGCCGATCTGGTCGTCCACCACCGACGGGGAGATGCCGCGGTCGGCCAGGCCCGCCATGGTCCGGACGAAGTTGCCGCCCTCCCCCACCACCCAGGTGGTGCGCACCAGCCAGTGCCGCTCGATCGCGATGGCGCGGACGTCGCCGTCTGCCTTGCTGCGCCCGTAGACGCTCAGCGGCGAGGGCTCGAGGCCCTCCGGGATCGGCCCGTCATGGCTCCCGTCGAAGACGTATTCGCTGGAGAGGTGCACGAGCGCGAAGCCGTGCTTCTCCGCGGCATCGGCCAGGTGGCCCACCGCGTCGACGTTCGCGGCCCGCACCGCACCGAGGTTGGCCGGGTGCTCGGCCGCGTCGACCGCGGTCCAGGCGGCAGCGTTGAGGACGACGTCGACACCGGACCAGTCGTACGCGCGCACGGCTCCCGGGTCGGTGACGTCGAGCGCCGCGCGGTCCAGCGCCACGGCATCCGGGAACTCACGCCGGAGCGCCCGACCGAGCTGGCCGCCCGCGCCGACGATGACCGCGTTCACTGTCCCTGGGCCGCGTACTGCGCCTCGACGCCATCCTTCAGCGGACGCCACCAGTTCTCGTTCTCGCGGTACCAGTCGATCGTGGCGGCCAGGCCGTCGCGGAACTCGGTGTACCGCGGCGTCCAGCTCAGCTCGGTGCGCAGCTTCGTGGCGTCGATGGCGTAGCGCAGGTCGTGGCCGACGCGGTCGGTCACCGAGTCGAAGGCGTCGGCCGGCTGGCCGGTGAGCTCCAGGATCAGGCCGAGCACCTCGCGGTTGTTCTGCTCGCCGTCGGCACCGATCAGGTACGTCTCACCGGATCGCCCGCGGTCGAGGATGGCGTGCACCGCGGAGTTGTGGTCCTCCACGTGGATCCAGTCGCGCACGTTCTCACCCGCGCCGTAGAGCTTGGGGCGCAGGCCGGAGAGCACATTGGTGATCTGCCGCGGGATGAACTTCTCGACGTGCTGATACGGCCCGTAGTTGTTGGAGCAGTTCGAGATGGTGGCGTGGATGCCGAACGAGCGCACCCACGCCCGCACCAGCAAATCGGAGCCGGCCTTGGTCGAGGAGTAGGGGCTGCTCGGGTTGTACGGCGTCTCCGGCGTGAACTTCGCCGGGTCATCGAGCTCCAGGTCGCCGTAGACCTCGTCGGTGGAGATGTGGTGGTAGCGGACGCCGTGCTTTCGCACGGCCTCCAGCAGCGTGAACGTGCCGACGATGTTGGTCGTGAGGAACGGCGAAGGATCGCGCAGCGAGTTGTCGTTGTGCGACTCGGCGGCGAAGTGGACGACGACGTCACTGCGTCCCACGAGCCGGTCGACGACCTCGGGATCGGCCACCGAGCCGTGCACGAACTCGATATCGTCGCGAACGGCAGCGAGTGAGCCCTGGTTGCCGGCGTAGGTCAGCGCGTCGAGGACCGTGACCTCGAACTCGGGGTGGTCGCGCAACGTCTGGTGCACGAAGTTGGCACCGATGAAACCGGCACCCCCGGTGACGAGCATGCGCATCGTCTGCTGACTCCTCAAGCCGTCATCCCCCCACCGGAGCGAGACCCGTCCGGCGGCCCACTGCTCAGCGGGCACTCGTGCAGGTCACAACGGTAGTGGGATGCGGTCTGCGACGCCCCTGACCTCCCCTCCGCCGAGTGAGACCGAAAGGTCAGCCGGCCCGGCGGCCCAGCGCCCGATAGGTCCAGCCGGCCTCGGTCCAAGCAGTGCGACTCAGGGCGTTACGCCCGTCCAGCACCCGCTTCTGACGCACGACCTCGCCGAAGGCGACCGGGTCCAGCTCTCGGTACTGCTTCCATTCCGTGAGGACGAGAACGGCGTCGGCGCCCTCGGCCGCCTCCTCGGGGGTCGTGGCGTAGTCCAGGTGCGGCCACTCGCGGCGGCTGTTCTCGATGGCGGCGGGGTCCGTGACCCGCACGACGGCCCCCTGTAGCTGTAACTGCTGCGCGACGTTGAGCGCAGGTGAGTCACGGATGTCGTCGCTGTCCGGCTTGAATGCCGCACCCAGGACCGCGACGCGCTTGCCCAGCAATGAGCCGTCGCAGACTTCTCGAGCCAGCTCCACCATGCGGATGCGCCGGCGCATGTTGATGCTGTCGACCTCTCGCAGAAAAGTCAGCGCCTGGTCAGCACCCAGCTCGCCGGCGCGGGCCATGAACGCGCGGATGTCCTTGGGCAGGCAGCCCCCGCCGAAGCCGAGGCCAGCGTTGAGAAACCGGCGCCCGATGCGCTCGTCGTAGCCGATCGCATCAGCGAGCTGTTTCACATCTGCCCCGGTCGCCTCGCACAGCTCGGCCATGGCATTGATGAACGAGATCTTCGTGGCGAGGAACGAGTTGGCTGCGGTCTTCACCATCTCCGCCGTGGCGTAATCGGTGACCACCTTGGGCACGCCCCGCGCCAATATGCGGGCGTACACCTCATCGAGCACTGCCGCCGCTGGGTCCGCTTCAGATGCCTGCTCCACGCCGTAAACGAGGCGGTCAGGGTGCAGGGTGTCACGGACGGCAAACCCCTCCCGCAGGAACTCGGGGTTCCACGCCAGCAGCGTGCCCGGGACCTTCTCGGCGAACATCTGCGACAGGCCGGCAGCCGTACCCACGGGAACTGTGGACTTGCCGACCACGACGTCGCCAGGCTCAACCACGAGCAGCAGGGACTCTGCGGCTGCCTGCACGAATCGCAAGTCGGCCGCGTACTCACCGTGCTTCTGCGGTGTGCCCACGCAGATGAAGTGGACGCGAGCACCGGCGGCGACGGCGACGTCGGTACTGAATGCCAGTCGGCCAGACTTCAGCGACTGGCTCAGCAAGTCTTGGAATCCGGGCTCGTAGAACGGTGAGCGCCCCTGACGCAGTGACGCCACTTTGCGCTCGTCGACATCTACGCCAACGACCTCGTGGCCGAGCTCGACCAGGGAAGCTGCGTGCACAGCACCGAGATAGCCGCAGCCGATGACTGAGATCCTCATGATCGCCGCCTCCGTGGCTCTGACGAAGCCATTGCTTGGCCCCAAAGCGGATCACGGCCCAGGGTGCCCGCGCCTCGTGGGCAGTCAAACTTGCCCGGCGAGCTGCCACCACCCGGTTAGCGGGCGCGGTCAGTAGGCACCCGACCCGCGCACCACCGCGCCGATGGTCTTCCAGAGAATCATGAAGTCGAAGGCCAGCGACCAGTTCTCCACGTACCGGACGTCGATCCGCACCGAGTCGTCCCAGGAAAGGTCCGAGCGCCCGCTGACCTGCCAAAGTCCTGTAATACCCGGCTTGACCAGGAACCGACGCTGCATGTCGAAGCCGTAGCGCTCGACCTCCGTCGGTAAGGGGGGGCGCGGACCGACGAGGGACATGTCCCCGCGGACGACGTTGATGAGCTGGGGCAGCTCATCGAGCGAGTATCTCCGCAGAACGCGGCCCACCCGTGTGACCCGAGGGTCGGTCTTCATCTTGAAGAGGACGCCGTTACCGCTGCTGTTGGCTGCCAGGTCCCTGACCATTCGGTCGGCTCCGGACAACATGCTGCGGAACTTCAGCATGTTGAAGGTCTGGCCATCACGGCCGACGCGCTCCTGGCGGTAGAACACGCCACCCCGGCTGGTCAGCCCTACAGCCAGCGCCAGCCCTATGAACACCGGCGCCAGGAACAGCATCCCCAGAGCAGCGGCCGTCCGATCGAACGTGTCCTTGGTCAGCCGCCGAACTCCCCGCAACTCTGGGCGCTCCATGTGCAGGAGTGGCAGCCCGCAGACGGGACGGATCCGCACTCGTGGTCCGACGATCTCGGTCACCGCCGGCGCGAGCAGCAGTTCGGCCTGCGTCTTCTCCAGGGCCCACCCGAGCCTCCTTAGCGCTGGCCCGTCGAGCTCCGGACAGGGGAGGACAGCCACCGTGTCGACCTCGTAGCGGGTGACGACGTCGGCAACTTCGTCCAGAGCCCCGAGCACGGGCAGCCCGTTGAACGCATCGGCCCGGGCCTCGTACTGGTCCGCCGGCAGGCAGCACCCGATGACCCGGTAGCCGTGCTGAGCTTCCCGCTCCAGCTGCTCGTCAAGGGCCGCCACTGCACGTCGATGCCCAACCAGCAAGGTCGTCTGCAGGTGCTCACCCCGCTGGCGGGCGCGGTGCAGGAGCCACCGCTGCGCACATCTCTGCATCAGCGTGAGTGAGGCGGTGAGCGGAACAGCCACGATCACGAACCCCCTGGCCACGTCGAGTCGGAGTGCCCAGGAGACCGTGCCCAGCGCGGCCAGGAGCATGACCGCGGCGAAGAACACCCGCCGGAACTCATCCGGCCCCACCCACAGGAACCGCTCCTCGTAGCTGCGGGCGACCACCATCGAACCCAGCCAGATGACCGGGAGCAGCATGGCTGCCCAGGTGGAGGCATACCCGGGTACAGAGTCCGCAGGTCCGAAGTGGATCAAGTACCCACACAGCGCGGCAGCAGCGGCGCTGAGCGCATCACCGACGATCACTCGGCGGACATAGTCGCCTCGCCACTGCCTGCGGGCGAGCGTGCCTTCGCCGCGAAAGCCTGAGGCGTGCAGGCCCCAACCCCAGCTGCTGCGAGCCCGGCCCACAGAGATGTCGCGACGCGTGTCCAACACTGCCTGCAGGCACCCCCGTGCGCCCTCGGCGACGAACATGGCCGCCGGTCCGAAACATCTCTGCCCAGAGGTCGAGAACGTACGCGCCGATTTCGGACTTCAACAGTGCGCGAACGCCGCCCCGCATTGCGTCCGCACGCACGGCGACTATTGCCGTTGCGCGCAGCAAGGCGATCGCGACGCGGGGGGCGACCTCGACTAGTCCAACGACTCGTGCAGGCTGACGATACGGCTGAGCAGCGGCAGCAGTGATTCGACGATCAGTTCGGCGACCTGCTCGTGCACTTCGATGGGCTGGCGGATGGGGTCTGGAACGTCGTCCTCCGCGCCGCCCTGTCGGCGTGAGCGGGCCCCGCCCAGGGCGGCTACAAGGCTGCGGACTCGATGGCCGAAGTTCTCCCCCACAACAGCGCTGCCGCTGCCGCCATCGAGGACTGCGAGCAGCCCAGCCGCTTCCCGGACAGTGAAGGTGCGAGCGAGCGCTCGAGGCGCTCGAGCCAGGACCTCCCGCCGATGCGACCGCGTCATCGTGAGAATCAGGTCTGCTTGAGCCGGCAGAGCGTCGGTGAGCTGCTGCGCGCGAAAGTTCTCGGCCCGAGCCCCGAAGCCGGAGAGAACGAGTGCACTGTCGGGATGCATCGCCGACCCGACGACGGCCTGAGTGCCTGCGCTGACTACCCGGATGTCGCCGGCCCGCTCACCGAGGGCCTCCTGCAAATAAGCGCGGCCCAGCTGCTCGGCCATGGCCGACCGGCAGATGTTGCCGGTACACACCACGAGGACCGTGACCGCCGCAGCGGAGGCGCCGGGGTTATTCACTGGCACATTGTGCGGTCAGTACGCCCCGGATCCGCGCAGAACTGCCCCCACGGTCTTCCAGAGGATCATGAAATCGAACATGAGAGACCAGTTCTCGACATAGCGGACGTCGATGCGCACAGAGTCGTCCCAGGACAGGTCAGAGCGCCCACTGACCTGCCAGAGCCCGGTCAGCCCCGGCTTCACGAGGAATCGGCGATGCATGTCGAAGCCGTACCGCTCGACCTCGGTCGGCAGCGGCGGGCGCGGCCCGACCAGCGACATCTCACCCCGGAGGACGTTGATCAGCTGCGGCAGCTCGTCCAACGAATAACGCCGCAGGACCTTGCCGACGCGAGTGACGCGCGGGTCGTCCTTCTTCTTGAAGAGAACCCCGTTTCCATCGCTAGCCTCTGCCAGCTGGCCGACCATGCGGTCGGCCCCGGTGACCATGCTGCGGAACTTCAGCATCGAGAACGAGCGCCCATCGCGTCCGACCCGCTCCTGACGGAAGAAGACGGGACCTCGGCTGCTCAGCTTCACTGACAAGGCGAGACCAAGCAGGACCGGGAGGAAGAACAGCAGGGCGGCCAACGCGGAACTGCGGTCGAAGATCTCCTTGGTGAGCCGGCGGGCGCCGGTGAGCTCTGGGCGCTCCATGTGCATCAATGGGAGCCCGCACACGGGACGGATGCGCACGCGCGTGCCAACGATCTCCGTCACGGCGGGCGCCAACAGCAGTTCCGCACGGGTTTTCTCCAGATCCCAGCCCAGCCGGCGTAGGGCCGGCCCGTCGAGCTCGGGGCACGGGAGCACCGCCACGGTGTCGACTTCGTACCGGGCCACAACGGCGGCCACCTCGTCGAGCCGACCAAGGACCGGAAGCCCGTTGAAGGCATCGACCTCGGGACTGAACTGGTCGCCGGGGAGACAGCAGCCGATCACGCGGTACCCGTGAAACGCCTCCCGGTCCAACTGCTCGTCAAGGGCTGCCACGGCGTTCCGGTGCCCCACCAGGAGCGTGGTCTGCAGGTACTCGCCCCGCCGACGTGCTCGGTGGAGCAGCTTTCGCTGGTAGTAGCGGTGGCCGAGCGTGAGAAGCGCTGCCAAGGGGACGGCGAGCACGACGAATCCCCGAGCCACGTCGAGGCGGAAGGCCCAGGAAACCGTTCCTAGGGTCGCGAGCAGCATCATGGCCGCGAAGAAAACCCGACGAAATTCCTCAGCCCCTACCCAGAGGAACCGCTGCTCGTAGCTTCGCGCCACCACCATGGCGAGCACCCAGACGACGGGAAGAGCAAGAGCTGCCCACGTCGAAGCCTGCGGGGTTGAGGTATCGCTCCCGAACCTGACTACGTAACCCGCCAGGCCTGCGAGTGCTGCGCAAACGACATCTCCGACGATGGCCCGGCGGACGTAGGCACTCCGCCATGCGCGACGGGCTTCCGTCCCCTCCCCGCGGAAGCGGGAGGCGTACGTCGACCAGCCACGCGCGGCAGGTCGCTCACCCGGCTTCCTGGGCACACCTTGCACATCGAGCAGAGAAATCGGGCACCCCCGTGCGCCAATGCGGGCGTAGTGGCCCTGGATCCCTGATGGACGCCGGGAACTTCATCGTTCAACCAGCGGTTGGAAGCTACACGTCCGAACTACCATCTGGAAGACCTGCTAGGCCCCGGAGGTCAGGCTCACACTCCGATCGAATGCCGCCTACACACTTAAGCTCGGCGCTTGCCGCGACCAGCGGTCGAGTCAGCCTCATAGCTGTATCCGTAGCCGTACGCACTCGCAATCTGAGCCTTCGGTGGCACGATGCTGAGGATGGCGCCGAGGGTGTTCGCCTGGACTCGTTGCAAAGTCATTGCCGCCTGTCGCAACTGATCCTTAGTGCTTACGCCATACCGCACGGCCACAAGCACGCCGTCCATGGCCGAAGCGAGACCTGACGCATCGGCAACCGGGAGGAGGGGCGGTGCATCCACCAGCACGAAGTCATTCTCGTCACGCAGATTCTCGAGCAACACCGACATGTGGCGAGACGAGAGCAACTCTCCGGGATTCGGCGGGGTCGGACCAGCACCGATGATGCTCAACCCGGCCGACCCGTACGTCTGAATGACATCGCCGACTTCCGCCGTCCCGGCGAGGACGTTAGTCAGGCCCACACCCGCCACCATGTCGAGATACTTGGTCACCTTGGGCTTGCGCAGATCGGCTTCTACGATCGTGACCCGCTGCCCGGCATCGACCAAGGCGAGAGCGAGGTTCACAACGGTGGTCGTTTTACCCTCCGACGGGACCGCGCTTGTGACCATGATGATCTTCGGCGGGTGATCGACGCTAAGGAATTGCAGGTTAGTCCTAAGCTGACGAAAGTCTTCCGCGCTACGCCCCGTCGCACCGCGTCCTACGAGGTGCCGATGCTCCAGGTCGGGATCCCGCAAGATGGTGCCAATTACCGGCGCCCCCAGCATCTCGGCGGCAACCTCAGGCTCCTTTACAGTTCGATCAAGGTGTGCCCGAAGAAGGGCTAGTCCACCTCCGACGAGCAGTCCCACGATCGCCCCCAAGGCGACGCTTCGCGGTATCACCGGGCTACTTGGAGCTGACGCAACGTCCGCTGCATCTGTCACAGTCACCTTGACGGGCGAAGCCGCTTGCTCGTCGGCGGTTTCGAGTTCCGCCACTAAACCTGGGAACTCGTCACCGATCGACTCGGCGATGAGCTGCGCCCTCTGTGCAGACGTATCACTTACAACAACTTCGAGCAGAACCGTGTCTGTCACTGCCACTGCAGAGACCATGGAGGAGAAATCTTGGGGAGTTACATCCAGTCCAAGGTCCCCGATGACGCGGTTAGCCAATTCGTCGCCCCCCAAGAGTCGCGCATAGGAAGCGACCCGTTGCTGCGAGAACTGGCTACCCTGGAAGGCCTCGGCTGAAGTTCCCGAGTTCGCCGTGGATACAAACAGTTGCGTGCGCGACTCATAGAGAGGCGTCTGGATTAGACACACGCCCAAGGCGACGCTCGCGCCGAGGATCAGCCCGATCGCTGGGGCCCACCACGAGTTGCGCATCGCGGCCAAGATCTCTCGCACGTCCACCGCGCGCCCTACCTCTCTCGCCCCTGCGCCAGCATCGCAGGCCGCCCAGACGATAGAGCAAGTTGACGGCTCATCTAGCCCGAAGCAACAGAACACACTGCCGCCGTTCACCCATTCGGCCCTGCACCCTCGGCATGCAGCCGTCGCGGCGCATCACGGGCACCCCCCTCCCCTGCACTCGTCAGCGGCAACCGGCCCGTGCTCGGCTAGGCTCGACGGACCCGTGGCTCAGCACCTCGCGGAGCCTCCGGAACCAGAGGGGGACGGCGCATTGCCATCGCGCGCAGGGAAGCACCGAAATGGGACCATCTTGGTGCAAACGATCGGCGGGCTCGGCAATCGGATGCGCGTTCTCCTCGGCGCAGAGTCACTCGCAGCCCACTCGGGGCGACGCCTGCTCTACGTCTGGCCACGTGATCATAGGTTCAAGCCGGCGCTAGATTCCCTGTGGGAGGTCCCGGAAGCCCGGCCTGTCCTAAGACTCCCGGCCGAACTCGCCAACGTGCTGCGCACGCCTTCCGACGAAACTCTTTCTGACCTACTCCCCACCCAACGCCTGTGGAACATCCGAACTCAACATGCTCTAGCGCTCCCTCACGACGCCGAGCCTTGGCAGTCGCGACTGCGCGCGAGTAAGCCCGCCGCCGAGGTCGCGACCCTAGTCAACCGCCTGTGGGACCAAGGATTGGCGGGGCGCCCCTACATCGGGGTCTCAGTCAGAGCCCACGCCAAGGCACATGAGAACACGCTACAGGCGTCGCCTGTCTCATGGTTCATCGCCGAAATGGATGCGTTGCACAAGCGGGCCCCCGAGCTCGCATTCTTTGTTTCGTGCGATTCGCCGATCGCAGAAGCGGAGATCCGCGAGGCAATTCCGAACGTGCACACGCTACCTAAAGGTGCTTACAATTCGACTGCTTCGGTAGTCGCAGCGGTGGCCGACCTCTACCTAATGGCATCAGCGAACTGGCTGATGGGACCGCACTGGTCCAGCTTTGTGGAGATGGCCACGGCCCTCAACGCGGATGCGACGCGGGTGCATACCGCGATGAGCCCCCTACCGGCTCCTGACGCGGACGACCTTGCGAAAGCCGCAGTCGTGGACCCTCTGCAGCCCTGGCTCAGGCTGCGGTGATCGCAACCGCAAGTGGGCTGCGTTCGGATAGCAGCCAAAGACGCCGCGCGGACAGGCTGGTCGAGACTCTCCTTATCTTGCTATTCCTGGCGGTGCCCCTTCGTTCCGCGACATCCCTCTATCTGGACAACGCTCGGCGCACCCGGGACACCTTCGGCAACCTTGTCTGGACCGCCGACGGCAACTTGGCGGGCCTCGTCGGCTCGCTGACGCTGTTCTGCACCCTCCTGCTGTGCGGAATTGGTTTGATGCGACGAACCCGAGAGGACTCACAGACGCGGCCAGCCTCCCACCTTGCAACTGGGCTCATCATCGGCACGGGCATCCTGTTGACTTCACTCACGTGGTTCCGGGGTGATGGAACAAGCCTCACTCTAGGCGCGGCGCTAGCGACCATTTCTTTGGCCTTCCTTGCCCGAGCACCGTTGACCGCGGCTCACCTATCACCTTTGGCAACCACCGCGGCGATACTTTCCGCGCTCACATTGTTGACTATCCTGTTCGACCCCAGCTCCACCACCGACGTATGCCGAAGTGATAAGTGCGGCGCTTTCGGAAGCCTATGGCGTGCATACTGGCCGAGCGAGAATAACCTGGGGATCTTCTTTGCGCTCTCCGCTCCGCTCGCGGTGGTGGCGCGCAGTCGGACAGTGTCGGCGACACTGCTTGCGTGCGGCCCAATTCTGGTCCTAGGCAGCGGTAGTCGCACGGCCTTGGTTGCCCTCGGGGTCACGGCACTAGTAGCGCTGGCGTCAACCCGAGACCACATGTGGAGGCCAGCCCCCGCCATTCGGATACTCCGGACTGGGCTACTGGCAGTTCCGCTCGTAGCGCTCGCGGCCTCCGTTGTCACCCTCTTCGTGGCTTCGCCCACCTCGTTCACCCAGCGAGGTGTAGTGTTCGCCGTCGTCCGCGAGGGCCTGCGCGATAACTGGCTAACCGGATCCGGTCGCGGACTGCTAGAAGACGCCTACATGATGGGGCGAACTCCTGGATTTGCGTTTCCCCACGAGCACGCTCAGGGCGCCTACGTACTCAACAACCTGGGTGTGCTGGGGCTTCTGGCACTGACTTTGCTGCTGTGGAGGTTTGCCACGACTACGGCAACCCCAGTTGCCGCCGGCATCGGGGGTGCGGCCGCAAGCATGTTCTTGACAGAACCTGTGTGGGAGCTCACCACCGCGAGCCCCTACTTTTGGTCTCTGGCAGTCTGCGCTGGGCTGGCCGTGGTAGCCCCTGCCACCCGTGGTGAATCGCCAACGGTCGTAGGGGTCAGTGCCGATTCACAGCGGTCTCGAAAAGCTGACGATGCTGTTCGCCTACAACGCTCCAAGCGAACTCCGTCAGATTCGGGGCATTGAGGGGCTTCTTTCTCAGCCACACCTCGAGGTTGTCCCAGAGATCCGGATCGTCGAGTTCTCCATAGCTGAAGACCCACTCGTCGCCAACGGTCTCGCGCAGTTCCACGACTCCCGGCGTCGCCATGGCGATCACCCGCCGGCCATAAGAGAGACCAAGAAGAAGCATCCCCGAGTTGCCCAGATCTGGGTCGGCCGAGATCAGGGCATCGGAACCGAGCACCACTTGAGCGATTTCCTCCTCTGCGAGCCACCCCGCACGTAACTCGACCGAGGAAGAACCGGTCACTGCGCGCATGAGCTTTTCCGAGTAGGCGGCATCGACGGCTGCTCCTGCGATCACGAGCCGCAGCCGGGAGGGTTGCAGAGGGAAGCGGGCCACCAGTTCGACCAGGCGCTTGTACGGACGCAGCTGTCCGACGTTCGCCAGCACTAAGGGCTGGTCGGAATCGGCCGGCGGGGAGTGTCCCGCCGCGCCGACGGCCTCGTAAAGCCCATGCCGAATCACGGCGTGCCGTGCGCGCCCGAAGCGCGATCCGTGCACCCGATAGAACTCTTCCTGCGTCGCCTGTGATAGGTGAACCACGACCGCAACAAGCTTGGCCAACGCCCCATAAAACGCTCTCTGCTGCCAGCGCGAGATCGGCTCGTGCGGGAGGCTGTTGTGTGCCGTCCACACAATCCTGGCTCTCAAGAAGACTCGAGCCCAAGCCAGAACGCATAGGACCAGGATCAATCGCGCCCATCGAAAGCGATGACGGCTGGCAAAGTCTTCAGGCCAGTGCACGTGCAGAATGTGGGCCCGACGGATGAGACTGCGCCGCGAGAGGCGCCTGACCTCCCAGTGACCTGTTCGTCGGAGCGACGCATATAGAAGGCTTAGGTAAGGGTTCGCTTGGGTGGCCGATCCGTCCGGCCAAGCAAGCAGAACGTAAGGCGTGGTCACGCGTCCGTCAGAGCCTGGTGGTTTTCCCATCCCCTACACCCCCGGATCATTGAACGCAGCTCTCCGCGCCTAAGTACCGCACGTACGGCCCAGATTGTGTAACGGCGCCAGAGTCGCCGAGGCTCTCTGACCAAACGCACAAACCAATTGAGGCGTAGCGGGTACGCCCACGCCGGATAGTAGGCGGCCTGCGATACCTGATCGAGATAGCCACCGCACGTAAGAACGACGGTTTCCGCGCTTGCCGAAGCGACCTCCTGCGCCACCAGTTCTTGCAAGCCCGCACCGAGGCCGACCAGAACCAGCTGTGGCGCCCTTTCCTCTAGCCAGGCATTCAGCTGTCCACCTCTCAACAGCCCGTCGAAGCCATCCATGGCCCCAACGATTCGACTTCTCGACTGGAGAGCATGCGCGGCAGCGGCCACCGACTGCGGCGTTCCGCCGATGAGTGCGACTCGTGGTAACCGGAGTTCCTCCAGGACTAGGGGAACCACCAGGTCAGCGCTCGTCCGGCGCTCCGCACCGACCAGCCACTGCAACAACTTCCCATCCGTACCGACCACGTCGAAGTTGGCGAGGTCGACGCCGACCGTGGTCTCAGCTACCAGTGCGCTGTAGTGATTTAGCCAAGTCACAGCGAGCGGCTGACCTCCGCTGACGTGCCGAGCGATGTGCCTAGCCAACGCACTAGCCGGTCGGTCCGTTGCCTGGGTCACTTACGCCCCTTCCTCGAGACGGCCCAGCATGCCGCGGACTCTGCCCGTCCAAGACAATCTTCCAGCCGCCTCAGCCGTGCGCTCGCGGCGCGTTTCAGGATTGTTATCGTCTTCCGCCGCAGCGAGGAGAGCTCGCAACAGTTCCTCATCATGACCACTGGTGAAGTGATGCAGCGTCTTCGGCTGGTATTCGTCGTTGCTTGCGTTCGATCGGGTTGCTACGACTGGTAGTCCGAGAGCAAGGTATTCATACACTTTCAACGGGCTGTGGTAGGTCGCCCCGTCGACGGTCGGCTTGTGGCCAGCAAAGCCAATGTCACTACCAGCCAGAAGATTTAGCGCCTCGCTGTGCGGCACACGACCGCTGAAGTGGACGCGCCCGCCCATCTGCAGCAACTCAACGCGCGCCTTCAGCCCTTCGAGGGCAGGACCGTCGCCAACGACGAGCAACTTGAAGCGATCGTCAAGCGATGCCATAACCTTGACGAGATGGTCAAGACCTTGCCACCCGACGACCTGCCCAAGGAAGGCGACGACAATGTCCCCTTCGGGGAATACCCGCTTCGGTTGGATCGAGGCCAAGTACGAGAAGTCAAAACCGTTGGGAACGACTAGGACCTTACGCTCGGAAACGCGCGCTTCGGCCACGATCTGCTTTTTGATCGCCTCACTGACCGCGATCACCAGATCCGCTGAGCGATAGGCGCGGGTCTCCTGCGCTCGAGCAAGCCACGGGATACCAATGGACTTTCGAGAGCCGCTCGCCTCCTTATAGAAGAGGCCGTTGCTCTCGACTAACCATTTACTGCCTGACCGCCTGCGCCGGATCGCTTTACCTAGAGACTGGTAGCTAGCGAATCTTTCGTAGATAAGATCGTAATCCCCCCCGAAAGATCGCTTGAGGGTTCGCCGCGCCAAGAGTCCTATTACTAGGCGGGCGAGGTCTCCCGCCGCCAACGCAACCGGCGACTTCTGCAGGTCTTGCTCCTCGGTGTCACGCAGCCTCCTCGCGGATCTCTGGTCGCTCGCGAGGTAGACGTCCACCGAGTGCCCGAGTTCCTTCATGGCCGCGAGCGTGCCAAGGACGTGAGTTCGCGGGCCTGGCGTATTGGATCCTTCATCCAGTCGAATGCGGGGGGCACCGACGATGTATAGAATTCTCATGGTTGCACCTTTTCGTCTGGTGACTCTTTAATCCTGACGACCGCGCGCCATGCGCTGACGCCCGCGGGTAGGACGAGAATAAGGGAGGCGATCTCGGCGGCGAGTACTGCAGCCCCTATTCCTCGCGGAGTGGAGCCGAGGGAAAGCATCGTGCCCACGACTATCGCTAGGCTCACGGCCAGCCTGGCGACGATCGAGAATCGCCTGCCGGACGCCACCAAGAGTGTGTCAAACCAGTTCGACACGAAGAAAAAAGGAGTGCCAAGAATGACCAATGCAAGAATCTCCGCCGCCGCCTCGAAGTCTTGACCGAAGAGCGCACTCACGATCTGCGGAGCGGCAAACCAGACGGCCAAGGCGACTAGGGAACCGGCCGCCACGTTCACAGCGAAACTGACTCGAAGAATTCTCGCCCAACCTGACGCTCGCGCATACAAGCGGGGTCTCAAGACATCGTTATTCATTGCCACCGCTAGCAATCCCGATATGCCGTAGATCGACAGGGCTGCACGGGCGGATCCGGCAAGCGTCACGGAGGCAACCAAACCTGCGCATATCATCGGAGCTTGGCGCGACAGCGCAATGAGTGCGCTCTGTAGCCCGAAAGGGACCGAGTCGCGGAACAATGCAATGAGCTTCAGGCGCGGTTCGTTGCTGGCGACCTCGGCGGACGTGCGAGGTCGCAGGCTAATCAAGAGCGCGGCGAAGCCCCCGAGGAGGAATGCTCCGGCCGCAGCAACCGCGTTCGGCGAGGCTACCAGGGGTACAACCAGCAGCGGGGCCACTGCAATCAAGCGCAACAGGATGTCGCGCCGCGCTTTGACGGCATACTGCAACTGCCGCTGAGGCCTCGCAGTGAAGGGGAGAGCCAGTGAGGTCATGGCCAATCCAAAGGCGATGAGGAGTGCAGAAACTTTCCCCTCCCCGTCCAGCGGGGGGTAAGCCAGGACGGACACCGTGGCGATAAAAAGGAAGATCACCTGCCAGGCGAGCAGTCCACGCCGCAGGCCTTGGTCTCCTACGACGTTCCTCAGATACGCTTGGTCGAGTCCGGCGTAGGAGAAGGCATTTGCAGCCGTAGCCACGGCGAGAGCGGCTGCATACACGCCGAAATCAACGGGCCCAAGCCACCGCGCAAGGACTACCGTCGCAATGGTTGTCGCGGGGATAATAGCGAACTTCGCCGCCACGGCGAAGAGTGGACCGAGACTGGAGCGAATTACTCTCAAGGAGAGACTCCGACTAAGGGCATTGAATTACCGACCAGGCCTTTGCACTGTCTCGCGTCCTCAGTCAGGATTACACAGCTGATTGCTTGCTCGAAGGAGTGTCCCGCAGAGCTCGCCTGACTGACCATAGCCGTAACTTATCGGATGCTCAGCGTTCGTTCTCTCACTGTCGCTGCGGTACGGCGGGCAGGGCCGAGCGCCACTAGGGGTACCGGTACCACCGGCGGAGGATCGTCCGTTGACGAAACGATGCCGGAGTCGCCACGGCCGGGTAGCGGCGCCTAGCAAGTTCGATCGATTGGTCAGTTGGGGTGCGCTCCTCTCACCTGACGCCAGGCTGGAGGAGATAGGTGTCGCGCGTGGGGACGGGACGGGCGAACCCATCGCCGCCCAGCGTCAGAGCGGTGGAAGCCGCCGCTGGCGACCGGTATCCCCGAGCCCACGGCCCCAGATCATGGTGCGCGCTGTACGCCGACACCCACGGGGGCTCACGGTTCTTCCGCTCGACCACCCGCCTGCTCGTCAGCCGACTCGAAACCGTGCACGCGGACGACCACCACGCTCACGTTGTCGTGCGCGCCCGCCCGGAGAGCGACGTCGACCAGCCCGTCGGCCAGCGCCTGCTCGTCGGTGTCGGCGGCCATCAGCTCCGCGATCCGCCCGTCGTCTACGTCGCCGGTCAGGCCGTCCGAGCACAGCAGGAAGCGCTGGCCGTCCTCCACCGGGAGCAGCGTGACGTCGGCTCCTGCGCGGTCACCGAAGCCCAGGGCACGAGTGATCATGTGCCGCTGCGGATGCGTGAGCGCGCGCTCCTCGGTGATCTGGCCGGCGTCGATGAGCCGCTGCACGACCGAGTGGTCGGAGCTCACCCGCTCCAGGCCCTCGGCACCCCAGCGGTAGACCCGTGAGTCGCCCACGTGGAAGGCCGCCCACAGCGGGGAGCCGTTGCCCTCGACGAGCGCGATGCCGGCCACCGTCGTCCCGGGCCGGTTGGTCGCGCCGATCGCCTTGCCCATGGCGGCGATGTCGTCGTCGGCGCGCTCCAGCGCCGCCTGGATCGCCTCGACCGACACCGTCGGGCTCTGCGCCAGCTCCCCCAGCCGCGCCACCGCCAGCTCGCTCGCCTGCGCGCCCCCTGCGTGCCCGCCCATGCCGTCGGCGACGGCGAACACCGGCGGAGCTCCGAGGCATCGGTCCTGGTTCTCCTGGCGCCGGCCGACATCCGAGGCCACCGCCCAGGTGAGGTCAGGCAACATCCGCGCTCCTGTCCCCGTCGTCCGGCCCCCGAAACCGTCCGCCCCGCAGGGCGAGCGCGCATGACCCTATGGCGTGCGGGCCGACGCCGGAACGCCGCGGCCCCTCGGAACACCGAAAGGCACGCCGGACGCCCGTGACCCGTGGGACGGACGTGCTCAGGCGTTAGCGACACGTGGCACACGGAGCGGCTCGACACGCCCGGGCCGCTCCTACGCTCCGCCCATGCCTTGTCCCACCTGTGGGGCGACGGACGCACGCACGCAGATCCTTCCGGGTTACTGGCGCTGCGACGCCGTCGTCCGCGTAGCCGAGCTCGTCGGCGGTCCCGTCGACGCCGCGGCCCCGGTCGCGACGACCAAGCGCTGCGGCACCATCCACATCCAGACCCGCGCCGACTCCGACGCCGCCGTCTGCCGCTGCGGTGACCCCGCCATCGGCGAGTGCACCGAGTGCACCCGCGCGGTCTGCGCCGACCACTCCGCCCTGTGGCAGGGCTGGCGGGTCTGCGACCGCGACCTGGCCAACGCGCGCATGCGCGCCCGTTCGGCCGCGATCGCCGAGGAGCGCGCCCGCGCCGCCGCCCTCGCCGCCGCCGAGGCCGAGCGCCACCGCCAGCGCACCGAGCTGCTGGAGCTCGCCGCCGAAGACGCCGTCTGGATCCTCTACGCCCGCGACGAGAAGCGCACCGAGCAGGAGATCCGCTCCGCCGTGCACGTCCTGCGCGGCCTGAACGCCACCGACTTCACCGACGCCTGCCTCTACCTGCTCCCCTACGCCCGCGAGCCCGAGAAGCGCGGCAGCGCGCTGAGCCGGCTCTCGGGCTGGGCCTTCGAGGGCGCCGACTACCACGGCCGCTCCTGGTTCCTGACCCGCAAGGGCGAGTGGCACCGCAGCGGCGCCTACGGCGGCGCGTCGGAGAACCGCTGGAAGAAGATCCGGTTCGACGACGTCGAGAAGCGCGCGGTCATCGACGAGCTCGCCTGGCAGCAGAAGGTCGACAGCGGCCTGATCTGACCGTGCGGACGAGGGCAGTCAGTAGCCCTCGAACGCCACCTCGCTGATCGCGGTGAAGTCGCGGACCGCCGTCTCGTTCCCGGTCGTCACGATCTCGACGACGACCTGCTCGGTGGTCACCGGCGCGTCCAGGACGATCTGGTCGAGCGACGGGCGCGGAGGGCTGAACGTCTGCACCTGCGTGGTGCCGTCGTCGAACTCCCAGACGACGCGCGTGATGGTGCGGTTCTCGAGGAACCGGTCGGTCCCGTCGAACGGATCGACCTTGGCGTAGCCGGGGATCAGCCCGACGGACGTCAGGGTGACCTCCCGCCCGAAGTCGAAGGCCACCCGCTGGCCCTCGGCGGACCCTGGGCACCGCCAGGCCGTTCCCGGCACGCCATCGAGCGTGTGCGCGGGCTCGTAGGTGATCGTGTTGCCGACGCTGTCCTCACCGGGCAGCGCCTGGCAACCGGCGCTGACGAACTCCGGCCGCAGCGATCCCACGGGCCGGTCCGGCCGGGGCTCTGCCTCCTCCTTCTGGTCGGGCGCCGGGACCACGACGGCCGGTCCGCCGTCGGCCACCACGGACGGGTTGTCGTCGTCGGACGCCCCGAACACGAACCACGCCCCGGCGCCCATCGCGCCCACGAGCAGCAGCGCCACCAGGACGAGCCAGGAGGACCGTCCCGAGTGCGCGGGTGGCTGGGGCGGCGGAGCCGGGAAGGGGTGCACGGGCGGCGGACCGGCCCAGGGGCCGACCTGCGGCTGTTCCTTGGTGAGCGACACCTGCGGCGTCGTCGCCGTGGCGACCCCCGGCTCGGAGGTCCACGCCGGCTGAGGTGCCCACGCCGGCTCCGGGGGCGCGGCCTGCGGTACCCAGGGCGCCGTCCGCGGCTGCTTTCCGTCGTACGAGCTCATCGCACACCCCCGTGGCCGACGCCGCTCCGCGCGGGCGGCGTCGGCGAGAGTAGGTCAGCTGCGGCCCGGATCGAGGCCTTCGCGATGCGATACGGAACCCGGGCGGTCAGCCGGCCGTCCCGGTCGGGAGTCCGTCACTCGCCGCGCCGAAACGACGCCGCACGGCCACCACGAAGCCGGCGGGGACCTTCGCCGCGACGACCGGTGCCAGCAGCCCGCAGACCCCGCCCCACACGGCCAGGACGATCGCAGCGAGGAACGGGTTGAAGGTGACCGACCCCTCCCCCGAGGCCGAGAACTCGGCGACCTCGCCGCCGCCGTCGGCACTGATCCGGAGCAGGAGGGCGGCGGCGAACGCGACGACGGCCAGGGCCCCGGCGAACCGGCCCGCCTCGCGCCGGGCGTCCTCCACCGTGTCCTGGCGCACCGCGAGAGCCGTGGCCACCGCGAGCGTTCCCACCCCCAGCAGGACCGGCGCCAGCCACAGCCAGCCGTTGGCATCGGTGAGCATGAACAGGTCGACGTCGGCAGAGCTCATCCCGACGAGCCCGCCGAGCACGGGGCTGTCGGAACCGCCCTCCAGGCTCAGCGGAACACCCGCCGAGAGCAGGACGCCGGCGAGCGCACCGTTGCCCCCGCCGAGCAGGAGGACGGCGAGCGAGGCGACCGGCTCGCCCTCCTCGATCAGCGACCAGATGAACGTTCCGAGCAGGGCCACGACGCCGAGGGAGAACACCGCGACGGCGCCGCCGAGCGCTGCCCGCGCCTGGGAGCGGGCCACCCCCAGCCGGCCCGGCAGCGGCACCGACCGGGAGAACAGCCAGGTCAGCCCGAGCGCGGCTCCCGCGAAGAGCAGGGCGCCGACCAGCGTGGAGAGGACGCCGATCCCGAACTGGCCGGCGACCCCCAGGGCGTCGAGCTCGTCGGCCTCCCGGCGGGTCAGCAGGGCCAGCGGCAGGAAGATCGCCGTGAACACCAGGGCGGTGCGCACGCCGCGCAGCAGGGCGTCGGTGGAGCTCGCCGGCGGGGAGGCGTGCAGGTCGCGGCGGTAGGACCGGGCGAGCAGGACGAGCCCCGCCAGCGTGATCGTCAGCGGCAGGAAGCCGACGGAGGCCGAGGTGGCGGCGGAGGTGCCCAGCACCGACGCGTCGGCCTCCAGGTAGGCGTCGCCACCCACGGCGAGGCAGACCGCCGCGACGGTCAGGGTGAGCACCTCACCGAAGCCGAGGTCGCCCTCGCCGGCCAGCAGGACGGCGAGCAGCGCGAGCACCGCCATCGCCCCGACCGCGAGACCGGCGGCCCGGACCGCCGGACGCCAGTCGCCGGTGAGCAGCGCGTCGACGACGGCGGTCCGTGGCACTGTCGGCGGGCCCGGCTCCGGCGGCGGGGGCGGATTCCACTGCTGCTGCGGCGGCTGCTCCGGAACGGTAGCCGCGGCCAGGCGGGCGCCGCACGTGGCGCAGAAGCTCCCGCCGGGAACCGCCTGAGAACCGCAGTTGAAGCAGAAGCTCCCCGTCATCCGCCAGCTCCCCCTCGGCGTGCAGCGGTGCGTGACGGCGCCGCGCACCCGCTCGCGAACGGACCGTACCGGTCCGTAATCGGGGCGAACAAGGCTTCGCGGCGTGGCGGCCGCCGACGGAGGGTCAGCCGCCGGCCAGGGGCTCCGAAGGCGGTTGCGGAGACTGCTGGGCCGCCGCCGGTTGCTCCGGCGTCCGGACGCGCGAGAACCGGTAGACCGCGGCCGCGGTCGCCACCGCGGCCGCTCCCCCGGCGGCCAGGACCAGCGGCGACGTCCCGTCCACGGAACGGTCGTCGTCCTGCGGACCGGCCGCCGTCGCGGGATCCGACGGGGCCGCGGACTGCTCCGGAGCCGGCGCCGGAGCCGCGGTCGGCCCGGGCTCGGGCGGGGCCGGAGCGGGCGGAGTACGGGCGGCGAGCAACGCGGCGACCTGCCCCGGGAAGGCGTCGCGGACCAGCGGATAGGCAGCGTCGCCCGGGCAGCTCGTCACGGACATGTCGCGGTGACCGGCGATGGTCGGCGTCGTCACCGAGGCCCCGGCCGGCCACCGGTTCGAGCCCCGGGAGACGAACGTCGTCGTGACGCCGGGCGTCGGGTCGATCCCGTACCGCTCGGCGAGGCCGGCCAGCAGCGCGACCATCGAGCGCTGCGCCTCGGGCGTCGGCGGCTCCGTGGTGTGGTCGCCGACGAAGCAGCAGATCTGCGCGAAGCCCTGGCTCCCGCCGGTGGCCGAGGGCTGCACCGGGCCGTCGAGGCTGCCGGACCGGCCCTCCCACACGACGCCGTACCGGTCGACGAAGAAGTTGTAGGCGACGTCGGGCCAGCCCTTGTCCGCGCCGGTGTGGAAACCGTGGAACCCGCGGAGGGTGCCGGGCACGTCGCCCGCGGCGTAGCCGTTCGGCGAGGCGGAGTGGTGCACCAGCAGGAAGCGGACGTCGCCCGGAGCCTCCACCGGCAGCGGCGCCGGGGCACCGAGCCCCTCGGCCCACGCCGCGCGCGGCCGGATCTCCAGCCCGGCGAGGGCCGGGGCGGCCGTCGCCGGCCGGGGCAGCGACGTCGCCAGCGGAACGGCGAGGCCGGCCGCCACCAGCCCCTGCAGCACCGTCCGCCGGCTCAGCACTGCCACAGCTGGGTGGCCGGCGTGTTGTTGTCCATGCGCTTCACGTAGGCGCTGCCGCCGACGGCGGACCGGGCCGCGCACGCCGTGGCCTGGTCCGGATAGGGGCCGACGTAGACGGCGTAGATGAGGCTGCCGTCGTCCAGCTGCTGCCGCATCGAGGTGCAGCCGCCCCGGGTGAGGGTGTACATCGCACCGGGCCGGCTGCTCATCAGCGCCTGGACGTCGGCGGCGTGGGCGGCCGGATCGGTCGCCGCACCCAGGAAGACCATGAAGCTGCCGTCGCACGCGGGCGTCGAGATCGGAACGCCCAGGCCCAGGTCGCCGGCCGCGGTCCCGGACGGCTGCGCCGACGGGGTGGGGGCGGTGCTCTGCGCGGCGTCCTCGTCCTCGCTCCCCGAGCTCCGGTCGGCATCGAACTGCTGGGACGAGCCGAACGGCGCGGAACCGCCGTCATCCGTCGAGGCGGAGCTCTCCTCGCCGGACGACGACGCGTCCTCCCGGGTCAGGAACAGGCCGATCCCCACCCCGGCGGCGACCAGCACGACCGCGAGCACAGCCCAGAGCAGCGCACCGCGCCGACGGCGAGGACCGCCGCCCGGCTGCTCCGGCGGCGTACCGCCTCCCGCGGGAAGGACGGCGGTGGGCGTGCGCTCGGCCGGCGGGGTCGCCTTCAGCGCCCAGGGGGCCGGCGAGCCCTTGCCCGGCGTCGATCCGGAGTCGGTCACGGACGGCACCCTAGCGAGAACGCCTCGGCTCGTCCGGCCGTCGACGCCCGGCCTGTCGCGCTCGGCCTGTCACACTCGCCGGAGCCGAGTCCGCCCCGAACGCGCTGCTCGGGTCCACCGGATCTCGACACGAGGAGCGCGCATGCCCGCTGGAGCTCGCGGAGCACGCTCGAGGCGCCGGCCGTCCCCGGTCGTGCTCCTGCTGGGCGTCGCCGTACTGGTCGCCGCCGCTGTGGGGGCGGGCTACCTGGTGCGCACCGCGGGCTCGTCCGACGCCGCCGCACCCGTCGCGACGAGCACGAGCCCGTCGTCGTCCGCGGCGCCGTCACCGGCTCCGAGCCCGACGGTTCCCCCTCCGCCCCCGCCCCCGCTCGCCGGCCGGACGGTCGTCCTCGACCCGGGGCACAACCGGGACAACGGGCAGCACCCCGCCCAGATCGGCCGGCAGGTCGACGCCGGCGGCTTCACGAAGCAGTGCAACACCACGGGCACGGCCACCAACAGCGGCGTCGCTGAGGCGACCGTCAACTGGGAGCTGGCCCTGGCCCTCCGCCAACGGCTCGAGGCGGCCGGCGCGCGGGTCGTGCTCACCCGCGACGCCGACGCCGGATGGGGCCCGTGCATCGACGAGCGCGCGGCGGTCGCCAACCGCGAGGGCGCGGACCTGCTGCTCTCCCTGCACGCCGACGGCTCCGCCGCGTCAGCGCACGGCTTCCACGTGATCGCGCCGGGGATGCTCCCCGGCTGGACCGACGACATCGCCGCGGAGAGCCAGCGGGCCGCCGTCGCCGTCCGGGACGCCCTGGTGGCCGGCGGCCTGACGCCGGCCACCTATCTCGGCTCCGCCGGGCTCGACGAGCGGACCGATCTGGGCACGCTCAACCGCTCCGACGTGCCTGCCGTGATGCTCGAGGCGGGCAACCTGCGTCATGCCGGCGACGCGGCCCTGCTCACCTCAGGAGAAGGCCAGGCCCGCGTCGCCGATGCGCTGAGCGCTGCGGTCACTCAGTTTTTGTCACGTAGCCGGTGAACTGGACGTCGCTGATCGCGGTGAAGTCCCGGACCGCCCCGTCGTTGCCGGTCTGCAGGATCCGCAGGACCACCTCGGTCGTCAGGAACTGCTCGGGGAGCTTGCTGCTGATCAGAGACGGCTGCGGCGAGGCGATCCGCTGCACGTGTGAATCCTCGCTGACGAACGTCCACTCCACCGCGGTCACGGTCCGGTTCTCCGCGAAGCGCTGGGTGCCGTCGGTCGGATCGACCTTGGCGTAGCCGGGCACGAGGGCCACGGAGGTGAAGGTCACCGGGCTGCTGAACGTGTAGGTGAGCTGCGCGCCGACGGCTGAGCCGGGGCAGCGCCATCCGGTCGAAGGGTTCCCGTCCAGGGTGAGCGCCGGCTCGTAGGTGATCGGCGCGCCGGCGGCGTCCACGCCGGACGGGGCCTGGCAGGTGGCGGTCACCGACATCGGCTTCTGCACCTCGAGGGGGCCCTGGGGCCCGAACGACGAGCTCGACAGCGTCTCGTCAGCCGACCTCGTCGGCGACGCGCCGGCCTCGGCCGACTCCTCGGCGGCCTCGGTCTTCTTGGCCGGCGCAGCCCCGAACCCGCTCGAGTCGTTCCCGGTGGAGGACGAGGCGGCGGGCTCGGCGGACACCTCGCTGACGACGACGTAGCCGCCGGCGGCCACCGCGAGGGCGGCCGCGAGACCGAGCGCCCAGAACCCCGCGCCGCGCCGCTTCTCCGGCTCCTCGTCGTACATGTCCTCCCAGCGGTCCGGCTGCAGAGCGGGTTCGGCGGCCCAGTGCGAGCTCACCGGGGTCGGCGGCAGCGGCGCGGGGACAGCCGGGTGCGTGGGCGGCGCCGGTTGCTTGGGCGCCGCAGCGGCAGCGGCCCACGGCGCGGGAGTTGCTCCGCGGCGGTTCTGGTCGTCGGTCATCGGTTCCTCCGTGCGCAGACGGCCGTGGACGACCGTGGGAACTGGGAAAGGGAGCGGGGAGAGCGAGCAGAGGCCGGCACCCGGGAAGGGGTGCCGGCCTCAGGGATCAGTACGCCTGGACCGTGACCTGGAAGGTCACCGGCTCGTCGTCGCCGGAGGAGTAGTACCAGGAGGCGTACTCCTCCAACTCGAGCGTGTAGAGGCCGGACCCGGAGGCGGCGGAGTAGACGAGCGCATTCGAGTACGACGACCCGCCGGAGGAGTCGGAGTACCCGCCGTCGATGTCCTCCAGCAGGGCGGCGAAGCTCTTGTTCCCGTTGCTGGACACCGAGATCCGCGCCTCGCTGCCGGACGGGACGAACACCCTCAGCGACTCGGTCCCGTCGCCGGAGACCACGGTCACCGAGTCGCCGACCGTCAGGATGTCGCCGCTCAGGTCCTCGATGTCCACCGAGTTCTGCGCCCCGATGGTCAGCAGGTGGGTGCCGCTCTCCTCGGGCACGAACGCGCGGGTCCGCACCTCCTCGCCGCTCGGGGTGGTGACCAGCACCTGGTCGCCGTCCGGAGCGTCGAAGACGATCGGCTGGCCCGCCGTCGCCTCGAAGCTCAGCACGCGGCCACCGCAGGCGTCGTCGTCCTGCGGCGTGATGCTCGTGGGCACCGAAACCTGCTCGACCGTCGACGTCGTCGCGGCGAGGCTGAAGGGAGCCGAGTTGCCGCTCACCACCAGCACGCGGTACCGGCCGCCGTCGGTCGCGACGGCGGCGCTCCCCCCGGTCGGGCGGCCGTCCGGGCCGTAGATCACGCCGTAGACGTCATCGCGGTCGAGGCAGGGCGCGAAGACCGAGCCGGCCGGCACGTCCATCTCGTAGAGCGCGGGGCGCTCCCAGCCGGCGACCGCGCCGTCGACCGAGGCGCCGTCGGCCAGGGTGCCGTCGACGCCACCGAACTGCGGAACGCCCAGCAGCGAGGCGACCGCGTCCGCGTCCATGCCGGCAACGCCGTCCCGGACCTCGTTGACGGCGGTGGCGACCGGGGCCAGGTACCAGCGCCCGTCGACCTCCTCGGTCAGGACCGTGGCGGCCTCGAAGCGGCCGGCCAGGTCCGCGCCCAGGCCCATCTCGTCGAACGCCTCGTCGAGGCAGCCGCCGTCGGTGTCGCCGGCGTCGTTCCAGCTCACGCAGTTCTTGTCGAGCGACCAGAAGATGCTGTCGCCGTCGTCGTCGTACACGTTGCCCGACGCCGACCGCACCGTCACCGGCACGCGGTCGTCGATCTCGTCGCCCTCCACGAGGTCCAGGGAGACGAACTCGATGCTGCCCTCGGACTGCAGCTCGGCCAGCGCGCCCTCGCGGTGCAGCGCCGTCGTGACGGCGTCGCGGTAGTGGTAGAGCGCCGAGGCCTCGTCCGGGCTCAGCATGTTCAGCAGCTTGTCGACGTCGTAGTCGGCGACGGCGTCCGCCGCCTGGCGAACGGCGTCCGCACCGGAGTCGGCGCCGGTGCCCTCAAGGTCCAGCTCCTTCGAGAAGTCCGCCTGGGGCAGGCCCTCGGCCGTCCGCCACGCCTCGAGCAGCGTGTACTGCGGGCTGACGTACCAGTTGCCGTCGCGCTGGACGGTCATGATGCGCAGCGGCGAGCCCGGGGAGGACTCCTGCGTGATCTCGACCAGGTCGGCCGAGCCCTCGGTCGCCGTCCGGGCGTCACCGTCCTGCTGGATGCGCAGCGCGCCCTGCAGCTGGTCGGGGTCGAGCGTCCAGGAGACGGTGCCGCCGGTGATCGTGACGGCGGCGACGTCGTCCCCCAGTTCCTCGGTGGTCACCTGCACGCCGTCGAGCTTCAGGTCGAAGCCCTGCATGGGCTTGTCCTTCGCGATGACGCCGGTGCTCACGGCCTTGGCCTCGACGTCCTGGTAGAGCTCCACCAGCGGGCCGACCTCGTTGGGGGGCAGCAGGCTCAGCGCGGTCACCGCGTCCTCCGCACCGGCGGCGGCGGAGAGCTCCAGGACGGCGGCCTGCGGGGAGTCAGCGCCGCCGCCCGGTCCGGTGAGCTGGTCGTAGACGAAGTAGCCCACGGTGCCGAGGACGCCGACCGCGGCGACGCCGCCGATCGCGGTGACCAGGCGGCGACGGCTGCGCGGGGCGGCGGCCGGCTGCTCGGTCGGCAGCACGAGGGTGGGCTGCACAGCAGTGGGCTGCTCGGCGGTCGGCTGCACGGCGGTCGGCTGCACGGCGGTCGGCTGCACGGCGGTCGGCTGCACGGCGGTCGGCTGCACGGCCGCCGGCTCGGGGGCCGGGGTGGGGGTCGGCGGCGCGGGCACCGCGGCCGGCTCGGCGGCACCAGTGACGTCGGCCGCGACCGGGGCGCCGCACCCTTCGCAGAACCGGGCGCCCTCCCGCAGGGACGTGCCGCAGCTGGGGCAGAACTTCATGACTGAGCTCCTGGGGATGCGGCGCCCGTGCGCCGCCTGCTCGAGAAGGATCGGAAGGGGGCCGGGAACGTCAGCAGGGCGACACCGCCGGCCAGGGCGAGCAGAGGACCGAAGAGGGCGACGTCGAGCCCGGTCAGGTGCAGGGCGACCAGGACCGCGACGACGTCGAGGAGGATCAGCGCGCCGAGTGCCCGCACCGCCACCACCGCCGGACGGCGGGGCAGCAGGATCGAGACGCACAGCGCGAGAGCCGCCGCGAGGGGCACGGCGAGCCAGAGGTGGGCGAGCCCGGCGAGGAACGGCTCGTCCACCGCCTCGTCGAGAGCGAGACCGAGGGACGCGGTCTCCCAGCCGCTGCGCGTGGCCGCGGCCGTGCTGCTCCACGGCAGCACGGTCGCGACCAGCGTCAGGACAGCGGAGACCAGGCAGCCGACCTGGCGACGCACGGGTACGCGGAGGTCAGGCGACCGGCGGCGCGACCGGCTGGGCAGCCGGCTGGGCCGCGGCACCGAACCGGCTGCGCACCCAGACCACGAAACCGGTGGGCAGCTTGGCCGCCACGGCCGGCGCGACGAGCCCGGCCACGATCCCCCAGATCCCCAGGACGACCGCGGCGAAGAGCGGGTTGAACATCAGCGAGCTCTCCACGCCGCCGTCGCCGTATCCGGTCACGCCGGCGTTGCCGTCGATGCCGACGCGCAGCAGCAGCGTGGCCACGAAGGCGACCACGGCCAGGCCACCGGCGAACCGGAGCCCTTCGCGGCGGGCGTCCTCGATGGTGTTCTGCCGGACCGCGAGGGCGGCGGCGACCATGACGACGGTGGCCAGCAGCGCGACCGGAGCCAGCCAGAACCAGCCGCTCGCGTCGGTGAAGGTGAACAGGTCCACGCCGGCAGCGGCGGCGGGCAGCTCGTCGGCC
Source organism: Blastococcus sp. LR1 (assembly GCF_020166105.1). GTDB lineage: Bacteria > Actinomycetota > Actinomycetes > Mycobacteriales > Geodermatophilaceae > Blastococcus. Next base: position 714,991 of record NZ_JAIUJY010000002.1, read on the forward strand.
AGCTCGCCGCGCACGGCGCCGTCCACGTTGAGCGGGACACCGGCCGACAGCAGGACGCTCAGCAGGGCTCCGTTGCCGGCGGCGAGCACCACGGCACCGATCTGGACCATCGGCTCGTCACCCTCGACGAGCCCGTAGATCAGGCCGGCGACGACGGCGAGCAGGCCGACGGCGAAGACCGCGACAGCGCCGAGCAGCGGTACACGCGCCACATCCAGCAGCGCACCGAACCGGCCGGGGAGCGTGCTGGTGCGGGCGAACAGCCAGGTGATGCCCAGGGCGGCCACGGCGAAGAGCAGGGCGCCGAACAGCGTGGAGGCGACGCCGACACCGAGCTGGCCGGACAGGTCGAACACGCCGGAGCTGTCCGAGTCGTACCGCGTCAGCAGCGAGATCGGCAGGAAGGAAGCGGTGAACACCAGCGCGGTGCGCAGCCCCTGCAGCAGGGAGTCGGTCGGAGACTGACCCGGGTTGCTGCGCAGCTGCTTGCCGAAGAGCCAGCCGAGCAGGCCGACGCCCACCAGGGTGACGGTGAGCGGGAGCGCGCCGACGCTCACCGAGCCGGCGGCGAAGCTGGCGTCGGCCTCCGCGAAGGCGTCGCCGCCGACGGCGAGGGAGGCACCGGCGAGGACCAGTGCGAGCGTCTCGCGGAAGCCCACCCCGCCCTCGGTGACCAGGAGGACGCCGAGCAGCGAGACGGCGAGCATCGCGCCCACGGCGATGCCGGCGGTCTTGGCGGCGCCGCCCCAGTCGCCGTTGAGGAGGGCGTCGACGAAGCTGCGGCCGGACTGACGGGGAGCGGACGGCGCGCCGGCGGCGGCACCCCAGGGGGCGGCGGCGGGCTGCGGCGTCGGCTGCTGGGGGAGCTCGGCGGTGGGCGCTGCCTGCGGAACCGGCGGCGGCGCGTACTGCGCGGCAGCGGGCTGCACCGCGATGGCGGGCTGCGTCGCGGTCGGCGCCGTGGCCGGCATCGCGGTCGGCGCCGTCGTCGGCGTTGCGGTCGGCGTTGCCAGCGCGGCGCCACAGCCGGCGCAGAATGCCGCGCCCGGCGAGCGCTGGGCGCCACAGTTACTGCAGAAGGACCCGGACATGACTTCCTCTTCTGATCTGCCTCCCGTGCGCGCGGATCGACGCAGCGGGCCGAGGTGTGGGATATCGGCAGGTCAGAAGGGGGATACGAGTCGGAACTGCCTCGACTTCCTCCCAAGAGGGGAGATGGGCGGAATCACGCCCCCGCTGTCACGCCCGTCACAGAGACGCCGGTCCCGGCCACGACAGTCGTGTGCACACATGTGCCGCTTACGGCGCATCTGCGCACACCGTCGGTCGTCATCCACAGGTCGACTCTGCGGAGCCCGCTGTGGCGTCGAGTGCCGCAGTGTCCCTCCGTGGCGTTCGACGTACCTGCGGCGGTGGGGCCGGATGGCTGGGTGACGGTTCCGGAGCTGCTGAAACGGGTGAGCCGACGCACGATCGCCCGCTGGGTCTCCGACGGCCGGCTGATCCAGGTGCGGCCGGGCGTGGTGGCGCTGCCGTCCACCGCCGGACACTGGCGTACCCGCGTGGCCGCGGCTCTGCATGACCGGAAGGCGGTCGCCAGCGACGCCACCGCACTGGCGCTGTGGGAACTCCTCCCACACCCACCCGGGCCGGTGCACGTCACGGTCGAGCCGGGCAGAAGCGGCCGCGGCTCCGCCGGCGTCGTGGTGCACCGGGCTCCCGGCACCTTCGCCGACCACCGGCGAGTGGACGGTCTCGCCCTCACGTCCGTCGAGCGCTCGATCGTCGACGCGTGGGGCCGACCCCGCGGCGTCCCCCGCTCCGACGTGCGTGCCGCCGCGATCGCCGCCGTCCGCACTCGGCGGTGCCGCCCGCAGGACCTGGCTGCGGAGCTGGCCACCCAGCCACGGCTGCCGGGCCGCGTCGAGCTCTCCCGGCTCATCTCACTGCTCGCCGACGGATGTCGGAGCGAGCTGGAGATCTGGGGCTGTCTCGAGGTGCTCCGGGCACCGGGCATGCCGCCGTTCGTCCAGCAGCGGCAGGTCGCCGTCGCAGGCCGGACGTTCCTCCTCGACGCCGCCTACGACGACATCCTGCTGGCGGTCGAGATGGACGGCGCGGCCTGGCACGGCTCGCGCGCGCAGCGGGAGCGCGACATCAGCCGGGATGCCCTGCTCGCCACGGTCGGCTGGCAGACCCTGCGCTTCGGCTTCGCCCGGATGACCCGATCGCCCGAGGCGTGCCGACGCGAGATCCTCGCCGTCTACACCACGCGTCAGCGGCTCTTCTCCAGCAACCGTGTGCGCTGATGTGCCGCTTCACATCGCGGAAGGGCACATCAGCGCACAACCGCGCGCGGCGGCGGAACCGCTCAGCGGGTGACGGTGGAGGCGTGCTCGTTGGTGCCGGCGGCGAGCCGCTCGCGCTGCGGGAGAACGACGTACTTCGGGTCCTTGGTGCTGGCGATGCCGGCCTCGAAGACGCCGAAGCGGGTGAGCAGCGAACCGGCCGCGAGAAGCGTTCCTGACGCAATGGCGCCCACCCGGGTGCGCCCGGCGATCGCGGCCAACCCGGCGCCCGCGGCGGTCGTCGTCTTCGCTGCCTGCATCAGCTTGCCGGGGCGTCCCTCGTGGAACGGCTCGCTCAGGATGCCGTGGTCGGTCTCGACCTTGTGCATCACGGCCAGCTCGATCGCCGCGCCCGTGATCGCCATCTTCCGGGCCGGTCCGGCCTCGTCGACCGGCACGAAGATCATCGAGATGCCGCCACCGGCAGCCATCGCCGAGCCGCCGAAGACGAACGGCAGCTGCTTGTAGGCCGCGTGCCACGACGGCACGGCGGTGTTGGCCAGCAGCACGCCGGTGTAGGTGGCCAGCGGCCCGCCGAAGATGGCGGACACGATGCCCCCGAAGCGCTCGAGCCGCGGGAACCAGCCGAGAAGCTCCACCGCCGCCGTCGCCCCGGCCGCCGCGCTGAACGGCGACAGGATGTAGGTGCCGACCGACAGCGGCGACGTCAACTTGAACACCCGCAGCATGTGCAGGAACCGCTCGGGCCGGCCGAGGTCGTGCACCAGGGCGACCACCGAGAGCAGCGACCCGATCGCCGCGGTCATCCGGCCCACGCGGGTCAGCTTCGGCCGGTCGGTGAAGTCGGCGACCGCCGCCAGGATCGACGACGAACCCGCAGCACCGCCGAGGAACAGGTAGAGCGGCACGTCCGGCGACTTCCACACCGGCGTCTTGACGATCTGCCGGCCGTAGTACGAGGTGAACTCGACGTCGTCGACCATCGCGACCTCGCCGCGGTTGCGGCCGCCGCCGCGCTTGCGCCGCTTGCCGCTCTTGCGCTGCGTCGCCGGGCCGCTGTCGGCCTGGCGCCACCCCGCACCGGGGCTGGTGATCCCGCCGGTCATGTCAGCGCCTCCGCGAGCCGAGGACGGCCGAGACCGCGACCCCGATCATCATCGCCGCAGCCGTGCCGGCCGCCTTCCACATCGCCGGGAGGTCCCGGGTCGTGACGATCGGGTCCGGCGGCAGGCCGTAGACCTCCGGCTCGTCGAGGAGCAGGAAGAACGCCCCGTCGCCGCCGACGCCGTCGTTCTCGTCGCGCCCGTACAGCCGCGCCGTCTCCACGCCCTGCGACTTCAGCGTCGCCAGCCGGGCGTCGGCGCGCTCCTGGAGCTCGTCGAGGTCGCCGAACTGGATCGACTGCGTCGGGCACGCGGTGGCGCACGCCGGCTGCAGCCCGTCGGTCAGCCGGTCGTAGCACATCGTGCACTTGAAGACCCGGCCGTCGTCCTTGCGCTGGTCGATGACGCCGTAGGGGCACGCCGCCACGCAGTAGCCGCAGCCGTTGCAGATGTCCTGCTGCACCACGACGGTGCCGAACTCGCTGCGGAACAGCGCGCCGGTCGGGCAGACGTCGAGGCAGCCGGCGTGCGTGCAGTGCTTGCAGACGTCGGAGCTCATCAGCCAGCGGATCTGCTTGTCCGCGCCGGTCTGGCCGGTCTGCGGGTCGAACTCGCTGAGCGCCTCGATGTTGAGCACGCTGGCCTGCGCCTTGGCGGTGCTGTCCAGGTCGCCGCTGTCGGGCGCCGGGATGCCGTGCTCGTGCGGCCGGTCGTCGCCGGGCCGCCCGAAGGTCGGCATCGGCAGGTCGACGGCGCGGGACTGCTCGATGAACGCCACGTGCCGCCACGAGTTGGCGCCCAGCTGCCCGGTGTTGTCGTACGACATCCCCGACAGGCCCAGGGCGTCCCGCTCACCGTGCGAGTCGTCCATCGGGAGCGTGTTCCACTCCTTGCAGGCCACCTCGCAGGCCTTGCAGCCGATGCAGACCGAGGTGTCGGTGAAGAAGCCGACCCGCTTCGGGTGGTCGGGCTCGTACCCGGCCTCCTCCGCGACGTCGGGCAAGGGCCCGAACAGCCGGTTCTTGACGTCGCGCAGGCCACCGAGGCCCGGACTGGCGGAACTGACCGAGGTCACGCGGCGGCCCTCCTCTTCGTGTGCGTCATGAGATCGTCGAGCCCTCTCCGGCGTCGGCGGCGACCGGGTCGCGGCCGTTCACGCCGACCTTCCCCGACTGCACGCCGGCGCGACGGCGGAAGCCCTCGACGAACTCCAGCAGCTCCGGCCCCCGCGGACGGCGGCCCGGGATGATGTCGCAGGAGCTGACCTTCGACTCCTGGATGTGGGTGTTGGGGTCCATCACGATGCCCAGCAGGTCGTTGGCGGCGTCTCCGGTGGAGATGCCCGCGTAGGACCAGTGGTAGGGCATGCCGATCTGGTGCACGACGGTGCCGTCGCGCAGCCTGATCGGCCGGACCCGCTCGGTGACCAGCACCTTCGCCTCGATCGCCGTGCGGGCGCTGACCAGCGTCGCGTACTCGTTGTTGGCCAGTCCGCGCAGCTTCGCGAGCTCCGGGCTGACCTCCACGAAGAACTCCGGCTGGAGCTCGGCGAGGTAGGGCAGTGTGCGGCTCATGCCACCGGCGGTGTGGTGCTCGGTGAGCCGGTAGGTGGTCACCTGGAACGGATAGACCTCGCTGCGCGCGGGGTTCGCCCGGTTCCACGGGCCCTCGATCATCTCCAGCGTCGGGTTGGCCTGCTGCTTGTACAGACCGTTCTCGACGACGGACTCGGCCGGCTCGTAGTGCGTCGGCAGCGGCCCGTCGACGACGCCGCCCGGCGCGAACAGCCACGCCTTGCCGTCGCCCTGCATGACGAACGGGTCGTTGCCGGCCAGCGCGTCCTGCGCCTTGGCACCCTCGGGCGGCACGTAGTCCGGGCGCTTCTTCTTCTCGAAGTCGGGCACGTCGAGGCCGGTCCACTCACCGGCGGCCTCGTCCCACCACACGTACTTCTTGCGCTCGCTCCACGGCTTGCCGTCGGGGTCGGCCGAGGCGCGGTTGTAGAGCATCCGCCGGTTCAGCGGCCACGCCCAGCCCCACTCCGAGGCCACCGGGCCCTGCTCCTTGCCCGGCTTGCGCCGGGCGGCCTGGTTGACGCCATCGGCGTAGACGCCGGAGTAGATCCAGCAGCCGCCGCTGGTCGAGCCGTCGTCCTTCATCTCCAGGTAGGAGTTCAGCAGCTGGCCGTCCGGACCGAAGCCGTTGATCTCCTGCAGCACGTGCTCGGCGCTGGGCTCGAGCTCGGGACCGTGCGTCGGGTAGTCCCAGGTGAGCTCGAGCAGCGGGAGGTCCCGGGGGTCCGTGGAGTCCTTGAGCCGCTCGCGCAGGATGCGACCGAGGTGGAAGTAGAACCACAGGTCGCTGCGGGCGTCGTTCGGCGGCTCGACAGCCTTGTGCCGCCACTGCAGCACCCGCTGGGTCTGGGTGAAGGTGCCTTCCTTCTCCACGTGCGTGGCGGCCGGCATGAAGAAGACCTCGGTGCCGATCGTGTCGGGGGCCATCTCCCCCGTCTCGATCTCCGGGCCCTCCTTCCAGAAGGTCGCCGACTCGATCATCTGCAGGTCGCGGACGACCAGCCAGTCGAGGTTGGCCAGGCCGAACCGGTTCATCCTGCTGTTCGGGTGGCCCACCGTGGGGTTCTCGCCGACCAGGAAGTAGCCGGAGACCTTCCCCTTGATCATGTCGGCGATCGTCCGGTAGCTGCTGTGGTCGCCGTTGATCTTGGGCAGGTAGTCGAAGGCGAAGTCGTTCTCCGCCGTCGCGTTCTCGCCCCACCAGGCCTTGAGCAGGCTGACCATGTACGACTTCTTGTTGCCCCAGAAGCCGGCCTTGCCCTCGGCGTCGGCGACGTACTCCTCGAGCGTCGCGTGCTGCTTCGCGTGCGGCATCGGCAGGTAGCCGGGCAGCAGGTTGAACAGCGTCGGGACGTCGGTGGAGCCCTGGATGCTGGCGTGCCCGCGCAGCGCCATGATCCCGCCGCCGGGACGGCCGATGTTGCCCAGCAGCGTCTGCAGGATCGAGCAGGTGCGGATGTACTGCGCGCCGACGCTGTGCTGCGTCCAGCCCACGGAGTAGATCCACGCCGTCGTCCGGTCGCGGTTGCTGTTGTCGGTGACCCACTTCGCCACCTGCTCGAAGACCTCGGGCTCGACGCCGCAGACCTCGGACACCATCTCCGGGGTGTAGCGGGCGAAGTGCCGCTTGAGGATCTGGAACACCGAGCGCGGGTGCTGCAGCGTCTCGTCGCGCTTGGGCTTGGCCGCTATCGGCGGACCGCCGCTGCCGGACGCCTGGGCGCGGTCGGCCGACTTCACGTCGGGGTCCTGGTCGGTCCGCTCCTGCTCGGCGGCCTCGGCCGGCTGGTCGGAGCCCGAGTTCGGCGGCTCCTCCGGCTCGTACTGCCAGCTCGCCTCGTCGTACTGCCGGTTCTCGGCGTCGAAGCCGGAGAACAGGCCGTCGAGGTCCTCGGAGTCGACGTACTCCTCGCCCACCAGGGCGGCGGCGTTCGTGTAGGCGGCGACGTACTCCTTGAAGTACAGCTCGTTGCTCAGCACGTAGTGGATCAGGCCACCGAGGAACGCGATGTCCGTGCCGATGCGCAGCGGGACGTGCAGGTCCGCGATCGCACTGGTCCGCGTGAAGCGAGGATCGATGTGGATGATCTTCGCGCCGCGCGCCTTGGCCTCACCGACCCACTGGAAACCCACCGGGTGGCACTCGGCCATGTTCGAACCCTCGATGACGATGCAGTCGGCGTTCGAGAGGTCTTCCAGGAAGTTCGTGGCACCGCCACGACCGAACGAGGCACCCAGACCGGGCACCGTCGCAGAGTGCTATATGCGTGCTTGGTTCTCGATCTGCACGGCGCCCATCGCGCTGTACAGCTTCTTCATCAGGTAGTTCTCTTCGTTGTCCAGCGTCGCGCCGCCGAGGCTGGCCAGCCCCATGGTGCGGTTCACGCGCTTGCCGCCGTCCTCCTCCTGCCAGCCCTTGCGGCGGGCGTCGAGGACGCGGTCGGCGATCATCTCCATCGCCGTGTCGAGCTCCAGGTCCTCCCACTCCGTCCCGAACGGACGGCGGTACTTGACCGTGGTGACGCGGGTGGGGCTGGTGACCAGCTGCTTGCTGGCGCTGCCCTTGGGGCACAGCCGGCCGCGGCTGATCGGCGAATCGGGGTCGCCCTCGATCTGCGTGATCTTCTCGTCCTGGACGTACACCTTCTGGCCGCAACCCACGGCGCAGTAGGGGCAGACGCTCTTGACGACGCGGTCAGCGGTGGCGGTACGCGAGACGACGGACTCGGTCCCCTTGCTGCGGGCGGCCTTGCCACGCCCCAGCGGGTCCGAGCCGGTCAGCTGGCGGTACACCGGCCAGCTATCGAGCCAGGTCTTCACCCCCAGCACTCTGCCACCCGTTCGCCACCGTGGCGCGGCGGCCGACCCTTGCGTGTCCCGATCGTCCGGAATGCGGTGATCACTTCGTGCCTGGCGGCGGCGCCGTTCATGATCACCTCGGGCGCACCGGGGCGTCGGCGCGGGTCGAGACCCCGATGGACCCGTGGTGATCACCGCAGCCCCCCGAACGGGTGACGGATCGGTAACGAGGGCTGCAGCACGGGGCCCTCCCTCCCGACAACGAACAGGTGACGACCGCGCCCGACCCGGGTCAGCCGACGGCTGCGAACCCGACTCCGCCTCCCCGTGGGCGCGCCGGGTTCCTTCCGGTGCTCTGCTTCGGGCTCGCCCTGGTCGCCGTCGTCCCGGTGCTCCTGCCCGGTCATCCGCTGCTCCGGGCGCTGAGCGTCCTGCTCGGTCTGGCGCCGATCACCGCCGCCCTCACCGCGGTCTGCCGCCGTCAGCAGCTCCTGGCCGGCGACCTGCGCCGCAGCCAGGCCGCCTTCCGCACGCTCGCCAAGAGCAGCGTCGACCCGGTCGTCATCCTCGACGAGCAGCTCCGCGTCACCTTCGCCTCCCCGGCGCTGGCCGGCGTCCTCGGCCGCGAGCCCGGCGAGATGCTGGGCCTCCCGCTGGAACCGGTCATCCACCCCGACGACCGCGCCGGCCTCTTCGGCGCGAACCTCCAGCGCCGCGAGAACGGCGAGTTCGCCGTGCGCACCGCCCGGGTGCGCGCCGCCGACGGGCAGTGGCGCCTGATGCAGGCGACCGTCCGCGACCTCCGCAACGACCCCGACGTCGGCGCGCTCGTCCTGCACTGCCGCGACGTCACCTCCCGCGGCCGCGGCGTCGACCCCGAACTGCTCGAGCTCTCCCTCGCCGACCCCGTCACCGGCCTGCCCAACCGGACGGCGCTCAGCCGCCGGCTGGCCGCCGTCCAGCGCACGGTCGCCGCCTCCCCGGTCGCGCTCGTCCTCCTCTCCATCGACGGCGTGGCCGGCGCGACCTCGCGCCCCGGCACCGAGGAGACCGTGCTGCGCGTGCTCACCTCGCGCCTGAGCCGTGAGCTGCGCGGCGAGGACTGGCTGGCCCGCGGCAAGGACGGTGACTTCGTCGTCCTCGTCGACGGCACCGTCTCCGACGCCGAGGTCGTCGCCACCCGCCTGGTCAGCACGCTCGGCTACATCGCCACGCCCGCCGGCCCGCTCACCGCCACCGCCGGCGTCACCGGCCTGGCCGCAGACATCGACCCCGGCGAGGCCCTGCGCCGCGCCGACCTCGCCCTGTCCAGCGCCTGCAGCGCCGGCGTGGGCTCCGTGCACCGCTACGACGACGCCCTGCGCAACGCCCAGGACCGTCGCAGCACGCTCGCGGTCGACCTCGCGGGCGCCCTGGAGCGCGGCGAGCTGCGGCTGGCCTTCCAGCCCGTGGTCGACGTGGTCCTGCACCGCACCGTCTCCGTCGAGGCGCTGCTGCGCTGGCGGCACCCCGAGCTCGGCGACGTCTCCCCGCAGGAGTTCGTGCCGCTGGCCGAGGAGTCGCCGCTGATCACCGAGCTCGGCCGCTGGGTGCTCCGCGAGGCGTGCTCCACCGTCGCCCGCACCACCGACGACGAGCTGTCGGTCGCCGTCAACGTCTCCGCCCGCCAGGTCCGCAGCGGCCAGCTCGTCTCCGACGTCGTCGCCGCCCTGGAGAGCAGCGCGCTGCCCGCCTCCCGGCTGATCGTCGAGATCACCGAGTCGATGCTGCTCGACGAGCACGTCGCCGCCGACCTGGAGACCCTGCGCGGCCTCGGCGTGCGGATCGCCGTCGACGACTTCGGCACCGGCTGGTCCTCGCTGGCCTACCTCGTCGGCATGCCCGTGGACCTGCTCAAGATGGACCAGCACTTCCTGGCCCACGTGGAGACCGATCCGCAGCGCCGGGCGCTGTGCCGCGCGATCCTCCAGCTCGGCACCACCCTCAATCTGCCCGTCATCGTCGAGGGCGTCGCGACCCCGGCCGTGCTCGCGCTGCTGCGCGACATGGGCCACCGCTTCGTGCAGGGCTACGCCTTCTCCCGGCCGCTGGAGGCCGAGCAGCTCGCCGCCGGCGTGTGGCGCACGGTTCCCTACGTCGCGTCCGCGCCTCCGGGGGTGCCTGCGTGAGCTGGCTCCGCGACCTTCCCGTCCAGTTCCGCTGGACCGTGCTCCTGGGCATCGTCGGCCTGATCGCCGCGGTGCCCTTCAGCGCGCCCGACGGCACCGGCATGCAGTGGGACGAGCTCGTCCTCGGCTCGATCGCCACCAGCTGCGTCGTCCTGATCCTGCGCCGCCTGGCGATCATGGACCGGGCTGTCACCCTCCCCTGGTGGCCTCCGGCTCTCGGCGCGCTCGGCTTCGCCGTCGCCCAGTTCCTGGCGGGCTCCTTCCCCGGTCCGGAGTTCGACGGCTTCGGCGCCGACGACGTGATCCTGCTGATCGGCGCGACGTCGCCGCTGATCACCTGCGCGATCCTCGCCCGCCGCGTCATCCGCACCCGCTGGAGCGCCCTCGCCGTCGACGGCGCTGTCGTGATCGTCGCGATCCTGGTGATCACCGAGGTGCTGCGCACACCGCTGGTCAGCCCCGCCAATGCTCCGGACGACCAGCGCTCCCTCGTGCTCGCCTACGGCGCCTACGCCGCGCTGATGCTCGGCGCGGCCGGCGTCATGTGCACCGTCTCGACGGCGGCGATGCGCCGCGCGGCCACCACGCTGCTGGTCGGCGTCTCGCTGCAGGCCTTCGCCGCCGGCGCCGAGGCCATGGCGATCGTCGATCCGTCCTGGGGCTGGACGGCGGTCGGCGACTCCGCCGTCGCCGCCGCTCTGCTCGCCGGCACCCTGGCCACCTACCGCGCTCCGCTGCGGCCCGTCGGGCGCACCGCCCGCGACGCCGCTCCGCAGATCAGCCCGGTGGGGCTCGTCCTCGTCGTCGCCGCCGTTCTCGGCATGCCGGCCGCCCTCGTCTTCGGCATGCTGCGGGGCGAACCGGTCAGCACCGCCGCCGAGCTCGGCATCGCCGTCGTCCTCACGCTCGTGGGCGTCCGCCTGGTGCTGCGCATCCGCGAGGACAGCCGCGTCACCGAGGACCTCGTGCGCAGCGAGGAGGACTTCCGCGAGCTCATCGAGTCCAGCTCCGACGGCGTCGCCATCATCGACGCGCAGTTCCGCCTGCTCTTCACCTCTCCCGCCGCCCGCGACCTGCTCGGCATCGACGGCGGGACCGAGCGCGACGTCTCCCTGCTCGAGCTCGTCGTCCCCGAGGACCGGACGAGCGTGCGCGCCGTCACCGACCGCGCGGCGCTGCACTTCCGCGTCCCGGTCGACGGCGCCGCGCCCCGCGAGCTCGAGGTCACCAGCTCCGAGCGCCCCGGCGGCAGCCGCCGCGTGCTGCACCTGCGCGACGTGACCGCCCGGCGGCTGCGCGAGCGCGAGCTCGAGCGCATGGCCTACACCGACTCCCTCACCGGCCTGCCCAACCGCGTCCTGCTCTTCCGCGAGCTGGGCGTCGTCTCCGACGACCCGCGGGTGCTGCTGGTGCTCGACCTCGACGGCTTCAAGGCCGTCAACGACGTCGCCGGGCACGAGGCCGGCGACCAGCTGCTGGTCGAGGTCGCCCGCCGGCTCCGGACCGTCGTCCGCGACGACGACCTGATCGCCCGCCTCGGCGGCGACGAGTTCGCCGTGCTGGTCAGCGGCTCGCCCACCGACGGCGAGGAGGTCGCGCACCGCGTCGTCGACGTCATGACCCTGCCCTTCCGGGCCGGTGGCCGCACCTTCGCCATCGGCGCCAGCGTCGGCGTCTCCACCCTGGCCACCCTCGGCGGCACCGCCGCCTTCCGCGCCGCCGACGCCGCGCTGCGCGACGCCAAGCGGGCCGGCAAGGGCTGCGTCCGCCTGGCCGAGGACGACGCGTTCGTCGTCTCCGGCATGGAGGACCTCACCTTCGCCGCCGCCCTCGTCGAGGGCACGCTCAGCGTGCGGATGGACACCGCCTGCGCCGCCGACGGCAGCATCGCGCTCGTGCACGCGCTCCCGCTGTACGAGCACCCGCGCGGCACCGTCCGCGGGCAGGAGCTGTGGCGGGTGGCCGACCGCTTCGGGCGCAGCGCCGACCTGCAGCGCTGGCTGCTGCGACAGGCCTGCCGCGAGATCGCTCCGCTGGCCGACCGCTCGCTGGGCGTCGTCGTCAGCCTGCCGCCGGGCGCGGCCAACGCCGAGGGCCTGGCCCGCGACGTCGCCTCCGCCGTCGCCGACGCCGGCCTCGACCCGCGCCGCCTCGTGCTCTCCCTCACCGAGGAGACGCTGATGACCTCCGGGGCGTCCCTGGTCCCCGAGCTGGAGGCGGTCCGCCGCACCGGCGTCCGGCTGTGCCTCGACGGCTACGGCCTGGGCTACAGCATCTGGGCGCTGCTCGCTCGCGTTCCGCTGGACATGGTGCGCGTCGAGCTGGCGAACCTCGCCACCCGCGACGACACCGGCGGCGCGCTCACGGTGCTGAACTCCGTCGCCCGCACGATGGCCGCACTCGGCCTGGTCTCCGTGGCCGGTGGCATCGTCAGCGCCGAGCAGCGCGACGGGGCCATCGCGGCCGGGATCGACCTGCTGCACGGGCGCGTGCTCCCCTCGGACCTCACCGCCGAGGACCTGGCCGCCCAGCTCGCCGCCGTTCCCGCCCGCTGACCGGTTCCTGCCCGTCCGGCGCTCGTCCGTCGTGGCCGTGACGAACGGGTGAACACCAGGGAGTCGCCCTGGTGACCCTCCGGACGCGTGCGCGACAGTGGAGCCCGTGAGACCCGACGCCCGAGCCTGGTTCGCCGAGCGCACCACCTCCGCGACCTCCCTGGCCGACCTCGATCCCGCTGCCCTGCTGCGCGCGAAGCGCCGCGGCGGGCACCGGATCAGCGTCGTGCTGCCCGCCCGCGACGAGGAGGCCACCGTCGGCCGGCTCGTCGCGGACCTGCGCGAGCACTGGATGCGCCGGATCCCCCTGATCGACGAGCTGGTCGTCATGGACTCCGACTCCACCGACGCCACCGCGGCGGTCGCCCGCGCCGCCGGCGCCGACGTCGTCGCCACCTCCGACGTGCTTCCGGCTTGCGGCTCCCGGCCCGGCAAGGGCGAGGCGCTGTGGAAGTCGTTGGCCGCCACCACCGGCGACCTCGTCGTCTTCCTGGACGCCGACCTGCTCGGCGACGTCACCCACTACGTGCCCGGCCTGCTGCGGCCGCTGCTCACCGATCCGCAGGTCCGGTACGTGAAGGGCTGCTACACCCGGCCGCTCGAGGTGGGCGGCACCGTCGTCCCCGCCGGCGGCGGCCGGGTCACCGAGCTGACCGCCCGGCCGCTGCTCAACGCGCTGTGGCCCGAGCTGGCGGGGTTCGTGCAACCGCTGGGCGGCGAGTACGCCGGCCGCCGCTCGGCGCTCGAGCGGGTGCCGTTCGTCTCCGCCTACGGCGTGGAGGTCGGGCTGCTCCTCGACCTGCTGGAGCTCGGCGGGCTCTCCTCGCTGGCCCAGGTGGACCTCGGCGAGCGCCGGCACACCTCGCAGGGCGTCGACGCGCTCGGCGAGATGGCCGGTCAGGTGGTGGCCACCGTCCTGTCACGGGCCGGGGGCTCGCGAGAGACGAGCGGCGCGCTCACCCGGTTCCGGCACGACGGCACCGGCTTCGTGCCCCGGACCAGCGACGTAGCCGTCGCCGAGCGGCCGCCGATGGCCACCGTGCCGGAGTACCGCGCCCGCCTCGCCGGGTAGCCGCACGGGGTAGCCGCACCGGGTAGCCGCGCCCCTCCGCTGCGCGACGGGAAGCGGACGGGGAAGATCTCTGCCGTGCCAGCTTCTTCCCGCCGCGCCCCCCGGTGACCGCTCCCGAGGTCGTCGCCCCCGAGGTGGTCGCCCACCGCGGAGCCACTGCCGAAGCGCCCGAGCACACGCTGGCCGCCTACCGGCACGCCGTCGAGGTCGGCGCCGACGCGGTCGAGTGCGACGTCCGGCTCACCCGTGACGGCGTGCTCGTCTGCGTCCACGACCGGCGGGTGCACCGGACCTCCAACGGCCGCGGCGTCGTCTCCACGCTGCGGCTGTCCGAGCTCGAGCAGTTCCAGTTCGGCGCCCGCCGTTCCCGGCGCGACACCTGGAAGGACGACGAGATCCTCGCCGTCTCCGACGAGCCGGACGTGGAGGACGGCCGGGTGCTCACCCTGGAGCGGCTGCTCGAGTACGCGACCGCCACTCCCGGCACCGTGCGGCTGGCGATCGAGACCAAGCACCCGACGCGGCACGCCCGCCGGGTGGAGCAGGAGCTGGTGCGGTGCCTGCGCCGGTACGGCCTGCTGGACGGCGGCCAGCCCGTCGAGTGGGGCGGGAAGCCGGCGTTCCGGGTGATGAGCTTCTCCCAGCTCGCGGTCCGCCGGGCCCGCACGCTGGCGCCCGGTGTGCAGACCGTGCAGCTGATCGGCAAGCGGCTGCGGCCCGTGCGCAGCGAGCTGCTGACCGGCTCGATGAGCGCCGTCGGCCCCGGGCTGGCGCTGTTGCGGTCCGATCCGGGCTACGTGGCCGAGGCGCACGCCGCGGGCAAGGAAGTGCACGTGTGGGTGGCGAACGAGCCCGCGGACGTCGACTTCCTCGTCGACCTCGGCGTCGACGCGCTCATCACCGACCGCCCCGACGAGGTGCTCCGCCGGCTCGGCCGCTGATCCGCCCTCTCCTGACCACCAGGTGTTCGGGAAGCTCGTGCTCTGCCCCGCTGGAGGGGGCAGAGCACGAGCTTCCGGGCCCCCTCCTCAGGCGGTGAGGTCCAGGCGGTCAAGCGCGGCGGCGATGTCGCCGGGGGTGTCGAAGATGTCCAGCGCTCCGGCGTCACGCAGCTCGTCGTCGCCGAAGCCGCCGGAGCGGACGACGATCGACGGCATCCCGGCGTTCTTGCCCGCCTCGACGTCGTAGACCGAGTCGCCGATCAGGATGCTCGGGGCGTCGATCGGCTCGCCGAGCTTCTTCAGCGCCACCTGCAGCAGGTCCGGCGCCGGCTTGGTCGACTCGACGTCCTCGCTCGTGGTCCAGGCCTCGGCGATGTCGCGGGCGTCGAGCAGGTCGAGCGCGTTGTCGACGTGGTGCGGCTTGCCCGAGCTGGCGAGCACGACCCGGTGCCCGCGCTCCTTCAGCGCCAGCAGCAGCTCGCGAGCGCCCGGAAGGACGGCGACCTCCTCCATCAGCGGGTCGGCCTCGGTCACCCAGCGCTCGCGCGCCTCGTCGCCGATGCGCTCCTCGACCTCGTCGCCGCCCAGGGCCGCGACGAGCTGGTCGCCGCCCATGCCGATCAGCCGGTGGATCCGCCAGACCGGGAAGGTCTCCCCGAGCGACCGGAAGGCCCGGTACCAGGCGAGCGCGTGCTGGTAGTTGGTGTCGACGAGGGTGCCGTCGACGTCGAGAACGGCGATCCGCAGAGAGCTCATGCGGCGGAGCTGCCCACCCCGTCGCCCGCGCAACCCCTGTTGATCATCGTCATGTGGCTGGGGCGGGCGGCGTGTCGAGCAGCCACATGACGATGATCAACGGCGAGGGGGCGAGGGGGGTCCTTCGCTCAGTCGGCGTGGACGAGGAGTCCGCGGACGGTCTCGCCGGCGGCCTGGTCGCGGTAGCCCTGGTTGATCTCGTCCAGCTCGTAGCGCCGCGTGATCAGCCGGTCGAGCTCCAGCCGGCCCTCCTCGTGCATGCGCAGCAGCCGCGGGATGTCGGTGAACGGGTTGCACGAGCCGAACATCGAGCCCTGGATCCGGTGCTCGAAGACCGTGGCGAGCTGCCCGTTGAGCGTGACGGACCCGTCCGACGGGCGGTCGCCAAGGGCGGTGAGCACCAGGGTGCCGCCCTTGCCCAGGCAGGCGGCCGCGCCCTGGTAGACCTCAGCGGACATCTTCCCCACGGTCACGACGACGACGTCCGCGCCCGTGCCGCGGGAGAGCTCGCGGGCCAGCCCGACCGCCTCGTCGGTGCTCGCCACGGTGCGGGTGGCGCCCACCGACTCGGCGAACTCCCGCTTCATGGCGACCGGGTCCACGCCGATCACGTGCATCGCGCCGGCGTGCACGGCGCCCTGCACCGCGTTCACGCCCACGCCGCCGAGCCCGACCACGACGACGACGTCGCCCGGCCGCGTGCCGCCGGCGTAGACCGCCGAGCCCCAGCCGGTGGGCACGCTGCAGGCGGTGAGCGCCGCGGTGTCCAGCGGCAGCCAGGGGTCGATCTTCACGCAGGAGAACTCGCTGAGCAGCGCATGCCGGGCGAAGGCGCCGACCATGCAGAAGCCGCCGAGCTCCTCGCCGTCGAGCCGGTACGGGTACTGGCCGCCGGGCAGCAGCCCGGTGGCGATGGTCGCGCCCTTGTCGCAGATGTTGGACCGGCCCGACGCGCAGAAGCGGCAGTGCCCGCAGGCGGGCAGGAAGCTGGTGACGATGTGGTCGCCCGGCGCCACGCCGGTGACGCCGGGGCCGACGGCCTGGACGACGCCGGAGCCCTCGTGCCCACCGACGATCGGGTAGCGGCCGCCGGGGTTGGAGTGCCGCAGGTGCTCGTCGGAGTGGCACAGCCCGGAGTACGCCATCTCCACCAGGACCTCGCCCGGCCCGGGATCGCGGACCTCGAGTTCGACGATCTCGTACTCGGTGTCCGGCTCGCGCAGCACAGCGGCTCTGGTGAGCACCGGGGTCCTCCTGGGTGGCGGTGGGAACCGGGGTGCGACGGACGGCACGCCCCGGTCGGGCGGCCGTCATCGTGCCTGGTGGCCGGACGGCCCCTGCACGCCGGTCCGGTCCCACCCACCACATACATACCGACCGGCCAGTCATCCGTGCAGGTGAGGACTCCGGGTGCCTATCCTCGCACCGTGAGTGAGTTGCTAGACCGCCGAGCGCAGAAAAAGGCCCTTACGCGAGCACACGTCCGGGCCGTCGCCCAGGAGCTGTTCGCCGAGCGGGGGTTCGACGCCGTCACGATCGCGGACGTGGCCCGGGCGGCCGACGTCGCCGTCCAGACGGTGTTCAACCACTTCTCCACCAAGGAGGAACTCTTCTTCGACGGTCGCACGCCGTGGGTCACCGGCCCCGCCGACGCCGTCCGCGACCGCACGCCCGGGATGACTGCCCACACCGCGCTGCGCAACTACCTCGTGGCCCTGGTGCGCGGCCGCTTCGGCGCGCTGGCGTCGGTGAAGTCGCGCACCTACCTGCGCACCATCGAGGGCTCCGACGCGCTGCTGGCGCACGAGCGGGACCTCATCCACGAGTGCGAGCGACGGCTCACCGAGGCGCTGCACGAGGTGTGGGCCTCACCCGACGACCGCGACGGCATCGTCTCCCAGGACCCGGCGACCGCCGCGACCCTCACCGCCGCCACCTGGCTGGGTGCGGCCCGTGCGCTCATCATCGGCCAGCGCTCCCGGGTCACCGCCGGGGCCTGCCCGCTCGAGATCGCCGAGACGCTGGGCCAGCTGGCCGAGCGCTTCTTCGACGCCGCCATCGCCACGATGCCCGCGTTCGAGGAGGAGGCCGGCGCCGCCGTGATGCCCGCCGTCGAGTGGCCCGCCTCCCGCGCCTCCTGAGTCAGGCGGCGACCGGCTCCCCGACCCCGCGCAGCAGCGGCGCGAGCACCTCGTCGACCACGAAGACGACGTTCTCCGCCGTCAAGGGCTCGGCGAGCCGGTAGCGCTGCCACCAGAACGCCTCGAGCACGGTGGCGAGCAGGCGCTCGCGCTCGGGGTCGATCCCCTCGCCCCGGGCCTCGGCCCGCGCGAACAACTCGTGCACCGCGGCGGCCAGCGGGCGGACCAGCGCCTCGTCCAGGCCGGCGCGCAGCTCCTCGTCGTGGCACGCAGCGCCGGCGAGGCTGGCGACCGCCCGCTCCTCGCGGTCCAGCGGCCGGGTCCACCGCTCGAGCAGGCCCAGCAGGTCGGCCCGCAGCGAGCCGCCGTCCTCGGGGACCACGACGAGCCGGAAGCGGCTGACGGCGGCCCGGGCGAGCGCGGCCATCGTGGGCCAGCGGCGGTAGATGCCCGCCTTGCCCGCACGGGCGCGGGCGGCGATCCGGTCGCTGTTGAGCCGGCCCCACCCCTCGTCGGCCAGGATGTCGACGGCGACGGTGAGCAACTGTTCCGACAGCTCGGAGCTCAGTGGCCGGCCGGGAGCCCCGGTCACGACGCCGCTCCGCCACGGCTGGTCATGTCCACCCGGACATAGTGGCCGCTCGGTGGACCGACCACAATGATCTTGGCTCTGCGATCTGCGACGACTGCGCAGGTCAGGCCCCGGCGGCGCTCTCCACGTGCACCTGCAGCCCGGAACCGTCGGCGGTCAGCCAGCCGTGCGTACGCGCCGACGTGATCATCGCGTCCCACCTGGTGGACCAGTCGGGCGCGGTCGCCCGCGGCTCGGCCGCTGCCCGCAGTGCGGCGACGTCGAGGAACGCCGTCTCCGCGTCCTGCAGCCGACCGAGCGCCGCATGCTCCAGCGCCTGCCCGGCCTCCTCGTCGGTGACCACGCCCAGCGCCAGGTGCAGCCGACCGAGGTCGTCGACGTCGACGACCCGGGCCTCGGGACGCTCGTCGGCGCCCGTCACGACTTCCACGATCACGGCTCTGCCCTCATAGGGCCTTAATGGCCATTTCGGCCCTGGAGCATGCAGAGCTGTCAGACATGCCAGGGGAACTGGGAGAAGTCGGGATCGCGCTTCTCCAGGAAGGCGTCACGGCCCTCGACGGCCTCCTCGGCCATGTAGGCCAGCCGGGTCGTCTCGCCGGCGAAGAGCTGCTGGCCGACCAGGCCGTCGTCGATCAGGTTGAACGAGTACTTGAGCATCCGCTGGGCGGTCGGGCTCTTGGTCACGATCTTCTTGCCCCACTCCAGCGCGGTCCTCTCCAGCTCGGCGTGCGGCACGACCCGGTTCACCATGCCCATGCGCTGGGCGTCCTCGCCGGTGTACTCGTCGCCCAGGAAGAAGATCTCGCGCGCGAACTTCTGGCCCACCTGGCGGGCGAGGTAGGCGGAGCCGAAGCCGCCGTCGAAGCTGCCGACGTCGGCGTCGGTCTGCTTGAAGCGGGCGTGCTCGGCGCTGGCCAGCGTCAGGTCGGCGACGACGTGCAGGCTGTGCCCGCCACCGGCCGCCCAGCCGGGGACGACGCAGAGCACGACCTTCGGCATGAAGCGGATCAGCCGCTGCGCCTCGAGGATGTGCAGCCGCCCGCTGGACCGGCCCTTGTCGTGCTCGTAGCCGTACTTCCCGCGCACCCGCTGGTCGCCGCCGGAGCAGAACGCCCAGCCGCCGTCCTTCGGGCTCGGGCCGTTGCCGGTGAGGATCACGCAGCCGACGTCGGTGGACAGCCGGGCGTGCTCCAGGGCGGTGATCAGCTCGTCGACCGTCTGCGGCCGGAAGGCGTTGCGCACCTCGGGCCGGTCGAAGGCGATCCGGACGACACCGGCGTCCACCGCCCGGTGGTAGGTGATGTCTTCGAAGTCGAAGCCCTCGACCGCCGCCCAGGCGGAGCTGTCGAAGATCTCGGAGACGTCGTCGCGCGCGGTCATGCGCCGAACCTAACCCGGCCCCTCGCCCATCCCGCCAGGCGCGTCACTTGCCGAGCAGGCCGCCGACCCCGCCCACGACGCCACCAACCGCGCCTCCGACCCCGCCCACGATCTCACCGACGGGCTCGCAGATGCAGTCCTTCTCCGGCGGGGGCGGCTGGTTCGGCGGGGGCGGCGGGGGCTGCTCAGCTGTGCCGCCACCACCGGTGTGCCCACCGCCAGTGGTGCCACCGGTCGTACCGCCACTGGTCCCCCCGGTCGTGCCGCCGCTGGTCGTACCGCCACCGCCCGCCGGGGCGGGAGCCGGAGCACCGGCCGCCGCCCGGCCAGTGCCGGCGGGCGCAGAGCCGCCGCCGGACGCACCGCCACCGGAGGCCGAGCCGCCACCGGCCGCGCCGGCACCGCTCCCAGCCGTACCGCCACCGCCGCTGCCGGCCTGGACGTCTCCGGCGGGTGCGAGGGGGTTCTCCCCCGGCGCCGGGGTGCGGTCGGCCTCGGTCGTGATGCCGGCCGGGCCACCCGTGGGGGTGCTGCCGGAGCCGTCGCGGTCCCCGCCGTTGCCGGCGAACACGCCGTCGGAGTCGCGGGAGGAGCCGTCGCCGCCGTCGGCCCCGCTCCCGCCGCCGCTCCCGAGGAGCATCAGCGTCAGGGGGATGGCGATGAGCAGACCCACGCCGAGCAGTGCGAGCGCGAGCAGGAGGCCCTTCTTGCGCGGGCGGCGCTCGTGGCGACCGGCACCGGTGACGGTCGAACCGTGACGTCCGGTGGTGGCTGCGGCGTGGCGGGACAGGGCCGGCTCCTTCATGGCGGTGCGGTGGTGCTGCCTGTCCCTTACCGGGACGGGGACATCAGAAGACCAGTGCCCGCCCCGTTCGGCATGTAGTCATGGGTTTCCCATCCGTAACAGGGGCCACAGGCGACCCAGCGACGCCGCCAGGCCGGGGTGCAGCTCGACCTGCGCCAATCGGGCACGTGGCACCCAGGCCGCGCCGTCGCTCTCGCCGTCCAGCCGCAGGTCGCTCGCCTCGAACGGACGCGCCGGCGTGGCCAGCACCGTCGTGTAGGACCACCCGCCGTGGTCGTCGACCGAATGCGCGCCCAGCACCAGGTCGGCGGCGGTGAGCCCGAGCTCCTCGCCCACCTCGCGGAGCGCCCCCGCGGCCGGCGCCTCGCCCTCGTGCAGCGCGCCGCCCGGCGTCCCCCACGTGCCGCCGTGGTGCGACCACCGAGCCCGGTGCTGGAGCAGCAGCTCGGGGCCGTCGTCGCCGTCGCGGTGGATCAGCAGCCCGGCCGCCCCGGCCCGACCCCAGTGCCGGTGCCCGGAGGCGCAGACGGTCCAGCCGTCGGTGGAGGCGAGCACCCGACCAGTGAACCTGGTGGCGAACAGTTGTGCTCTGCTCCGCCTGTGCGAGCAGAGCACTAGGTTCGGGGAAGTACCCATGACTCCGGAGGACGCACCGCATGAGCACCACGACGACGATGGCCGAGCTGAACGGGCTGATCGGCACGGAACTGGGCACCAGCGACTGGTACGACGTCACCCAGGAGCACGTGAACCTGTTCGCCGACGCCACGGGTGACCACCAGTGGATCCACATCGACGTCGAGCGCGCGACGAAGGAGAGCCCCTTCGGCGGCCCGATCGCCCACGGCTACCTGACGCTGTCGCTGCTGGTGCCGCTGTTCGCGCAGGTCCTGCTGGTCACCGACACCGTGATGGGTGTGAACTACGGCCTGAACAAGGTCCGTTTTCCCTCGCCGGTGCCGGTGGGTGCGCGGGTGCGGCTGACCGCGACCCTGGCCGGCGTCGAGGAGATCACGGGCGGCAAGCAGCTCACCTTCGCCTGCGTCATCGAGCGCGAGGGCGGCGACAAGCCGGTCTGCATCGCCGAGCCGGTCTACCGCTACTACGGCGGCTGATCCGCGCGTGCGCATCGCCGTCTTCACGGGGTCGCACGACGGGCCTGCCGCGCACGCCGAGGCGGCGGCCGCCTTCGCCACCGCCCTGGCGGAGGCGGGCGTCGGCATCGTCTACGGCGGCGGGCACGTCGGGATGATGGGCGTCGTCGCCGACGCCGCGCTCGCCGCCGGGGGCGAGGTCATCGGGGTGATGCCGCAGCACCTGGTGGACGACGAGGTCGCCCACCCCGGCCTGCCGCGGCTCGACGTCGTCTCGACCATGCACGAGCGCAAGGCGCGGATGGCCGAGCTGTCCGACGCCTTCATCGCCCTGCCCGGCGCCGCCGGCACGCTCGAGGAGCTCTTCGAGGCGTGGACCTGGGGGATGCTCGGGCTGCACGCCAAGCCCACGCTGCTGCTCGACGTCGACGGGTTCTGGCAGCCGCTGCTCGCCCAGCTGCGCCGGATGGTCGACGACGGCTACCTCGACGGCCGCCGCCTGGACGCTCTGGGCGTGGTGCACGACGCGGCGGGGCTGCTGGCCTTCGTCGAGGGTTACGAGCACCCGCCCAGAAAGTGGTCGGCGCCGCCGTCGTCCACCTGATCGCGCGGTAGCTGTAACCCCTCGGCAATACGGATCGTGGTGCACTGGAGTGATGCCGTCGAACCAGGTCGCCGAGAGTCGTGTCGTCCACGGGCACAAGCGCGCCTTCGTCCGGGCGGGAGACGGGCCGGCGCTGCTCCTGCTGCACGGCATCGGGAACAACTGCCAGACCTGGTCGAAGGTGATCGACCGGCTCGCCGAGACGCACACCGTCATCGCGCCGGACCTGCTCGGCCACGGCAACTCCGACAAGCCCCGCGGCGACTACTCGCTGGCCGCCTACGCCAACGGCATGCGCGACCTGCTCTCCATCCTCGACATCGAGAAGGCCACCGTCGTCGGCCACTCCCTCGGTGGCGGCATCGCGCTGCAGTTCGCCTACCAGTTCCCGGAGCGCTGCGAGCGGCTGGCGCTGGTCGGCAGCGGTGGCCTGGGCCCGGAGCTCTCCGCCGGCCTGCGCGCGGCGACGCTGCCGGGCGCCGAGCTCGTGGTGACCGCGCTGGCGCAGGTCTCCGCGCCGCTGCGCACCGGCCTGCAGGCGGTGGAGAAGGTCGGGCGCGTGACCGGGTGGCGGCGGATCGGCGATCTCGCCCAGGCCGTCGACGCGCTGCTCGCGCTCAAGGACATCGAGGCGCGCCGCGCGTTCCTGCGCACCCTGCGCGGCGTCGTCGACGCACGCGGCCAGGCGGTCACCGCGCTGGACCGGATCTACCTCGCCGACTCCGTCCCGATGCTCGTGATCTGGGGCGCCCAGGACCCGATCGTGCCCGCCCAGCACGCCGAGTCGGTGCGGGCACTCGTGCCCAGCGCCCGGGTCGAGGTGTTCGACGACGCCGGCCACTGGCCGCACCTCGACGAGCCGGACCGCTTCTGCGACGTCCTCCTGGAGTTCATCGCCGCGACCGAGCCGGCGGCGCACGACCTGGACAGCTGGCGCCGGCTGCTGGCACAGAACTGGGACGGCGTGCCGCGCCCCGTCCGGTAGCGACCGCCTAGCGTCGTCCCGGTGGAGCACTGGGACGTCGTCGTCGTGGGTGGCGGCCCGGCGGGAGCGGCGTGCGCACTGGCCGCCCGGCAGGCCTCCCCGGGCGCGCGGGTGCTGGTGCTCGACCGCGCCGACTTCCCCCGCGACAAGGTCTGCGGCGACGGGATCGCACCCGAGGCGCTCGACGTCCTCGCCGGGCTGGGCGTCGATCCCGCCGCCGTCACCACGGGGTATCCGGCGGTGCCGCGGCTGCGGCTGCGCTCCCCCGGCGGCACCACCCTGGAGCGGGCCACCGAGCGGCCCTCGCACGTGATTCCCCGCGCCGTCCTCGACGCCCGGCTGATCGCCGCCGCCCAGGTCGCCGGCGCCGAGCTGCGCAGGCACACGGTCCGTCGGATCACCGTGCGCGCCGATGCCGTGGAGGTCGACGGAGCGTTCACCGCCGGCGTGCTGGTGGGCGCCGACGGCGCGGAGTCGGTGGTGCGCCGGGCGCTGGGCGTGCCGCGCAACCGCCCCGACCAGGTGGCGATCGCGATCCGCGGGTACGCGCCGTCGGCGGAGGAGGGCGTCCAGGTCATCCTCACCACCGAGCAGCGCTGGCCGGCCTACGCCTGGTCCTTCCCCATCGGCGACGGACGGGCCAACGTCGGCTACGGCGAGCTCACCTCCGGCGGCGCCACCCGCGCCGGGCTGCTCGAGGGCCTGCACCGGCTGCTCCCCGGCGTGGAGCCGGACGAGCTGCGTGCGCACCGCCTCCCGCTCAGCACCGGGCGGCCCCGCCAGCCCGACGGGCGGGTCCTGCTGGCCGGCGACGCGGCGTCACTGATCAATCCGCTGACCGGCGAGGGGATCTTCTACGCGGTGCTCTCCGGCGCCCTCGCGGGTCGGGCCGCAGCCCGGGGCGCGGAGGCGGGGGCGGTCCACCGGCGAGCGCTGACGCGCCGGCTGGGCGCGCACCTGCGCTCCTCGTCGGCGGCCTCCCGGCTGAGCCGGTGGCCGCTGCTCATGGACGCCGTCTTCCGGGGCGCCGCGGCCGACCAGCGGGTGTTCGACGACGTCGTCGCCCTGGGGCTGGCCGACGGCCGGCTGACCCCCCGCACGCTGCTCGCGGCGAGCCGGCGGCTGCGCAGCTAGGTCAGGCGCCGGGTCAGGCGAACGCGGCCGCGACGCGTCCGCGACCGGCACGCTTGGCGGTGTAGAGGGCGTCGTCGGCCGCGGCGTAGAGCGCCCGCAGGTCGCCGGTCGTGCGGTCCGCGTGCGCCACGCCGAGGCTGATCGAGAGCCCGTAGAGGGTGCCGTCGGGCAGCACGAGCGGCTCGCCGCGCACGGCGTCCAGCAGCTGCTCCGCCCGGTGCACGGCGGCCTCGCGCGAGCAGCTGCGCAGGAGCACCGCCACCTCGTCGCCACCCATGCGGCTCACGACGGCGTCGCTGGCGCGGACCTGCCGCTTGATGATCGTGGCCAGGTGCACGAGCGCGTCGTCTCCGGCGAGGTGCCCGTGCCGGTCGTTGATGGTCTTGAACTCGTCGACGTCGACGAGCAGCAGCGCGGTGCCGTCGTCGGAACGGGAGAGGGCGGTGGTGAGCGCCTGGTCGAGCACCCGGCGGGTGACCAGGCCGGTCAGCGTGTCGATGTCGGCCTGCTGCTTCAGCGCTCGGACGAGGCGGTCCTGGGAGTTGGTGGAGCGGGCCAGCAGCGTTCCGGTGACGCCGAGCATGGTGCCGAAGAAGACGAAGTCGCTGAGCGCCGACTCCACGGTGTGGCTGGTGAACAGCATGATGCCGCCGGCCACGACGGAGAGCAGCGTGACCAGGAGCGCGCCGACCGTCCGCAGGTGGAACCCCGCGTAGAGGACGACGAAGACGAGGAACGCCTGGGCGCGGGTCGAGGTGCCGCCCGCCGAGACGGCGAGGGTGCACAGCACCGTCACGCCGACGACGGCCAGCGCGAGGAAGCCACCCACCCGGTCCAGCCGCGCCGCGGAGATCCGGTGGAGGCCGCCGGCGGCCAGCAGCAGCCCGGCGAAGCAGGCCCAGACGACGCCCCGGCTCGCGTCACCGGCGGCGCTGGGCCCGAGGAGACCGACGAGTCCCATCATGGCGGCGCAGACCAGCAGCACGATCACCGCGGTGCGCGCGGCGGCACGCGGGTCGCGGGCTCGCAGCGACGACGGAATCCTCACACCACCCCATCGGCAGCGGGCGGCCCTTTCCGTAGCGACCGGACGCAGATCACTTTTTAGTTGTGCCCAATCGGAGTGGGGGCGACTCAGCGCAGCGCGGTCACCATCGAGCAGCCGACCGGCCCGAGCGTCTGGACCACGAACCCGAGCTGGGCGAGCACGTCGGCGAGCGTGACGTTCATCAGCTCCTGGACCGCCGCGTCGGCGTCCGGGCCGCGCGAGCCGGAGGTGCTCATCCGGGAGTGCGTGCGCCAGCTGACCAGGACGCTGCAGTTCTCGGCGTCGGGGGCCAGCCAGACCCCGCCGGAGGCGATCTCCTTCGTGGTGTCGAAGAGCGGCAGGCCGGCCTCGAGGAGCGCCGCGGTGATCTCCACGACGAGGGTGGTCAGCGGGTCGGTGTCCGACAGCAGGTCGTTCCAGTCCTCGGGCAGCCGGTCCAGCTGGTCGCCGAGCTCGTTCAGCCAGGCCCGGTCCGCCGGGGAGGGGCGGGGGGCGACGGTGCCGTTGCCGCGCCGGGCGCCGTAGACCGTCAGGGCGGGGGCCTCGGAGTCCAGAGCGGCCCAGTCGGCGTCGAGCTCGTCCTCGAACGGACCGGCCAGCACCTCCGCCGTCTCGCCGACCAGCCACCAGGCCGGAGCCGAGGGCGCCGGTGCCGGCGCCTCGGCGGGGCGCTCGGCGAGGGCGACCGCCTGCGCCTGCGGCTGCGGCTGGGCGGCAGCGGCGGTCCCGGCCCGGCCGGGGGTGCGACGGCCCGCGGGGTGGTTGCTCATGCTCCGGGCGATCGCCGCCTCGGCGGCGCGGGCCCCGTTGCGTTCGAACTCGTAGCGGGCGGTCGAACTGGCCCCGAGGAGCACCACCACCGCGGTGGTCAGGAGAAAACCAAGCACTGCGGTAGCCGGCCACAACAGCAACGTGCCCATGGTCACGGGGGAGCTCCTCGACGCCTTCGACCGCGGCGGGAAGTACCGCGGTGTGATGCAGAAGTTACGGCCTCCGGGGGCTCCGACCGGCCGGTTCCGAGCCACTCCCGACCGGCCCGTCACCGGATCGTTGCGGCGCACCCCGGGACACCCCGGTGACCCCTCCCCCAGCCCGGCGTCATGTCGACATGAGCGGGCTTGACCTGCGGAAACGCGCCTGTTCTCCCCCAGTTGCACCGACGGTGACGTGCCCGCCCGGCCGGTCGCGGCGCGTCGCGCGATGCGGCGTTCTGCGCGTCCCGGCGATGTGCGGCGCGGGCGCGTTCCGGAGGCCGGGATGCGCCCGTCGCGCACATCGCCGGACAGGGGCGGAGGGCGTGGGATTCGAACCCACGAAGAGGGATTACCTCTTAGCGGTTTTCAAGACCGCCGCCATCGGCCACTAGGCGAGCCCTCCTAGCTGCATCGACGTCGCGTTACCTGTGTCGATGCCGCTATGGCGTGCCCTGGTGCTGCCCCCTCTTCGCCACTAGGGACCGCTTCGTGCCACTGCTTGCTGCACGACCTGTTGCACGCCACGGCAATGCTACGGAGCCCGTCCAGCACTTGGAGGGCTCGGGTCAGCGGGACTCACGGCTCGATGCCGCGGTCCTTGCCCAGCCGGCGGTTGAGGTCCCGAGCGTCGGCCGACTCAGGGCAAGCCGAGCGCTCTTCGAGCGTTGACGGCTCCCTGGCACGCCTCGACGGCGTCGGTCGTAGGGTCCTGGCTCGGGTCATCAACTCGGCTTCGAGCCGACCGCTCTCGCTCCGGTGCGTGATACCGAGCATCGGTCTGGCCGGCCAAGCGCACTGCAGCCACTGTCGGTCGCCGCCACTCTTCCCCGGCGCCCGCTCGTAGAGCGCACTGTGATGGGCAGGGTCTCCGCTTTCTTGGCGGAGGTCCCAAAGGCTGATCGCCCGCGCGAGGTGACGAGTCGAGCAGCGGGAGCCCACTCGTTGCGGAACAGCATCGACAGAGAAAGGGACCGTCCTGCGGTCACCACAGTTGCCGCGGCAAGAAGATGGCGGGAGCGCTGGACACGACAGCTCGGGTGGTGTCCCCGACGCCGCAGGCGTCGGAAACCGATTGCGCATCGGCCCGGCGGTCCGTGAGCGTCGAGCGACGTCGACGAGCGCAGCTCAATAGTGTCGTAGCGGCGCTCTAACGTCGGTGACCGTGGCACCCATCAACCTGCACACCAGTCGGCCGTCGGTCTATCTGGATCAGTGGGTGTGGATCGACATGGCGAAGGCCGTCGCGGGAAAGCCCCGCCGTCCCGAGGACCCCAAGGTGCTGGACGCCTTGCGCGAAGCAGCTGTAGCCGGCGTCGCTTTCCCGCTGTCGCCCGCGCACTATTACGAGACCTTCAAAATCAAGGACCCCGCTCAGCGTCACAACCTGGCACGGGTGATGGCGTCGGTTTCATACTTCCGAACCCTGGGGGGCGGACGCCAGCTGATACGTCACCAAATGCTCAACGCCATGCACGAGACCTTCGGGCGCCCGACGTTCCGCCCGAAGCCACCCGAACCGCTGGGCCTCGGAGCGGCGTTCGCCTTCACCGGTAAGCAAGGCCTGATGACGGTGCGCGACACGGACACCGGGGCGCAGACAACCGAGGAGCGGCTACCCGGCGTCGGGGCGCTACAGCGGAAGTGCGCGCAGCTGGGCGAGACGATGCTGATCGCCGGCCCCACCGACGACGAGGTCGCCATGTTGCGCAAGAACGGCTACATGCCCGAGGTCACTGAGGCGATGGCCGCCAGTCGCCTGGCGTGGGAGGAGCTCTACGTCTCCTTGCTGCGCGATCAAAAGCGCATCAGCGTCACGGAGATGCGGGTGCAGGTCATGGCCCGAGAGCTGTTCCATGAGCATCTCGATCTCTTCAACGAGCTGCTGGCCGAGTACCGCTTGGATTTAGAGCGGGCCCTAGGGATCGACCTCCAACACCCCGGTTCGGGTCGCCCCAAGATGATGGCGCTTTCGGACCGCATCCCCTCGATGCGCCTCGCGGCAGAAATGAAGGTGGCGCTGTTCCGCAACGCCCAGCGGACGTGGAAGCTCAACGACGTCTACGACATCGACGCGCTGAGCTTGGCCATCCCCTACTGCCACGTTGTCGTGACCGACGCGGACGCAGCAGACCGAGTGCGGCGCACCAAGGGCGACCAGCGCCACGACACGCCTGTCTTGAGCACCTTTGACCCGCTGCTGGAGCGCTTGCCCGATCTCGTTGCAGCGGCTCGCGCCCTCGGCGGTGACCCCACAGGCTGGGATGTCAGCGGTCCTGGCGAAGGCTTCGTCACCACGTTGCCGGATGGCTCCTGGCCTTCACTTCGCCCGACGTCGAAGAACGATGACGCGTGCACTTATCGTTGATCTCCGCGCTGACTAGACGGCACCCGATCCCCGGAGGTCCTCATGGGTCACACTGGGCTACTCCGAGGTTCATCCCCGATGAGAAGGGCGGCACCGGCGCGGCCTACCTGGCCTGCGCCACAGCCCACCTCGGCGCCGTCGTCAACACCACCGAGCGGCTGAGGACCGACGCCTAGCCTTATCTTGTGGCTGTCCCCGTCGAGGTGTGGCTTTCCGACCGTTTTCTACCGCTGCTGTACAAACTGGCCCGCGCCGACGAAATCTCTCAGGAGCTTTCCGAGGTGTTGTTCGCCTACGCGAGTCGCGATCCCGTTCGCCTCGAAGCCGACATCAGAGGCGACCGTGAGTTCTGTCGACTCGCGTCGGTCGCGCCTCCCCCGCCGCGTATCGGGCTGTTGTTCGGCGACGCCATCCAACAGCTTCGCTCGTGCCTGGATCACGCGGTGCTAATGGTGCTCGAAGAGGTGCGTGGGCGCGCGCTCGACGCAAACGAGGCGCGAAACACCGAATTTCCCGTCTGCCGCACCTCCGCCACCTTCCGAAGGTGGACCAAAAGGCGATCGGAGATGCTGCCCGAACTGTCCGAGGGCTCGCTGCTGTACCAGCGGCTAGCCGCGCTGCAACCGTTCGCCGCGCAGCAGATCGACGCCGATGTGGCCGTCCCGATCCATGACGAGTCTCGACAACTGTTCACCACGCCCATGGACTCTGATGGCACCCCCCTGGTGGAGCACCATCCGTTGCTCGGGCTGGCGGCCTGGTCCAACGAAGACAAGCACCGCCGGCTCAGCGTCGCCTTCGTCCGGCCCGTTTTTCCTCGGATCGTGCCGGTACCGGGGTTCCCTGGCGGCGAGTCGGCCTACCAGTGGCACGTTCCGGCCGGCGCCGCGCTTGAGCCTGGCATGGACATCTTCTCGGTAGAATGGGGGACGCGCATGGTCGTCGACCTGTACCCCTACCCATCGATTCGACGACCCGAGACCGGCTTGTGGCGGCCAATCCTGCCCGAGCTGAACCTGTATCAGCGCTACGTGGCCGAGCTGACATTGCCCTTTTTGTTGACGGGCGCCCGCGACGCCGCGCCGCTGCCGTCCCAGGCTTCGACCGTTGTCCCGCTGGGCAGTGCCGCGCAGGCAGGGATGTTGCCCGCTGGCTACTACTGGCGCAGTGCAGCCCAGCAGGCAGCCGCAGCTGCTGCGCTGGCAGCCTCCAACAATCGCAACGAGGAAATGACCCGACGCTTCTACCCACGCTGACCAACGACGCTGCGGGCATAGGGCCCCGGCTTATGCGGCCTCCGGGTCGGTCCTGTGCACCGCCATGTATCGACCACACAGCCCGGTCGAGCCGTCCAGCAAGGTGGGGCAACGGCGAGGGCCGCCTTAAGTACCTAGTTCAAGAACTCCGCAACGGGCTCCATCAACTGGGGAGACACGCCCTAGTCGTCCAAGTCACCGCCCGGCCCAGTCATGTCCAACACGGCTGCGAGCGCACCCCTGGCGCCCTGGACCTCGGCAATAGCCTCCTCGACCCGCTTGCGCCAAGGAGCAACGACGGGGCCTCGGAGGAGCCACTCCGGTAGGTAAGTCGGAAGCGTCGCTACGGCTGACGCTGCTTCGTCGAACGCCGTGGCCACTGCCGTGACTTCCTTACGAATTGCAGGCCGCGCCTTGAGCTTGACTGCCGACAGCGGGACAGCGAAGTCCAAGGCGGCGTCCGTGACCTCCCGGTTCCACTGCTGCGCCCACCTCCACCCGAGCAGCCTGCGCCGAAGTCGTGGTCGACCCAGGAGATCTGTCATGCGAATGAGGCGAGCCAGAGCGACCGACACGGCTGCATCGAACTGAACGCAAGACTCCAGCTCGGCTGCCCTGGCGGAGCGTGTGGCTTCGACGTTCCACTGCGCATGGCGAGCCGCGATCCGATCGACGAACTCGCGAGACTGCAGCCGACGCTGCTGACGCCCGCTCAGCCACACCACGGCGATCGAGCCGACCACCGCGACGATCGCCGCCGCCAGCGTGGCCCCGGCAGGGATGCGGACGTCACTCATGGGCTCTTCCTACGTCAGCTGGGCCACGGCACAGGCCAAGGTGGGCGAGTCGCTCTCGCACGGGTGTTGCACGACCGCTTGACCGCGGGCGCCGCCAATGCGCTGAGCTTTCAAGACCGCCGCCATCGGCCACTAGGCGAGCCCTCCTGGCGCCGTCGAGGCTAGTGCGTGCGGAACCGGCGCCGCCCGGCACGGGTGGGCGCGGGATCAGCACCCGGCGTCGGGGCGCCCGGACGACGGGTCCAGCATGGAGGGGTGACGGGGGCGGGAACTCAGGACCAGGACGTCGCGGAGCCCCGCCGCTCGGGCTGGCTCCTGGCGCTGCCCGCCGTCGTCCTGGTGCTGGTGGCGCTGTGCCTGCGCGCCCCGTTCACCGCCGTCGGGCCGCTGCTCGGCGAGCTGGGCGACGAGCTGTCGCTGTCCACCGGAGCGCTCGCCGTCGTCACCGCGCTGCCCCTGGTCTGCTTCGGCCTCGTCTCGCCGTTCGCGCCGGCGCTCGCCAGCCGCTTCGGGGTGCACCGGGCGGTGCTCGCCGGGGTGGTCGTGATCGCCGCCGGGCTGCTGCTCCGGCTGGCCGGGACGCCGGGGCTGTACGTGGGCACGGTGCTGCTGACCGGCGGCATCGCGATCGCGAACGTGCTGCTGCCGGCCGCGGCCCGGGCGGAGTACGGCCCCCGCAGCGCCGTCGCGCTGGGCATGATCACCGCCTCCATGGCGGCCTCGGCGAGCATCGGCGCCGGCCTCGCCCAGCCCCTCGCGGGCGTCGCCGGCAGCGCCGTCACCGGCCTGCTGCTGTGGGGCGTCCTCGTGCTCGCCGCCTTCCTCGCCATGGCCGCCCTGACGCGGGCCCGGCGCGGCACGCCCCGCCCGCCGGCCGCCCCCGCCGGAGCGCGCACGGCGGTGCTCCGCGACCGCGTGGCGCTCGCCGTCACGCTCTTCTTCGGCCTCCAGTCGCTGTCGTTCTACGCGATGCTGACCTGGCTGGCCGACATCCTGGAGGCGGAGTCCGGTACCTCGCCGGTGGCGGCGGGCGGGATCCTGGCGCTGGCCACCGCGCTGGGGCTGCCGGCGTCGCTCGTCGTCCCTCCGCTGGCGGCCCGGCGAGCCAGTCAGCGCCGCTGGGTGCTGGTGTCCACGCTGCCCGTCGTCGCCGGTCTGATCGGCCTGCTGGCCGCTCCCGCGGCGGCGCCGCTGCTCTGGGCGCTGCTCTACGGCATCGGCACCGGGGTGTCGTTCCCCCTGGCGATGACGCTGATCCTGCAGCGCACCCGCGACGTCGGGCAGACCGGACGGCTCTCCGCGTCGGCGCAGAGCGTCGGCTACCTGCTGGCCGCCACGGGGCCACTCGGCGTCGGGCTGCTGCACGAGGCCACTGGCGCCTGGGAGCCCGGGCTGGCGCTGCTGCTCGGCGTCGTCGCGCTGCAGACGCTGGTGGGCCTGGCCGCCGCACGCCCGCGGCTGGTGGGCTCGGCGGTCTGAGCCTCAGGGCTTGGCGGTGACGCCCTCGGGCTCGGTGGCAGGCGTGCCGACGACGCCGTGCAGGTGGCACGCGGCCAGCTGACCGGGGGCGCCGACGGACTGGAGCGCCGGGTCGACGTCGTCGCAGGGCTCGAACACGTACGGGCAGCGGGTCCGGAACCGGCAGCCGCTCGGAACGGCGGACGGCGAGGGGACGTCGCCGTGCAGCACGATCCGCTTCCGCTTCCGCTCCAGGGCCGGGTGCGGCAGCGGAACCGCCGAGAGCAGCGCCTGCGTGTACGGCATCTGCGGATCGGTGCCGACGGCCTCGGCCGGGCCGATCTCCACAACACGCCCCAGGTACATGACCGCGATCCGGTCGGAGATGTGCCGGACGGCCGACAGGTCGTGCGAGATGAACAGCAGCGTGAGCCCGAGCTGGCGCTGGAGCCGGCGCAGCAGGTTCAGCACCTGCGCCTGCACGCTGACGTCGAGGGAGGCGATCGCCTCGTCGCAGACCAGGAAGTCCGGCTCCCCCGCGAGCGCCCGCGCGATGCCCACGCGCTGGCGCTGCCCGCCGGAGAACTCGTGCGGATAGCGGCCGGCCACCGCCGGGTCCAGGCCGACCAGCTCCAGCAGCTCGGCGACCCGCTCGGCCCGCGCCTGGCGGCCCTTCCGCAGCCCGTGCACCTCCAGCGGCTCGCTCACCGTCTGCGCGACGGTGCGCCTCGGGTCGAGCGAGGCGAAGGGATCCTGGAAGACCATCCCGGCGCGACGGCGCAGCTCCCGCAGCCCGCGGCCGCTCAGCTTCGTGATGTCGGTGCCGGCGAAGTCGACCGTGCCGCCGGTCGAGGGGATCAGCCGCAGCAGCGCGTTGCCCAGCGTCGACTTCCCGCACCCGGACTCGCCCACCAGGCCGAGCGTCTCGCCCCGCAGGATGTCCAGGTCCACGCCGTCGACGGCGCGCAGCACACCGGCCCCCTTCTTCCGCAGCCCCTGACCGCGGATCGGGAAGTGCACCTCGAGGCCGCGGGCGCTCACCAGGACGTCAGCGCTCATGAGGACCCCTCCGTGCACCACGTCGCCGCCCGGTGCGGCAGGGACACCGCCGACGAGCCGATGACCGCCAGCGGGGGCTGCTCGTGCTCGCAGCGCGCGTCGCCGCGCACCGGGCAGCGCGGCCAGAAGACGCAGCCCTTCGGCAGGTCCGTGGGCGGCGGCGGGGTGCCGGGCACCGTCGCCAGATCGGGGACGACGCCGTCGACGGCGGGCTCGGCCAGGTCGGGAAGGGCACCCAGCAGCCCGCGCGTGTACGGGTGCGCCGGATGCTCGAGGACGTCGTCGACCGTGCCGTCCTCCACGCAGCGGCCGCCGTACATGACCAGCACCCGGTCGGCGATCCCCGCGACGACGCCGAGGTCGTGGGTGATCCAGATGACGCCGGTGCCGCGGTCGGCCTGCAGCTTCTCGACCAGGTCGATGATCTGCGCCTGCACGGTGACGTCGAGCGCGGTCGTCGCCTCGTCGGCGATGAGCAGCGCCGGGGAGTTGCTCAGCGCGATCGCGATGACCACCCGCTGCCGCATCCCGCCGGAGAGTTCGTGCGGATAGCGGTCCAGCGCACCGTCCGGGTCGGGCAGGCCCACCTCGCCGAGCAGGTCGGCGGCCCGGCGGCGGGCCGCCTCCTTCGAGATGTCCTGGTGCGCCCGGATGCCTTCCACCAGCTGCTTGCCGACGGTGAGCACCGGGTTCAGCGACGTCATCGGGTCCTGGAACACCATGCCCGCGCCCGGACCGCGCACCTGGCGCAGCCGCTCGGGCTTCATGGTGAGCAGGTCCTCGCCCTGCAGCAGCGCCGTTCCGGTCACGGTTGCGACCCGCGCCGGCAGCAGGCCCAGCAGCGCCAGCACCGAGACGCTCTTGCCGCTGCCGGACTCCCCGACCACGGCGACCGTCTCCCCCGGCCCCACGGTGTAGCTCAGCCCGTTGACGACGTCGGCCGGCCCGCGCGGCGTGCGCAGCCGCACCCGCAGGTCCGACACCTCCAGCACCGGAGCGGTCACGGGTTCTCCCCGCCCGCGGAGCCCATCAGCGTCCGCTGCTTCGGGTCCAGCACGTCGCGCAGCCCGTCGCCGAGCAGGTTGAAGCAGAGCACGGTCAGGAAGATCGCCATCCCCGGGAAGAAGGCCAGCCACCAGGCGAGGTCCAGGTAGCCGCGCCCCTCGGCGAGCATCAGCCCCCACGACGGGTTCGGCGGCTGGGTGCCGAGCCCGAGGAACGACAGCGCCGCCTCGGCGAGCACGGCGAAGGCCAGGCTGATCGAGGCCTGCACGATGATCGGCGGCGCGGCGTTGGGCAGCACGTGCCGGGTCAGGATCCGGAAGTCCGAGGCCCCGACCGAGCGCGAGGCCCGCACGTAGACCTCCTCCCGGACGCCGAGCACGCTGGCGCGGGTCACCCGGGCGAAGATCGGGATGTAGACGATGCCGATCGCCAGCGCGGTGTTGCCCGACCCCGGCCCGCGCACCGCCAGCACGGCGATCGCCAGCAGCACCGCAGGGAAGGCGAAGAGCATGTCCATGAACCGCATGAGGACGTCGTCGACCCAGCGGCCGTAGTAGCCGGCCAGCAGCCCGATGACGCTGCCGATGACCAGCGCGATGCCGACGGCGAGCAGCCCCACCCGCAGCGACACGGCCGCGCCGAGGATGACCCGGCTGAAGATGTCGCGGCCGAGGTCGTCGGTGCCGAACAGGTGCTCGCCGCTGGGCGGCTGCAGCCGCGCCCCGACGTCGATGTCGTTGGGGCCGGCCGGCGCGAGCGCCTCGTCGAAGAGCGCGACCAGGATGATCCCGACCAGCAGCACCGCCGAGATCGCCGCCGTGGGGTTGCGCGCCAGGAGGCCGAGGGTCTCCCGCCAGCGCGGCTTCGCGGGGCGCAGGGACTTCCGGGCGCCCGATGCGGCAGGACCCGGCTGGGAGGTCATCGCCTGATCCGTGGGTCGATGGCGGTGTAGAGCAGGTCGACCACCAGGTTGATGACGAGGAAGACGAGGGCGAACAGCAGGATCGCGCCCTGCAGCACCGGGTAGTCGCGGGCCTCGACCGACTGCAGCGCCAGCTGCCCCAGCCCCGGCCAGGAGAAGACGATCTCCACCACGACCACCCCGGAGAGCAGGTAGGCCAGCTGCACGCCGGTGACGGTCACCAACGGGAGCAGGGCGTTGCGCAGCACGTGCCAGGTGAACACCTGCCGGGCGGGGAGCCCCTTGGCCTGCGCCGTCCGCACGTGGTCGGCGCCCAGCGCCTCCAGCACGCTGGAGCGCACGAACCGGGTGATGACCGAGCCGGAGACGACGCCGGTGACGACCGCCGGCATGACCAGCCGGGCCAGCCAGCCGCCCGGGTCCTCGCCGAGCGGGACGTAGCCGCCCGTCGGCAGCCAGCCCAGCGTGCCGGCGAAGACCAGGATCAGCACGATCGCCATCCAGAAGTCCGGCACCGAGATGCCGATCTGGCTGAGCACGGTCGCGATCCGGTCGACGATCGAGCGGGGCCGCAGCGCCGAGAGGGTGCCCAGCGGGATCGCGATGACCAGGGCCACGAGGATCGAGGCGAACGCCAGGGTCAGCGTGGCCGGCAGCCGCTCGGCGATGAGCGAGGTGACCGTGTCGCCGCTGCGGAAGCTCACCCCGAGGTCACCGCCGAGGGCGCGTGCGAACCAGCTGAAGAACTGCTCGACCAGCGGCCGGTCCAGGCCGGACCGCTCGCGCAGCGCGTCGTAGGTGTCCTGCGAGAAGCGGGTGCCCAGCGCGAGCCGCACCGGATCGCCCGGTACCAGGTGCACCAGTGCGAACACGATGACGCTCACGCCGGCGAGGACGACCAGGGACTGGCCGACCCGCCGCAGCAGGTAACCGGTCAGGGCAGCTCCACGCCTTCGAAGTTGATGGCCTTGTCCGCCCTGATCTCGTACCCGGAGAGGCCCGGGGCCCAGGCCTGCACCACGTCGGGGTTGTAGAGGTAGAGGTAGGAGACGTCGTCCACGATCAGCCGGGCGGCCTGGTCGTAGAGGTCCTTGCGGGCGTCCTGGTCGGTCTCGGTCGCGGCGTCGGTGAGCAGCTGGTCGACCTGCGGGTTGCTGTACTTCTGGTAGTTGCTGTCGCCGCCGGTGATGTGCTGGGCGTGGTAGAAGTCGAACGGGTCGACGTTGCCCAGCCAGCCGAGCATGAAGGCGTCGAAGTCACCCTTCCCCTGCCGGTCCAGCCAGGTGGCGAAGTCCGTCGTCTGCACCTCGACCTCGACGCCGATCGGCTCCAGCTGGCTGGCGATGACCTGGGCGGCCGTGACCGTCTCCGGGTACTCGTCGGTGACCATCAGGCCCATGCGGATCGGCGTCGGCACGCCCGAGTCGGCGATGAGCTGCTTCGCGGCGTCGACGTCGGCCTCGTAGGGCGCGTAGTCGGAGTGGAAGAAGCTGTCCTCGGGGATCGCCGTCTGGTTGGGCTGGGCGGCGTCGAAGCGCGCCGCCTGGGTGACCGCCTCGCGGTCGATCGCCGTCGCGATCGCCTTGCGCACCTGCGGGTTCTCGAACGGGGGCTTGGCGAAGTTCATGCTCATGTACCAGTAGTCGACGCTCGGGGTGGTCGCGAGCTCCACGGAGTCGTCGCCTTCCAGCGAGTCCACCTGCTGCGGCGGGATGTTGTCGGTCCACTGCACCTCACCGTTCTGCAGCGCGGTCAGCGCCGCCGCGGGCTCGGTGATGTAGCGGAACTCGACGCCGTCGATGCTCGGCTCGTCGCCCCAGTAGTCGTCGTTCTTCGTCAGCTCGGTGGCGCTGGCGTCGGAGCTCTCCAGCCGGAAGGGGCCGGTGCCGACGGCCTCGGTGGTGAGGTCGAGGTCCTCCGCGGCGCCCTCGGGGATGATCGCCATGCCCTTGAACGAGCCGATCAGCGCCGGCAGGTTCGGAGTGGGCTGGGTGACCCGGATGACGACGGTCTGCGGGCCGTCGGCCTCCACCGACTCGACGGTCTGGAAGCGGTAGGCGTTGCTCAGCTCGTCGTCGATGATCCGGTTGTAGGAGTAGACGACGTCGGCGGAGTCGAACTCGCTGCCGTCGTGGAAGGTGACCCCGTCCCGGAGCGTGAAGCGCCATTCCAGGTCGTCGTCGCTGACCTCCCACTCGGTCGCCAGGCTCGGCTCCATCGTGAGGTCCTCGCCGTTCGGGACGACCAGGGTGTCGTAGACGTTCTCCAGCACCTGGAAGCTCGCGTAGGCGTTGGTGACGTGCGGGTCGAACTGGTCGGGCTGGGCGCTGACCGCCGCGACGAGCACGTTGTCACCGCCCCCACCACCGGTGTCGACGCTGTTCCCACCCCCGCTGCAGGCGGTGAGCCCGAGGGCGCTGACGGAAGCGAGGGCGAGCAGTCGGGTGGAGCGCACCGGGGGACCTCCGGGGTCTGGGAAGACGTCGTCCGTCCTCGACCCTGGACCCGTCCGCGCAGGTCCGCGACCCGAGAGCGACCCATCGGCGAATCGTTGCGCGGCTGTGACCGTTCCGTCACACCCTCCGGGCGATCAGTCCACGGTGACGTCGTTGAACGGCAGCTGCGGCTCCACCCACGGGAAGACGACGAGCAGCAGCAGCGCGCAGACCGCCACGACCAGGATCAGCGCCTGCAGCGTCTTCAGCCCGGCACCTCCGGGCAGGTGCCGCCAGATCCAGCCGTACACGCGGTACTCCCCTCAGCCCTCGAACAGCGCCGGCGGGCCGTCGGGCAGCTCTGCCTTCGACAGCGCGCCACCGTCGAGCCGGGCGTGGATGATCAGTCGCTGCTGCGCGGAGAACCGCGGGTGGCAGGTGGTCAGCGTCAGGTACGAGCCGCTCGGTGCGGACGCCGCCTGGTTCGGCGTGGGGGCGATGACGTCGATGTCGGCCGGCCGGACGATCTGCCGCCCCGGGATCCCGCTGGGATCGGCCGCCAGGTCGCCCGTGGCCGGGTCGCCGAGCACCCGGTAGACGAACCAGCTGTCCGCCGTCTCCACGACGATCGGGTCGCCGGGCTGCATCGCGTCCAGCTCCAGGAACGGGGAGCCCTTGCCGACCCGGTGCCCGGCCAGCGCGACGTTGCCGGGCTCGCCGGGCATCGCCGTCCCCTCGTAGTGGCCGGGGCCCTTCGACAGCTCCGTCTCGTTGGTGCCCTCGAGGATGACCCGCGCGTAGTCCTCCCCGAGCCGGGGGATGCGGAGGACGCCGAAGGCGTCGCCGATCTCCACCTGGCGCAGCTGCGGGCCCTCGCCCTGGGGCTGTTCCCACTGCTCGCGCAGCTCCTCCGCGAGCTCGTCCTGCTGGCGACCGGTGAGGTAGTCGGTGACGTACACCTCGTAGACGACGAAGAGCAGCAGGATCAGCCCCGCGGTGATGAACAGCTCGCCGACCCCGCGGACGATGCGACGCCCCACCGGGTCCCGCGGAGGGGGAGCCGCCACGGACTCGTCGTCGGCGCTGTCGGGCGCCCGGTGCGCCCCCGTGCGGGTGGCCACCGACCCCGACGGCGGCACGGCGGGAACGCGGGCCCAGCGATCGGTCGAGTCCTCGCCCCGCTGCCCGTCCGGGTCCACCATGCCGCTCCCCCCGGTCGTCTCCTCGCGACCGGGACTGGTCCGGTCGCGCCCGATGCTAGGCGAGCCGGTGCGTCAGGCCGGGTTCCGCCGTCGCCCCGGGTGTCGGGGGTGGGCGGGTCTCAGCGGATCTGCATGCCGGAGATGGTGCGGGCGATGACCAGCCGCTGGATCTCCGAGGTGCCCTCGAAGATCGTGTAGATCTTCGCGTCGCGCGCCATGCGCTCCACCGGGTACTCGCGGGTGTAGCCGTTGCCACCGAGGATCTGCATGGCCTTCTCGGTGACCCGCACCGCGGTCTCACCCGCGACCAGCTTGGACATCGACCCCTCGGCGGCGGTGAACTGCTGGCCGACCCGCGCCATCCACGCGGCACGCCACACCAGCAGGCGCGCGGCGTCGATGGAGGTCTTCATGTCGGCGAGCATGAAGGCGATCGACTGGTTCTCGATGATCGGCCGGCCGAACTGGACGCGGGTCTTGGCGTACTCCAGCGCGTAGTCGTAGGCGGCCCGGGCCACGCCGACCGCCTGGGCGCCGACCGCCGGCCGGGTGCGCTCGAAGGTCGCCATCGAGGGCTGGGTGCGGCCGCCCTTCACGCCCTCGCGGGCGCGGGCGAGCCGCTGCTCGAGCTTCTCCTTGCCGCCGAGCAGGCAGTCCCCGGGGATGCGGCAGTCCTCGAGCACGACCTCGGCGGTGTGCGAGGCGCGGATGCCGTGCTTGAGGAACTTCTGCCCCTGCGCGATCCCCTTGGTGCCCGGCGGGATCACGAAGCTGGCGTGCCCGCGGGCCTTGAGCTCCGGGTCGACGACGGCGTTCACCACGTGAATCTCGGCGATACCGCCGTTGGTCGCCCAGGTCTTGGCGCCGTTGAGCACCCACTCGTCGGTCTTCTCGTCGTAGACCGCGCGGGTGCGCATCGCCCCGACGTCGGAGCCGGCATCGGGCTCGCTGGAGCAGAACGCGG
Source organism: Blastococcus sp. LR1 (assembly GCF_020166105.1). GTDB lineage: Bacteria > Actinomycetota > Actinomycetes > Mycobacteriales > Geodermatophilaceae > Blastococcus. The sequence continues at coordinate 754,491 of NZ_JAIUJY010000002.1, forward strand.
CGACCTTCGGCTCGCTCTCGGTGCCGAACATGGCCGGGATCCACTGACCGACCTGCTCGTCGGTGCCGTTCGCCCGCACGCTCGCCGCCGCCAGCGTCGTGCCGACGATCGCCAGCCCGATCCCGGCGTCACCCCAGAAGAGCTCCTCCATGGTGAGCGGGATGCCGAGCCCGGACTCGTCGAACCACTGGGTGGCGAAGAAGTCCAGCGAGTAGAGGCCGATCTTGGCGGCCTCCTGGAGCACCGGCCACGGGAAGTCCTCCCGCTCGTCGTACTCGTGCGCAGCCGGGCGGACGACGTTCGCGGCGAACTCGTGCACCCACTTCTGCAGCTCGAGCTGGTCCTCGGTGAGGTCGAACGAGACAGGCATGGGAGGAGCCTTCCGTGGGTCCGGCGGTGGTCGGGGAGGACGGGGTCCGACTACTCCTCGTCGCACAGTGGTGCTCTGCCTCCCCAGGGGGAGCAGAGCACCACTGTCCTGGACTACAGAGGTCGGACGGTGACGAGCAGGTGCTCGGTGCCGCTCTTCGCGTTGCGGACGGCGGCGTCCCAGCCGCCGCCGGTCGCCGCCGTCGACAGGGTCACGGTCGAGGGCAGGAACAGCGGCTTGCGGAAGCCGACGTCGACGGTGAACGCCTCCGGCAACCGGTTCTCCACCGCCGCGAGCACGCGGGCCTTGACCCACATGCCGTGCGCGATCGCCCGCTTGAAGCCGAACGCCTTCGCGGTGAGGCCCGACAGGTGGATCGGGTTCACGTCGCCGGAGACCTTGGCGTAGCGACGACCGGCGTCGTCCGGGATCCGCCACGTGGCCACGGGGTGCCCCAGCTCGCCGACCTCCACCGTCACATCGGAATCCGGCGCCCCGGCCGGCGCCTTCGCGCCGCGCGCCAGGTAGGTGGACCGGCTCCGCCACACCTCGCCGCCACCGGCCGAGACCGAGGCGCACAGGTCGACGGTCGCGCCGACGCGGTGGGTGGCGAACCGCTCCGCCCACACCTCGAGGTCGAGGCTCTCGGTCGCGGCGATCGGCCGGACGACGTCGATGGTGTTCCGCACGTGCACCAGCCCGGGGAGGGCCAGCGGGAACGAGCGGTCGCTCATCAACGCCATCTGCAGCGGGAACGTGAGCATGTGCGGGTACGTCGCCGGCAGCGAGTCGGTGAGCGGGAACCGGCAGACCCGCGCATAGTCCGCGAGGTTCGCCGGGTCCACCGTCACGCCGCTCCGGGCCAGCCGGGTGTCGGGCAGGTCCCCGCCGCGGCCGCGCGCGGTGAGCGCGGCCTTGGCGAAGAGCGCCGCCATGTTCGGCGGCGCGTCCAGCTCGGTCGTGCCCATCAGGCGCCCAGCATCGACTGGCCGCAGACCCGCACCGTCTGGCCGTTGACGCCGGCGCTGCCCGGCTGCGACAGCCAGGCGATCGTCTCGGCGACGTCGACCGGCAGCCCGCCCTGCTGCAGCGAGTTGATCCGCGAGCCGACCTCGCGGGTGCCCACCGGCATCTTCGCCGTCATCTCGGTGATGATGAAGCCCGGCGCGACGGCGTTGATGGTCGCGTCGCGCTCGGCGAACTCCGGCGCCCAGGCGCGCACCATGCCGATGACGCCGGCCTTGGACGCCGCGTAGTTGGTCTGCCCGCGGTTGCCGGCGATGCCCGACTGCGAGGAGACGCAGACGATGCGGGCGCCGGGCTTGAGGATGTCGCCGTCGTCCAGCAGGGCCTGGGTGATGTCCAGCTGCGCCTGCAGGTTCACGGCCATGACCGAGTTCCAGCGGGCGGCGTCCATGTTGACCAGCAGCTTGTCGCGGGTGATACCGGCGTTGTGGACGATGACGTCGACCCCGCCGTGCCGCTCGCGCAGGTGCTCGATCAGCCGCTGCGGGGCGTCGTCGGCGGTGATGTCCAGCTGCAGCGCCGTCCCGCCGATCTCGTTGGCGACCTTCGCCAGGCTGTCGCCGGCGACCGGGATGTCGACGGCGACCACGTGCGCGCCGTCGCGGGCCAGGACCTCGGCGATCGCCGCACCGATGCCACGGGCGGCGCCGGTGACGACGGCGACCTTGCCGGCCAGCGGCTTCGCGGCGTCCTCACCGTTCGGCACCTCGGCCGGCTCCAGCGTGAGCAGCTGGCCGTCGACGTAGGCCGAGCGGCCGGAGAGGAAGAACTTCAGCGGGCTGGCGACGGAGGCCTCGGCGCCCTCGGGCACGAAGACCGCGTTCGCCGTCGAGCCGTTGAGCAGCTCCTTGCCGATCGAGCGGACCAGGCCGTCGATCGCCTGCCGCGCGGCGGCCTGCGCCGGGGAGTCGGCCGTCTGCGGCGGGTCGGCCAGGATCAGCACCCGCCCGCTCGCCCGCAGCCGCTTGATCGCCGGGGCGAGGAAGTCGTGCGCGCTGACCAGGTCGCCGGGCGAGGTCAGGCCCGTGGCGTCCAGGACGACGGCGCCGAACTTCTCGCCGTCGGTCGAGCCGTCGGCCGCGACCGGCGACACCACGGTCGCACCGGCGTCCTTGAGGACGGCCGCGACGGTGTCGCGCAGCCGTCCCTGACCGGCCGAGCCGATGACGACGGGGCCGGGCAGCAGCGGCTCGCCGGGCTCGTAGCGGCGCAGCACCGCCGGGCGCGGAAGGCCCAGCTGCTTGGTCAGCGTGGTGCCGAAGCCGGAGTTCGCGAAGTTCGTGTACCAGTCAGCCACGGAAGGGCCTCCACATCGGGGTCGGGATGGCGCGCGGCACCGGGGGTCAGGACTCGAGGATGGCGACGACGCCCTGGCCGCCGGCGGCGCAGATGGAGATCAGGCCACGCTTGCCGGGGCCCGCCGCGTGCAGCGTCTTGGCGAGCGAGGCGACGATCCGGCCGCCGGTCGCGGCGAACGGGTGCCCGGCGGCCAGCGACGAGCCGTAGACGTTGAGCTTCGACCGGTCGATCGAGCCCAGCGGGGCGTCCAGGCCCAGCTTCTCCTTGCAGTACGCCGGGTCCTCCCAGGCCTTCATCGTCGCGAGCACCGTGGAGGCGAACGCCTCGTGGATCTCGTAGAAGTCGAAGTCCTGCAGGGAAAGGCCGTTGCGGGCCAGCATCTTCGGCACCGCGTAGACCGGCGCCATGAGCAGGCCCTCGCCGCCGTGCACGTAGTCGACGGCGGCTGTCTGCGCGTCGACCAGGTGGGCCAGGACCGGCAGGCCCTGCTCGGCGGCCCACTCGTCGGAGGCCAGCAGCACCGCGGAGGCGCCGTCGGTCAGCGGCGTGGAGTTGCCGGCGGTCATCGTGCCCTCGGCACCCTCGGGCAGCGCCTTGTCGAAGACCGGCTTCAGCTTGGCCAGCTTCTCCAGCGAGGAGTCCGGGCGGAGGTTCTGGTCCCGCGCGAGGCCGAGGAACGGCGTCACCAGGTCGTCGAAGAAGCCGCGTTCGTAGGCGGCGGCCATGTTCTGGTGCGAGCGGACGGTGAGCTCGTCCTGCTCCTCGCGGCCGATCTCCCACTCGTGCGCGGTGAGCTGGGCGTGCTCGCCCATCGCGAGACCGGTGCGCGGCTCGGAGTTGCGCGGGATCTCCGGCGCGATCATGCCGGGGCGGATCCGCGCGATGGCCTTGAGCCGGTCCTGCACCGTCTTGGCACTGTTCAGCGAGATGAGGATGCGGCGCAGGTCGTCACCGACGGCCAGCGGGGCGTCGGAGGTGGTGTCCACACCACCGGCGATGCCGGACTCGATCTGCCCGAGGGCGATCTTGTTGGCGACCAGGATCGCCGCCTCGAGGCCGGTGCCGCAGGCCTGCTGGACGTCGTAGGCGGGGGTGCTCGCGTCGAGCTTGGAGCCCAGCACCGACTCGCGGGTGAGGTTGAAGTCGCGGGCGTGCTTGAGCACCGCTCCGGCGACGACCTCGTCGACCTTCTTGCCGGCCAGCCCGAAGCGGGCCACCAGACCGTCGATGGTCGCGGTCAGCATGTCCTGGTTGGACGCCTGCGCGTAGGTCGAGTTGGACCGTGCGAACGGGATGCGGTTCCCGCCGACGATCGCGGCCTTGCGGGTCGCCGGCTTCTCGTTGCTCGCCATGAGGACCTCCGGGGTCGGTGGGGTTGGCCGGTACCGAGGGTACGCGGTACTGTCGGTCACATGAAAGCCGAGGCGGTGAGACGTAGGTCGCAGGTCGGTGCCCCGCACGACAAGATCGCGCAGGACAGCGACCCGCGCGACTCGAAGCCCGCCGGTACCCGCGATCGGCGGAATTCACGCTGGGACGAGCACCGTCGTGCCCGGCGGGAGCAGCTGGTCGACGCGGCGCTGGCCGCGGTGGGCCGACACGGCTCCGGCGTGGGCATGGAGGAGATCGCGGCGCAGGCCGGCACGAGCAAGACCGTCGTCTACCGGCACTTCGCCGACCGGTCGGACCTGCACGTCGCCGTCTGCGGCCGGGTCGCAGCAGGGCTCCTGCCCCGCCTGCGCGAGGCGATGGAGAGCAGCGACCACCCGCGGGAGATGACCGCCGCGGCGATCGAGACCTACCTGGCCTTCCTGGAGGCCGATCCGGAGGTCTACCGCTTCGTCGTCACCCCGCAGCCGGGCAGCGACCCGGTGGATCCCGTCGCCACCCTCGCCGACCTCGTCGGCGACCAGGCGGCATCGCTCATGGCCGTCGCCCTGGAACGGTCCGGCCGCGATCCGGCCGCCGCCGGCGCCTGGGGCCACGGCCTCGTCGGCCTGGTCCGCTCGGCTGCCGACTGGTGGCTTCGGGCCGGGCGTTCCATGCTCCGCACCGAGCTCGCCGCACACCTGACCGATCTCGCCTGGGCCGGTGTGTCCGGCGTCGTGGCCCAGCAACCCCCAGTCGGGGATTCCCGCAGCACCAAGGAGGAACAGTGACCAGCACCCTTCCCGCGTCGGTCGACCCGAAGGTCCTCCAGGAAGTCCTGGACGGCCGCTGGGCGCACATCCGGCGCGACGCCCGCGAGAACCTGCACGACCCCGACTTCCTCCCGGTCTACGGCGAATCCATGGCCGAGGCCCGCGAGCGCGTGACGCGGGCGGCCAAGAAGCTCGCCGACTCCGGGCGGGTGGGCTACGGCTTCCCGAAGCAGTACGGCGGCGAGGACGACATGGGCGGCTCGGTCACCTCGATCGAGATGGTGGCCTTCGCCGACCTCTCGCTCATGGTCAAGGCGGGCGTCCAGTGGGGCCTGTTCGGCGGCGCGATGCAGCTGCTGGGCACCCAGCGGCAGCACGACAAGTACCTGCGCGACGCGATGAGCTTCGACCTGCCCGGTTGCTTCGCGATGACCGAGACCGGCCACGGCTCCGACGTCCAGCAGCTGCGCACCACCTGCGAGTACGACCCCGAGACCGGGTGCTTCGACCTCAACACCCCGCACGAGGCCGCGCGCAAGGACTACATCGGCAACGCGGCCAAGGACGGGCGGATGGCGGTGGTCTTCGCCCAGCTGATCACCCAGGGCGTGAACCACGGCGTGCACGCCTGGCTGGTGCCGATCCGCGACGAGCAGGGCAACCCGATGCCCGGCGTCACCATCGGCGACGACGGACCGAAGGCGGGCCTGCCCGGCGTCGACAACGGCCGGCTGAGCTTCGACCACGTCCAGGTCCCCCGCGACATGCTGCTGAACCGCTACGGCCAGGTCGCCGAGGACGGCACCTACTCCTCCAGCATCGAGAACGAGACCCGCCGCTTCTTCACCACGCTGGGCACCCTCGTGCGCGGCCGGGTGAGCGTCGGCGGGGCCTCGGCCTCGGCCACCAAGATGGCCCTCGACATCGCCGTCCGGTACGGGAACTCGCGCCGCCAGTTCGCCGCCCCCGGCGAGGAGCGCGAGATCGTCATCAACGACTACCTCGTGCACCAGCGCAAGCTGCTCCCGGCGCTGGCCAAGACCTACGCGCTGCACTTCGCGCAGGGCGAGCTGGTCTCGACGATGCACGACGTCCAGACGGCGGTGCACGTGCACGGCCAGGAGATCGACGAGCAGGCGCAGCGCGAGCTGGAGTCCCGCGCCGCCGGGCTCAAGGTCGCCCAGACCGCGCACGCCACGGCCACCATCCAGATGTGCCGCGAGGCCTGCGGTGGCGCCGGTTACCTGCAGGAGAACCGGCTCCCCCACCTCAAGGCCGACACCGACGTCTTCACCACGTTCGAGGGCGACAACACCGTCCTGCTCCAGCTGGTCGCCAAGGGCCTGCTGACCGGCTACCGCGACAACTTCGGCTCGCTCGACGGCTGGGGCCGGGTCAGCTTCGTCGCCGACATGGTCCGGGAGACCGTCCTGGAGCGGACGGCGGCGCGCGCGCTCATCCAGCGGCTCGTCGACGCCGTCCCCGGCCGGGACGACGAGGTGCCGATGCTCGACCGCGGCTGGCAGCTGAAGATGTTCGAGTTCCGCGAGAAGCACTCCCTCGAGGGCGCCGCGGGCCGGCTGCGCAAGAACTCGACGACCGAGGGCATGGCCCCGTTCGACATGTTCAACTCGGTCCAGGACCACGTGCTGAAGTCGGCGCAGGCGCACATCGACCGGATCGTGCTGGAGGCCTTCGTCGCCGGCGTCGACCGCACCGAGGAGGGGCCCGGCCGGGAGCTGCTCGACAAGGTCTGCGACCTGTACGCGCTCTCCACCGTCGAGGCCGACAAGGCGTGGTTCATGGAGCACGGCCAGCTCACCCCGGCCCGCGCCAAGACGCTGACCGGCACGGTGAACCAGCTGCTCCGCGAGCTGCGGCCGCACATCACCACGCTGGTCGACGGGTTCGCCATCCCGGACTCGTGGAAGGCCGCGAAGATCCTCGAGGAGGAGCCCGGTCGCCAGGAGGCGATGGCCGCCCGCGACGCCGAGCTGCGCGTGATCAACGGTCAGGACACCCCCGACGGCACGGCGACCGACGTGGACGTGGCGCCGGGCCAGTAGAAGGACCTCGTCCTCCCCCACCCTTCGCAGGCTCAGGGCGGGCCCCTGGACGAGGCCGTTCCAGCACGTCTCGGGAGAATGAGCAGCCGTGGAGATCCTCGCGGCGGCCGAAGCGCTGCACTTCCCGGCCGCCGTCGACCTCACCGCGATCGTGATCGGCGCCCTCACGGGCGGCCTGCTGGCCGCCCGTGAGGGCTTCGCCGTCTCCGGCGTGCTGCTGCTGGCCGTCAGCGGCGGCCTGGGCGGCGGGCTCATCCGCGACGTCCTGCTCGCCGAGGGCCCGCCGGTCGCGCTGACCAACCAGGCCTACCTGCCCACGGTCGCGATCACCGCGATGGTGACCTTCTACTTCTCCGGCTGGCTCTCCAGGCTCACCGGGCTGCTCGTGGTCCTGGACGCCGTCACGCTGGGGTTCTTCACCGTCATCGGCGCCCAGAAGGCCCAGCTGGCGGGGCTCCCCAGCGCCTCGGTCGTGTTCGTCGGCACGGTGACCGCGGTCGGCGGAGCCGTCATCCGCGACGTGCTGCTCGCCGAGCGCGCCGAGATCGTCCGGCCCGGGCCCTACAACGCCGTCGCGGCGCTGATCGGGGCCTCCGCGCTGACGGTGCTCGCCGGCCCGCTCGACCTCGACCCGCTGCCGGTCGCCGCGATCGTCATCACCCTGGTGGCGGCGCTGCGGGTGCTGTCGGTCTGGCGCGGATGGGAGGCGCCGGTCGCGGTCGACCTGCCCGAACGCACCCGGAACCGCCTCGACCGACGGCGGCAGCAGCGGCCGGAACGCCGTCGCCCCGGCTCGGCGCTGTTCCGCCGGCGGAGCTGAGCTCAGGCCTCCGACCGGAGGCGGACGGCGAGGACCGCGACGTCGTCCTCCGCGCCCGGCAGGAACATCTGGTCCAGCACGCGATCGCACAGCTCGTCCAACGGCAGGCCGGCGCACTGCCCCAGCACCTGCAGCAGCTGCTCGGTGCCCTCGTCGATGTCGCGGTCGCGCCGCTCGACCAGCCCGTCGGTGTGCAGCAGCACCGTCGAGCCCGGCGCCAGCACCGCGACGTGGTCCTCGCGCACGGTCTCCGGCGCCACGCCCAGCAGGAGGTCGGCCTGCTTGCCGTCGAGCAGCACCACGCTGCCGTCGGAGGCCAGCAGGACCGGCGGGGGGTGCCCGGCGTTCGCCCAGCGCAGCAGCATCCGGCCCGCCTCGTCGTCGGGCGCCGGTTCCAGGTGCGCCACGAGGGCGGTGGCCATGGTGTTCAGCGCCAGCCCCTGGACGGCGCGGTCGAGCTCGGAGAGCACCGCCGCCGGGGAGCCGCCGCTGGAGTAGCTGATGCCGCGCAGGAGGCCGCGGACCTGCCCCATGGCCGCGGCGGCGCGGGTGTCGTGGCCGACGACGTCGCCGATGGCCAGCACCGTCGTCCCACCGCGCTGCTCGAACGCGTCGTACCAGTCGCCACCGATCTCCGCGCCCTCGGCGGCCGGCACGTAGCGGACGACGATCTCGCTGTGATCCGGCTGCGGCGGATCGGTGAGCATGCTCCGCTGCAGTGCGTCGGCGAGCTCGCGCTGCTGGCCGTAGAGCCGGGCCTGGTGCAGCGCCAGGCCGGCGCGCCGGCCGATCTCGACGGCGGTGTCCACCTCGGCCTCGCCCAGCGGCCCGCGTTCCTCCCGGGCGAACAGGCCCATCGCGCCGAGCGTCTGACCGCGAGCCACCAGCGGCACCACCACGCTGGAGGCGGCTCCCAGCCGGGCGAAGCGCTCCCGCACGCTCGGGTCGGGCAGCGCCCGCGTGACGTGCCCCCAGTCGATGACCGGCATGAGCACCGGCCGGCCCGTCGCGGCGACCGTGCGCGCGGCGGCCTCCTCCGTCATGACGCCGACCATGGCCCGCACGTACTCCTCGACCTCCGGGCGGCGGCCGGGGTCGCGGTGGCCGGTGGCGACGTCGTGCAGCCGGCCCTGCTCGTCGGTGACGACGATCCAGCACCAGTCACCGAGCTCCGGCACGACCAGCGAGGCCAACTGCTCGATCTGCTGGTCGAACTCGAGCGTGCCCGAGAGCACCCGGCCCGCCTCCGCGAGCAGCCTGAGCCGCTGGTTGGCCTCCGCCATGGCGGCGACGGCGGCGTCGCGCTCGGCGTCTGACTGCAGCCGGGAGACGCTGAGCGCGATCTGCGCGGCCAGCGCCTCCAGCACCTCCACGTCGTCGCCGACGAACTCGTGCGGCACCGTCCAGACGGCGAGGAACGTGCCCAGCACCCGGCCCTCGACGCGCAGCGGCATCGCGGCCATGGCGCGCAGACCGAGCATCGCCACGATCGGCTCCAGCGCAGGGAAGCGCGCGGTCGCCGCGGCCATGTCGCTGAGCAGCAGTCGCCGGCCGTGCCGCGCCACGTGCTGAGCGGGCAGGGCGTCGTCCTGGGGGAGGACGACCCCGTCGGCCAGGCTCTCCCTCTCCGGGCTCTCCTCGCGGACGGCGGCGAGCAGGTTGTCGGTCATGTGCAGCCGCAGCGGTCCGCCGGGGGCGTCGAAGACCGCCAGGGCACTGGACTGCGCGCCGAGCACCTGGGCGCCTCGCAGCACGACCTCGGCGAGCTCCTCCATGCGGGCGGCGTTGGCCAGCTCGGCAGCCACCTCGGCGACGGCGGCGGCCCGCTGGACGGCCGTGAGCCGCTGCTCGGCGTTCCCACGGGCCTCGGTGATGTCGAGAGCCGTGCCGAGCACCCGCGCCGGCGCGCCGGACGCGTCGGCCACGACCCGCCCGCGGCCCAGGACCCAGCGCACCGCGCCGTCCTCCCGGAGGGCCCGGAACTCGACGGTGTAGTCGCCGCGCTCCTCGACCGCGACACGCATGGCCTCCGCGATCGCGGCGTGGTCGTCGGGGTGGACGTGGGTGGCGAGCACGTCGTCCAGCGAGTTGAGCTCCACGGCGGAGGCGAGCCCGAAGATGGCGGCGCAGCGGTCGTCCCAGTGGATGGTCTCGGTGCGCAGGTCGCGCTCCCAGATGCCGACGGAGCTCGCCTCCAGGGCCACCTCCAGCCAGGTGCGGGAGGTGCCGACCGCCGACTGCGCCGCCGAGAGCTCCAGCTCCGCCACCACGGAGGCGGCCAGCTGCTCGAGCAGCTGGGCGGCGTCGTCCGACCAGTTCCGGGGTTCGGGGTCGTAGACCGCCAGCGCGCCGACGACCTGGCCGGACGCCGCGACCAGCGGCGCACCGAGGTAGGACAGCACCTGGCCGGAGGTGACGGCGGGCAGGTCGGCGACCCGCTGGTCGTCCACGGCCGAGGGGATCACCAGCGGCGCCCCCTGGCGCACCGTGATCGCCGACAGCGCGCCGGTGAGCAGCGCCGGGCCGCCCACCACGCCGGCCGGCAGACCGAAGCCACCGACGACGACGTCGTGGTCGGTGAAGAGCGTGACCTTGGCGTGGCCCACGCCGAGCACGCGGGCGGTCAGGGCGGAGAGCCGGTCGAACGCCGCCGGGCCGGGGACCTCCAGCAGCAGCCGTCGCGCGGCGGCGGTGCGGAGGGGATCGGTGAGCGGGTCGACCGCCGGCTGGGCGGCGCTCTCGGACGTGGACACCGCACTCCCTCCGCCGGGATCGCGCTCCCGGTCCGGGCGCGTCCACCCCACATGCTGGCACGTCGGGCCCGGCTCTCCGAATGACGGCACCTCACCCGCCGGTCACTCCGACGGGGGGAGCCCGGGGACCCGATTCAAGTGCAGCCCGTATCCGGCCGATGACCTGGGCATGATCGGCACGCGGACGGCCCGCCTCCCCGACTGCCGCCCGCTGCTCGCGAACGCGGACGACCTCACCCTCGTCTTCCAGCCGATCGTGAACCTCGCGAACGCCACGATCGCCGGCTACGAGGCCCTCGCCCGTTTCCCCGGCGCCGCCGGCCCGGATGTCTGGTTCGCCGCCGCCGCCGACGCCGGCATCGCCGCGGAGCTCGAGGCGCTGGCGATCCACAAGGCCCTGGCCGCCGTCGACAGCCTGCCCCCCAACACCTTCCTGACCGTCAACGTCAGCCCCCACCTGCTGGGTGCCGACGCCGTCCAGCGTGCCCTGGCCAGCCGCGACGACCTGCACCGCGTCGTCGTCGAGCTGACCGAGCACACCCCGGTCGACGACCTGACCTGCCTGCGCCGGCAGACCCAGGCGCTCCGCGAGCGAGGCGCGCTGATCGCCCTCGACGACACCGGCAGCGGCTACTCGGGCCTGCAGCAGATGGCCACCGTGCGCCCGCAGCTGGTGAAGCTCGACCGCTCGCTGGTCGCGGACGCCGACGGCGACCCGGTGCGCATGGCGCTGGCCGAGATGGTCGGCGAGTTCGCCGGCAAGATCGACGCCTGGCTGCTCGCCGAGGGCATCGAGACCCCTGCCGAGCTGGCCGCCTTCACCCGCCTCGGTGTGCCGCTGGCGCAGGGCTGGCTGCTCGGCCGGCCGTCACCGGAGTTCCTGCCGCTGACCGCCGAGGTCGAGAAGCTGGTGCGCGCGCAGACCGCCCGCGCCCGCCTGACCGACAGCGTGGCCAGCCTGCTGCGCCCGGTGCGCCAGTGCGTGCTCGGCGAGGACGACACCCCCGAGGTGCCGCCGGTCGTGCTCGTCGGCGAGCACGGCGAGCCGTGCTCGCTGCTGCTCTGCGACCCCCGGACGCTCGAGGTCTACACGGCTCCGGTGTCGCTGCGGGTCCACCCCTCCACCGACATCGGCGACGCGCTGCAGCGGGCCCTCACCCGCGTTCCGGCCCAGCGCTTCGACCCCGTCGTCTGCACCGACCCCACCGGCCGCGTACTCGGCCTGCTGCGCGTCGAGGACCTGGCGACGGCCGCCCGGGCCACTCGCTGAACCCACCACCCGGCGGCCGACCGGCCCCCGGAGAACCCGAGGAGAGACATCCATGAAGCACTTCGCCTGCGGCGACATCATCCCCGGCTGCGACGCCACGTTCACCGCCGCGGACGACGACGGCATCCTCGTGCAGACCCGCGCGCACGCCGTCGACGCTCACGGCATGCCCGCGCCCGGCACCGACTCCGATGCCCTGGTGCTGCCGGCCATCCGCACCGCCTGACACCTGGCGTCCGCGCCTCCTGAGCCCAGCGCCCGTCCCCCCGCCCCCTGACCCCGGGCGGGGACGACGGGCGCTGTCATGCGCTGGCGTCGGTGAGCCGCCGGCGCTGGTCGTCGGTCAGCACCAGGTCCTGCATCGGCAGCAGGTCGGCGAGCTGCTCCACCGAGCGCCCGCTGGCGATCGGCGCGACGACGCCCGGCTGGTCGGCCAGCCAGCGCAGCGCCACCGCCGTCATCGGCACGCCCTGCTCGGCCGCCACGTCGCGGAGCGCGGCCAGCACCCGGTCGCCCCGCTCCCCCACGTAGGCCGCGGCACCCTTCGCCCGCGGCGAGTCGATCTGCTCGCCCGGGGCGTACTTGCCGCTCAGGAAACCCTTGGCCAGCGCGAAGTAGGGCAGCGCGCCCATCCCGGCCCCGGTGACGACGTCGCGCAGCTCCGCCTCGAATGCCGGCCGCTCCATCAGGTTGTAGTGCGTCTGCAGCGCGACGTAGCCGGTCACGCCGATGCGCTCCGCCGTCCCCAGGGCCTCGGTGAGCCGAGCCGCCGAGTAGTTCGACGCCGCCACGTGCCGCACCTTGCCGGCCTGGACGAGCTCGTCGAAGGCGGTGAGGGTCTCCTCCAGCGGCGTGGTCTCGTCGTCGTAGTGCGCGTAGTAGAGGTCGATGACGTCGGTCTGCAGGTTGCGCAGCGAGCGCTCGGCGGCGGTGCGGATCTCGGCCGCCGCGAGGGGGTGCTGCTTCTCGCCCGGCGAGGCCTTGGTGGCCACGACGATGCGGTCCCGCACGCCGCGGTCGGCCATCCAGCGGCCCAGGATCTGCTCGGAGACGCCGTTGCCGTACATCTCCGCGGTGTCCACGAACGGGGAGACGGTGCCCGGGGTCGCGTCGAGGTAGCGGTCGAGGATCGCGTAGGACGTCGGCTCGTCGGCGGTCCAGCCGAAGACGTTGCCGCCCAGGCAGAGGTCGCTGACGGAGAGGTCGGTGCGGGGGATCAGCGGCATGCCTTCCACGCTAATCACAGGTCGCTGCTGCGGGGCGGCCCGAGGTGAGACGCACGTGACTCCGGGGGTCTTCCGCGGCCCCGCAGGGACCCCCCGCTGGCCAGATGTCGGGGCGACATGGCAGCGTTCCTCCTGATTCGTCCCCTCCACGGGGGCCGAATACCCGGCCACCGCGCGCCCCGCGCGCCGGCCCGGGCTCCTCCCGGGGCCACGGGCGCCGGGGGGAACGAGCCGGCTGAGTGCCGAACACATGGCACCGCCACCGCCTACGAGAGGAAGCACATGAACAAGGCTGAACTGGTCTCCGCCATCGCCAAGCGCGCCGATGTCCCCGCCTCGACGGTGGACTCCGTCCTGGCCGGGCTGCAGGACGAGCTCGTCGACGCCATCACCCGTGGCGAGAAGGTCGCCGTCTCCGGTCTGATCACCGTCGAGCGCACCCAGCGCTCTGCGCGGACCGGCCGCAACCCGCAGACCGGTGAGTCGATCGACATCCCGGCCGCCAACACCGTCAAGGTGACCGCGGGCTCGAACCTGAAGAAGGCCGCAAGCTCCGTCCCGGTCTGATCGGCACCGTCTGATCAGCACCGTCTGATCGGCAGCACCACCTCGTCCGCCGCCGGCGGGCGCCCGACCCCGTGTGTCCGGGCTCACACCTCGTGAGTCAGGATGCCGGTCGAGGCGTCGCCGGCGGCGGTCGGCGTTCCGGGACATCGGCACACAGACGGAGTGAGTGGTGGACGTGAACGACGACCTGAAGGTGAGCACCGACCCGGCCGAGGTCGGCATGGACGGCAGCCGGCTGGCGCGCATCGACCAGCGGCTGACCCGCTACGTCGACGACGGGCAGATCCCCGGCTACCTCGTCACGGTGGCCCGGCACGGGAAGCTCGTGCACGTCGGCACCGGCGGCTCCCGTGACGTGGAGAACGGCCGCCCCGTCGAGCTCGACACCCGCTGGCGCATCTACTCGATGACCAAGGCGGTCACCTCGGTCGCGGCGATGATGCTGTACGAGGAGGGCGCCTTCCAGCTCACCGATCCGATCGCCCGGTGGTTGCCGGAGTTCGCCGAGACGCGGGTCTACGTCGCCGGCTCGGACCAGAAGCCGGTCACCGAGCCGCTCATGGAGCCGATCCGGGTCTGGCACCTGCTGACCCACATGTCCGGCCTCACCTACGGCTTCCACCGGGCGACGGTCCCCGACGCGATCTACCGGAACAACGGCCACGAGTGGGGCACCCCGCCGGGCGCGGACTCCGCCGAGGTCTGCCGCCAGTGGGCCTCGATGCCGCTGCTGTTCCAGCCCGGCAGCGAGTGGAACTACGGCGTCTCCACCGACGTCCTGGGCCGGCTGGTCGAGGTCGTGTCCGGGCAGCCGCTGGACGAGTTCTTCGCCGACCGGATCTTCGCGCCGCTCGGCATGACCGACACCTCCTTCGGGCTCCGGCCGGACGACGACCCCGACTCCCTCGCCCGCCTCTACGCCGCTGTCCCCGGGCAGCCCGGAGGCGCGCCCACGGGGTTCGTGCCGCTGGACGCGATGGGCGAGGCAGCGCACAGCAAGCCCGCGTTCCTCTCCGGCGGTGGCGGGCTGGTCTCCACCGCCGGCGACTACCTGCGCTTCGTGGAGATGCTGCGCCGCGGCGGCTCCTACGACGGCGGGCGGCTGCTGGGTCCGCGCACGCTCGGGCACATGCTGCTCAACCACCTGCCCGGCGGTCGTGACCTGGAGAGCTCGGGTCGGCCGCTGTTCGCCGAGACGCCGCTGCGCGGGGTCGGCTTCGGGCTGGGCTTCTCGATGGTCATCGACCCGGTGCGCTACGGCGTCGTCGCCAACCTGGGCGACTACAGCTGGGGCGGGGCGGCGTCGACGGCGTTCTACGTGGACCCGCTCGAGGACCTGACCGTCACCTTCTACACGCAGCTGCTGCCCTCGAGCACACTGCCGATCCGCAACTACCTGCGTCAGCTGGTGAACCAGTCGATCGTCGTCTGAGCGCGCTGATGATCAGCTCTCCTGATCGTTAGGCGTCCTGGCTCAGCACCGGTGGTGAGCCAGGACCCGGAATGATCAGGTCACCTGATCATTCCGGGTCTCAGCTCACAGGTAGCGGCGGTAGACGACGGTGGCGACCATCGCCGGCTTGCTGCCGCCCTCGATCTCCACGGTGACGGTGAGGCTCATCTGGACGCCGCCCTCGAACGGGGTCGCGGCCTCCATCGTCGCGCCGGCGCGCACCCGGGCGCCCACGGGCACCGGCGAGGGGAAGCGCACCTTCTCCGTGCCGTAGTTGACGCCCATCCGGAAGCCGCTGATCTCCACGATCTGCGGCACCAGCGAGGGCAGCAGCGACAGCGTCAGGTAACCGTGGGCGATCGGGCCGCCGAACGGGCTCTCCTTCTTCGCGCGCTCCGGGTCGGTGTGGATCCACTGGTGGTCACCGGTCGCCTCGGCGAACTGGTTCACCTGCTCCTGGGTCACCTCCACCCAGTCGCTGTAGCCCAGGTGCTGGCCGACCAGGCCCTGGACCCCCTCGACGCCGTCCGCGGTCGTCTGCGCCATCAGCTCTGCCTCCACTCGATCCCGACGAGATCTGCACACTCGTCCCTGTCAGCCCGGCGATGAGGGCGAGTGTGCAGATCTCGACCACATGCGGTCTGGTTGGCTGACTCCACCACACACCACGATCGGACGGGGAGCGGGTTGCTGCGACTGGGTGCCCTCGACGTGCCCGACGGCCGGTTCGTGGTGATGGCGATCGTCAACCGCACCCCCGACTCGTTCTACGACCGCGGCGCGACCTTCGAGCTGGCCGCCGCCGTCGAGCGGGTGGACGCCGTCGTCGCCGAGGGCGCGGACATGGTCGACGTCGGCGGCGTGAAGGCCGCACCCGGCGAGGAGGTCTCCCCCGCCGAGGAGATCCGCCGCACCGTCGACCTGGTGGCCGCCATCCGCGCCGCGCACCCGACGCTGCCGATCTCGATCGACACCTGGCGGGCCTCCGTCGCGCGGGAGGTCCTGGCGGCCGGCGCCGACGTCGTCAACGACGCCTGGGGCGGGGTGGACCCCTCGCTCGCCGCCGTCGCCGGGGAGGCGGGCGCGGGGATCGTGTGCACGCACGCCGGAGGGCTGCCGCCGCGCACCCGGCCGCACCGCGTGACCTACGACGACGTCGTCGCCGACATCGTGGCCCGGACGACGGCGCTGGCCGACGCCGCGGTCGCCGCGGGCGTGGACCGCGAGCGGGTGATGGTCGACCCCGGTCACGACTTCGGGAAGAACACCCGGCACTCGCTGGAGGCCACCCGGCGCCTCGGCGAGCTGGTCGACACCGGCTGGCCGGTGCTGATGGCGCTGTCGAACAAGGACTTCGTCGGCGAGACCCTCGACGTCCCGCTGGAGGAGCGGCTCACCGGCACCCTCGCGGCGACGGCGGTGAGCGCCTGGCTGGGCGCGCGGGTGTTCCGGGTGCACGACGTCGCCGCGACCCGGCAGACGCTGGACATGGTCGCCTCCATCCAGGGCACCCGGCCGCCGGCTCGCACCGTCCGCGGCCTGGCCTGAGCCCCGCGACGTCGGTCGGCGCCGCGCCGCGGGGGCGAGTGCCGCGCTGCGGGGCGGCACCCACGCCCACACCGCGGTCTCGACCCCCGCGCGCCCGGCGATAGGTTCCACGGCATGGCCGCTACCGGGTTCCACACCGCCGCCGAGCTCAACGACCTGCTCCCGGGCACCTTCCCCGGGCTGCTCGGCATCGTCATCGACACCCACGAGCGCGGGCGGCTGACCAGCCACCTCGACGTCCGCCCCGAGCTGCTGGCACCCAACGGCTACCTGCACGCCGGCACCGTGGTCACCCTCGCCGACACCAGCTGCGGGCTGCCCACCCGGGCGCTGCTGCCGGAGGGGTCGAGCGGCTTCACCACCATCGAGCTGAAGAGCAACCACCTGGGTACCGCGCGCGAGGGCCGGATCGAGTGCACCGCGACGAACGTGCACGCCGGGCGGACGACGCAGGTGTGGGACGCCGTGGTCACGAACGCGGAGAACGGGAAGACGATCGCGCTGTTCCGCTGCACGCAGTCGGTGCTCTGGCCCCGCTGATCGGGCGAACCCGCCGGTAACCCCCTTGTGAGCAGGGACACGGGGAGTGTGAGACTACGGCCACACACCCGTTCCTAGGAGGTTCCACCTGTGTCGCTGGCCAGCCTGTATCCCGACGTCGAGATCCCGAACGTCTCGGTCCCGGAGTTCGTCCTGGCCGCTGGCAAGGAACGTCCGGACGCTCCTGCCCTGATCGACGGTCTCAAGGGTGACGTGATCACCCACGGCCAGCTGGCCCAGTACGTCGACCGGGTCGCGGCCAACCTGCACGCCCGCGGGCTGCGCAAGGGCGACGTCGTCGCCGTCTTCTGCCCGAACACCCCGTGGTTCCCGGTGGTCTTCCACGGCATCGCGGCCGCCGGCTGCGTGATGAGCCCGATCAACTCGCTCTACACGCCCGACGAGATCGCGTTCCAGCTCAAGGACTCCGGCGCCAAGATCCTCATCACGATCTCGCTGTTCATGGACCGGGCACAGGCCGCGGTCGAGAAGTCCCCGGTCGACGAGGTCATCGTCCTCGACGGCTTCGAGGGCAAGGCGAACCTCTTCGACCTCCTGGGCGCCGACGCCCCCAGCGTCACGGTCGACATCGACCCCGCCAACGACCTGGTCACGCTGCCCTACTCCAGCGGCACCACGGGCCTGCCCAAGGGCGTGATGCTGACCCACCGCAACCTGGTGGCCAACGTCGCGCAGTGCCTGCCGCTGCTCAAGACCGGCGCCGACGAGAAGATCATCGCCGTCCTGCCGTTCTTCCACATCTACGGCCTGACCGTGCTGATGAACCAGGGCCTGGCCCTGGGCGGCGCCGTGGTGACCCTCCCCCGGTTCGATCTCGAGGACTTCCTCCGCACGATCCAGGACCACAAGATCACCCGCGCCTTCGTCGCGCCCCCCATCCTGCTGGCGATGGCCAAGCACCCGCTGGTCGACAACTACGACCTCTCCTCGCTGACGTCGATCCTGTCGGGTGCCGCTCCCCTGGACGAGCAGCTCGCACTGTCGGCCCAGAGCCGGCTGCGCAAGGGCGCCGACACCGGCGTCGTCGTGGGCCAGGGCTACGGCATGACCGAGCTCTCGCCGGTCTCGCACACCAGCCCCGACGTCGACGCGCAGCCCCCGGGCGTCTCCATCGAGATCCCGAAGGGCTCGGTGGGCTTCGCCATCCCCAACACCGAGTGCCGGCTCATCGACCCGGCCACGGGCGAGGACGCCGCCCCCGGCGAGCGCGGCGAGCTCTGGGTGCGCGGCCCGCAGGTCATGAAGGGCTACCTCAACAACGAGGAGGCCACGCGGTCCACCCTCGACGACGAGGGCTGGCTGCACACCGGTGACGTCGCGATCGTCGACGAGAACGGCTGCTACACCGTCGTCGACCGCGTCAAGGAGCTGATCAAGTACAAGGGCTACCAGGTGGCCCCGGCCGAGCTCGAGGCCGTGCTGATCAACCACCCGGAGATCGCCGACGCCGCCGTCATCGGCGTCCCGGACAAGGAGAGCGGCGAGGAGCTGCCCAAGGCGTTCCTCGTCCGCGCGCCGGGCTCGGAGATCACCGAGGACGACGTCAAGGCCTACATGGCCGAGAAGGTCGCCCCGCACAAGAAGATCCGCTTCGTCGAGTTCATCGAGGCGGTGCCGAAGTCCGCGGCCGGCAAGATCCTGCGCAAGGACCTCAAGGCCCGCTGAGCAAGGACCCCGCTGCCCCCCACCGCTCGCGAGCTCGCGGCGGGCCCCTGCACCGGGGCCCGCCGTGGGCGGGCGGTGGGGAGCGGACGGTCACCCTAAGGTCGTCGGCATGCGTGCGGTGACGATCAACGAGCCCGGGAGCCCCGACGTCCTGAGCTGGGCGGAGGTGCCCGACCCGGTCTGCGGTCCCGGCGAGGTGATCGTCGACGTCGCCGCCACCGCGGTGAACCGCGCCGACCTGCTGCAGCGCCAGGGCTTCTACCCGCCGCCCAAGGGCGCGAGCGAGATCCTCGGCCTGGAGTGCAGCGGGATCATCAGCGAGATCGGCGAGGGCGTCACCGGCTGGTCGGTCGGCGACGAGGTGTGCGCGCTGCTCTCGGGAGGCGGCTACGCCGAGCGGGTCGCCGTTCCGGCCGGGCAGCTGCTGCCCAAGCCGGCCGGCGTGGAGCTCGCCACCGCGGCGGCGCTGCCCGAGGTCGTCTGCACCGTGTGGTCCAACGTCTTCCTGCTGGCGAACCTGCGGCCCGGGGAGACGTTCCTCGTGCACGGCGGCTCCAGCGGCATCGGCACGATGGCGATCCAGCTGGCGAAGCGGGCCGGTGCCCGCGTGGCGACCACCGCCGGCACGCAGGCCAAGCTCGACTTCTGCCGCGAGCTGGGCGCCGACGTGCTCGTCAACTACCGCGACGAGGACTTCGTCGAGCGCGTGAAGACCGAGACCGGGGGCGCCGATGTCGTCCTGGACAACATGGGCGCCAAGTACCTGGGACGCAACGTCGACGTCCTGACCACGGGCGGCCGGCTGGTCGTCATCGGCATGCAGGGCGGCACGAAGGCCGAGCTGGACCTCGGCAAGCTGCTGGGCAAGCGGGCGGCCGTGCACGCGACGACGCTGCGCTCCCGTCCGGCCACCGGTCGCGGGGGCAAGGCCGAGATCGTCGCCGCCGTCCTGCACGACGTCTGGCCCGACGTCGAGCGCGGGGTCCTACGGCCGATCGTGGACCGCCGGCTGCCCATGTCGCGCGCCGCCGAGGCCCACCGCGTCGTCGAGGCCAGCGAGCACATCGGGAAGGTCCTGCTGCTCCCCGCCGACTGAGCGCGAGCGATGTGCGCCCAGGGCGCGTCAACGGCCCCCTAACCCGCCACCAGCGCACATCGCTCCCGCAGGGGGGTCAGCGAGGGCCCGTCAGCGGGAGCGGAGCGCCGCCACCGCGTCGATGATGCGGCCCACCTCGTCGCCGGTGTTGTAGTGCATGAGGCCCAGCCGCACCGCTCCGCCGGTCTCGTTCACCCCGAGGGCGTCGAACAGCTCGCGGGCGTAGAAGTCGCCGTCCCAGGCGCAGACCCCCGCACGGGCGAGCTCGGCGGCCACCTGCCGCGGCCGCATGCCGTCGACGGTGAACGAGAGCGTCGGCGTGCTGCGCTCGGGGCGGCCGATCACCTGCACGTGCCGCATCACGCGCAGCGCCTGGTCCATCCACTCGAAGAGGTCGCCCTCGTGCCGGGCGACGGCGGCCATCGAGGCCCGCAGCCGCTCGCGGCGGGATCCGGCCGCCTCGCCGCAGAGCGCGGCCAGGTGGTCGACGGCGGCGGTCACGCCCGCGAACAGCTCGAAGGGCGGCGTGCCGGTCTCGAAGCGCTCCGGAACCTTGTCCGACGACGGCGCCAGCTTGTCGGGGCGCAGGTACTCGAGCAGCTCTGGGTCGGCGACCACCGCCCCGACGTGCGGGCCGCACCACTTGTAGGCCGAGACGGCCAGGAAGTCCGCGCCGAGCGAACGCTTGTCGAGGAACAGGTGCGGAGCGGCGTGGACGGCGTCGACGTAGACCAGCGCGCCGACCGCGTGCGCCTGGGCGGCGATCCCGGCGACGTCCGGCCGGGTGCCCAGCGCGTTGCTGGCCGCGGTCACCGCCACCAGGCGGGTGCGTGAGGTGATCAGGTCGGCGTACTGCCACGCGGGCAGCTCGCCGGTCTCGATGTCCACCTCGGCCCAGCGCACCTCGGCGCCCACCGCGGCGGCCAGCTGCACCCAGGGGCGGACGTTGGCGTCGTGGTCCAGCCGGCTGACGACGATCTCGTCCCCGGGCCGCCACGTGCGGGCCAGCGCGCGGGCGAAGGCGTAGGTCAGGGTGGTCATGTTCGCCCCGAGCACCACGCCGCCCGGTCGGCCACCCACCAGGTCGGCGACGGCGGCCCGCGCTCCGCTGACCAGCGCCTCGGAACGCCCGGAAGCGGGGAAGACGCCGCCACGGTTGGCCACCGGCATCCGCATCGCCGTGCCGACCGCGTGCGCGACGGTCTCGGGGACCAGCGAACCGGCCGGGCCGTCGGCGTGCACGTACCCGTCGGCGAGGGCCGGGAAGAGGCCGCGCACGCGCGCGACGTCCAGCCCCCCCGGCCCGTTCGACATGGCCGCACCCTAGTTCCTGCGACGGCTGGTCACGCGCTGTGGCCGGACGTGTTCGCCGGAGTCCTCCGGCCCGCCGCACGCCGTCCCCGGCACCGTGCAGGATGGAGGCATGACTGCACCGGAGAATCCCCACCAGGTCGTCGTGGTCGGGCCCGACGGCTCCCCGCTGGGTGCCGTGCCCATGCCGCAGGCGGGCGAGCAGGACGGCGACGGCGCCCTGCACGTCGGCGAGCTGGTGGAGCAGCCGGCGAAGGTCATGCGGATCGGCACGATGATCAAGCAGCTGCTCGAGGAGGTGCGGGCGGCGCCGCTGGACGACGCCAGCCGCAACCGGCTGCGCGACATCCACGCGTCGTCCATCCGCGAGCTGGAGCAGGGCCTGGCGCCGGAGCTGCGCGAGGAGCTGGAGCGGATCACGCTGCCGTTCAGCGAGGACCAGACGCCGTCGGACGCCGAGCTGCGGATTGCCCAGGCCCAGCTGGTGGGCTGGCTGGAGGGCGTCTTCCACGGCATCCAGACGGCGCTGTTCGCCCAGCAGATGGCAGCCCGGGCCCAGCTGGAGGAGATGCGCCGCAAGGCCCTGCCCGGTGGGCAGCAGCCCGCGCCGGCGCAGGACTTCCGCCCCGGCGGCGGGCAGTACCTGTAGGACGCGATCCAAAGGGAACCAGCCGGTTCCCCTGACCGGGTGAACCATGATCGACTCGGAGCTCGACGGGGCATCTCCCGAGGCCTGAGGCCGGGATCGCCCGGCCCTATCCCGGGAGGACCCCCGTGACCACTCAGCAGTCGAGCACCGCGCCCGTGAAGAGCCAGAACGGCCTGGCGATCGCTTCGCTCATCACCGGCATCGTGGGCGTCGTCTTCGCCTTCCTGTTCGCAATCATCGGCCTCGCCCTCGGCATCGTGAGCGTCGCGCTGGGTGCGGTGGCCCGCCGCAACGGCAACCGGAGCGGGCAGGCGACCGCCGGCCTGGTGCTCGGCGTCGTGGCCATCGTCGGCGCGATCGTGAACATGGTGATCGCCTACAACATGCTCACCTGATCCGACCGACGACGTGCTGGAACGGCCCCGCTGCAGGGACCCGGTGCGAGCGCCAGGGGGCACGGGTCCTTTCTCAGATGCGGAAGCGGCTGACCGCGTCCTGCAGCTCGCCGCTCATCCGGGCCAGCTCGGACGCCGCACGCTGCGCCTCCTCGACCCGCTGGGTCGTCTCCGCGGTCCCGGCAGCCAGCCCCGAGATGGACGCGGCGATGCCCTGCGACCCCTGGGCCGCCTCGGCCACGTTGCGGTTCATCTCGTTCGTCGTCGCCGTCTGCTCCTCGACCGCCGCGGCGATCGTGGTCTGGAAGTCGGCGATCTCGCCGATGACCGTGCTGATCCTGCTGATCGCGTCCACGGCCCCCGCGGTGTCGCCCTGGATGGCCTCGACCCGCTTGGAGATGTCCTCGGTTGCCCGCGCCGTCTCCTGCGCCAGCTCCTTGACCTCCGAGGCGACGACGGCGAAGCCCTTGCCGGCCTCCCCGGCCCGCGCCGCCTCGATCGTGGCGTTCAGCGCCAGCAGGTTCGTCTGCTCGGCGATGCCGTTGATCAGCTTGATGACCGTGGCGATCTCCGCCGACGAGTCACCCAGCTTGCCGACGGTGCGGGTGGTCTCCTCGGCGACGTCGACGGCCTGGCTGGCGACCCGGCTGGCCTCGCTGGCGTTCTGCGAGATCTCCCGGATCGCGGACTCCATCTGCGAGGAGCCGGTCGCCACGGTGTCCACGCTCGCAGCGACCGCGCCGGCGGAGGCGACGACCTCGTCGGCCTGCCCGGCCGCGATCTGCGCGTTCTGGCGCATGCCCTCGGCCGCGCCGTCCAGCTGCTGCGAGGCGGCCGCCAGGCGGGTCGAGGAGTCGCTGACCAGCGTCAGCACGGTGCCGATCGAGTCCAGCGTCTCGTCCAGCGAGGCCGCCATGTCCTCGAGCTCACCACCGCCGGTGCGGCCGGCGCGCACCGTCAGGTCGCCCGCGGCCACCTGGCCCAGCACCTCGCGGATCCGCTGCACGGGCCGGATGACGCCCTGCGCGATCACCATGGCGAGGACGAGGGAGACAACGAGGCCGACGCCGATGATCGTGAAGGTGATGGTGCGGGCCGACTCGTAGGCATCCTGGGCCTCCGCCGCGGTGGCGGCAGCGAACTCGTCGGCGGCGGCAGCGGCAGCCGCGATCGTCTCGTTCGCCTGCTGCTCGAACGCGGTCAGCTTCGGCAGGAGCGTCTGCAGCGCTGCGGGGTTGGTGGCCACCGCGGCATACAGCTCCTCGAGCGTGCTCAGGTAGCCGGCGGTGGCCTCCTCGAAGCCGATGAAGGCCGCCATGACCTCGGCGCCGAGCGACGCATTCTCCAGCGTCGCCATCTGCTCCTGCAGGGCAGCGGAGGTGCTCTCGATGCTCTGCTGGGTGGCCGCCCGGGTCGCCGCGTCCAGGGTCTCCAGGCCGATCAGCAACCGGTAGTACCGCAGCTGCCACCAGGTCACCTCGAGCGACTTGAGCTGCTCGAGTGGCACGGTGCCCTGCTCGTAGGCCTCGGTGGCCTTGTCGCTGAGCGCCGACATCCGGGAGACGCCCACAGCGCCGACCGCGACGGTGGTCAGCGCGACCACGAGGATCGCGGCGAGGAGCCTGCCGCGGAGACCGATGCGGCTGAACGTCCCGCGGGCGCGGTCGGTGGCGTCGTGCTCGTCCTGGTTCGCGTGGCCGTCCATGCCGGCTCCCTGTCGTCGGCGTGCGCCGGTCTCGTACCGACGTCTCCAACTAGATGTCGGACGACCGATCGTTCGCTGTAGTCGATACAACGACCCGGGCTGCCAATCCCGCTGCGGGAACCAGGCACAAATGACCAACGGCGGGGAGCCACCCGGAGGTGACTCCCCGCCGTGGTGACGGGCTGGAACCGGCCCCGCTGCAGGGACCCGGTGCGAGCATGCGAGCGCCGGGGGGCAGCGGGGCCCTTCTTCAGATGCGGAAGCGGTTGACCGCGTCCTGGAGCTCGCCGCTCATCCGGGCCAGCTCGGTGGCCGCGCGCTGCGACTCCTCGACCCGCTGGTTGGTCTCCGCCGTCCCGGCCGCGAGGCCGGTGATGGCGGCCGCGATGCCCTGCGAGCCCTGAGCGGCCTCGGCGACGTTGCGGTTCATCTCGTTCGTCGTCGCCGTCTGCTCCTCGACCGCCGCGGCGATGGTCGCCTGGAAGTCGTTGATCTCGCCGATGACCGTGCTGATCCTGCTGATCGCGTCCACGGCGCCGGCGGTGTCGCCCTGGATGGCCTCGACCCGCTTGGAGATGTCCTCGGTCGCCCGCGCCGTCTCCTGCGCCAGCTCCTTGACCTCCGAGGCGACGACGGCGAAGCCCTTGCCGGCCTCCCCGGCTCGCGCCGCCTCGATCGTGGCGTTCAGCGCCAGCAGGTTCGTCTGCTCGGCGATGCCGTTGATCAGCTTGATGACGGTGGCGATCTCCGCGGAGGAGTCGCCCAGCTTGCCGACGGTGCGGGTGGTCTCCTCGGCGACGTCGACGGCCTGGCTGGCGACCCGGCTGGCCTCGCTGGCGTTCTGCGAGATCTCCCGGATCGCGGACTCCATCTGCGAGGAGCCGGTGGCCACGGTGTCGACGCTGGAGGCGACCGCGCCGGCGGAGGCGACGACCTCGTCGGCCTGCCCGGCCGCGATCTGCGCGTTCTGGCGCATGCCCTCGGCCGCGCCGCTGAGCTGCTGGGAGGCGGCCGCGAGGCGCGTGGAGGAGTCGCTGACCAGGGTCAGGACGTTGCCGATGGAGTCCAGCGTCTCGTCCAGCGAGGCGGCCATGTCGTCCAGCTCGGCACCGCCGGTGCGGCCGGCGCGGACGCTGAGGTCACCGGCGGCGACCTGGCCCAGCACCTCCCGGATGCGCTGCACCGGGCCGGTCACGCCGCGAGCGACGAGGAAGGCGAGCACGACCGCGACACCGAGGCCGACCGCCATGATCACGATCGCCAGGGTGCGGGCGGACTCGTAGGCGTCCTTCGCCTCGGCGACGGTGGCCTGCGCGGCCTCGGTGGCGGCGGTGGTGGCGGTGAGCAGCGACTCGCCGATCACGGCCTCGAGCTCGTTCATCTGCTTCAGGGTGGGCGCCATCTGCGCCAGGGCCGACGGGCCGGTGGCCGTCATCTGGACCAGCTGGGCCAGCAGGCCCTGGTAGGCCTCGATGCTGGTGGCGAACTCACCGAAGGCGGCCCGCGCCTCGCCGGAGAGCTCCATCTCGCCGACGGTAGCGATGTGCTCGTTCATGAGGGCGACGGTCTCGGTCGCCTTCTTCTGGTTGGTCTGACGGGTCTCGGGCGGCAGGGTCGTCACGTTGGCCCGGGCGAAGTACGCCGAGTAGGCCCACCAGTCCGACTGCAGCTGCCGCAGGCCGTCGACGGGCACCGTGCCCCCGTCGTAGACCTTCTGTGCCTGGTCACTGAGGGTCGACATCCGGTTGATGCTGAACACACCGACCGCGACGGTGCTCAGGGCGACGACGAGGATCGCCCCGAGCAGGCGCGTGCGCAGGCCCACGCCGGACAACCCGCGGCGCGCCCCGCCCTCGTCGGCACGGTCCTCGGACCGCACCCCTGTCTCGTACGCCTGCTCCATGCCTGCCTGCTCTCCTGTACCGGTTTCCAACTACTCCCGGCTGTTCTCGGCAGGCAGCGGCCGGAGTTGACCCTGATCAGCTCCGCAGCGAGGCGAGGAAGGCCGCGACGCCCTCGTCGTCGTTCCCACCTGTCACATCCGTCGCAACGGCGAGCAGGTCGGCGTGCGCGTGCGCCATGGCCACCGCCCGGCCGCCGCCGGCGCGAACCCACTCGAAGGCGGCGATGTCGTTGGGCATGTCCCCGAAGACGACGACGTCCTCCGGGCCCACCCCGTACCGGGCGGCGACCTTCGCCAGGCCGCTGGCCTTGGTGACGCCGGGCGCGGAGATCTCGGCCAGGGCGTCGGTGGAGGAGTTGGTGACCGTCCCGCGGTCCCCGACGACGTCCTCGACCAGGCGGACGAAGTCGTCCCGGGTCATCGACTCGTGGCGGGCGAGCAGCTTCGCGGCCGGCGTCGCCGTGACCTCCTCCAGTGAGGCGGCCGCGACACCGGGGGCGTCGACGTCCCAGCGCGGGCGGTACACCGGCTCGTGCCGGAACTCCCAGCCGTACTCGACGGCGAACCACATGCTCGGCCGGTGCGCGCGGAGCCCGGCGGTGATCGCCTGCAGCGCAGCCGGCTCCAGCGGGTCCTCGTCGAGGATCTCCATCGGCTCCAGGTCGAGCAGCACCGCCCCGTTGCAGCAGACGGCGGTGCCGTAGCGGAGCACCTCGCGGATGCCGTGCATCCAGCGCGGCGGACGGCCGGTGGCCGGCACCACGGGCACCCCGCGCTCGCGCCACAGCTCCAGCTCGGCGACCGTGTCGGAGCTGACCGACTCGTCGGAGCGCAGCAGCGTGCCGTCCATGTCGCTGGCGATCAGCCGGGGCAACCAGTCAGACATCGCGCTCAGACATCGAGGATCGCCTCCAGGTAGCGGGCGACACCGTCGGCGTCGTGGCCGCTGGTGACGCCCTGCACGACGGCCCGCACGTCGGGGTGCGCGTTGGCCATCGCGATCGCCCGCCCGCCGGCCGCGGCGACCGCGGTGAGCATGGGCAGGTCGTTGGGCATGTCGCCGAACACCAGGACGTCGCCCAGGTCGACGCCGTACCGCTCCAGCGCCACAGCCAGGCCGGTCGCCTTGGTCACGCCGGGCGGGAGGACCTCGATGAACCCGAGACCGGCATGGGTGACCTCGGCGTCGGCCGGGTCGACCACGCTCCTCGCCCGCGCGAGCAGCTCGTCCTGGCCCAGCGTCGAGGACCGCAGGAACGCCTTGAGCACCGGCCCCGGGGGCAGCACCTCGTCGCGCGCCAGCACCTGGGCGGCCTCGGGGTAGGGCCACTCGAAGCCGTGCTGCACCCGCAGCCGGGCGTCCTGCGCCTCCCCCTGCTCCGCGGCGTCCTCGACCGCGAGGATCAGGTCGCCGGCGACCTCCTCGATCTGCCGGATCACCCGCTCGGCCTGCTCGCGCGGGAGGGCCACCGCCCGCAGCACCTCGTCACGCTCCAGGTCGACGACGAAGCCGCCCTGGGAGAGGGCGGCGATGCCGCGGCCGTCGAGGGCGTCGCGGACGCTGTCGAGCAGCCGGGGCCCGCGGCCGGTCACGCCGACCACCGGGATGCCGGCGTCCCAGCAGGCGCTGAGCGCCTTGCGCGTGCGCGGGGAGACCACGCCCGCGGAGTCGAGCAGCGTGCCGTCGAGGTCGGTGGCGACGAGCTCGGGCCGCCAGCTGCCCAGATCCCCGAGTTCGATCACTCGATCGGAATCGGGCAGGACGTCGTACGCCTTGAGCGCGCGCGGCCGCTCCTGGCTCATGCGGGGGGCACCGGCGCCGCCAGCGTCATACCGGGCGTGATCGCCTCGATGCCGCCGAGCCACGGGCGCAGCGCCACCGGCACGTGCACCGAGCCGTCGGCGCGCTGGTGCACCTCGAGCAGGCAGGCGATCGTGCGGGCGATGGCGCAGAGCGTGCCGTTGAGCGTGGCCGCCGTCTGCGTCTTCCCGTCGTCGTCGCGGTACCGGATGTTGAGCCGGCGGGCCTGGAAGGTGGTGCAGTCCGAGGTCGAGGTGAGCTCGCGGTAGGTGCCCTGGGTGGGGAACCAGGCCTCGATGTCGTACTTGCGGGTGGCGCTGGTGCCCAGGTCGCCCGCGGCGATGTCGACGACGCGGTAGGGCAGCTCGAGGGCTGCGAGGAACTCCTCCTCCCACGCGAGCAGCCGCAGGTGCTCGGCCTCGGTGTCCTCGGGACGGGCGAAGCTGAACATCTCGACCTTGTCGAACCAGTGCACGCGGATGATGCCGCGGGTGTCCTTGCCGTAGGAGCCGGCCTCGCGGCGGAAGCAGGACGACCAGCCGGCGTAGCGCTTCGGCCCGTTCGAGAGGTCCAGCACCTCGCCGGAGTGCATGCCGGCGAGCGCGACCTCCGACGTCCCGACGAGGTACAGGTCGTCGCGCTCGATCCGGTAGACCTCCTCGTCGTGCTCGCCGAGGAAGCCGGTGCCCTCCATGGCCTCCGGGCGCACCAGCGCCGGGGCGATCACCGGGGTGAACCCGGCGGCGACGGCGCGGCTGATGGCGAGCTGGGCGAGCGCGAACTCCAGCAGCGCGCCGGGGCCGGTGAGGAAGTAGAAGCGGGAGCCGGACACCTTGGCGCCGCGCTCCATGTCGATGGCGCCGAGCAGCTCGCCGATCTCGATGTGGTCGCGCACCTCGAAGTCGTAGGTGGGCACCTCGCCGACGGTGCGGATGGTGACCGCGTCGTCCTCACCGCCGGGCGGCACCTCCGGGGCGACGACGTTCGGGATCTTCGTGTGCGCCGCGCGCAGGGCGGCGTCGGCGGCGCGCTGGGCCTCCTCGGCCTCCTTGACCTCGGCGGCGAGCGCCTTGGCCCGCTCGAGCACCGCCGGACGCTCCTCCGGGGTGGCCTTCTTGACCGCCTGCGAGGCGGTCTTCTGCTCCGCGCGCAGGTCGTCACCGCGCCGGACCGCCTCGCGCCGGGCGGTGTCGGCGGCGAGGAGGGAGTCGACCAGGGACTCGTCCGCTCCCCGGGCACGCTGGCTGGCACGGACGAGCTCGGGGTTCTCGCGGAGGAGTCGCAGGTCGATCACCGTGCGATTTTGTCACCCTCCGGGCGACACCGCGGCCAGCGGTCGTTCCCCAGCGGCGACGAGCGCGTCCGGGCTCCGCGCCGGGAACCCTCCGGGCCCGCCTGCGCACAGCCCCACGCATGCGACCTCGCGTCAGGGACACTGGTGTCATGCGGTTTCTCGAGGGCTCCCGTCCGGCGCACGACCTGACGTACTCCGACGTCTTCATGGTGCCGGCGCACTCCACGGTCGGGTCCCGGCTCGAGGTCGACCTGACCACGCCGGACCGGGTCGGCACGACCATCCCCATCGTCGTCGCCAACATGACCGCGATCTCCGGCCGGCGCATGGCCGAGACCGTCGCCCGCCGCGGCGGCCTGGCGGTGCTGCCGCAGGACATCCCGGCCGACGTCGTCGCCGAGGTCGTCTCCTGGGTCAAGACCCGGCACCCGGTCTACGACACCCCGATCACCCTCTCCCCCACCTCCACCGTGGGCGAGGCGCTGTCGCTGCTGACCAAGCGCGCGCACGGGATCGTCGTGGTGGTCGAGGGCGGCTCCCCCGTCGGCGTCGTCACCGACGGGCAGTGCCGGGGCGTCGACCGGTTCACCCAGCTGTCCGAGGTGATGACCCGGCAGCCGCTGACCATCCCCGAGGGCACCGAGCTGCCGAAGATCTTCGACGTCCTCTCCGACGAGCGGGTCAGCGCGGCCCCCGTGGTGGACGGCGACCGACTGGTCGGCGTCATCACGAAGAAGGGCGCGCTGCGCTCGGCGATCTACACGCCGGCGACGAACGCTGACGGGCACCTGCTGACCTCGGCCGCCGTCGGCATCAACGGCGACGTCGCCGGCAAGGCGTCGGCCTTGCTCGCCGCCGGTGTGGACGTGCTGGTGGTCGACACCGCGCACGGGCACCAGGAGAAGGCGATCGAGGCCGTGCGCGCGGTGCGGGAGGTGGCCGGCTCGACGCCGGTCGTCGCCGGCAACGTGGTGACCGCGCAGGGCACCCGCGACCTGATCGAGGCCGGTGCCGACGTCGTCAAGGTCGGCGTGGGCCCCGGCGCCATGTGCACCACCCGGATGATGACCGGCGTCGGGCGCCCGCAGTTCTCCGCCGTCGAGGAGTGCGCCGCCGAGGCACGGTCGCTGGGCAAGCAGGTCTGGGCCGACGGCGGCGTGCGGCATCCGCGCGACATCGCCCTCGCGCTGGCCGCGGGCGCGGCGAACGTGATGGTCGGCTCCTGGTTCGCCGGCACCTACGAGAGCGCCGGCGACGCGCACCTCGACGGCGACCGGCTCTACAAGGAGTCCTTCGGCATGGCCTCGGCCCGCGCGGTCAAGGCCCGGACGGCCACCCAGAGCGGCTTCGAGCGGGCGCGCGCCGGGCTGTTCGAGGAGGGCATCTCGTCGTCCCGGATGTACCTGGACCCCGCCCGCCCCGGCGTGGAGGACCTGATCGACCAGATCGTGGCCGGCGTGCGGTCCTCGTGCACCTACGCGGGCGCGCGCACCGTGGACGAGCTGCACGAGCGGGCCGTGCTGGGCGTGCAGAGCTCGGCGGGCTACGAAGAGGGCCGGCCGCTGCCGACCAGCTGGTGAAGGCCGGCGGGTGAAGGCACTGCCGCTGCCGGTCTTCGAGGGGCTCGTCGCCGACGCGCTCGACGAGGTGCCGGCCGAGCTGATGAAGCTCCTGGACAACGTCGTCGTCCTGGTCGAGGACCGGAACCCCGAGGAGCCCGAGCTGCTCGGGCTCTACGAGGGCTACGCGCTGACCGAGCGCGGCTGGGAGTACGGCGGGGCGCTGCCGGACCGGATCATGATCTACCGCGAGGCGATCTGCGACATCTGCGAGACCGCCGAGGAGGTCGTCGAGGAGGTCACGATCACCGTCGTCCACGAGATCGCGCACCACTTCGGCATCGAGGAGGACCGCCTCCACGAGCTCGGCTGGGGCTGAGCGACGGGGGTTCAGCCGCGGGCGGACGTACAGCCGAGCCATGACGCGGCAGCACGTCAGGTGGAGCGGCTGGAAGGCTGAGCCGGGGCCACAATGGCCATTTCGGCCCTGCGGGGGCGGCGATAGCGTCCGGTCATGAGCGACGACGTCGAGGTGAGCGCCCTCGCCATCAACGTGACGATCCCGGAGCACCTCCGCTGGACCGACACCCGGCGGGGTGACGAGTTCCGGTTGATGACGCTCAACGTGCGACTGCTCCCGGACGGGTCGCTGGCCGCCAAGGCCTACGGCCGGCCCACCGCCGGTGGGCGCGGGGCGTACGTCTCCTTCGCCGTCCCCGACCGGCCGGAGCTCGCCTCGCTGGTGGCGGCCGCGGCCGACCGCGCGGGCTCGCTGTGGGCCGCCCACCGCGGGCTGGGCTGAGGGCGCTACCGGTAGCGTCGATCGACGTGCCCGAGGACAACGCCGGCAAGCTGCCGATCAAGATGCTGCATGACCGCATCCTCGTGGCGCTCCGAAAAGAGGACGGCGACCGGCGCTCCAGCGGCGGCATCCTCATCCCCGCGACGGCTCAGGTGACCAAGCGGCTGGTGTGGGGCGAGGCGAAGGGCGTCGGGCCGAGCGTGCGCCAGGTCAAGCTCGGCGACCAGGTGCTCTTCTCACCCGAGGACCAGCACGAGGTCGAGGTGCACGGCGAGGACCTGATCATCCTGCGCGAGCGCGACGTGCACGCCGTCGCCGCCGAGCGCATCGAGGAATCGACCGGCCTCTACCTCTGAGGCGCGGCGCCGCTCGCCATTGCGCGGCCATCCACCTTCCTCGCGCCGCCAGGGGTGGATGTGCGCGCAACGACCGCGGCTCACGCTCCGTCGGGCTCCGCGCGGTTGTGCCGGGTGATCACGGCGGTCATGTCCTCGAGCCAGCGGCGGACGACGGCCAGCTCGTCGTCGGTGTAGCCCTCCATCGCCCCGGTGAGGTCGCGCGCGAGCCCGCCGAAGTGCTCACCACCGGCGGCCAGCGCGGTCTCCGACATCTCCAGCACGACGCGCCGCCGGTCCTCGGCGTCCCGCGTCCGGCGCAGGTGGCCCACCTTCTCCAGCCGGTCGACCAGCGCCGTGACCGACGCCGAGCGCAGGTCGACGGCCTCCCCCAGCCGCCCGGCGGTGAGCGCCTCGCCGCGGCGGGCGGCGTCCATGACCGCCACCAGCGCCCGGACGTCGGTGCGGTTCAACCCGTGGAGGTCGGCGAATCGGGTGGTCACTGCATCCAGCTCGACGTTCAGCCGGCGAAGGAGCAGTGCCAGTTCACGGGCGCTCTCGTGGGACACGCAGCTCCTCCGTTCGCGTTCGAAGCATCGTCACAGTAACCTCTCGACGATCGAGATAATCGACTCTCAAGGGAAATCATGCCTCGCCGCACCTCCGTCCTCCGCTGGCTCCTCCCGGCGGTCGTCGCCCTGATCTGGCTGGGGCTCGCCGCACCCCTGGGCGGCTTCAGCGGAAAGCTGAGCTCGGTCCAGGAGAACGACTCGACGGCGTTCCTGCCCGACAGCGCCGAGTCGACGCGGGTGACCGAGCTCCAGCGCGAGTTCGCCACCGAGCGCAGCCTTCCGGTGATCCTGCTCTGGGAGAGCGAGGACGGCCCGCTCGACCAGGAGCAGCTCGCGGCGATCGGCGAGCGCACCGACGAGGCGCTGCGGATCACCGAGGACGCCCTGTCCGGCGAGGCCTCCCCGCCCATCCCCTCCCAGGACGGCGAAGCCGCCCAGGTCGTGCTGCCGTTCAGCCCGGATCTGGGCGACGAGCTGGGCGTCGTGATCGGCGAGCTGCGCGACCTGGAGGCGGTCGACGGGACGACGGAGTACGTCACCGGGCCGGGCGCGACCTTCTCCGACTTCGCCGAGGGCTTCTCCGGCATCGACGGCCTGCTGCTCCTCGCGGCGTTCGGCGTCGTCCTGGTCATCCTGCTCGTCGTCTACCGCAGCCCACTCCTGCCGCTGCTGGTCATCGGCACCGCCGCCATGGCGCTCGTCGCCTCGACCGCGGTCGCCTACTTCCTGGCCCGCGAGGGCTGGATCGCGGTCAACGGGCAGAGCCAGGGGATCGCCTCGATCCTCGTCGTCGGCGCGGCCACCGACTACGGCCTGCTGCTGGTCGCCCGCTACCGCGAGGAGCTGCGCGAGGAGGAGTCGCGCTTCACCGCGATGCGGATCGCGCTCAAGCAGTCCTGGGAGCCGATCGTCGCCTCCGGCGCCACGGTCATCCTCGGCGTGCTGTGCCTGCTCTTCTCCGACCTGGGCAGCAACCGCGGCCTCGGCCCGATCTCCGCGGTGAGCATCGCCTTCGCCATGCTGGCCGCGCTCACCTTCCTGCCCGCCGTCCTGGTGCTCTTCGGCCGCGCGGCGTTCTGGCCCTTCCGCCCGAAGTTCGGCTCCGAGCAGGCGCACGGCCGGGGCTGGGAGCGGGTGGCGACGTCGGTCGGCCGCCGTCCGGGCCGCGTCCTGGTGGGCAGCCTCGGCCTGCTCGCCGTCCTCGCCGTCTTCGCGCCGACCATCGACGCGGAGGGCATCGCGCTCTCCGACGCCGTCCGCGGCGGCTCACCCTCCGGCGTCGGGCAGGAGGCGCTGGCGCGGCACTTCGACGCCGGCAGCGCCGCGCCCGCGGTCATCATCACCCCGGCCGACGGCTGGGAGGACGTCGCCGACGCGGCCGGACAGGTGGACGGCGTCAGCGACGTCACCCCCTTCACCGGCCAGGGCCGCCCCGGACAGCCCGGCGAGCCGGCCGAGGTGGACGGACTGGTCCGTCTCGACGCCACGCTCACCGACGCCCCCGACAGCCCGGCGGCCCAGGGCACCGTCGCCGAGCTGCGGACGGCGGTCAGCGACGTCGATGCCGACACACTGGTGGGCGGCTCGACGGCGAGCGACCTGGACACCCAGGACACCGCCGCCCGCGACCTGCTGGTGATCGTGCCGCTGGTGCTCCTGGTGATCACCGTCGTCCTGGCGCTGCTGCTGCGGGCGCTCGTCGCGCCGGTGCTGCTGGTCGCCACCGTCGCGGTGAGCGTGCTCTCCACCGTCGGCGTCGGCGCCCTGGTGTTCGAGCACCTCTTCCAGTTCCCGGGCAGCGACCCACAGGTGCTGCTGATCGGGTTCGTCTTCCTGGTGGCGCTGGGAATCGACTACAACATCTTCCTGATGACCCGCGCCCGCGAGGAGTCGATGCGGCACGGCACTCGGGACGGCGTGCTGCGGGCGCTGGCCGTCACCGGCGGGGTCATCACCAGCGCCGGGCTGGTGCTGGCCGCCACCTTCGGCGCGCTCACCGTGCTGCCGCTGGTGATCCTCACCCAGCTCGGGTTCCTGGTCGGCTTCGGCGTCCTGCTGGACACCTTCGTCGTCCGGTCGCTGCTCGTGCCGGCGCTGGTGCACCTGCTCGGCGACAGGATCTGGTGGCCGAGCAAGCTCGCGAAGGGGCCTGCCGGGCAGCCCCGGGAAAGGGAGCTCAGCGGCGCGACGACGAGCTGATCAGCAGCCCAGGCCGTCCTCGGTGTCACCGACGTTGATGCAGTCCAGCACGCCGACGAAGCTCTGCCGCTGGTCGGCGGTGAGCCCGCCGGGCTCGAAGCGGACCACGATCCAGCCGGACTTGTAGGCCTCGCCCGCGAACCGGCGGGCGATGGCGACGGCGTCGGCGTGGTCGTCGAACCGGTACATCGTGAGGGTGTCCGAGGTGACGGCCTGGCTGCAGGGCAGGTCGTCGGTGCAGAGCTCGTCGGTGGCCCAGCGGGCGCCGGGCATCATCTCCCGGTCCCAGGCGTCGTCGACCTCCGCCCACGCGGCGAGGTCGATGGTCTTCCGGCCGTCGTAGTTCGTCACGAAGGTCGCCGCCAGCACGATCCCCGCGCCGACGAGGGCGCCGATCAGGAGCAGCAGCGGGCGCGAGCGGGTCATGCGGCACAGCGTCGGGCTGCCGCACCGCCCGCGCAAGCACCGCCACCCGGGAGGGAGGATGCGGCCATGACCTCCTTGCGCATCGCCGTGCTCGGACCCGGCGGCGTCGGCGGGATGCTCGCCGTCCTCCTCGCCCGGCAGGGGCACACGGTCACCTGCCTGGCCCGCCCGGGGACGGCGAAGCACCTCGACGAGCACGGCCTCCGCCTGTCCAGCGCCCGGTTCGGCGAGCTGGCCGCCGAGGTCGGCGGCGCCGAGCGCCTGACCGGCCCGGTCGACGTCCTGCTCGTCACGACGAAGGCCACCTCGCTGGACGAGGCGCTGGAGCGCGTTCCCGCCGACGTGCTGGGCCACGCCGTCGTCGTGCCGCTGCTCAACGGCGTCGAGCACCTGACGGCGCTCCGCGAGCGCTATCCCGCCGCCCGCGTGGTTGCCGGGACCATCCGGGTGTTCGCGTCCCGTCCCGAGCCGGGTGTGATCCGGCACGACGGGCAGTTGGTCGCCGTCCAGCTGGCGCCCGGGGGCGAGGAGCTGGCCGATGCCCTCACCGCAGCCGGGGTCGACGCCGCCGTCCGCGCCGACGAGGCCGGTCTGCTGTGGGACAAGCTCTGCTTCCTCGCGCCGATGGCGCTGCTGACCACCCGGGCCGGGACGCCGCTGGGCCCGGTGCGCGACCAGCACGGCGACGAGCTCACCGCCGTGATCACCGAGGTGGCGGCCGTCGCGGAGGCCGAGGGCGCCGCGTCCGACCCGGCGGCCACCCGCGACTTCACCTGGTCGCTCCCGGACGGCATGCGCTCGTCGATGGAGCGGGACTCCGACGAGGGGAACCCGACGGAGCTGGAGGCCATCGGCGGCGCCGTCCTGCGGGCCGCGGACCGGCACGGCGTCGACGTCCCTGTCACCCGGGCGATCGTCGAGGAGCTGCGCGCCCGCCTCGGCTGAGCTCAGGCGGCGGTGAACACCCAGACCAGCAGCGCCGAGCCCAGGACCACCCAGACCAGCGGCACCCGGTTCACCCACCGGGCAGCGGCCAGGCTGCGCTTGGCGAAGAGCACCCACGCGATGACCGTCGTGACGAGGACGACCAGCGGATAGCCCGCCCAGACGTAGAACAGCAGCACCGCGAGCAGCGATCCGGAGCTCCCCGCCCCCATCGCGCCCGCGATGACGATCCCGAACCACGGGACCAGGAACAGCAGGTAGACGCCCTGCAGCACGCCCAGCTCGACCGCCGCGCGACGACGCGCCGCCGGGTCGACCGGCAGGCCGGGGGGCAGGGACGTGCTGGGAAAGGCGGTCACGGCGGCGGAGCGTAGCGACGGAACCGTGCTCGCGGGGCTTTCCCCGCAGGCGACCCGCGATCGGGGGACGCGCTCAGAGGTCGCCGGCGCGCAGCCGGGCCAGCCACCCCTCGGCCTCGGCGAACGCGGCGTCGGCCGACTCCGCGGGCACCGGCCGGTTCTCCCGGTCGTCGGCGCGCGGATAGGAGCCGAGGAACCGGACGTCGTCGCAGATCCGGTGCAGCGCAGCCAGCGCCTCCCCCACCCGCGGTTCGGCGACGTGGCCCTCGCAGTCCATCGAGAAGGAGTAGACCCCGAGGCGCTGCCGGGTGGGCCGCGACTCGATGCGGGTCAGGCTGATGTCGCGGACGGCGAACTCGCGCAGCAGGTCGAGCAGGGCGCCGGTGCGGTCCCCCACGACGGCGACCAGCGACGTCTTGTCGTTGCCGGTGGGCGCGGGCAGCGGGCCGGGGCGCTCGACGACCACGAACCGGGTGACGGCGCCGGCGTTGTCGGCGACGTCGTCGACCAGGCAGTCCAGCCCGTAGCGCGCGGCCGCGATCGCCGCACACACCGCCGCGTCCACCTCGCCCGCGGCCACCGCCGCCGCGGCCGCCGCCGTCGACGTCATCGGCAGCGGGGGGACGTCGGGCAGCAGCTCGGCCAGCCGCCGGCCGGTCTGGGCCAGCGCGTGCGGATGGCTGCCCAGCGTGCGGACGTCGGACAACGCCGTCCCCGGCCGGACCGCGAGCACGAACGCGACCTCGAGGAAGACCTCGCGGGTGATGACGAGGGGCTCGCCGTCGGCCAGCCCGTCCATCGTGGCGGGCACCGAGCCCTCGACCGAGTTCTCCAGCGGGACGAGCGCGGCGTCGGCCTCACCCGACCGGACGGCGGCCAGCGCCGCGGCCACACTCGGCCGGGGGGAACGGACTCCCTCGGTCGACGTAATCGCCCTGCTCAGAGCCGCTTCGGCGAAGGTACCCTCGGGCCCGAGATAGACGAACCGCGTCGGAGACGTGCTGGGTGGCTTCCCGGGCATCCGACGAGGGTAGTGCGCACGGGACGAGGCGCACGCCCCACCCGGCAGACCGACCTCGACACCGGCACATCCGGCCAGAATCGGCCGCCGACCCGCGAGTGGAGGAGCAGGTGACCACCGGCCCGGCCCGCGTCGCCCCTGGCGTCCTCCAAGCCGCGCTCTGGCGTCTGCTCGACCTGAGCGACGCCGAGGACGCGGGCCCGTTCGTGGACCTGCTCGACGAGTCCGACGCCGCCTTCGCCGACGCCGACGAGCCCGCCTGGACGGCATGGCGGCACGCGCTGGCCGCCCGGCGCGCCCAGCTCGTCGGCGACCACGACGTCGCCGCCGACGAGGTGGCCGCCGCCCGCGACCTGCTCGACCGCTGCCCGGTGTCCTCGGAGACGGCGCTGCTGATGGCGTACCTCGCCCACGTCGAGGTGACCGCCGACCACCTCGACCACGCCATGCTGCTGGCCGTCGACGCCAGCCTGCTCACCGACGGCCAGGCCGCCCAGCCCTCCCGGGCGCTGCTCCAGGCGCACCGCTGGCTGTCGCTCACGCTCTCCGGGCTGGACCTGGAGGAGCTGGCGGTCGCCCACGCCGCCCTCGGCCACCAGGTCGCCGCCGCGCTCCCCGATGTCACCGACCACGGGCGGCTGCTGCTGCTCTCGGCCCGTCAGCACGTGGAGCTCGCCCAGACGCTGCGCCGACGCGGCGACTCCGAGCGCGCCCAGGAGCTCGCCGGCGAGGCGCTCGTCCGCGCCTCGGCGGCCCGCGAGCTGGACTGGGAGCCGGAGCAGACCGAGGCCGACCTGCTCGACGTCGTCCAGGCGTGGGCGCTCATGTGCAGCGGCGACCTCGACGACGCGCTCGGCCCGCTGCGCCGCGTCCGCCGGTCCGTGCAGCGCGAGGCCGGGGTCTGGCTGCGCGGCTACACCGACCTCGTCCTCGCGCGGCTGCTGACCGCCGTGGCCAAGCGGGACGACGACGACCTGCTCGCCGAGGAGGCGATCGACCTGCTGGTCGACGCCTCCGGCGCGTTCGCCGCGACCGGTGACCGCCGCCGGTACCGGCAGACCCTGCTCGAGCTCGGCCAGGACTACGCCGACCTGGGCCGGCCCGCCGAGGCGCTGCACTGGCTCGAGGCCTACCGCGCCGACACCGGCCGCGCACACACCCGGGGCCGGGAGATGTGGGCGGAGATGTTCGTCCGCCGCAGCCGGCTGCGCGAGGCCGAGCGCCAGGCGGCCGTGCTGCGCCGGCACGCCCTGGAGGACCCGCTCACCGGGCTCGGCAACCGTCGCAGCGCCGAGCGCCGGCTGGGCGCGCTCAAGCTGGGGCAGGAACCGCTGTCGCTGGCCGTCGTCGACGTCGACCGGTTCAAGGAGGTCAACGACGAGGCCTCGCACACCCAGGGCGACGCCGTGCTGCGGCGGGTGGCCGACCTGCTCCGCGAGCACAGCCGCAACGGCGACGAGGTGTACCGCTGGGCCGGTGACGAGTTCCTCGTCGTGCTGCCCACCGCCGCCGAGGCCCAGGCCATGGTGATCATGGAGCGGCTCCGGGCAGCCGTCGCCGAGGCGGACTGGAGCGATCTGGCGATCTCCGATCCGGTCACCGTCAGCATCGGCGTCGCCACCGCACCGGCCGTCCCGGAGGGCCAGCCCAGCCCGTTCGTCGGCTGGCGGGCGCTCTTC
Source organism: Blastococcus sp. LR1 (assembly GCF_020166105.1). Lineage (GTDB taxonomy): Bacteria > Actinomycetota > Actinomycetes > Mycobacteriales > Geodermatophilaceae > Blastococcus. The sequence goes on from NZ_JAIUJY010000002.1 coordinate 793,307, forward strand.
GACTCCGCGGATCTGCACCTGTTCTCCGCCAAGCGCGGCGGCCGGAACCGGGTGCGCGCCCACGCTCCTCCGGACGTCGGCCCCCCGGCCGGCCTGCGCCGGGGAGAGAGCGCGTGACCTTCCCGAACGCCTGGGACGGGAGGGACGAGACGGACGGGGGACGGCGCGTTCCGGGATCGGTTCTCGACACTGTCGGTACCGACATGCACAGTGCCCTCGTGCCACCGGGAGCCCTGCATCAGCGGGTCACCGCCGCCCTGAGCAACTGGCAGCTCGACGACGCCGAGCAGCTGCTGTCGGGGGTGGAGCGGGATCCGTCGCCCTACGTCGCAGCCGTTCCGGCCGCCGACGCGATGGACGACGCCCCGAACTCCCTGGGCCGGGCCTGGGCCGACACGCTGCGGGCGGAGCTGCTGGTCCGCAGGCTGCGGCTGGCCGGCTTCACCCTGGTCGGCGAGCCGGTGCCCTCGGACTCCCCCGCCGAGCCCGCCCTCGACCTGCACGCCGGCGTGGCGGGGCTGCTCGACGGCTCTCCCGCCGAGACCGACCCGCGGTCGGAGTCGGCGTCCCGTGCGGCGCTGGCCATCGCCCTCGTCCGCTCGGCCAAGGCTGCCTTCGACGCCGCCGACGACCACCTGCAGCGCGCCGCCGGGCTCGCCCGCCACGCGCGCATCGAGCTGCTCTCCCGGCGCATCGACGCCGCGATGGACGAGGCCGTGGAGGCCGCGAGCCTGCTCGACCCGACCCTTCCGCCGAGCGTCCTGCTGATCGACACGCTCACCACCCTGGCCGGCGTCCTCGCCGACCTGGAGCTCATGCCGCTGGCGCTGGACTACCAGCGGCGGGCGCACGAGACCGCGCAGGCCGCCGCGGCGGACCCGGCGCTCCTGGAGCCCGACACCGCCGACCCCGACGTGCTGGTGGCGGTGGCCGCGACCCGGCTGGGCGAGCTGTGCGCGGAGCTCGGCGAGGGGCTGCTCGACGACGGCGCCCCCGAGTCGGCCGCGCCGTACTTCGCCGAGGCCCGCCAGCTGGCCGAGCAGGCCCTCGTGCAGCTCCCTCCCGACGCTCCCGGCATCGTGCCGGCGCAGATCGTGCACGGCTGGGCACTCGTCGGAATGGGCGAGCAGGCAGCTGCCGTCGGCCCGCTCCGTGCCGCCGTCCGGCTGTCCTGCGGCGCCGGCGACCGGGCCCGGCTCGCCTCGGCGCAGCTCGCGCTCGGCCGCGCACTGCGTCGCCAGGGCGACGGCCGCGCCGCCGACGAGCACCTGGTCGCCGCCCTCGACCTCTCCACCGAGCACGGGCTGCCGCGCGTGCGCCGCGCCGCCCTGCGCGAGCTGTGCACGCTGCACGCGGACCTGAACGACGCCGAGCGGGCGCTCCCCTACCTGCAGGCCTACCTCACCGACGAGCTGGACCGGGTCGACGAGCGCCGCACCCGCTGGGTCGAGCTGTTCGGGCGCCGCAAGAGCCTGCTGGAGACCGAGCGCGCCGCCGGGCAGCTGCGCCGCCAGGCCTACGAGGACCCGCTCACCCACCTGCCCAACCGCCGCTACGCCGAGGCCCGCCTGGACGGTCTGCTGGCCGCCGGCGACGTCCCGGCCCTCGCCGTGGTCGACGTCGACAGGTTCAAGTCGATCAACGACGCCATCGGGCACCCCGGTGGCGACGCCGTGCTGCGCGTCGTCGGCGAGCTGCTCGTGGCCGGCGTGCGCGACACCGACGAGGTGTGCCGCTGGGCCGGCGACGAGTTCGTGATCCTGCTGCCGGAGACGACCTCCGAGCAGGCCGAGCGCGCTCTGGAGCGCATCCGCGCCTCGGTCGTCGGCTATCCCTGGTCGGAGCTCGGCCTCGAGCTGCCGGTCACGATCAGCGCGGGCATCGCCTCGGCGACCCGAGGTGATGACCGGAAGACCCTCTTCGCGGCCGCCGACGGCGTCCTCTACGACGCCAAGCGCAGCGGGCGCGACCGGGTGGTGCGGCTGTCCGCTCTCACCCAGACCCGCGCGGCGGCCGGCCCGCTGGACGCCTCCTTCGGCCCCGCAGCGGGTGACGACGTCGCTCCCGCGACCGAGCCGGGCACGCTGACCTCGGCGCCCCCCTCCCCCCTCGACGCCGCGCTCCGTGCCGTCACGGCCGTCCGCGACGAGGAGTCCGGCTTCGCCGCGCTGCTCGACCGGCCGTATCCCCCGCTGGGCACCGACCGTCCCACCGAGCCCCTGCTCGGCCCGCTGCCGACGACGTCCGCGCCCGAGACCATCGACGCCGTGGTGGTCGACGACACCGTGGTGGAGCAGCCCGCCGTCGAGAACACCGTCGTCGAGGACGCCGCCATCGAGGACCCGCTCGTCGACGACGCCGAGCCGGTGGTGGTGGACGAGGTCGGGCCCGCAGTCCCCGGCGCGGTGGAGACCGACGTGGTGTGGGCCCAGGGCCGCAGCACCGAGCAGGTCCTGACGCTGGTCCGCGAGGCACGTCGGGAGCACCCCGACCGCCCCGTGCTGGTGCTCCGGGCCGTCCCCGAGACCCTGGTCGCCCTCGCGACCGAGCACGGCTCCGCCACGACCATGGACGCCGCCGCCTCGGCCGCCGCGATCGGCACCGTGCCCGAGCCCGCCGGCCGGGTGACGGTGCTGTGCAGCGGTGGCGCCGACACGCCTGTCGCCGCCGAGGCGGCCTTCGTGGCCCGGGTGGCCGGCACCGAGGTCGTCCGCATCGACGACGTCGCCGGCAGCCGGACGCGCTCCCTGCTGACCGACCGCACGATCTTCGACGACACCGACTGCCTCGTGGTGGTCGCCGGCATGGAGGCCTCGCTGGCCACGATGATCGGCTCGCTCACCGACGTCCCGGTGGTCGCGGTGCCGACCTCCACCGGCCAGCCCAGCGCCTTCGGTGGGCTCGGCGCGCTGATGACCATGCTGACCGCGGCGACGCCCGGCATGACGGTGAGCAACATCGACAACGGGTACTCGGCCGGCGTCTTCGCCGCCCGCGTCGCCCGCCGCAGCTCGCGCCGCTAGACCGAGAAGCGCACCGTCTGCCCCGGCTGCAGCTGGGCGCAGCGATCCACGTCGCTCCTCCGCGGGTCGTCGCGCACGTACCCGATCACCGGATAGCCGCCGGTGACCGGCGAGTCGGCCAGGAACAGCACCGGAAGGCCTGACGGCGGCACCTGCAGGGCTCCGCGGACCATCCCCTCGCTGGGCAGCTCCCCGGTGCGCACCCGGTCGATCGGCTCGCCGTCCAGGCGCAGACCGACGCGGTTGCTCTCGCTGGTCACCTGCCACTGCTGGCCGACGAGCCGCGCCCACCCGGCGTCGCCGAACCAGTCCGCGCGCGGGCCCGGCAGCACCCGCACCGTCACTCCACCTCCCGGCGGGTCCGGCACCGGGGCCAGGTCGACGTCGGGCAGGGGCAGGGATGCGGCTCCGACCGGCAGCACGTCGCCGTCGTGGACGACGGGCGGGCCGAGCCCGGAGAGGACGTCGGTGGCCCGCGAGCCGAGCACCGCGGGCACGTCGATGCCACCGCGCACACCGAGATAGGTGCGCAGGCCGCTGACCGGGGCGCCGAGCCGCAGCAGCTCGCCGGCCCGCAGCCGCACCGGGGCGTTGTGCGCCGTCGCCCCGGCGCACCGGGCGCCGGTGGTCACCACGGTCAGGTCGGCTTCGGCCCGCACCGCCAGGCCGCCGTAGGTCACCTCGAGGACGGCGGCGTCGGCCGCGTTGCCGACCAGACGGTTGGCCAGCGCGGCCGAGCCCCGGTCACAGGCGCCGGAGCGGCCGATGCCCAGCGCGGCCTGCCCGATCCGGCCGGTGTCCTGCACGGTGGTCAGCGGCCCGGCGGCGAGCACTGTCAGCGTCATCCGGCGTCCACGAAGCGCACGCGCACCCCCGGCCGCAGCAGGGCCGCGGGCTCCCGGTCGAGGTCGAGGACGGCGACGTCGGTGCGGCCGATCAGCTGCCAGCCGCCGGGCGACTCCCGCGGATAGACCCCGCTGAACTCCCCGGCCAGCGCGACGGAACCGGCCGGCACCCGCGTCCGCGGCGTCGACCGGCGCGGCACGTCCCAGTTCCCGCCGGGCTGGACGAGATAGCCGAAGCCCGGGGCGAAGCCGCCGAAGGCCACCGTCCACTCGGTCTGCGTGTGCCGGCGCACCACCTCGTCGGGCGGGACGTCGAGCAGCCCGGCCAGCTCGGCCAGGTCCTCGCCGTCGTAGCGCACCGGCAGCTCCACGACCTCGCCGGTGCCCGACGCGGACGGGCGCGGCGTCGTCCGCCGCACGGCCTCGCCGACGGCGTCCGCCGTGGTCACAGCCGGGTCGAAGGCGAGCAGCACCGTGCGCGCCGCGGGCACGACGTCGAGCACGCCGTCCGGAGACGCGTCGGCCAGGGCCGCGTAGAGCCCGAGCACCGCCGCCAGGTCGTCCAGCTCGACCAGGACGGCGGCACTGCCGCTCGGCAGGACCCGCATCAGGGCACGAAGGGGCTGAGCTCGATGCCCGCCCCGGTGAGCGCCTCTCGGACCTGCCGGGCGATCTCCACCGCCCCCGGGGTGTCCCCGTGCACGCAGATCGACGCCGGCCGCAGGGTCAGCGAACCGCCCTCGACGTCCCGGATCGGCTCGCCGGTGGCCATCGCGACGCACCGGCGGGCGATCTCGGCCGGATCGTGCAGCACCGCGCCCGGCAGCCGGCGGGAGACGAGCGTGCCCTCGGGTGTGTAGGCCCGGTCGGCGAACGCCTCGTGCACGACCGTCAGCCCGGCGTCGGCCGCTCGCCGCAGCCAGGCGGAGCCCGGCAGGCCGAGCACCGGCAGCGTCGGGTCGTAGGCGACCACCGCCGCCACCACGGCCGCCGCCTGCTCCTCGTGCGCGACGATCGCGTTGTACAGCGCCCCGTGCGGCTTGAGGTAGCGCACCCGGTCCCCGGCGATGCGGGCGAACGCCTCCAGCGCGCCGAGCTGGTAGATGACGTCCTGGGTCAGCGCGGCCGGTTCGACGTCGATGAACCGGCGGCCGAAGCCCGGCAGGTCGCGGTAGCCCACCTGCGCCCCGATGGCGACGCCCGCCCCGACCGCGCGCTCGCAGACCCGCCGCATGATGACGGCGTCGCCGGCGTGGAAGCCGCAGGCGACGTTCGCGCTGGTGACCACCCCCAGCAGCGCGTCGTCGTCCCCGAGCGTCCACTGACCGAAGCCCTCACCCAGATCGGAGTTCAGGTCCACGCCGACAGCCTCCCTCAGGCGAACAGATCGATGACCGGCTGGATCGACCGCACGGCCAGGTACAGGGTCAGCAGCCACGCCGCCCAGCCGACTCCCAGCAACCAGCGCGGGTACCGGTATCCATTGAGCAGGTCCGACCGGAACGTCGCCACCCACAACAGGACGGCGATGCCGATCGGCAGCAGCAGGCCGTTGAAGGCGCCGGCGAAGACCAGCAGCGTGGTGGGCGCGGCGCCGATCAGCACGTAGGCCAGCGAGGTGACGGCGATGAACCCGACGACGAGCACCGTGCGGGTGCGGTCGCTGGTGCCGGTCCGGGAGGTCGCGAAGGACACCGAGGTGTAGCTCGCGCCGATGACGCTGGTGATCGCCGCGGCCCAGAGGACGACGCCGAACACGCGCAGGCCCACCTCGCCGGCGGCCTGCTGGAACGCGGACGCCGCCTGGTTCTCGGCGCCGAGGTCCACGCCGGCCGTGACCACACCGAGGATCGCGAGGAACAGCAGCACGCGCATCACGCCGGTGATCACGATGCCGGTGACCGACCCGCGGGTGATGCTCCGGACGTGCTCCGGGCCGCTGACACCGGAGTCGAGCAGCCGGTGCGCGCCGGCGTAGACGATGTAGCCGCCGACCGTGCCGCCCACCAGCGTGGTGATGGCCAGGAAGTCGATCTCCTCGGGCAGGACGACGTTCTTCAGCGCCTCACCGACAGGGGGCCCGGAGGTGATCGCGATGTAGGCGGTGAGCGCGATCATCACCAATCCGAGGACGACGACGATCCGGTCGACCGCCACGCCCGCCTTCTTGCTGAGGAAGATGCCGATGGCGACGACGGCGGAGATCGCGCCGCCGATCTTCGGGTCCAGTCCGAGCATCGCGTCCAGGCCGAGCCCGGCGCCGCTCACGTTGCCGACGTTGAAGACCAGGCCACCCAGCACGAGCAGGCCGGCCATCACCCAGCCGAGGCCGGGGACCACGAGATTGCCCAGCTCCTGGGCGCGCCGGCCGCTGATGCCGATGACCCGCCACACGTTCAGCTGCAGGGCGATGTCGATGAGGATCGAGACGACGATCGCGAACGCGAACGCGGCGCCCAGCTGGACGGTGAAGGTCGTGGTCTGGGTGATGAAGCCGGGACCGATGGCCGAGGTGGCCATCAGGAACATCGCGCCGAGCAGCGTCGAGCGGGTGCTGCTGGCGAGCCGGCCGCCGGGCCTGCCCTCGGTCGTGGGTTCGGATGCCATGGCTGCTCCCCGGGTCGGTGGGGCCTGCCGTACCCGTTCTCGGGGACGATGCGCATCCCGCGGCGGGTTGATCGCCGCCGTCCGCGAGCGGTGAGCCATCCGGGGCTCGTGGACGGCTACCGTCCGAGCGTGACCATCGGGTGGCTGGATCTCGCAGCAGGAGCCACGGGCGAGATGCTGCTCGGCGCCCTGCTCGACGTCGGCGTGCCACCCGAGGTGCCCACCGAGGCGATCGCGGCGTTGCACGTGGAACATCTGCACCTGGAGCCCCAGCAGGTGAGCCGGCAGGGACTGGGCGCCACCCTGGCGGTCGTGCACGCGGCGGCGGCCGACGAGGAGCGCACCTGGCCCGGTGTCCGCGCGCTGCTCGACGCCGCTCCGCTGCCACCGACGGTCCGGGACGGCGCCCTCGCGGTCGTCGAGCGGCTGGCCCGCGCGGCGGCGGCTGCGCAGCGGGTCGACGCCGAGGAGGTGCCCCTGCGCGAGCTGGGGACGGCCCGGGAGCTGGCCTCGATCGTCGGCGTCCTCGCCTGCCTGGAGTACCTGGAGCTGGAGCGGCTCACCGCCTCTCCCGTGGCCGTGGGCAGCGGAACCGTTCCCTTCCGGAGCGGCCTCCAGCCCGTTCCCGGCCCGGTGGTGCTCGAACTGCTGCGCGGCGTCCCGGTGCAGGCCGGCGTCCTCCCGGAGGAGACGTGCACCGCCACCGGCGCGGCGCTGCTCGCCGCCCGGGTGGACGACTGGACGCCGCTGCCCGCGGTGCGCCCGCAGCGGGTCGGCACCGGCGCCGGCGAGGAGGACCCGGAGGAGCTGCCGAACGTCGTCCGGCTGGTCCTGGGGGAGCCGTCCCGCCCGGCGCCGCTCCTGCCGGTCGTCGTGGAGGCCAACGTCGACGACCTCGACCCGCGTCTCTGGCCCGGCGTGCTGGACGCGCTGCTGGCCGCCGGCGCGTCCGACGCCTGGCTCACCCCGATCCTGGTGCAGCAGGGGCGGCCGGCGCACATGCTGTCGGCGCTGTGCCGGCCCGACGCCCTCACGTCGGTCCAGTCCGCCGTCTTCTCCGCGACCTCCACCACCGGCATGCGGGTCGTGGAGGCCCGGAAGGTCGCCCTGGAACGGAGCCTGGCCTCCGTCGACGTCCTCGGCGGGCAGGTGGGGGTCAAGGTGGCCACCGCCGGCGACCGGGTGGTCAACGTCGGCGTCGAGTTCGAGGACGTCGTCACGCTGGCGCGGGAGCGGGACCTGCCCGTCAAGGAGGTCCTCCGCGCGGCCACCGCCGCCGCGGAGGCGGCCTACCCCGCCGACCCCGCATCCCGGGTCGAGGACGCGCCTCCGCTCTGGGGCTGAATCCGCCCGCCGCGGCGCTGCCGTGTCGGCCGGAAGGGCCGCGGGTAGGAACCCCGGCCACCGGCCGGTGGCGGGCCGGGAACCGCCGGGTGGGCCTGCGGAGTTACCCGTGCGAGGGAGTCCGGCCGCGAGGGCTCAATCGGGAACCCGACTGCGCCGTTACGGAACCGAACGGCTGGAACGGACCGGCCGGACCCGGGAGGACCAGCATGAGCAGCACGACGGAGCCCCGTGCGGCGCTCGGCCGTCTCGCTGCCCTGGCTTCCGACGACCTGCCCGCCCTGGACGCCGACCCCGCGCTCGAGGGACTCATCCGGGTCGCCGCCGCGGTGACCGGCATGACCCGCGCCTCGGTGATCAGCATGGACACCCCGATCATGCGCGTCCTGGCGTCGGACGGCTTCCGCTACACCTCCTGGCCCCGCAAGGGTTCGGTCATCGACCTGATGATGGCGCGCGGGCCGGGCGTGCAGAGCTGCGACGACATGACCGCCGAACCCGCGTTCGCCGGCAGCCCCTGGGTGGACGGCCGCCGCGACGGGCTCCGCGCCTTCGCCTACGCCCCGGTGACCGTCGACGACGTCCTCATCGCGGCCATCTGCGTGTTCCACAACGCCCCGCACGCGTTCACCGACGCGGAGCGGGAGCGGCTCGCCGACGTCGCGACCGCTGTCGCCTCGCTCGTCCGTGCCCGCCAGCAGGCCAGCCAGCTCGCCGACCTGGCCGCCGCCAGCCAGCTGGCCCGCGCCGAGATCGCCCGCGCCCACGAGGACCTCGCCCGCTCCACCGCCTTCACCAAGGCCCTGCTCGAGGTGCTGCCGGTCGGCGTGGTCGGCGCGGACGCCGAGGGCCGGGTGACGCTGTTCAACGCCACCAGCCGCAAGTGGCACGGGATGGACGCCGACCCCGACGTCGCCCCGGCCGACATCCCGGCGACCTTCTCGCTCACCGACGTCGACGGCCGGCCACTGGAGCCGGACGAGGTGCCGCTGTGGCGCATCTACCGGGAGGGCAAGCTCGACCCGGTCGAGTCGGGGATCACGGTGCCCGGCCGGCCGACCCGCCGCGTCGCGGCCGCCGGCGCCCAGGTCCGGGACGACGAGGGGAACCTCCTCGGCGTCGTCGCCGTCCTGCACGACGTCACCGAGCAGCGCGCCCTCGAGGCGGCGCTCCGGGAGGCCGCCCTGCACGACCCGCTCACCGGCCTGCCGAACCGCAACCTGCTGCTGGACCGCCTGGACCAGAGCCTGGCCGCAGCGGAGCGGGCACAGCGCACGATGGCTGTCCTGTACTGCGACCTGGACGGCTTCAAGCCGGTCAACGACCTCGCCGGTCACGCCGCCGGCGACGAGGTCCTCGTCGAGGCGTCGCGCCGCCTGGCCGGTGCCATCCGCCCCGGCGACACCGTCGCGCGGATCGGTGGCGACGAGTTCGTCGTCCTCTGCCCCGAGGTGGGCACCGAGCAGGCCGCGCAGGTCATCGCCGACCGCATCACCGCTGCGTTCCAGGAGCCGCTGCGCCGGACCGGCGGCGAGGAGCACCTCGTCGGCATCAGCATCGGCGTGGCCCTCTGCGGCGCCGGGGACACCGCCGACACCGCACTGGCGAACTCCGACGCCGCCATGTACCAGGTCAAGGCCAGCCGGAAGCGCTAGCGCCCGGCCCGCTACCGTGGTCGACCGAGAGGTCGCCTGCCCGAGCCCCGCCCGGCAGAGCCGTGCGGAGGAGTGTCGTCGTGATCTGGTCGGTCGTCCTGGCTGCCTTCGTCCTGGTGCTCCCGGTGGAGCTGCCCGACAAGACGCTGTTCGCCAGCCTCGTGCTGGCCACCCGGTTCGCCCCGCTCCCGGTCTTCGTGGGCGTCGGCACGGCCTTCGGCCTGCAGGTGGCGATCGCCGTCACCGCCGGCTCGCTGCTGTCGCTGCTGCCCGAGGCCCTGGTCACCGGCGTCGTCGCCCTGCTGTTCCTGGTCGGCGCGATCATCCTGTGGCGCAGCGCCGGGGAGATCGAGGACGGCGGCGAGGCCGCGGACGCCCGCGAGCAGACGTCGTTCCTGCGCGCCGCGGCGATCTCGTTCGGCGTGCTCTTCGCCGCCGAGTGGGGCGATCTGTCACAGCTGGCCACCGCCGGCCTCGCCGCCCGCTACGAGGAGCCGCTCTCGGTCTTCGTCGGCGCCTGGGCCGCGCTGCTCGTCGTCTCCGGCCTGGCCGTGTTCCTGGGCAAGAAGCTCGCCGACCGGCTGCCCATCGCGCTCATCCGCCGGGTGGCCGCCGGGCTGTTCCTGGTGTTCGCCGTCGTCGCCGTCGTGGAGACCGTCCGCGCGCTCAGCTGATCTCCGGCGTCAGCAGGGCCAGCCGTTCCACCAGCGCGGTCAGCTGCGCCTCGAGGTCGGGCCAGCCCATTCCCGGCGAAGCCACGCGGAGCGTCACGAGGCCGTGCAGCGCGGTCCAGACCAGCCCCGCGTCGGCGCGTGGGTCGCGGCTCGCGGAGCGGCCTGCGGACACGCACGCCTGCACCGCGCCGACCAGACCGTCGAACGCCTCGCCGGCATGCGGGAGGTGCCGCCCGGCGAACATCGCCCCGTAGCGGGCGGGCGCGGCCGTTCCCTGTTCGACGTAGGCCTGGCATCCGGCGACCAACCGATCGACCGGGTCCTCGACCCCCGCGGCGGCCGACCGGGTCGCGGCCAGCAGCGCGACGAACCCCTCGTCCAGGACGGCGTCCATCAGCGCGTCGAGATCGGCGAAGTGCCCGTAGACGGCGGGAGCGCTCACCCCGGCCTCGCGGGCCACCCCGCGCAGGCTCACCGCGCCGACCGTTCCTTCGCGCTCCAGGAGGGACGCGGCGGCTGACACGAGATCGGCGCGGAGGTTGCGGGGCACGGGGTCACTTTACAGACGTTAAGCACGAGCCTAGAGTGCTTTACACCCGTAAAGTTCAGTGCGAGGAGCACTCCATGCCCCTGATCCCCGACCTGGCCTGGACGGCTCCCGACCCCCGTCCGGGGCCCGGCGTCGTCGTCACCACCCACCTGCACCTGCGCCGGCTGCGCGACGTGCCGGCGTTCTTCCGCACCTCGATGGCCGTCTACCGCCAAGCGGTCGGCAGCCCGGTGTCCGGTCGGTGCGCCTGCGCGCCCGGCTGCTGGCGCGGCGGTTCACCACCGTCTCGTGGTGGGACGACGACGCCGCTGTCTCCGCCTACGCCCGTGCGGAGCCGCACCGCTCCGCCATGCGCGACTGGCGCCCCCGCATGGACCTCGCCGACATCAGCCGGCACCCCGGGGTGGAGGGAACTGTGCCGTCGGCGTGAGCGATCAGCGGGGCCGGGCCACCAGCACCCGGAACAGGTTCTCCAGGCGATAACCGCCGTCGCCGGTCGCGAAGGGCTCGACCGCCTCGAGCACGCTGTTCCGCAGGCTCTCCGGATCGGTGGTCCGCGTCGCGGTACGGGCGACCGGGGTGGCCAGCAGCGGCTCGAGCAGGGCGTCCTCGTCGGCGTACTCGAAGGGCACGACGACCTCGTCGAGCCGCTCCACCACGAGCCCTGCCCGCTCCGCCATCGCCCGCAGCCGCGCCGGCTCGCTCACCGCCGGCCCCCGCCCCGGCCGACGTGGCGCCAGCGCCTCCTGCAGTACGCGCAGGTCGCACTCGTCGTCCCGGCCCCACACCGTGGCCGCGACCAGCTCCCCGCCCCGCCCGGCCCGGCGGAGCACCGCGACGGGGTCGGCGACGTGCATGAGCAGCTGCACCGCCGCGACGACGTCGAACGGGCCGCGCGGCGGATCCTGCGCGTGCCGCACGAGGAACGTCCCCTCGGGCACCTCGGCTGCCGCCTGCGCCACGGCGCCGTCGTCGAGATCGACCCCGGTCACCAGCGCTCCGCGATCGGCCGCCGCCCGGGCGAACAGGCCGGCGCCGCAGCCGAGATCGAGGAGGCGGGTGCCCTCCCCCACCGCGGTGGCGTCGAGCACCGTCTCGTACAGCGGCGCACCCCAGCCGCGCGGCCCGTCGTCGCTCATCGGAGGCGACACTATCCGCGCGTGACGAGCCCCTCGGACACCATCCAGTCCAGCGCGACGTCGGCGGGCTCCTCGCCGTCCACGTCGACCCGCGCGTTCAGCTGCTGCAGCACCTCGTCGGTGAGCAGGTCGCTGATCGAGCCGAAGACGTCGGCCAGCTCCGGATGCGCCTCGAGCGTCTCGGTGAGCACCACCGCGGAGATGTTGTAGGCCGGGAAGAAGCCCTTGTCGTCCTCGAGCACGGTGAGGTCGAGGGCGGGGATGCGGCCGTCGGTGGTGAAGACCTCGCCGAAGTTGCACGCGCCGTCGTCGGTGGCCGTGTAGACCGCGCCGGTGTCCAGGATCCGGACGTTGTCGCGCGGCACGCCCGCCGGATCGCCGAGCGGGATCCCGTAGGCCTCCAGCATCGGTGCCAGACCGTCGTTGCGGCTGAAGAACTCCGACTCCACGCAGAAGGTGCGCTGCTCGACCGGGAGCTCGGCGAGCCCGGAGAGCGAGGTGACGTCGCCCAGCTCGGGCAGCGCCTCGGAGCGCACCGCGAAGGCGTAGGTGTTGTTCGCCTCCGCCGGCGGCAGCCAGGTCAGCCCGTTGGCCTCGTCGGCCGCGCGGACCACCTCGTACTGGGCCAGCGGATCGGCGAACGTCTCCGTCTCACCGAGGTAGGAGAGCCAGGCCGTGCCGGTGTACTCCCACTCCATGTCGATGTCGCCGTCGACGAGGCCCTGCCGGGCCGGCACCGAGCCGGGGATGTTCGTCCGGTCGACGACGTCGAACCCGGACACCTGCAGCGCGATCACCGCGATCTTGCCCAGGATCAGCTGCTCGGTGAAGTTCTTGGCGCCCACGACCAGCTCGACGCCCTCGGCGCCCTCGATCGGCTCGATGCTGCCGGGAGCCGACGGCGGCGTGTACTGCGAGGCCGCCTGCAGCCCGCACCCGCTCAGCGCCATGGTCCCGGCGAGCGCGACGGCCGCCAGCGCGGCCCCCGGACGGTTGCCCATCACAGCCCCTTCGGCCGGGCGACGTGCTCGACGACCCGCCCCAGCCAGTCGATGGCGAGGGCGAGCAGCGCCACGAGGACCGCGCCGCTGATCAGGAGGGCGTCCAGCGAGAGGTTGATGCCGGTCGTGATGAGCACGCCCAGCCCGCCGCCGCTGATGAAGGTCGCCAGGGTGGCGGTGCCGACCAGCAGCACCAGTGCGGTCCGGACGCCGGCCAGCAGGACCGGCACCGCCAGGGGCAGCTCCACCCGCAGCAGCACCGCCTTGGCGCTCATCCCCATGCCCCGCCCGGCCTCGATCAGGCGCGAGTCGACGCCCTGGATGCCGACGATCGTGTTCCGCAGCACCGGCAGCGCCGCGTAGACCACCAGCCCGATCACCGCCGTCCGGAACCCGAAGTCCAGCCAGGCGGCCAGCAGCACGAACAACCCGATCGCGGGCGCGGCCTGCCCGGTGTTGGCCACGCCGATGATCAGCGGGCTGAACCGGCGCATCGAGCCGCGGGTGAGCGCGACGCCCAGCGGGATCGCGATCACCAGCACGACGACCGCGGAGACGGCGGTGAGCTGCAGGTGCTCCACGATGCTGCGCGACAGCGCGTCCCAGCCCAGCTGCCGCGACTCGGTGTCGGAGAGGTCCGCGGTGCCCCGCCAGACGACGAAGGCCAGCACCGCGAGCAGGACCAGGACCGGCTGCAGGAGCAGCGCCCGCCAGCTGCCGCCTCCCTCCGAGGCCTCGGCCTGAGTGGCCACGACCCCGGGAGCGGCGCCGCCGGGGCGCACCTCCGTGGAGGCGGTCATCCCGCCCCCTGCGTCCGCGTGCGCTGGATCGCCGCCATGACCGTCTCGACGACCATCACACCGGCCACCGAGTCCCGGCGGCCGGTGACGACGACGCCGCCCTGGCTCGCCGCCAGCATCGTGTCCAGCGCGTCGTTGAGGGTCGAGCGCAGGCCCACCACCGGCAGGCGCTGGTCGACCGTGTCGGGGACCGTCGACGTCCGGGAGAGCTCGGCCAGGCTGGGCCAGCTGATCGGCCGCCCGCGCTCGTCGAGCACCACCACGTAGTCGTCGCCGGCCGCCTGCGCTGCGGCCACCGCGGCCGCGGAGTCCGATCCGACGGCCGCCGTCGTCGGCTGCTGGAGGTCGACGTCCGCCACCCGGGTCAGCGTGAGTTGCTTCAGGGTCGCGCCGGCGCCGACGAAGTCGGCCACGTACTCCTCGGCCGGCTCGGCCAGGATCCGCTCCGGGGTGTCGAACTGCACCACCCGCGCGCCGACGTCGAAGACCACGATCCGGTCGCCCAGCTTCACCGCCTCGTCGAAGTCGTGGGTGACGAAGACGATGGTCTTGCCGAGCTCCTCCTGGATGCGGATGAGCTCGTCCTGCAGGCGCTGACGGGTGATCGGGTCGACGGCGCCGAAGGGCTCGTCCATGAGCAGCACCGGCGGGTCCGCGGCCAGCGCCCGGGCCACCCCGACCCGCTGCTGCTGGCCGCCGGAGAGCTCGCGCGGATAGCGGTCCCGGTAGCGCTCGGGGTCCAGCCCGACCAGGTCGAGCAGCTCGTCGACCCGCTCCTTGACCCGGGCGTCGTCCCACTTGAGCATCTTCGGGACCAGACCGATGTTGGTGGCCACGGTCATGTGCGGGAAGAGCCCACCGGCCTGGATCACGTACCCGATCCGGCGGCGCAGCTGGTCGGGCTGCTGGTCGGTGACGTCCTCGTCCCCGAGGTGGATGCGCCCCTCGGTCGGCTCGATCAGCCGGTTGATCATCTTCAGCAGCGTCGTCTTCCCGCAGCCGGACGGGCCGACGAACATCACCGTCTCGCCCGCGGCGATCTCCAGCGTGACGTCGTCGACGGCCGGGGTGTCCTGGCCGGGGTAGCGCTTGGTCACGCCCTCCAGCCGGATGGGGACGCCGCTGATGCGCCGGTCGCCGGAGCCGGCGTCGGACGGACGCGCGGACAAGGTCTCAGACACGGATCCCCCTGGGAGTGGTCAGCCGGCCGGCGAGCACCAGCAGCAGGTCGAGGACGAGGGCGAGCAGGACGACGGCGATGGTCCCGGTGAGCGCGGAGTTGATCGCGTTGGCCCCGCCCAGCCGGGAGAGCCCGGTGAAGATGAAGCCGCCGAGCCCGGGGCCCAGCACGTAGGCGGCGATGGCGGCGATGCCCATGACCATCTGGGTGGAGACCCGGATGCCGGCCAGGATCACCGGCCACGCGAGCGGCAGCTCGATGCGCAGCAGCGTGGACATGCGGCTCATCCCGATCCCGCGCGCCGACTCGACCAGCGCCCGGTCGACCCCGGCCAGCCCGACGACGGCGTTGCGCAGCACGGGGAGCGCCGCGTAGAAGGTGATCGCGATGACGGCGGGCGTGATGCCGAAGCCGAACGGTGCGAGCAGGATCCCCAGCAGCGCGAACGAGGGGATGGTCAGGCCCACCGCGGAGAAGCCGTTGGCCGCGGCCGTCGCCGTCGGGTTCCGGTAGACCAGGGCCGCCAGCGCGACGGCGAGCAGCGAGCCCAGGACGACGCACTGGACCACCAGGCTGACGTGCTGGAACGACTGGAAGGCGATCAGCCCCCAGCGTTCTCCCACGTAGTCGAGCATGTAGCCGCCACCTCTCCTGGCCACGTCGTCGGGGCCGTGAGTTCCGGTCCTCGACCGTTGCACAGTCCGGCGCGACGTGGAGGGTCGACGATCATGTCGGTTCGGCAACGGTCCCCCGAAAGGACGACCGCGAACGCTTGACCCTGACGCGACGTGAGGCCGCAGGCTCACCGCGTCAAGGAGGGAGGGATTCGATGAACGTGGGAGAGGTCGCCGCACTGGCCGGCGTCACGGTGCGCACGCTGCACCACTACGACCGGATCGGGCTGCTGACGCCGTCCGGGCGTACGGCGGCCGGCTACCGGCAGTACGCGCCGGCCGATCTGGACCGGCTGCACCTGGTGCTGCTCTACCGCGAGCTCGGGTTCCCCCTCGAGGAGGTCGCGACGCTGCTGGACGACCCGTCCGCCGATCCCGCCGAGCACCTGCGCCGGCAGCACCGGCTGCTGCGGGACCGGCTGGAGCGGACGACGGCGATGGTCGCGGCCGTCGAGAAGGAGATGGAGGCACGATCCATGGGGATCTCACTGACCCCGGAGGAGCGGTTCGAGGTGTTCGGCGACTGGCTGCCCGAGGAGTACGCGGCCGAGGCCGAGGAGAAGTGGGGCGGGACCGACGCCTGGGCGCAGTCCCAGCAGCGGACCCGCGCCATGACCAAGGACGACTGGCTGCGGGTCAAGGCCGAGACCGACGACGTCGAGGCCCGGTTCGCCGAGGCGTTGCGGTCGGGCGTCGGGGCCGACTCGGCGCAGGCGATGGACCTAGCGGAGGAGCACCGGCAGCAGATCAGCCGGAACTTCTACGACTGCGGGTACGAGATGCACGCCGGGCTGGGCCGGATGTACGTCGAGGACGAGCGCTTCACCGCGTACTACGAGCGGATCGCGCCCGGGCTCGCGCAGTTCGTGAGCGCCGCGATCCAGGCCAACGCCACCCGCCACGGCAGCTGACCCGCCGGCGCCGGACAGCCGAGCCGTGTGCGCTGATGTGCAGTTCCGCGGCCCTGAACTGCACATCAGCGCACAGCGTCACATCCGGATGAGCAGCTCGCCGTGCAGCATGCCGAGCCAGCCGTCGTCGGCGTCCCGCCAGCGCAGCCAGGCGGCGGCGATCGCGTCCAGCTCCGCAGTCGTGGCCAGCCCGTAGGCGACCGCCTGCTCGGCGAAGGACGACGCCGTCGCGCGGCCAGCCCAGGAGTCGCCCCACCACTGCCGCTCGTCCGGGGTGGAGAAGCACCAGGACGACGTCGTCGCGGTGACGTCGCGCAGCCCCGCCGCGTGCGCCCACGACAGCAGCCGGCGCCCGGCGTCGGGCTCGGCGTCGTTGGCCCGGGCCACCTGCGAGTACAGCTCCAGCCAGCGGTCGAGCCCGTCGTCCAGCGGGAACCACGTCGTCGCCGCGTAGTCGACGTCCCGCACGGCGATCACCCCGCCGGGCCGGCACACGCGGGCCATCTCGCGCAGCGCGGTCACCGGATCGGTCAGGTGCTGCAGCACCTGGTGGGCGTGCACGACGTCGAACGAGGCGTCGGGGAGGTCGAGGGCGTAGACGTCGCCGACCGCGAAGGTGACCTCGGCACCCGCCCGTGCCGCCGCCGCTCGCGCCTCGTCGAGCGGATCCGGTGAGACGTCCAGCCCGAGCACCCGACCGGGCGCCACGCGAGCGGCGAGGTCGACGGTGATCGTGCCGGGACCGCAGCCGACGTCGAGCAGGTCGAGCCCCGGACGCAGCGAGGGGAGCAGGTAGGCCGCGGAGTTCTCCGCCGTCCGCCAGCGGTGCGACTGCAGGACCGGCTCGGCGTGCCCGTGCGTGTAGGTGTCCACGAGCGGATCGTGCTCCTCGCTGCCCACCTGATGGAACAGCGTCCCCGCAAGCTGAGACGAGGTCGGGCGCCGCGCCCGCTCTGCGCCGCTTCTCGCGCTCTGGCCGCCCTGCAGCGCCCGCAGACCACGAGGACCGTGGACAGAGCGACACCCGGGCGGCGCGAGGGCGGAGCGGGTCAGCGCTCCGCGAGCACCTGCTCCGCGACCGCCACCGCGCGCTCGCGGTCGGCCGGCACCAGCCCGATGCGGGTGCGCCGGTCCAGCAGGTCCGAGACGGTCCGCGCGCCCTCGTGCTCGACGGCGAACCGCAGCTCCCCCACCGTCTCCGGCCGCCCCGCCACCACGAGCGCCGGGCCGAGCGCCTCGACTCGCGGCGCCTCCGTGCCGTACCGGGCCACCAGCCGTTCGGGCGCGGACACCCGGTCCAGCGCCACCCGCGGCGCGGCGCCGACCAACGGAAGCCGGGCGGTCGTGGACCGTGCAGCTCCCCTGCCCAGCCGCGCGACGACGGCGTCCACGGTCTCCTCGGCCATCGCCCGGTAGGTGGTGAGCTTGCCGCCCACCACCGAGAGGACCGGTCCGTCCCAGCGCAGCAGGTGCTTGCGAGAGAGGTCCGCCGTCGAATCCCCCGGCCCCGTTCCCGCCGACTCCGGCAGCACCAGCGGGCGGTAGCCGGCGTAGGCGCCGACCAGGTCGTCGCGGCTCAGCGGGGACGACAGCACCTGGTTCACCGTGTCGAGCAGCTGCTGCACCTCGGCCTCCGACGGCTGCGGATCGCCGTCGGGCACCGGCCCCTCCACCGGCTCGTCGGTCAGCCCGAGGTAGACCAGCCCGTCCGGCTGCGGCAGCGCGAAGACGTACCGGGACCGCGATCCGGGCAGCGGCACGGTCATCGCCGCCGAGGGCGAGCCCAACACCGAGGCCGGCACCACCAGGTGCGAGCCGCGCGAGGGCACCAGCCGGATGCCGGGCGCCAGCTTCTGCGACCAGACGCCGGCCGCGTTGACCACCGCGCCGGCCCGCAGTGCGAACGCCTCGTCGTCCACCCGCACGTGCACGTCTGCGCCGTCGACCGCCAGCACTTCGACACCGGGAACGATTCGCGCCCCGTACGCGGCGGCGGTGCGGGCGAGGGCGACGACGAGGCGCGCGTCGTCGACGAGCTGCCCGTCCCAGAAGACGACGCCGCCGGCGCCCGGGCGCACACCGGGAGTCATGCGGGCGACGTCGTCGGCACCCACCCGCCGGGTCGAGGGCAGCGAGCCGCGACCGCCGGGCACCGAGAACCGGATCGCATCAGCGGCCCGGCCGCCGAGCTCGGCCAGCGCGGTCACGTCCCGCCCGGCGACGTCGGGCACGAGGAACGGCAGCGGCCGGACCAGGTGCGGCGCCGTCGCCCCCATGAGGACGGCGCGCTCGCGGGCGCTCTCCCGCGCCAGACCGATCTCGCCGTGCGCCAGGTACCGCAGCCCACCGTGCACCAGCTTCGAGGACCAGCGGCTCGTGCCCGCGGCGAGGTCCTGCCGCTCGAACAGCGCCACCGACAGCCCGCGCGAGGCGGCGTCCAGCGCGACCCCGGCACCGGTGACACCGCCACCGACGACCACGACGTCGACTGTCGCGCCCGGCAGTTCCGCCAGGTCCCGGGCCCGCCGGGCAGGCGACAGGGAACCCATCACCTGGCTCTCCGCGGCACCGGCAGACTGTAGCCGTGCCCGAGCAGCCGGAACTGACGATCCAGGGGTGGGGCCCCGCCCCCGCCGGAACCACGGAGCCGACCGGTGACCCGCTGGCCGGCACCCTGACCAAGGCCGCGCGCCGCCACCTGGTCCGCGAGCTGGGCTGGACGCCGCGGGCCACGCCGCCGGTGCCGGTCGAGGAGATCCGGCTGGCCCCGAGCCGGCTGCCGGAGGAGGCGCACGCCGCGCTGGTGGAGCTCCTCGGTGCCGAGAACGTGCGCACCGACCGGGAGTCCCGACTGCTCCGCGCCGGCGGCAAGAGCTACCTGGACCTGCTGCGCCGCCGCGAGGGGGATGCCTCCGACGCGCCCTGCGCCGTCGTCCTGCCGGGCACCACCGAGGAGACGGCGGCGCTGCTGGCGCTCTGCAGCGAGCTCGGGATCGTCGTGGTCCCCTTCGGCGGCGGGACGAGCGTCGTCGGCGGGCTGGCCGGCGTGGACCCCGACGACCGGCCGGCGGTCGCGGTGGACCTGGGCCGCATGGCGTCGGTCCAGGCCCTCGACGTGCCGTCGTCGATGGTCACCGTCGGTCCCGGCATGCGCGGACCGGCGCTGGAGCAGGCGCTCGGCCGGGAGGGCCTGACCTTCGGGCACCTGCCGCAGAGCTGGGAGTTCGCCACCGTCGGGGGCTACGCCGCGACCCGGTCGGCGGGGCAGGCGTCCACCGGGGTGGGCCGGTTCGACGAGCTGGTCGCCGGCCTCACGCTGGCCACCCCGTCGGGCGTGCTCGAGCTCGGGCACCCCCCGGCGACCGCGGCCGGGCCCGACCTCCTCGGCCTGGCGCTGGGCTCGGAGGGCACGCTCGGCGTCATCACCGAGGTGAAGCTCCGGGTGCGCCCCAAGCCGGCGGTCGCCGTGTACGAGGGCTGGTCCTTCCGGACCTGGCCGGCCGGACTCGCGGCGCTGCAGAACCTCGCCCGGCACGACCTGCTGCCCGACGTCGTCCGGCTGTCGGACGCCGACGAGACCCGCGCCAACCTGCTGATGGCCGGCGGCGCGGGGGCCAAGGCGCTGCGCGGCAGCCTCAAGGCCCGCGGGCACGGCGAGGGCTGCCTGCTGCTCGTCGGCTGGGAGGGGCTGCCCGACCTCGTCCGCGCCCGGAAGCGCGCGGCGTCGTCGCTGCTGCGCGACGGCGGGGCGGTGCGCCTGGGCCGCCGGGTCGCGGAGTCCTGGCGCGCGCACCGCTTCGGCGCCCCGTACACCCGCGACAAGCTGATGGACGGCGGGCTGCTGGTGGAGACGCTGGAGACGGCGGCCACCTGGTCCGCGCTGCCCACGGTCTACGACGCCGCCCGCCGCGCGCTGCAGGCCTCGCTCAGCCGCGACGGGCACCAGCCGCTGGTGATGAGCCACGTCTCGCAC
The DNA here is from genome assembly GCF_020166105.1 of Blastococcus sp. LR1. Taxonomy (GTDB): domain Bacteria; phylum Actinomycetota; class Actinomycetes; order Mycobacteriales; family Geodermatophilaceae; genus Blastococcus. The sequence continues at coordinate 813,683 of NZ_JAIUJY010000002.1, forward strand.
GGCTACGCGACCGGCGCCTCGCTCTACCTGACGGTGCTCGCCGACCGGGACGACGCGCTGCCCATCCAGCAGTGGCTGACGGCGAAGCGCGCGGCCACCGACGCACTGCTGGCGGCGGGCGGCACGCTCACGCACCACCACGCCGTCGGTGCCGACCACCGCCCGTGGCTGGAGCGCGAGATCGGGCCGCTCGGCGTCGAGGTGCTGCGCGCGGTCAAGCAGAAGCTGGACCCGGAGGGCATCTGCAACCCCGGCGTCCTTCTCCCGGACTGACGCCGTGCCTGTTGATCAGGAGACCTGATCAACGGGCGTCCTGGCTCACCGTCGACGCTGAGCCAGGACGCCTCATGGTGAGCCAGGACGGCGTTACGAGGTGGTGGCGATGCCGCCGTCGACGGGGATGACGGCGCCGGTCACGTAGGAGCCGGCCCGCGAGGAGAGGTAGACGACGACGCCGGCCATGTCGTCGGGGCGCCCGATCCGGCCGAGCGGCGACTTCGCCGCGATCTCGTCGCCGAACGCGTCGAGGGTCGCCGCCATCATCTTGGACTCGAACGGCCCGGGCGCCACGGCGTTCACGGTGACGTGCCGCGGCCCCAGCTCCTTGGCCAGCACGCGGGTGAGCTGGTGCAGACCGGCCTTGCTGGCGGCGTAGGAGTAGGTGGGCATCGGGTTGACGTGCAGGCCGTCGATGCTGCCCACGTTCACCACGCGCGCCGGGTCGTCGGCGGTGGCGGCGGCCTCGAGCTTGGGCAGCAGCGCGCGGGTGAGGAAGAACGGCGACTTCAGGTTCAGGTCGAGCAGCTTGTCCCACGCCGACTCGGGGAAGGTCTCCAGCGGCTCGCCCCAGGTGGCGCCGGCGTTGTTCACCAGGATGTGCACCCGCTCCTCGCGCGTGCCGACCTCCTCGGCCAGCCGCAGGCACTCGGCCTCGGTGGAGAGGTCGGCGGGGATGGAGACGACGTCGCCGAACTCCTGGAGCTCGGCGACGGCGGCGTCGCCCGCCTCGGCCTTGCGCGAGCTGATGTAGACCTTCGCTCCCGCCTGCAGCAGGCCTCGGGCCATCATCAGGCCGATGCCGCGGGTGCCACCGGTGACGACTGCCACCTTGCCGGTCAGGTCGAACAGGTCCACAGGGTTCCTCCGCGTTCGGCGTCGGGGGCCGGATCCGGCCCCCGGGGCACCCTAGCCAGGCGGTTCTGCGGCGCAGTTCCGGAGCCTTGTGCCAGCCTTTCGCCCATGATCACGCCCGCGCTCGGCGCCACCAGTGAGGTCGGCCGGCTGCGCACCGTGCTGCTGCACCGGCCCGGCCAGGAGCTGCGCCGGCTCACGCCGCGGAACAACGACCAGCTGCTGTTCGACGGCGTCCCGTGGGTGGCCCGCGCGCAGGAGGAGCACGACGCGTTCGCCCAGGCGCTGACCGACCGCGGGGTCGAGGTGCTGCACGTGGCGACGCTGCTCGCCGAGGTGCTGGAGTTCCCCGCGGCGCGGGCCGAGCTGATCGGCGCCGCCGTCGACGACCCGCGGCTGGGCGCCACCCTCCAGCGCGACGCGACCCGGCACCTGGCCTGGCTGTCGCCGGAGGACCTCGCCTCGGCGCTCATCGGCGGGCTGGCGCACGACGAGCTGCGTGGGCACGGGCTGGCCTACCAGCTGATGGACCGCTCGGACTTCGTCGTCCCGCCGCTGCCCAACCTGCTGTTCACCCGGGACTCCTCGGTGTGGATCGGCGACGAGGTGGCCGTGACGTCGCTGGCCATGCCGGCCCGGCACCGGGAGAGCACGATCACCGCCGCCATCTACACCCACCACCCGCGGTTCTCCGGGGCCGACCAGCTCTACGGCGCGGAGCTGGAGCACCTCGAGGGCGGCGACGTGCTGCTGCTCGCCGAGGGCGTGGTCGCCGTCGGCGTGGGCGAGCGGACGACGCCGGGCGGCGCCGAGCGGCTGGCCCGTCGGCTGTTCGCCCGCGGCCTCGCGCACACGGTCCTCGTGGTCCCGATCGCCCAGGAGCGGGCCACCATGCACCTGGACACCATCGCCACGATGGTCGACGTCGACGCGATGGTCATGTACCCCGCCGTCGCGGACTCGCTGGTCGCCTGGACCGTCCGGGCGCTGCCCGACTCCCCCGCCCACCCGGCCGACGCCGACGCCACCGACCTCGCCGTCACCGGCCCGGAGCCGTTCGTGCTGGCGGCGGCCGAGGCCATGGGGATCGACCAGCTGCGGGTGATCGACACCGGGCTGGACCCGGTCACCGCCGAGCGCGAGCAGTGGGACGACGGCAACAACACCCTCGCGCTGGCCCCACGGCTGACGGTCGCCTACGAGCGGAACACCGTCACCAACGCGGCGCTCGAGGCTGCCGGCATCGAGGTCGTGCGGATCGCGGGCTCCGAGCTGGGCAGCGGTCGCGGGGGGCCGCGCTGCATGTCCTGCCCGGTGTCGCGAGCGCCGGCCTGAGCGAAACCCCGAGCGCAAGGCGGACCGCTCCGTCACATCCCGTCACGACCCACCGGACCGAAGGGTTCCGCTGATCGTGAGCAGTTCGTGAGGACGTCAGGAAGTGGTGCACTTCACACCGCCTGTCACTGAGCCTCCGGGGGATGTCCGTGTCGAAGATCCTGAAATTGCCGTTCGCGCTGCTGACAGCACTGGCACTGCTGCTGCTCTGGTCGGTTCCTGCCGCTGCGGACGGAGAGGACGAGGTCACCGGAGGACTCGAGCTGCTCTGCGCCACGGACCCCGCCCCGGCGATCTGTTCGCAGGAGGGCGAGAACGACCTCGTCACCCCGGACGCCAGCGAGGACCCGGCGCCGACGAGCCAGGCCCCGGCGCAGCCCACCGAGGGGCCGGCCGCGGTCGACCCCGGCTCCACCCCGGTCGTGAAGGCCTTCGACGCCATGAGCGTGGGCGCCCCGGGCGACGAGGTGACGCCCGCTCCCCCGACGGAGGACGAGGGCTGCCTGCCCGAGGGCGAGACCCCCGGCGAGGGCGAGACCCCCGGCGACGGACCCATCCTGGGCGTCCTGGCGGCACCAGGGGCGGACGGGGCACCCGGGGCACCCGGCAGCATGCCCGAGCCGCCGTGCGTCCCCTCCTGCGAGGAGTTCATCGACTTCCTGGTGGCGCTGTTCAGCCCCGGCGAGCTCCCCGGTGGTGGCGAGCTCCCATTCGACAGCGAGGCCGAGTTCTTGGACCTGCCGACTCCCCTCCAGGAGTCGATCATCGGCGACTTCCTCGCGGCCTTCCCCGAACTTCCGGAGTTCGACAGCCCGGCCGAGGCCATCGGGGCCTTCTTCAAGATGTTCCTCTGCCCACTGCTCCAGGTTCCCGAGCCGCCGGCCGGGGAGAACCCGCCGCCGGGGGGCACGCCGGGCAACAACAACCCTGGCGTCCCGGCCTACACCCCGCCCCCGGTCGCTCCGCTGCAGTTCCAGCCGGTCGCGCAGTCGTTCACGCCCACCTCTGGCGGGCAGCTCGCCTACACCGGCTTCGAGATCGAGCCGTTCCTGGTGGCCGGTGCGGCCCTGATCGCACTCGGCACCCTGACGGTGATCGGCGCCGCCCGCCGGACCTGATCCGAGGGCGCCGTGGATGCTCCCGCCCACTCCGGTGGGCGGGGGCATCCATGCGCGGCCTTCCGCTATCGAATTGCGCACCCCCGAACACAGAGCGGACCGCTCCGTCACATGACGTGATGACCCGCGGGGCGTTCTGGTTTCGTTCCGCAAGACAACCTTCGAGATCGGCTGAGCGGTGATCGACTGCTCACGACTTGTAGCCCATCCCTCGGGGGACGTCTGTGCCGAAGCTCGTGAGAATGCCGTTCGCCCTGCTCATCGCCCTGGCGATGCTCGTGCTCTGGTCCGGAGTCGCCTCCGCCGAGGACGAGGAGGCCAAGCCGTCGGGCACCAGCTGCGTCCTGGACTTCCTGCTCCCCGAGTGCCAGCCGGAGCGGGAGCCGGGACCGGTCCAGCCCGTGCACTCCGAGGACGAGCCGCTGAGGGCCGGCGAGGGCATCCCGGCCTTCACCGGCCCCCAGCCCCTGCCCGAGCAGGAGTTCCCCAGCACCTCCTCGACCGTCGACGCGCCGACCGACGCGCCGGCCGACGACCAGCAGCCGCCTCTCCAGCCGATGACGGGGGGCGGCACCCCGGACCTCGTGGCCGTGGGCGAATGCCTCGGTGAGGAGCTCGCGCTCCTGGTCGGGGGCCTCCAGGGCTCGCTGGACGAGGGCGCCGAGGCGCTGCTCGGCGCGATCGAGGCGGGGTTCGACCCGGCGAACATCGCCGACCTCCCGACCTTCCTCGAGGGGCTGCCGACCCTCGTCGAGACCACGGCCCCCGCCCTCGCCGCCGAGCTCACGGAGCTCCTGCACGGTGTCACGGACGGCGTCGCCGTCTGCCTCGAGGGCCTCGTGCCCGAGGCGCCGGAGCAGCCGCAGCCCGCGCCGCCGGCTGTCCAGCCGGTCGCGCAGCCCGCGGTGCACTACGCCAACTGCGACGACGCGCGCGCCCGCGGGGCCGCTCCTGTCTACGCCGGTCAGGCCGGCTACGCCGCGCACCTCGACAACGACGGTGACGGCGTCGGCTGCGAGCAGGAGGTCGCGCTGGCGACGCACACGCCGACCGCGAGCCCGCAGCTCGCCTACACCGGCTTCGAGGTCGAGCCGTTCCTGGTGGCCGGTGCGGCACTGATCGCGCTCGGCACCCTCACGGTGATCGGCGCCGCCCGCCGGACCTGACCCCGGCAGCTCGACACGACGCAGGAGGCCCCTGCCCACCATGGTGGGCAGGGGCCTCCTGCGTTCGAGCCGGTGTCAGCGAAGCGTGATCTGCCGGGACAGCAGCCCAGCCCGCGCCCGCCGCTCGTCGGCGTTCAGCGGGGTGGTGACGGTCAGCGCCTTCTCCAGGCGGGCCTGGAACTCCGTGGCGGGCCCGACCCAGTCCTCGGCCGGGGCGTCGGCCGGCAGGTCCCACACCGGGACGACGAGGCCGTGGGCCCGGAAGGCTCCGGCGTACCGGGTGCCCTCGCCGAGCAGGATCTGCTCGGCGGCGGAGAGGCGGGCCAGCGCGTCGAGCAGCTGCTCCTCCTTCTCCGGCCGCACCCAGCGGAGGTGGGCGCGCTCGTTGCCGGGGCGCACCCAGTAGGCCGCCTCCAGCCCCTCGAGGCGCACGGTCGGCAGGATTGCCTCGTTGGCCTGCGTGAGGCCCGCCCGCGCCGCGGCACCGGGCTCGGTGCCCTCCAGCCAGAAGTCGAAGGTGTCGTGGACGACGACGTCGAGCGGGGCCGTCAGGTCGAGCACCTCCTGCAGCCGCGGGCCCGCCGAACCCGCGCCACCGATCGGGCCGGGCTCGACCGGCGCGCCCTTGGGCGCCTCGAGCGCGGCAGCGACCGCGGTCCCGAGGTCGCGGCTCACGTCGTCCGAGGAGGTCGCCAGCTGGGCGCCGACGAGGATCTCGCCGTTGGCCCGCACCAGCGCCGGGGCGCCGCCGGGGAGCACGCTGGCCAGGGTGATCTCGCGGCCGTCCGTCGTCTTCAGCGTCGCCGTCGCGGCGGGGACGAGCTCGCGCAGGGCCACCCAGTCCGCCTCGCCGGGCAGGCCCTCGAAGGGCCGGGTGACCGGCGGCGCGTAGCCCGAGCCGTGGCAGTGCTTGTAGCGGCGGCCGGAGCCGCACGGGCACGGTGCCTTCGGGTTGATGCCCTCCGTCGCTTCGGCAGCGGGGGCGGACGTTCGCTTGCGGGAAGCCATGCGTGCAGCGTAGGTGGCCCCCACGGTGGGCCGGAGCACAGCCTTAGTGTCGGCACCGTGCCGCCGCTGGACCTCCACGCCCCCTCGTTCGTCGACGACCCGTATCCCGCCTTCGCCCGGGCGCGGACCGAGGGGCCGGTGCAGTGGCACGAGGAGCTGGGTCTCTGGCTCGCCTTCACGCACGGGGAGTCCAACGCCGTCCTCCGCGATCGCCGACTGGGCCGCATCTGGTCGGACAAGGAGCCGGCCGAGCGGTTCGGCAGCTTCAACCTCATCCACCGCAACGCGATCCTGGAGATGGAGCCACCGGACCACACCAGGCTGCGGCGGCTGATCAGCGCCGCCTTCGCGCGCGGGCACGTGGAGCGACTGCGCCCGTGGGTCGAGGAGCTCGCGAACTCCCTGGTCGACGAGCTGGTCGAGCGCTCCGCGGGCAGCCAGCCGGTCGACTTCCTCTGGGGCATGGCCGAGCAGCTGCCGGTCGCCGTCATCGCGGAGCTGCTCGGCGTCCCGCAGGTCGACCGCCCGCTGCTGCGCCCCTGGTCCAACGCGATCGTGAAGATGTACGAGTACGGCCGGACGCCGGTCATCGAGGAGTCAGCGGAGCGCGCGGCCGCCGAGTTCGTCGACTACCTCCGTGAGCTGGCCGCCGAGCGCCGCCAGAACCCCGGCGAGGACCTGCTGAGCCACCTGGTGAGCCTGCGCGACGCCGACGGCGACCGGCTCACCGAGGACGAGCTGGTCACCACCTGCATCCTGCTGCTCAACGCCGGCCACGAGGCGACGGTCAACGTCACCGGCAACGGCCTGCTCGCACTGCTGGAGAACCCCGCCCAGCTGCGGCGGCTGCGCGAGGACCGCGCCCTGCTGCCGACGGCGATCGAGGAGTTCATGCGCTACGACTCCCCGCTGCAGCTGTTCGAGCGGACCGCGACGGCCGACGTCGAGATCGGCGGGGTGACCGTGGAGCGCGGGCAGAAGATCGCCGCGCTGCTCGGCTCGGCCAACCACGACCCGGCGGTGTTCGAGGCACCGGAAGCGCTCGACGTCGGCCGCGCGGACAACCCGCACATCACCTTCGGCGCCGGCATCCACTTCTGCATCGGCGCCCCGCTGGCGCGGGTGGAGCTCCAGGCTTCGTTCGGCGCGCTGCTGGACAGGACGTCGGACCTGGCGCTGGGTGCAGAGGCCGTGCGGCGTCCGGAGTTCGTCATCCGCGGCCTGTCGGAGCTGCCCGTCGTCCTCACCGCCTGAGCCGGGATCCCGATCGTTACGGAACCGAGACGTAGCGGACTGGGGTCACCGCGGGGTGCCGATACGTCTTTCCAGATGTAGGCACGGCATCGGGGGGGGCGAGTGGCGCAGCGCGACGACGGCGAATTCACCGAGTTCGTCGAGCAGCACAGCCCCGGGCTCCTCCGGACCGCCTGCCTGCTGACCGGCGACCGGCACCGCGGCGAGGACCTGGTGCAGACGGCACTGGCACGCGCCTACGCGCAGTGGCCGAAGGTGCGAGGGGCCGAGAACCGGCCGGCCTACGTCCGCCGGCTGATGGTGAACAGTCACCTGAGCTGGCTGCGCCGGCTCTCCAGCACGGAGAGCGTCATCGAGTCGCTGCCCGAACGCGTCGACGGCGCCGACCTGCAGAGCCGGCACGCCGAGGCCGACGAGCTCCGCACCGCGCTCGCCCACCTGTCGCCGCGGATGCGCACCGCCGTCGTCCTCCGGTACTTCGACGACCTCAGCGAGGCGGAGACCGCGCGGCTGATGAGCTGCTCGACCAGCACCGTGAACAACCACGTCACCCGCGGTCTCGCCGTCCTCCGCACCGTACTGAAGCCCGCTCCGGCCCCGGAGGCGTCGTCGTGACCCATCTCGAGCAGGAACTTCCCGCCCGGCTGCACGATCTCGCCGACGACCTCGTCGGCCGGGGCGGCACGATCTCGGTGCCCGACGTGGTGGCCCGGCACCGACAGCGCCGCCGCGCCCGCGCCGGGCTGATGGCGACGGTCGCCGCGGTGGTGGCGGTCGCCGTCGGCATCCCGGTCGCCGCCGGCTCGCTCTCCTCCGCTCCCAGCGCCCCCGCCGCCCCTGCCCCGGCGACGTCCGATCCACGAGAGGACGCCGAACGGGCGGCCGCGGAGGCCCGCGCAGAGCTCGAGGCGGCCCGACGGGCAGCCGAGGCGTCTGCCGCGGCATCCCGGCCCGACCCCGCACACGAAGCGGAGTTGCGCCAGGTCGCCGCCGGACTCCCGGCCCTGAGCCTGAGCTCGCCGGCGCTGTGGGACCAGTGGCTGCCCGAGGGGAAGCCGTACCCGGGTGCCGACGCGGCCGACGACATGTCCACCTGCCCCGTGCTCTCGGCCCGGCTGGAGACGGTCACCGGTCAGCAGATGAGCTACTGGACCGGCACCCTGCCCAACGGGCCCGGCGGGTGCACCTGGGTGGAGACCCCGCTGTCCGGTCAGGACAACATCTACGACTACTTCATCAGCGTCGGGTTCCTGGCCGACGGGACGACGGTCGAGGACTTCCGGATGCAGCGTGAGGGGCCCGGGCAGGGCACCCACTTCTGTCCGGCCGTCGACGTCCCCTGGGTCGCGGACGGCGCCCTTCTCGTCCGGTGCTCGACCTTCCACGAGACGAGGGACACCAGCTACACGCTCGTCCTGCCCGATACCCGTCTCGACGACGGGATCTGGATTCTCAGCGTGTCGTCGGAGGACACCACGCCGGTCCGGCCTGCCGAGATCCTCCCGGTGCTCGTGGACGGCGTCGTCGCGACGTTCGGCTGAGCAGGCGCCTACCGGTGGAAGGTGAGCGGCGTCACTGGCACGATGCGGCCATGCGCGGCTTGATGCAGGACTTCCCCCTCACGATCGACGCGATCTTCCGCCACGTGGAGCAGCACTACGGCGACGGGACGATCGTCACCAACAACCCCGGCGGCGTCACCCGCGCCACCTACGCGGAGTGGGCCGAGCGCACCCGCAAGCTCGGCGGCGTCCTCGACACCCTCGGCATCAGCGCCGACGGCCGGGTGGGCACGTTCGGCTGGAACAGCCAGCGCCACCTGGAGCTCTACTTCGCCGCGCCCTGCACCGGGCGGGTGCTGCACACGCTCAACGTGCGCCTGTTCCCCGAGCAGCTCACCTACATCGCCAACCACGCGGAGGACGAGGTCATCTTCGTCGACCGCAGCGTCCTGCCGCTCCTGTGGCCGCTGATCGACACCATGACGACGGTCAAGCAGGTCGTGGTCATGGACGACGGCACCGACAACGAGATCCCCGACGACGCCCGGATCCTCGACTACGAGACGCTGCTGGCCGAGGCGCAGCCGGTGGAGTTCCACGTCGAGGACGAGTACCGCGCCGCCTCGATGTGCTACACGAGCGGCACCACCGGGAACCCGAAGGGCGTCGTCTACTCGCACCGCTCGACGTTCCTGCACACGATGGGCGTGATGGCCCCGAACGCCTTCGGCCTGGGCATCAACGACGTCGCCATGCCGGTCGTGCCGATGTTCCACGCCAACGCCTGGGGCATCGCACAGGCCGGGCCCGCAGCCGGTGCCTCGCTGGTCATGCCCGGTGCGCTGATGCAGCCCGAGGCGATCGCCAAGCTGATCCTCGACGAGGGCGTCACCTTCACCGCCGGTGTCCCGACCATCTGGCAGGGCGTGCTCCCCCACCTGGCCGGCAAGCCGCACAAGCTGCGGGACATCGGCTGCGGCGGCTCCGCGGTGCCCAAGGCGCTGAGCGAGGCCTACCGCGAGCAGGTCGGCATCCCGATCCTGCAGGCGTGGGGCATGACCGAGACCCACCCGGTCGCCTCCTCGGGCGTGCTGCCCAAGAGGTACCAGGACGCCGACGACGAGACGAAGGCCACCCAGCGCGCCCGCGCCGGCATCCCGTTCCTCGGCGTCGAGGCCCGGATCGTGGACTCCGAGACGCTGGAGCCGCAGGCCTGGGACGACAAGGCCACCGGCGAGCTGCAGGTGCGCGGCCCGTGGTGCGCCCAGGACTACTACAACCCCGACGCCGGCGTGGAGCTCACCACGGCCGACGGCTGGATGAAGACCGGCGACGTCGCCGCGATGGACGCCTACGGCTCGATCCGCATCGCCGACCGCACCAAGGACCTGATCAAGTCCGGCGGCGAGTGGATCAGCTCGGTCGACCTGGAGAACGCGATCATGAGCCACCCGAAGGTGAAGGAGGCCGCGGTCGTCGGCATCGCGCACCCGAAGTGGGACGAGCGCCCGCTGGCCTGCGTCGTCCTCCGCGAGGGCGAGACGGCGACGCAGGAGGACATCCTCGAGCACCTCAAGCCGCTGATCGCCAAGTGGTGGATGCCCGACGCCGTCGAGTTCATCGACGAGGTGCCCAAGACCAGCGTCGGCAAGTTCTCGAAGAAGGACCTCCGCGCGAAGTTCGCGGAGTACCAGCTCCCGAGCTAGCGCACGAAGGGCGGCTGGCCGGTCTCGCTCACCATCGGCCGGCCGGCCGCCTCCCACGCGCCCATGCCGTCGCCGACGTTCACCGTGTCGAAGCCGTTCTGGTTCAGCCACGCGGCCACCCGCGCGGACCGGCCACCGCTGCGGCAGACCACGTAGAGCGGGTCGCCCTCGGGCAGCTCGTCGAGCTTCGCCGGGACGTCGCCCATCGAGATGTGTGTCGCGCCCTCGATGTGGCCGTGCACCCATTCGTCGTCCTCGCGCACGTCGAGGACGACGGCGTCCTGAGGCAGTTCGGCGGCGGACACGGTGGGGATCTGGTGCGGCATCACGCCGTCCATCGTGACACGCGCCGGACGTGCCCGAAGTCCGCCGACCAGGTCGAGCGCCCCCGCCCGATCACTGTGACAGGTACCGGTAGATCTTGTAGCCGATGACGAGGACGGCGAGCACGAGGAGTGGGATGCCGAAGGCGGGTTCGAATTCGCCCGCGGGCATGGCGACCGGGACGCTCATCTCTGGCATGCGTGCACTAGGACAGACGTCGCAGCGCTGCACCAGCCGAAAGGCCGACCGCCGCCTGAACGGATGATGGGCCGGCCGACTGCGAGGATGGGTGCGATGACCACCGCCCCTGCCCCGGTGCGCGAGCCCGCTTGGCAGCTCCCGCGCTCCGCAATCGGTCTGTGGACTGTCGAGAGCGCGATCAGCACCGTGTTCCTCTGGCTCGGCGCCGGGGCCTTCCTGCTGTTCGTCCCTGCCTCGGCGGGCGGCCCGGTCCCGGTGCTCCGCTGGGTCCTCCCGGCGCTGGCTCTCCTGCACACGATCATCGCCGTCGGCATCCGCCCGTCGGTGAAGCACCGGATCTACCGCTGGGAGATCACCGCCGAGGCCGCCTACACGCGCACCGGCTGGCTGACCCAGACCTGGACGCTGGTGCCGATCAGCCGCATCCAGACCGTCGACGTCACCCGCGGCGTGCTGCAGCAGATGTTCGGGCTGGCGACCGTCGCCGTCCTCACCGCCTCCAGCCAGGGCACGGTGCGGATCTGGCACCTGGAGCACGACGTCGCCCAGCGGGTCGCCGACGACCTGGCCCGCCGGGCCGAGCTGGTCCGCGACCAGGCGACGTGACCCCGCCCCTCGTGACCCCGCCGCTCCTGGTACCCGACGTCCGCCGCACCTCGCCGCGGATCGTGCTGGTGCACACCGTCACGTTCAAGCAGGCCCGGCAGCTCGTCCCGATCCTGATCCCGGTGGGAGCCGGCTTCGGCTTCAGCGGCGGATGGACGACGATCGTGATCCTGGCGGTCGCGATCACCGTGATCTCCCTGGCCGCCGCGGCCCTCTCCTGGTGGCGGTTCTCCTACGCCAACGGCCCGAGCGCCGTCGTCCTCACCCGCGGGCTGCTCTCCCGGTCGGTGCGCACCGTCCCCAACGACCGGATCCGCGGCGTCGAGGTCGAGGCGCCGCTGCTGCACCGGCTCTTCGGCCTGGTCCGGGTCCGGGTGGACGCCGCCGCCGGCGCCGCCGGAGAGGACGAGGAGGTCGTGGTCGACGGCGTGCCGCGCGCCGAGGGCGACCGGCTGCGGATCGCCGTCCTGACGCACCGGGGTGCGCCGGCCGCCGCCGACGACGACGAGCCCGAGCCCGTCGAGGAGGAGCTCTCCCGCTGGGACAACCGCTGGCTGCTCTACGCGCCGCTGGTCGGCAGCTACCTGGCCATCCCCGCCGCCGCCCTCGGCGCGCTGTCCCGTGTGTTCGACGACCTCCCGGGCGACCCGCTCGGCGACGTCTTCGACGTCGAGCTGCCCGCCGCCTGGGCCCTGGCGCTAGGCGTGCTCGGGGGCACGCTGCTGCTCCTGGTCGCCGGGTCGGTCATCGGGGCCGCGATCGTGAACTGGGGCTTCCGGCTGACCCAGCGGGGCACCTCGCTCGTCGCCGTCCGTGGACTCTTCACCCGCCGGCACACCGAGCTGGAGATCGACCGGATCCGCGGCGTGAGCGTCTCCGAGGGCCTCGGGATGCGGCTGGTCGGCGCCGGCCGGGCGACCGCTCTGGTCACCGGACTGGCCGACGCCGCGCGCCGTGGGCAGCTGCTCCCACTGGGCCCGCGGGCGGAGGCCTGGTCGCTGGCCCACCGACTGACCGAGGACCCGGGCCCGCTGGTGCCCCACCCCGCCGCGGCCCGTCGACGCCGCATCGTCCGGGCCGTCGTCGTCGGCTCGGTCCTCACCGCGGGCGGGCTCGTGCTGACCGTCACGACGGGCTTCTGGGAGCTCCTCGTCGCCGGTCCGGTGATCACCGTGCTGGGCGTGCTGCTGGCCCGGAGCCTCTACGCCGCCCTCGGGCACGCCGCCGGGCCGCGCTCGTTCAGCGTCCGGCGCGGATGGCTGGTGCGCGAGCAGATCGTGCTCGAGCGCCGCGCGGTCATCGGCTGGCAGGTCAAGCAGACGGTGTTCCAGCGCCGCGACGGTCTGGCCACGGTGACGGCGTGCGTGGGCGCCGGCAGCGGCGGCTATGCCGCGGTGGACATGGACGCCGCCGAGGTGCCGGCGTTCGCCTCGGCCGCCTCCGGGGGCTGGGCGGGGACGCTCACCCCCTGAGCTGCCTCCGGGCCCGGGCCGGAGGTAGGTGAACCTTTCCTGCCCAGACGCTTGACGATCACCCGCCCGGGTAGCGGGCGGTCGATGCCCTCACGCGCCGGTCACCCCGCCAGGCCACCGGCCTGCCGCCCCGCCGCGCCGCCGTCCCGGTTCAGGCCCACCCGGCCGGCCAGCTGGGCCGCCTCGACCCGGGTGCTCACGTTCAGCCGGCGCAGCAGGTGCGCGACCAGGCGCTTCGTCGTGCGCTCGGAGACGTGCAGCGTCGTGGCGATGTCGACGGTGCTCGTGCCGTCGGCGATCAGCCGCCAGAGCCGCCGTTCGTCGGCCGTGAGCTGGTCGGCGATGGTCTGCTCCCCGGCCGGCGTCGCCTCCTCCAGCAGCTGCCGCAGCAGCGCCTCCGGGATCACCGACCAGCCGTCGAGGACGGCGAGCAGTGGGCGCACCAGGTGCTCCGGGTCCGCCGTCTTCGGCAGGAATCCCGCGGCGCCCGCCCGCAGCGCCTCGATCGCCGCGTCCGCCTCGGCCAGCCCCGACAGGGCCACGACCCGCACCATCGGGTCGGCCCGCCGGATCGCCGCGATCGCCCTGGTCCCGCCCGGTGGCGGCATGTGCAGATCCACGATCGCCACGTCCGCGTGGTGCCGCCGCACGAGCGCGGCCGCCGCCGACGCGTCATCCGTCGTCCCCACCACCCGGACCCTGCCGCCGCTCAACCCCGGCAGCAGCAGGGTCAACCCCCGTGTGAACAGCGGGTGGTCGTCCACGACCACCACGTCCACCGGGTTTCCGCGTTCAACAACGAGCGCGCTGTCGATCTCCGACACTTCTCCCCTGTCGGCCGTCGTTCCCCGGCGCTGCTGACCGGTCTCCATGAGGAGGCGCCCGTGACCCTCGCTCCCGACGTCCCGACGTCGAAGCCCAGCCACGGACTGCTCAACGATCTCGCTCGCGTGCTCCGCGCGCATCTTCCGAGGCCCCGACGGGGCGGAACGGCCCCCGAACCGCCCACCACCGAGGACGCCGTCCTGCGCGCGCTGTGCCACGACATGCGCAGCCCGTTGGCGTCGCTCGAGGCCGTCCTGGGCAGCCTGGACCAGGTTTCGACGGCGAAGCGCGAACTGCTCGACCTCGCCCGGGCCCAGACGGCGCACCTCTCCTCGATGCTGCGCACGGCCGACGCCACCGCGGGCGCGCCTCCCCGGGCCGGCACCCGGCTGCTCCGCGACGTGCTGCTGGCCGCGATCTCCTCCTCCGGGCTGCCCCGGACGACGCTGACCGTGGAGGTGGCCGAGGGTGCCGGCGAGGTCCGCGTGGCCGACGCCCGGGTGGGCCGGATCCTCACCAATCTGCTGGAGAACGCGCACCGGCATGGCGGCGGGCGGCCGGTGCTGCTGCGGGTGTCACGGGGCCCACGGTGGGTGGACCTGTCGCTGACGCAGGGCGGCGTCCCCACCGAGCGGGTGGTGGGGCACCTCAGCCGGAGCGAGCCGCCGCTGGACCTCACCGGGCTGGGGCTGTGGTCGGTGCGCCGGCAGACCCGCGAGCTCGGCGGCCGGATCGTGTGGGCCGGCGACAGCGACGCCTTCACCCTCACCGTGCAACTGCCGGATCGATAGGCCCCCGGGGGCCAGGGGTCGGCACGGGCGGGCCAACTGGTGCGGGCATCTCTCTGGTGTCACCGCAGCGGCGGCGACGTCACGACGCATCAGGGAGCACGAGATGTTCACCCACACCCACGCTCTGCAGTACGAGGCCAAGCCCGACGGTCCCGACCCGGACTTCGCCCGCAAGATGCAGGAGGTCCTGGGCGGTCAGTGGGGCGAGATGACCGTCGCCACCCAGTACCTGCTGCAGGGCTGGAACTGCCGACTGCCCGGCAAGTACAAGGACCTGCTCCTCGCGATCGGCACCGAGGAACTGGCTCACGTCGAGATGATCGTGACGATGATCGACCGGCTGCTCGACCACATCCCGCTCAAGCCGGACGCCGCTGACCGCACCAAGGAGGCGGCCGCGGGCTACGGGCAGCACAACCCGCAGCACGCCATCGTCAACGGAGCCGGCGCCAGCTACATCGACTCGATGGGCAACCCCTGGACCGGCGCGTACGTGACCGCCAGCGGCAACCTGATGGCCGACTTCATGTACAACGCCACGGCCGAGATGCAGGGCCGGCTGCAGGTGGCCCGGCTCTACAACATGACCGACGACCCGGGCGTGAAGGACATGCTCCGGTTCCTCATCACCCGGGACCACTACCACCAGCAGCAGTGGCTGCACGCGATCGAGGAGCTCAAGGAGGACGGGCTCGAGGGCGTTCCGGTGCCCGAGGCCTTCCCGCTCGAGGACGAGGTCGGCGACCTGGGCTACACGTTCATCGACGCCTCCGACGGCCCCGACGCCGCGGCCGGCCGCTGGGCTTCGGGTCCGTCCTACGACGGTCGCGCCACGTACTCGGCCCGCCCGATCGAGGCCACCGCCGACGCCCCGATCCTGCCCCCGGGTGACCCGCGCCTGTACCCGACGCCGCAGATGGAGGCCCAGACGATGCTCCAGAAGGCCAAGGACATGCTCAAGTAGGCCTCTCGCCTACCCCCTGTTGCGCCGTCGCCGTGCCGGTGGCCGCCCCTCGCGGGTGCGGCCGCCGGCCCGGCGGGCCCTCAACTCCCGGAAGGTCGAACCGCCGTGCACCCGAACCTGCACCTGCGCCTGCCCCACCTGCCGCCCGCCGCGGTCCTGCTCTCGGTCGTCTACGTCGCCGCGATCGCCGTCGCGCTGGCGAACCCCGGCCGCCCCACGCTCGCCGGCGTCGTCGTCCTCGCCGGGCTCACCGCCCGCTGGGCGCTGCGCCACCACCGGCGCGCCGCCGTCGTTGCTGCAGACGTCGTCGTCCTGACCCCGGAGGTCGCGCCCGCCCCGGCCGCCGCCGCCTGACCGCGCCTGCACGAGAGCCGCGGTACTGGCACGAGTGCCGCGCTGCAACGGGGCACCGACGCCCACACCGCGGCACCGACCGGAGACGCGACCGCCCCCGCACGCACGAGAGCCGCGGTACTGGGCCGAGTGCCGCGCTGCAACGCGGCACCGACGCCCACACCGCGGCACCGACGCCCCCACTCAAGGCACCCAGCCGCGGCACGCGAAGGGGCCCACCCCCCGACGAATCGAGGAATGGGCCCCTGGCGAACGACCGGACTCAGTGGGCGACGGCCTTCTCCGCCCCGATGCCGGTGAGCGCCCGCACCTCGAGCTCGGCGTTCTTGAGCTCGTCGGGCTTCTCCTTCGACAGCTTGCTGCCCAGCCAGCCGAGGAAGAACGACAGCGGGATGGACACCAGACCCGGGTTGTTCAGCGGGAACCAGGAGAAGTCGACGTCCTGGATCAGCGACGTGCTCTTCCCGGTCGCCGCGTTGATCGGCCCGCCCGAGACCACCGGCGAGAAGAGGATCAGGAGCAGGCAGGAGATGAGCCCGCCGTAGATCGACCACAGCGCGCCCTGGGTGGTGAACTTCTTCCAGAACAGCGTGTAGATGATCGTCGGCAGGTTCGCCGAGGCCGCGATCGCGAAAGCCAGCGCCACGAGGAATGCGATGTTCAGGCCGGCCTGCAGCGCGAGGATGCCGAGGCCGATCGAGATCGCGCCGATGACGATCGCGGTGATGCGGGCGACCTTGACCTCGCCGTTGCCGGTGACCTGACCCTTCTTGATCACCGAGGCGTACACGTCGTGGGCGAAGGACGCCGACGCCGTGATGGTCAGGCCCGCGACGACCGCGAGGATCGTGGCGAACGCGACGCCGGCGATGATGCCCAGGAGCACCGTGCCGCCCAGCTCGAAGGCCAGCAGCGGGGCCGCGGCGTTGACCGCACCGGGGGCCGCGAGGATGGTCTCCGGGCCGACCAGCGCACCGGCGCCGTAGCCGATCACCAGGCTGAACAGGTAGAAGATGCCGATCAGCCAGATGGCCCAGACCACGGACTTCCGCGCGTCCTTGGCCGTGGGCACCGTGTAGAAGCGCATCAGCACGTGCGGCAGACCCGCGGTGCCGAGCACCAGGGCGAGACCCAGCGAGACGAAGTCCAGCTTCGACGTCTCCGTCGCGCCGTACTGCGCACCGGGCTTGGTGACGTCGCGGCCCTCGACGGCCATGTCCTGCGCGCCACCGAGCAGCGCGGACAGGTTGAAGCCGTACTTGCCGAGCACCCAGATCGTCATCACGAGCGCGCCGATGATCAGCAGCGTGGCCTTGATGATCTGCACGTAGGTGGTGCCGCGCATGCCGCCGACGAGCACGTAGAAGATCATCAGCGCGCCGACGATGGTGACGACGACGGCCTGCGCGGCCTCGCCGGTCACGCCCAGCAGCAGGGTGACCAGGCCACCGGCGCCGGCCATCTGCGCCAGCAGGTAGAAGAGCGAGACCGCCAGCGTGGAGATCGCCGCCGCCATGCGGACCGGCCGCTGCCGCATCCGGAAGGCCAGGACGTCGGCCATCGTGAACCGGGCGGTGTTGCGCATCAGCTCGGCGACCAGCAGCAGGGCGACGAGCCAGGCCACGAGGAAGCCGATGGAGTAGAGGAAGCCGTCGTAGCCGAAGACGGCGATGGCGCCGGCGATGCCCAGGAAGGACGCTGCCGACAGGTAGTCGCCGGCGATGGCGAGACCGTTCTGGGTGCCGCTGATGTTGCGCCCGGCGGCGTAGTAGTCCGCGGCGCTCTTGTTGTTGCGGCTGGCCTTGAACGTGATGGCCAGCGTCACGAGGACGAACGCCCCGAAGATCGCGATGTTGATCGTGGGATTGCCGATCGTGCTGTCGGCGGCGATCAGGTCAGGCACGGGTGGCCCCTCCGGTCGTCTCGTGGGAGTCGGTCCCGCCGTCGGGCGCGTAGGCGTGGGCCTCCAGTCGCTCGCGCATCTCGTCGGAGATCGGGTCGGTGCGCTTGTTCGCGTGGGCGACGTACAGGTGCGTGATCACGAAGGTCGTGACGAACTGGCCGAGGCCGAGCAGGATGCCGAGGTTGACGTTGCCGAACACCTCGGTGGACATGAAGTCCGGCGCGTAGGTCGAGAGCAGGACGTAGAGCAGGTACCAGGCGAGGAACGCGAAGGTCATCGGGAACGCGAACCGGCGGAACCGGCTCTTCAGTTCGGCGAACTCGGGGGAGTTCTGGGCTTGCAGGTACTCCTCCGGGGTCAGCAGGCGCCGTTCCGTGGGATCGGTCAAGGTGCGTCCTCCTGGCAGGGTCGGGATGGGCGCTCGCGAGCTCCGCAGGGCTGTGAGCGGTGTCACGTTAGAAGCCGGCAACGCCAGGAGTGCGGTGGATCACCCCCATCTGCGCCGAGCGGCGAGGGGTAATCGCCGTACGGCAGGTACGGCGGGACGAGCGGTCGAGCCCGCGGGCTCCGTGCGGTCAGGGGAGCGCGGGCCGGTTCATCGGGGCGGGGTCCCGCGGTCCAGCTGCACGGCCTCCGGCGTGTGCAGCCGGACCATCGTGCGGGCGGCGTGCGGCGGCAGCCGACGGGGTGTGGCGAGGGAGACCCCCACCATGACGAGGAATGCCAGGGGGACGGTCCATGCGGCCGGCTGGCCCAGGAGCGCGCCCGGCCAGCCGACGGGCGCCACCCCGAGCAGCGTGGCGATCACCGCCCCGCCGGCGCACCCCCCGCCGACGACCATGCCGGCGATCGCCCCGACGTCGGTGAGCCGACGCCACCAGATGCCCAGCACCAGCAGCGGGCAGAAGGTGGAGGCCGCGAAGGCGAAGGCCAGCCCGACCGCCTGGGCCACCCCCACCCCCTCGGCCGCCAGCGCCAGACCCAGCGGGACGAGGACGGCGACGACGGCGCCGGCCTGGAAGGCCCGCACCCCACCGAACCGCCGCCCCAGCACGTCCTGACTGATCACGCCGGCCACCGCCACGGTCAGCCCGGACGACGTGGACAGGAACGCCGCGAACGCTCCTGCTGTGGTGAGCGCGGAGAGCAGGTCGCCCAGCGTGCCGGCCAGCATGCGGGCCGGCAGTTCCAGCACCAGCGATTCGGTGCGGCCGCTGGCGACGAGGTCGGGTGCGTACAGCCGGCCCAGGCCGCCGTACACGGGCGGCAGGAGGTAGAAGACGCCGAGCAGGGCCAGCACGAAGAGGGTCGTGCGGCGGGCCGCGGCGCCGTCGGGGTTGGTGTAGAAGCGCACCACCACGTGCGGGAGCCCCATCGTGCCGAGGAACGTGGCGATGATGATCGAGTAGGTCGTGTAGAGCTCGTGGTCGGTCCCGGCCAGGGGCGACACCCACGAGTCCCCGGCCGGGCCGGCGTCCCCGACGTCGACCGAGGCCGGGGAGATGCCGCCGTCGCCGAGCCAGATCCCGACCATGAACAGCAGCGGGAACAGCAGCGCGGTGAGCTTCAGCCAGTACTGGAACGCCTGGACGAAGGTGATGCTCCGCATGCCGCCGAACAGCACGTTGACCAGCACCACCGTCGCGACCAGCACACCCCCGAGCCAGGGGCCGGTCCCCGTCGTGGCGGCCAGCGCGATGCCGGCGCCCTGGAACTGCGGCATGAGGTAGAGCCAGCCGATGGCCACCACCAGCAGCGCGGACAGCCGCCGCACCCCGCGCGACTCCAGTCGGCTCTCGGCGAAGTCGGGCAGCGTGTACGCCCCGGACCGGCGCAGCGGCGCGGCGACGAGGACCAGCAGGACGAGGTAGCCGGCGGTCCAGCCGACCGGGTACCAGAGCATCTCCGTGCCGAAGGCGAGCACCAGGCCGGCGACCCCGAGGAAGGAGGCCGCGGACAGGTACTCCCCACCGATGGCCGACGCGTTGAGTCCCGGCCGCACCGTGCGCGAGGCGACGAAGAAGTCGCTGGTGGTGCGGGAGAACCGCCAGCCGTAGGCGCCGACCGCCAGCGTGGCCACGAAGACGGCCGTCACGCCCAGGACGCTGTAGCCGGCGGCGGTCATCGGGGGCCGTCGAGGCGCGTCACGAGCGTTCCAGGACGTCGGCGAAGTCCCGCTCGTTCCGCTCCGCGGCGCGCACGTAGAGCCAGCCGATCCCGAACAGGAACGGGTAGACGGCGAACGCCAGCAGCAGCCACGGCAGCGGCACGGCGAGCACCTCGATCCTCGCCAGGTCCGGGAGCAGCCAGAACACCAGCGGGATCCCGCCCACGAACACCGCGACGGCTCCGAGCGCGAGCAGCGCCAGCCGCAGCTGGGAGCGCAGCAGCGAGGACATGTAGACCTCGCCCAGCAGGGTCTGGGCGTCGATCTCGCGGGCGGGAGGAACCCGCTGGGCCCGGGCGGCGCCGGTGCGCGGGCTGGTGACGCGCACCCGCCGGGGCGGGGTCTCCGACACCGGTCACCCCCGACCCGAGGTGCCCGGCCGCGCCCGGCGCACCAGCAGATCGCGCAGCTCCCGGGTGTGCCGGCGGCTGACGCCGAGCTCCGTGCCGCCGACGACCACCGTGCAGCGGCCGGCGTCCATCCGCACTTCCTTGACGTGCTGGAGCGCGACCAGGAGCGACCGGTGGATGCGCACGAACCCGGCGTCCTTCCAGGCCTCCTCCAGCGTGGTCAGGGGCACCCGGACCAGGTGGCTGCCCGTCGGGGTGTGCAGCCGGGCGTAGTCGCCCTGCGCCTCGACGTAGCCGACGCTGGAGCGCGGCACGAACCTCGTCACCCCGCCCAGCTCGACGGCGATGTCGTCGTCCGCCGGCGCGGAGCCACCGGCCCGCGCGCCCACCACCCGGCGGACGGCCTCGGCCAGCCGGTCGTCGCGCACCGGCTTCAGGACGTAGTCGACGGCGCCCAGCTCGAAGGCGTCCACGGCGTGGTCGTCGTGGGCGGTGACGAAGACGACCGCCGGCGGGACCTTGAACCGGGACAGCACCCGCGCCAGGTCGACCCCGCTGAGCCCCGGCATCCGGATGTCCAGGAAGACTGCGTCCACCGCCCGCTCCTGCAGCAACCGCAACGCCTCGGTGGCCGAGTCGCTGGTCAGCACGGTCTCGATCCGGCCGTCCCGCTCGAGCAGCCAGCGCAGCTCCTCCAGCGCCGGGCGCTCGTCGTCCACCACGAGGACGGTCAGCCGGTCGGCTGTCACGGGTGCACCCCGTGGGCGAACTTCGGCACCCGCACGAGCACCCTGGTCCCCGCGCCCGGACCGGTCTCGACCACCAGGCCGTAGTCGTCGCCGAAGGCGGTGCGCAGGCGGGCGTCGACGTTGCCCAGGCCGACCGAGTCGTCGGAGGCGTCGCCGGCGAGCGCCCGCCGCACCTTCTCCGGATCCTCACCCACGCCGTCGTCCTCCACGGTGATCAGACACTCGCCCGCTTGGTCCGCCGCGATGATGGTCACCCTCCCGGTCCCCGGTTTGCGCTCCAGCCCGTGCCGGACGGCGTTCTCCACCAGTGGCTGGAGGCACAGGAAC
The DNA here is from genome assembly GCF_020166105.1 of Blastococcus sp. LR1. Taxonomy (GTDB): domain Bacteria; phylum Actinomycetota; class Actinomycetes; order Mycobacteriales; family Geodermatophilaceae; genus Blastococcus. The sequence continues at coordinate 834,936 of NZ_JAIUJY010000002.1, forward strand.
GGAACGGCGACCGGCAGCACCTCCTGCGCCACCCGCAGCGTCACCTGCAGCCGGTCGCCGAACCGCGCCTTCTCCAGGACCAGGTAGCGCTCGATCGACCGCAGCTCCTCCGCCAGCGTCGTGTACTCGCCGTGCCGGCTGAAGGAGTACCGGGTGAAGTCGGCGAACTCCAGCAACAGCTCCCGGGCCCGCTCGGGATCGGTGCGCACGAAGGAGGCGATCGCGGTGAGGGAGTTGTAGATGAAGTGCGGGCTGATCTGCGCCCGCAGCGCCCGGACCTCCGCCTCCATCAGGCGGGTGCGGGAGGCGTCGAGCTCGGCCAGCTCCAGGTTCCCCGAGACCCAGCGCGCGACCTCGGTCGCGGCCCGCACCAGACCGGCGGACGCCGACGACGTGAACGCCTGCAGCGTGCCGACGACCCGGTCCTCCACCACCAGCGGGCTGATGACCACCTGCCGCAGGCCACAGCCGGCGTGCGTGCAGGAGAAGTCCTTCCGGTCGCGCACCACCGTGCCGCCGGACTCGAGCACGTTCGCGGCGAGGGCCGCCGTGTCGCGCTCGTGATGGGCGAACCGGCCGTCCCATGCCAGCATCGTCACGGTGTCGGTGAGGGCGACAGCGGGCACCCCGAGCAGGTCACGCAGGTGGCGGACGGCGCGCTCGGCGGATTCCGTCGTCAGGCCCTCGCGCAGCTCGGGCGCGCTGCGGGAGGCGGAGTGGAGGGTGCGGAAGGTCGCCAGCTCCGCCTCGGTGCCCAGGTGGCCCGGGCGCAGCCACCGCCGGAGATCGCGCATCGCGGTCGGGCGCCGGGAGCCTCGCGACCCGGCGTCCGTTCCTCCTCCCCCACGTCTCGGTGCCCGCCGCTGGAGCGGGAAAGGTGAGCCTGCGCACGGTAGACGCCCGCCCGCCTGCTCGGGCCACCCGATCGTGATGTGTCCCCGAACTCATGGTGCGGGACATGTCCCACGGCCGTAACCCCGGAGAAATTCCCGGCTGGTGCACTTCGGCATGGACATGCCCGAGCGCGGGACGACCGGCTGGTACCCGGTGGTCCGCGCGGCCGAGGTGGGGACGACGCCGGTGCCGGTGGGCGCCGCCGGCTCGGCGTACGTCGTCGTCCGGCTGCGCCCGAACGGCGAGGTGACGGCGTTCCCGGCCCGCTGCCCGCACCGGCTGGTCCCCCTGGCCGCCGGGCACGTCGAGGACGGCCGGCTGATCTGCCCGGCGCACGGATGGCGGTTCGACGGCGAGGGCAGGTGCACGACGGTGCCCTCGCTCGGCGACGACGGCTGCCCTCCGCCGCGGGCCGACCTCCGTGGACCGTGGGCGGTCGAGGAGCGGTACGGCTGGGTGTGGCTGGCGCCGGAACCGACGACGTCGGGACCACCGCGGCCGGCCGGCGATCTCCGCCCCGAGCCGGGAGCCGAGCTGCCGCGACCAGCAGGCCCCGTCTTCGACAACCTGGCGCCGGCCCTGGCGAACGCCTGGCACCCGGTCGAGCTCAGCCGCGAACTGCGACCGGGCGGCTGGTCCTCGGTCCGGCTGCTCGGTTGCACGTGGAACCTTGCGCGCGACGCCGCCGGCACGGTGACCGTCGAGCCGGCGGTGTTCGGCGTCCGCGAGCGGCTCGGCCTGATCTGGCTGGCTCCGGCGGAGCCGGCCGACGTCCCGCTCGAGGTGCCGGAGCTCTTCGACCGCCGCTTCGTGGCCGGCTGGTTGCCGCCGGTGCGCTCCCCCGGCCCGGCCGGCCCGCTGGCGGACACCTTCCTCGACGCGTCGCACGGCCCGTTCGTGCACGCCACGACCATCGGGGCGGCCGACCGCGCGGAGGTGGCTCCCGCCGAGGTGGTGCGCGAGCCGGGCGGCTTCAGCAGCGTGCAGGAGCAGTGGGTGGACAACCCGGTCGACCCGGAGGTCACGACCGGCGGGCGGCCGCTGCGCCAGCGCCGCCGGACCACCTACACGTTCCGCGCCCCGTTCCGGCTCTGCCTGCGGCAGGAGTTCCTCGACTCCGGCGCGGCGACGACGCTGCTGTACCTGCTGCAGCCCGAGGACCTGGACTCCACCCGGATCTACACCTGCCTGCTCGTCTCGGCCGGCCCGGGCCAGCCGCTGCCGACGCCTCGCTCGCTGGCCGAGCAGGTGGCGCTCCAGCGGCGGATCCTCGAGGAGGACGTGCGCTCGCAGGAGACCCTCGCCGTCCCCGGGCTGCCGCTGGACCTCCGCGACGAGGTGCACGTGCCCGCCGACCGGCTGGGCCTCGCGCTGCGCGAGGCGCTCTGCGACTTCATGGTCGCCGAGCGCCGGCAGCAGCGGGCCGCCTGAGGATCACTCCCCCGGCAGCTCCTCCCCGCACGCGGGGCAGCGCGTGGGCGGGTCCTCGTCGGCGACCCGGCCGCACGCCGGGCAGACGCGGCGGAGCAGGCAGGCGGCGTCGCCACCCTCGTCGTCGGTCATGCGCCGGTTCCTACCCGTCCTCCCGCGGGTGGACGCGCATCTCCCCCCAGGGGACGACGAGATCGGACGCCGTTCCTCCTAGGGTCGACCCCGTGGACCGGCCCCCCGTGCGACTGACCGACTGGCTGCGCGGGCACCCGTTCGCCGTCGACATCGCCCTGGCCGCGGCCGTCTTCTTCTTCACGGTGCTCATCACCGCAGAGTCCTACTGGGCGGGCACCCGGCAGTCGTTCCTCGTCGGGGTCCTGCTCACCGCCCCGCTCGCCTGGCGGCGCCGGGCTCCGGTGCCGGCCGCCGCCGTCGTCGTGGCCGCCGGACTGCTGGAGGTCGCCTTCCTCCCCGCCTTCCTCGCGGCCAACGTCTCGGCGCTGCTGATGGTCTACGCCCTGGCCGCCTACGCGCCGCGGTGGGCGAGCCGGGCCGGGCTGGCGGTCGGCCTGTTCGGTGCGGCCCTGGCCGTGCTGCGCTACTTCTCGGACTACTCCGACGTCTTCGTCATGGCCGCCAACGCCGGAGCCATCGGCGTCGCGGTCGTCGCCGCGTGGGCGCTGGGCAACCTGCGCCGGGCCCGACTCCAGCAGCTGACCGCGCTGGAGGAGCGCGCGCAGCTGCTGGAGCTCGAGCGCGACCAGGAGATGCGGCTGGCGGCCAGCACCGAGCGGGCGCGCATCGCCCGCGAGCTGCACGACGTCGTCGCGCACTCCCTGTCGGTCGTCATCGCCCAGGCCGACGGCGGCCGCTACGCCGGAAAGGCCGATCCGGAGGCGGCGACCGGCGCCCTGGAGGCGATCGCCGCGACCGGACGCCAGGCACTCACCGACATGCGCTCCCTGCTCGGGGTGCTTCGCGAGGGCGGCGGCGAGGAGTACGCGCCGCAGCCCGACGTCGCCGCGATCCCGGCCCTGGTAGAGGACGTGCGCGCCAGCGGGCTGGACGTCGACCTCATCATCGAGGGCGAGCCGAGGCCCCTGCCGGCCGGTCCGCAGCTGGCCGCCTACCGGATCGTGCAGGAGTCGCTGACCAACGTGCTCAAGCACGCGGGTCCCGCATCGCGCGCCTGGGTGCGGCTGCAGTGGCGACCCGACGCCCTGGAGCTCTCGGTGCTGGACGACGGCCGCGGCGCCGCCGCCGTGGAGAGCGACGGGCAGGGCCAGGGTGTGCGCGGCATGCAGGAGCGGGCCTCCCTGCACGGCGGACGGCTGGAGGCCGGGCCGCGGCACGGCGGCGGTTTCGGCGTGCACGCCGCCCTGCCCTACGGTTCGCGGCGATGAGCGAACCGATTCGAGTCGTCCTCGTCGACGACCAGCAGATGGTCCGCGCCGGGTTCCGCATGGTCATCGACTCCCAGCCCGACCTGGGCGTGGTCGGGGAGGCCGGCGACGGCGCCGCCGCGGTCGAGCTGCTGGCGCGCACGCGGGCCGACGTCGTCCTGATGGACGTCCGGATGCCGGGCACCGATGGGATCGAGGCCACCCGCCAGGTGACGGCGCTGCCCGAGCCGCCCAAGGTCGTCGTGCTCACCACGTTCGACCTCGACGAGTACGTGGTGGCCGCCATCGGGGCCGGGGCCAGCGGCTTCCTGCTCAAGGACGCGGCGCCCGAGGACATGCTCGACGCGATCCGCACCGTGCACGCGGGCGACTCGGTGATCGCGGCGAGCTCCACTCGCCGGCTGCTGCAGCACGTGGCGCCGATGCTGCGGGGCGCGACGCCGACGACTGCTCCCACCGACGACCGGGCGCTCGCCGAGCTCACCCCGCGCGAGCGGGAGGTGCTCGAGCAGATGGCGCTGGGTGCGTCGAACAGCGAGATCGCGACGCACTTCTTCGTCAGCGAGGCGACCGTGAAAACCCACGTCGGGCGGGTGCTGGCCAAGACCGGCTCGCGCGACCGGGTGCAGGCCGTCGTCCTCGCCTACCGGACCGGCCTGGTCGCTCCCGCGGATCTGCTCCGCAACGCCTAGAAGGACCCCGTCCCCCTCACCGCTCGCACGCTCGCGGCGAGCCTCTGGACGGGGCCGTTCCAGCACCTCCCGTGTAAGACCAGGGGATGACGGCGGAGATCGTCCTCTGCTCCGACGCGGGAGGACGGCCCCGAGCGAGAGCGTGATCTCGTCCCGATCACCTGTCCACGGAGGCCACCGTGTCCGTTCCCGTCATGACCGTTCCCGGCGAGCCGCCGGCCGCACCGGCGGGCGTCGCCGTCCGCGCCGCCGGGCTGCGCAAGACCTACGGGAAGGGTGAGACCGCCGTCCGCGCCCTCGCCGGCGTCGACGTCGCCTTCGCCCGCGGGGAGTTCACCGCGATCATGGGCCCGTCCGGCTCCGGCAAGTCCACGCTCATGCACTGCCTCGCCGGCCTGGACACCGCGTCGGCGGGCCAGGTGTGGCTGGGCGACACCGAGCTGACCGCGCTGCACGACGACTCCCTGACCGCGCTGCGCCGCCAGCGGATCGGCTTCGTCTTCCAGGCGTTCAACCTGCTGCCGGTACTGCCGGCGCGGGAGAACATCGTCCTGCCGATGCAGCTGGCCGGGCAGCGCCCGGACCCCGTCTGGTTCGACGACGTCGTCGCCCGCCTCGGTCTGCGCGAGCGGCTGGGCCACCGGCCGCACGAGCTCTCCGGCGGCCAGCAGCAGCGGGTCGCCATCGCCCGCGCCCTGCTCCCCCGCCCCGACGTCGTGTTCGCCGACGAGCCCACCGGCAACCTGGACTCCCGCTCCGGTGCCGAGGTGCTCGGCCTGCTGCGCTCCAGCGTGCGGGAGACCGGGCAGACCGTCGTCATGGTCACCCACGACCCCTCCGCCGCCGCCTACGCCGACCGCGTGGTGCTGCTGGCCGACGGGCTCCTCGCCGGTGAGCTGACCGACCCCACCGCCGAGTCGGTGCTCGACGCGCTGCGCGGGCTGGGGGCCTGACGCGATGCGCTCCGTCCTGCTCGCCCAGCTGCGCGCGCACGCCGCGCGCCTGGTCGCCTCCACTCTGGCCATCGTCATCGCGGTGGGCTTCGTGGTCGCCACGCTCGTGCTCAACGCGACCGCCCGCAGCACCGTGCTGGAGGCCGTCGGCGCCCAGTACGTCGGCGCCGCGGCGGTCGTCACCTCCACCGACGGCTCGTCCCTGACCGCCGACGTCGACGCCCTCTCCGGTCTGGGGTCGGTGGCCGCCGTCGCCCCGTCGTACGAGACGTCGGTCCAGGCCGGCGTCCCCGGCCGCGGGGGCTCGCAGTACCTCTTCGTCGAATCGGTCGCCGACGACGCCGCGCTGCGCTGGCAGCGGATGACCGAGGGCTCACTGCCCGACGGGCCCGGTGAGGTCGCGGTCAGCGAGCGCGCCCGCGCCGAGGTGGGCGACGTCCTCTCCGTGACCAGCTACGACCAGAACGGGGAGGAGACCGCCTCCGAGGTGACCGTCACCGGGATCGTCGACCTCGGCGGGGACCCCCAGGCCGGCCTGTACGGCCGCGCCTTCGTGACCGCCGACCAGGCCCGGCAGTGGGGGGCGATCGACCCCGTGGAGCTGCGGATCGCCGCCGCTCCCGGCGTCGGTGACGAACAGGTCCGGTCCGACGCCGCGACCGCGGTGGGCGACCGGCAGGTCGAGGTGCTGACCGGCACCGAGCGCGCCGACGAGGCCGCGGCGAACATGCTGGGCAACGCGATGGCGCTCACCGCGGTGCTGCTCGTCTTCGGCACCGTCGCCGTCGTCGTCGCCGGCCTGGTCATCGCCAACACCTTCGCCGTCCTCCTCGCGCAGCGGACCCGCGAGCTGGCGCTGCTGCGCTGCGTGGGCGCCACCTCCCGGCAGGTGCGGCGCAGCGTCCTCGGAGAGGCACTGGCCACCGGCCTGGTCTCCGCGGCGATCGGCGCGGCCGCCGGCATCGGGTTGGCCGCGGCTGTCTCGGCACTCGTGGGCGGAGCGGATGCGCCGATCCCGCTCGCCGGGCTCTCGGTTCCCTGGTACGCCCCGCTGGCCGGTGTCCTCGTCGGCACGCTGGTCACGTTCCTCGCCGCCCTGGCCCCCGCGCGCGCCGCCACCCGGGTCGCCCCGCTGGCCGCCCTGCGGCCCGTGGACCAGGCGCCGCTGCGCTCCCGGGCGGGCATCCTCCGGCTGGTCCTCGGTCTGGTGCTCCTGCTGCCCGGCATCGGCCTGATGGCGCTGGGCGTGACGGCCGGAGACGTGCTGATCGCGCTCCCGGGCGGCGTGCTGAGCTTCCTCGGCGTCGTCCTGCTCGCCCAGCGCGGCGTGCCGCCCGTGGTGGCGGCCGCGGGCCGGCTGGCGGGGCGGCTGGGCGGGGTCCCCGCCCGGCTGGCGGCGGGCAACGCCACCCGCAACCCCCGGCGGACGGCGGCGACGGCGACGGCGCTGCTGATCGGCGTTACGCTGACCAGCGCGTTCGTGGTGGGAGCGGCGTCCACGCGGGCCACCGCGCAGGCCGGGCTGGCAGCGGAGTTCCCGACCGACGTCGTGGTCGAGGGCTTCACCGGTGACCTCCCGGCGACGCTGGTGAGCACGCTGACCGCCACCGAGGGCGTGGAGCGCACCGCGTCGGTGCTCGCCGGCAGCGTCACGGGTCCCGACGGCGAGCCGACCGGCGCCTTCGGCGTCGACCGCAGCGAGGCCGCCGCGGCGCTGCGCTCCACCGAGGACCTCGTCCTGCCCGGCCCCGGGCAGGCGTCGGTGCCGGAGTGGCTGGCGCAGACGTGGGGCGTGGCCGACGGCGACCGGCTCGCCCTCGGCGGCGGGAATCCCGACGTGGAGGTTCCGGCCCGCGAGTTCACCGTTCGGGTGATCGACGCCGACAACCCTCTGCTGCTGGACACCGCCGAGCTCCGGACGCTGGCGCCCGACGCCACGCTCGGCCAGGTGTGGGTGCGCCTGGCCGGCAGCGACCCGGAGCAGCAGCTGGACGCGGTCGACCGCATCACCGACGTCGTCGCGGAGACGTCGAGCGACACCCAGGTGACCGGCCTGGTGGCGATGCGGGCCGAGATCGACGAGATCCTCGACGCGCTGCTGCTGGTCGTCACCGGCCTGCTCGGCATCGCCGTGGTGATCGCGCTGATCGGTGTGGGCAACACCCTGGCGCTGTCGGTGGTGGAGCGGCGGCAGGAGAACGGCCTGCTGCGCGCGCTCGGGCTCACCCGCGGTCAGCTGCGCGGGCTGCTGGCGTGGGAGGCGGTGCTCGTGGCCGGTGTCGCCGCGGTGCTGGGCGTGCTGATCGGCGGCGCGTACGGGCTGATCGGGGCCGCCTCGGTGCTCGGCGAGATCGGCACCATCGTGCTCGACGTGCCGTGGCTGCAGATCGCCGTCATCGTCGTCGTCGCCACGCTGGCCGGGCTGCTCGCCTCGGTGCTGCCCGCCCGGCGCGCCGCCCGCACCTCCCCGGTGGCCGCCATCGCCGCCTGATCATCGTGATCAGGTCTCCTGATCGTTCCGGGTCCTGGCTCACGGTCGGTGGTGAGCCAGGACCCCGGATGATCAGGTCACCTGATCATCCGGGTTCCGCAGCTCCGCACACCGCCGGGCCTGGGACACTGGAACCGTGCCGTCCCGCTCGCTGCCCCGTGCCGCCGTCGTCGCCACCCTCCTCGCCGGCCCGGTGGGCTTCGTGACCGCCGCCGCCTGGGGCCTTCCGAAGGCCCTCGGCGCGCACCGTCGCCGGCTCCGCCCCGTGGTGGCCGGCTCCGCGCAGTTCTCCGAGGGCAAGTTCCACAACCGGATCCCGACGCCGGCGCTCTCCCCCGCCAACACCCGCGACGGGCTGCTCCGGCAGTGGCACGAGGAGCGGCACGTCGGCCTGCCGGGCAACCCCATCCCGCTCGCGCACGCCGAGCTCCCTGCCGACGCCGCCGAGCTCGCCGTCACCTGGTTCGGGCACGCCAGCGCGCTGCTGGAGATCGACGGGCAGCGGGTGCTCCTCGACCCGGTGTGGGGCTACCGCGTCTCGCCGTCGCCGGTGTTCGGGCCCACGCGGCTGCACGAGCCGCCGATGGAGCTCGACGAGCTGCCGCCGGTGGACGCCGTCCTGATCTCGCACGACCACTACGACCACCTCGACCTGCCCACGGTCCAGGCGCTGCTGCGCACGCAGTCCGCGCCGTGGGTCGTCCCGCTCGGCATCGGGGAGCACCTGCGCAAGTGGGGCGTGCCCGAGGAGCGGATCGTCGAGCTCGACTGGGACGGCGAGCACCGCATCGGGGAGCTCACCCTCACCTGCACCGAGGCGCGGCACTTCTCCGGCCGCTACTTCTACCGCGACACCACGCTGTGGGCGTCCTGGACCGTCATCGGCCCCCGGCACCGGGTCTTCTTCGGCGGCGACACCGGCTACACCCCCGCCTTCGCCGAGATCGGCGCCCGACTGGGCCCCTTCGATCTGACGCTGCTGCCGATCGGCGCCTACAACGACGCCTGGCACGCCATCCACATGGACCCGGAGGAGGCCGTGCGGGCGCACGGCGACCTGGGCGGCGGGATCCTGCTGCCGATCCACTGGGCCACGTTCAACCTCGCCTTCCACCGCTGGGCCGAGCCGGTCCAGCGGCTGCTCGCCGCCGCCGGCCCCCGAGGCATCGAGGTCGCCATCCCGCAGCCCGGGGAGCGGATCGACGTGCTCGACCCCCCGCCGCTGCGCGACTGGTGGACGGCGGTGGGCTCGGCAGCCGAGGGATCGGACGCCGACGCCGGCGTGCGCTCCTCGGTGCTCGTGCGCACGTTCACCCGGCTGCTCTCCCTGCTGCCCGGCTGAGCAGGGTCAGCGCAGCAGCTTCGACATCCGCCGATCGGCCAGCGGCTTGCCGCCGGTCTGGCAGGTGGGGCAGTACTGCAGCGAGGTGTCGGCGAAGCTGACCTCCCGCACGGTGTCGCCGCACACCGGGCACGGCAGGCCGGTGCGGGCGTGCACCTGCAACCCGGAGCGCTTCTCGCCCTTCATCGTGGCCGCCTTCTGTCCCCGCTGGCGCTCCAGCGCGTCGGTCAGCGTCGTCCGCATCGCGTCGAAGAGACGGACCAGTTCGTCGTCCTTGAGCTTGTCGGCGCCCTTGAACGGCGAGAGCCGCGCGGCGTGCAGGATCTCGTCGGAGTAGGCGTTGCCGATGCCGGAGATCAGCGTCTGGTCGGTGAGCGCGCCCTTGAGCTGTCCGCTGCGCCCCGCCATCAGCCGGGCGAAGTCCTCCCGGTCCACGGCCAGCGCGTCCGGACCGAGCCGGGCGATGCCCGGCACCTCGGACGGAGAGCGGACGACGTAGATCGCCAGCCCCTTGCGCGTTCCCTGCTCGGTGAGGTCGAAGCCGTTCCCGTCGTCGAGGTGCACGCGCAGCGCGAGCGGCCCCTTGCCCGGCTTCGGTGGCGCGGTAGGCAGGTTCTCCCGCCAGTGCAGCCACCCGGCCCGCGCCAGGTGGACGACGAGGTGCACGCCGGAGACGTCGAGGTCGAGGAACTTGCCGTGCCGGCCCGCGCCGGTGATCTCCAGCCCGGCCAGCGCGGACAGCGGCGGATCGAAGGTCTTGATCGCCTGGACGGCGGCCAGGTCCGCGCGCGCGAGCACGTGGCCGACGGCGTTCTCCTGGAGGAACGCCGCCAGCGCCTCCACCTCGGGCAGCTCCGGCATCGGGTCATTGTCGTCCTCCGGACGACCCCGCGACCACGTGCTGTCCTCCTGTCGCGTGAAGCCGCTGCGTCGTGCCTGCACGGGGCCTCCGGGCCCCACTCGGCCCGACCTGCCGGTTCGGGCTGCTCGACGCCCTGCCCGCTCCTACGCTCGGCCGGTGTCCACCGCGCTGCTCTGGTTCCGCCGGGACCTGCGGCTGCGGGACAACCCCGCACTGCTCGCCGCGGCTCAGGACGGCGACGTCGTCCCCGTGTTCGTCTTCGACGACCGGCTGTGGGGCCCCTCCGGCGGTCCCCGCCGCCGCTTCCTCCTCGACTGCCTGACCGCCCTCGACGCCGCTCTCGGTGGCGCCCTGGTGCTGCGGTCCGGCGATCCGGCCCGCGTCCTGCCCGCGCTGGTCTCCGAGGTGGGCGCGACGTCGGTGCACGTCAGTGCGGACGCCGGGCCGTACGGCCGGCAGCGCGACGCCGCCGTCGAGCGCGCCCTGGGCGACGTGCCACTGGTCCGCACCGGCTCGCCGTACGCGGTCACGCCCGGGCGGGTGACCAAGGCCGACGGAACTCCGTTCCGCGTCTACTCCCCCTTCGCGCGCGCCTGGCGGGAGCACGGCTGGCGGGCGCCCGCGGCCTCCCCGGGGAACGTCCGGTGGGCCACCGGCGTCCCCTCCGACGACCAGCCCGCAGCGCCGGACCTGGGCGGTGTCGCGCTGCCGCCGGCCGGGGAGGCCGCGGCGCGAGCGGCCTGGGAGCGCTTCCGCGACGAACGGCTGCTCGGCTACGCCGACGGGCGCAACCTGCCCGGAACCCAGGGCACCAGCCGCCTGTCGGCCTACCTGAAGTACGGCTGCATCCATCCGCGGACGCTGCTGGCCGACCTGGCCGCGGCCGAGCAGACCGAGTCGGTGCGCCGCTACACCGACGAGCTGGCCTGGCGGGACTTCTACGCCGACGTGCTGTGGCACCGGCCCGAGTCCGCCCGGGAGTACCTCAAGCCCGAGCTGCAGGCGATGGGGTACGACAGCGGCCCGCACGCCGACGAGCTGGTCGCCGCGTGGAAGGCCGGCCGCACCGGCTTCCCGATCGTGGACGCCGGCATGCGGCAGCTGCTCGGCGAGGCCTACGTGCACAACCGGGTGCGGATGATCGTCGCGTCGTTCCTGGTGAAGGACCTGCACCAGGAGTGGACGCTGGGCGCCCGGCACTTCATGGCCCACCTGGTCGACGGCGACCTGGCCAGCAACAACCACGGCTGGCAGTGGGTCGCGGGCACCGGGACCGACGCCTCGCCCTACTACCGCGTCTTCAACCCGGTCACGCAGGGCAAGAAGTTCGATCCCGACGGCGCCTACGTCAAGCGCTGGGTTCCGGAGCTGCGCGACGTCGACCCACGCTTCGTGCACGAACCGTGGACCGCGCCCGGCGGCGTCCCCGCCGGCTATCCCGAGCCGATCGTCGACCACGCGCACGAGCGCCGGGTGGCGCTGGACCGCTACGCCCGCGTCCGCGCGGGCTGAGGGTCAGCCGCGGAGGCGGGGGGCGCTCCGCACCGGATCACGCCCGCCGGCGGGCGAGGCGGCCAGCCGCTGCGCCCAGATGACCAGCCCGGGCACGTCCACGCCGTGCGGACGTCGGTCGGCGTAGGGCCCGACGTTCCCCGCACCCCGCTCGAGCAGCGTGGTCGCGCCCGGGTCGTTTCCGCGCGCGGCGTGCGTCAGGCCGACGGCGAGCTGGGCCAGCCCGCGCCACAGCTGCCGCTCGTCGGCGGGCGCGGACTTCCAGGCGTCCTCCAGCACCTCGTGGGCGTGGAAGGGGCGCCCGGCGTCGAGCAGCGCCTGCGCCTCGGCGAGGGCGACGGCCGGCTCCCGCACCACACCTTCGGGAGCACGCTCCTCCCCGACGGTGCCGTGGGGGAGCGGACGGCCCAGGGCGTCACGGGGGCGGGCGTTGCGCGCCCTGCCCTCGACGTCGCGATCCCGGTCCGGCACCCGCTCATCCTGCCCCGGACGAGCCGGGCAGCGCTCAGCGGCCGGACGGACGCGGCGCGGGAGGCCTGGGGGAGGGCAGAGCCGGACGGGGAGCCTCGGCAGCGTGGACCGCGGCGGCCGAGTCGCGCAGCCACCCCAGGACGGCGTCGGGTTCCATCGGGCGAGCGAAGAAGTACCCCTGCGCCTCGTCGCAGCCGAGCTCCAGCAGCCGCTGCCGGACCTCGGCGGTCTCCACGCCCTCGGCGACGACGGTGACGCCCAGGTGGTGGGCGAGCTGGACGACCGTGCGCGTGACCGCCTCGTCCGCGGTGTCCTCCAGCAGGTGGGTGACGAAGCCGCGGTCGATCTTCAGCGCGCTGACCGGGAGGGTCTTCAGGTAGGAGAGCGAGGTGTAGCCGGCGCCGAAGTCGTCGATCGACACCCGCACGCCCATGGCCTGGAGCCGGCGCAGTGTGTCCGCCGTGCGCTGCGGGTCGACCATCGCGGCGGTCTCGGTCATCTCCAGCTCCAGCGCGTGGCCGGGCAGCTGCTCGACAGCGAGCAGCTCGGTGACGCGGGCGGGGAAGTCGGGGTCCAGCAGCGTCGCCGGGGCCACGTTCACCGCGACGTCGACGTCCCAGCCCTCGGCCCGCCAGCCCGCGCAGCGGCGGACCGCCTCGGCCAGCACCCACTCGGTCAGCGGACGCATGAGCGCGGTGCGCTCGGCGCCGGGCACGAAGGCGCCGGGGCCCAGCAGCCCGCGCTCCGGGTGCTGCCAGCGCACCAGCGCCTCGAAGCCCACCGTGCGCCCGGTGCGCAGGGCGACCTTGGGCTGGAAGTGCAGTCGGAGGTCCCCGCCGTCGATCGCGCCGCGCAGCTCGGCGAGCAGCTCGAGCTGGGCGCCGTCCTGCGAGTCGTCGGCAGGGTCGAACAGCCGGATGCCGCGCCCCTCGCGCTTGGCGCGGTGCAGCGTCATGTCCGCGCGGCGCAGCAGCGTGGCGACGTCGTCGCCGTGGTCGGGGGAGAGCGCGATCCCGACGCTCAGCCCGATCTCCAGGCTGACACCCGCGACGGCGAACGGTCGCTCCACGCGGGCGGCGAGCGTCCGGGCCCGCTCGAGCGCGGCGGCGCCGTCGGGCACGTCGCGCAGGAGGACGGCGAACTCGTCGTCACCGAGCCGGGTGACGACGTCGTCGCCCCGCACGGCGGAGCGCAGGACGTCGGCCACCTCGATGAGTAGCTGGTCGCCGACCGCGTGGCCGAGACCGTCGTTGACCTCCTTGAAGCCCTCGAGGTCGAGCAGCAGCAGCGCGGCCCGCTCCGGAACCCCGCGCACGGTGCCCGACAGCTGCTGCTGCACGAGCTGCGTGCGGTTGCCCAGTCCCGTGAGCGGGTCGTGCAGGGCGCGGCGCTCCCGGCGCAGCATCCGCCGCCGGCCGAGAACGGCGACGACGGTGATGCCGACGAGCAGCAGGCTCACCGTCACGACCAGCCGGATGCTGGCGTCCCGCAGCTGGGCCGCGATGAGGTCCTCGGGCAGCAGGATCTCCGCCACCAGACCGACGGGGCGGCCGTCCGCGCCGTCCGGAGCGATCAGGACCGTCGCCGTGGGCGCGGGCCGGCCGGCGTCGTGCTCGAACTCGACCTGCGGGTCACCCGCCAGGACGTCGTCGAGATGCGCCTGCTCCTCGGCGGAGAGCAGGTCGGGCGTCGGGCTGTCGCTGTACAGCAACCGTCCGCCGCGGGTCCACAGCTGCAGGCCGACGAGACGGTCGGCCGCGATCAGGTGGGTCACGCCGCGGTCGATGCGGGCCAGGACCTCCGGCGGGAGAGCGGTGGGGGCGACGCCGGCGGGGAGATCGACCTCCACGAGCAACTCGCTGACGATGCCGGCGTCGGTGATCGCGTGCTCGAACGCGCGCTGGCGCTCCCACTGCTGCAGGTTCACCGCGAGCACGCCGACGGCCACCGCGGCGAGGACGAGCCCCGCCGTCAGGAGGCGCCAGGAGCTGAGCAGGCGACGCACCGGTGGTCCCTTCCGGGCGCCGACGGACGCGTGCCCACCGATGCCATCGGCGGGATGCCGCCGAAACTTGATGGTGCGCCATCGAATCGGGATGGAAGCGGGCTGCATCCAGGAGGACCGGCGCAGCCGAAGCAGGGATGACGGTTCCGGAGCGGGAGGACGACGACATGGGCGGGCTGCTGGTCGCACGACCCGCGCCGACCAGTAGCGTCGTCGTCGTGCCCGACGACGCCATGGCTGCCGCCCGCGGCGCCGTGGACCCGGACGACGCCGAGGTCGGCCGGCGCTTCGCCGCCGGCGACGAGCAGGCCCTGGCCTGGGCCTACGAGCGCTGGTCCGGCCAGGTGCACGGGATGGCGGTGCGGGCGTTCGGTCCCGGCCCGGACGCCGAGGACGTCACCCAGCAGACCTTCATCGCCGCCTGGACCGGCCGGGCCCGCTTCCGGCCCGGCGAGTCACCGCTGCCGGCGTGGCTGGTCGGCATCTGCCGGCACAAGATCGCCGACGCGTGGGGTCGCCGGGAGCGACAGCGCCGCGAGACCGACGCCGCCATGTCGCAGGCGCAGGCCGCTCCTCTCGGCGGATCGGGGCCGGGGATCGACAGCGTCGTCGCAGACCGGGTGCTGGTCCTCGACGAGCTGGACCGTCTCGGCCAGCCGCAGCGCGGGATCATCGAGCTGGCGTTCTTCGCCGACCTCACCCACGCCCAGATCGCCGAACGCACCGGTATCCCGCTGGGCACGGTCAAGTCCCACATCCGCCGCACGCTGGAACGACTGAGGAGCCGATTGGAGGGTGATGGTGCAGCACTGCCTGCCTGAGCAGCTCGCCCTCGCCGCGCTGCGCGAGCCGCTGCCCGACGACGACGCCTTCCACCTGGCCGCGTGCGACCTCTGCCGCGCCGAGGTCGCCTCGCTGCGACGCGCGGTGGAGGCGGTGAGCGTTCCGGAGCTCGCCGACCCCGGCCCGTCCGTGACGCCGCCGCCCGCCGTGTGGGGCGCGATCGCCGCGGCCACCGGCGTGACCGCAGCACCGGCCGGCATGACCGCGCCCGTCGCCGCTGCACCCTCCGCCGCTGCCCCCTCCGTGGGCCCCTCCTCCGAGGAGACGCCGGGCGGGGCCCAGGTCCTCCCGTTCCGCACCCGGCGTCGCGGCCTGGTCCTGGTGGCGGCCGCCGCCGTCGCCGGAGCCGTGCTCGGTGCCGGCGTCACTGCCGTGGTCCGCAGCGGTGAGAGCACCGAGGCGCTGACCGCCGTCGCCCTCGACCCGCTCGACGACGAGCAGGCCTCCGGCCGTGCCGAGGTCCTCGTTCGCGAGGACGGCTCGCGCGCGCTCCAGGTGGACCTGGACGCTCCCGCGCTGGACGGCGAGTACTACGAGCTCTGGCTGATCGAGCCCCAGGTCGTCGACATGGTCCCGCTCGGCGTCCTGCGGCCGGGCTCCCAGACCTTCGAGCTGCCCGCCGGACTGGACCTGGGCGAGTACCCGCTCGTCGACGTCTCGGTCGAGCCGCTGGACGGGGATCCCACGCACTCCGGGATCTCCGTGGCCCGTGGGGAACTCGACACCTGAGGCCGGACCGCCGTCGCCTAGCGTTCATCCCGTGACCGCCCCGCACGACGACCGCCTCCCGCACGACGACCTCGGCGCCTCCTGGCGCGCGGTCCGCCCGCGGCCCGCGGGCCGCCACCTGGACAGCGCGGCCTCCAGCCGGCAGTCGCACCGGGCGCTCGAGGCCGCGGCGCACCACGCGCGGCACGAGTCAGAGCTGGGCGGCTACGTCGCCGAGGCGACGGCGGACCACCTGCTCCAGCAGGGGCGCTCGATCCTCGGCGGACTGGTCGGCATGGCGGCCGCCGACGTCGCCTTCGTCGAGTCCGCCCAGGCGGCGCTGGTCGCCCTCCTCGGTGGGTGGCGACTCCCGGCCGGGTCCCGGGTGGCGTGCCTGCCAGGGGAGTACGCCCCGAACATCGCGCAGTTCCGGGCCGCCGGGCTGCTCCCCGAGCCCCTGCCGGTCGACGGGCTCGGCCGGGCCGACGTCGAGGGCGTGGCGCGGCTGCTGGCGACCGATCCCCCGCGCTTCGTGCACCTGACGCACATCGGGAGCCACCGCGGGCTGCTGCAGCCCGCCCGGGAGATCGCCGCCCTGTGCCGCGAGGCCGGCGTTCCCCTGGTCCTGGACGCCGCCCAGTCGCTCGGGCACGTGGACGTCGACCTCGGCGCCGACGCCGTCGTCGGCACCTCCCGCAAGTGGCTGGCCGGCCCCCGCGGCGTCGGGATGCTGTTCGTCCGGCCCGCGCTGGCCGCGGAGCTGGTGCCCGTGCTGCCCGAACCCGAGGGCATCCCGCCGTTGCGGGCGTTCGAGTCGGGCGAGGCGCACGTCGCCGGCCGCATCGGCCTCGTCGTGGCGACCGGGGAGCACCTGGCGGCCGGCCCGGACGCGGTGCGCGAACGGCTCGCCGCCCTGGGCCGGTGCACCCGGGAGCTGTTGGACGGCGTCGGCGGCTGGCGGGTGGTCGAGCCGATCGACGAGCCGACCGCCAGCACGACGCTGCTGCCGCCGGACGGGGTCGACGTCGTCGGTACCCGGACCCGGCTGCTGACCGAGCACGGCATCGTGCTGAGCGCGATCGGCCCCGAGCGGGCGCCCGGAGAGATGACCGGCCCGGTGCTGCGCGTCTCGCCGCACCTCGACACCGCGCTGGAGGACCTGGAGGCCCTGGCCGAGGCGCTCTGACGTTCGCCGCAGCGCTCTGACATCCGCCGCAGCGCTCTGACATCCGCCGCAGCGCTGGGCAACCGCCCTCAGCCGGTCGGTTCGTCGTCCACCTGGACGTCGAGGTCCAGCACGTTCCCGTCGACCGCCGTCACGGTCACGGTCACCCCGTACTCCTGGGGGTCGCCCTCGGGCGTCAGCACGCACCGGAGCTCCGCCCCCACCTCGGCGGGCAGCTCGTCCGGGCAGGAGACGTCGGACGGCACTCCGGTCCGCGCCTCGAGCACCCTCGCCGCCTCCGTGGCGACCTGGGAGGACGTCGCGGGATCGGTCCCGCAGCCGGCCAGCGCGAGCACGGCCGCGGCGCCGACGAGGGCGCCTGCACGACCGGACAACGGGCCTCCTGCGGTGAACTCGACGGCGTCACCGTAACGCGCACGGGGGAGACGCTCCGGAAGGCGCTTGCGCGCGGGATCGGCCTGGTCCTATGGTTCATTACATGAGTAATGAACCCAGGGACTGCATGGGCCCTGGTGACTGTTGGGCCACCTCGTGAACGAGGACGCCGGCCCGATCTTCCGGCAGGTCGCGGACCAGATCGAGAACGCGATCGTCGACGGCTCCCTCCCCGAGGAGAGCCAGGCCCCCTCGTCCAACGAGCTGGCCGCCTTCCACCGGATCAACCCCGCAACGGCCGCCAAGGGGCTCAACCAGCTCGTGGCCGACGGTGTCCTCTACAAGAGACGAGGTGTCGGGATGTTCGTCGCCCCGGGTGCTCGCGAACAGCTGCTGAAGCGCCGCCGCAGCGAGTTCGCCGACCAGTACGTCCGACCGCTGATGACCGAGGCGCAGAAGCTCGGCATCGCCCCCCACGAGCTCACCGACATGATCGACCGCTGGGAGGACCCCCGATGACCGCCGGCTCCGCGACCGCAGCAGCCACCGTGCAGGACGTCACGATGCGCTTCCGCGAGCACACCGCGCTCGCCGGCGTCACGACGACGTTCGAGAAGGACAGCATCACCGGCCTGCTGGGCCGCAACGGCGCCGGCAAGACCACCCTGATGCAGCTGGTCGCCGGGCACCGCGTGCCGACCAGCGGCACCGTCCGGGTGTTCGGGGAGTCCCCCTACGAGCACGACACCGCCCTCCGGAACATCTGCTTCATCAAGGAGGGGCAGCGCTACCCCGATCACTTCCGGGTCAAGGACGCGCTGACCGCTGCGGCGATGCTGTTCCCGCACTGGGACGCCGACGTCGCCGCTTCGCTGATGCGCGACTTCGACCTTCCGGCGAACCGGAACATCAAGAAGCTCTCCCGGGGCATGACCTCGGCGGTCGGCATCGTCATCGGTCTTGCCGCACGGACACCGCTCACGGTGTTCGACGAGCCCTACCTGGGCCTGGACGCCGTGGCACGGCAGCTGTTCTACGACCGGCTCATCGCCGACTACGCGGAGCACCCGCGGACCGTCATCCTCTCCACCCACCTCATCGAGGAGATCGCCCCGCTCCTGGAGCGCGTGTTGCTCATCGACAAGGGCCGCGTGCTCCTCGACGCCGACGCCGAGTCGCTGCGCAACAGCGCGCTGACGGTGAGCGGCCCCCGCGTCGTCGTGGAGGCATTCGCGCAGCAGCACCAGCTCCTGCACACGGAGGCCCTGGGTGGCCACGCCCGCGCGGTCGTCCGCGTTCCCGACGCCGCCGCCCGCCGGTCGGCCGCCGAATCCGGGCTCACCGTCGAACCGACCAACCTCCAGCAGCTGATCGTCGCGATGAGCCTGCAGAGCCCCGCCTCCCGCGCGGCAGCCGCCACCGCTCCCACCGACCTCGAGGAGGTCCCCCGATGACCCGCGTCCTGCAGGCGGCACGTCTGCACCTGATCAACCCCCTGGTCAGCCTCGGCATCCCGTGGCTGGTCGTCGCCATCAGCTTCGCGATCAACATCGCCATCTGGAACCTCACGCCGGCCGGGGAGGAGGACGGCGGCTTCACCGGTGGAGTCCTGGCGCTCTACTTCACCGTGCTGGTCGTCTACGTCCAGGCCGTCACCCACCTGCTCCCGTTCGCCATGGGCGTCAGCGTCAGCCGTCGCACCTTCTACCTGGGGACGGCGCTGTTCGCAGGAGCCCAGGCGCTGTACTACGGCCTCGCGATCGCGGTGCTCGTGGCCATCGAGAACGCGACGAACGGCTGGGGCGGCGGACTGAACTACTGGGCTCCTGGGCCCTTCGAGGTGGACAACTTCTTCCTGCAGGTCCTGACGTCGGGTGCCCCGATGCTGGCATTCATCTTCGTCGGGATCGGTATGGGCGTCGTGCACCAGCGGTACGGCCAGGCCGGCACCTGGGGCCTGATCGTCGGATCGCTGGTCTTCTTCGGCGGCCTCGCCGTCCTGGTCACCTGGCTCGACGCCTGGGGGAGCCTCGGCACCTGGTTCAGCGACCAGTCGGCGACGACGCTGACGGTGGGCCTGCCCGCCGCGCTCGCTCTCCTCATCGCGCTGGTGTCCTTCCCCGGGATCCGCCGCGTCGTTCCCTGACCGAACGCGAGAGAAGGCCCCGCGGCGCTCGGTGCTGCGGGGCCTTTTCGGGTCCTGACGAAATGCCGGTGCCACTCTCCCCGGCCGACGCGCACGGACCGACGCGACGCATGACAACCCCGCCGCCCGCGACCCCTGACTCGTCCATCAGCTGAACGGGCCACAGGAGGGGCATCCTCGTCCCACCGCTGGCAGCGCTCACACGGGACGGCCCCACCATCACCGGAGAGGCAGATAGCGGTGCCGGCCATCCGGGGGCCTCTATGGCCTTAGCTCGAATGTTCCGGGAACGACGAAAGGCCCCCAGCCTGGTGGCTGGGGGCCTTTCGTGAATGGTTGTCCGGCGGCGTCCTACTCTCCCACCCCGTCTCCAGGGCAGTACCATCGGCGCTGAGAGGCTTAGCTTCCGGGTTCGGAATGTTGCCGGGCGTTTCCCTCTCGCCATG